>NZ_JACAFQ010000001.1 GCF_015354575.1 Pseudomonas sp. UFMG81
GTTATGGGGGGGATGTTTGCGGTTTTTTCGAATGACGCTGCGCTGCCGAGTGGGCTGGGGATCGGCGCACTGCTCGCGTTGTTCGCGGCGGTATGCAGCGGGTTGCAAGGTAGACGAACGTGCTGAAACGGCTATTGGGCGATGGCATATGCGCTAACCGCTTTGCGAGCGGGTGTTTACACATGGCGACAACCTGTCGATTCGCTGGTGGACTTGAGGGTGTAACATGACCAGCACTCACTAACACCGAGGTTGCCATGACTGGCCTATCGCTGGAACTTCCGGAAGACCTTTCCGATTCACTCGCGGACCTCGCAAAGGCCAATGGCCAGAGTGCAAGCTATCTGGCAATGGACGTTCTTCGTGACTACATCGAACACGAAAAGACGCTGACCCTTCAGATCGAGCAGGCGGTAGCGCAAGCCGACCAAGGTAAGTTCGCAAGTGATGAGCAAGTCGCGGCAATGCGTGCCCGACGCTGGAGCCGGAATGCGGGTTGAGTGGCTGGAGAAAGCACTCAGAAACCTGGAAGACGAAGCCAATTACATTGCCCAGGAAAACCCCAAGGCAGCTGACGATTTCACCGACGCCATTTTTGCAAGCGTTGATCACCTTGCGCAGTTTCCCAGCATGGGACGTGAGGGGCGAGTCAGCAACACTCGGGAGTGGGCAGTACCGAACTGGTCTTACTTGATACCCTATCGGGTACGAGGCGACCGCCTACAGATACTGGGTATCTTTCATACAAGGCAACGCCCGCGTTCAACGTGGTAGCGCGGAAGTTGTGTGTATGTAGCAGTTGCCCTGTACGGCGCCCTGCGCCGGGCTCAAGACGCCCTAGAGCGAGATTGCCGGCAATCAGACTTTCCCCCTTCCTTGTAGTCCATTTCCCAAACATACTTTCACCGCCTTTTTCCCGTTGCGGTCGCCCTGCCTGGGCCCTAGTCTCGGCGAGTCGTTGCACATCAACGATACAGCTTTGACAGGCTGTGACGGTAAATCGTGTATGGCTTTGCCCTCAATGGCGGCTGTACGTGCGGGCACGCTTGCGTGCGCCGGAACTTTGCGATTTCCGCCGGTCTGTCAACCCACGTACAGCTGCCACCCTTCTGTTTGACAGCAGGCAGGTGGTCGCACCATTGAGGAAAATCGTGATGCAAAAGATCGTCCCCGATCCACCCCACAATCACCACTCCCTCGAAGACACGATCATCCAGGCCACGGAGTACGCCCTGTGCGCGCAGACCGTGGCGCATCAGGCTGTTTTGCTGCAGCCCAGGTCGCCGGCTTCGATGCTGATGATGGCTTCAATGCATGAGATGGAGGCGCTGCGGGTACTGCTCGAATCGGCGTTGATTCAGGTGCAGATGCCGCTGATGGAGCCTCGGACGTTGCATTAGGCCGTTCGTCATGGGCTGCCTGGATGGGCCCTGTTCGCCGGCAACGCCGGCTCCAACGGGGGCTGCGGTTCACCTGTAGGAGCCGGCCTTGCCGGCGAATGAGCCCTCCCAGGCACCGACCATTTCAGGGAGATTGAGCAATGACCACAGACCACACCCCACCACCGTGGGCAAGACCAAGTTCTACCAGGGCGAAGGCCAGACCGACGCGCTGTTCTGCATCGAGCCAGGCATCCCTTGCCAGCACGCACGCGACCAGGCGTCGGAGCTGATGGGCTGCGTGCGCGACCTGACCATCACCGGGATCATGGAGGAGAAGCCGCAGATGCTCTGGGCGGCGTATTACCTGAGTGCGCTGGCCAAGGCGCTGATGGATGATGCGGAGCTGGGGATGCAGCACTGAGGGCGTTGTTGCCTGGGCGGGCCTGTTCGCCGGCAAGGCCGGCTCCTAAGGGGGCGGCGTAGCCGGTGGACAGGTCGGCTCAACCGCCGAAGGCGCTGGGGTGGATGACCACCGGGGCCACAAAATCGGGGGTACTCTTACCCTCGGGCACCAGGTATGGATCCTCCATCGGCAGCTTGTCCAGGCCTCTCACTACGACGCCATCAACCTGCGGATCGCCGCTACTCTGTGCAAGGTAAGCGGTGGGGCGGGTTTGCCCTGCCGTGAACCTGTACAACACCTTGACCGTCATCGTCTCGGCCGGGCTGATGCCGCTGAACGACCGCATGCTTTTGATCTGCACCCTCTGGATGTTCATGAACCCCTCGAGCCAGAGCCGGTTGTACTTTTCCACCTGCCCCGCATCCAGTGGCAAGCCTTTGGCCTGCAGCGTACGCATGGCCTTCCACGCGGGGTCGCGGTGCTTGCGGGTGGCCTGCATGTACAGGTTCAAGGCGCCTTGCACATCCTGCGGCCCGCCCTTGCCCTGCTCCATCAGCCCACCCAGGCCCACCGCCCCCCCTGGGCCGGCCTGTTTGTAGAAGTCACGTGCCCTGACGAAGTCGACGGGCTCGCCCACACCGTCACGCGCCATACGGCCCAACTCGATGTAGGCGTAGGGGTCGTTCGGGGCTGCTTGCACATAAAGCGCCCGGGCGCGGACGAGGTCCAAGGACACCCCACTGCCGGTTTCGTACAGCGTTCCAAGCACATGCTGGCAAGCGCCATGGCCTTGTTCACTGGCCGCCATGACTTGTCGCACTTGGCCCGGCTGGGCGGTTCGGGAGTAGGTGGCGCGGTAGCAGGCCTTGGCTTGATCGTCGCCGAGGCTGTAGTCGAACGTGCCGAGCGCCACGTACGGGTTGCGCAGTTCGGCGAGGAAAGCCTCCATGGGCGTACGGGGTGGCGGGTTACGAGCAGCCTTGATGTATTGCGCAGTGCTCTGGCCCAGGTTTTCCATGGATTGGCAGCCGCCGAGGGCGGCCATCAGGGCAATCAATGCGAGGTGGCGGATCATGTATCGGCGGTGTCCATACGGGTCATGCAGGCGGTCCGTCCGCGTTGCGGGGGCCGCATGCTAGCAGGACGCCCAAGGCAAGTCATTGCCGGTGCAGCCAATGGCCATCAGGTCATCGCTGTCGAGGCGAAGGAGCGTCGTCGATCGGATGGGGCAAAAATGAGATAACTGAGCGCCACCGGCTTGTAGATGTATTTGCTCGCACAAGCATTATCCAACAAACCGGCGTTCTCATTCTTATTGCCATTGACGCTGCCGGGATGCGAGCGCCTACCGCTCTCGATGCCCAGGCTTCAGCCACACTGGAGGTACGGGCTCAGGCATCGAGCTCACTGAAACGCTTCCCTGTTGATCTTGATGTAGTCGTGCAAGGTCTGCTGCGGCCGACCCAGCAGTTGTGAAAGCGTTTCGCTGTGGACCACGGCGCCATAGGCCTTTGTTTCGTGCCGGAAATAGGTCATCAAGGTTTCGTAGGCATCACCCATCAGATTTCGCAGCGGCTCGTCGTCCTGCGCATAGGTCACGTCTTCTTCAAGCACTGCCGAGAAGACTTCAGCAACGTCCGAATAGCCGTAACGCTGGGGCGAAGTCAGCACATATTCGCGCCCGACGTGGAGAGACACCGATTCAGACAGTATCTTCGCCATGACATCGGCAATGTCATGCTCCGATACCCACATCCGGTTTGCCTGGGTCGCGGCCGGCATGGCGATGCGCCGGCTCAGTTTCACCTCGGCTGCGAGGAACAGATGGAGGTTGAACATGATCCACGCCGGAACATTGACATAGCAGACTGGAAGCCCGCTGGCGTCGAGCAGCGGCTTGGCAATAACGTGCAAATTCGCACCGCAGCGCGTGTCGAGAAACTCCTGCGACAGCTGGTCGGCGGTGAGCCCCGGCGGTATCGAGAGGAGCCGTACCACAAGTTCGATCGACCCGGCCTTCTTTGCCGCGCTGATGATGTTCGACGTGGCGACGTTTTCATCCGTGAAAAAGTCAGGTGTCACCACGAGCAATCTGCTGACCCCCTGCATCGCCGCAACGAGACTGGCTTCGTCATTCCAATCTGCCAGCACCACCTCGGCGCCGGGGAACCGTTGAGCGAGTGTTTCGAGGCCTGCAGGCCGGCTGGTTGCAACCCGCAAGCTATCCGGCGAGGCTCGGTACAGCCGTTCCGCGGTCAATCCTGTCAAATTACCCGTTGCGCCGATGATCAGTGCCTTTGACATTCAGTTCCGTGCCTCCATTTACTCGTCATTTTTGTTGTACTGAGTGCAAGCCGATCGGCATCTAACAGGCCCGAAGCACGAATTCACCGTCATCCACCACATTTCTGCTGATCGCTGCGACACACAAAACATAACAATTGTTTTGTTAATGTCAAGCGGCGACGCAGGGTAAGTCTTGCACATTGCCCAGCAGCTACAGACCTTCATGCGCCCCGCTATGGCGGCTACCTGCAATGCCTGTGGCTTTCCTCGCACACGCGGCAACCAACTGCCCGCCCGAGCTCAACAAGCCACCGAGAAAAGTGCATGAACAGGGCTTTCGTATTGAGGGCGCGCTGCAACGGTCTGGCGATCATCTCGCTCAAGCAAGTGCGCGCCGACTACTTCACACACCTCACGCCGCTCGTAGTTCAATGCAAGGTACTGTCAGCGCAGATCAAGCGGCCCATCTCCCGACTTGAACCGAGCCAGGAGAGCGCCCGAGGCACCCACTCGGCGACAAGGCCCTCAATTGCACACCAGCTTTCCGACCTTGGCCCGCCGCTGCTCCAGCAGCCGGTCGAACCCCAGGTTGTACAGGTAGGTATACGGCAGCAGGAACGCCAGCAACCCCACCTCCATCAGAAACGCCTCCACCAGCCCGATCGACAGCCACCAGGCCGCCGCCGGCACCACGGCGAGGATCAGCCCGCCTTCGAAGCCCAGGGCGTGGGCGATCCGCACCAGCGGCGTGCGCTGGAAGCCCATGCGCACCTGCAAGCGATCGAACAGGTAGCTGTAGAGCATGTTCCACACCGTCGCGGTCACGGAGATCGCCAGGGTCAGCAGCCCGGCGCTCATCAGCGGCTTGTCCATCACCAGGGCGATGATCGGTGCGCAGAGCAGCAAGGCGAAGAATTCGAAGCCCAACGCATGGACGATACGAGTGAGCAGGGTCTTTTCGGTGGTCATGGGATGACTCCTGGAAACGTTTGAACCCGGCCAGCTTATGCACTACATTTTCGTACCTCAACAGCCAGTATTCTAAGTAGTGGTTGCAAATATGAAACGCCTTGAATGGGACAACCTGCATGTCCTGCTCGCCGTGGTCCGTACCGGCAATCTGAAACGCGCGGCGCAGCGCCTGCGGCTGAGTACCGCCACATTGTCGCGGCGGCTCGATGCGCTGGAGGAACAGCTCGGCGGGCAACTCCTGGAGCGCAGCTCCACCGGCTGCCTGCCCACCGCCTTCGGCCAGCGTATTTCAGGCTTCGCCGAGCAGATGGAGGGCGCGGCCAACGAGATCCTGCGCGAGGCGGATTCGCCGGAGAGCGTGGAAGGCACGGTACGGGTGAACGCCGACGAGTGGCTGTCATTCCTGGTGATCGCCCTGCTGGCCCCGATTCGCCCGCGGCATCCACTGCTGGACATGGAGGTGCTGACCACGCCGCACCCGGTGAACCTGGCGCGGCGCGAAGCGGATCTTTCTCTGCGCTATACCGAACCGGAAACCAAGGACCTGTCAGCCGAACGCCTCGGCGAAATCGAGTTTGCCCTGTACGGCGCCAGCCAGTACCTCGACCGCCACCGCCCGGCGATTGCAGCGCGGGATTGGGCCAACCTGGACTTCGTCGGGCTGGAGGAGTCGCGCATGGATCAGGACCTGGAAACCTGGTGGCAAGGCCTCGACGGCGCACCTGCGCCGTGGCTGCGCTGCAACCAGACCTTGGGCATCTACGACGGGGTGATTGCAGGCGCCGGGCTGGGGATCGTGGAAAAACGCACGGCCAAGCTGACGCCGACCCTGGAACTGGTGATGGACATGCCCGGGCTGACCCAGGAGGTGTGGTTGTGTACTCATCGCTCGCTGCGGGCAAGTGCACGGATCAAGGCGGTGCGGGATTTTCTGGTGGAGGCCTGGCCGCAATAAGTCCACCGCGTTTCAAGGCTCATCGTCTGAGCGGTGTGGCTGATGCTGCCGTCGGTCTTCTTGCGGGGCCTGATCGTTGCCATGAGAATGCGTGCACGTCCTGATTCGCTTGGGAGTCGACGCAGGGGCAAGGTTTAGCGAGTTTTTAGCTTCGAACTACCAGGTTCTGTTGTTCAGATGAGTGAGCGTACTCGCTGCCATTCACTCCAGCATTCTTCTGGGGCTATGTCTTCGTAACCCCGTTCTTTCTCCAATGCTAAAGCGACACTGAAGGGCACTGCTGTCGCGGTTGCATTATCTCGAATCTCAAGCACCTCAGCCTCACTGAGCAGTGTGCCTTTGCGATCTTCGGCCGCTTTTAACAGTGATACAAGCGTCGGTATACATACGAGACAGAGCGGATCTGTAGACAAAGGTTTGCCTCTTGGGAAAGGTAATCGGGATTGCCAATGGCAGCTTAACGCCCTGAGCGGCACACACAAAGCCCAAGCTCACATTGGCTGCTTTAGAAACTCGAAGCGATCTGCTATGGGTCAAAAGTTGAGAGCTGCGGGCATCTGATTTCAACCCGAAACTGACGTGGTAGTTGCGATTGCCGACACGGTTGAACAGCCATATCCCGAGAAACTCCTTTTAATTGGGGGCCTGCCGCCTGATCGCACTTTCGCTGAGCGAAAGTTCCTGGGCCGCATTAGCAAAACTGTGTGTAATCCTTGCTCTCGCGACTGTTGCAATGATGGCCAAGGCATTCAGTAACGGTCATGGGTTTGGCCTGTACCAGCGACTCAATTACGGCGTGTCCGTCGCCTGGATCGCTGCTTTAGCCTGGACCGCTCTTCGCAGTGAGCCAGCCACGGCCAGCGTCAGTTAGGCATTCTCAGCTACCACCAGCTAGCGGTCGATCATGTCCTTGACCGCTAGCCCACCACAGTTGGCCCGCTCGATCGCGCCGGGCTCTGCCAACTCGGTCTCTCGTCGCTTCACCCAGGCTGAGCAGCCTGCTTGCGGGCGAATGTCTCCCGCCGTTTCAGCGTTGCGCCGATTAGGGAATGGGTATATCTTTCTTTAACACCTTTATTTTCCTGACATTAGCCACGCGTACTCAAAGCGTGTACCAATTTCGTACCAACCGCCTCAGCACTCTTATCCAGAAGGCCCCAAACTTGCGATACCGGCCTTACGATGCCGAAGATAGCGTGGTTGCCCAATCCATCGCAGGATGGCGACAACGATCTGGTGACGTCTCCCCACCCTGAACGGATGATCAGTCAATGGAAGAACAAAATCATAGGGCCAACACATGACGCTAAAAGTTTTTGTCAGCTATGCCAAGGAAGATCAATCAGTTGCACTGGACTACTATCAACGACTCAAGCATAAAGGTTTCGAACCCTGGATAGACAAACTTCATATACTACCCGGACAAAACTGGGAAGCTGAAATTGACAAGGCTTTCAAAGAGGCCAATGTAATTCTGCTACTCATGAGCCAACGAAGCGTTGACAAACGAGGCTTTGTCCAAAGGGAAGCTAATGACGCCATAGAAAACCTGCGATATAAAAAACCAACGGACATCTATGCAATCCCACTACTTCTAGACAAGTGCGAAGTACCACAACCCATATCTCAACGACTCCAGTACATAGACATGAGCGACTCTCATGCTTGGGAACAGGTACTGACCTCTCTCAGAACGGCTGCTGAGCAGCAGTCCATTGAGACAACTAACGGCATAACAGCTGGACCGTTCCAAGTATTCGACGAGCTCTTCAACGAGCAATGGCCTGGACAACCAGGGCACGACATCAAAATTAAATATCCCCAATTCAGGTCCCCAAAACTAAATACAGCCGCCAACGAACTATCACTCTATTTCTCCGGGCGCGCCGTTCGAAATCTTATCGCTTCCAGGCAGAAGCCAGGGGACCAACAACCAGAGCTTTTCCCAATTCCTGGTGAACCCATGGCCACTGATGGTCGATGGGAAAATTATGGAATAGTGCACGCAAGCGAGACCTTCCTAAGTTTGACTTACGATGTCAGCTGGTACGGGGCTGGGGCAGCACACCCAAACACACACTTTGAAACATACAATTTCACACTTATAGACAGAATTACAACAGTCGAACTTGAAGACTTCTTTACAGACCTTAAAGCCGCATCAAGCGCACTCAGCGAAATTGTGGTTAAACAGTTATGTCGAGAATACTGGTCCAGAAACAACGAAAAGCCTGACACCAAGCAAATAGAGTGGTTCAATAGCGGCGCGGGTCCTGATATTGAAAACTTCCGGCGCTTCACAATAGACCGTCAGGGCTTTCAGTTCGTATTCGCACCCTATGAAGTCAGTTCCTATGCGGACGGACGCTGGTCGGTTTCAGTCCCCTACTATGACCTCATAGATCTATTAAAGCCGGATGGCCCACACACTCTCGCCATCGGGAGAGACTGACTCTGTCTCCCAGCATACCCCCGATTGTGCTGGAGTATTGACATGCATAGGGCCAAAGTCCCGTAGCCACAAGGCTAATCGGCACTTTTGCCCTTTGCACGAATAGTGGTTGAAAGGCATAGAGAGGCATGGAATGGCGCTCAGTTTGCCCCATTTTTGCCCCACGCAAGACAGCCACCCAGGATAGAAATTGCAAGGATCGCTAAAAGTGCTCAATAGCAAATGCCAAGGTTTGACCGAACTTCAGGAGCTCACTGCTCAAGGAATCGAGCGCGATCTGCTCGGCTGGCTAGTCTTAATGGGACTTGAGCCTCGACGCTACGGAGAGGCCCCGCTGATCTCCGTGTTGCTCAACCAGATAAAGCTAAATGCAGGTTCGTTTGGCAACTCTACACATCGACTGATTTTCATGGCCATCGAACGACTTTACCGTCGGCAGGAGCCGATCGATATTCTTTTGATCCATGAAGAACTGGAGCTTTCAGGCGACCCGGTCCTGCTGCATGAACTCGCTGAAATCGGTCGTGATGCACCACGAATCCTGCCGGAAATAGTGGACGGTATGGCGCGTATCATTAAAGGATTTGGCGACCTCCGCTCAGCCTCCGACAGCAAAGAAAAGGCTAGTCGTCGGCTGATGAGATTCCGGGAAGTGATGGACTGTGGCTACTCACACGGAGTCGTTTGGTGGACAGAAGACCCCCAGTGGCTACTAACAAATCCGTACGGCGAACACATTTGCTACGCCTACTACACAGAACAAAATGCCGAGGTTTGATCAACCTCATCCGACTCGCTCCGCTTGATCGTTCCACTTCTAATGCACAGTTTCACCTAGCAGGGGAGATCAAGCTGCCCATCACCCGTCTTGAACCGAGCCAGAAAAGCACCCGAGGCGTCCACATGGCTGATCTGGCTCTTTACCTGGATCAGCAGCGGGATGCTGCGCGCAAAGAGTGTGCGCAATTAAACAAGACGCTACGGGCAGGCTAACTGGGAATATGCACCTCACTTGATCAGTGCCTGTCGTCCGTGATCTTCTGTTTGCATTCGAATTGACCACTCAGCAGTGATGGCCGCCTACGATCGGCGGCTATCGACCCAAAGCGGGCGCTCACCAATTGTCAAAATGGCCGCTTGCGATTCGGGCACATGGGAAAACAGGGACAACCCGGATGATGAGGGCGCTTGATATCGATGCTTTCCACGCGTTTGCCTCATGACGCAAACATCAAGGCGAGAGCCACGCTTGAAAGTCCACTTCGACAAGAGCCACAACCTGCTTCCGCAGCCATCTGGGTTTAGCCATGAGCGGCCATTGCCAGAGGACTGCCATGTGCCTACTATCGGATACGCCTCATGCGTTCTTGACTGACTGATCAAATGACCCTTCGTTGGTTTGCAGTTTCGATGGAAGGTGATGTATAGCGGTACGGACCAGCAGCTACAAGATCGGCGCGGGAAGCCGAACGCAAGTAAGCCTCAACTTCTGCCGAAGCAGTTACAATTGCAGATTTCACGTAAGTAATTGATGCCAAGGTAAGTAGTCGTAGATTGCTAATGTGGCAATCATCGAGCGTCGATGCCTCAAAGAGCATCAAAGTTGCTTGGCCTCTTTTTGCCACAGGTCCATCAGGGTTGGCAATAGGCACCAACACGGCGCCTTGCGTATAGGCGTTCTCATCGTGCACAACGGTCTTATTCCTCAAAGACTTGAGTACCTCAAACTGTGCGCGGCCTTCCTCTGGCTCGTTCGCGAAGACCTGTGCTGCATTGAGTTTTTCCCGACTTGCGCTTTGTTGGAAACACTTGAAAAACATGGTGAGCGCTGCCGTCCACAAGGCATCTGCTTCTGGTGTCCGCTGGGTGTGCTTGTGAACGAGTAGTTCCAGCCAACTAAGAGCGGCCTCAAGGTCGGAGAGGTGAAGACTGAGGTCTACCCAGTGTCGTGCGCTTTCGTGACGAACAGGGTACATAGAAACCTCATCTTCGGACGGTGTCCCCGGCGTTTGACTCGGATCAACCGGCTGCATGGCGATAGTCATACTTTCATTAGATGGCATCTTGCCCCCTTAATCTCGCATTAAGACAATATATGATACGCATGCTATCAGTCTCTTAGAGTATTCACCCCTCACCCGCTAGCATCAATCAAACATAAATCACTTACCAAAATCTGCTTTCCGAAGCCGCGCAGCCAAATGGCGGCTACCGCTGCTAAGCAAAAACCTGGTTGTTGAAGCGCGAATGGTAGAAAGGGGTCGAAAGTGGTCCGTCGCGAACCGCAGCAATCGGCCCAAACCGGCCTGTGTATTACCCGACCAACTAGTCGACCCGGGCACCGAGGGTAACTGGCGCCTGGATAATCTTCTCCAACCACTTCCAGCATTCATATCTATCATCACGCCCGCGCAGATGTGTATAGCGCCGCAGCGAGTTCCAGTCACGATGACCGGAAACACTCGACACCCTCGGGATATCCCAATCCATTTCGAACAACCTGCTCACACCTTCGTGGCGTAAATTGTGAAAATGCAGATCCACCACGCCCACCATCTTGCATGCCTTGGACCAGGCCGTGCCAATGGAATCGGTGTTGTAAGGGAAGATCTCCGGGCACTGACGCGGCATGCTTTGCACAATCGCCCATGCCTCATCCGGCAAATGGCACCACACATCGTTGCCGATCTTCTGCCCAGGATTCTTCATGTCCCGCACTTTCACCGCCTGGCGATGCTCATCCAGATCCTCCCACAAGATAAATGTTCGAGCACTTTTTCGAGCTCTTCTAGGGTTGGCCGACGATCCCGCTCCCGGCTTCTCATGTTGTAGCCGAGCCGCTTCAGCACCAGGTGAGCGTCGGGCATGGCTTGAGGATTGACCTCGTAATCCCACGCCGCCCTGGCAAACGACAGCACTGAGCCCAGATGAGTCAAATCATTGCCGGCTGTCTGCGGTTTGATGCCGCCGCCCTCAGGGCTCATCCGCCAGAGAGCGGAGTCCACCAGCACCTGCTAAGAAATGTCGGAGTCGACCACCTCACCGAGGTAACTGTTCCTGATAGCCAGGAGGATCTGCCGCTTCGTCTTACCCAGCGGCCACGCATTCTCAGCTTCCACCAGCTAGCGGTCGATCATGTCCTTGACCGCTAGCCCACCACAGTTGGCCCGCTCGATCGCGCCCGGCTCTGCCAACTCGGTCTCTCGTCGCTTCGCTCAGGCTTGAGCAGCCTGCTTGCGGGCGAATGTCTGGGACTCTTGGTAGACTAGGACACCTTTTTTCTTGAGGCGGATCTGGACGGTACAGCTGACCGTCCCATCGGCCTTTTTCCTTGCTCTGATCGTTGCCATGATTTCCGGTGGTACAAGCGTTAGTGGTGGCGGTACATCGCACCACTGTCACTCCAAAACGTCCCAAAACCGCGAAAAATGGAACAAGAATGCGTAGACCAGAATGCCCCTAGAAACTGCTTCAAAGCCACAAACCACAAGCCCTGAGCCGTCCCGCCGCTTCAGCGTTGCCCCCATGATGGATTGGACTTCTTAACCAGTAATTACGCGGTCTTCAATCAATATCGTGTGTAATGGATGTGCAATCGATCGCCCACTGTTGGTACACCGCTCCTCCACCGCCCGTTTGACTGGACTGAAGCTGACTGGACAGATCAGCAGCGCTCTAACCCCCATCTCGTGAATTACCGACCGGCACTGCCAACTGAGGGAACGGACGAAGATTCCGTGGCCCCGGTTGTTGCAAACGCCTTTGGGGCACTCAACAGCCCCAGGAAACAGGATTTTGTACAGCGCACCTCACGAATCCAGTTGCAGTTCCTCCTGAACAACCCTAGGTTGATCGAGGGAAAGGAATGGAAACACCTCATCCTGATCGTATTCTGAATAGCCTTTGATTCTTGGATTCCCAGGCCTCGCCGAGTATCTAGCGGCAGCACCGAAAAGAGCTTCCAGGATTTGTAAAATTGCCCTGATAAGCGCCATCGCTTCCTCATGGGCGATCTCCCGCCTGACCTGAGCCCCGGATTTTTTCACTTTGAGTTTGATGAAGGGTGCACGAGCCGTGTTTTCCGGGACGAAGTACATGTAGATCCAACCTCGGTTGACCCAGTAGCGCTGTTCTGCTGGATTAGACTTTCCTTTACCCGCCGGAACTCGTTTTGAAATCTCAGTTTGTAGCTGTAGAAGCATATACGGCTCATACCTGATACCCTCCTGCAAGGTGAGTTTTTGAAAAGTAAATCGAGCTTTTTTCAAAGTCTTGCCGGAAGTGACACGCCCCTCGAACTCATATGCGATTCCCTTCGGTTGGCCTTGACTGTCATATCGCAGATGGACATAGACGCCTTGCCTCCTCAAAGCCCGAACAAGATTGATAATATCTCCGTTACGTTCCTTGGTGCTTTCGACACAAGCGCCAACCCTTGCAGCAAGACGGGATCTGTAAGGCATGGTGTGGGCCCGTGCGGCCCCCTGCACATCTCTACTTCTAACAGCAATATTCCAACTCTCTTCTGGTCTCGGGGCCTTTTTGAGGCCAAACATGCACTCTATATCGCTTATCGCTTGGAGGTTTAATTCAAAGTTATTTTTATCATGAACCATCTTGAAGCCAGGCTCGTAGCGAATGCGATTCGCTACAATATGAACGTGCTGATTCCCAGTATCAGGATGAAGGACTGCCACATATTTATTCGAAGCACTGAAACCCATCACCTTCAGATAGTGCCGTACAGCAAGCCTCCACTGCTCATCTGTGAGCGATTCGCCGACATCCAGTGAAAGAACCGCATGGAATATCGGCTTCAAATTCCTCTTCGGCTGCCCTTGCTCACCAATCTTCAATTTTGTAGCGACATCCATGTCCAAGATCATACAACCGAGATCCTCCGTACCGCCCTTCCGCATACCAATTTCCGGAAATAAAGCAAAGCAGTTTGTATCGATGGTTTTAATCCCAACAAGGTCGTGATCGTGCTTCTTCGACCCATAAACATATCTGATACGATTGGCGCTAGATCCAGTTGACGACTTTAAAATCTTACCAATCATAGTTCTCGCCCTCTTCACCACTTCCAGCAAGGTTAACACCTTCCAACTCTCCGAAAATATTAACAGCAACGTGCATGATCTTTTTTATTAACAGCTCCTTTTCTTCGCCATCCAAGATCATCTGTGCAAGCTCAACGAGATGCTCGTTGGCCTTCTGAGCCTGAGGAACAATTACATATCTGCGCTTCGGCTTAGAATTGATTATATAGTCCCTAACAAAAGCTCCAGCAGCTTTGTAGCCAGACTCCTTGAGTCGCGCATCAAAAATAGCACGTTCATCAGCGGTCATACGGATTAGCAGGCTTTTATCTTTTTTAGCCGATTTGATCGGCTTAAGGGTGAGAACCTTATCCCTCATACAGCACCTTTCCACTCACAGATCATATCTACTTCCTAAGTATTGCTCTTGGAGCAACACCCAGCGCAACCCCACAAGGGTGTGAGCATCAGGATATTTCGAAAGAAATTGACAGTCGGCGTATATCACCGACATAACTTGTTTCTTGGCATATCTTCAGAACCAACAAAAAATATCCCCCCAGAAAAATCGTGTATATCACTAAAACATCTGTCCCAATGCTAGCCAATAGCGGCTCAGCCAGGGTCAACACAGGCCCTACGTAAAACGACACTGGCCCAGTATTGGCCTCTCCGGGTCTACTGACGACCCGATCAGACAATGGGTAGCGATAAAAATGTGCGACCCGGGACTAGACCCAAATTATGCTCCACAGGCAGACTTTAACAGTCATCACATTTCTGAGCGGACACGCCCCATGCGCAAAGACAGCTCTAACAAATGCCATACACTACATAAAGTGTCCGCCCATGACATTGACCACTGGATAGATACGCGACTTCAGACGTTAACATCCAGACACGCAGACCATGGATTTATTGAAATCGACTCAATTGAATTCCAGCAACTAGAGCACTTCCGCACCTTGCTTAACAAGCTGGCCTTGGCGACTCACCTAAACTCGCCTGAAGTCCTCGACAGTTTAGAGCGACGCCAAAAATGCTCAAATAAACTACAAGCTAAAAACATGATGGCGGGAATATTGAATTTCACACCGCCAGAGCCATACTGATGCGGTCGCTAACCACGCCGCACTCCTCACTGGCGGGATGAACAAGGCAAAACCGTGCGACCCTTTGTGCCGTTGGTATTTTTGAGCGAAGCCTTCCAGCTCGATTGGAGTGAGGAACGGTGCTGATTGATGGTGTTCTCCGGCATGTCCAGGTCGCACACATGAGGCTCTGTGTCAGCCATGCCTTCTGGCTGGAGGCCTACCCACCGGCGGCCCAAGCACCGGTCTGATGAGGAAGCGTATGAGTGCTCAGTGTAAATCACTCCGCAGTCATGAAGCCTCATCCAAAGGTACATCCTCTCCTCACCGCATTACACAGTCACTCCATGCCCTGCTGTCTTTAACACCGAATTCCTCATTGTTTGACCGCAAGCCAAGCTCTTAAAGCCCACTCACCACCAGTCAGCTGATGACCTCTCCGTTGACGGTCATGATGGATCTGAACGCCACGCCGTAAGCCTCAAATCCCAGCCTTGGCCATTCCGACCTGTAATTCAAGCAGTCATGATGATGACCATGCACGACCATCTTCGCGCCCATGGACTGAGCGAGGTCGTCGACTTCAGAGTACCCGTACGGGTGGCAACTGGGCGCCTCATGACAGACCAAGATGTCCGCATTTTGCATGGCGAGTGCGAAGTAGTCGTCCGGGTAGATTGCTGAAAGCGCGTGCTGCTTTTTCGTCTCAACGATGTCTGCGTGCTGCGGCCTAAGAGCCAGGAGATCGAGGAAACCCTGATAGTTCTGGATTCCCGTATCGGGGCTACCGGGCAACCAGACCTGAGCCTCAAATGTCCCGCCCAGCCCTGCCACGCGATGGCCAGCGATCTCCACTACCCGACCATTCAAACTTCGATCAGAGAGGCTGTTTCCATGAAGGTTATGCCAGTAGGCCGGCCTATCAGTGTCGTGGTTACCGTGGATGAACCAGATCTCTGTCAGCTCGAGGATCGGACGGAGGATCATGTCTAGGGGCAAACTGCATTCGAGGTCACCGAGGAAGACCACTGCCTCGGGACGATGGAGCTTCACCAGCCGGATCACATGATCAAAGCGCCCATGAACATCACCCAGAAACCAAATCACTCGTTTCCCTCACGCAATTGTATCCATCGATGATGCCGCACTGGCAGCTAATGTAGCGACTCACCCAAGGCCCCGGCTTTATGGAGCTGGTAGTCGATCACTGTCTGATAGAGATGGTCTGCCTCAAGGCGCAGTCGTTCAGTTTCGGCTGGGGGTCGATATTGTGCCACCGCATCGTTATAGGCTCGAATCGCTTCGAGCGCTTGCCTCAGCAATGGCTCACCTGCTTCCGCCATACCCAAAAGCGTTCGCTTCAACTCAGACATCGCAGATATTCCTCCATTGCTACCAGTACAAGCGCCATCACTGAAACCTGACACTCAGGCAGCTCCGGTGCAAGCAACTGATGGTTAGGCGTGAAAGTTACCAAATCACGCACCAGGTGCTGACGTTCTTGTCCAGATAGCTTGCGCGTGCCCTTTCGGAGCCGGCTGTCGTGAACCAAGCCCTCGGCGGGCGTCCATCCGTCACGCCTACGCTCTCCGCTTATTGCGAAATCTAGTTTCGTAACGATCAGATGCCAGCTTTACTAACGGAGGCCATGATACAAGGTCTGCTGCCAACCTCATCAGGACACGCTAATCATGAAAGAGCTACGGACAGCCGCTGCAGTGCTTGAACGCCTCAGCCATAATCAGGATGCGTTACGCGCCGCAGTTGAAGAGCTAGCCAAATGGGTTGGTGATCGAGGAGCCAGCACTGTGGTTGAGAATGTGAACGGTGCCCTAACCACCCTTGACGACAACATTGATACCGTGCGGCAAGGCATAGCGGAACTGGTAGCAGCGAGTGTGAAGCCTTAGGCGGGCTCCTGCCCGAATAACCGATGCAGTGCTGAGGCGAAGGATGCAGATGCAACAGCCCCTTCGAGAATTCGGCAGGACGCCGGCTATCGCGCCACTACGCTAAATTGCTTGTGCCCCTTTCAGATCGGATCACCAGCCAAATAGCAGAGGGGCTGATATGGAGCCTGGGAATCCGTGCACGACCATTTTCACGCCCATTGCCTGGGCGAACTCATCGATTTCTGAATAGCCGTACGAGTGGCAGCTAGGAGTTGACAGACCAAAATGTCAGCTCTTTCCATCAGTTCAAGTAACTGAGAGGCGCCCGGCAGCTCGGGAGCCAAGTCGCCCCCTTCGCTCGGGCACCCAGACGAATCGATTGGTAACAAGGTCTGGCAACAGGAAGGGGGCAGAGAGAGGTGGTGCAGCTACCACCCAGGTACGTTCAATTACCGGCGCGGAAGGGAGCGCATGTGCGTGCACACGATCTCCCATTGCCCCAACCGGAAACGGTTGTACTGGCGAACCAGGACAACTTTTCCATGATCGGTCATGGCATATTCTCCATCTGATCTCAGCGGGCCGCTGACAGCCTTTACACGCCACATGCAAAGCGAGCAGATGAGTGCCAGGCAGGAAGGAGAGTCCTTTGGTGGTAGCTGCAGGCGCAATGCTATCAGTGCATAGCCGGTCTGGGAAGGCTAACTCTTGCATCGGCGATACTTGCCCCCTCACCCCAAACCGGTGCAGCTGCGACTCGTTACCTTGGGCGACTTCACGCCATCATCTTGTCGAAATGAGCTTCGAATTTCGTTTCGACGAACACGTCCCTGAAACGATCGATGAAGGTGGCTGGATCGATCTCACCGAAGTCTGTGATATTGACCGAATCAGTATGGGACTCGCGGTTGATGTAACGGAACAACGCCCTGAATTCCGGCTTGTCCTCACTGAGCTTCATCAGCGCCTGCCGCAGCGTAGGTGTCTGATGTACGAAACTGAAGTAGTACTCCAAAATGTTGCGCATCATGTTCGGCATGACGTTGGGAGACGTCCGCCCCTGTAAGGCGTCTTTGATCGTCTGCCAGAACGCTTGGTAATCATTCTGGATTTCCCGCTCCTCCATCGCCACCACAGAGCTGTACTCGGACTTGGTGATTCGGAACATGGCAAAAGCTTTCTCTCCGTCCTCCTTCAGCAGCTTGACCATCTCATGGAAGAAAAACAGGTTATGGGTCAGGATGATCACCTGCTTGAATCGCTCCTTCGGGATGAGCACTTGGCGCCTGATCAAGGAAGCGATGTCATAGACATAGTTATGGGAAAGGCTCGATATTGGATCGTCGATCACGATGATCCGGTCACTCTTGAGCTTCCCACTCGTGGTGCCCATTTCGCCATTGCAGACCTCTAGGAAGTAGAGGAATGAGATGAGTGTTTTCTCACCCTCGCTGAGCGTTTTGAACACATCTTCAGTCTGGCCTGGACGCTCAAGCCGGTACTGGGGTATCGGCCCCTCTTCTTTGATTAGCGTGAAGCCCTTCAGCCCCAACATCCGCAACCAGTACTTGATGTTCTCGACCGCCTGATCGATGTTGGTGATGGAGGCTCTGGACGTGGTAACGATCCTGCGCTGCTCTTGGATACGATCTCTGAGGGCCTGCACCTCATCCTTGGCCGCTTGGCGTATGCGGCCTTGCGCTTTGTCGACTTTGTCGAACGTCACGAAAGCGGCGTTGCACGCTCCTCTGTACCAATTCCAGAAACGTTGCTTAATGCTCGCTTCATGCTGCTTACGATTTTTGATCCTCGCATTGATCTCGTCGATCTTCAGTTGCTCAGCCGCGATCTCGCCATTCAGTTGGGCCACCAATGGAACGGTTGATTCCAGGGCCATGATCAGGGATGGGCCGGCGATTTTCTCAGCGATGGATTGCAGGTTCTTTTGAAACGCAGTCTGCAGCCTGGTGACATGCAGTTTGATCGCTTGCACCTGATAATCCGGGGCTTCACACCGACGTAGAAACTGATCGACCGCACTTCGGTAACGGCCTTCGAGTTGGCGCAACACATCCAGGCGCTGCTCATAGGTCTTATCAAAGACCTTATGGATTTCGGCGTAGAAATCTTGCGGTAAGGTTTGCTGGCATAGTGGGCATTTGTCCTGTGCCTCTGCCTGATAACGGAGCGCGTGCTTGACCCAATCCGAATTTCCCAGTTGTTGAATGAACGCAGAAAGGTAGGAATCACCTGACCCTGTGATGACCTCTTGCAGAACCGGATCGTCCTCCAGGTTGTGCGCTTGAAACGCAATCGGTGGGATGCTAGGTAGTTCCTGATCACTAGTCTCTTTTAGCGCCGCCGCCTCAGCGAGCAGGCCTTGGGCGGTATCGGTGGAGGCTACGAGCGGGACGTTACGGACAGCGTCCAGCAATCGCTCCCTGGTGTTGAGAGCCTTGAAGCAGTACGCCAACGCCGTGTTGTCGAATTCCCGCTTGGGCTTCCAGACACTGTCCAACAACGCCTCGTAAGCAGCGTCCTGAACCTTCTTGCTGTTAACCCCCTTTTCCATCTCAGCATCGTGGGTGATGGTCAGCTCAGTAATGGATGCCTCCGCTGCTGCCAGTGCCTCCTTTGCCTCAATATTTCCCTCGTTGAGCGTAAACACCCCAGGTTGGGAGGTGGCCTCTTGGAAATTCTTCTCCATGAAGTGATGGTTGTAGACCAGCACCTCCCGACCGACCTTTACCGGCTCCACCCCGCACACGCTGTAGCAGGACTCATCAGGAGCCTGGAGGAAGTTGCCGATGGTGGTCTTGCCTGTACCGTTCTGGCCATAAAACAGGCTCACGCGCTTGAGCGGAGCAATGGACACCACAGCCTCAGGCGAGTAGCTGGAGACGTTGCGAAGCAGGATTTTTTCGAGCATGGGACAATCCCTGGCAAAGGCAGATCCAGCTCAAAGATAGGCAGAAAACGTCCGATTTCATAGGGCTGCCATGCACTCGGAAAAAATCCGCGAGGCGTGGTGTCGGTCGGGGAGTTGTCGGGGTTATAGCCACCATCCAATCTGAGTGGCTATAGTCTCGACCACACAGGATGGGCAATAAATCCATGACCTACGCACTGATAGACAACGCCACCCTCACCGCCGTCCAGCGCGCTACCGGCGCGGTTCCAGTCAAGACCAGAGATACGATCAATGGAGACCTGTGCGCGTTAGAGAATTTCCTGCAAGGAAACCTCTTCTACGACGACCTCCTCTGTATAGACAACTATAAAGCCGCGCACAGAGAAAACCGCAAACAACAATTCCCTTACCTCCGGTTCTTGTCACCTGCCGAGTTTGGGCTGGGGGGAGTGGACGCGGTTGCTCAAAAGGAAGCAGAGTTGATCCGCCCAGAAATTCGCGGCGGCGAGTTCGTGGACGAAGATTTCAGTGCCCTCTTGGAGCAGCTGAAAATGAACATGGTCTGCACCTGGGATCAAGCCTCCAGCGTCTACTACCTAACCATGAGGATGCTGGGCTACCGAGCTTCTGACGATTACGGCAAGTACAGCGCCCTAAGCGCGGCAATTTTCGCGGAATTAAGCGATGCAAGTGAAACGCGCGGGCGTTGGTCAAAAGACGTCAAGCTAGTAGGCTCTGATGGCCACGTGTTCAGCAAGTCAGACTTCACTGGAGAGTACTCTGGTGCCTACGGAGGCCCCACCAAGCAGCTGGAGATGTTCATTGCTTCACTGAATTGGCTTGCATACAAATCGATCTATTACACGACCGCAGCCAAGTACTTGAAAGCGGACTCGTTCATCCATCCCATTAGGCATGCCTATCAAGTGCACTGGATGAAGAAAGCCGGCGCCTTCGGCCATGACTTCACCGCCCGCCTTTTGGCAAACCTCTCGGACAAAACCAGTACTAGCATTTCGGAAATCCAATCGCACGGAGCAACCCAGACCGTAGCTTTGGATCTACCCTTGTTCTCGGCGTGGTTGACTCAATCCTCCGGCAGCGTTTCCGGTGCGATCGAGGCGGCCAGGCAGATCCGTAGCGAAGACCATTTCGTTACCATGCGCGAAACCCTAAAGGCCATTCGAGTTGCCTTCGACGAGCAAGGGCTCGCGAGTGGAAACAAGCGCATCACCAAGTTCATGGATGACGTTGACAAGATTTGCGGTGACCTTAAGCGCAGCTACGGCGTCCGCTCTGCCCAAGGCATCCAGGGCAGCTTTCTCATCAAAGCGGCAAGCTCTGTCACCAGTTTATTCGGGGTTTCGTTACCCGATCGAGATTTCGCCTTCTCCACTCCCGAGTTCATGAAGTCAGAATCGGCCAAGGCGTTTACAACGGTCATCAAAGACATCACCAAGGAACTTACCGCCATGGAGCGTTTGGGCGGGGTGCGGGATCTGATGGCCAAGTCTTTCGAGATTGAAGGTGAAGATTTTGGCGGGCCAAAGGTTCAAGAGCCGAGGTTCCGATGGGTGAAGTCTGGGTGGCAGATGCCTATGTGAAGTAGCGTGACGTGCGTATTCCAGAGGCAAAGCCCCGCTAACCAAGCGCCATTTCAACGTTCAGGCCATCCTTACAAGCGATTCATGACACCAGCAACGATGAACCTCTCACGGCAGGTGTCGTTTAGGCGCTACCGACACTACAGAGAGTCAGTCCCCTGCGGGCCCGCCCAGCACGACTCCGGAGTTGAGCCTGCGACTCATTGGTCGCGCGGCACCCACCGCGATGATTTGATCCGCCTCAACGGTTTAGCGGGTGACCCAGCCTTCAACCTCGTTTGCGCCGTACTTGGCTTTCCATTCCTTAAGTAGCCGGTGGTTACCGCCCTTGGTCTCAATGACTTCACCGTTATGAGGGTTCTCGTACTGCTTGACCTGACGGGCACGACGTGGCGCTTTCTCTGCAACTGCCGGAGCAGCAGAGCGTCGGTTGGACTGAGGATCCAAGATGTTGATGATGTCGCGCAGGTTGTAACCGTATTTGCTCAGCAGGTCACGCAGCTTGGTCTCAAACTCGATTTCTTTCTGAAGCTCGCTGCTGCCTTTCATCGCCTCCAATTCGGCCAACTGGGCAGCTAGTTTTTGCTCAAGTTGTCTAAATTCTGCCAAACGCGACATGTGAATACTCCGAAATAGGATAGGAGACTTGTAGAGGATCCTAGCGCAGTTTAAGTTCAAACCCAAATGAAAATTAGGGCCACCAGTCCTCTACTTTCTTGTTACTGCTCCAGTAACCATATTCTGAGTTTGGCAATTCCACAGCCAATTCGATAACGTTCGGAGCACTTACTTGTAGTGGATCAAGCAACTCAACTTGCTGTGCAGCCCAGCTAACCCACATCGCCAATGCCATTTGAGATGCTTCGTCAGGGGGTGATGCTTCAACCGTCGCCTGGATGAACGCACGCAGCCGCTGAGCGCGCTCCCAACTTCCCAAGTTATTCATCAAATTTTGACGCAGTTTTTCCAGGCGACGCTGCTGATCAATCCTGTCTTTCCTAACGCGCTCCTCTTCAGCCCATCGACGTCGATTAGCTTCGTCGTATGATCTTTGAGCTTTCACGGAGGCGGCAATGCGAACGAAGCCCGTCAAAATCTGACCAAGTTTTGCCTCAAGTTTCCCTGTCTTGCTGTCAGTCCAAGTTTTCTGAATCAGCCCCTCAGAACGCGCATCGACGATCAGCGAAAACACACCTGTGGGCTCCCAGCCAAAGCGAGCTGCTCTCATCGCCGTATAGTCAGGCTCCCATCTCTGACCAGGCTTAAAGGATTTGGGAGGCGGCGGTGGGATATCGTAGCGTTTAATCTTTTCCTGGATCGTGATCAGTAGATCCTCCCCCTCCAGGCGAACAAAGGTTCCTTTATCGCTAATTCCCCATGCGTAGCCCAAGGCCTCCCCTGTCTTGATCAGGCTGTCATACAGAATTGCGCAGCGGTCAATTTCCGCCGAAGAAATGTGAGCATTCAAGACCTGCGACTTATCTCCTGCCAACGCGCCGTTGAGCTCCTTGGCTTTCTTCGCTGCCGCCAGCCATTTTTTTACCAAAGGATGGGGGTCAGATAACTCCGTTGGCACGATCAACGTATTAGGGTCTTTGACTGGATTTTCTGGCTTCAGCTTGGCAGCCTTTTGGACATCCAGAACGTGAAACGTAATAGGAGTGGTAGAGGCTGGGGGCTTTGGACGACGCGGGCGCTTCGAGGCTGGCTTGGCCCAGTGGCCCCGGGTGGGCAACGTGATACCCGCTTTGCGGCAGGCCTTCGACAAGCCCACATCTGAGACACCTATTTCCTTAGCGATGATCAGAACGGGTCGTGTCCACACCATTTCAAATAACTGTTGAGGAGTGAAGCTCTTTTCGACGTACATCAATGATCCTTTGTGGCATCCAAAACCTTGTACCAGTCAGCGTAAGGCGTAAGTTCCACCCGACAACGATTGTAGTCAGGACTGCCGTCGTCCCACCAAACGCCCCCCCGCTCGCCCAGCCCTTCTTTGGCAACATTCACTCGCGAATGTGCAGAGTTAAGCATGCTCGAATCGTCAGCGCGCTTGGCCCTTTTGACATCTCGTCGAGCATCCATCACGTCATGCACGAGGCGTTGCCGCTCGCGCTCACTCAGTGAGAGATTCGTGCAGCGCCAGAGCTGACCTTTTACTACGAAATAGCGCCCGTCTGGTGTCGTTGGATGCATAGCGCAGATCTCGTGAGCTAATACCCCACAGACAACCAAAAGGCGCCATAGGCTGCAAAAGGTACTTTGCCAAGCTGAACGCCCAGTCGAAGAGCAACAACGAGCCCGCTACGCGGAAAGCGCGATCCATGCATCGCTGCCCCTCGCAACAAAGGGGCCCTGACGAGCCTGCCGATCACACTCTAGGCCGCTGAATTGGCAATGACGGAGTGGGGCGTCCCGATCAGTGTGGTTGAAGTCAAACGTCTTTTGTTCTGTGGGCGAGCGGCGAAGGCTGTGATAATTAAGGGCAATCACAAGGGCCATACCATGCTGACCATCTCTAATAACGTGCATCTGCCAGATGCCGACATCGAACTGACATACATCCGCGCGCAAGGCGCAGGTGGGCAGAATGTCAACAAGGTGTCCAGCGCCGTGCACCTGCGCTTCGACATTCCCGCCTCGTCGCTACCCGAGTTTTATAAGGAGCGGCTGCTGGCGCTGCGTGACAGTCGCATCACCGGCGACGGCGTGTTGATCATCAAGGCCCAACAGTACCGCACCCAGGAGCAAAACCGCGCTGACGCACTGGCGCGTCTTGCCGAGTTGATCATCACTGCCGGCAAGACCGAGAAGAAACGCCGTCCCACCAAGCCGACCCTCGGCTCGAAGACCCGCCGCCTCGAAGGAAAAGCCAGGCGCAGCACTGTCAAGGCGGGGCGGGGCAAGGTGGAGTTCTAGCCCCTCCAGAAAAGTCTATGAACGCTTACTAGCTACCAGCTTCTCTCGAATCAAATTGAACAGCTCTGCCTGGTACACTGCATCGTCCAACGCATCATGATTGCCAGAGTTTTCAGGATTCACAACCTTTTCAATCTCACTCGACCGAGTCGACTTCCAGGTGCACTGAGCGGTACCGAAGAACATGGACTTGATGTCGAGTGCTGCGATGCCAAAAGGGTTCTCACCCAGGTACAGATGGAAGTAGTAGTTCACGAAGCTCCAGTCGAAGGAAGCGTTGAACCCTACGAACACGACCGTCTGGCCAGCGCCGGCGAGTGACTCAACCCACGCTTTGAACTGTGCCATTGCATCACGAGGCTCCAAGCCCTCGTTGCGAAGCTTCTCCAGTGACAACCCTGTGACCTCCAGTGCAGCCGGAACGAACGCCTCGGAAATGGGCTTTAGCAAGCATGAAAACTGCTCGGCCGGATTCGACACCAGACACGCGCCGATCGACAGCATGCTGTACTTACCCGGGATAGGGCCCGATGCCTCGATGTCGACCGAGACGAATATTTCTTTTTCGACTTTCATAACTACTCCGTTTGAGCTGATGTCTGGATGACTACCGCGCGTACCGCTACCAGACACCAAGCCCCTGGAAAGATCACTGAACTAGTCGGTAAAGAGTATGAGCGAAGCCCCCTCCTCCGTCCCAATCAAACCATCAGCCGCTTACTTGTCTTCCATGACCGGGGATGGCTTCATCTCCAGAATCGACTCGGTCAGATCCTTAAACTCCAGCGGACGATTTGGGAAGGCTTTCGCCATTGCCGATGGATACAGGCGAGTCCGGATATCAGAGTAAGTCCACGCTGGCTGACCGTTGCGCTCACCGGTGACAGTTGCCAAGTCGGTCAGTTGTTTGTCCGAAAGCCCCATGCCAGCCAAATCCATGCTGAACAACTCTTTCCGCTCTGCTGCATCCGGTCGAGTGAACTCTTCAACGATGGCGGCACGACGGCGAAGGGCCGCATCCAGCACGGAAAGTCGGTTGGTGCACAGGATCACCACGATGCGGCCACCATACTTACGAAGCTCATCGACACCTTGAATCAAGGTGTTCACTGCCACCTTGTCTTCGTGGTGACTCTGGCTTTGCGATCGGGAAGCCGCAATTGAGTCACCTTCGTCGATGATCAGAATTGCTCGACGCTTCTTACCCGCAGCCTCAGCAACCTCTGCAAAGGCCTGCGTCAACAACGTGCCCATCTCGCCGACCTTACCGGAACCCCGAACGCGGTTGCTCAACTTGAACAGTACCGAGTCCTCAGCGCGAGAGTCTCGGACGATACGGTTAGCAATGCACTCCGCTGTTGCAGTTTTCCCGGTACCGACGTCGCCATGGAAGATCACCAGGGGATACTGATCGGCCACGAGGTTGCAGATCGGCAGCACACTTTTATGGTGCTGCTTGCTCCACTCGGACAACTGGCCCTGGTTCAGCAACAGCTGGAGTTGGTTCTGCACACGTTCATAGCGGCCAGCAAACCCGAGCAAGACTTTCTCGCGATCAGTCAGCTGGATGTCCGGCAGCTCAATGGCCGAGTCAAAAACGGTGGTAGTGCTCATCGGGTATAGTCCTTACGTTCCATGCCATAGCCATTGCTGGAGTATTCACGCCCACCACTCTGGGTCAGCTGAGAGTGAGAAATATCTGCGTAACTGGTCGACCAACTGCCTTTCATTTTGCCGGCCATCTTTTCCTGAGCTCTCGCATCGTAGGCGTCAGTGGTGGCGAGAACGATCCGCAGTTCTGAGTTCGAGAGTCTTGGCCAGAGGGCATTTCCTGGCCGCTGGTTCGCAAGCGAGCCAGATTCATTGACGTAGAATCGAGCAGCCTTGTACTCGACTCCGTAGCTCAACAAGGTGATATCGACATACTCGAGGTAGCCGTACTTGGCCAGAACCTCAATGTCATGCCCCCATTCACGAGCCTCGGCTTCAGTGATCGCACCGCTGCTGGACGCGATCATTACGAGGTCAGCAGTGATACGCCGCATGACCGCTTCAATATCAGTCGTGGTGAAGGTGCTGGTTTGGGTGGAGGTAGAACTCATGCTGCGTCCTCCACCTTGAAGCCCTTGCCGAACAGCTCTTTCCACACCTCGAAGTCATCCTCCATCGAAGCGAAGTTCGCGGTTTCCCACGACTCCTCGGCGAGCTGAACGATTTCCTTGCGCTCGTCCTCGGTGATACGACTCGCGACGTTGTTCGTGTCGCATACCGGATCGATGATCACTACCGTATCCTTGAATTGCGGCACCCAGCCGTTCTCAGGAAACTTGATGACCTCCTTGAGCCCGGACTGCACGATGTACAGCAGGAAATCCCGGAAGCGCTTCTCCAGCGAGCCAGCCTTGCCGTTCACTTCAAGCACGTGGGCCATGATCAGCTCGACGTGGAAGGACTTGAGTGGTACTTCCTTCCAGGTACGCCAGCGCTTGGCTAGGCGCACCAAGGTGCGAAAGTCTGGATCTTCATCCTTCCGATCCTTTACGAACTTCACCTGACACGGCGCGCAGGTTTCAGTTTTCGAGCCATCGACACGGTCGAACTGCCAGCCGTAGCTGTCCTTGTTCGGGTTCTCGATGACCGGAACGATATCAACCTCCAGCCCGGTACCCACAAAGGTGACCTTCGCTGCCTTGCGCTGGATTTCGAAGTCTTCAACAGACTTGTTGGGGTACAGGTTGACCAGCGCGTCGTAGATCTTTTGGCTGAGGGTCGCGAAGGTCTCTTCATCCACCTTCTGGCCACTGATGTAGAAAACCACGTCCACGTCGGCGGGGTTCTGAGCGTTGGGCCGCAGGATGGTGTGCTTGGCAAATGAGCCGGCCTTCACCACCTTCTTGATGGTGATTTTGTCCTGCTTCTTCAGGCTGTCCTTTAGCGCTGCGATCAACCGGTCAACCTGGGCGTTGTAGGTCTCCCGCTTGTCCTTCGGCAGGCGCAGCACGTTACTGTCGTAATACTTGATCTGAGTGTTGGTGAGTGGCATGTGCCATCCCCTCCTAGAAATGTTGTGTTAGTCGCAAAGCATCCCTACCAGCAGCTACACCACATGCCGACGGATGAGATGGCGCGGCCACTCGAGCACAAGGCCCGAATCGCCCTTACGGCTCACTGCAATTCAACCCTCCTTGCACCATCCGAAGAATTCGGCAAGGAAAATTGCGAACCGCAGCTCGCTAGCGTATTATTACTATACGCATAGTTTTTATGCTCAGTCTAGTTTTTATACGCTATCAAGGTTCGATCATGACAAACGAGTCCAAACCCACGGACGACCAACCCACCAGTAAGGGACGACAAGGAGCACGTTGGGGCCAAGAACGTCGGTTGGAATTCATCGACTATCGACTGCGATGGGACGGCCAGATCAACCGAAGCAGTCTCACGGACTTCTTTGGCATCTCGGTGCCACAAGCTTCGCTGGACATCACTGAGTATTCGAAGCTCGCTGAGAGCAACCTGGAGTACGACACCCGGGCCAGGGTTTACAGGGCGACCGACACATTCAAAGCAGTTTTCTCGTCCACCTCAGTGGAGCGGTACCTGGATGATCTGCTGCGCGTCGCCGTTCAGCCAGAGATCCCCTACGGCAGCTTCCTGGGCTGGCAATCCCCTGTCGCAGCCGTGCCCAAGCTAGGTCGTCGCCTGAACGCAGACATCGTTGGGGCAATCCTCCGTGCGATACGCGAGACAGAATTTGTTGAGGTCTTCTACCAGTCTATGAACGACCCCGAAGGTGGGGAGCGGCTACTGTCACCCCATGCCTTGGTACACGATGGGAACCGCTGGCACGTTCGCGCGTACTGCCACAAACGCAAAGCCTTCCGGGACTTTTCTCTGACCCGTATCAAATACTGCAAATCTGGTGGGCAAGATCGTGATCGGGTCGATGAAGACTACGCCTGGAACAGAATGGTGGATGTGATTCTCACCCCCCACCCTGGCCTCACTCCCGCCCAGCGCAAATTGATCGAGGCCGACTTTCTGATGGAGAACGGTGAGATGCACGTCGAGTGTCGCCGAGCCCTTCTCTTGTACCTCCTGTTCCAGCTCAACCTGAATGAAGACCAAGCCGATCAGAGGCCCGAGGTCATCCAGCTGGCGCTGAAGAATAGGGATGAGATCAAAGACCTCATCCAGTATTAACACCCAAAAAATCAGCCAACACTCAACACCTCAGCTACCGGAATTGTCACGATGGCAAAGCTTGAAAATGAATTCATTCTGATTGCGGGCAGCATCTCCAAAAAGACAGAGAAGGCCTCGATCGATCTCGCGCACGACTTCACTCGCGCGCTCACCAAAAGTGTCCTGGCCGCACAGGGTGGCTTGGTGGTTTACCTCGCAGGGCTTCCTACCAATGAGGGAGGCGATCCGCTGACCTTCGATTGGACGGTGGTGTACGAGGCGGAAAAGTTGTTGGCTGGTTGCACCCCTGCCCGCCAGCTGAAAATCGTGACCTCTAAATCGTCCATGCAGGAAAAAATGACTCCAGAACAGCGGATGCTGATCCGCCGGCTCTCGGCTGAAGACTTCGCGGAGATCATCTACCTCGAGGACGACGTGATCACCGGCGGGAACATTGGAGACGAACAAGTTGAAGTCGCCACAGCGATGATCGCCTTGGGTGGTGGCAAGGGTGTCTCAGACCGCGCCCGCAAAATGCGCAGACATAAGCTTCCCGTGCTGCCATTCGACCTCCAGCTGGGTGGATTCAGCGAGGACGGCCAAGGAGCGCTCGGCCTGCACGCAAACTTCTTCAAAGAGCCCCTGACGATGTTCCCCCTCACCGGCGAGCAAGTGAAGGGACGTCTGGATAGCATGTCTTTGCAGGAACCCATCTACGACCTCGACAAAATCGCTGAGCTCTCCGTAGGCCTCTTCCAGGCTGAAATTGAGGCACGAGAAGCGGCACGGTCTCCTGACCTTCTGGTGATCACAGCCATTGCCATTGAATTGGCAGCTGCAAAAAAAGTGTTCGGTGTCGGCGAAGATGTTCCAGCGCGATTCACCGCCCACGGTGTCCACTATTGGCCAGTGACTATTCAGCGAGCTGACGGCCCACTTTCTTGCGTCATCGCTTCTCTGGGCAATGCTGGCAACGTCAATGCATCCGCCATCACAACGCTTCTCCTTTCGGAGCTGAAGCCTAAAAAGGTTCTGATGATGGGGATTGCAGCGGGCCGGCGTAAAAAGCTGAGCCTCGGTGAAGTTATTTTGTCCGAGCGCGTCGTGTACTACGAAGGGGCGGCAGCGCTCGCCGGTGGCAAGCTTGCGGCGCGACCGGAGATGCCTCGACCTGGGCTTTCTACCCAGCAAGATCTAAACGCTTACTTCGCAACCGCATCCCTACCTGATCGCCTGCAACAACGTGCGAGCGAGCTTGGTTTTGCGATGCCGACTGAGTCCAAAGCCGGCGACGTCGCGGCCCATCTGAAGGTATCCCCAGCAACCATTGCTTCTGGCGAACTACTGATTCGAGACCCGAAGCTTTTCGAGAGTTTCCAAGGGCTTCACGACAAAGCAGTGGTCGCCGAGATGGAAGCATATGGCGTTTTCGAAGCCTGCGAAAAGCAAAGCGTGCCCGTCTTGGTGGTACGCGGCATCAGCGATTACGGTGACAAAAGCAAGGACAACACCTTCCACAAAGTGGCGTCCGAAGCGGCTGCCATTGTGACCCTTGATTACGCCACGCACGGATGGACTCGCAAACTGACTCTCTGAATTATCGTCTCTCGTTGGCGTAAGCGCCCTGCAGTCGTGGGCGCTTGTTCCATACAAGGCTACCTGCTCCGGCGGAATCGCCGGAGTGAACACGGAGGCATCAACGTGACTGAAGACACCCACGCTGCAGAACAGCCGTTACCACCCTGCTCCATTCCTGCGTCGTGCAAGATTAGTTTTAGGGATATTCCTGAGGGTGCTGAATGGAAAGACAAATTCATTTCTGCCGTCAGTGACGTCGTCGTTACCTGTGGTCGAGTCATGGATCTGTCAAATTTGGACGGTGTCACGATTGGCTTCGATTACGATGCAGCGCTGGATTCGTTGGACTTGGGCTATGAGTCAACAATAGCTAAGCAATACACCAACGAAGGTGGTCTCGTGGGAGTCGGTAAATCCCTTAGGGTTCGCCGGGATGGCGCCATCAAGGTGCACGTTGTGCTGAAAGGAAGCGTCCTTCTCGATGTGGCTTTACGAGACCTGGAGAGTGATGAGTTTTGGGCTGCGGCTAACATCCTCGCGCATGAGCTAGGCCACGTTCAGACAGCAAGCTGGTTCGAGGATCATTCCCCGGGAGTGATGTTGGAACCTCATCAGGGGGACTGGGCTACGAGCACCCTGCGGGACACAGCTCACACGATCTGGGAAGAATATGCAGCCTGCCGACTTAGCGCTTTGATCAGTCGGGGAACACTCGTGACTGATAGCTATGCCCAAGGCCTAGAAACATCTCTCGAAGGCGCTGTAGACAGGGCGCGCACCACGATCAAAGAGTTCAGGATGCATGGCGACGTTGCCAGGCTGTTGGTAGAGACAGGGCGCGAAACCGCAATGCCACTGAAAATGGTGGCCTACCTCATGGGTCATCTGGATGGCATTGACGAACCTGTCGACCTTGAGGAACGCTGCCAAGTCCCCAGCGATCTGATCCAGCACTTCGATGCATTGTTAGGTGCACTGCGGGATGCATGGGAAACAAGAACCTCTTGGAATGGCCTTACCAGCCTTGATCCAATCGTAGAGGTCATTGTGGATGCACTTAGGACGGCTGGGATCGAGGTCACCTTGACTGAAGTACCTCCAGGCTCACGTGTTGACGTACCCTACCGAGCAGAGACGCTGCCCAACGGGGAAGCGGATATGGCGATCATACGAATGAGACAAGCGCTGGGGCTCGAATCGTAGATTCCGATCGGCTTTCACGAGTCGCGTATTGCTGCGGCTCGTGAAGTTCTCGCCATGCCTGCCACCTCGAACCAGTAACCACCTCAGCACTTAGGCCGTGTCAGTGCCTTCTTCTGTCAGATCGCTCCAAAATGGTTACTTGTGCATCATCCACTACCGAGGCATGTTGCCCTGCTGCCGTCCATTCATGGAACACCAATCATCGAGGCTAGTAGGCACTGAAATCATCCGGAACTCATTGGGCGCGAGCTTAACCTTGTAGACCGGGATGTCGATTTCGCTGCAGATGTTCAAGATCTCAAGCGCATGAACATCCGAGATTTTAGCCCCGAGATGAACAGCCTTGAGGGGCGCTCGACGGTTGAAGCCTTTGACCTCTCTATCGCCATCTGGAATTACCCAGCGCCATTCACGTTCGTATTGCCAATCTACAGCCTTGCACAACGATGCAGCAATGCCAAAAAGCTCGTTGTAGTCCTTGCCCAAGTGGTGGGCTCTGAGGATGTGGGTGATGTCGAACAGCTTATCTGTGTAGGCGACCGGCCATAGCGTGAGGGTGGGAAGCTCGTTCCGGTGAAGCCGTGTGAAGTCGTACTCCATGGCGAATCCAGTATGGTCGCAGCCGTAGTGGCTCCACATCAGTACCGAATCTATGCGCTCACTCAGGCTGCAGATTTTGTAGCTGCTTTTGAGCTGATCAATGAGGTTGGGAAGCTGCCCAGCTTGGTGATTCGGCGCCAAGACCCCAACTTCGTGAAGCCATTGATCAAGGTTCAGGGGGCATGGCTCTTGAGCCGATGCCAGTGCTACTACCGCTGCAATGGGATCATCGGACACAAGAGCAGTGGCGACCTGCTCATCGCTGAAACCAAGCTCATCGAGTTTTTCCCAAGCAGCGAGCTTACGGTAGTCAATCCAGAAGGCAGTGTCGTATGGGTCGTTGAACTCATTGGCCACGCTCAGATAGAGAGTTTTCTCAGCCAAATTTTTGAGTGCGTACTCGCCGCACCTTCTGATTTTGAAAAGCCGATTGGGCATGTGTAGGGTTTTCCCGTTAACTAGCTTAGGGATGTCCATATCGCCAATAGTGGCTGACGCAAAATTCTCAATGAAGGCTCTTACCCAATCCCTATCCACACGAAATCCTTTTTATATGTGACTCGCTTGAGCCGCAGAAATTAACACATCTAGAGCCACCCTCACCGTTGGCATCTCAATGCTGACTGCCCTTTGGACTGGGTATCGCCCAGTGTCCTGGTTCAAACCTACCGTGGCCATCCCAGCTTGGCCCCTATAGGGTGATTGCATGGAACAGGTCATTAGCATGAGCCAGGCTCGGCGCCGATGGCGTCGTATCCTTCGGCTCGTTGAGCTCGGCTGGACGTTTGTGATCACTAGGCATGGAAAACCAGTCTGCACTATGGGCCGCGTCCCTGAACCTAAACCTCACAGTCAGCCCTGAGTAACACCCAAGGCTCTGGAAGCCTAAGCTGGGCAAGCAAAGCTAAATCTCACCACTATTCTGCTTGAGGAGTTTGCACTCCCCCACCTGCCTAATCATCTCGTTGAATTCTTTCCGACCTTGAATCATCTCTGGACTAGCCTGCATCTCTAAATCTACGAGATTGGCCGCCGGATCAACAACATACGTCTGCGCATCTCGATATTTCAAAATTGCAGACAGAATCAGATACGCGGACTGGGCTTCTGATAAAATATGAGGAGAAATTTTTTCTTCTCACGGCGCAGCATATTATAAGCGCGCATTACTCAGACTCTCAGAATGAATCGCCATTTCTTACAAATGCTTTAGCGAAAAGTCAGTGGGATGACTTGAGTAAGCTCTTATACCCAATTCGAGGCTGGAAAATTGGATCTATTCCGGGACGGGATAGGCGGACGGTGCCAAAAAAAATAAAGCACGTCCGCAAAGTAAAACCCCCACTGCTCCAGCTCTTCATTGCAATAGGTAAATATTAGCCGCCTAGACGCCTGGATAATATTGCCTCGTATAGCCTCAGATATAAAACCGTCAAGATCCGGCCAAGTTATTGGCATTTTCCTGCTCTCTCAATCTAAGCTAGCGACATAAATCTGAATTGCAGTGACACACTGACTCATCTCAGCACGCACATGGCACCCTTTGTACCGCCCAAGCAGTCGTTGTTCCAAACCTGTCATCAAGCTATAGAATTCAGCCGACGAGTCATCCCCTCTAGAAATGCTAATTTCAAATTTGAAATTCTTACTTTTTGCCGCTTCCCTGTTTATCGCATCGCTGACATCCTCAAAAGCTTTCTCTATCACAGATTGACTCAGCATAACCACGCTCCTTTAGTCATTAGGTAATCTCCCCTCACTCGATGTGAGCCGTTCGCCCCGTTGATGCGCATTGAATATAATCTGGAGTGGCACACTGCCGCCAACAACTTTTAGGAGCTCCTCGATGCTGGCATCGGACGATCCTTTCAAACTAGCCGAGCGGTACCAGAACCAGCGAGGGCAATGGGTGGTGGGAGGGCTAGAGACCCAGGTCTTCTGGCCAAACCGCCCTCAACTCGTCAGATTTGAGAACCTTGATTTCCTTCTGCAGCCGGCAGTAGTCGACGACCAGCACCGCAGCCTTCCTGCGATCGCGATTCGAGCAAATGGCTATGGACTAACGGTTAACGAGGGTCGTGCAGCTGTCATGCGCCTAGCCACGGCCATCGCTTGGCGTGAAGGCAAGAAAGTGGACATCGTGATGTGGAGTGGAGGTAGCCACCCCCATCGTGTGGGCAGGATTCTCAACAACGCCTTTACCGAGTGTTTCTCGGGCGAGAACCTTCATGTTCCACAGAGCGGTGAGGCTCGGAAGGCGCTGGCCTACTACCGTGAAGGGCTATCACTCGGTAATCCGTTTTACTCCTTCCTAGGCTTCTACAAGGCCTTCGCACGCTCTCTCCCCAATGGCCGGGAACGAGGGCCATGGATTGAGCAGGCACTGCCCCGAATGACGGACAGAGATGCGATCTCCCGGCGTGAAGAGCTGCAGGCGCAAGGCGACAACATCTCCGAGTACCTGACCACCCAAGGACGTCACGCGATCGCACACGCTGAACGCGAGGATATCGTCGATCCAGACGATCCTGATGACCACCAGCGAATCCACCTAGACAAACCGCTGATGCGCCATCTCGCGGAACTCGCGATGGATGAGCGACTCGGTGTACCGCCACCGTCGGCATATGAACGCGATCACCTGTATGAGCTAGAGGGGTTTCGCGCGTTGTTTGACGACGAGCAGCTAGAAGGGCTTCGTAGAGGTGCCTTCACCGAGGGCCGAGATTACGAACTTCCTGACGAGCTCTATGTAATGGCTCGTAAGGGGCAGACAGCTGTTCACCTCGGTCTCATGCACATGACAGCCAGTTGTATGGATGATGGAAAGGTAGGCATCCAGCTTGAGTCCACCAATGGGCGAGCGTTTTTCGTGTTCTGGATGGATTTCACAAATGAACGACTCATCATCGATCCAATCCAGGGCTGTGGCTTACTCAACGCGACACGGGAGAGTCGAAGCGACATCCAGTCCGAGATCTCACTAGAGGAGTTTAAATTCCTCATCTACTGCAACGCTTCGGTGGAGATTTGGTCTTCCGACCAAGAGCACCGGATGGGCAAATCAGAAGCCTACGTGCTGCCTAACAATTGGAGCCCGGATTTCGCAGGCCATCAGCAAAACATCACTGGGCTCAACGAACTATTACAGGGCATGCCTGAGATTGGAGGCGAGGCCACAGTTTGATCAGGTGGGGCGGGCACTCGCCTTATGCGCCAAGCACTCGTGGTGCGACGGCGAGCAAGCCAGAACTCTTCGGCAGTGAGACCTGGTCTCTTTGCTGACAGCTCGGCTGAGCGCCTGGCTCAGTCTGATATCCACCTCTGAGGTGATGGGCCATTACCCAAAAACACACAAGGAGTACATATGTACTCCTTGTGCTATTTAACCATTAAGACGTGAGGTCGGCGGGTCGGACAGTTCATTCAGCCAGTACGCCAAGGTGAAGGGTGACGTAAGGTGTATCTGCACCTGCGAGGTCACTCTCAGGCCCCTACCTCTTCCATCTTGGCTGAACGTTAAGATTTGCGCCGGCGCATGGGTGCATCTGGCGGGCGCGTCAGCCTCCGTCAGAAACTGCTGAAGGATTGCATCCGCCAAGCTACTTCTGGCAGGAGAGGTTGACTCCTTCTGCCTTGCGAGCGGCTTGAATTCGATCACTTTACCCAACATGGCTGGCTAATCTCACTTCTTGGGCATTCTGGCGGTTTGAATCTGATCCGCGTTCGCTATCAGCGCCTTGGTTACGGCTTGGCTGATGATCTCGTCAACGCCTCCAAGCGTTTTAATGCGCCCTTCTCTTGCGGCCCCTCCCGAGCTTACCTTGCCAGTGCGAGGGTTCAGGTATGGTTTGGTGAATGGATCGGACATGGCGGCACTACCTCCACTAAGACAATCCAACCCCTTAAGCATAGGCCTGTGAAGCTACCGGGGCGGTTTTTGCCGCCGAATGGATCAGCCCGTTTGTCTCTGCTGATGAACCGCCTGAACACCGAAGGCTACCGTGAGTCAAGACCACCCAGGCCCTCTGGGTTTATGCCCTGAACGCCCAATCCTGATGTTCGAACTATGGATCGCCCTTGAAGGCCATCCAAACTGTCTCCATTTACCTCGGATTACCAATCTACCTCGTCCACAAGGAGCCGTGATGACCATCGAGCGCTGCAAGCAAAACCTCCTAGAGGCCTTGAACGATCCTGAGAACAGTGTCATTGCGCTCTCTGGTAAATGGGGTACAGGAAAGACGCACCTTTGGAGGCAGGTTCGAGATGCGTCTCGAGATGAAGCGATCAAAAACTCTGCTGCAGTATCACTCTTCGGTGTAGGTGCCTTAGGCGATCTAAAGATCAAGGTCGCTCAAGCACTACTTCCCAAACTGAAGGACGACAATGCGCTGCTAGCCCAGGTCACCGCTGCGATGTCTGGGATGAAAAAAATAGCTCAATCCTTTCATCGCGGGTTCAGTGCACTGGACGACCTCCCGCTCCTCGCCCTCCCGAGTCTCCTCAAAGAAAAGTTTCTGATCATTGACGACATTGAACGAAAGCACGAAAAGCTCAGCATCGATGAAATATTAGGATTTATCGATGAATGCGTACAGAGTTACGGCTGCCGAATTCTTGTAGTGCTGAATGATGACAAGCTCAAAGACAAAGAAATATGGGAGCAGTTCAGGGAGAAGGTTATCGACCAGGAGCTTCGCCTTGACACTTCTCCGGAGGAGGCTTTCAACATTGCACAAAGTATTATTAGCACTGATTGGTCTGATGAGCTGAAGGCAGCGACGGTAGCCTGCCGCATTACGAACATTCGCATCCTCTGTAGGATTATCCGCGTAGCGAATCGGTTGCTTGAAGGACATGATCAGCTTTCCGATAACGTTATCGCTCGCGTCATCCCACCAATAACGCTGCTAAGCGCCATTTACTACAAAGGCTTAATTAACGGCCCGACCTTTGAATATGTTCTGGGTCATAACGCCGCTGTTTCGGCAATGACCAGGGCCGTTCGTAGTCAGAATGGTGACCAAGAAGAGAGCGAGGAAGACGCGCTTCAGGGCCAATGGGACTCTCTGCTGCGCAAACTAGAAATCCACAATGGCGGTGAATTCGAGCAGCTCGTAGTCGAGGTTCTCCAAACCGGGTTGCTGGATACCAAAAAGGTCAGCGACTTGATTGATCGCTATCAACAAGATGGCAGAGTTCTGAGTGCCAGGAACAAGGTCTCAACCTTCTTCGAACGTTACAACTGGCACCCTAACATCGATGAGATCCAGCTCAGCAAAGAGCTAGAGGGACTGATTCCTGAAGCACAGTTCATCGAAGCACCAACCCTCAGCTATCTAATTGACATTGCTGAGGAGCTCACGGGCAGCACCACCCTAAGCGAAGAGCTGTTGAACGCTTGGTCAACGGCCTTGAACAAAGCATATCCGCAAGGCCTCGAACACTCACCATGGGAATTGTCCAGACCGCTGCGTCCTGAGGTCGAAGCAGTGCTCAATGATGCCTACACTCGTCATTCAAACGCTACTACGCTTGTGGATGCCTGCAATCTGATACGCACAAGCAGAGGGTGGAATACCGCTGAAGAGCATCTATTTAGAACCATCAGTGCAGTGGACTACGCATTTGAAATTCGCGCGGCACGCGGCAATGACCTCGAAGCGATTATGTACCAAAGCATGCAGTTCCTGATCCATAAGGACTCGTATACCTCGAGTTTCGGCGATGTGGCGGATCGATTTCTTGCAGCCTGTAAAGGCATTGTTGTCAGCGATCCCAAATCGCGGCTGACCAAGCTGATCCAAAGGTTCTTTAAGAGCCGTGGAAAAGAAGCTCTGCTGTAGAATCTCCGATTGGAACTCCTGAGGGGTGCCCGCCGCCCCGCTTCATCCTTGCAACCACTCCAACAACTCAACGCAGGCTACAATTTAAATCGTTTTGCAGTACGACTGCCCGCAGCGGCCGTGGCAACTCGTCGATTTGCAGTCGGTGTAGCCGTGCAGCGGCTAGGTGCTGGGCATGATGCGAATGCATGATGACTCGGTGCGGGGATTCGCTTCTGAAGAGAACGAATGCCCCGACAGTTTCTTGGGCATTTTTCACTATATTCAGCACCGCCTGCACAACCGTATCGGTCTCGAGGTATTCAATGCGGCCCGTCAAGGATTGCTGCTTGAACTCACCCAGGCTTGCAAAGCCTTGTGCACCAGTTGCCTTGGGATGAACTCCTGCTCCAACCTTCCCTTTGAGCTTTTCACCAAATGGCAGAACAGCTCGCTCTCAGATGCCGTCAGTCCAGACGGTGCGGTATCTTGCGCTCGAACTAGCTCCCTCACGGCTGAGCCACGCTTGTATTCGTCGAAGAGAGCTTTGGACATTAACATTGAGGTGACCTTGCCATGTTTTACCCGGGCCCGCGCGAGCATACGCAGCCCCCAGGTGTCCATATCCCCCCAGTAGGCCACAGCCTTCTCGCGGTGCTTGGGGGAGTCGAGCCATGCTAAGTCGAGGCCACACCCCAAGACTGCGACCGCTCCAGGCACTTCAAGGAGTTGGTGATAAGATTTTTCATTCTCTACGACCAGAAGCCTGCAACCAGGCAACTCCACCTGAGCAAGCTCTGAGGTTGTCACCCTCTGTCGTTTGAAGGGCAAAAGCCCGTCCTCTAGAGGCACCACCAATACCCAGTGGTTTGTCTCATCGTAAGCGTCCAGAAAGCCACACAGGCTTTGCTCAGAGGCTTCCCCTTCAAATAGGACATCTAGGAACTTCTTCAGTAGCAGCTCGTTTCGCTCAAAGAATTTGGTATCAACGCCGTATCCAGAAAGCAGTCGCAAAGGCTGCCCCTTCGCACACCCTGGAGTCAGTTGGGAAGCCAGTACTGCAGCCTGTAATACCTCTTCGCTAGGCTTACCCTTCCATAGAAGCCGTCGTTGAATGAGTAAGGTATGGAAGTGCTCAGGGACACGCTCGACCAGGTACCCCAGAGCCTCAAATTCCTCGATGGTTGGCCTATCCTCTGTCGCGGCCACCCACTCTGAAGGGTTTCGGAGACACCACTTACTAGGGACGAGAATTGTGTCAGCTCCATTTCTGTAAGAAACGCTCGACCACTCAACCTTGCCCACTTTCACGCCACGCCAGGCCTCTACGTGTCTCTGAACCTCTGATATTCGAGTGTTGAAACACCGGGGCGGAGGCTTACCGATGTTCAGCTCCCAGGGCCAAGAGGCAGGATTGCGAAGCTGTTTGGAACGAACACCTGGCTTAAGCCATAGCTGTATCAGCCTCTGCCGCAGATCTTCTGGCGACTTCATACGTTTCACCTAGGCTCAAGCGTCACCACCGGCGTCGCCTTTGACGCCCTTGTTTTTTCTGCTGTTGGAATAATTCTGCAGCTCCTCCCAACTCATAGACAGCATCGTCGAGGCTCCATCTTTTTTATGAACAATGATGGCAGACCGGGTGTGCACCTTGAGAAGCTGCAGCTCCTTATTGGGGGTAACGAAAATCGGGTGAAGTCCGAACTCATTCAGGGCCGCAATGATCCGCGCAGCGACGCTCACAGAGGTTCTAGAAAAGGCTTCGTCGAGCACTACGGTGCTGAAAATTGGCTTGCTTTCACCGATAGGACACAACGCGTATCCGAGAGCAGCGGTGAGGATGTAGGACGCTATAATCTCCTTCTCCCCGCCGCTATCACCATACGAGCCCTTCCTGCCTGCGGTTGCCTCTCTCGTAACGCTATCTACCACAGCAACGGAGAACTCCAGCCTGTACCTTGGATCGAGTATGGCCCGCGCACCAGTCGTCTTTTTCCGATCACAGGCGCTCCTGAGGTTCTCAACCAAACTCCTGAGCGCTCGGTAGTGGGTCTCACCGACATCGTCTTTGAAGCGAGCGGTGTTAAGTCTCCGTTGCGCTGACTGCAAAGCGACCAGATCCTTATGAATGACCTTGCTGGTAACGAGGCGAAGGTATTTTCCTGATTGAAACTCGACGCGACGTAAGGTGCTGTTAAGTTCCTCAATGCGCTCCTCAATCATCACGACCTCTTGCTCGACAAAGCTCAGAAGCTGAGTGACGCCATCATCGGAGGAGCGGTTAAGGTAGGTGAGGAAGCGCTCGACTTTCTCCGGCAGCGCCTCAGTAGTCAGGAGGGTCAAGCGCTTAAGGTATGCGAGTACGTCAGCCACCTCGAGTCCTACTTCAACCAAAGCGCCATTATCCACAGCCTTGGCTTCAGCCATCTTCCTGATCAATTCGGTTTCAAGCTCTTCGAGCCGATCACGCGATTTTTCAATAGCTTTGGATTGGTCGTGATAGCAGTTCATCTCCATATTGCTGAGCTCGCTCAGCTCTTCGGGGCTGATGATAGGAAGGTATTTGGAGAGGCTAGCACGCTGCTCAGCAGAAAGCCCCAATTCAGCCTTCTCTTGTGTTTCGTTGACCTTCTGTGTAGCTGCGCTGAGCCGAACCACCAGCCTGGTATGAACATCACGAGCGTCGAAAAGCGACTCCTCGAGCTCAGCTGCCTTCTGATGTCCCTCATCCAACTGTGATTTGGCAGTAGAAACGTCTGTGTCGGGGCGAGTGAGGTATTCAAGCTGCCCCTGGAGATCAATAACCTGACTCTCGGCCCCATGGAGATCAATGAAATCGAACTCAACATCGTTGATCAATTGATAGGCATTGCTCGCTTCCTCGAGATCACCCAGGCGATCCCTAGCAGCGCAAAGCGCTTCATGGGCATGTTCCAGTTGGCCGTCAAAATCAGAGATTTCCTGATGCAGATACGTCAGCCGATCTCGATTGTCGAACCCTGTGAACCAGTCAGAAATCAGCAAGCGCTGATCTCGCTTCTCAAAAAAACTGGGCTGCTCTGACATCATCCCTTCTTTGGTCATTGCTTGGGGGGTGGCCAGCAACGCATCTGAGCTTTCAACACAATGGCGATCTAACTCCGCAATCAGAGCTTCTACTGCTTTCTTGTACGGATGCGGCTTGAGAATGAGCTTCCGTGCATAACCGTCCGGTAAGTTCTCGCGACTTGGGGTATCGAGATCCACCTCAAGTACTCTTACATGCAGGTGGTTGTCGCGCCCGTTGATCCAGCGCAGCGCTGCCTTGGCTTTGTCAGAAGGAACCATCACGCGAAGCCTATGCCCACCGATCGCGCGCTCGATTGCCCCACGCCATTCTTGTTCGTCTGCCCTCACCTGGATCAGTTCTGCCGCAAAGGGTAACAGGGCTTCATCTACCCCCAAGTGATCCGCTAGCTGGGTACGGAACTGATGGTACCCAGTAGGCAGGTTTGAACCTGGACGTTGTTTGATCTCCTCAACCTCCTGTTGAAGGGCCAGGAGGCGAGCGCGAATATCTGACTCGTTGATCCCAAACTGGAATGCTTCGGAGCGTTGCTCTGAAATCTGCCGTGTTAAAGCATCACTACGCTGATGAGCCAACTCTTTGTTTTGCCTCAGCCCTTCTTCTGATAGCTCTTCGCTAAGGCCTAACCTGCGCATCCGTGACTGATATTGAGCGGAAGTGGTTGCTCGGACACGCTTGGTAGCTATCCATTCCTCCACACGTCTTTGCAGTTGATCGATGCTAGCGCCTCCCTTCTGCAAGTAGGCTTGCAGGAAGACATCACATTGCTGCTTCAGCACGTTGCGCTGATCACCGAGGCGATGCATTACGAAAAGCGCCTTCTCTATTTCCTGTTCCAACCTCCTCTTCTCTGCCGACCAGAGATCATGCGATTGCTCAGCGAACCATATCGGTGCTAGCTCGCTGACAAGCCTGAGCTCTGCGAGGCTTTCATCTTGTTGCTGGTAGCGAACCCACAGCTCTGCGATGGGTTTGAGCTTTTGCTCCTGAGCCCGAGCAGTCTCCAGCTCCTGGTGGATGACATTGAGGTCGTCGAAGCTTTTTACGACTTCGTCTGCCCGTTTGAAAGCGGCCCGGTCTTCCAGCACAAGGTCACGAAAAATCGCGTCAATGTCGGTGAGCTGCTTGATGCCAGCTGCGCGGTTCAACAACGAGAGGGCGTTGTCACTGACTTGGAATTTGGCTCGGACACGCGCCATGTAGTCCCTTCGAACAGAATGAACCCAAAAACCTTGGGTGTTGTTCTCAATCAGCTCCAGGCCACGCTTTCCCTCGTCGTGGAAAGTCTCAAGCCAAGACTCTAGGCTTTGTTCCGGATTGGTACAGTAAATCCAGTTTTTTTCTAGCTCTGCTGTCGCGGAACTGGTGCCTTCGAAAAAGAACACGGCGCCAAGACGTACCAGCTGTTCTCCTCGAGAGAAAGTGGCACAGATTCCTGACATCGTTTGCCCGGGGCGGGTGCCTTTCTGCTTTAGATTCTGCCCCTCGCCCAGCGATGGCATTCCTCTCACATACGACACCAAGTCCCTGTCACTATCATTCCCTCCGGTCGAGGCAAGGTTGTAGCGGGGACTCAGGCAAATCAATGTCATAAACCCATCGATGATCGTTGTTTTCCCACTACCAGTTACACCAACCAACGATGTCCCAGCGGGGTCAATGGGCGCTAGGTGCATACCGTTGAAGCTGCCCCAATTGAATATCTTCAGCTCCCTCAGGAGGTATCCAGATGGACTCCTCTCTAGATTATTCATCAGTGTCCTCTCCTTCCTCACCCATTGGCGGGAGCTGATCGGCACTGAGGTCGTGAACTTCCAGCCACTGGAGCAATGCCGCCAAATTTTCGGGATTTGCGACGTGAGCAATCAGCGGCCGGATGGTGAAGTGATCGCTATGCTCACTCATAGAAATGAGATGATGACTCCTCAGTTGAATAAGCAGCTTCACCGCCCTCTGGCGATCTTTGAAGTCTGCACCAGGCTCCCCGAGATAGGCTCGCAGCTGTGTGATGACGTCGTCTACTGTCATTTGCGGGATAGCCGCCCCAACCCCGCTTTCCATCTCGCACTCAATTAAGTGCTGTCGGAGCACAGCGATTAGCAGCGTCTGCTCTAGGTTGAATGGGTGCCGCCGTATAAGTGGATGCGTCCAGCCCTCGGCAATCTCACCTGACTCACGGCGCACCCTGACAAAGGCCAGGCCTCGAAATTCGTCATACTGAATTTCAAGATCGAAGGGTTCGAAGATTTGCTCCACTTGCTCAGCATTCGCCAATGCCGCACGGTAGAGACGTTTGTAGTCGGCCTCTTCGATAAATCCGTTTTTGAACAGTTCCTGAACCACCTCTCGAACGACCCGGGGTGTTCGCAGGTCGTCACCTTCCAGGTCTGATTCGTCGTTTTCCAGGTCATCATCCAGCTCCGGCTCCAGATCCGAATCTTCATCGCGGTCTTCGTCCTCACCTGGCCTGCCTGTCAATTCATCAAAAATGCTAGGCATGTCAAAGCTCCCATTTGATATCGCGAAGCTTCTCGCTCTCAAGTTGGGTGAAGGGCAGATGGAAGCGCCATTGACGATCGTCTTTGTCAGTCAGATCAAACGGAGCGGTCTGATCCTCATACACGTCAATTCCAGCCTCCCGAGCCATGGTGATCCAAATCGTGAAGCACTCAAGATCGTGGGTCGGAGGAAGGAGCGAGGCCAGCTCCACAAGTGAAAGGGGGCGCTGCTGCTCAGCCAGTATTCTCAAGGTTTCTCTGATGAATGCATCTCGATCTAGCCCATCGAAGGACTGCCAAAATTCTTCTTCAATTTCCTCGAGATCTGCAGAGCATCGGCTGAGATCAAGCTCTGGAACTATCTCTCCGGAGATACCTTTGAAGCGCAGTCGCTCAACCACCGGTACCTTCACCAATGCCGTACCCACTGGAGGTAGAGGAACCTGCAGGTGCCGCACCGACTGGCGACTCCAATCAATGTTTACGACCATACTGAAGAATTCGTTGAGCAGGTGCCCAACGCGGTGGTGTTCAGCAACAAGCCCGGTCTTCATGAAGCTTTTGACGTCTCGCTCGCTCCGAGCCCTGGCTTGTAAGACCAGCTCTGTTTCCCGGAGTAGCCTCGGCACCAACCGCAGCAACTCAACCTGTTGGGTCTTCGTCAGCGCTTTGGTAGCAGCTGGATGGCGCAAGATGTTCTGAAGGCGATGCCTCATACGCTCAAGCTCAAGTGGAGCCCATAACTGCTGCTGGAAGCTGTCGAAGACCCTGCCTTCCGGCGTGTTGAGCAAGGCCTCCTGGCCATTCAACAGGTTATCGACGACCTCTCCTCGGTGGAACTTTTCGCTGATAATCGACTGGCGTAGCCATCGGTCAGCATCCCGCCAGGAGTCCTCCACCCTTCGGAAGTCCGCCAGCAAGCTCATAGCGAGGGCATAAACTTCTTTGATGCCTTCGATGGCCTTCTCTTCATCAAGTACGGGGATGAGCCCAGCTTTAGCTCGTTCCAGCTCAGCCAGAAGCTCCTTGATACGCCGTTTGAGTGCAAGCATCCTGCTCTTCAGATCCGAATTCAGGTGCGTCTCGAGATTCTCAATTTCACGCTGTACAACTGACAACCGAGAGGCGGTTGACGTCATTACGCGGTTTTCGAGAGATTCAGTGAACCGAAAGGCTGACTCCAAGAAGTCTGTTGCGTAGATCCGCCCGTTACGCTCGACAATGAGCCGGCGCTTGATCCACTCTCTGAGCTCTCGGTTTGCTTGCTGAAGTTCAGCCCCACGCTCGATCTTGTAAAACTCAGGATCAGGGCAATTTGCGAAGGTGTCAGCTATAGATCGGAGCGCGTCGCTCATCTCGACACCATCATGGCCAGGCTCAAGGATCATCCGGAGGCTGGCCAGGAAAAATGGTGCTCGCGGCGAGGCGAGAATCAACCACGCGGGATTCTGCGTACGGAGCCCTACGAGATGCTCGGCACGTTGTTGCAGGTTCTCTTCCATGGGATGACCACCCCACAGGCGAAACGCGGCGAAATAGTTGTGCCGCTCGCGAAATAGGCCACCGCTGCGCTATTTGCAGCCTACAAGCTTAGCTGCTTCCTGGAATCGAGCAACGCCACAGTCCAAGCCTGTAGACCAGGCGGACTACCCCCTGATGAACGGAACGCCTATTTCGGGTAGCGGGCAACCCTTCGCATGCGGAGCATTCGAACAAACCGTGAACCTGACCAGTCCGTGGTCTCCCTGCTGATGCTTACCCTGTGATGCACGACCGCAGATCTCATTGTTGAATCGTCTGTTAAGTATTACAACGAGGCCAGATCGAGGCGGGCCAGTTCTATCTTGGAGGATGGTCAGCTCAAAAGTAAGGCTAGTCGCCTTACTCCCCCTCAGACCTGACTGGCAGTGTTCTGACGAAGCTCAGTGCCATGTGGCCATCACCTCCACGCAGGTGGTGGCCACTTTTTTCGGCTAGGTTTTGACGAGCTTTCCTACCTAGGAATCAGCCGCACCTTCGAGCTGTAGGCTTAGCAGCATTACGAAAAGCACATGATCAGGGGGGCTATCACTTCCGGATTGATCAGCTTCGTAGCCTCTCCAATAACCCAAGTACCTACCGGCCACGCCACCTGCAAAACCATCAAGATCGTGAAGGTCAGAAAAGCCCGGAGAAGAAATTCATGGGTCATTTTGATGCCCGTCACTTTCCGGTTCACCTTGGGGTAGTTGTTAAGCACAGCGTGGGATAGCTCCTTAGCCAAGGCTGCCTTCGGTGATCCTTTTTTCCAACTCTGAGCTAGATCTGCTGGACTCACCACATCAAATCCATCGACCTTGAGCGTTTTAAACGCCCAGCCCCCTGCCCTCAATAGATAGGCAACAGCCCAAGCGAAGATAAACAGCCCCAGACAGCTCAACCACTTGCTTGATTTGTCGTTCCACAAGCTGGGTATCAAAGACACTAAGACAGGTATCAGTGCCGTGATCGCAGCAAGGTAGATACCTGCTTTGGCGTCAGCCCCTTTACGTCGATCGACCTCCGCATCAAAGAGTCGACGGGACTCCTCTAGAATCACATCACTGTCTCGAGACCAATCACCATCGCGCACGGACAACGCCATGCTACGGCGCCACTGATTGTCCCCCTGCTGCTCATCGGGTGACAATGGAATGATGGTTGGCCAGAGCCACTGGAGTCGCTGCTTAAGCATGAGAAACCGTTTTCCCCGTCAACTCATCCACGATTGCAGACGCTATCGGATACCCCGTGAGGTTCTCAATCCAGGCCCACTGGCCGTTAGGATTTATCTCTAAGAACCAGAGCTTGCCGGAGCGATCGCAGATCAGGTCAATGGCCCCATATCGGAGTCCAAGGTGCGCCACTAGCTCGATGCATTGCCTTTGCACGAACTCAGGGAGAACAATTCTTTCATGCCGCAAATCAGGACGGTTTCCCTGACGCCAATCAGTTTCCGTTTCGGGGTTTTCTTGAGACCAGATCGCCGTAGCGAAAACTCGTTCACCAACCACCGTAACCCGCACATCGTATTGCTTCAGGACTTCGGTCTGCACAATGAAGGGTGTCAACGCGATGGCGTCGGCCTGGTCATCTTCAATTTGCCCGAGGCGAGTGGTGAAGATGATACGTTCGGTCTCACCCGTGAGCACAGCTTGGCGAAGCGGCTTGCCGATGGCCTGGCCGGCCTCGGTAATGGCCCGGGCTGAGGAGATGTCGTTTGTGATCAAAGCCTGGGGGACATGGAAGCCAATTTCGTGAGCCAACAGCAGCTGCATCGGCTTGTCTTCAGCCATGAAGATCTTGGCAGGAGAGTTAAGCCAGCGCCCCTCCAAACGTGAGTATAAGCTTTTGAGAAAGCTGCTCCACTCCGCCTCGACATAGGCCCGCTCCCCCACATCCTCCACCTGGCCAGATACCGCTGGTGCTCCTGGTCGACGAAAGTAGGCCGCTGAAATCTGCGCTCCCTGGACAGTCTCACCATCCAGTGAAATTGACCAAGCATCACGCGGATGCCCCGCCATCGTACACAGCGCCTGTGGAAGCAACTCGGTGTTGAGTCGCATGTAAGGTTCGCTGCGCCGGCGGAGCTCAGCGACAACATAGTCCATCGTGATGTCACGACGATTCGTAACCAGCAGCAACATGGTGCGCGTCCAGATCAGTCTGAGTAGTAGCGAGTGTCGAGCCCGAAGGTTGGATCGCCATTGTCGTCACGCTCCAGCTCGACATTGGTCTTGGTGATCAGCTCGAGAATATGATTGACCTCGCACCGATCATCGCGCTCGGTATTCGCATCTGTCTTGGTCACTAGCTGCAGCAGGTGATTGCTGGTGTCGAAATTACGCAGCTCAGAAGAGGACTGCCCACGATAGGGAGAGGGATCGTCGTCGTCACTCTCAACCTTTTGGTAGGTTTTGGTCAGGAGCTCAATCTGCCAGCACGCCTCATCATCTTGTTCTGCGTTGACCTTGGTCTTCGTCATGAGCTCATTCAGAACTCCATCAGTGATGATGGGGACTACACCCGCCGACGAATCGATCGCCCACATGTTGAGCTCAGAGGAGTAGTAGCCAGGGATGCTGTCTTCCCCTGTCCTTGGTGTGGCGAATCTCGAAAGATACGGCGAGGTTTGAGACGAACTTCCTAGAGTTCCCAAGCTGGCTTCTCCTAATGCCGGCAAGTCGCGAAGAGCGACAATGAATAGACCATACCATTTGGCCACTACCACGGTAAATGAGAGAGGGGCATGATCGAGGGCGTCAGTAAACGAAATGCGAGATACACCAACTAATTGAGCAACAAGCATTCCTTCACACCCTCCTCAGTGAGGAACTTTGGAGCCCCCTCGAGCCCCCTCACCTGCCCAGTCACATACTACATAGCGACTACTCAGCGTCTGCACCACAAGATAGCCTTGGATCTCTTGGGTTCCCATGATGAAGGAGGTTCGAATTGGATCACCATCATCGAATCGCTTCTCACAATCACTGAATACGAAGCCCATCAGAAAGAGCTGTCCACTACCGTACTCGACTGATGACAGAAAAGCTGTGATCTCCCAACCAAAATCGATTTGCATCGCCTTGATCACGCTGCTGGGCATGGCAGCTAAAGGTGTGTCGACGATCTTGGATGAGGAAAGCGGCGTCCTGCGTTTGACCATGTGAAACCTCACATTTTGGTGCCCCCATCTCGCAAGCTTCGATGCGAGAAGAACGGACACTTTATGGGCTGGCCAACAACAGGCGATTGAGTGTGCGCATGATCACCTCGAGCCATATTTAACTCGAGGAGCACCCGACTTGTGCAATCTACCCGTTTCTGGCTATTACGAAACTCTTTCTGAATGCTCCTGTCTTTTCCGCCGAACCCATCGGTCTACGGCAGAGCCAGCGCTGGCAGCTGATCATTGATGACATCCGCCAGAGCACCTCTGTAGCTCATCTGCTTGAAGCTTGTGGCAAAGCGAAGGCTACATTCGAGGACTGGTGGATGCTGGTCACCTCTCCAACGACCGCATCCGGGATAACAAAATCCTGAGTAGCAACCACCAACGCCGAACATTGCTCCCGGAGGCCTAAGCAGCGTCGTTCATCCTGCGCACGGAAGCGCCTGGCTACGTTGTTTCAATCAGCTCCGCAATTAGCGCTCGTAAGCTCGCCCTTCCAACCGCCCGCTTGAACGACGTCAGCACAAACCGTCCTTCAGCCGTCGTGATCACCCAGAAGCGCCCTACCTTCTTCAGATGCTCGATGCGAGAAGTCTGCAGAATGTGCCCATCCGCCCGTTGTTCAAACTGTCCAGGATCGGTGTGACCAAAAACGATGCCAGCAGCGCATTCGGACGTGATGAAGACGTCGCTCAGGTAGCCGCTAACAGGTGGCGAGACCTGTAAGTCATCGCTCGTAAGATCCGCTTGAGCTGGAAATCTGACGGGCTTTTGCAGTGGTACTCGATGTTGACCTCAGCTGACATCAACTCTTCCTCTTTCAAAACTGACATTGCCCGCACTTGCAGGCGCAACCCTGTCAAACCTCAAGGGTGAAGTCCGGCAAGAATCCAGTGCGCTCTCCCGGATACCCACGAGGATTCGAAATGACCCGGCAGCCTGAGACGATTGTGTCGACTGCTTGATGCGTATGCCCGAAAATCCAAACATCAGCCTGGGCTACCAGCTCGTGCCATTCATTGAAGTAGGCTGCACCTAGGTGACCTTCATGGCCATCGCCGGCCAGCTCTTGAAGAGGGCAATGATGCGTGATCACCACTGTCTTTCCCTCAAAGCCCTTGGCGAGCTCGGTGGCCAGAAACTCTTTAGTGGTGATGTTCCGAGCAATCAGGTCGACAGGACGCAGCTTGCTGTAGCCCTCTCCAATGCGAATTCGCTTGAAGTCGTTCATCCACTCAGCACACACCCTCATCGCAGCCTTGTAGTCGCCAGTCGCGGTGAAATCTGTCCATGCTGTTGCTACCAAAAACCTGGTGTTACCGACGATCAGGATTTGGTTGTCCAAGACGTGCACATGCTCTGCCGCAGCTTCTCGCATCTTGGCCAGAGTTTTTTCGAGGTGCCCCTTGTAGTACTCATGATTCCCGCACGCATAGATCACTGGGCACTTGAACGTCTCGTTCGCCCACATGACTCCTCGGCCACGCACAGAGATGTCGCCGGCCAGCACGACCAAATCGCACTCCATAGCAGGGGGTTGGAAGTCCGCGAACTCCAGGTGCAGATCTGAGTAAATCAAAATTTTCATCGGGTCAGCAGGTTCCTGTTCGACGCTGATCGTGTCTCCGGAGCGTCCACATGGGGCAGCAAATCAAAATCAAGATCGAGAGCTCGGTCATTCGGCTTTAGCCGCCTACGGCCGAGAGACTCGAGTCACTCAAGGTCACCCCAGGCTCGACGCATTTCGTCTTCATCTGCGATTCCCTCAACTTCTAATCGCAGACGCTCAATCAGCTCTGCCCGAAGCTCTTCGAGGCTAACTTGGCCATCCACATAGCGCTGCAACTGTGCCAAGCAATCAGCTGCAAGCCGCCCTCCGTCGAGCGCTAGACAAGCAATCTCCGCTTCCACAGCTTTACGACGGCGTTCGCGCTCCACCCCATCGATTTCCATGTGCATCCCATGCGGGCTAGCCAAAGCCTCCATAGGAACGGAAGCCCGGCTATCAAGCGCTACTTAAAGACTTTACTGAAGCGCTGAGAGAGCGATGCCGCATCAATCGCCGCCCAACTCTCTGGATCGTTACTCAACCTCACCCAGTTGATCGCTACCCCCACCATCACCAACCCAGCCAGAATCCCTTCCCAGAACGCCCAAACAAAGGTGGTTCGAACAAGGTAATCAGGGTCGACGCTTCCGGTCAGTAGGTGGATCGGATAAGGAGAAAGGAAGCATCCGGCAATGAACGCCAAGATCATCAAGGGCACTGCGTAGACCATCAACATCACCGGCACCTTGATCTGATACTGCCTCGCAGCTACCAGCCTGCCGTTCGGGCCTTTCATGGCATAGATGGTGGCCTTGTTCTTCATCTTGTCCTTATTCTTGGTGAAGATGCCGTACAGGGTCACACGCTCTCCTGCCTCGAGCTCTTCGTAAATTTTTCCCGGTAGCAGAACCTCCGGCAGCACCTCCCCGTCTATCACTATCCGGGCTGTGACTGCCCCCGGCTCGGTAGCGGTGACCCGTGGTTTATCGATCACTCCCGTGACCTGCCTGCAATCAAATTTAATCAAAACGTGCTCCTGCAATTATTGAGCGCGCAATCAACCGCACCGCCTGAAAGGCAGCGTGCTTAAAGGTGCTGAATCAGCTACGCGCGAAACGAAAAAACGGTACTTAGTGCCGCTTGCTTCCTAAGACCATCACCTAGTAGCAGGGAGACGGTGCCATTGGAGTCAAAATGCCCCTCTTAAAATTGCTGCCATGAGCCCTCCAACATTCACTGCATCAACTCGGTACGCTCGTGTAGACCTCACCTGCTTTAGTGATGAACTCGTAGACCGGGTTGCTCTCAGTGCCTGGCTTAATACGTATTTCTGAAAGCAACTCCATCGAGACCCCTGCACGATTCGTCATAGAAGCAGGTGCGAGAAGCTGAATATGATTCACATTAAGTGCTTCAGGCCCCTGCCCTGCGCAAAGAAGATCAAGCTCCTTCACGTCTGACACCAACCGCACCCATGGGCCAAAGCAGCCGTCAATCAGCCCACACCCCTCCACGAGGAAGTAGTAGCTAACAGGATTGAGCTCAACCGCTTTCCAGAGCAGCCGTTCACTGTCAGCAGCTTTGAAACGACCTTTCAGCGCATCTCCGTTGGTTACAAACACCTTCACTACCTCGTTATCGACACTCGTTGCCAGAGAGAAGAAACTGGCAGGTGATACTTAAAATTACTGACGTCACACAGACTTGGCATAGCTCGTTACTAGCTGACCCGCTAGGAGATCTTGGCTTAGCGACCCACCGGCTTGCTGCGTTTCCGCCTTCTGGGGAAGCTTGATTTCTGCGGTTATCCACCTGCGGAGCCTCATTTAGTGCTGCTGCGGAAAGGTCTGACGGCGTCTTACCGGCCAGCTTTGCCCAAACGCAGCGCTCTAGGGTCATTCGATATTACGAATAATACACTGATTCAGCGTTTATTCGTAAAGGCCGGATGTGGCTATATCCTGACTTTTGAGCGAGTCATGGATCTCAGAACCGCTTTCGCAGGGGTGCTGCGCGCACTCCGCCTCGTCCGTGGTGCCCGTTATGCCGACCTCTCGGACGCCACGCACCGTCGCAAAATCGCTGAGCTTGAGAACGCTCAAACGAGCGTCAGCCTTGAGCAGTTCGACGCTCTCGCAGAATCCCTAGGTCTTGATGCGATCGCCCTAATGGCGTTGTGCGTGTCTGTGCGTGAAGGAGTCGTGCCGCACGAAAAGATTCTCGACTCGATGACCAAGCTGACCGACTTCGTGGCAGTCGGCGGGATCGAGTTGATTGGGGAGCAATTCGACGCCTCCGGTTCTCTGATCAAGAGGTCTCGTGGGAGACCACTGCACGCTGACAATGAGAAGGCGGTGCTCGCGCTTAAGGCTGAAGGTCTCTCACCTCAACAAGCTGCAACCAGGCTGGGGCTGGCCCTGACGTCGGTGATGGAGTATTGGAAAAAATGACCAGCTAAGAGATGCGCTGGCACATGGTGATCCTAGGGATAAGGGCGATGGTGTCCACGTGTTTGAGGTACACCATCGCCTTTAATGCGATTCTGAAGGTGTGTTCGCTGGCTTAGGGTCGAGTTACCGATCAGCACATGCCATTTGTCCACCGACATCTGGCTGATCACCCGCGTCGAGCGGTTGCCATAGCGGTCGTCCAGCAGCTCCAGCATGTCGCGCCGTTGCCCATCGCTAAGTGGCGCCAAGTGCCATCAGTTTGGCGAAGTGGGCCTTGTGGGCCAAAGCGCAGGCGAGCCAGGTTTTGCCGATACCTCAATGCCAACGCTGGAGTAACGATCACCCACATGATATCGACGGGCCACAATTGCACCTGACAAACTAACTTTATCGCTAGCTATCAATTGGCCACTTAAAACGGAAATACCAGCATTTTCAGCACTTTATGAATGTCAATAGATTTATTTTTTATTTTTACACTTGAATTCAATTTTTCAAAACGGAGTATATATGTTTGTAACCAACCCATAAGCTGAAACCTCATCCTCTCGGTAATCATTCACAGCGATAAGGCTGCGACCATAGCTCAATTAATGATTTTGAAAATGCTCCAAAGCGGAAGCCAACGGCTGGGGCGGAGCTATTCGTTTCTTCGTCCGCAGGACGCCTAGGCTTTTTCTTTGCTCTTATTTTGCCATCAAATAATGTCGCTTAATTTTGCTGGATAACCACACCCGAAATTCGCGAATTGACATTTTGTCAAAAGATTAGACTCAAGCCAAATAATTCTAACTCGTCGGCATACGTTCCAAGTGGGATATAGAATCGGTAAAGAGCCCGCAAACTGTTGACAAAGTGTCAAAACCAATCTCCTATTTTTTTGTTGACAGGGGGAATCTTAAAGAGCACCATTTGCGTGCATCCATCTCAGGATAGAGTGACAAGCGACACGCAGAGAACTCCAAAAAATATTAAGAATATCTTTCAGTTATTGTACTAAGGCCTAAGTACAGGATGGAACGGGATTTTTATACCGGCGCGATAGCTCGAGAGCTATATGCGCCCAAGATTGAGATTCAGCTTCAATGAATAAAAATGACCACCCGACCATCGCTGAATATAGTGCCCTAGCGAACAAAGCCGGATACCTGACAGAAGATCAGATAGCTATGCTTGCAAAGGTAAAACCGGCAACATTAGAGGACTGGAGAAAGCGAGGAAACGGCCCGGCATATGTCCGCTTCGGGACATCCTATCTTTACAGCATTGAGAATTTAACAGATCATTTAAATTCACTGGAGAAACAGCGTAGCCGAGAAGCCATCATTCGATCAATTTGAATAGTGACAGGCCCCGACTACCCAAGTAGTAATTGCCCACCACCGGAGTCACTGTTTTCAGCTTCTGCTTCTCCAGCAAGTACCAAAAGTTAAGGATGGTGGCTTCGTCGGGTATGGGCTCCAGACTCAGCCCGGCGAACTAGCGCAGGATAGTCGTCTGATAGAGCGCTCCATCTCCAGATCGCTATGCCCGAACCAGTTCTGCTTAAGACGAATACCCAGCATCGCCATCAGATACGTAGGACGACCGCCTTCACCTTTTTGGGTAATGCGACTCAAGCGGAGTTATCAGGCTGTTCCACGACTCCAGGGTAAATTGCACTGACTTGACCCCAAATTTGCATTCGACCTGACCACTCATTTGCACCGGACTTGACCAGCACGATTTGTAACCATGATCGGCAGAACGACCCGCTACGGAAGTCCGTTAGTCCGGTATCACCGGATTGAATTTCACCAGATTTGGGAATTCTTCTTTAGGGCTCCGTAGTCGATAGTCCATTCTGCGATCAATTTGACATCATTTCGACCGCCTGTGACTGCACACCAAGCAGGTCATTGAAGGCCTTCTGCACGTCTTTGGCTTTAATGTGCGTGTAGCGCTTCAGCATCTTCCAATCTCGGTGCCCGGAAATCAGAGCCACCTGCTCGATCCGGAGACCGACAGTGAATAGCTTGCCAATCGCTCCGTGCCGCAGATCATGAAAATGCAGGTCATCTATCTTGCATTGCTTACAAATACGAGTAAATGACGCGCTAACCGAACGCTGGTTGTACGGAAAAATGCGTCCCGCTTTTCGATCCCCCACATGCGCCATGACAATTTTCCATGCAGCAGGTAGAAGCGGAACCGTCTGGTTATTCCCGATCTTCTCATGCGGGTGCTTACGATTTCTGACCACTACTGTTTTATCAACATGGTCGATATCTTCAATGAGGATCTGACAAATTTCCTCTTGCCGCATTGCTGAGGCCAAGGCGAAAGCAATCAGGTGCTGCATGGGTATCTCTTGTCTTGACCCCTTCGCTTCGTAAGCAGCAAAAATTTTGTCGAGCTCATCCTCTGTAGCTTCTCTTTCACGCTGATTGCTACGAGTACTCACCCCCCTGCGTGACAGACTGCTACGGACTTCGTTTGCAATACCTGCATCAACGTCGTAATGCTTCACCTCCCGAGCCCAATGCAAAATCGTCGAAATGTACGACAGATCGACAGCTATAGTAACACCAGAAACTATCGTGCCAGCCTGGGTCTTCTGCTTGAGCCGTTTGTCTACAAAATCACGTAGATGAAGGATCGAGAACTCCGACATCAGGACACCCTTGAACTCAGATTTCAGGCGTAGGAGTGTCGCTTTTTTGTTCTTGCCGTGTGGCTTGACCGGATCGGTTTCTTCAATGTACTTGTCAATGAAATCCGCAACAGTCGATCCTTTAGGCGTTGGCGCTGTGCCGACAGCCCTGATGCTGTCAAGCTTGCTTTCCATCTCCGCAGCCCAACGCTTTGCGTCAGCGCGTTTCTTGAACGTCATGCCCTTCCGCACACCACCGCGCATAACCTGAGCGCGCCAGCTGCCGCTTGGAAGCTTTACAATACTTGCCATTGCGTGTGCAATCCCTGTTCATTCTGACGTACCCGAATAATACACTGCACACACCCATCATGCACACCGCGTGTGCACCAAGGCTACACATGAAGGCTTTTAAGTGAATTTTTCAGAAGAAAAAACCCTTATAAATCAAGATATTATCAGTAGGCGATTCAGCGTTGCCCCCATGATGGACTGGACCGATCGTCACTGCCGGTTCTTCCTGCGCCTGTTGTCGAAAAACGCCCTGCTCTACACCGAGATGGTCACCACTGGCGCCCTGCTGCACAACGATGCCCAGCGCTTCCTGCGCCATGACGCGTCCGAGCACCCGCTGGCCCTGCAACTGGGCGGCAGCGTGCCGGCGGACCTGGCAGCCTGCGCGCGCCTGGCCGAGCAGGCTGGCTACGATGAGGTCAACCTCAATGTCGGCTGCCCCAGCGACCGGGTGCAGAACAACATGATCGGCGCCTGCCTGATGGGCCACCCGGCGCTGGTGGCCGATTGCGTCAAGGCCATGCAGGACGCGGTGGGCATTGCGGTGACGGTCAAGCACCGCATCGGCATCAATGGCCGCGACAGCTACGCCGAGCTGTGCGATTTCGTCGGCCAGGTGCGCGACGCCGGGTGCCGCAGCTTCACCGTGCATGCGCGCATCGCCATCCTCGAAGGGCTGTCGCCCAAGGAGAACCGCGAGATCCCGCCCCTGCGCTATGACGTGGCGGCGCAGCTCAAGGCAGACTTCCCTGACCTGGAGCTGGTGCTCAACGGCGGCATCAAGACCTTGGACGAGTGCCACACCCACCTGCAAACCTTCGATGGCGTGATGCTGGGGCGCGAGGCGTACCACAACCCCTACCTGCTGGCCGAGGTGGACCAGCAGCTGTTCGGCAGCGATGCGCCGGTGGTGAGCCGTAGCGAGGCGATGGAGCGACTGCGGCCGTACATCGTCGCGCATCTGCAGAGCGGTGGCGCGATGCACCACATTACCCGGCACATCCTCGGGCTGGGCCAGGGCTTCCCGGGGGCGCGGCGCTTCCGCCAGTTGCTGTCGGCGGACATCCACAAGACCGATGCGCCGCTGGCGGTGCTGGACCAGGCGGCGGAGTTGCTGGCGGGCCGGTGAGGGTCTGGGGGCGCCTTGCGCCCCTATCGCGGGCAAGTCCGCTGCCACAAGCAGGAACCTCCGGTCAGGTTTCGACTCGAATGCTCACCTTTGGCATAGCCCTGGATTGCCCGGGGCTGCTGCGCAGCCCATCGCGACGCAAGGCCGCTCCTACAGGGGGCCTTGAGCAGGCGGTAGGGCTCGGGTAATGTCGAGCCATTGCACAGGACAGAGCACGCCCATGACCTCCAAGCTGGAACAACTCAAGCAGTTCACCACCGTGGTCGCCGACACCGGGGACCTGGACGCCATCACCCGCCTCAAGCCGGTCGATGCCACCACCAACCCCTCACTGCTGCTCAAGGCCGCCGCCATCCCCGGCTACGCCGAGCTGCTCAAGCAGGTCAAGGCAGACGCCAAGGGCAATGTCGACCTGGCCTGCGACAAGTTCGCCGTGGCCGTGGGCGCGGGCATCCTCAAAGTGATCCCGGGGCGTATCTCCACCGAAGTGGATGCGCGCCTATCGTTCGACGAACCCGCACTGCTGAACAAGGCCCGCCAACTGATCGGGCTCTATGAAGCGGCCGGGATCACGAAAGACCGCGTGCTGATCAAGCTGGCCTCCACCTGGGAGGGCATCCGCGCCGCCGAGAAGCTGGAGAAGGAAGGTATCCAGACCAACCTCACCCTGCTGTTCTCCTTCGCCCAGGCCCAGGCCTGCGCCGATGCCGGGGTGTTCCTGATCTCGCCGTTCGTGGGCCGTATCTACGACTGGTACAAGAAGAGCACCGGCAAAGAATATGTGGGCGCCGAAGACCCGGGCGTGCAGTCGGTCACCCGTATCTATGACTACTACAAAGCCAACGGCTACGACACCGTGGTGATGGGTGCGAGCTTCCGCAACATCGGCCAGATCGAACAGCTGGCCGGCTGCGACCGCCTGACCATCAGCCCGGAACTGCTGGTGCAACTGTCGGACGACCAGGGCGCGCTGCCACGGGTGCTCAAGCCGGGCAACGCCGGCGAGGCGAAGCAGGTGCTGAACGAGAGCCAGTTCCGCTGGGCGATGAACGAAGACGCCATGGCCACCGAGAAGCTGGCCGAGGGCATTCGCCAGTTCGCCCGGGACCAGGAGAAGCTCGAGAAGCTGATGGCCGAAAAGGCCTGATACATATCGGGTTTGCCAAGCGGGCGGGAAGTGCGCAGCATTTTCCGCCCGTTTTTGTTTCAGCCACCCTTGAAGTGCTTGAACATGATGGCCCCTTCGCGGGTAAACCCGCTCCCACAAGCGCTGCGCTGGTCTTGATGGCCGCACCGCACCTGTGGGAGCGGGTTTACCCGCGAAGGGGCCAGTCAGCCTAACAGAGCCGTCAATGACCTCCCCCGCCCCATTGCCCTTCGTGCTTGCCGGTCCGGTACTGCGCCGCCTTGAACCCCAACGCCTGGCCATCTGGCTGGTCGGCTCGCAACCGTCGCGGCCTGACTTCCTAATCGACCACCCAGGCATCACCCTCAGCCTTCACTGCGAAACCATCGCCGTGGGCGAGCGTGCATTCGTCCATTTGCTGGACATCCAGTTCGACCAGCCGTTGCCCCGCGACGTCGCGATCACCTACGACCTGCTGATCGACGGCCAGGGCATCGCCGACTGGGCGCCACACCTGCTCTACCCCGGCGCCAGCCGCCCAAGCTTCGTACTGCGCGAGCGCCTCGATCACCTGCTCCACGGTTCGTGCCGCAAGCCCCACCACCCCGCCGCCGACGGCCTGCTGTGCGCCGACCGCCTGCTTTTGGCCTGCGAGCAACCGCAACAACGCCCGGCCGTGCTGCTGATGACCGGCGACCAGGTCTACGCCGACGACGTCGCCGGCCCCATGCTGCGGGCCATCCACGAACTGATCGAGCACCTGGGCCTGTTCGACGAAACCCTGGACGGCGCCCTGGTGGCCAACGGCGCCGAGCTCTACCAGCACCCCGCCAGCTACTACCACCGCGCCGACCTGCTGCCCGCCCAGCAAAGCAACGAAACCCTGCGCGAACGCTTCTTCGGCGGCAAACGCAAACCGATCTTCTCGTCCAGCAACGCCGACAACCACCTGGTGACCTTCGCCGAGGTCATGGCCATGTACCTGCTGGTGTGGTCACCCACACCTTGGACGCTGGTGCGCATGGCAATGCCTGCCGGGCTCACCGACCAGCGCCAGGCGCGCTACCGGCACGAGCTACCGCTGATCGAGGGCTTCCGTGACGGGCTGGGCCGGGTGGCACGGGTGATGGCCCACCTGCCCTGCCTGATGATCTTCGACGACCATGACATCACCGACGACTGGAACCTGTCGGCGCAATGGGAGCAGACCGCCTACGGCCACCCGTTCTCGCGGCGCATCATCGGCAATGCGCTGCTGGGTTACTTGCTGTGTCAGGGCTGGGGCAACGACCCGGATGGCTGTGCGGCGCTGATCGCGCAGTGCCTGCAACCGGAGCAGGACCGCGACGCGCTGATCGGCGAACTGCTGCGTTTCCAGGGCTGGCAGTTCGAGCTGCCCAGCGACCCACCGCTGTTGGTGCTGGACACCCGCACCCGGCGCTGGCGCAGCGAGAGCAGCCTGGCCAAGCCGTCGGGTCTGCTCGACTGGGAGGCGTTGTGTGAGCTGCAACAGGCCCTGCTGGACCATCCTTCGGCGATCATCGTGTCACCGGCGCCGATCTTCGGGGTCAAGCTGATCGAGACCGTGCAGCGGGTGTTCAGCGCGCTGGGCCACCCCTTGCTGGTGGACGCCGAGAACTGGATGGCCCACCGTGGCGCGGCGCAGGTGATCCTCAACATCTTCAGCCACTCGCGCACGCCGGGGCACTACGTGGTGCTCTCGGGCGACGTGCATTACTCGTTCGTCTATGAGGTGTTGATCCGTCACCGCCAGCGCAGCCCGCACTTGTGGCAGGTGACCAGCAGCGGCATCAAGAACGAGTTCCCCCGGCGCCTGTTGGATGTGCTGGACCGGCTCAACCGTTGGCTGTACGCACCGCGCTCGCCACTCAACTGGTTCACCAAGCGCCGGCAGATGGAGGTGGTGCCGCGGGTGCCCAGCCATAGCAAGGCCGGCGAGCGGTTGTGGAACAGCGCGGGGCTGGGGCAGGTGTTCTTCGACGGGCAGGGGCGGCCGGAGCGGGTGTATCAGCTCAATGCCGACAGGGCGCCGGCGACGGCATTCGTTCGGCGGGAGTGAGCGTCAGCCCCATTCGCCAGTCAGCCGGCTCCCACATCCTGCGCGGTCTCTGTAGGAGCGGCCTTGCCGGAGCGCCGGACCGGCCGGAAAGGGCCGCATAGCGGCCCCGGCGATCTTGAGGTGTATTCGAGGCACTGGGGGCGCTGCGCACCCCTTTCGCGACACAAGGCCGCTCCTACACACAGCGTCGGCCATGACCCTGTGTGAGCCGGCTTGCCGGCGATAGCGATGGAGCAGGTAAAAACCGATCAGGAACGCTCGAGCGCGCTCACCAGGTCATGGAAGGCTTCACGGTTGGAGTCGTTCAAGCCCATGAGGATCTTGTGCGCCTCCAGTACCTTCGAGCGCACCACCTCCTCGTTCTGATCCTGCGACGGCAAGTCGGTCAGGCATTCCGGGCAAGGTACGGGGCGGTCGACGATGTTGAACACCTGGTCGAAGCCCATGGACTGCAACAGCCGGGAAATATCGGGGTTGGTGGTGACCACGGTCGGCAGCAGGCCAACCTTTTGCCGCGACAGGATCGACAGCTTGGCCAGCAGACCCAGCGTGGTGCTGTCGATGCTTTCGGTTTCGGTCAAGTCGATGACGATGGCCGAGAAGTTCAGCGCGGTGAAAATCTTCTCGATCGTCGCATCCAGCGCCGAACACAATGTCAGGCGCACTTCACCGACAAACTTCAGGACGAAGGTCCCGCTCTGCTCGGCGAACTGGATTCTACCGGTACTCATGCAAGGTTCCTGCTCAACACCAATAGGGCGATATCATCCGGCATCTCCCCAAGCGTAGCCAATCCGAATCGTTGGCGCAGCCCCTCCAGGCTACCCCCCGCGGCCTTGACGATCTCCGGCAAGGTCGCTTCCTTATCTTTGAGTGTGCCCCCCGGCAAAAGGTCCAGAATGCCATCGGACATCAGCGTGAGGCTGAACTGCGGTGGCAGCTCGATCACCTGGTCCTGGTAGCTGGCCTCGTCGAACAGCCCCACCGGCAGGCCGCGGCCTTCCAGGTAGCGCGCTTCGCCCGGGGTGTACAGCACCGGCAGCGGCAAGTGGCCACCGACGCTGTAGGTGAGCAGGCCGGTGTCCTCGTCGATGACGCCACCGACCATGGTCACATGCTTGCCCAGCTTGCAGTTGATCAGCCCACGGTTGATGTGGCTGAGCACTTGCGAAGGCTTGAACTCGCGCATCTTGCCGCCGCGCTTGAATTCGAACAGCAGCCGCGTGGTCATGAACTTGAGCAGCACGGTGACGAACGCCGACGACGCACCGTGCCCGGACACATCCGCCAGGTAGAAGGCGATGCGCCGGTCATCCACGCGGAAGTAGTCGGCGAAGTCGCCCGACAGGTACAACGACGGGATGATCTGGTGCTCGAACGCGTACTCACCTGCTACCCAAGGGTTCTCGGGCAGCATGTTCATCTGCACCTGGCGCCCGGCGGTCTGGTCCTCCTGCAACAGGTGCAGGCTGGCCTCCAGTTCACGGTTGGCGGCTTCGAGCTTGTCGCGGTAGCGCTGGTTCTCCAGCACCAGGCGCGAGCGATCGAGCGCGCGGCGCACCGAATGCTCGAGCACGGCAAGATCTTCCAGGGGCTTGATCAAGTAGTCCGCCGCGCCCAGGCGCAAGGCCTCGACCGCATCGCTCATGACGCCGGCGCCAGACACCACGATCACCGGCAACTGCGGGGCGCGCTCGCTGACCTGGCGGATCAGTTCAAGGCCGCCCATCTGCGGCATGCGCAGATCGCAGATCACGAGGTCGGGCTGGTGTTCTTCGAAGACCTGGAGGCCCTGCTGGCCGTTACTGGCCTGGAGGACGCTGAAGCCACTGTCTTCCAGATAGGCGGCGAGGCTGGCACGGACCACGTCGTCGTCATCGATGATCAGCAGCGTTGCACTGGTTTTCTGCATGTGGGCGAACGGCGCCGATTGGGGTTGGCGTAGCGTGCGTCGGCGGGCCGACAGACGTTACTGGAATACTGTGTAATCACTCACTCTCTGAGTTGTAGGACAAGAAGACTCGCCCGGCAAATAGCAGTGGTGCCCTGTAAGGCGCAGACGGTACTCCCATCCGCAAGGCGTTTCAAGCATGCAAGGGTCGAGTGTTTCACGCTAATCACTCACGGTTATTAACGAATCATTTGATGGCATCGATATGCATATGGACAGGCTCATCGCAGCCGGCACATTGCCGTCACGTTTTACCCGGACGTATGATCGGCCCGACGGTCAGGCCAGCACTGCAACCCCATGCAAAGGAACCGAGCATGCCCCAGACACCCACCAGCCACAGTGAGAAACGCGATTACATCCGCATGCGCATCGACACCGAGGCCAGCCTGCTGCATGAAGGCCAGGTGATCGCGGCCATGTGCCTCGACTTGTCCAGCAGTGGCATGCAAGTGCAGGCGCCGCAGCGCTTTCAGGTGGGTGACCACCTCGAGGTACGCATCGAGTCCGACCACCCTGCCCTCAAGGGCCTGCACGCCAGCACCGAGGTGGTATGGATCGCCGACCAGCCGGGGGGCGCGCAGAAGCTCGGCTTGCGCATCCTGGCGATGCACTGAGCCCAAGACGCAAAAAGGCGACCCGAGGGTCGCCTTTTTCGTATCCGCCAGGATCAGAAGTCGTCTTCGACCTCGCCATCCTTGACCTTGAACTCGCGGTTCTGCAGGTAGGCGTTGCGAATGAAGATGTACTTGTCGCCCTGGATCAGCTTCTCGGCCGACAGCAGGTTGGCGCGGGTGTCGATGACGTCGAGGGCGAAGATCGAGTTGCGCGTCGGCACGTGGTCGATGTAGCGGTAGGGTTCGGTGTAGGTGTCCGGGTACTTGGCCAGGCCGTCGCGCACGGTGCTTGGGCCGAGCAGTGGGATCACCACGTACGGGCCGCTGGGCACGCCCCAGTAGCCGAGGGTCTGGCCGAAGTCTTCGTCACTGCGCTGCAGGCCCATCTTGGTGCCGACGTCGAAGAAGCCGCCCAGGCCGAAGGTGGTGTTGACGATGATCCGCGCCGTGTCGACACCCGCCGCATGCGGCTTGAGCTGCAGCACGTTGTTGGCCAGGTTGGTCACATCACCCAGGTTGCGGAAGATGTTGTGGATGCCATCTTCGAGGAACTGCGGGGTAACAGCCTGGTAACCCTGGGCCAATGGCTTGAGGGCATAGGTGTCCAGCAGGTCGTTGAACCTGAAGATCGGTCGGTTGACCGCCTCCCAGGGGTCGTCCTCGGTGGCCGCCTGGGTGGCTGCCACGGGCGCCAGCAACAGGCTGGCGCAGACACAAGCCTGGGTGACTCGATCGATCACTCCGGCACCGATCCTACGCATAGATGTTTCTCCATCGGATTTCACGGCTGCAGCGGCCTTTGGCACGCTGCTGAACAAGGCGCCAGTATAATGGCTCACCGGCTGATAAACAGCCTTACATAAATTTGCTAAACATTTTGTGAACAACTGTTGCAGTCATCGCCCGGTAACAATGACTGGATAGCCTGCGGACTATTTCAGGGAAGTGGCCATGCAAGACGCACCCGCCTTCACCGCCGTGCTGTTCGGACTGCGCGGCTGCCTGGTCCAGGCGGCGAACGGCAGCCCCCTGCCCGCCCCTGGCGCCCTCGACTCGTTGGCCAAGCTACGCGCCAGGCAGGTGCCCTGCATCTGGCTCGACCAGCTCAGCGCCCCCCAAAGCAAACGCTTGACCGGCGTGCTGCCCGACTGGCTACCCGGCCACCTCGCCACAGGCTGCCAGTGGCCTGCGCCCAACGCCTGCTGGCAAGCCTTGATGACCCTCGAAAGCCAGCGCCTGGAAGGTTGCGTGCTGGTCAGCGGCGAGCCCTTGTTGCTGCAATCAGGCCTCAACGCCGGCCTGTGGACCGTCGGCCTGGCCGCCTGCAGCCCCTCCTGCGACCTGGCTTCCAGCCAGTGGCAGGCAATGAGCGCCAAAGAACAGGAGCAAGCCCGCGGCAAAGCCACGCTGGAGCTGTTCGGCCTGGGGGTGCACTCGGTGATCGACCATCTGGAATCCCTCGACGGCTGCCTGGCGGACATCGCCCAGCGTCGGCACAAGGGCGAAAAACCCTAGCGCCGGCCGTTGACAAGGGTCATGCAAAGCACCGGCAGGTGGATTACGCTAGAGGGCAGGCAAGAACCTTTACTGCTTCGCTGAGGTCCATGCCTTGCCAAGCCATTGATGGAGAACGAACAATGCCTGCCCGCGAATTGCAAGAGCGCCTTGACAGCCTGCGCGAGCAACTGGACCGCAACGTACCGCTAACGGACGAAGAGCTGGCCAGCCTGCATGAAGAAGCACGGCAGATCGAGGCACAGCTGAAACTCGAAGAGGCCACGCCGGACAACAACCTGGTGGATGGCGTGAACCTCGCCATCGAACGCTTCGAAGCCGATCACCCGGACCTCACCGCCACCCTGCGCAGCATCGCCAACTCGCTGCACAGCATGGGGATCTGACCCTCTTTGATATCGAATGGGGCTGCGAAGCAGCCCATCGCCGGCAAGCCGACTCCCAAATCTTGCGCGGCCTCTGTAGGAGCGGCCTTGTGTCGCGAATGGGCCGCAGAGCGGCCCCGACGATCTTGAGGTGTATTCGAGATCCTGGGGGCGCTGCGCCCCCCTTTCCGACCGGTCCGGCGCCCCGGCAAGGCCGCTCCTACAAAAAAGCGGTGCAAGACAGTTGCTCCCGCAGGCAGTGCGGCCCTGTGGGAGCCGGCTTGCCGGCGATGGGCCGCAACGCGGCCCCGATTGATTTACTGCCGAACCAGGCGCAGGTTCTGCGGGCTGATCGCCCGGGTGCTGCGGTACGGGTTGATATCCAACCCACCCCGGCGCACATACCGCGCATACACCGTCAAATGCTCCGGTTGCAGCAAGTTCTTCAAGTCCAGGTAAATACGCTCCACACACTGCTCGTGGAAGTCGGCATGCTGACGGAAGCTGATCAGGTAGGTCAGCAGGCTGGCATGATCCAGCGCCCGCCCCTTGTACTCCACCACCACGCTGCCCCAGTCCGGCTGGCCGGTCACCGGGCAGTTGGACTTGAGCAGGTGGCTGTGCACGGTCTCTTCCACCACACGCTCTGTCGAGCAGCGCAGCAGTTCCGGCTGCGGCTGTTCATAGTTGCTGATGCTGATATCCAGCGCATCGATGCACTGGCCTGGCAAGGCGGTCACGCCCTGGGCCTCGATCTCGGCCAACGTGCTGACCTTCACGGCCACCGGCTTGCCCGCAGCCGCCGACAGGTCCTTCACCAGGCAGGCCTGCAACTCGGCCACGCTCTGGAACACTGTCTGGTTCAGCGAGTTGAGGTACAGCTTGAACGACTTCGACTCGATGATATTCGGCGAATCGCAAGGGATGGCGAACTCTGCGATGGCCACCACCGGCTTGCCCGATGGCAGCAGCCAGGACAGCTCGAAGCAGTTCCAGAAGTCCACCCCCTGCCAGGGCAACGCGTCGCCGCTGACACCCAGCTCGGCCCACTTGGCCAGGCGCGGGATGGGGAACAACAGTTCGGGGGTATAGGTGGCGATGTATTCGCTGGACTTGCCCAGCGGGGAGTGTTCGGCGGCGGGATGCATGGAAACTGACCTGAAGGTTCGAAATTGCCCCTAGTCTACCGGTTTTGCCCCCCGCCTTGCAGCGCCCGTCACTCGATGGTCAGTGGCCCGACCATGCCGGCCTGGTAGTGCCCTGGTACGTTGCAGGCGAACTCGATGGGTGCCGATTTGTGGAAGGTCCAGGTCAGCTCGGCGCGCTGGCCGGGCTGCACCAGCACAGTGTTGCCGCCACCATGGGTGTGGCCACCGTCCATTGTCTGGCCGTGGCCCATCTGGCCATGGTCCATGCCTTCGTGATTCATGCCGGCGGTGAACAGTTTGCCTTGCATGGCAATCATTTCCTTCTGGTGCTCGACGTGCATGGCCTTGTCACCCAGGTTGAACTCATGGGGCAACTGGCCTTGGTTGATCAGCACGAAACGCACGGTTTCGCCGGCCTTGACCTTGAGGCTCTTGGGTTCGAAGGCGATGTCCTTGAGCACCACTTCGACGGTACGGCTGGCCTTGGCCGCCGGTGCCGGCTCACCAAAAGCGAAGGCCTTCGATGCGTCGGCGAATGTGGGCAGGCTAAGCAGCGCGAGGGTGGCGGCGAGGAACAGGTGTTTCATGGGTAACTCCGGATAACACAGCGAGAATGGTGCCATTCTCGAAAAAGCTGACTGGCAGCTGGCTGACGGGAAGATTACAACTTTGTCAGCTTGGGCGGCGCGCCGGATCGTCACGTATGATTTCGCCAACACCCCTGTCATTGCGGTTACGTGGGAGTGGGCTTGCCCCGCGATGGCGATGTCACGCCGATCGCGGGGCAAGCCCGCTCCCACGGCACACCCTAAAATCCTGGAAACTCCATGAAACTGCTGATCGTCGAAGACCAGGCCAAGACCGGCCAGTACCTGAACCAGGGCCTGCGCGAGGCCGGCTTCGCCACCGAGCTGGCCGGTGACGGCGACACCGGCCAGCACCTGGCCCTGACCGGCGACCACGACCTGCTGATCCTCGACGTGATGCTGCCCGGGCGCAATGGCTGGCAGATCCTCCAGGCCGTGCGCCAGGCAGGCCTGGACACCCCGGTGCTGTTCCTCACCGCCCGTGATGCCGTCGAGGACCGCGTGCATGGCCTGGAGCTGGGCGCCGACGACTACCTGGTCAAGCCCTTCGCCTTCTCCGAATTGCTGGCACGGGTGCGCACCCTGCTGCGCCGGGGCGCCAGCGCCAGCCAGGACACCAGCCTGAGCCTGGGCGACCTGCGCCTGGACCTGATCCGCCGCCGCGCCGAGCGCGCCGGCAGCCGCATCGACCTGACCGCCAAGGAGTTCGCCCTGCTCGAGTTGCTGTTGCGCCGCCAGGGCGAGGTGCTACCCAAGTCGCTGATCGCCTCGCAGGTGTGGGACATGAACTTCGACAGCGACACCAACGTCATCGAAGTGGCCATCCGCCGACTGCGCCTGAAGATCGACGACAACCACGCCACCAAGCTGATCCACACCGTGCGCGGCATGGGCTATGTGCTCGAGGAGCGCCAGGACTGATGCGCCGCCTCTCCCTGGGCGGGCGCCTGGCCCTGCTGTTCGCCGCCTGCACCGCCGCCGTGTCGCTGGGTGCGGGCCTGTTGTTCAACCGCGCCAGCGCGCAGCACTTCGTCGAGCTCGACCAGCAACTGCTCAGCGGCCGCCTGTCGTTGATGCGCAGCCTGCTTGACGGTGTCGCCACCCCGCAGCAACTAGCCACGCGCCTGCCCATGCTGATCAACGAACTGAGCCACCAGGCGGACCTTGCCCTGCGCGTGCGCGGCGCCGATGGCACGCCCTGGTTCGACAGCCGCGCGGCGCTGCCGGACGAGCCACGCGGCGCCGGTCTGGCTACGCTGCGCACCCAGGGCGTCGACTATCGCAGCCTGAGCATCGCGCTCGACCAGGGCCGGCCCGATTCGCCGCAACTGACCTTGTTCCTCGACATCACCCATCACCAGCATTTCCTGCAAGGCATGCAGCGCCTGATCTGGCTCACGGTCGGACTGTCGGCGCTGGCCACCGCGCTGCTCGGTGCCTGGGCCGCGCGCCGAGGGCTGAAGCCGCTGCGGCAGATGGGCAAGGTCGCGGCCAGCGTCAATGCCCGCTCGTTGACCACGCGGCTGCCCGCAGAGCAAATGCCCGAGGAGCTGGCCGAACTGGCCGCGACGGTCAATGCCATGCTGCAACGCCTGGACGATGCCTTCCAGCGCCTGTCGGCGTTCTCCGCCGACATCGCCCACGAGTTGCGTACACCGCTGTCGAACCTGCTCACCCACACCCAGGTCACCCTCACCCGCCCGCGCGCCCTGGAAGAGTACCGCGAAGCCCTGCACGGCAACCTCGAGGAGCTGCAGTGGATGGCCCAACTGGTCAACGACATGCTCTACCTGGCCAAGGCCGACCACGGCCTGCTGATGCCCAGCCGCCAGCCGCTGGACCTGGCCGGGGAGGTCGACGCACTGCTGGAGTACTACGCGCCGCTGGCCGAGGAGGCCGAGGTGCGGCTACTGCGCGAGGGGCAGGCACGCACCGAGGGCGACCGGCACATGCTGCGCCGCGCCCTGTCCAACCTGCTGGACAATGCGCTGCGTTTCACGCCAGCCGGGGGCGAGATCCGCGTCACTTTGGCAGATGGCCTGCGCGTCAGCGTGGCCAATACCGGGCCGGCGATCCCTCCGCAATTGCTGGAACGGCTGTTTGACCGTTTCTACCGGGCGGACCCGGCGCGCCAGGAAGGCAGCAGCGAGCATGCGGGGTTGGGGTTGGCCATTACCCGGTCGATCGTGCAGGCGCATGGGGGTAGCATCAGAGCAGAGTGTGCAGATGGCTGGACGCGGTTTGTGATCGAGCTGCCTGCTTAGGGCTGCTGCGCACCCCATCGCCGGCAAGCCGCACACACTTGGCGGCCAGCATGCTCCCCCTGTAGGAGCGGCCTTGCCGGGGCGCCGGACCGGCCGGAAAGGGCCGCAAAGCGGCCCCGGCAATCTTGAGGTGTAATCGAGATCCTGGGGGCGCTACGCACCCCTTTCGCGGCACGAGGCCGCTCCTACAGATTCATGCGCAAGACAGTTGCTCCCGCATGGTGAGGATCACCCTCAAGGCCAAAGCCGGCTTGCCGGCGATGGGGGGGCAACGCGCGCTCTGACTTGCAAGCCCTTACTCGTAACGCAGCGCCATGGCCGGTTCCACCTGCGAAGCGCGGTACGCCGGGTAGATCGTCGCCAGGAAGCTCATCACCAGACCAGCCGTACAGATCAGCGCGACATCGCCCCACTGCAGCTCGGACGGCAGGCTGCTGATGAAGTAGATGTCGGAGGTGAAGATATGCTGCCCGCTGACCCGCTCCAGCCAGCCGACGATCTGGCTGACGTTGAACGCGGCGACCACCCCGAGCACCCCACCGATCAGCGTCCCGACGATACCGATCAGGCTGCCCTGGACCATGAAGGTGCCCATGATCTGCGCCGGCGTGGCGCCGAGGGTGCGCAGGATGGCGATGTCCGGGCCCTTGTCGTTCACCACCATCACCAGGGTGGCGATGATGTTGAACGCCGCCACCGCGATGATCATCATCAGCAGCAGGCCGATCATGGTCTTTTCCATCTTCATGGCGCTGAACAGGCTGCCCTGGGTGTGCGACCAGTCATCGGCGCGATAGGCATCACCCAGGCCGGCGACAATGGCTTTGGATACCTGCGGCGCGGCGTACAGGTCGTGCAGCTTCAGGCGTACGCCCTGCACCTGACCGGGGGCCCAGCGCTGCATCTCGCCCGCGTCGACCATATGGATGTAGGCCTGGGAGCCGTCCAATTCGGCGCCGACCTTGAAGATACCAACCACGGTCAGGCGCTGCATGCGCGGGGTGATGCCGCCTGGCTCGTTGCTGACCTCGGGAACGATCAGGGTCAGCTTGTCACCGGTATTGAGGCGGAAGCGCCGCGCGGTCAGCTCACCGATGACCACGCCGTACTCGCCAGGCACCAAGGCCTGCAGGCTGCCCTGCACGATGTGCTGGGTGACAATGGAGACCTTGGCCTCCTCGTCCGGGTCGATACCGGCGACCTGAATGGGCTGCATCGCGCCCTTGTACGAGAGCATGCCTTCCATCTCGGTGATCGGCGCCGCAGCCATCACCGCCGGGTTGCCCTCGGCGGCGCGGGCGACCTTGTGCCAGTCATCCAGCGGCTGCACACCCAGGATGGCGGCGTGAGGCACCAGGCCCAGCACCCGCGAGCTCATTTCGCGCTGGAAACCGTTCATCACCGAAAGCACCACGATCATCGCCAGCACGCCGAGCGACAGGCCGATCATCGAGGTCATGGAAATGAACGAGATGAAGTGGTTGCGGCGCTTGGCACGGGTGTAGCGGGCACCGATGAACAAGGGCAAGGGTCTGAACATGAACGGGAACACCTAAATTGATAGTCAACCGGGGCGGCCTGGCGGCGCCCCGCGCAAGCGGCTCAGATCGCCACCAGGTGCCCGTCTTCCAGGCGCAGCACACGGTCCATCTGGCGCGCCAGGTTGAGATCGTGGGTCACCACCAGGAACGCCGTCTGCGAATGGGTGGAAAGCTCCTGCATCAGCTCCTGGATCCCCTGGGCGGTGTGATGGTCGAGGTTACCGGTGGGCTCGTCGAGCATCACCAGGCCCGGGCGGTTGACCAGGGCGCGGGCGATGGCCACACGCTGGCGTTCGCCACCGGACAGTTCGGCCGGCTTGTGGTTCAGGCGGTGGCCCAGGCCAACGCGCTTGAGCAGCGCCTCGGCGCGCTCGCGGGCTTCGGCGATGGCGGTCTTGCCGATCAGCAGCGGCATGCAGGCGTTCTCCAGGGCGGTGAACTCCGGCAGCAGGTGGTGGAACTGGTAGACGAAGCCCAGCGCGCGGTTGCGCAGCAGGCCACGGGCGCGCTCGCCCAGCGCCGACAGTTCTTCACCGGCCAGCCAGACGCTGCCCTGAGAGGGAGTGTCGAGGCCACCCAGCAAGTTGAGCAAGGTACTCTTGCCCGAGCCCGAGCTGCCCACGATGGCCACCCGTTCGCCCGGGTGCAGCTCAAGGTTCAACCCGGACAACACCTGCACCGACTCCGGGCCTTCATCGTAGCTCTTGCCCAGGTTGCGGCAACTCAACACGGCTTTATCACTCATGCGCGACTCACTCATAACGTAGCGCCTCTGCAGGCTGGGTGCGCGAGGCGCGCCAGGCCGGGTACAGGGTGGCGAAGAAACTCAGGACCAGCGCCGCGCCGCAGACCATGTACACGTCCTGGGCCTGGAGCTGCGAAGGCAGGTAATCGATGAAATACACGTCGGCATTGAGGAACTTGTGCCCGATCAGCGTCTCGATGCCGGCGATCGCCGCACTGACATTGAGCGCGCCGAGAATCCCCAGCACCGCGCCGATCAAGGTGCCGACCACGCCGATCACCGTGCCCTGGACCATGAAGATGGCCATGATCTGCCCAGGCGTGGCGCCAAGGGTGCGCAGGATGGCGATGTCGCCGCGCTTGTCGTTGACCACCATCACCAGGGTGGAAATGATGTTGAACGCCGCCACCGCGACGATCAGCAGCAGCAACAGGCCGATCATGGACTTCTCCATGCGGATCGCCTGGTACAGGTTGCCGTGGGTGCGGGTCCAGTCACGCGGGTAGTATTCCTGGTCACCCAGTTGCTGGGCGATGGCCCAGGCGGCACGCGGGGCCTGGAACAGGTCGTCGAACTTCAGGCGGATGCCCTGAACCTGGTCGGGCTTCCAGCGGTGCAGGCGCGACAGGTCGGCGATGTTGGTCAACCCAAGGTAGCCGTCAATCTCGCCGGCACCGACGTGGAAGGTACCCACCACGGTGAAGCGCTTCATGCGCGGGAACATCCCGGCGGGCGTGACGCTGACCTCCGGGGCGACGAAGGTCAGCTTGTCGCCGACGTTCACCCCCAGTTTCAGCGCGGCCTTGTCGCCGATCATGATGCCCCACTCGCCCGGCGCCAGCTTGTCGAGGCCGCCCTGCAGCACGAACTTGTCGATGATCGACACCTCGCGCTCACGGGCCGGGTCGATGCCGTTGAGCAGCACCTTCTGCACCTTGCCCTCGTGAGTAAGCAGGCCCTGCATCTGGGTGAAGGGCGCGACCGCCGTCACCTGCGGATTCTGCTTTACTTTATCGGCAAGGGCCTGCCAGTCGTTGATCGGCTGGCCGGTCTCCAGCGTGGCGTGGGGGATCATCCCCAGCACGCGGGTACGCATCTCGTGATCGAAGCCGTTCATCACCGAGAGCACCACGATCATCACCACCACGCCCAGGGCGAGGCCGATCATCGAGGTGAGCGAAATGAACGAAACGAAGTGGTTGCGACGCTTGGCACGGGTGTAGCGCGTACCAATGAATACGAAAAGAGGTCTGAACATGTCGGGGCTTGTTCGGATGAAAGGGAACGTCCTTGTGGCGGGGCGCCTACAGCGGCTTTACACTCGGACCACCGCCGTAACCTTGGGTTCGCCATGACGACACTAGACGAAGAAGATCGCCGCGAATACTACCGCATCGAAGATCGGATCGCACTTCAAATCAACCCCTTGAGCGCGGCTGAAGCCCTTGAAACAGAACTGTTGCAGGATGATTCACCGCTGTTCAACCTGCTCAGCGAGCTGCACCTTTCGGACTTCGAGTCGCAACACCTGCTGCGCCAGCTGAGCGAAAAGGACCGCACCCTCGCCGCCTTCCTGCGCGCCCAGAACAAACGCCTCGACCTGCTCAGCGCCGTGGTGGCGCAGACGCTGATCGGCGAGATCGGCCAGCCGATACCGGTGATCATCTCCGAAGGCGGCCTGGAATTTGCGCAAGCACAAAAGATCGCACCCGGCACCCGGGTCAAAGTGAAGATGGTGCTGATGCCCCGCGCCCACGGCCTGCTGCTGCGCGGCCGGGTCACCCACTGCGACCCGCGCCCCGACGGCGACTACGAGGTGGGCACCGAATTCATCGACATGACCGACGCCCAGCGCCAGTTGCTGGCACGCTACATCCTGCAGCGCCAGCAACAACAGCGGCGCCAGGCGCTGGAACAGAACGACCCCGCCTCCTGAGCTTATGCTCGCTGATTTGAAGGAACGAACGTGACCCTGATCTATGGCCACCGCGGCGCCAAGGGCGAAGCCCCCGAGAACACCCTGAACAGCTTCCGCCAGTGCCTGTCGCACGGCGTGACCCGCTGCGAACTCGACCTGCACCTGTCGGCCGACAACGAACTGATGGTGATCCACGACCCCACGCTCAAGCGCACCACTGGCCGACGCGGCAAGGTGGTCGAGCACACGGCCGCCGACCTGGTCACCTATGACGCGCGCAAGGGCGGCCCAGGCCATGTGCAGCCCTGCCCTATCCCCACACTGGAAGAACTGTTCGAGAAATGCCCCTTCGAGCACTGGCAGCTCGAAGTGAAAAGCGCCTCGCGCACCCGCGCAGCCAGCACTGTGCTGGCGATTCGCGAACTGGCGCAGCAGTACGGTGTGCTGGACAAAGTCACCATCACGTCCAGCTCACGGGAAGTGCTGGGCGCCGCATTGGAGCTGGTGCCGGACGTGAAACGCGGCCTGGTCGCCGAGTACGCCTGGCTCGACCCGCTGAAGGTCGCGCAGAACTACGACTGCGAGATGCTCGCGTTGAACTGGACGCTGTGCACCCCCGAGCGCCTGCTCAAGGCCCAGAAACAGGGTTTGCACGTGTCGGTGTGGACGGTCAACGAACCGGCGCTGATGCGCCGGCTCGCTGATTTTGGCGTGGACAGCCTGATCACAGACTTTCCCGGTTTGGCCAAGACCACCCTCGGGTAGGGCTGAAATCGGTCTCCCCGACCGGCTCAGGCCACCGGTCGGAGCCGCTCAAAAAAGCCGGTTCAGACCGTCGTAGGCAGCTACCCGATAGGCTTCGGCCATGGTCGGGTAGTTGAAGGTGGTGTTGACGAAGTACTTCAGGTTGTTCTGCTCGCCCGGCTGGTTCATCACCGCCTGGCCGATGTGGACGATCTCCGAAGCCTGGTAGCCGAAGCAGTGCACGCCCAGGACCTCCAGGGTTTCGCGGTGGAACAGGATCTTCAGCATGCCCTGCGGCTCGCCGGCAATCTGTGCACGGGCCATGCTCTTGAAGAAGGCCTTGCCCACTTCGTAGGGCACCTTGGCCTGCGTCAGTTCCTGCTCGTTCTTGCCGATCGAGCTGATCTCCGGAATGGTGTAGATGCCGGTCGGCACGTCATTGACGAAGCGCCAGCTGCCGTTGTCGACGATGCTGCCGGCGGCCGAACGGCCCTGGTCGTGGGCGGCACTGGCCAGGCTCGGCCAGCCGATCACGTCACCGGCACCGTAGATGTTCGGCACGCTGGTGCGGTAGCTCTCGTCGACCTCGATCTGGCCACGGCTGTTGACCTTGATACCGATGTTTTCCAGGCCCAGCTTGTCGGTGTTGCCGGTACGGCCGTTGCACCACAGCAAGGCGTCGGCCTTGATCTTCTTGCCCGACTTCAGGTGCAGGATCACCCCGTTGTCCAGCCCCTCAACCCGCTCGTACTCCTCGTTGTGGCGCACGGTGATGTTGTTGTTGCTGAAGTGGTAGCTCAGCGCCTGGGAGATTTCCGAGTCGAGGAAGCTCAGCAACTGGCCGCGGTTGTCCACCAGCTCCACCAGCACGCCCAGGCCGCTGAAGATCGAGGCGTATTCGCAACCGATCACCCCGGCTCCATAGACGATCAGCTTGCGCGGGGTGTGGCTGAGGCTGAGGATGGTGTCGCTGTCATAGACGCGTGGGTGGTGGAAGTCGATGTCCGCCGGGCGGTACGGGCGCGAGCCGGTGGCGATGATGATGTGCTTGGCGTTGAGCTTCTCGACCACACCGTTGGGGCAGACCACTTCGATGGTCTGCTCGTCGGCGAAGCTGCCGGTGCCGACGAACACGTCGACGCGGTTGCGGGCGTAGTAGCCGGTGCGCGAGGCGACCTGCTTGCTGATCACCTTCTCGGCGCTCTTGAGCACGTCGGGGAAGGAGAACCAGCGAGGTTCGCCGATGGCGCGGAACATCGGGTTGGTGTTGAACTGCATGATCTGCCGCACGGAGTGACGCAGCGCCTTGGACGGGATGGTGCCCAGGTGGGTGCAGTTGCCGCCGACCTGGCGGCGGCTGTCGACCATCGCCACCTTGCGCCCTGCTTTGGCGGCGTTCATTGCCGCGCCTTCTCCGGCCGGGCCGGAACCCAGCACCACTACGTCGTAGTTGTAGACAGCCATGCGTACTCCTTCAGAACTGGCCCGCCGACCGGATGGCCGCGGGGCGCGATCATGCCGCCTGAGCGCCATGAGAAAATTCGGGTGCAGTCTAATCAAGCGTGAACGCCGCGCACATTAACCCTTGGTCGCGTCGTAGGCCACTGTTGCCTGCACTACATGTGGTTGCACCGGCTCCATGGTGCCGAATCATCCGTGGCTAGCCTTTCACTGCCCTTTCACCGCCCGTGCGAATGCCGGGGTGGAACGGGAGACGAAGCCACCTTCGGCCCGGGTCACCAATACCGCGGCGATTCCGTGCGCCACGGCGAAGTCCCAGCCCTGCTCCGGCCCAAGGATCAACAACAGCGTCGAATAACCGTCGGCCAGCAGCGCCGAGGCATCGAGCACGGTCACCGAAGCCAGGTCATGTTCGACCGGACGCCCGAGCCGGGCGTCGAAGGTGTGCGAATAGCGCCGGCCATTGTCCTCGAAATAGTGCCGATAGTCACCCGAGGTCGACACCGCCAGCCCTTGCACGGCAATGACCTGGCGGGCGATCTGGCGGTCTTCGCGGGGCAGTTCCAGGGCTACCCGCCAGGGGCTGCCGTCGGGCTTATGGCCCATGGCCTTGAGTTCACCGGTGGCCTCGGCGAGGAAGCTGTCGATACCCATCCTTTGCAGGTGCGCGGCGATCAGGTCGACGGCATGGCCGGCGGCGATGCTGTTGAAATCCAGCTCGATTGGTGCGTCCTTGCACAGGGTTTGCCCCTCGATGCGCAGATGACGATAGCCCACACGCTGACGGGCCTGGGCCAGGGCCTGCGGATCAGGCACATGCAACGCCCGGGACTGCGGGCCGAAGCCCCACAGGTCGAGCAGTGGCTCGACGGTCAGGTCGAAGGCACCGCCGCTCTGGTCAGCCAGGTGCTGGCCGAGGGTGACCAGTTCAAGCATGTCGTCATCGACAGGCAGGCACTGGTTGGCCGGCAACTGGTTGAAGTGGCTGACGGTGGAATCGCCACGGTAGGTGGAATAGTGCGCGTCGACGGCCTGCAGGATACCTTCGACAGCCGCCTGCACCTGGGCTGGGGCCGGGCCGCCGGGTTGGCGCACGTACTGGATGCTGTAGCTGCTGCCCATGGTCGGGCCGCCGAAGCGTTCGAGGGTGGGACCCTGTTCGCAGCCCGTCAGGAGCATCAGGATGGACAAGAGTGCTGCGCGCAAATGTGCTTTCTCGGTTATCAGTGCTGGTGCGGCCACTGTAGGAGCGGCCTTGTGTCGCGAAAGGGCTGCAGAGCAGCCCCGGCAATCTTAGTGGTAACGCTGAAACCTAGGGGCCGCTGTGCGGCCCTTTCGCGACACAAGGCCGCTCCTACAACAATAGAGCCAGCACAGAGAACACCAGCCCCCAAAAAAACGGGAACCCGAAGGTTCCCGTTTTTTCAACGCATTACAAGCGGATCAGCGTGGAAACGCTGGCGGGTTCACACCGGCCATGTCTTCCATCACGCGAACTACCTGGCAGCTGTAGCCGAACTCGTTGTCGTACCAGACGTACAGGACAACGCGGTTGTCGCTGCAGATAGTCGCCTCGGCGTCAACCACACCGGCGTGGCGCGAACCGACGAAGTCGGTGGAGACCACTTCCTGGGAGCTCACGTAGTCGATCTGCTTGTGCAGTTCGGAGTGCATGGCGGTCTGGCGCAGGTACTCGTTGAGCTCTTCGCGGTTGGTGGCCTTCTCAAGATTGAGGTTGAGGATGGCCATCGACACGTTTGGCGTCGGGACGCGGATCGCGTTGCCGGTCAGCTTGCCCTTGAGCACTGGCAGTGCCTTGGCGGCGGCGGTGGCGGCACCGGTCTCGGTGATGACCATGTTCAGCGGCGCGGCACGGCCACGGCGGCTGCCCTTGTGGAAGTTGTCGATCAGGTTCTGGTCGTTGGTGAACGAGTGAACGGTTTCGACGTGGCCATTGACGATGCCGTACTGGTCGTTGATGGCCTTGAGCACCGGCACGATGGCGTTGGTGGTGCACGATGCAGCGGAGATGATCTTGTCATCGGCGCTGATGTCGCCGTGGTTGATGCCGTGCACGATGTTCTTCAGCGCGCCCTTGCCAGGTGCGGTGAGGATCACGCGGGCAGCGCCTGGGCAGGCCAGGTGCTGGCCCAGGCCGTCGGCGTCACGCCATACACCGGTGTTGTCGACGATCAGCGCATCGCTGATGCCGTACTGGGTGTAGTCGACTTCGCTCGGGCTCTTGGCGTAGATGACCTGGATCAGGTTGCCGTTGGCGGTGATGGTGTTGTTGGCTTCGTCGATGGTGATGGTGCCATCGAACGGGCCGTGCACCGAGTCACGGCGCAGCAGGCTGGCACGCTTGACCAGGTCGTTCTCGGCACCCTTGCGCACGACGATGGCGCGCAGGCGCAGGCCGTCGCCGCCACCGGTCTTCTCGATCAGGATGCGCGCCAGCAGGCGGCCGATGCGGCCAAAGCCGTACAGCACGACGTCGGTGCCCTTGCGTGCGGAAGCGTTCTGCTGACCGACCACATCGGCCAGTTCTTCGCGAACGAACTGCTCGGCGGTACGGCCGTTGCCTTCGAGCTTGAACTTGTTGGCCAGCTTGCCCAGGTCCACCGAAGCGGCGCCCAGTTTCAGCTCGCTCATGGCCTTGAGCAGGGGGAATGTCTCGTGGACGGACAGTTCGGTTTCGTCGGCTTGACGGTGACGCGCAAAGCGGTGGGCCTTGAGAATCGAGATAACCGAACGGTTGATCAGGCTGCGGCCATAGATCGAGCTCACCACGTTGTTGTTGCGGTAGAGCTGACCGATAAGCGGGATCATCGCTTCAGCCAGGGCTTCACGATCGATCCACTCACCAAGACACTGGTCGGGCTTCTGAGTCACGGTAACCTTCCACATGTAGGGGAACAAAAAAGGGGCTACATTATGACGCCCCGCGGCGTATCGGGCAATGAGCGCCTGTCGCCGGCCCCAAGCCCCGTCATCAGGCCCTTTCAAGCCTGACAGCGTGCCCCGTCACCGGTACAATCGACCTCTTTGCCGCAACGCTTGGAGCCCGATCTCCCGTGTCAGTTCTGCGCCTACCGCAACTGTCGGCCACGGCCGGCAAACAAACCTGGGGCAACTTGCCCGGTGCCAGCCTTAGCCTGGCCATCGCCGAGGCCGCCAGCAGCGCCGGTCGCTTCACCTTGCTGCTGACCGCCGACAGCCAGGCCGCCGACCGCCTGGAGCAGGAGCTGCGCTTCTTCGCCCCTGAGCTTCCGGTGCTGCCGTTCCCCGACTGGGAGACGCTGCCCTACGACCTGTTCTCGCCGCACCAGGACATTATCTCCCAGCGCATCGCCAGCCTTTACCGGCTGCCGGAGCTGGACCACGGCATCCTGGTCGTCCCCGTCACCACCGCCCTGCACCGCCTGGCGCCCACGCGCTTCCTGCTGGGCAGCAGCCTGGTGCTGGACGTGGGCCAGAAGATTGATGTCGAACAGATGCGCACGCGCCTGGAAGCCAGCGGTTACCGCTGCGTCGACACGGTCTACGAGCATGGCGAGTTCGCCGTGCGCGGCGCACTGATCGACCTGTTCCCCATGGGCAGCAAGCAGCCGTACCGCATCGACCTGTTCGACGACGAGATCGAGACGCTGCGCACCTTCGACCCGGAAACCCAGCGCTCGATCGACAAGGTCGACTCGGTGCGCCTGCTGCCGGCGCGCGAGTTCCCCATGCAGAAGGACGAAGTGACCCGCTTCAAGGCGCGCTTCCGTGAGCGCTTCGATGTGGACTTCCGGCGCAGCGCGATCTTCCAGGACTTGACCAGCGGCATCATCCCGGCCGGCATCGAGTACTACCTGCCGCTGTTCTTCGAGGAAACCTCGACCCTGTTCGACTACCTGCCGGCGGACACCCAGGTGTTCTCCCTGCCGGGTGTGGAGCAGGCCGCCGAGCATTTCTGGAACGACGTGCGCGGTCGCTATGAAGAGCGCCGCGGCGATCTCAGCCGCCCGCTGCTGCCGCCCGCCGAACTGTTCATGCCGGTCGAGGACTGCTTCGCCAAGCTCAAACAATGGCCCCGCGTGGTGGTCAGCACCGAGGAGCTTGAACCTGGTGCGGGCCGCGAACGTTTCCCGGCGCGCGCCCTGCCCAACCTGGCCATCGAAGCCAAGGCCAACCAGCCGCTGGCGGCGCTTTCGAACTTCCTCGACCAGTTCCCTGGCCGGGTACTGTTCACTGCCGAGTCCGCCGGCCGGCGCGAAGTGCTGCTGGAGCTGCTCGAACGCCTGAAGCTGCGCCCGCACACCGTCGACGGCTGGGCCGACTTCATCACCGGCAGCGAGCGCCTGGCGATCACCATCGCCCCGCTCGACGAAGGCTTGCTGCTGGACGATCCGGCCATTGCACTGGTTGCCGAAAGCCCTCTGTTCGGCCAGCGCGTGATGCAGCGTCGCCGTCGCGACAAACGCGGCGAGGCGGCCAACGACGCGGTCATCAAGAACCTCACCGAGCTGCGCGAAGGCGCACCGGTGGTGCATATCGACCATGGCGTGGGCCGCTACCTCGGCCTTGCGACGCTGGAGATCGACGGCCAGGCCGCCGAATTCCTCACCCTCGAGTATGCCGAAGGCGCCAAGCTCTACGTGCCGGTGGCCAACCTGCACCTGATCGCCCGCTACACCGGCAGCGACGATGCCCTGGCCCCGCTGCACAGGCTCGGCTCCGAAACCTGGCAAAAGGCCAAGCGCAAGGCCGCCGAGCAGGTGCGCGACGTCGCCGCCGAACTGCTCGACATCTACGCCCGCCGCGCCGCGCGCAAGGGCTATGCCTTCGCCGACCCGGCCGCCGACTACGCCACCTTCAGCGCCGGCTTCCCGTTCGAGGAAACCCCCGACCAGCAGAACGCCATCGAGGCCGTGCGCGAGGACATGCTCGCCGCCAAACCGATGGACCGCCTGGTGTGCGGCGACGTCGGCTTCGGCAAGACCGAGGTGGCCATGCGCGCGGCCTTCATTGCCGTGCACAGCGGCCGTCAGGTGGCGGTACTGGTGCCCACCACCTTGCTCGCGCAACAGCACTACAACAGCTTCCGCGACCGCTTCGCCGACTGGCCGGTAACCGTCGAGGTGATGAGCCGCTTCAAGTCGGCCAAGGAAGTCAGTGCCGCCGCCGCGGAGCTGGCCGAAGGCAAGATCGACATCCTCATCGGCACCCACAAGCTGCTGCAGGACGATGTACGCTTCAAGGACCTGGGCCTGGCGATCATCGACGAGGAACACCGTTTCGGCGTACGCCAGAAAGAGCAGCTCAAGGCCCTGCGCAGCGAGGTGGACATCCTGACACTGACGGCCACGCCGATCCCGCGCACGCTGAACATGGCGGTATCGGGCATGCGCGACCTGTCGATCATCGCCACCCCACCGGCCCGCCGCCTGTCGGTGCGCACCTTCGTCATGGAGCAGAACAAGAGCACGGTCAAGGAAGCGCTGCTGCGCGAACTGCTGCGCGGCGGCCAGGTGTACTACCTGCACAACGATGTGAAAACCATCGAGAAGTGCGCAGCGGACCTGGCCGAACTGGTTCCGGAAGCACGCATCGGCATCGGCCACGGGCAGATGCGCGAACGCGAACTCGAACAGGTGATGAGCGACTTCTACCACAAGCGCTTCAACGTGCTGATCGCCTCGACCATCATCGAGACCGGCATCGACGTGCCCAGCGCCAACACCATCGTCATCGAGCGCGCCGACAAGTTCGGCCTGGCACAGCTGCACCAGCTGCGCGGCCGCGTCGGCCGCAGCCACCACCAGGCCTACGCCTACCTGCTCACCCCACCACGCCAGCAGATCAGCGCCGACGCCGAGAAACGCCTGGAAGCCATCGCCAACACCCAGGACCTGGGCGCCGGTTTCGTCCTGGCCACCAACGACCTGGAAATCCGTGGTGCCGGCGAGCTGCTCGGCGACGGTCAGAGCGGGCAGATCCAGGCGGTCGGCTTCACCCTCTACATGGAAATGCTCGAGCGCGCGGTCAAGGCCATTCGCAAGGGCAACCAGCCGAACCTCGAGCAACCGCTTGGTGGCGGCCCGGAGATCAACCTGCGCCTGCCGGCGCTGATCCCCGAGGACTACCTGCCGGATGTGCATGCGCGGCTTATCCTCTACAAGCGCATCGCTTCGGCGGCCGACGAAGAAGGCCTGAAGGACCTGCAAGTGGAGATGATCGACCGCTTCGGCCTGCTGCCCGAGCCGACCAAGAACCTGATGCGCCTCACGCTGCTCAAGTTGCAGGCGGAAAAGCTCGGCATCAAGAAAGTCGACGCCGGCCCCAATGGCGGCAAGCTCGAGTTCGAGGGCGAAACCCCGGTCGACCCGCTGACCCTGATCAAGCTGATCCAGGGCCAGCCCAAACGCTACAAATTCGAAGGGGCGACCCAGTTCCGTTTCCTGGTCCCCATGGAACGCCCCGAAGAACGCTTCAACACCCTGGAGGCGCTGTTCGAGCGCCTGGCCCCACAGACAAACTAAGGAAGCTCCATGCGTGCCATTCGTTGCCTGACCCTGCTGCTGACGCTGATCGCGCCGGCCGCCTTCGCCGCAGGCCCGTATCAGGTGGAAATGATCCTCGTGCGGCAGAACGCCGTGCCCGCGGTGACCAGCCCGTTCGCCCCTGAAGACTGGAGCGCCAGCGCCCCGCGCCTGGACCCGCACGCCGAACGGCCACTGGCGCTGGAAGATGAAGTCACCCGCCTGCAAGCCACCGCCGACTACACCGTGCTGTTGCACAAAGCCTGGCAGCAGGAGGGCAACAGCGTCGCCCTGGGCGCCGGCGAAGAGCAGTTCGGCCACTTCCCCATCGAGGGCAACCTGAAGATCGAAGAAGATCGTTTCATCAAGGTCGATGCCAACTTCTGGGTCAATCAACTCGATGGTAACGGCAGCGTGTTGCGCAGCGAGCAGTTCAGCCAGAGCAACAAGAACATGAAGGCCGGCCAGCTGACCTTCCTCGATGGCGGGCACCTGGCCTTGCTGCTCAAGGTTTCTCCGGCTGGCATGCGCAAGATGCCGCTGCCGGACCCGGAGCTGATGGAGCAGTGAGGTGAGCGACGGCGAGCTGCGCAAACTGCTCGGCGAGTACCCGGGCTGGGTTCGCTCGTTCGCCGAAGCCGCCCTGCAACGAGGCGAACGCTACGCCAGCGAAGGCCGGGTACTGACCACCTCCTGTAACGGCACGCGCGTCCTCGCCAGTTGCCAGGGCAGCGAGGGCCAGGTCTACCAGCAGCGCATCGATCTCGCCGTGCAAGGCCGCCAGTGCAAGGTGCTCGGCCAGTGCAACTGCCCGGTCAGGCTCAACTGCAAGCATTGCGCGGCGGCGCTCTATCACTTGGTCAGCGCCATTCAGCCCGAAGACGCTGCGGCGGACGCCTTGCCGGCCAACCTGCAACGCTGGCTCAAAGGCCTGGAAACCCCGCCCGCCACAGAGGCCGGCCCCCAGGAAGACAAGCGCGGGCGCATGGTCTGCTACCAACTGCGCCTCACCGAAGGCCCTGGCTGCGCCCTGCGCGTGCGCAAAGGCACTCGCGACGAAAATGGCATGCGCTTCAGCCGCGTGCAGTCGCTGTACGAGTTCCTCTACGAACCACCGCGCTTCGTCCAGGAGGAGGACATCCGCATCCTGCGCCTGCTGGCGGCACAGAACCTGCCCAGCGGCCCGGAGCGCGGCTACCCACTCAAGGGCCAGGAAGGCGGCGAGTTGTTGCAGCGCGCCCTCGACACCGGTCACATGCTTTATGACGAAGGCATGCCGCTGCTGCGTGAAGGCGCGGCGCGGGCAGCGGAATTCCGCTGGGTGCGCCAGGACGATGGCAGCTACAGTGGCCGCTGGTACCACGGCGACGAGCCGCTGCGCTGCGTGCTACCGCTGCTGCCACTGTACTACTTCGATTTCGTGACCAGCGAAGTGGGCAAGGTCGGGCACACCCTCGACGCCCATATCGCCCTGCAGCTGACCCTGGCACCCGATGTACCCGAACACCTGATCGTCCCCCTCAGCCACAAGCTCAACGCCTTGAATCACCAGCTTCCTACCCCGACCACCCTCGACCAGCAGTTCGTCGACGATCTTCAGCCGACTGCGCACCTGACCCTCGGTAGCCTCGAATTCAGCGCCTACACGCCCAAGACCGGGCGCATGCAGCGGCAGATGCAGCACCGCGCCGCGCTGTCGTTCGACTACGACGGCCTGCGCGCCAGCGGCAACGACGACAAGCCATTGACCCGCCTGGTCGGCAGCACCAGCCAGCGCATCCGCCGCCAGCCCCAGGCCGAACAGGCGTTGCGCAAGCTGTTGCGCGACTATGGCTTCAAACCCGCCACACGGCAGAGCAAGGCGCTACCCGACAGCGCCGGCGAGATGCTCCAGCTACCCGATGACGAAGCCTGGCTGCGCTTCGCCCGCGAGGGCCTGCCACGCCTGCGCGAGGCCGGCTGGGCGCTCGACGTGCATCGCGATTTCGCCTTCAACCTGCACGAAGTCGACGACTGGTACGCCACCATCGACGAAGCCCCCGGGCACGAATGGTTCGACCTGGAACTGGGCATCGTCGTCGACGGCCAGCGCCACAGCCTGCTGCCCATCGTCCTGCAGCTGCTGCGCAGCAGCCCGGAATTGTTGCGCCCCAGCGAACTGGCGCGACGCAGCGACGACGAGCACCTGCTGATCGACCTCAACCGCGCCCGCCACGACAGCCAGCCGCTGCGCGTGGCGCTGCCCTACGGGCGGATCAAGGCGGTGATGGGCACCCTCGGCGAGCTGTACCTGCACGAGGACGCCGTGGGCCCGAGCCTGCGCCTGGAGCGTACCGACGCCGCACGCCTGAACGAGATCGACCACCTGCCCTTGCAGTGGGAGGGTGGCGCCCAACTGCGCGACCTTGGCCGGCGCCTGCGCGATGCCCGTGACCTGCAGGTCGAACCGCCCACAGGGCTGAACGCCACCCTGCGCCCTTATCAGCAACAAGGCCTTAACTGGCTGCAGGCCCTGCGCGAGATGGGCACCGGCGGCATCCTCGGCGATGACATGGGCCTGGGCAAGACCCTGCAGACCCTCGCCCACCTGCTGCTGGAAAAGGAAGCCGGACGCCTGGCCCATCCAGCCCTGGCAGTGATGCCCACCAGCCTGGTGCCCAACTGGCTGGACGAAGCCCGGCGCTTTGCCCCCGACTTGCGCGTACTGGCCCTGCATGGCCCAGGGCGCAACAAGCACTTCGCCATGCTGGGCGATTACGACCTGGTGCTGACCACCTACGCCCTTGTGCCCCGCGACCTCGAACACCTCAAGGCCCAACCCTGGCACCTGCTGGTGCTGGACGAAGCGCAGAACATCAAGAGCAGCACAAGCAAGGCCGCCCAGGCCGTACGTGAGTTGCAGGCCACCCAGCGCCTGTGCCTGTCCGGTACGCCCATGGAGAACAACCTGGGCGAGCTATGGTCGATCTTCCACTTCCTGATGCCCGGCTGGCTGGGCGACAGCAAGCGTTTCACCCAGGACTACCGCACTCCCATCGAGCGCCATGGCGATGCCGAGCGCATGGCCCACCTGGCCAGCCGCATCCGCCCATTCCTGCTGCGTCGCACCAAGGAACAGGTGGCCACCGAGCTGCCGGCCAAGACCGAGATGGTCCACTGGGTCGAACTCAGCGACGCCCAGCGCGACACCTACGAAGCGGTGCGAGTGGCGATGGACAAGAAAGTCCGCGACGAGATCGCCCGCAATGGCGCGGCGCGCAGCCAGATCGTCATCCTCGACGCGCTGCTCAAGCTGCGCCAGGTGTGCTGCGACCTGCGCCTGGTCAAAGGCACCGAGAGCAAGGGCAGCTCCGCCGACAAAGGCAAATTGGGCAGCTTGCTGGAAATGCTCGAGGAGCTGCTGAGTGAAGGCCGCAGGATCCTGCTGTTCTCGCAATTCACCTCGATGCTGGCGCTGATCGAGTTCGAGCTGGAAAAGCGCGGTATCCGCTACAGCCTGCTGACCGGCGACACCCGGGATCGGCGCGCACCGGTGCAGCAATTCCAGAACGGCGAGAGCGAGGTGTTCCTGATCAGCCTCAAGGCCGGCGGCACCGGCCTGAACCTGACCGCCGCCGACACCGTGATCCACTACGACCCGTGGTGGAACCCGGCCAGCGAGAACCAGGCCACCGACCGCGCCTACCGCATTGGCCAGGACAAGCCGGTGTTCGTGTTCAAGCTGATTACCCGGGGTACGGTGGAAGAGAAGATCCAGCAGTTGCAGCAGGAAAAAGCGGCGCTGGCAGCCGGGTTGCTCGATGGCGGCCAAGCCGGGCAGTGGCGGCTGGGGGATGAGGAGATTGACGCGTTGTTTGCGCCGTTGCCTGGTAAACGGGGTCGTTAAGCCAGCTTATTCCTGTACCGGCCTCTTCGCGGGCAAGCCCGCTCCCACAGGGACAGTGCCAGGCTCAAGGGCGGCACGAACTCTGTGGGAGCGGCGGTTCGCCGCTGCGATTTACCCGCGAAGAGGCCGGCGAGGTCAATCGACCAGTTGCGCCTCTTTCAACGCACCCAGCGCCTCCAACCAACGTGGCTGCTGGCGGTAATCGGTGCGTGCAAAGCCTTGCCCACGCATGCCGGCAATACGCGGCGACGGCTTGACCTTCAGGCGCTGCGCCGCGCTCAGGGCCAGCTCGGCCGCCGCCCGATCATTGCACACCAGGCCCATGTCGCACCCGGCGCTCAACGCGGCTTCGATACGGTTGGCGGCATCGCCCACCACGTGTGCGCCAGCCATCGACAGGTCGTCACTGAAGATCACCCCGTCAAAACCCATCTCGCCACGCAGGATGTCCTGCAGCCAGCGGCGCGAAAAGCCTGCCGGCTGATTGTCCACCTGCGGGTAGATGACGTGGGCCGGCATCACTGCTGCCAACTGCCCGCTCAGGCGGGTGAAGGGCACCAGGTCGGCGGCACGCAGTTGCTCCAGGCTGCGTTCGTCGACCGGGATGGCCACGTGCGAGTCGGCCTCGGCCCAGCCATGGCCGGGGAAGTGCTTGCCGCAGGCGGCCATGCCGGCGGCATTCATGCCACGGATGAACGCGCCGGCCAGTTGCGTGGCGCGCTCGGGGTTGCCTTCGAAGGCACGGCTGCCGACCACGGCGCTGCGCTGGTGATCCAGGTCCAGCACCGGGGCGAAGCTCAAGTCCAGGCCCACCGCCAACACCTCGGTGGCCATAAGCCAACCACACTGCTCGGCCAGGTACTCGGCGTTGCCGTTATCGGCGATCGCGCGCATGGCCGGCAGGCGCACGAAGCCCTGGCGCAGCCGCTGCACCCGGCCGCCTTCCTGGTCGACCGCCAGGATCAGGTCGGGGCGGATGGCGCGGATCGAGGCGCACAGCTCACGCACCTGGCGCGGGCTGTCGATGTTGCGGGCGAAGATGATCAGGCCGGCCACTTCGGGCTGACGCAGCAGGTGGCGGTCTTCGGCGGTGAGCCACTGGCCGGCGATATCCACCATCAGGGAGCCTTGCAGGCTGGCAGTCATAGCGAGTCCTTCATTGAAGATCCAGGGATGCCCAGTGCGGGCAGGCTGCTTCGTCGATCCGTACCGGGCAATGGGCGGGCACGCGATCGAACAAAGCGAGCAGGTCATTGTTGCGCAGGCGCACACAGCCATGGGACAACGCAATGCCCATGGGTTCAGTGTCGGGTGTGCCATGCAGGTAGATGTATCGGCGGAAGGTGTCCAGCGCCCCCAGGCGGTTGACGCCAGGCTCGCAGCCGCTGAGCCAGAGGATGCGGGTGAGGATCCAGTCACGCCCAGGGAATTGTGCGTGCAGCGCTGGCGACCAGGTTTCACCGGTCCAGCGCCGACTACTGAGCACCGCCCCCTGCGGCAAGCCGCCGCCGATCTTCGCCCGGACCTGATGCAGGCCACGCGGCGTGCAACCGGAGCCGTTGCGCTCGCCTGCGCCATTGCGCGCAGTGGAGACCGGCAGGCGCACACGCAACACACCATGGGCGAACCCATAGAGGCACTGGTCGGCGAGGGAGATGTGCAAGTAATCGAGGTCAGGCATGGGGCGCTAGCTTAGCCGAAGCGCCCTGCCCCGCCCAGTGTCAGGCTTTTGCTGCCGTGCTGCTCTTGCTGCGAGGACGCAGTTGCGCCGTGGCCATGGCCTGGTCGGTAACACCGCTGTCGGCGCGCATGCCAGCGGCGAGGAACGGCACCATCAGGCGCATCACCTGCTCGATCGAGGTATTGATGCCGAAATCGGTCTCGGCGATGGCGCGCAAGGCCTTGATACCCGACATGCTGAACGCTGCAGCGCCGAGCATGAAATGCACGCGCCAGAACAGCTCCAGGGGGGGCACACGCGGAGCGGCCTCGTTGACCAGCAGCATGTAGCGGCGGAACACCTTGCCGTACATGTCTTCCAGGTAGCGACGCAGGTGGCCCTGGCTCTGGCTGAAGGCCAGGCCCAGCAGGCGCATGAAGATCGACAGGTCGTTGTTGCTGCGCGGCTGCACGGCGAGCGCCTGCTCCACCAGCATTTCCAGCAACTCTTCGAGGCTGGCTTTTTGCTCCGGACGCCCCTGGCGACGCTCCAGCTCGCGCTCGAGTTCACGCTCCAGGCTTGCGCAGAACGGCCCAAGGAAACGCGAGAACACCGCCTGGATAAGGGCCTTCTTCGAACCGAAGTGGTAGTTCACCGCCGCCAGGTTGACACCGGCCTTGCTGGTGATCAGGCGCAATGAGGTTTCCGCGAACCCGCGCTCCGCGAACAGCTGCTCCGCCGCATCGAGGATGCGTTCAACGGTTTCCGATTGGGCCATGACTACTCCGCCTGACAAACAGTTGTTTGAAACATACGTTTCAGGCCTGCTGATGTCAAGACTCGGTGACCAGCCGGTCGCCATTTAAAAGCGCCAAGTCACAAGCTGCAAGCGACAAGGTGCACCGTTCTTTCGCTGTTTCTTGCAGCAAGCGTCTTGCAGCTCGCCATCCACTGTATATAATCCCAGTCACTGTATAAAAAGACAGAGCCCTCGCCCATGCTGAAACTGACGCCGCGCCAAGCCGAGATTCTGGCTTTCATCAAACGTTGCCTCGAAGACAACGGCTTCCCCCCTACCCGTGCCGAAATCGCCCAGGAGCTGGGCTTCAAGTCGCCGAACGCTGCGGAGGAGCACCTCAAGGCCCTGGCCCGCAAGGGTGCCATCGAAATGACCCCAGGCGCCTCTCGCGGTATTCGCATCCCCGGCCTGGAAGCCAAGAACGACGACAGCGGTCTACCCATCATCGGTCGGGTTGCCGCCGGCGCACCGATCCTCGCCGAGCAACACATCGAGGAATCCTGCAACATCAACCCGGCCTTCTTCCACCCTCGCGCCGACTATTTGCTGCGCGTGCACGGCATGAGCATGAAGGACATCGGTATCTTTGACGGCGACCTGCTTGCCGTACACACCACCCGCGAGGCCCGCAACGGCCAGGTAGTGGTGGCTCGTATCGGTGACGAAGTGACCGTCAAGCGGTTCAAGCGCGAAGGCAGCAAAGTGTGGCTGCTCGCGGAGAATCCGGAATTCGCCCCCATCGAAGTCGACCTGAAAGAACAGGAACTGGTGATCGAGGGCTTGAGCGTCGGCGTTCTGCGCCGCTGACCGAGGAGGCCATATGCAGCCGTTCACCCATGCGCCACAGCCAACCCAGCTACCGTTGTTCGAGGCCTTTCTCGCCCAACCTGTGCTGCCGGGCCTCAAGCCCAGCGCACAACCGCGCAAGAGTAGCCAGAACGAGCTGTTCAGCGAACTGACCCTGCGCGGTGCCCCCGGGCACTGCCAGAGCCTGCTGGCCCCAATACTGCGCGAACTCAGCGAAGAAGACGACAGCCGCTGGCTGACCCTCATCGCTCCACCCGCCAGCCTGACACAAGCCTGGCTGCGCGACGCTGGCCTGAACCGCGAACGCATCCTGCTGCTGCAGCCCGGCGGCAACCAGACCGCGTTGCAATTGGCCTGCGAAGCGCTACGCCTGGGGCGCAGCCATACCGTGGTGAGCTGGCTGGGTAACATCAACAGTGGCGCCCGCCAGCAACTGCTGCGTGCAGCCGCCCTCGGAAATGCACAAAGCCTGAACGTCCGCCTCGGCTGACGTTCAGGCTTTGCCTGTGATCTTTTTGCAACTGTGGGCGCGTAGCGTCACTCAGTGAAGAACTCGCGGCCCTTCTTCACGCTCGAAATCCCCTTCGACAAGCCGGCCGGCCATCTGCACGCCAACGCTGAGCATGGCCTTGGCCACTTCCACATGCTGTCCTTGCAGGAATACCTTGGCATCCTCGGAGAAATCCAGGGTCACCAGGGAACCTTCATCCTCGGCGCGGCGCAGCTCGATCCGGCCATCAGGCAACTCGACAATTTCTAGAAAGGACGTGGACATAAAGGGGCCTGCGTTTCACGAAAGGTCCGTAGTGTAACAGCCAACACGGCTGTCAGCACTCACTCAACGCGTCGCGGAATCGTCTCACCAAGCCTTTCAGGTTGCCGCGCCAGCTTTCAAGCTCCTCTCGCGACAGGGCTGGATGCTCAGGCTCGTCGAGGTTGACCGCCTGGATCAGGGGTTGGGTGACGTCAGTTTTCGGGGCCTTTTTCGCGACCGGTGGTCGGAACAAATCAGCATAAGCACCGAGCAATTGCGCAAGCCACGTTTCACGCTGGCGAACCAGTTCAAGCATCTCGGCGACTTCGGGGATGGCGATACTGTTCAGCGCATCGTCGGCGAGCGCCTGCTCGACCGTGGCCACCACCGGCAGGCGGTAGAACCCCCCAATTTCGTGGCACAGCCCCAGCAGCGCGCCGTACAGGTGGAACAGCGCCGACTCGCGCTCCGCCTGGACCAGGCCCTGGGCGTTCATGGCCTGGCTCTGCTCAGCCTTGGCCATGGACTCCAGTGCGAGGCCTGCGAAGAACAGTTTCTGGTTGGTGCGGGTATAGAGTTCCTGGGCCATTGTCATGACCTCCCGTGGGCTGCAAGCGATAACGCAGTTTCGTGGATTGCCCAGCTCTACCGCAAGTACAAACGATCGCGGGGCAAGCCCGCTCCCACAGGTTCAGTGGGAGCGGGCTTGCCCCGCGATGGGGTAGACGCCTGAATCAGCGCTTGTCTTCTACTTTCCAGGCACCGCCGTCATAGAAGGCTTTCCAGCCGGTCGGCTTGCCATCGACCTCGGACTGCACGTACTGCTCCTTGGTCTTGCGGCTGTAGCGAATCACCGCCGGGCGGCCGTCCGGATCCTTCTGCGGGGCATCGCAGAGGAAGTGGTACTTCGGATCGATCTCGTGCTTGTGCGGCACGATCTCCAGCACCAGTGGCGCGCGAGTCTCGCGGTTCTTGGGGAACTGGCTGGCGGCCAGGAACAGGCCCGAAGCACCATCACGCAGCACGTAAGTGTCGTCGACCTTCTCGCACTTGAGCTCCGGCATGTCCACCTTGTCCATCTTCGGTGGCGCCGCCTCGCCGCTCTTGAGCAGCTTGCGGGTGTTCTTGCACGCAGCGTTAGTGCAACCGAAAAACTTACCGAAACGGCCGGTCTTGAGCTGCATCTCGCTACCGCACTTGTCGCACTCCAGGCTCGGCCCTTCGTAGCCCTTGATGCGGTAGCTACCCTCTTCGATCTCGTAGCCGGCGCAATCCGGGTTGTTACCGCAGATATGCAGCTTGCGCTTCTCGTCGAGCAGGTAGGCATCCATCGCTGTGGCGCAGATCGGGCAACGGTGCTTGCCGCGCAGCACCAGCGACTCCGATTCGCCCTCATCGTCCGCGGCGATCTCGTCGCCCGGCACCAGGTTGACGGTGGCCTTGCAACGCTCCTTCGGCGGCAGGCTGTAGCCGGAACAACCCAGGAACACACCGGTGGAGGCGGTGCGGATCATCATCGGCCGGCCGCATTCCTTGCACGCGATGTTGGTCAGCGTCGGCTGATTGGCACGCATGCCGTTCTCGGCAGATTCGGCGGTTTGCAGCTTTTTGCTGAAATCACCGTAGAACTCGTCGAGGACGTTCTTCCAGTCGCGTTCGCCCTGGGCCACATCATCGAGGTTTTCTTCCATGCCGGCGGTGAAGCCGTAGTCCATCAGATTGGCGAAGCTCTCGGACAAGCGCTCGGTGACGATGTCACCCATCTTTTCGGAGTAGAAGCGACGGTTGTGCAACGTCACATAGCCGCGATCCTGAATGGTCGAGATGATCGCCGCATAGGTCGACGGGCGACCGATACCGCGCTTTTCCATCTCCTTGACCAGGCTGGCTTCGGTGAAGCGCGCCGGGGGTTTGGTGAAGTGCTGGCTGGGGTCGATCTGGATCAGCTTGAGCACTTCGCCCTGGGCCATGTCCGGCAGCACATCGTCTTCGCCTGGCTTGCTCTGCTGCGGCAGTACGCGGGTGTAGCCGTCGAACTTGAGGATGCGGCCCTTGGCACGCAGCTCGAAGTTACCGGCTGCCACGGTGACGCTGGTGGACAGGTACTGCGCCGGCGGCATCTGGCAGGCCAGGAACTGGCGCCAGATCAGCTCGTACAGGCGCTCGGCATCGCGCTCCATGCCACTGAGCTTGGTCGGGTGGGTGTTGACGTCGGACGGGCGGATCGCCTCGTGCGCTTCCTGTGCCCCTTCCTTGCTGCCGTAGACGATGGGTGCGGCCGGCAGGTACTGCTTGCCGAATTCTTTTTCGATGTAGCTGCGCGCCATCTCGACCGCATCGGTCGACAGGTTGGTCGAGTCGGTACGCATGTAGGTGATGTAGCCAGCTTCGTACAGACGCTGGGCCATCATCATGGTCTTCTTCACCCCGAAGCCCAGGCGGTTGCTCGCCGCCTGCTGCAGGGTGGAGGTGATGAACGGCGCCGACGGCTTGCTGCTGGTCGGGCGGTCTTCGCGCTTGCTCACGCTGTAGCTGGAAGCCTTCAGCTTCTCCAGCGCGGCCATGGCCTGGGCTTCGTTGAGCGGCTTGAACGCCTCACCGTTTTCGCGCGCCACTTCGAAACGCACCTTGGCGTTCTTGGCGGTGCCCAGGTCGGCGTGGACCTCCCAGTATTCTTCGGGGATGAACGCGCGGATCTCACGCTCACGCTCGACCACCAGTTTCACTGCCACCGACTGCACACGGCCGGCGGACAGCCCGCGGGCGATCTTGGCCCACAGCAGTGGCGACACCATGTAGCCCACCACGCGATCGAGGAAACGGCGTGCCTGCTGGGCGTTGACCCGATCGATGTCGAGCTCGCCCGGCTGCGAGAACGCTTCCTGGATGGCTTTCTTGGTGATCTCGTTGAACACCACGCGCTTGTAACGGCTGTCGTCACCACCGATGGCTTCGCGCAGGTGCCAGGCAATAGCTTCCCCCTCGCGATCCAAGTCGGTTGCGAGATAGATGGTGTCGGCATCCTTGGCCAGGCGGCGCAGTTCTTCGATCACCTTCTCCTTGCCAGGAAGGATCTCGTACTTGGCCTTCCAGCCGGCCTCGGGGTCGACACCCATGCGCGCAACCAGCGTGCGCCGGGCCTTCTCCTTCGGCGTCAGGGCCGGTGCTTCGGCCGCGGCCTTGCCGCGCTTGGCCGCCGGTTCCTTGCTCGCACTGGCGGAACCGCTGGTGGGGAGGTCGCGGATATGGCCGATACTCGACTTCACCACGTACTGGTTACCCAGGTACTTGTTGATGGTCTTGGCCTTGGCCGGGGATTCCACAATGACCAGCGATTTGCCCATGGATCGGAGTATTCCTGAATCTGAAGATGAAAAACGCGTCAGGTGCCGGACGCGGCACCGCTATATATAGTGGCGAAACAGCGAGGTCAAGCTTGGCGCTTCATTCGCTCGCCTTGGCCAGCAGCGCGGACAGCCCGTCGTCGGCCTTGACCAAAGCAAAGCGTGGCACCTGCTCGCCGTCAACCTCGACAGACTCGAGGAACATCGAAAGCGGCCGCACCCACAGGCCAAATTCGCCGTACAGGGCCTGGTAGAACACCACCCACTCCTCGGTCTCGGAATGGCGCGCAGCGCCGAACACACGATACTCGGGGCCCTTGTAGTGCCGGTACACACCGGGTTGTATCTGCATGTCGTCCCGCCTCTTGAACAAATCCTGTAAAAAACAAAAACCGGGGCACAGGGCCCCGGTTGCTGCCTTGCAACGCGATCAGACGCGTTCGAAGACAGTGGTGATGCCTTGGCCCAGGCCGACGCACATGGTGGCAACGCCGAGCGTACCGCCATTCTGCTTCATGACGTTGAGCAGGGTGCCGGAAATCCGTGCACCGGAGCAACCGAACGGGTGGCCCAGTGCGATGGCGCCGCCGTGCAGGTTAACCTTCTCATCCATCTTGTCGAGCACTTTCAGATCTTTCAGCACTGGCAAGGCCTGTGCGGCGAAGGCTTCGTTGAGCTCGATGAAGTCGATGTCGGCCATGGTCAGGCCGGCGCGCTTGAGCGCTTTCTGCGTCGACGGTACCGGGCCGTAACCCATGATCGCCGGGTCCACGCCGGCCACCGCCATCGAACGGATCACCGCCAATGGCTGGATGCCCAGGTCCATGGCACGCTGGCCGGACATGACGATCATGCACGAGGCGCCGTCGGTGATCTGCGAGGAAGTACCCGCAGTGACGGTGCCACCTTTGGGGTTGAACGCCGGCTTGAGCGACGCCAGGCCTTCGAGGGTGGTTTCCGGGCGAATGGTCTCGTCGAAGTCGAAGACTTTCAGGAAGCCGCTCTCGTCGTAGCCCTGCATCGGGATGATCTCATCCTTGAACTTGCCTTCGACCGTCGCCTTGTGGGCGAGCTGGTGCGAACGCACGCCGAACAGGTCCTGTTGCTCACGGGTGATGCCATGCATCTTGCCGAGCATTTCGGCAGTCAGGCCCATCATGCCGGACGCCTTGGCGGCGTGCAGCGACATGTGCGGGTTGGGGTCGACGCCATGCATCATGCTGACGTGGCCCATGTGCTCGACACCACCAATGACGAACACGTCGCCGTTGCCGGTCATGATCGCCTGGGCGGCAGTGTGCAGCGCGCTCATCGACGAACCGCACAGGCGGCTGACGGTTTGCGCGGCGGAGGTGTGCGGGATCTGGGTCATCAGCGACGCCATGCGCGCGATGTTCCAGCCCTGCTCCAGGGTCTGGTTGACGCAGCCCCAGATCACGTCCTCGACTTCTTTCGGGTCGACCTTGTCGTTGCGCTCCAGCAGCTTGCTGATCAGGTGCGCGGACATGTCTTCGGCGCGGGTATTGCGGTGCATGCCACCCTTGGAGCGGCCCATCGGCGTGCGACCGAAGTCGACAATCACCACGTCTCTTGGATTCAGGCTCATATCAATAATCTCGCTCTAGCTCGTGGGGCGCTCAGTTGAAGAAGCGCTGGCCGTTCTTGGCCATTTCGCGCAGCTTCGCAGTGGGGTGGTACAGCGGCCCCAGGTCGGCGTACTGGTCGGCCAGGGCGACGAACTCGGCAACCCCGATCGAATCGATGTAACGCAGCGCACCACCGCGGAAGGGAGGGAAACCGATGCCGTAGACCAGGCCCATGTCGGCTTCGGCTGCGGTTTCGACGATGCCGTCTTCCAGGCAGCGCACGGTCTCCAGGCACAGCGGGACCATCATCCAGTTGATGATGTCTTCGTCGCTCACTTCACGCTGTTCGAAGATGACCGGCTTGAGCACGTCGAGCACGCTGGCATCGGCGACTTTCTTCGGCTTGCCGCGCTTGTCGGTCTCGTAGGCGTAGAAGCCCTTGCCGTTCTTCTGGCCCAGGCGGTTGGCCTCGTACAGGGCGTCGACGGCGGAGCGGCGATCGTCCTTCATGCGGTCCGGGAAGCCTTCGGCCATCACGTCACGGCCGTGGTGGCCGGTGTCGATGCCGACCACGTCCATCAGGTAGGCCGGGCCCATCGGCCAGCCGAACTTCTCCATGACCTTGTCGATGCGTACGAAGTCGACGCCAGCGCTGACCAGCTTGGCGAAACCGCCGAAGTACGGGAACAGCACGCGGTTGACCAGGAAGCCCGGGCAGTCGTTGACCACGATCGGGTTCTTGCCCATCTTCTTGGCGTAGGCGACGGTGGTGGCCACTGCGACTTCGCTGGACTTCTCGCCACGGATGACTTCCACCAGCGGCATCATGTGCACCGGGTTGAAGAAGTGCATGCCGACGAAGTTTTCCGGACGCTTGAGCGCCTTGGCCAGCAGGTTGATGGAGATGGTCGAGGTGTTGGAAGCGAGAATCGCATCTTCCTTCACCTGGCCTTCCACTTCGGCCAGCACGGCTTGCTTGACCTTCGGGTTCTCGACCACGGCTTCGACGACGATGTCGACGTTGGCGAAATCACCGTAGGAGAGGGTCGGACGGATGGCGTTGAGGGCTTCTGCCATCTTGGCCGGGGTCAGGCGGCCTTTCTCGACGCGCTTGCCGAGCAGCTTGGAGGCTTCGTTCAGACCCAGCTGGATGGCTTCCTCGCGGATGTCCTTCATCAGGATCGGCGTACCCTTGACCGCCGACTGGTAGGCGATGCCGCCGCCCATGATGCCGGCGCCGAGCACGGCGGCCTGCTTCACATCGTGGGCGATTTCGTCATGGGCCTTGGCCTTGCGCTTGAGCTCCTGGTCGTTGAGGAACAGGCCGATCAGGCTTTCGGCGACCGAGGTCTTGGCCAGCTTGGCGAAGCCGGCGGCCTCGACTTCCAGGGCCTTGTCACGGCCGAAGTTGGCGGCCTTCTGGATGGTCTTGATCGCTTCGACCGGCGCTGGGTAGTTCGGGCCGGCCTGGCCAGCAACGAAGCCCTTGGCGGTCTCGAAGGCCATCATCTGCTCGATGGCGTTGAGCTTGAGCTTTTCCAGCTTGGGCTGGCGCTTGGCCTTGTAGTCCAGCTCGCCGCTGATGGCGCGCTTGATCAGGTCCAGGGCACCGGCCTGCAGCAGCTCGGGGGCCACCACGGCGTCGACGGCGCCGACTTTCAGCGCGTCCTCGGCACGGTTTTCCTTGCCCGAGGCGATCCACTCAATGGCGTTGTCCGAACCGATCAGGCGCGGCAGGCGCACGGTGCCGCCGAAGCCTGGGTAGATGCCCAGCTTGACTTCCGGCAGGCCGATCTTGGCGCTGCTGGACATGACCCGGTAGTCGGCTGCCAGGCACATCTCCAGGCCACCGCCCAGGGCGATGCCGTTGATGGCGACGACTGTCGGCACCTGCAGGTCTTCGAAGTCATTGAAAATGCGGTTGGCTTCCAGGTTGCCGGCGACCAGTTCGGCCTCAGGCAGCTTGAAGTTGTCGACGAATTCGGTGATGTCGGCGCCGACGATGAACACGTCCTTGCCACTGCTGACGATAACGCCCTTGACCGAGGCATCGGCCTTGATGACGTCGACTGCCTGGCGCAGCTCGTTCAGGGTGAGGCGGTTGAACTTGTTGACGGACTCACCCTTGAGGTCGAACTTCAGTTCGACGATGCCGCTTTCAAGAGCCTTAACCGTGATGGCTTTACCTTCGTAAATCATCAACTGATCTCCACGATATGGAAGCTGAACTGTACACGCCGATCGCTGGCGAAAGAGCCGGTTGGTCCGAGCCCTGTCCCAGGCACACCCGTCGGCGCGCTAATCGGGATTCTGTAAGAGCCGTCTGACATACAAACGCTCAATTCATACGCCCGTTTGATTCGGGTGTGCACACATTCTCCGAAAAGAACGGCGTTGTCAAATGCTCTCAAGCACCTTGGAAACGCGACTTTCCGGTCATCTTGCATCCGCCGGGTACGAAACATGATGACAGTGATCGCCGACCATTCATGTCAGCGATCGACTCAAAAGAAGGCCTGACGGCAACTGTTTTTAAACGCGCCGCCCCACAATGGCTACACTGGCAATTGTTGAAAATGTTTCCGGCCTGCCTGGCCTTTTTCTGCGCTGCAGAACGCACAGCGGCGCGCAGGAGCCTTCAAGCTCCTGCGCGCCGCTGTGTCGTTGAGGGGTAGGTCAAGCGAGGGTTTCGAGCACCCTGGCAATATCCTGCAAAACAGAGCTTTCGCCACGCTCCGACCAATACAGGGCGATCATGCGGGTGTCGGCCTCGACTTTGTAGACGCTCTCGGGCAAGCCAGCAAAGGCTTCAGCCAGGCGCGCATCCTCGCAGGGTTCGCGCCACTGGTTCCACCAGACGCCCGGCGCAACCTGCCAGTAGCACCAGCTGTCCCCCCTGCCCTTGCGTCGGGCCCGATGGTACTGCGGGCATGGGCTGGGCGGCTCCTTTTCCAGCCAGTGCGGCCACTGCTGGGGGGTCAGCTGCATGGCCAAGCCCATGCGCCGCCCCTCCAGGCGCAGGTTCATCTGCTGGCTCTGCTTGCGCGAGGGGCGCAGCCAGACCAACGGGCTCAGCACCACCGCAAGGATTGACACCACCAGCCATACCGTCATATCTGTAGACCTTATAAAGCGTTGCAAATGAGCGGGTTACTCAGGATTCACGGAAGACCCGCGCGAAAGCGACCATACTTCTACTTATCGCGAATGTCAGGAGTACTGCTCATGTCCTACGAACATCTTCTGGTCGCTGTCGACCTGACCGAAGAATGCGACCCGGTGATCAAGCGCGCCATGAAGATCGCCGAGCCCACGGGCGCGAAGGTTTCCCTGGTGCATATCGTCGAACCGATGGCCATGGCATTCGGCGGGGACGTGCCCATGGACCTCTCGCAACTGCAGCAGCAGCAGTTCGACCAGGCCAAGGAGCGCATGGATCGTCTGTTCAACAAGTATCCGGACATCCAGCGCGGCGATTCGCACCTGACCTACGGCCAGCCTCGCCAGGAAATCCACCAGTTGGCCAAGGATCAGAACTGCGACCTGATCGTGGTCGGCAGCCATGGCCGCCATGGTTTGGCGTTGTTGCTGGGCTCCACCGCCAACGATGTATTGCACGGGGCGCCGTGCGACGTGCTGGCGGTGCGCTTGCAGAAAAAGAGTGAGTGATACCGTTATCGCGGGGCAAGCCCGCTCCCACAAGCTGCATGGGAGCGGGCTTGCCCCGCGACTTTCTCAGCCTTCCAGCTCGGCCCAGCGCTCCACCAGCGCGTCCAGCTCACCCTGCAGCTTTTCCAGCTTGGCCAGCACGGCGGATGTTTCGCCGATTGGGCGCTGGTAGAAGCTTGCACCACTGACCTCTTCCTGCAACCCGGCCATCTGCTGTTCAATGACATCGATCTGCCCAGGCAACGCTTCGAGCTCGCGCTGCAGCTTGTAGCTGAGCTTCTTCTTGCTGGCATCCGCGGCCGGAGCGGCAACGGCGGCAGGCGCCACCTCTTCCACCGGTTTTTCAACCACGGCGCTGTTGAGTTCGGACTTGCCGCCCTTGCTCTCGGTCACGCCCAGCAACTTCGGCGAGCCACCCTGGCGAATCCAGTCCTCGTAGCCACCGACGTACTCGCGCACGCGCCCCTCGCCCTCGAACACCAGGGTGCTGGTGACCACGTTGTCGAGGAAGGCCCGGTCGTGGCTGACCATCAGCACCGTGCCCTTGTAGTTGGACAACACCTCTTCGAGCAGCTCGAGGGTCTCCACGTCCAGGTCGTTGGTCGGTTCGTCCAGCACCAGCAGGTTGGCCGGCTTGCTGAACAGCTTGGCCAGCAGCAGCCGCGCGCGCTCGCCACCGGACAGCGCCTTGACCGGCGTGCGCGCACGCTGCGGGCTGAACAGGAAGTCGCCGAGGTAGCTGAGCACATGGCGGTTCTGGCCGTCGATCTCGATGAAATCGCGACCTTCGGCGAGGTTGTCGATAACCGTCTTTTCCAGGTCCAGCTGATGGCGCATCTGGTCGAAATAGGCGACTTCCAGCTTGGTACCCACCTCGACCTTGCCCGCGGTCGGCTGCAGATCACCCAGCATCAACTTGAGCAAGGTGGTCTTGCCGGTACCGTTGGCACCCAGCAGACCGATACGGTCCTGGCGCTGCAGCACCATGGAAAAGTCCTTGACCAGCTTGGGCCCGCCCTGATGCGCGAAGCTGACGTCTTCCAGCACCATCACCTGCTTGCCGGACTTGTCCGCCACTTCGATCTGGATATTGGCCTTGCCTTGGCGCTCGCGGCGCTCGCCGCGCTCCACGCGCAGCGCCTTGAGCGCACGCACGCGGCCCTCGTTGCGGGTACGGCGCGCCTTGATGCCCTGGCGGATCCACACTTCCTCCTGGGCCAGGCGCTTGTCGAACAGCGCGTTGGCGGTCTCTTCAGCGGCGAGTGCGGCCTCCTTGTGCACCAGGAAGCTGGCATAGTCACCGTTCCAGTCGATCAGGCCACCACGGTCCAGTTCAAGAATGCGCGTGGCCAGGTTCTGCAGGAACGAACGGTCGTGGGTGATGAACAGCACCGCCCCGTTGAAGCTGCTCAGGGCTTCTTCCAACCAGGCGATGGCACCGATATCCAGATGGTTGGTCGGCTCGTCGAGCAGCAGCAGGTCCGGCTCGGACACCAACGCCTGGGCCAGCAGGACGCGGCGGCGCCAGCCGCCGGACAGCTCGGCCAGGGTCTTGTCGGCCGGCAGTTGCAGGCGGCTCAGGGTACTTTCGACCACCTGCTGCAGGCGCCAGCCATCGCGGGCCTCCAGTTCGTGCTGGACATGCATCAGCTTGTCCAGGTCTTCGGCAGTGTGGATGTTCTGGCTCAGGTGGTGATACTCGGCCAGCAGTTCACCCACACCATCGAGGCCTGCGGCCACCACGTCGAATACGCTGCGTTCGTCGGCCACCGGCAGCTCCTGCGGCAGCTCGCCAATCTTCAGGCCCGGCGCACGCCAGACGTCGCCGTCATCAGGCTTCTGCTCGCCCTTGACCAGGCGCAGCATGCTCGACTTGCCCGTACCGTTGCGGCCGATGATGCACACCCGCTCACCACGGGCGATTTGCCAGGAAACCTTGTCCAGCAGCGGCATGGCGCCGAACGCGAGGGACACATCGCTGAATTTGAGCAGGGTCATGATCATCTCCAAAAACCGGGCGCGCATTCTACCCGACTTGCCCCCGGTCGGCATCAAGGGCGCATGGCCAGCAGCCCTGCGTCGGATAACAACTCGATACAAGCACAGTGCTTTCACCGCCCCCCGGCAAACGGCTAAGCTAGGCAGTAATACCCAACAGTGCTGGCTCCGCCGTCACTCTCAATGGTTCAACTGCCCGGACGTATCATGCGCAGCCGCCTGTTACAAATTGCTTCCTGCCTGTTGCTCACCGCCACTGTCGCGAGTGCCGCACAGGCCGCCGACATCACCCAGCAACGCCAGTATTACGACGAAGCCAAGCGCGCCCTGGCAAAAGGCGACAAGGGGCCGTACCTGCGCTACGCACAGGCATTGCGCGACTACCCGCTCACGCCCTACCTGACATACGACGAGTTGACCGCCCGCCTCAAGAGCGCCAGCAACGAAGAAATCGAAGGTTTCCTCGCCGCCCACGGCGACCTGCCACAGGCCAACTGGATGAAGCTGCGCTGGTTGCGCTGGCTGGCCGAACGCGGCGAATGGAACACGTTCGTCAAGTACTACGACCCCAAGCTCAACTTCACCGAGCTTGACTGCCTCAATGGTCAGTACCAGCTGAGCCACGGCAAGCGCGCCGAAGGTTTCGCCAGCGCGGAAAAACTGTGGAACGTTGGCAAGTCGCAACCAGCAGCTTGCGATACGCTGTTCGCCATGTGGGCCGCCGAAGGCCAACTGACCGAGGCCAAACGCTGGCAGCGCGCCAAGCTGGCGGCGCAGGCGCGCAACTATGGGCTGGCCAATCAACTGGTGAAAACCCTCACCACCCTCGCCCCCCAAGGCAAGCTGTTGATCGACGTGGCGCAAAAACCTGAACTGCTGAACCAGCCGTCGCGCTTCACGCCAGTCAACGAGGCCATGTCCGACGTCGTCAGCCTCGGCCTGCGTCGCCTGGCACGCCAAAACCCCGACCAAGCCATGGCGTTGCTCGACGACTACGCCCAGCGCATGCATTTTTCCCGCGACGAGAAGGTCGCCATCGCCCGCGAAATCGGCCTGACGCTAGCCCGCCGCTATGACCCACGGGCGCTCGACCTCATGACCCGCTACGACCCTGAGCTGCGCGACAACACCGTCAGCGAATGGCGCATGCGCCTGCTGCTGCGCCTGGGCCGCTGGGAAGACGCCTACGAGCTGACCAAGCGCCTGCCCCAGGACCTGGCCAGCAGCAACCGCTGGAAATACTGGCAGGCGCGCAGCCTCGAACTGGCGCAACCCAACAACCCGCAAATTCCGCTGCTTTACAAGACCGTGGCCCGCGAGCGCGACTTCTACGGCTTCCTCGCCGCCGACCGGGCACAGACCCCCTACCAGTTGAACAACAAGCCGCTGGTGCTCAGCCAGGCGGTAATCAACAAGGTGCGCAACACCCCCGGCGTGCGCCGTGCGCTGGAGTTCCATGCCCGCGGCCAGATCGTCGAGGGCCGCCGCGAGTGGTACCACGTCAGCCGCCACTTCAACCGTGACGAAATGGTCGCCCAGGCACGCCTGGCCTACGACATGCGCTGGTACTTCCCGGCCATCCGCACCATCAGCCAGGCCCAATACTGGGACGACCTGGACATCCGCTTCCCCATGGCCCACCGCGACACGCTGGTGCGCGAGGCCAAGGTCCGCGGCCTGCATTCGAGCTGGGTGTTCGCCATCACCCGCCAGGAAAGCGCCTTCATGGAAGACGCCCGCTCCAGCGTGGGCGCCAGCGGCCTGATGCAGTTGATGCCGGCAACCGCCAAGGAGACCGCGCGCAAGTTCAGCATCCCGCTGGCCTCGCCCGCACAGGTGTTCAACCCGGACAAGAACATCCAGCTCGGCGCCGCCTACCTCAGCCAGGTACACAGCCAGTTCAACGGCAACCGCGTACTCGCCTCGGCTGCCTACAACGCCGGCCCCGGCCGCGTGCGCCAGTGGCTCAAGGGCGCCAAGCACCTGAGCTTCGATGTGTGGGTCGAGTCGATCCCGTTCGATGAGACACGCCAGTACGTGCAGAACGTGCTGTCGTATTCGGTGATCTACGGGCAGAAACTCAATTCGCCGCAACCGCTGGTGGATTGGCACGAGCGCTACTTCGACGACATGTAAAGATCGCGGGGCAAGCCCGGTCCCACGATGCCTTGATATGGCTATCGTGGCAGCGGGCTTGCCCCACGATTCATCATCACTCGATGACCTGAACGCGCATTCCCACGCTCAGCTCACCTGTGCCATCCACGGCCAGGTTCTGGCCGAACAGCACATCCCCTTCCTTCTCACGAAAGGTCTTGAGCGTAGTCAATGGCTCACGGTCCGGGCTGCGTTCGCCGGTGGTCGGATCAAGGGTGGTGAGGATGCAGCGCACGCTGGGTTTGAGCACACGGAAGGTCATGTCGCCGATGCGGATGCGCTTCCAACCGTCCTCGGCGAATGCCTCGGCGCCCTCGATGACCAGGTTGGGGCGAAAACGCAGCATTTCCATGGGCCGGCCAACACGGCGGCTCAGCTCATCCAGTGACGCCTGACCGATCAGCAGTAAGGGGAACCCGTCGGGGAACGCCGCGCGGTCGCTGTTCAGGCCATAGCCGCTGGGCAGGTAGCGGGCCCGCTGCTCTGGGCAATACACCAGCCGTACCGTCTTGCCCAGCAGCTCGCTAAGCCAGGCGGCCGCCGCATCACCGGCATCCGGTACCTGCAAGGTATCGCGCCAGATGGTGACACCGCGCAGGCCGTCATCGGCAGGTGGCACGGGCACCTCCAACGCTGCCAAGCCTGGAGCGGACAGCAGCAATTGGCCATTGGCACTATAGCTGGCATTGATTCGCCCGAGCCGCGGCCAAGCGCGCTGCGTGAGGAAGCGACCGTTCTCGGCCTCCACCACCAGCCAGCGCCGATCACCCTCCAGCCCCAGGCTGCCAACCGGTGAACCTTGCAGGCTCTGGGCCTGCGCCGATTTCACCGGATAACGATACAACGCACTCAGAATCATCCCCGTCCGCCTTGCGCCTGTCGAAAGGCCAAGTCTATACCGGACAGGGCAACGCTCACACTGTGGCGTGGTCCAGGCTCAGGCGCTGGCGCACCACATCGACCAAGCGGTCGGGCTGGAACTTGGAGAGGAAGTTGTCGCAACCGACCTTCTTCACCATCGACTCGTTGAAACTGCCCGACAGCGAGGTGTGCAGCACCACATACAGACCACGAAGGCGCGGATCATTGCGAATTTCGGTAGTCAGCCGGTAGCCATCCATTTCAGGCATTTCCGCATCGGTGAAGATCATCAGCAGTTTCTCGCAGACATTCTCGCCGGCGTCAGCCCACCCTTTGAGCAGGCGCAGGGCTTTGAGGCCATCGCTGGCCACATGCAGCTTCACCCCCAGCTGCGACAGGGTATCGCGCAACTGCGCGAGCGCTACGCTGGAATCGTCCACCAAAAGCACTTCGCGGCCACGGGCACGGCCCAGGATCGGGTCTTCGAGCTTGTCCCGAGACACCTTGGCGCTATAGGGCACGATCTCCGCCAGCACCTTCTCCACATCAATGATTTCCACCAGCTTCTCGTCGACCTTGGTGATCGCGGTCAGGTAGTGCTGGCGACCGGCGCTGGCCGGCGGCGGCATGATGGCTTCCCAGTTCATGTTGACGATACGGTCGACGCCGCCCACCAGGAAGGCCTGCACCGAACGGTTGTATTCAGTGACGATGATCGTGCTGTCCGGGCCCGGCTGCAGCGGCCGCATGCCGATCGCCTGGGACAGGTCGATCACCGGCAGGGTCTGGCCGCGCAGGTTGACCACCCCGCAGACGAAGGAGTGGCGTTGCGGCATCAGCGTCAGCTTGGGCAACTGCAGCACTTCCTGGACCTTGAACACGTTGATGGCGAACAGCTGCCGGCCAGCCAGGCGGAACATGAGGATTTCCAGGCGGTTCTCACCTACCAGTTGCGTGCGTTGGTCTACCGTGTCGAGAATGCCGGCCATATGGACCCCCTGGCTTGAGTCGGGAAAAGTGATTGCATCCGCCCTGTATCGGCGGATACTCGCGCAGCTTGACCCTGGTTGGAAAAAGCTGCGAACGGCGATTGATATCACTTTACCATCATGCTTTACTGCGACCACAGCCCCCTCGGCTACCCCGCAACGAACGAGCCGCCCAAATCACCATCAGGGAAACCCCTAGTGGCAATCGGGTGCAACCTGATGTTCGCAATATCCTTTAGCCATTAATGTGACGCCATTCTCAATGCATGAACGGAGTCAGGCTTTTGTTTGCGATCGTCCAGGTGTCGCCCACCCCTGCTCCAGCCTTGCGCGCTGGAGTGTCATGATGGATAGCACGACGCTGCCCAACAGTGCCCTGCAGGAGTTCCTGCTGGATGCCCAGGTCCTGCTGGTCAAGTCCCAGGAATGCCTGCAGCATCTGGAACTGATCGACAACGACCCCGATGCCTGCCATTGCCTGAACGACTCCCTCGACGCCCTGGCACGCAGGGCCGACACCCTCGAGCTGCGCGAAGTCAGCCATTACACCCGCACCCTTCAGCAATTGCTGGCGCCAGCCTGCCGGCAACAACACCTGCACGGCGAGACGCTGGCGATCCTGACTGCCTGCCTGACGCTGCTTGCCTGGCAACTGGAGTTGCTGGACCCACTGACCGGCCGCCTGAACCTGGATACCGAAGAGCAGCGCTCGCTGCTGGATGAGCTGGCCCACAGCCTGGGGCAGCCTTGCGCCCCCTGTGCCGCCACCTCGGCCTACGGCCATTAAGCACGCTGCTCTAGCGTCGCAACTAAGCCCGACCCAGGCTCAACTTGAAAGTTGCACATACCTCTTCAGTCAAGGTGTCCCTTAGTTGCACTTGGCCACTGGCAGGCACGCATCAATAATGGCCACGTGCTGGCCAGGCACTTGCCCGCGACTGCCGCACCACCCCGGAAAACCTGAGGTTTCAAGCAGTTGCACCCCCGCGACCAATTCAATCCAAAGTGTTAACATGCGCACATTCGAATATGCGCACCGCCGATTTATGGCAACTGGCTGCGTGCCCGGAGCTTGATTGAAGACGGGCCGCCAAACCTCTGGCTAGATATGTGCAACGCCTCCAACAGCAATAATTCAGTGGCTTCCTTCTCTATGCTCTCAGGCTTGAAGTTTTTCCAGCACTGGCGTTGCAGCACCGCCCTCTTGCGTTGGGTGACCGCAGTACTGTGCGTGGCCTCGCTGGCCCTGAACCTGATGTTCTACTGGCGCGCACAACCCTTGTCAGCCAGCGTCCTGCTCCTGCAGTTGCTGGCCATCCTCGCCGTGGGTTGGCATCTGCGCCACTGGGCACGCTCCATCAGCCTGCGTCCGGCGGAGCTGGCCACCCGCATGCTCAAGGTGCAGGAAAGCGAACGCCAACGCCTGAGCCGCGAATTGCATGACGACATCGGCCAGTTGCTGACCGCCGCCAAGCTGCAGGTCGAATGGCTGCAACGGCGCGTCCCCGCTGAGTTGCAGGCGCACTGCACGACGCTGCGCAGCACGCTGGACCAGACCCTGGGCAACGTTCGCGACGTCTCCGCCATCCTCAACCCCCGCCAGTTGGCCAGCCTGGGCCTGGAAGCCAGCTTGCGCGCGCACTTGCTGCGCACCCTCGAGAACAGCGACCTGCACTGGAGCCTGGAGTGCCACCAGCGCCTGGGCGGCATCAGCGAAGAAGTTTCGATGGCGGCGTTTCGCATCACCCAGGAAGCGGTCACCAACGTGTTGCGCCATGCCCACGCCCATAACCTGGTGATCCGTCTGCAGCGCACCCCGCCAGGGCTGGCCCTGTCGATCCATGACGACGGCCATGGCTTCACCCCCGCTCACGACCCCGCCGAGGCCGGCCAACGTGGCATGGCCGGCATGCAGGAGCGCGCGACTGCACTGCTGGGTAACCTGACCATCACCAGCGAGCCCGGCCAGGGCACCCAGATCGAAGCCCTGTTCCCATGGCCACCGCGCAACCAGGAACGCGCCAGGACCCCCTCCGCCAATGACTTGTAAACTGCTGCTGGTGGACGACCACTCGCTGATTCGCGCCGGCGTACGCGCCCTGGTATCGGACCTGCCCGACTACGTCGTGGTGGGCGAAGTCGAGGACGGTGACCAGTTGCTCGAGCAAGTCCGGCAACTGACCCCGGACATCATCCTGCTGGATATCTCCATGCGCTCGACCAGCGGCCTGGATGCACTCGCGCAACTGCGCGCAAACGGTTGCCTGTGCAAAGTACTGATGCTGTCCATGCACACCGACCCCGACCTGATCATGCGCGCCCTGGAAAGCGGAGCCCACGGCTACCTGCTCAAGGACACCACCGCCACCGAGCTGGAACAGGCCCTCGCCGCCCTGCGCAACGAGGAGCGCTACCTAAGCCCCGCCATTGCCCACACTGTGATCAACCAGGCCCTGTTGCGCGCGCAGAACGGCAAGCAGCCCGGTGAAGAACGTCACAACCTGACGTCTCGCCAGCTCGAAATCCTGCGTTTGATCGTGCGTGGCAAATCGACGCGCGAGATCGCCAATGGCCTTGGCCTGTCGATCAAAACCGTGGAAACCCACCGTTCGCAGATCATGAAGCGCCTGCAGATCTACGATGTGGCGGGCCTGGTGCTGTTCGCCGTGCGCGAAAGGATCATCAGCCTGGACGACTGAGCAACGGCGAATCCACCGGCAAGTGCAGCCGCAATGCGCCGGGCACAGCCTCGAAACGCAGGCTCTCGGCCTGCAGCGGCTCGCCGTCGAGGTTGATGTCCAACCCTTGCGTGCTCTTGATCTGCACCCAGGGCAGCCGGGCCCGCACGAACAGTTCTTCGCCTGCCAGCAAGCCGCGCAACGCGCCGACCATTTCCTGCGGTGCCGGCAGGATAGCGACATCCAGCAGGCCATCATCGACCCTGGCCTCAGGGCACAGCACATGGCCGCCACCCGCCTGGCGACCGTTACCGATCCCCAGCGCCAACAGTTCGCCCTGCCACTCGAAACCCGGCCCCTGCAACGCCACCGAGGCCGCCTGCAGCTCGCTGAAGCGCGACAGCCCGGTGAACAGGTAGGCCGCCGCCCCCAGCACTTTCTTCAAGTCCTCGGAGGTGTTGGCGGTGACCTGGCTGCCAAAGCCGCCGGTTGCCATGTTCAGGAACAGCTGGTCGCCCACCCTGCCCAAGTCGATAGCCCGCGCCGGAAGCTCCAGCAGGGCCAAGGCCGCCGCCGGCTCCAGTGGCACCCCCGCGGCCTTGGCAAAGTCATTGGCCGTGCCCAGCGGCAACAAGGCCAGGCTCGCCTGGGTGGTCGCAAGCCCCATGGCCTCGGCGACATCGCGCAGGGTACCGTCACCGCCACCGGCCACTACCTGCGGGTATCCGGCGGCCAATGCCTCCTCGACCAGGCGCCGGGCGTCGCCGGCTTCCCAGGTCAGACGTACATCCAGCCGCCAGCCGCGCTCACGCAGCAGGCCCACTGCCTCACGCACTTCATCGTTGGTCGCCTGCTTGCCATGCAGGATCAGCATCGCCTTGCGCTCTTGCATCGTCATACTCTCCATTCAGACGCCTACCGCAATCTCGACCACGGCGACATCAAGAATGCTCCCGCTACACAACGATTCAACGCGACGGCATTGAATGCCGGGCAGTAGCGGCGCATCATCTGACAAAAAATTGTCCACACTCAACACAATCAAGGGCAATCGTCATTTTATTGGCTAACCTCTCTCGAATTGTCTATTGGGCGAGGCCGACGACCTAGGCTTTACTGATGTTGATGACGCGCAAGGACGCCAGGCGTGTATCACCTTCGAGGGCCGGCACCCGGCCAAGCAACGAGGATTCGGGCTCATGCGCATACTCTGGACCCTGCCCTACCTGCCCTGGCCCACCACCAGTGGCAGCAAGTGCCGGCAATACCACCTGCTGCGCGAACTGGCGCGACGTGGCCACCGAATTACTTTGCTGGTGCAATCGAAAGTCCCGCTTGGCGAGGCCGCGCGCCAGGCCCTCGAGCCGCTGGTCGAACGCCTGGAGGTGCTGCCCAGGCGCCCCCTGCACAGCCCTCTGAACCTGCTGGCCTCACCGATCATCGACTACCCCATGCGCGCCATCATCAACGGCCTGGCGCCCTGCCTGCGGCACCGTTTCGAGCGCTTGCTGGACGAACCCTGGGACGTCATCCAGATCGAGCACAGCTACAGCTTCCAACCCTTCGAGAAGGCCCTGCAGGCCCGCGGCCTGCCCTACATGCTCAGTGAACACACCCTCGAATCGGTGATGGGCGCCGCCTGCCACGATCGCCTGCCGCTGTGGCTGCGCCCGTTCAACGCCTTCGACCGTTGGCGCTACCGGCGCTGGGAGCAGCGGGTGCTGCGCCAACCCAGCGAGGTGGTGGCGCTCAGCGGCCACGATGCCGAACTGATCGGGCAGATCAGCGGGCGCCCGGTCAATGTGGTGGTCAATGGTGTCGATTGTGATTACTTCGAAGACGTACGCCCCGCCCCGCACAGCCAGCGCCTGCTGTTCGTCGGCAATTTCGAGTACGGGGCGAACCTGGAGGCCATCGAGTGGGCACTGGAGGAAATCCTGCCGCAAGTGTGGATGAGCAACCCGGCAGTGCGCCTGGCCATCGCCGGGCATGCACTGCCGGCCAGCTGGAAGCTGCACTGGAATGACCCGCGCATCGAGTGGATAGGTTACCGCCCCGACCTGCGCGAACTGCAACGCCGCTCGGCGTTGTTCTTCGCACCGCTGCGTTATGCCGGCGGCTCCAAGGTGAAGATCCTCGAGGCCATGGCGGCAGGCCTGCCGGTGATCACCACCAGCAAGGGCGCCTCCGGCCTTGCCGCCAACAACGGCGAGCACTATCTGGGCAGTGACGACAGCGGCCAGTTGGCCTTGCTGATCACCCAGTTGCTGAATCAACCCTGGCGCATGAACCAGCTGGGCGAGGCGGGTCGGCAATACGCCCGCCAGCGCCACGACTGGAGCGTTGCCGCGCAGCAACTGGAAAGCGTGCACATGCGCCTGACGCAACTGGCGCCAGCGGCCACGCCTGCGATAACTGGCGCGCTAGCCAAGTAACTCGCTGAAGGGAATGAATGACACCAGGTCGCCCTGGCGTGGCGTGCTGCCTTCGCGTACTTCCGCCAGCCCCTCGGCCCAAGCCGCGCTGCGCAGTACACCTGAGCTCTGGTTCTTGTAGATGCGTACTCGGCCGTCCTCGATCCGCGCCCGCAAGTACTCTCGCCGGGTGCCAGGCGCTGGCCAGTCGAACCCCGCCGGTACACTGAACTGCAACGGCGTGACATGCGCCACACCCTGGCGCCGCAACAGATAAGGGCGGGCCAGCAGGCCGAAGGTCACCAGGGTCGATGCCGGGTTGCCCGGCAGACCGATCACCGGCACGCCTTGATAGTGGCCGAAGGTCAGTGGCTTGCCCGGTTTGATCGCCAACTTCCACAGCGCCAGCTCACCGGCCTCGCGCAAGGCCATGCCGAGATAGTCGGCCTCACCTACCGAAACCCCACCGGTGGACAGGATCAGGTCGACATCGCCCAGGCCGCCCAGGCATTGGCGCGTACGCACCAGGTCGTCGGGGAGAATGCCGGCATCCACCACATCGCAGCCCAGGCGCTGCAACCAGCTGACCAACAGGCGGCGGTTGCTGTTGTAGATCTGCCCCGGCCCCAACGGCAGGCCAGGCTCGACCAGCTCGTCGCCAGTCGACAGCACCGCCACCCGCGGTTTGCGCACCACTGTCAGGCGGTCGAAGCCAAGCGTAGCGGCCAAGCCCAGCTGGATCGGCCCCAGGCGCGTGCCAGCGCTCATCACCTGTTCGCCGGCACGGGTTTCCTGGCCTTTGGGCCGTACGTTCTGGCTGATGCGCAGCGTTTCGAGCAAACGCACCCGGCCGTCCTCCAGCACCTCGGCGTTTTCCTGCATTTCGACGCAATCAGCGCCCTCGGGCAGCGGCGCGCCGGTGAAGATGCGCGCGCAGGTACCCGGTTGCAGCGGCTGCGGCGCATGGCCGGCGAAAATGCGTTGGCTGACCGGAAGCGGCTCGCCCTGCCAGTCGGCCAGGCGCAGGGCATAACCATCCATCGCGCTGTTGGGCCAGGGCGGCAGGTCGAGCCCGGCGACAAGCTCACGGGCCAGTACACGGCCCTCGGCATCGGCCAGCGTCACCTCTTCGGTTTCACTGATGGACGCAGCTTCGGCAAGTGCCAACAAGCGCTCCAGCGCCTCTTCCACCGGCATCAACGGCCGGGCTGGCGCAGCCTCAACCACGGCTGTCACAGGCGGCAACCTGCTTCAGGTGAGGCACGAAGTTGCAGGGGCGATGACGGGCGTCGAGCTGCTCGGCAAGAATGCCGTCCCAGCCGGTGCGTACAGCGTTGGTCGAGCCCGGCAGGCAGCACACCAGAGTGCCGTTGGCCAGGCCCGCGAGGGCACGGGACTGCACGGTGGAGGTGCCGATGTCGGCCACCGAGATCTGCCGGAACAACTCGCCGAAGCCTTCGACCTGCTTGTCCAGCAGGCAGGCGACGGCTTCGGGCGTGCTGTCGCGGCCGGTAAAACCAGTGCCGCCGGTAATCAGCACTACCTGCACCCGATCATCGGCGATCCAGGTGGCGACCTGGGCGCGAATTTTGTACAGATCATCCTTGAGCAACACCCGCGCGGCGAGCTGGTGGCCGGCCGCCGTGAGGCGGTCGACGAACAGCTGGCCGGAGGTGTCGGTGTCGAAGGTGCGGGTATCGCTGACCGTCAGCACGGCGATATTCAGCGGCACGAAGGGGGTATCTGCCTTGGCTTTCATGGAGGTCCATCGCGGGGAACAGGGATGTGCGCTGTTATATCACAGGCCGCCCGTGCCGTTGTTCCCGGTCAAGGCCTGCGTCGGACCGCTATGCTGCACTGTGCAAGGAACTTGCGCGGACGCCCTGCGTCCTAATGTCATCTAGCACCAATGCACTGGAGAAACACGATGATCCAACGGACCCTTCCCGCCTTCCTGCTCGCCCTGGGCCTCGGCGCCCTCGCCGGCTGCGCCTCGCCCGCCGTCATTACCCTGAACGATGGCCGCGAGATCCAGGCAGTGGATACCCCCTCCTACGACGACGACTCCGGTTTCTACGAGTTCGAACAGCTTGATGGTAAGCGCACGCGCATTAACAAGGACCAGATCCGCACCGTCAAAGAGCTGTGATCCAGGCTCTGTTTTTCAGCGCAACTCCTTTTTGCAACAAGGGGTTGCGTTGAAAAATACGTTGCAGTAGCATCTCGGAAATCGGAGTGTAGCGCAGCCAGGTAGCGCGTCTCGTTCGGGACGAGAAGGCCGCAGGTTCGAATCCTGTCTCTCCGACCAAATCCGAAAAAACCCGCCTTGAGCGGGTTTTTTATTGCCTGTGAAAAAGCGCTAGGCAAGCTGGCTGCCACGCTGAAGCTTACACGTCACCTGTAGGAGCGGCCTTGTGCCGCGAACGGGCCGCAAAGCGGCCCCAGCAGTCCGTGATGTATTTGAAATCCTGGGGCCACTGCGCGGCCCTTTCCGGCCGGTCCGGCGCCCCGGCAAGGCCGCTCCTACAGAGACCGCGCAAGATGTGGGAACTTGCCGGCGATAGGGTTGACGCGGTTACGAACGGGTCACTCGGCTGCTGCCACCGCGGCCTCCGGCAACACCGGCACGTACAGCAACTGCAACCGCGCACTGCTCCACTCACGGGTCTTGTTGGTCAGTTCGAGATCGTTGTTGAGCCTGCGCCCATAGCTCGGCACGATATCCTTCAACTTCGCCTGCCACTCAGGGCTCTTCACCCGGTCCTTGAAGGTCTTCTCCAGCACCGTCAGCATGATCGGCGCGGCGGTCGAGGCGCCAGGCGAGGCCCCCAGCAGCGCGGCGATACTGCCGTCCTGAGCGGCCACCACCTCGGTACCGAACTGCAAGATGCCGCCGTGTTCGGCGTCCTTCTTGATCACCTGCACCCGCTGGCCGGCCTGCAGCAGCCTCCAGTCTTCGTTCTTCGCGTTGGGGAAGTACTCGCGCAGTGCCGCCATGCGGTCGTCGAAGCTGAGCATCAACTGGCCCATCAGGTAGGTGCTCAGGTCGATGTTATCGATACCGGCATGCACCATCGGGCTGATGTTGTGGCGGGTCAGCGAGGCGAACATGTCCAGCAGCGAGCCGTGCTTGAGGTACTTGGTGGAGAAGGTCGCGAACGGGCCGAACAGCAGCACCTCCTTGCCATCGATGACCCGGGTGTCGAGGTGCGGCACCGACATCGGCGGCGCGCCGACCGACGCCTTGCCGTACAGCTTGGCCTTGTGCCGGGCAACGGTATCGGGGTTGTCGGTCATCAGGAACTGGCCGCCCACCGGGAAGCCGGCGTAACCGTCCGCTTCCGGAATACCAGACTTCTGCAGCAGCTTGAGCGCGCCGCCACCGGCACCGATAAACACGAACTTGGCCTTGACGCGGGACACTGCGCCTCCCTTGGCCAGGTCCGCCACCGTCACCTGCCAGCTGCCGTCAGTGTTGCGCACGATATCGCGCACTTCATGGCCCAGGTGCAGCTTGACGTTGGGGTTGCGGGTCATCGAGGCGAACAGCTGGCGGGTGATCTCACCGAAGTTCACATCGGTGCCGATCGCCATGCGCGTCGCCGCCACACGCTGCCCCGGGTCGCGCCCTTCCATCACCAGCGGCACCCACTTGCGGATCTGCTCGTGGTCCTCGGAAATCTCCATGCCGCGGAACAGTGAGCTGTGCTGCAGGGCTGCCACGCGCTTGTGCAGGAAGGCGATGTTATCGTCGCCCCAGACGAAGCTCATGTGCGGCACGTTGTTGATGAACGAAGGCGGGTTGCTGAGCACGCCCTGCTCGACCTGGTAGGCCCAGAACTGCTTGGACACCTCGAACTGTTCGTTGACGTTGACCGCCTTGCTGATGTCGATGCTGCCGTCCTTGCCCTCGCTGGTGTAGTTCAGCTCGCAGAAGGCGGAATGGCCGGTACCGGCGTTGTTCCAGGCGTTGGAGCTTTCCTCGGCGACCTGGTCCATGCGTTCGTAGACATCGATGGTCCAGTTCGGCTCCAGTTCGGTGAGGTAGGTCCCCAGGCTCGCGCTCATGATGCCGCCGCCGATCAGCAGCACGTCGACAGTCTTTTCCGGCTCCGCGGGCTTGGAGCAGCCGATGACGCCCAGGCACAGGAGCGTCAGCAGGATTTTCTTCATTGGATCTATCCGGTTGTTAGTAAGCGCCGCCTCGATAGCAGGGAGCGTGCCAACCGGATAAGGGCCAGTATCCAGGGGGATCTGGCGGATGGCGCATGGCGACAATCCGCCACAGGCGCATCATCGATGCCGACCTGGATGGCGGATTTCCCCCTATTCGCGTAAGAACCGGCTTAATGGGTCAAGCGCGCGGTGACTTCGCCCAGCTGCCCCGACAACCCATGCAGACGCTGCCCGGCCTGCTCAGTGTGCTGCACGGCCTGCTGGTTGGCCGTGGCGATGCGAGTGATCTCGATCAGGTTGCGCGAGATGTCTTCGGCGACGCTGGTCTGCTCCTCGGCAGCCGTGGCGATCTGTCGGTTCATGTCGCGGATCGCTTCCACTGCCAGGGTGATGCGCTGCAGCATCTGCCCCGCCTGCTGCACCTGCTCGGCGCCCTCCTCGCTGCGCTGCTGGCCACTCTCGATGGCCTTGACCGCATCCACCGCACCGCACTGCACGGCCTCGATAATCTGGTGGATCTCGGCGATCGACGCTGCGGTGCGCTGGGCCAGGCTGCGCACTTCGTCGGCGACCACCGCGAAGCCACGCCCGGCCTCGCCGGCACGGGCCGCTTCGATGGCCGCGTTGAGCGCCAGCAGGTTGGTCTGCTCGGCAATGCCGCGAATCACCTCGAGCACCTTGCCGATGCGCGTGCTGTCGTGCTCCAGGTTGCGGATCACCGTCGCGGTACCCGCGATTTCACGGTTGACCACACCGATGATGTCGATGGTCTGCTGCATCACCTGCTCGCCGGCCTGGGCGCTGTGGTCGGCATCATCCGCGGCCCGCGCCGCCTCGGCGGCGTGTCGCGCCACTTCCTGGGCGGTGGCGGACATTTCGTGCATGGCGGTGGCAACCTGGTCAGTGCGCTGGAACTGATCATGGGTACCACTGGCCATGTCGCCGGCGATGCTGCGCAGCTGGCCGCTGGCGCTTTCCAGCTCTTCGGCGTTGTCCTTGAGCCGGCCGACAGTGTCAGCGAGAAAATCGCGCAGGGTATTGGCGGCCCGCGCCAGGCGCCCCAGTTCGTCTTCACGGCGGCTGTCCACCCGCGCGCCGAAGCGGCCCTGACTGAGCTGGGCGACGTAGTCGATCAGCTGGCGGATCGGCTCGACCAGGCTGCGATTGATCAACCACAGGCTCAGCAGCCCGACCAGCACGGCCGAGGCCAGCATCACCAACACGCCGAGCCACACCGTGCGCTCGGCGCCCGCATTGATCACCTCGGCACGGTCACGGGCGTCGCTGCGCAGTTGCTCGACCAGCGCGCTCATCTGGTCGCTGGTGGCGCGGTCGACACCCTTGACCGCCACATCACCCGCCACGGGGTCACCGCCGGCGGCCAAGAACGCCTGGCGGCCCTGGGCATAGGCCACCCCCAGTTGCTGGTGGCTGGCCTTGAGCTGCTCCAGGCGCCCCTTGAGCGCCGGATCGCCGCTGGCGATGAGTTGCCCAAGCAATTGCTGCACTTGCTGCTCGCGGGCCTGGAATTGCTGCCAGTACTTGTCCAGTTCGGCCGGCTGACGCCCGCGCAGCAGCACGTTCTTCCACTCTTGCACCTGGATCTTGAACTGCAGGTTGGCTTCGTCGATCAACTGCGACGCCTGCAACGGCCCGTCCACCAGCTGGGCATAGCCGCGCACGCTGGACGACAGGAACTGGAAGCACACCAGGGCGATCAGCAACATCGCTGCCAGGCTGCCGCCGAGCAAGGTGAGGATCTGGACTCTGAGGGATTTACGCAACATCGCGGATCTCGGAACAAGGGGAAGGAAGCGGGCGCCTGGGCGCCGCCGACTAAAGACATCCTTGTCCTCGATCGCAGGCCAAAAAAAAGCTGCCATCGGTTGATAGCAGCCAGGTCAAGCACACACGCTAAAGCTGTGTCAGATACTCTCAGGCAATTGCTACAGAATTGTTACAAAACAGCGACAACACTGCTCGTAATGACCTCATCACTGGCAAATCGCAGCGGCGAACCGCAGCGCCCTGTCGGAGCAACTGTCTTGCACGTGTATCTGTAGGAGCGGCCTTGTGCCGCGAAAGGGGTGCGCAGCGCCCCCAGGATCTCGAATACACCTCAAGATCGCCGGGGCCGCTTTGCGGCCCTTTCCCGGTCACTCAACCCTGCCAACGCTGAACTGCAATGCCGCCAACCGCGCGTACAGTGGGCTTTCCTCGATCAACTGGGCATGCGTGCCCACCGCCACCAGGCGCCCCTGGTCGATCACGGCAATGCGGTCGGCGTGCTGCACCGTGGCCAGGCGGTGGGCGATCACCAGGGTGGTGCGCCCGGCCATCAGTTGCGGCAAGGCTTGCTGGATCAAATGCTCACTCTGCGCATCAAGGGCGCTGGTGGCTTCGTCCAGCAACAGGATTGGCGCATCCACCAGCAGCGCCCGGGCGATTGCCAGGCGCTGGCGCTGCCCACCGGACAGGCCCACGCCACCCTCCCCCAGCGGCGTCTGGTAACCCTGGGGCAACTGGGTGATGAATGAATGGGCATGGGCAGTGCGCGCCACCGCCTCGACTTCGGCCAGGCTGGCCTCGGGGCGCCCGTAGCGGATGTTCGCCTCCACCGTGCCACGGAACAACGCCGGCTGCTGGGCCACCAGGGCGAACTGGCGGCGCAGGTCGGCCGGCGCCAGGCCGGTGATGGGTTGCCCGTCGAGGTAGATACCACCTTGCTGCGGATCGTAGAACCGCAGCAAAAGATCGAACAGCGTCGATTTCCCGGCCCCCGACGGCCCCACCAGCGCCACCGTCTGCCCAGGCAGGACATGCAGGCTCAGGCCGTCGATAGCAGCTGGCGTTGGCCGTGACGGATAGGCAAAACGTACCTCACGCAGCTCCAGGTCACCACGGGCACGCCCGCCCGGCAAGCTGCCCGCGTCACTGGGCGTGAGGATCGCGCTCTGCGCCGCCAGCAGCTCGGCGATGCGTTCGGCAGCGCCAGCGGCCCGTTGCAGCTCACCGATCACCTCGCTCAAGGTACCGAAGGCGCTGCCGACGATCAGGCTGTAGAACACGAAGGCCGCCAGCTCGCCGCCCGAGATGCGCCCGGCGATCACATCCATGCCGCCCACCCACAGCATCACCCCCACCGCCCCCAGCACCAGTACGATCACCAGGGTGATCAGCCAGGCACGCTGGGCAATGCGCCGCCGCGCCACGGCGAACGCGGCCTCTACGGTGTCGGCAAACAGCACCTGGTCGCGCGCCTCATGGTTGTAGGCTTGCACGGTCTTGATCTGGCCAAGGGTTTCGGCGACATAGCTGCCAACATCAGCCACCCGGTCCTGGCTCTGCCGCGACAGGCTGCGCACCCGCCGGCCGAACAGCAGGATCGGCGCCAGCACCAGCGGCAGGGCCAACACCACGATGCTGGTCAGCTTGGGGTTGGTGATGAACAACAAGACCACCCCGCCAATCACCATCAGCGCGTTGCGCAGGAACATCGACAACGACGAACCGATCACCGATTGCAGCAAGGTGGTGTCGGCCGTCAGCCGCGACTGGATCTCCGAGCTGCGGTTATCTTCGAAGAACCCGGGGTGCAGCCCCAGTAGATGGTCGAACACCGCACGCCGGATATCGGCGACGCAGCGCTCGCCGATCCACGACACCAGGTAGAAACGGCTGAACGTGCCCACCGCCAGGGCCAGCACCAGCAGCAGGAACAGGCCGATGGTCTGGTTGAGCTGGTGCAGGGAGCCCGTCATGAAACCCTGGTCCACCAGCAGGCGGATACCCTGGCCCATGGACAAGGTGATGGCGGCGGTGACCACCAGTGCCAGCAAGGCCAGCAGCGCTTGGCGACGGTAGGGACGCAGGAACTGCCAGCCCAGCCGCAGGGCGCGGCGCTGGCGGGAGGAAATCGGTTCAGGCATGGCGGCATGGGTTCATCGGGAAGATCGGCCAAGCCTACCACCGGTCGGCCGCACTGGAACTCATGCAACACCGCCAGCGTCGCAACCCAGGCATGCGCCGCCGCAGTGCAGGGGCTATGACCTTTCGTTCTAAAGGGGTTCTGGAGCTTTGCCACGCTTTCTGGTGGACTGTTACTGTCGTGACGCCCAGGGACGCTGTCACAGGCCGGTCACGGCGCAGCGCTAGTTTGACGCTGTTACCTGATGAGGAGACTGGATATGAGCTTGCAACATGGCAACGAGACACATAAAGCCCCGAAGCAACCGCAACCCCAGGTGTGCGGCTCGCTGATCGATGCCCAGGGCCGCGAGGTCCCGATCACCGAGAAGATGATCCAGAAGGCCTGCCAGGATCTTGAAGAGAGCCGGGTCGAGAAAGTCCGCAAGGGCTGATAACAAGAATTCATTGCAACCCGGCGCATGCGCCGGGTTTTTATTGGTGGGTCTGCCCTAGCGTAAGCAACAAGGGCTCTTCAGCTTACCGCTCCCACAGATTCCAGGAAGGCAGCACACCGCGTCATTCCTGCACCGCGCCCAACGCACTCACCAACTGCGCCAACTGCGACGCCTCGCCGTGTATCCGCACCGCCAGCCCCTCGATCTCGCGCCTTACCGGGTAGTGCTTGCGCAGCAGGTCGAACGCCGCGCGCTGCTCGGCCGGATCGTCGCTCAGGCTGCGGCGAAAATCGGCATCGTCGCGGCGTGGGTCATACACGGCTCGGCACAAGGTGGCCAACGCCCAGGCAGGGTCGGTACTGGCGTCCAGTTCGATCCGCGCCAGTGCCGGCGCGGGCAGCAGGTCCGCCAGGCGCACCTGCTCGGGTTCGCCACGCCAGCGGCAGAACGCCTGGTAGATCTGCGCCGTGCCGCGCTGCTTGCCGTCCAGGCTGTAGCCGGCGATATGCGGGCTGGCCAACGTGCACAGGTCGGCGAGCTGCAGGTCCACCTGCGGCTCGCCCTCCCACACGTCGAGCACCGCATGTACATCTTCGCGGTCGAGCAACAGCTCGCGCAGGGCGGCGTTGTCCACCACCGGGCCGCGGCTGGCGTTGATCAGCCAGGCCCCGGGGCGCAACCGCGCCAGGCGCGGCTGGTCGAGCAGGTGCCAGGTCGGGTGTTCGCCAGCGCGTTGCAGCGGGGTGTGCAGGCTGATCACGTCGCACTGTTCAAGAACGGTGTCGAGGCTGACGAAGTCGCTGCCTTCTCGCGCCTCGCGCAGCGGATCGCACACCAGCACCTTCCAGCCCAGGCCGTGCAGCACCCGCACCAGGCGGCCGCCCACTTCACCCGCGCCGACCACGCCATAGACCCGCGTGGCTAGGTCGACGCCGTCGAGCTCGGCCAGGGTCAGCAAGCTGCCCAGCACGTAGTCCACCACGCCACGGGCGTTGCAACCGGGCGCGCTGCTCCAGTGGATGCCGGCCTGGGCGAAATAGTCGAGGTCGAGATGATCGGTGCCGATGGTGCAGGTGCCGACGAAACGTACCCGGCTACCCTCGAGCAGTTGCCGGTCGACCTGGGTCACCGAGCGCACCAGCAGCACGTCGGCGTCCTTGACGCAGGCGGCGTCGATGGCCCGGCCGGGGTAGCGGCGGATCTCGCCGAACCCGGCGAAGAAGGCATCGAGCAGCGGGATATTCTCGTCGGCAACAATCAGCATGGCGCTCTCCTGTCAGGGGAGCGCAGTGTAGCGCGATCACAGGCGGCTCAGTCGGCCTTCTTGCGGATCCAGTACAGGTAGGTGCCGGCTTCTTCCTGCTGGCCGATCAGCTCATGGCCGAGGAAGTTGCAGAACTTGGGGATGTCGCGACGGGTCGAGGGGTCGGTGGCGATCACCTTGAGCACGCCGCCGCCCGCCAGGTTGCGCACATGGGTGTGCAGCATCATCACCGGTTCCGGGCAGTTCAGGCCGGTGGCGTCGAGGATCGCGTCGTGGGTGAAATCGGTCATGAAAGGCTCCGCAAAATGTTCGTCATTGTGGCGCACCTTCCCCGTAGGAGCCAGCTTGCTGGCTCCTACGGGGACGGCGTGACCGATAAGTTCAACGTGGTTTCAGGTCCAGCCGGCGCAGGTGGCAGGTCACTTCCTCACGGTCGTGGTACAGCTGCTTGCAAGCGATCGACACCTTCACCTTGCGCGCCTTGAACCCCGCCTCGATACGCTCGAGCAGCTTGCGCACCTCGGCATGGCGCTGCTTCATCGGCAGCTTGAGGTTGACCACCGCCTCACGGCACAACCCCTCGCCCAGCCAGGTCTCGATCAGCGACGCGGTGCGTGCGGGCTTCTCGACGATGTCGCAGACCATCCAGTCCACCGTCTGTTTCGGTTTCCAGGTGAAACCGTCGGCCATCAGGTGGGTGACCAGGCCGGTGTCCATCAGGCTTTCGGCCATCGGGCCGTTGTCGATGGCGGTCACCAGCATGCCGCGCTTGACCAGCTGGTAGGTCCAGCCGCCGGGCGCGGCCCCCAGGTCGACACCGGTCATGTCGTCGTTCAGGCGCTGGTCCCACTGCTCGCGGGGGATGAACTGGTGCCAGGCCTCTTCCAGCTTGAGGGTCGAGCGGCTGGGCGCCTCGCGGGGGAACTTCAGGCGCGGGATGCCCATCGGCCACAGCGCCTGGTTACCCGCTTCGGCCTGGCCCAGGAACACCCGCCGGCCACTGATGAAGGTCAACAACAGGCGCGGACGCTGTGCGTCGTCGACCAGCCGCCCGGCCTTCTCCAGCGCCTTGCGCAATGGCACTTCGAACTTGCGGCAGAACGTCGACAGTTCCTTGCCGTCGTTGGTGTCGAGCACCTCCAGCCACAGGCTGCCGAACACCGGCAGCTCGGCCAGGTGTTCGAGCAGCACGCTGATGCGGTCGGTCTCGGGCAGCTCGATGTAGCTGCCGCGCGCCCACTGGCGCGGGAAGATCAGCTGGTCGAATCGCATTTCACGCATCAGCCGCGCGGCACCGTCGGGCTCGCTGCAGACGAATTCGGCGCAGGCGCTGTTTGGCTTGCCTTTGGCATAGCCGGCCACGCCCAGGTGGGCGGCGTGTTCGCTGATTTCGGCGCAGACCTCGCCCTCGAAGCCGGGCCGGCAATGCATGAACAGGGTATTCATTTCTCACTCCACATCACTGGCGCAGGTGGCGCCAGGGCGGCGAATGATAAAGGAAGATCGGAACCGGCGACACGCCCCACCTGTCCAGAATCAAGTCGGGCCGGACAAAGCGGTCTAACCTGACGGTTCAGCCAGGTCCGTGCCGTGCGGACCGATCCAGAGCGGTGGCACCGGCCCCAAGCGAATGCCGGGCCACCGGAGCACAAGGAGTTGTAAATGCCCTCGCTCGATAGCCTGAAGACCCTCAAGACGCTGCCAGTGGGCGGCGCGACCTACCACTATTTCAGCCTCGCCGAGGCCGCCCGCCAGCTCGGCGACCTGCAGCGCCTGCCGATGTCGCTCAAGGTGCTGCTGGAAAACCTGCTGCGCTGGGAGGACGGCAAGACTGTCACCGGCGATGATCTGCGGGCCCTGGCCGCTTGGCTGCAGGAGCGCCGCTCTGACCGCGAGATCCAGTACCGCCCGGCGCGGGTATTGATGCAGGACTTCACCGGCGTGCCGGCGGTGGTCGACCTGGCCGCCATGCGCGCCGCCATGCAAAAGGCCGGTGGCGACCCGCAGCGGATCAACCCACTGTCGCCGGTGGACCTGGTGATCGACCACTCGGTGATGGTCGACCGCTACGCCAGCCCTGCCGCCTTCGCCGAGAACGTCGACATCGAGATGCAACGCAACGGCGAACGCTACGCCTTCCTGCGCTGGGGCCAGAGCGCCTTCGACAATTTCCGCGTGGTACCGCCGGGCACCGGCATCTGCCACCAGGTCAACCTGGAGTACCTGGGGCGCACGGTCTGGACCCGCGAGGAAGACGGCCGCACCTACGCCTTCCCCGACACCCTGGTTGGCACCGACTCGCACACCACCATGATCAACGGCCTCGGCGTGCTCGGCTGGGGCGTGGGCGGCATCGAGGCCGAGGCGGCCATGCTGGGCCAGCCGGTGTCGATGCTGATCCCCGAGGTGATCGGCTTCAAGCTCACCGGCAAGCTGCGCGAAGGCATCACCGCCACCGACCTGGTGCTGACGGTGACGCAAATGCTGCGCAAGAAGGGGGTGGTGGGCAAGTTCGTCGAATTCTACGGCGACGGCCTGGCCGACCTGCCACTGGCAGACCGCGCCACCCTCGCCAACATGGCGCCGGAATACGGCGCCACCTGCGGCTTCTTCCCGGTCGACCAGGTGACCCTTGACTACCTGCGTCTCTCGGGCCGACCTGAGCCGGCGGTGCAACTGGTCGAAGCCTACTGCAAGGCACAGGGCCTGTGGCGCCTGCCGGGCCAGGAGCCGCTGTTCAGCGACACCCTGGCGCTGGACATGAATGATGTGCAAGCAAGCCTCGCCGGGCCCAAGCGCCCACAGGACCGGGTCGCCCTCGGCGAGGTTCGCCAGGCCTTCGATCACTTCATCGAGCTGCAGCCCAAGCCGCTGGCCCGCGAGGTCGGCCGCCTGGAAAGCGAAGGTGGCGGTGGCGTGGCGGTGGGCAACGCCGACCAGGCCGGCGAGATCGACTACACCCATCAAGGCCAGACCCACACCTTGCGTGACGGCGCGGTGGTGATCGCCGCCATCACCTCCTGCACCAACACCTCCAACCCCAGCGTGATGATGGCCGCCGGGCTGGTGGCGAAAAAAGCCATCGAGAAAGGCCTGCAACGCAAGCCGTGGGTGAAGAGCTCGCTGGCGCCGGGGTCGAAGGTGGTCACCGACTACTTCAAGGCCGCCGGCCTGAGCCTCTACCTCGACCAGCTGGGCTTCGACCTGGTGGGGTATGGCTGCACCACCTGCATCGGCAACTCAGGCCCGTTGGACGAGGCCATCGAGAAGGCCATCGGTAGCGCCGACCTCACCGTCGCCTCGGTGCTTTCGGGCAACCGCAACTTCGAAGGCCGGGTGCACCCACTGGTCAAGACCAACTGGCTGGCCTCGCCTCCGCTGGTGGTGGCCTACGCCCTGGCCGGCAGCGTGCGCACCGACCTGACCAGCGATGCCCTGGGCACCGGCAAGGATGGCAAGCCGGTGTACCTGCGCGATATCTGGCCAAGCCAGCAGGAGATCGCCGAAGCCGTGGCCAAGGTCGAGACCGGCATGTTCCACCGAGAATACGCCGCGGTGTTCGAAGGCGATGCCCAGTGGCAGGCGATCGCGGTACCCCAGGCGGCGACCTACGTCTGGCAGGACGACTCCACCTACATCCAGCACCCGCCGTTCTTCGACGACATCGGCGGGCCGTTGCCGAAAATCGTCGATATCCAGGGTGCACGCATCCTCGCCCTGCTAGGCGACTCGGTGACTACCGACCACATCTCCCCTGCCGGCAACATCAAGGCCGACAGCCCGGCCGGGCGCTACCTGCGCGACAAGGGCGTGGAGCCGCGCGACTTCAACTCCTACGGTTCGCGCCGGGGCAACCACGAAGTGATGATGCGCGGCACCTTCGCCAACATTCGCATCCGCAACGAAATGCTCGGAGGTGAGGAAGGCGGCAATACTCTGTATGTGCCCACAGGCGAGAAGCTGTCGATCTACGACGCAGCCATGCGCTACCAGCAGGACGGCACGCCCCTGGTGGTGATCGCCGGGCAGGAATACGGCACCGGCTCCAGCCGCGACTGGGCCGCCAAAGGCACTAACCTGCTGGGGGTCAAGGCGGTGCTGGCGGAGAGTTTCGAGCGTATCCACCGCTCCAACCTGGTGGGCATGGGTGTGCTGCCATTGCAGTTCAAGGCCGGTGATGACCGCAAGCGCCTGGGACTGACCGGCAAGGAGCGCATCGATGTGCTGGGGCTGACGGCTGCGCAGATCCGCCCGGGCATGAGCCTGCCGCTGCGCATTACCCGTGAAGATGGCCAGCAACAACAGATTGACGTGCTGTGCCGGATCGACACCCTCAATGAGGTCGAGTACTTCAAGTCTGGGGGGATCCTGCACTATGTGCTGCGGCAGTTGATCGCAAACCGCTAGCGATAGACCCCAGGGGCGCACTGCGCCCCTTTCGCCGGCAATCCCCACATCTTGCGCGGTCTCTGTAGGAGCGGCCTTGTGTCGCGAAAGGGGTGCGCAGCGCCCCCAGGATCTCGATTACACCTCATGATCGCCGGGGCCGCTTTGCGGCCCTTTCGCGACACAAGGCCGCTCCTACAAAATGCTGCGCAAGACAGTTGCTCCCACGAAGAATGTGCGACGCTTTTTTTGCCGTAGGAACCGGCAAGCCTGCGAACCGCTTGATCCGATTCAACAGAGGTGTCCTGAGGCGCAGTGGATGAGTCCAACCCCCCATGGACTCATTGGCATAAGGAATTCACCATGCCCCTCTCCCACTGCATTGCCCTGCTCGCGCTCACCCTCGGCTACCTCTTCGCCCTTGACTACGGCAGCCTCGGCCTGGCCGCCCTGCCAGCGCTGCTGGCGTTGGCCTGCACCGGCGTGTTGGTGCGACGCCGGGTACGCTGGCAACAAACCCTCGGCCATGGCCTGTTCATCGTGCTCGCCGCCGCACTGGCGCTGCACTGGCTACCCGGTTTCAACAGCGCCAAGGTCATCGACAAGGCCGTGTTCAGCCCAGGTGCCGTACCCTTCTCGATGTACCTGAACCTGGACAAGCCACTGATCGGCTTCTGGCTGCTGCTGGCCTGCCCATGGCTGGTAGTGCTGCGCGGGCGCGGCCTGGCGCCGAGCCTGGCGCTGATCCTGCCCTTGACCCTGCTCGCCTGCCTTGGTGGCGCCTGGAGTTTGGGGCTGGTGGGCTGGGCACCGAAATGGCCTGACCAGGCCTGGGTGTGGCTGCTGAACAACGTCCTGCTGGTCAGCCTGACCGAGGAGTTGTTGTTCCGCGGCTATATCCAGGGCGGCCTGCAACGTCTGTTCAGGCATGAGGGCCTTGCGTTGCTGGCGGCCGCGCTGCTATTCGGCCTGGCCCACCTCGGTGGCGGCTGGCAATGGTTCTACCTCGCAACCCTGGCTGGCGTGGGTTACGGCCTGGCTTATCGCCATGGCGGGCTGGCGGCCGCGGTGCTCTGCCACGCCTGCGTCAACCTGGCGCACTTCGCCGGCTTCAGCTATCCGATGCTGGCTCTTGGTTAAGCAATCGGTCATGATCCGACCTGTTCGTCATCAAACATAACGAAAACTGCAATCTTGGCGGCAACTTACGCGATTTTGCCGGCTTTTGCTAAAGCAACTGCCAGGCGCGCGTGTTGCGCCAGATCAATGCCAGTTAAATATCCATTCAATAAAACCAGAGGCTTGCCGATACCCGTCGAAAGCCTTGCGGATTGAACAGCCAATGCGTAACAACCAGCCGATTACCCAGAGAGAACGGACTTTCCCTGCCCAGCAGCGGTTGATCTCCACCACCAACGCCAAGGGCGTGATCACCTACTGCAACGACGCCTTCATCGAAATCAGCGGTTTCTCCCGCGAAGAACTGATGGGCGCGCCGCACAACCTGGTGCGCCACCCCGACGTGCCGCCCGCCGTGTTCGCCCACATGTGGCAGACCCTCAAGCAGGGCCTGCCGTGGATGGGTATCGTCAAGAACCGTTGCAAATCGGGCGACCACTATTGGGTCAACGCCTACGTCACGCCGGTGTTCGACAACAACCAGGTGGTCGGCTACGAATCGGTGCGGGTCAAACCGACTGCCGAGCAGATTCGCCGCGCCGAAGGGCTGTACCAGCGCATCAACCAGGGCAAGTCGGCCATTCCGCGCCGTGACAAGTGGCTGCCGGTGCTGCAGGACTGGCTGCCGTTCATTCTGGTCAGCCAGGTGGGCTTCCTGATCGGCAACTGGCTGGGCCACTCCTGGGGCTTCGCCCTGGCCGCCGGCCTGTCGGTACCGCTGGGCCTGCTCGGCCTGAGCTGGCAGCAACGCGGCCTCAAGCGCCTGCTGCGCCTGGCCGAACAGACCACCTCCGACCCGCTGATCGCGCAGATGTTCACCGACAGCCGCGGCGTCCAGGCTCGCCTGGAAATGGCCATGCTCAGCCAGGACGCACGGATGAAGACCTGCCTGACGCGCCTGCAGGACAGCGCCGAACAGCTCAGCGACCAGGCACGCCAGTCCGACGCCCTCGCCCACCAGAGCTCTTCGGGCCTGGAGCGCCAGCGGGTGGAAACCGAGCAGGTGGCCGCCGCGGTCAACCAGATGGCCGCCACCACGCAAGAGGTGGCCAGCCACGTGCAGCGCACCGCCGACGCCACCCAGGAAGCCAATCGCCTGACCAGCCAGGGCCGCAACATTGCCGGCGAAACCCGTGACGCCATCGAGCGGCTGTCGGCCGCCGTCGGTGAAACCGGGTTGACCGTCACGCAACTGGCCAAGGACAGCGACGAGATTGGTGGCGTGGTCGACGTGATCAAGGGCATCGCCGACCAGACCAACCTGCTGGCACTCAATGCGGCCATCGAAGCGGCCCGTGCCGGCGAGATGGGCCGCGGTTTCGCGGTAGTCGCCGACGAAGTTCGCCAGCTGGCCCAGCGCACTGCCGAGTCCACCGGGCAGATCCATGGCCTGATCGCCAAGCTGCAGCAGACCGCCAACAACGCGGTGCAGACCATGGAAACCGGCCACCGTCAGGCGCAGGAAGGCGTCGAGCGAGTGATGGAAGCCGACCAGGCGCTGGTGGGCATCAGCGAAGCGGTGGCCAATATCACCGACATGGCCACCCAGATCGCCGCCGCCACCGAGGAGCAGACCGCGGTGGCTGAAGAAATCAGCCGCAACATCAGCACCATTGCCGACCTCGCCGACCAGACCGCCGGCCAGGCGCAGCGCTCGGCACTGCTCAGCGAGGAGCTGACCAGCACCGCTGGCACGCAATACTCGCTGGTGGAGCGGTTCAACCGCTGAGGCGACCTGAACCCATCGCGGGGCAAGCCCGCTCCCACAAGTTGGGAGCGGGCTTGCCCCGCGATGGGTTTACCAGTCCAGCTTCAAACGGCTTTCGAATGAGCGCTCTTCGCCCGTCAACGGGTCCTCGAAGCGTAGACTGTGGGCCAGCAGTTTCAGTGGCCTGTCGTAGTCATCCTGCTCATCGAGCAGCTGCGGATAAAACGGGTCGTTGCAGATCCCTGCCCCCAGCGCCGCCATGTGCACCCGCAACTGATGGGTCTTGCCGGTTACCGGCGACAGGCCATAGCGCCACAGATCACCCTTCTTCTCCAGCACACGCGCATGGGTTTCGCTGTTGTCGGCCCCTTCCACTTCATGCATGCGGAAGAAGGGCTCGCCATGCACCAGGCGGCTACAGTGCACCAACGGGAAGTCATGCTGCGGCATCGCTGCGGCGATGGCCTGGTAGTGCTTGTCGATACGCCGCTCGGGGAACAACCGCTGGTAGGCGCCACGCGATTGCGGGTTGGCGGAGAACAGCACCAACCCGGCAGTGTGCCGATCGATGCGGTGCAGCGGCACCAGGTGCGGGTTGTCCAAGCGGCGGATCAGGCGGCGCAACAAGGTCTGCTCGACATACTCGCCCGTGGGTGTCACAGGCAGGAAATGCGGCTTGTCGGCCACCACCAGGTGCTCATCCATGTGCAGGATCTGTTCTTGCACCGGAATCGGCTTTTCGTTGGGCACTTCGCGAAAGTAATGCAGGCGCATGCCTTGGCGGTAGGCCAGGTCCACGGCAACCGGTTGCCCCTGCGCATCCAGCACCCGGCCACGGGCAAAACGGTCAAGCCATTGCTCACGGTCGATAGCCTTGAAGTGATCGCACAGGCAATCGAGCACCGTCGCCCATTGGCCTGGCGGCAGGCATACGGTGCTGGCTTGCTGGCGGGCGGGGTCGAAAGGCGTGGTCATCTTCAGGCTCTGCGGATCAGGGCCGGGCATTATCCCCCAGCCCGCGCCCCTCAACCAGCCTCGCAGGCTGGCTCGCAACGCGCCTTCAGCCAGCGCAGCACCTGTACCGCGTCCCAGCGGCTGGGGTCGTACAGCGCGTAGCTCAGGCCCTGGTAGCCCACCACGTCAAGCGGGCGGTGGAAGCCGGCGCGCTGGAACAACGCCTCGATCTCGGCAAAACAGGTATTGAAGTGGACCTTGCCGAAGGGCGTGTGCTCATCGGTGACGATGCCATCGAGGCGTAGCTCCAGCACCGCGTCGCACACGCGCTCCGGCGCCATGTGGTTGATGCTGTACTTGAGTTGCTCGACATTGAGCATGGCTTCACCTCGATACTGTATTTATATACAGCATACGGAGCGCATCACACTGCCGTCAATGTGCGCCTCAATCGAGGAAGCTGACCACTTGCTCGGCATCGAAGGGCCAATGCAGCTCGGCACCGCTATCGCGACGGCGCAATACCGGGATGATCAGGCCGTAGCGCTCGTACAACGCTTCGCTCTCGGCGATATCGACCAGCTCGACCAACAGGCCGTGGTCGACGAATGGCATCAGCACGGCCTCGGCCACTTCGCACAGATGGCACCCGACGGTACCGAACAACTGGCATTCAGGGAGCATGGACGGACCCGAAAATCACAGGAAAGGGATGCTTATTCTAGGTCCAGCCCACGCATTGCGCACTTGCCCTGAATCAATCCTGGCTGGTCGCGCCGATGCGGTGCAGCGAAAGGTCGGCGCCCTGGAACTCCTGTTCATGGCTCAAACGCAGGCCATGTACCGCCCGGATCAGACCATACACGGCAAAACCGCCGGCCAGCGCCACCAGTACCCCGGCCAGGCTGCCCAACAACTGACTGGCCAGGCTGACACCGCCCAGCCCGCCCAGCGCCGCCTGGCCGAACACCCCGCAGGCGATACCACCCCACACGCCGCACAGGCCGTGCAGCGGCCATACACCGAGCACATCGTCGATCTTCCAGCGATTTTGCGCCGCCGTGAAACTCCAGACGAACAGCACGCCCGCCACCAGGCCGGTGGCCAACGCGCCAATCGGGTGCATCAGGTCGGAGCCGGCGCACACCGCCACCAGCCCGGCCAACGGGCCGTTGTGCAAGAAGCCCGGGTCGTTGCGCCCTGCCAGCAGCGCCGACAGCGTGCCGCCCACCATGGCCATCAGCGAGTTGATCGCCACCAGGCCGCTCACGCCCTGAAGCGTCTGCGCGCTCATGACATTGAAGCCGAACCAGCCGATGATCAGGATCCACGACCCCAGCGCCAGGAACGGGATGCTCGACGGTGCGAACGCCACCAGCCGACCGTCGCGATAGCGCCCACGCCGCGCCCCAAGCAGCAGCACCGCCGCCAGCGCCAGCCAGCCGCCCATGGCATGCACCACCACGGAGCCGGCGAAATCATGGAAGGGGGCGCCGAAGCGTGCCTGTAGCCAGGCCTGCACGCCGAAATTGCCGTTCCACACCACCCCTTCGAAGAAGGGATAGACGAATGCCACGATCAGCGCCGTGGCACACAGTTGCGGGGCGAACCGTGCACGCTCGGCGATCCCACCGGAAATGATCGCCGGAATCGCCGCAGCGAAGGTCAGCAGGAAGAAGCATTTGACCAACGCATAGCCATGGTCCTGGGCCAATGCCGCCGCAGGCTGCATGAAGTTCACGCCATAGGCGATCCAATAGCCGATGAAAAAGTACACCAGTGCCGAGACGGCGAAGTCACTGAGGATCTTTGACAATGCGTTGACCTGGTTCTTGTGGCGCACGGTGCCAACTTCCAGGAAGGCGAACCCCGCGTGCATGGCCAGCACCAGGATGGCGCCCATGAGGATGAACAGAGTGTTGGAGCCATGGACCAGGGAGTCCATCGCGCTGTGCATGTGTTCCATGAAGTGGCAGACCTGCAAAAAGGCACCAGGACAGTTCAAGAACCGGCATCCCTGCACCGTATCGGTGCCAGGCACCTGCCCTGTTTCGGTGAGCTGGGCGGTGCCTGCGTGGTTTTTTCTTGGGTTTGTCGTGGATTGGGTTAAGGTTTATCGGGATTCGCACGAAGGGCGCACGGTTTCAGCGCGTGCCTCGGCGAGTCCGCCCCAGGTTTTAGCAAGCGCCGTACCAGCACATCGTGCTGAACCTTCCGCTCGCCCCGTCACTCGAAATAGCCACACACATTCACAGGGAGAGGCCCATCCATGGCCAGCAAATCGGCAAAGACTGCACAAGACATCCTGATGGCTGACTTCCAGGCACTGGTTCGCGACACCGAGAAACTGCTCGCCGATACCGCCAACCTGGCGGGCGAACAGGCCGACGAGGTGCGCGAGCAGATCCACGAACGCCTCGCCCAGGCCCGCGAAACCCTGCAACTCACCCAGGACTCGGTGCGCCAGCGTGGCCAGGCAGCACTGGGCAGCGCCGAGCAGTACGTGCAGGAAAACCCCTGGCAGGCGATCGGCATCGCCGCGGGTGTCGGCCTGCTGATCGGCCTGCTGGCCAAGCGCTGAGGAACGCCCATGGAAAACGACGCCATTGGCGCCGGCGCTTCCGGCAGGCGCCTGGGCGCCGCCCTGCTGGGGCTGCTGCACAGCCATATCGAGTTGTTCGGCATCGAGTTGCAAGAGCAGAAAGCCCGCACGCTCAGCCTGCTGCTGTTCGCCGGGCTCGCGCTGGTCTTCGCCCTGCTGCTGCTGACTGCCTTGTCCGGGCTGCTGCTGGTGCTGCTGTGGGACAGCTATCGGTTGGCCGGGATCATCGGCCTGTGCATCTTCTACGGGGTAGCCGCACTGTATTGCGGCCTGCGCCTGAAGGCCGCGGTGTTCGATGAATCCTCCCCCTTCAACGCCACGCTCGAAGAGTTGGCCAAGGACCGGGAGCGCCTGCTGCCATGAGCCTGCCCGAACTGCCTGACACCCGGAACCCACGGGAGCTGCGCAAGGCCCTGCTGCGCCTGCGCATGGAGATGCATCGCCAGCAGATTCGCCACGAGTCCGCCCAGATGCTCGAACCGGCACGCCGCCTGCGTGGCATGGGTGCCTCGTTCGGCGAAGGTCTGGGGATCAAGCACGGCTCGCTGTGGGGCATCGGCGCGGTCGTCGCGCTGGGCTTTCTCACCGGCAAGGGCGTGCGCAGTGGCAACCTGGCGCGCCTGATCCGTGTCGGCACCAGCCTCGTCCCGTTGCTCCGCCTGTTCATGGGTAGCGCTCGCCGCCCTTGAAGCTCCGCGTGCCCGCCGCTTGCGCGGGCACGCAAGACACCGGAAGCTATGGCGACCCACCGACAGGAGAATCCGCCTTGGACTGGCAAACCCTGCTGACCCGCGAGCGCTTGGGCAAGGCCCTGTACAGCCCCGAGGAGCTTGGCCGCAGCCCCTACCACAAGGACCACGACCGGGTGATTTTCTCCGGCGCCTTCCGCCGCCTGGGGCGCAAGACCCAGGTGCATCCGGTCACCAGCAACGATCACATCCATACGCGCCTGACCCACTCGTTGGAGGTCAGCTGCGTAGGCCGTTCGCTGGGTATGCGTGTGGGCGAAACCCTGCGCGACGACCTGCCGGACTGGTGCGCGCCCAGCGACCTGGGGATGATCGTGCAGTCAGCCTGCCTGGCCCACGACATTGGCAATCCTCCCTTCGGCCACTCCGGCGAGGACGCCATCCGCCACTGGTTTCAGCAGGCCGCGGGGCGCGGTTGGCTGGACGACATGAGCGACGACCAACGCGCCGATTTCCTCAATTTCGAAGGTAATGCCCAGGGCTTTCGCGTCCTAACCCAGCTCGAGTACCACCAGTTCGACGGGGGCATGCGCCTGACCTATGCGACGCTCGGCACCTACCTGAAGTACCCGTGGACCGCCCGCCACGCCGATGCCCTGGGGTACAAGAAACACAAGTTCGGCTGTTACCAGAGCGAGCTCCCCCTGCTAGAGCAGATCGCCGGCAAGCTCGGCCTGCCACAACTGGAGCATCAACGCTGGGCTCGCCACCCGCTGGTCTACCTGATGGAGGCGGCCGATGACATCTGCTACGCGCTCATCGACCTTGAAGATGGCCTGGAGATGGATCTGCTGCAGTACGCCGAGGTCGAGGCGCTGCTGCTCGACCTGGTTGGCGACGACCTGCCGGAAACCTACCGCCAGTTGCGCCACGACGATTCTCGACGGCGCAAGCTGGCAATCCTGCGCGGCAAGGCCATCGAGCACCTGACCAACGCCGCCGCCCAGGCCTTCGTCGAACAGCAGGAAGCCCTGCTTGCCGGTCAGCTGGTGGGCGACCTGGTAGAGCACATGCACGGCCCGGCACAACGCTGCGTGCTACGGGCCAAGGACATGGCACGCAAGAAGATCTTCCAGGACAAACGCAAGACCCTGCACGAAATCGGTGCCTACACCACACTCGAGATCCTCCTCAACACCTTCTGCGCTGCTGCGCTGGAGCAGCACGGCGGGCGCACGCCCTCGTTCAAGAGCCAACGCGTGCTGGACCTGATTGGTAACAACGCCCCCGACCCCTGCGGATCGCTGCATGCCGCGTTCCTGCGCATGATCGATTTCATCGCCGGCATGACCGACAGTTATGCCAGCGAAATGGCCTGCGAAATGACCGGACGCTCCAGCTCGACTTGAGCGATGACCGCAGTGACAGCCTGCGACATGCCATCGCCACTACCTGCTGTAAGAGTATTCTCACAACTGGCAGCGCAAACTAAACATCAACGCCTACACGCCCCATCAATCTATAAAAAGGTAACCATCGCGGCCAAAACTCCATATTGCTCGTAGCACCAAATCTTCATTGCCGTAAGGAATTTCCTATATAAAGGATTTGACCTATTCTTCCCTGCCCGTCGACTTTCAACTGAGCTAATGTGCCGACTCTTTCCGACTCGCCGCATGGAATGTTGAACATGAACACAGTATTTATCGTCGACGATCATCCCGTCATTCGCCTGGCTGTGCGGATGCTGCTGGAAAACCAGGGGTATAGCGTGGTGGGTGAGTCGGACAATGGCGTCGATGCCATGCAGATGATTCGCGAGACCCGCCCCGAGCTGGTGATTCTCGACATCAGCATCCCCAAACTGGACGGCCTTGAGATGCTGTCGCGCTTCCAGGCCATGGCCATTCCGCTCAAGGTACTGGTGCTGACCGCGCAATCACCCGCGCTGTTCGCCATCCGCTGCATGCATTCGGGTGCTGCGGGCTATGTCTGCAAGCAGGAAGACCTGGGCGAACTGCTCAGTGCCATCAAGGCCGTGCTTTCCGGCTACAACTACTTTCCCAGCCAGGCACTTGCGCCCACCCACAACAACTGCAACCACGAACTTGAACTGTTCCGCCAGGTCAATGACCGCGAACTCATGGTGCTGCAACTTTTTGCCCAAGGCCGTTGTAACAAGGAAATCGCCAAAGGCATGTTCCTTAGCAACAAGACTGTCAGTACCTACAAGAAACGACTGATGCACAAGTTGCGGGCCAGCACGCTGGTGGAACTGATCGACGTCGCCAAGCGCAACGCACTGGTTTGAGGTCATGATGTGGAGGTACCTTGTAAATTCGCTGCTATGCCTGTGGCTGGGCGCTCCCTTGCACGGCGCCTGTGTGTCCTTCGACGAGGGCAAGACCTACACCCTGCTCAGCCGCTCATCCCCGACAGCGACGCCCCCTGTGCTGACAGCCGCCCAGCGTGCCTGGCTCAGGGGCAGGCACGAGCTGGTGCTGGGCACTTCGGCGCCCGACTACCCCCCATTCGACATTGCCACTGGCGGGCAGGAATACCAGGGGTTGACAGCCGGCTACGCTGGCCTGGTCGGCAACGCCCTCGGCCTGCCGGTGCGGGTACAGCGCTTCCCCAGCCGGCCGGCAGCGGTCGCGGCGCTCAAGAGCGGGCACATCGACTTGCTCGGTAGTGCCAACGGCTACGAGGCGACCACCGAGGGGTTGGTGCTTTCCCATCCCTATGCCGTCGATCAGCCCGTGCTGGTTACCCGCGAGGACGAAAGCCGCGCCCTGGACACGGGCCTTGAGGGCATGCGCCTGAGCACGCTCTACCACTACCTGCCACCGGAAGAAATCCACGCCAGCTACCCCAAGGCCGAGCTACTGACCTTCGAGTCCTCTACTCAGGCATTGAACGCCGTGGCCTTCGAGCAAGCCGATGTGTTCATCGGCGACACCATCTCCACCCACTACCTCATCAGCCAGGGGCATTTGCCACGCCTGCGCATGGCCAACTTCGGCAAGCCCAAGGCCGTGGGCTTCAGCTTTGCCGTGCGCGGAGACGATCCTGTGCTAGTGGACCTGATCAACGCCGCGCTCGATGCGCAGGCGCCCGCGACCCGCAATGATATTTTCAAGCGCTGGAGCGCCAGCAGCGGCAACCTGTTGACGGATCGCAAGCTGCAATTGACGCCTCACGAGGAACAATGGTTGAGCGGTCATCCGGTCATGCGCGTGGTGGTCAACGATACCGCCGCGCCGCTCACCTTTTACGACAGTAATGGGCGCTTGCGTGGCATTGTCGCCGACCTGCTCGAACTCATTCGCCTGCGTACCGGCCTACGCTTCGAGACGATCCGTGCCAGTGGCGATGGCGATATGATCAACCAGCTCGAGAATGCGCGCGCCGACATCATCGCCACGCTTTCCACTGACACTCGCCGGGCCGGGCCGCTGCAAGTCAGCAGGCCGTACCTGGAGAGCGCCTATGTTCTTGTCAGCCGCAGCGGCGCCGACCAGCCCACCACGCTGGCAACACTCAAGGGCAAACGGGTGGCGGTCCCTCGCGACAGCAGCGTGACCACAATGCTGACCGCCGACCACCCAGGCATCCACCAGGTCGCCACCGAAAGCACCTTCTACTCCATGGCCCTGCTCGGCAGCGGCGCGGTGGATGCCGCGGTCGCCACGCTGATCGACGCCAACCACATGCTGGCCAGCAACGACAGCCTGGCGATACGCAGCACCGTCGGTACCGAGCCTGCGACGTTCTCGCTGGCGACCCTACCCCAAGCCAGCGAACTGGGCTCGATCCTCGACAAGGCATTGCTGAGCATCTCCCCGGAAGAGCTTGGGGTCATCAACAGCCGCTGGCGCGACCATGGCGTGGCGGATGACGCCTACTGGCGTGGCTACCGTCGAGTGATCCTGCAAGTGGTCGCGGCCATCGGCATGCTGCTGGTCCTGACCCTGGTCTGGAATGCCCGGCTGCGGCGCCAGATCAAACAGCGCCAGCGTGCCGAGCGGGCACTGAACGACCAGTTGGAATTCATGGGCGCGCTGCTCAATGGCACGCCTCACCCGATGTACGTCCGCGACCGCGACGGCCGCCTGAAAAGCTGTAACGACAGTTACCTGCAGGCCGTCGGCGCCAGTCGCGAGCAGGTCATCGGCAAGCGCTTGCAAGATTCGCGCTTCAGCGTCTGCGAGTACACCCAGCAGATCCAGGACGACTACAACCGGGTGATGGCCGAAGGCAAACCCCTGATTCTCGACCGCCCCTTACGATTAAAGGACAGGGAACTGACCCTCTATCATTGGATTCTTCCCTACCGCGACTCCCTGGGTGAAATGCAAGGCATCATCGGCGGCTGGATCGACATCAGCGAGCGCCGCGACCTGGTGCAGGACCTGCGCCTGGCCAAGCAGCAAGCCGACGATGCCAACCGGGCCAAGAGCACGTTCCTGGCGACCATCAGCCATGAAATACGAACCCCCATGAACGCCCTGATCGGCATGCTTGAACTGGCCCTGCGACGTGCCGAACAAGGCCAGCTCGATCGCCCAGCCCTGGAGATCGCCCATCACTCGGCGACCGACCTGCTGGGCCTGATCGGTGACATCCTCGACATTGCCCGCATCGAGTCCGGGCATCTGTCCCTCGCCCCGGAGCCCGTAGACCTTGCCGCATTGGTCGAGTCGGTGGGCCGGGTATTCGACGGCCTGGCCCGGCACAAGGGCCTGACCCTGGAGGTGAGGATCACCGATGAGGCACGCTGCCATGCGCTGCTCGACCCGCTGCGTTTCAAGCAGGTGCTGTCCAACCTGGTCAGCAATGCGATCAAGTTCACCGAGCAGGGCCAGGTGCGTATCAGCATCAAGCTCGGCAGCAACGGTACCCCACCCTCCCCGACCCTGGAACTGGAGGTGCGCGACACCGGCATCGGCATCCACGAGCAAGACCTGCAACGCTTGTTCACGCCGTTCATGCAGGCCAACCCCTACAGTGACGAGGCCCGCGCCGGTACCGGCCTGGGGCTGGTGATCAGCCGTAACCTGTGCACGATGATGGGCGGCGAGCTGACCTTGCAAAGCCTGCATGGCGTGGGTACGCGGGTGCGACTGGTCATGCCCGTGCAACGCGTTGCCCCGGTCGCCTCCTCGCCGCTGCTCGCCAGCGCCATCGAACGCCCCGATGGGCGGCTGAAAGTGCTGGTGATCGACGATCACCCCGCCAACCTGCTGCTGATGGCCCAGCAATTGAGCTATCTCGGGCTACGCCAGGATAGCGCCCGCGATGGTCGAGAAGGGTTGCGCAAATGGCGCGAAGGTTGCTTCGACGTCATGATCGTCGATTGCAACATGCCGCAAATGAACGGCTACGAACTGGCCAGGACCGTGCGCACGGAGGAGCAGTTGCACAGCAGGCCGCGTTGCATCCTGCTCGGCTACACCGCCAACGCACAGCCCGAGGTACGCCAGCAATGCCTGGATGCCGGGATGGACGACTGCCTGCTCAAGCCCATTGGCCTGCAGTTGCTCGGGCAACGACTGACGGCCATTTCCCGCGGTACCAGGCCGTGCAGCAAAGGCTGCGGCAAGCACGGCCACCGCTTCGACCTCGACGGTCTGAGCGCCATCGTCGGCGACAACGCCAGTGATCGCGACCGCATCCTCGGTACGCTGCACCTCAGCCTGCGACAGGACCTGGAGATCCTGATGAGCATCGACCCGCAAGAGCATGCCGACGCGCTCTACGCCCAGGCACACAAGATCCTCAGCGCGGCACGGATGCTGGAGGCCAGGTCGTTGATTCTCGCTTGTCAGGCATTGGAAGGGCCAGGGTTGCCGCTGATGGAGTTGAAGCGGCGCCGGCAGGCGCTGGCGCGGCACATGCGCCGCGTGGAGAAGGCCCTGGCCAGGCAGCTGGGCCACCTGGCCGAGGCAGGCTGATACGGCACCGGCAAGGGTGCCGCCAGCGGATCAGGAAGCCGGGTTGATCGGCTTTTCCGGATACCAGGCGTCCAGCAGCGGGCTGACTTCGATAGTGGTCAGCTCGTTGCGGCCCTTGAGCCAGGCTTCGACGGCAGCGCGCTGCTCCTCGGTGACCGAGCCGCGTTCAGCCTTGCAGACCAGGCCGAAATCATCGCCACCGACATAATCCAGGCCATTGGCATCCATGGCTTCGGCGAGGAAGGCATCGAGGAAGGCATCGATGGCTTCATCGGACAGGTCTTCCTTGAAGCCCAGGTTCAGTTCGAAACCCAGCTCCTGGAATTCATCCACGCACAGTTTTTTGCGCAGACGACGGGAACGGTTGGTAGCCATGAAACAATCCTCTCAAGTATTTACGCGCGGCACTTTACCAGTTTCCGAGGCAGTTCGGCGCATTTGTGTCGAACGGGGCGCATACACTGTGCGCTTGGGGCATAATGCGCATTCGTTTTCGTGCTGGGGCCATCATTCTTACAGCCCCATGTTCTTTTTCCCTCGCCTGCAGGGTTCTTATTTCTATGATCAAGACGCTCCGCCCACTATTGCTCGCCGGCCTGCTCCTGCCACTCGCGCTGCCCAGCCAGGCTGCGGCCGTCAACACCAGCTTGCCGGCCAAAGTGCAACAGGCCCTGAAAAACAACAAACTTCAGGACAGCGCCCTGTCGCTGGTGATGCTGCCGCTCGACGGCCCTGGTACCGCGACGGTATTCAACGCTGACGTTTCAGTGAACCCTGCCTCGACCATGAAGCTGGTCACCACCTACGCCGCGCTGGAGCTGCTGGGCCCCACCTTCCAGTGGAAGACCGAGTTCTACACCGATGGCACCCTGAGCAACGGCGTGCTCAACGGCAACCTCTACCTCAAGGGTGGCGGTGACCCCAAGCTGAACATGGAAAAGCTCTGGCTGCTGATGCGCGACCTGCGCGCCAACGGCGTGCGCACCGTCACCGGCGACCTGGTACTGGACCGCAGCCATTTCGTGCAGCCCAACCTGCCGCAGTTCAATGACGATGGCGGCGACGAGAACAAACCCTTCCTGGTCAAGCCCGACTCGCTGCTGGTCAACCTCAAGGCCCTGCGCTTCGTCGCCCGCAATGATGGCGGCAAGGTGACCATTGCGGTGGAACCGCCCATCGCCAGCATCCGCATCGACAACCAGGTCAAGGCGGTAGCGAGCAAACAGTGCACCGGCGATGTGCGTTACAACCCGGTGATGCAGGCCGACGGCGTAAGCGTGACCGTCAGCGGCCAACTGGGCGAGGGCTGCAACTCGCAGACCTACCTGTCGCTGCTCGACCACCCCACCTATGCCGCTGGCGCCGTGCGCGCCATCTGGAACGAGCTGGGCGGCAGCATCCAGGGCCGCGATCGCGTCGAGAACGTGCCCAAGAGCGCGCGCCTGCTGGCCCGGGCCTTCTCCCCCGACCTGGTGGAAGTGATCCGCGACATCAACAAGTACAGCAACAACACCATGGCCCAGCAGCTGTTCCTGAGCCTTGGCGCGCAGTTCCGTACCGACGCCGACGGCGACGACGCCCGCGCCGCCCAACGCGTGGTGCGCCAGTGGCTGGCCAAGAAAGGCATCACCGCACCGCACCTGGTGATGGAGAACGGCTCCGGCCTGTCCCGCGCCGAACGGGTCAGCACCCGCGAGATGGCAGCACTGCTGCAGGCTGCCTGGAAGAGCCCGTACGCCGCCGAGTTCATCAGCTCGATGCCACTGGTGGGCATGGACGGCACCATGCGCAAGCGCCTCAAGCGCACGGCGATGAGCGGCGAGGCCCACATCAAGACCGGTACCCTCAACACCGTGCGCGCGATCGCCGGCTTCAGCCGCGACAGCAACGGCAACACCTGGGCGGTCGCCGCCATCCTCAACGACCCCAAACCCTGGGGCGCCTCGCAGGTGCTGGACCAGGTGCTGCTGGACCTGTACCGGCAGCCGAAGCTGGCGGGTGGGACGGTGGGCGTTACGCCCTGATCCAGGGCTGAACGAAAAAGGGGCGCATGGCGCCCCTTTGTCATGTCTGCCTGCAAGAGTAACTGCCTTTTGCTTGTGCGCACGCCCCTGTAGGAGATCCCCCAGCCCTACGGGCTGCGCTGTCGCGCAGGGAACATTGCCAGGAGCCGCACCGCGATCCCCTGTGGGAGCGGCGGTTCGCCGCTGCGACTTGCCCGCGAAGCAGCCACCGCGCTGGCTGGCACCGGCTGCGCCGGTGTTCGCGGGCAAGCCCGCTCCCACAAGGGATCGCGTAGGCTTTTTAGAATCTGAGCAAGACAGTTGCTCCTACAACAACACTGTTGCTCCAGCCCCGCGACGCACTTTCCAGCAGGCAAAAAAAAGCCCGCCAGTGTGAGAGCGGGCAAGGACCTACGAAGATTCATCTAGCGACCAACTAGCTTCCACGATAGGTCGAGTAACTGTACGGCGAGATCAGCAGCGGCACGTGGTAGTGCTCCTGCTGCTCGTCGATGCCAAAGCGCAGCACGACGACGTCGAGGAACGCGGTGCCCGGCAATTGCACGCCACGGGCGCGGTAATAGTCGCCGGCGCTGAACTGCAGCTGGTAAACGCCGGTACGGTAGTCATCACCCTGCAGCAGCGGCGCGTCGACGCGGCCATCGCTATTGGTCAGGGCAGTGTTCACCAGCTCCAGCTGCTGGCCTTCGACGCGATACAGCTCGACCTTGATCGAGCTGCCTGGGCAGCCGTGCGCGGCATCCAGTACGTGTGTGGTCAAACGTCCCATTTGCTTGTCGCCTCTTGTCATATGCGTGGGCAAAAAATACACGGCATTCAGCGGGCACAGAGGCCTGCGGCATGCGGGAATGACGCCATTAAGACAGTTTCTCAAAAAATTGTACACAATTTTTTGAACCTTCTTCCCTGCCCGTCCGCTCACCCCCGAAAACACGCCATCAATCGCAAAGGCAGGCCGCATGCCGGCGCCGTCAGCATTATCTGACCAGTCAGGCAGATTTCTTGCAAGGGACCACGACGCGACAAATGGGAAGAAATGCGGAAAAACAGGCTTACAAAAGATTTAAGAAGTTGTATACAATCAGCCCATCCGGTGGTGCGACATCCCGACGCGGCCCGCCCACCACCCGCACAAACGTACAAGAAGGAAGACTGCAGTGAGCGCTGACTACCCTCGCGACCTGATCGGTTACGGCAACAACCCACCTCATCCGCAATGGCCGGGGAATGCCCGCATTGCACTGTCCTTCGTGCTCAACTACGAAGAAGGTGGCGAGCGCAACATCCTGCACGGTGACAAGGAATCCGAGGCCTTCCTGTCTGAAATGGTTGCCGCCCAGCCCCTGCAGGGCCAGCGCAACATGAGCATGGAGTCGCTGTACGAGTACGGCAGCCGTGCCGGCGTGTGGCGCCTGCTCAAGTTGTTCAAGGACAGCGGCGTGCCGCTGACCATCTTCGCCGTGGCCATGGCCGCCCAGCGCCACCCCGACGTGATCCGCGCCATGGCCGAAGCCGGCCACGAGATCTGCAGCCACGGCTACCGCTGGATCGACTACCAGAACATGGATGAGGCGCAAGAGCGCGAGCACATGCTCGAGGCCATCCGCATCCTTACCGAACTGACCGGCGAACGTCCGGTGGGTTGGTACACCGGCCGCACCGGCCCGAACACTCGCCGCCTGGTGATGGAGGAAGGTGGCTTCCTCTACGACAGCGACACCTACGACGACGACCTGCCCTACTGGGAACCAAACAACCCGACCGACAAGCCGCACCTGGTGATCCCCTACACCCTGGACACCAACGACATGCGCTTCACCCAGGTGCAGGGTTTCAACTGCGGCGAGCAGTTCTTCCAGTACCTCAAGGACGCCTTCGACGTGCTGTACGCAGAAGGCGCCGAAGCCCCGAAAATGCTCTCGATCGGCCTGCACTGCCGCCTGGTCGGCCGCCCTGCCCGCCTGGCCGCGCTCAAGCGCTTCGTCGACTACGCCAAGAGCCACGACCAGGTCTGGTTCGCCCGTCGCGTGGACATCGCCCGCCACTGGCACGCCACCCACCCGTACAAGAAAGAGAACGCCTGATGACCGCCTTCAAGACCCTCAAGCCCTCCACCCTGGACCGCGCCGCCTTCGTCGAGGCCTTCGCCGACATCTACGAGCACTCGCCGTGGGTCGCCGAGAAAGCCTACGACCTGGGTCAGCTGACTGAGCTGGACGAGATCGAGGCGTTGCATCAGCGCATGAGCGACATCCTGCTCAGCGCCAACCATGCAGACCAGCTGGCACTGATTAACGCTCACCCGGACCTGGCCGGCAAAGCCGCCGTACAGGGCGAGCTGACCGAATCGAGCACCAACGAGCAGGCCGGCGCTGGCATCCACCAGTGCACCGCCGAGGAATTCGCCCGTTTCACCGAACTGAACGACGGCTACAAGGCCAAGTTCCAGTTCCCGTTCATCATGGCGGTCAAGGGCAGCAACCGGCACCAGATCCTCGCTTCTTTCGAAAAACGCATCCACAACGACCAGGATGCCGAGTTCAAGGAAGCCCTGGCGCAGATCAACCTGATCGCCCTGTTCCGCCTGCTGCAGCTTTGAGGACGGGCCCGCTGAACCGGCCTGCCTAAATCAAGAACAACGAACATAGAAGAGATAACCGCATGCGCACCCTGATGATCGAGCCCCTGACCAAAGAAGCCTTCGCCCCGTTCGGTGACGTGATCGAAACCGATGGCAGTGACCACTTCATGATCAACAACGGCTCGACCATGCGCTTCCACAAGCTCGCCACGGTCGAGACCGCCGAGCCTGAGGACAAGGCGATCATCAGCATCTTCCGCGCCGACGCGCTGGAGATGCCGCTGACCGTACGCATGCTGGAACGCCATCCGCTGGGCAGCCAGGCTTTCATCCCGCTGCTCGGCAACCCCTTTCTGATCGTGGTCGCGCCGGTTGGCGATGCACCTGTATCAGGCTTGGTCCGTGCCTTCCGTAGTAACGGCAGGCAGGGCATTAATTACCATCGCGGCGTGTGGCACCACCCGGTGCTGACGATCGAAAAGCGGGATGATTTCCTGGTGGTTGATCGCAGTGGTTCTGGCAACAACTGCGATGAGCATTACTTCCCCGAGGAACAGATGCTGATCCTCAATCCCCACCAATAAGAAAGGGTCGGTCATCGATGTGGTGACCGGCGAGAGGTAACTACTGTGGAAGCACACCTTCACGAATGGCTGAACCTGAGCATTCGCTGGGTTCACATGATCACCGGTGTCGCCTGGATCGGTGCATCGTTCTACTTCGTCTGGCTGGAGAACCACCTGAACCGAAGCAACCCGCGCGATGGGTTGTCGGGTGACCTCTGGGCCATCCACGGTGGCGGTATCTACCACCTGGAAAAATACAAGCTCGCCCCGCCGAAGATGCCCGAGAACCTGCACTGGTTCAAATGGGAAGCCTACTTCACCTGGATGTCCGGGATCGCCTTGCTGTGCGTGGTGTTCTACTGGAACCCGGCGCTGTACCTGCTGGCACCCGGCAGCACCCTGAGCGGTGCCGAAGGCGTGGCCATCGGTATCGGCTCGCTGATCGCCGGCTGGTTCGTCTACGACTTCCTGTGCGACTCGCCCCTGGGCAAGAAGCCAGCGCTGCTGGGTGGCGTGCTGTTCGTGCTGATCATCGCCGCATGCTGGGGCTTCAGCCTGGTGTTCAGCGGCCGCGGCGCCTACCTGCACACCGGCGCGATCATCGGCACCATCATGGTCGGTAACGTGTTCCGCATCATCATGCCGGCCCAGCGCCAGCTGGTGGCGGCCATCGAGAACAACCAGACCCCGGACCCGGTACTGCCGGCCAAGGGCCTGCTGCGCTCGCGCCACAACAACTACTTCACCCTGCCGGTGCTGTTCATCATGATCAGCAACCACTTCCCGAGCACCTACGGCAGCCAGTACAACTGGCTGATCCTGGCCGGGATCGCGGTGGCCGCGGTACTGATCCGTCACTACTTCAACACCCGCCACGACAGCAACAAGTACGCCTGGACCCTGCCCGTCGGCGCCCTGGCGATGATCTGCCTGGCCTACGTGACCGGCCCCAAGCCGCTGCCGACTGCGCCTGAGCAGGCTGCTGCCAAGGTCGAGTACCAGCCGCTGCCGGCCACCGCCGTAGGTGGCAAGACCGCCGCCGAACTGCGTGCCGAGGAAGCTGCCAAGCCTGCCGAAGCAGCTGCCGCGGCGCCTGCCCAGGCCACCGCCCAGGCCGCCACCGGTAGCTTCGACAAGATCCACAACGTCATCCAGGAACGCTGCACCGTGTGCCACTCGGCCAAGCCGACCAGCCCGCTGTTCAGCGCCGCCCCTGCCGGCGTGATGTTCGACACCCCGCAGCAGATCCAGGCCCAGGCCGCGCGCATCCAGGCGCAAGCTGTCGCCAGCCAGATCATGCCGCTGGGCAACATCACCCAGATGACCGTCGAAGAGCGCAAGCTGGTCGGCGACTGGATCGCCAAAGGCGCGCAAGTCAACTGAAAGCAGCTGCAAGCTACAAGCGGTAAGTAGCTAGATAACAAGCAAGCATCGAGCCTCAGGCTTCGAGCGGGAACCACAAGCTTCTACTTGAAGCTTGCCGCTTGGAGCTTTTGGCTTGGATCCGAGAATAAAAACAAAACTCGAGGTGCTGCATGTCCGAGTCACCCAAGGCGTACATCCCTGTTGCGCCACCACGACAGCCCCTGCCCTTGTTCCAGCTGATCTTGGTGGGTCTGCAACACGTTCTGCTGATGTACGGTGGCGCCATTGCCGTGCCGCTGATCATCGGCCAGGCCGCCGGCCTGTCACGCGAGGAAGTCGCCTTCCTGATCAACGCCGACCTGCTGGTCGCCGGCGTTGCCACCATCATCCAATCCTTCGGTATCGGCCCGGTCGGCATACGCATGCCGGTCATGATGGGCGCCAGCTTCGCCGCCGTCGGCAGCATGGTGGCCATGGCCGGCATGCCAGGGGTCGGTTTGCAGGGGATCTTCGGCGCGACCATCGCCGCCGGGTTCTTCGGCATGCTGATCGCGCCGTTCATGTCCAAGGTCGTGCGCTTCTTCCCACCCCTGGTGACCGGCACGGTCATCACCTCCATCGGCCTGTCGCTGTTCCCGGTCGCGGTCAACTGGGCGGGTGGCGGCCACGAGGCCGAAGCCTTCGGCGCGCCGATCTACCTGATGGTCGCCGGCCTGGTGCTGGCGGTGATCCTGCTGATCAACCGCTTCATGCGCGGCTTCTGGGTCAACGTTTCGGTACTGGTGGGCATGGGCCTGGGCTACATCCTTGCCGGCTCCATCGGCATGGTCGACCTGTCCGGCCTGAGCGAAGCACCCTGGCTGCAGGTGGTCACCCCCCTGCACTTCGGCATGCCGACCTTCAGCCTGGCACCGATCCTGTCGATGTGCCTGGTGGTGGTGATCATCTTCGTCGAGTCCACGGGCATGTTCCTCGCCCTGGGCAAGGTCACCGATCGTGAAGTCACCCCTGGGATGCTGCGTCGCGGCCTGCTGTGCGACGCTGGCGCGTCGTTCATCGCCGGCTTCTTCAACACCTTCACCCACTCCTCGTTCGCCCAGAACATCGGCCTGGTGCAGATGACCGGCGTGCGCTGCCGCTACGTCACGGTCATGGCCGGCGGGCTGCTGATCCTGCTCAGCCTGCTGCCCAAGGCGGCCTTCCTGATCGCCTCGATCCCGCCTGCGGTACTGGGTGGCGCGTCCATCGCCATGTTCGGCATGGTCACCGCCACCGGGATCAAGATCCTCCAGGAAGCGGATATCTCCGACCGTCGCAACCAGCTGCTGGTCGCGGTCAGTGTCGGCTTCGGCCTGATCCCCGTGGTCCGTCCGGAGTTCTTCGCGCAGATGCCGCAGTGGATGGAACCCATCACCCACAGTGGCATCGCCATGGCCACCCTCAGCGCCCTGGTGCTGAACCTGTTGTTCAACATCCTCGGTGGCGCCGACCGCGCCGCGCACAACGACGCCTGCCACCAGCATTGAGGACCAGGGGCGGCATGCATTGCCGCCCCGCTCTCGACCCGTAGTAGATGCAACACCGTCGGCCCGCCGGAATGGGCCGTCCGGGGCGCCTGCGCGCCGAATAAACCGCCAACAAAAACAATAAGTCCGGGAAACACAACATGAAACGCATCACCTCGTCCCTGCTGCTGGGCAGCAGCCTGCTGGCCACCACCCTTCCCTCGCATGCCGGGGAATGGCTGCAATGGCACGGCGAAAGCCTGACCTACCTGTATGGCAAGGACTTCAAGGTCAACCCCGACATCCAGCAGACCATCACCTTCGAGCACGCCAACAAATGGAAGTACGGCGACACCTTCATGTTCGTCGACAAGATCTTCTACAACGGCAAGCCCGACCCGAGCAAAGGCGTGACCACCTACTACGGCGAGTTCAGCCCGCGCCTGTCATTCGGCAAGATCTTCGATCGCAACTTGAGCTTCGGTCCGATCAAGGACGTGCTGCTGGCCATGACCTACGAGCGTGGTGAGGGCGACAACGAGGCCTACCTGATCGGCCCCGGCTTCGACCTGAACATTCCCGGCTTCAACTATTTCACCCTGAACTTCTACGTGCGCAACACCGAAGGCAGCCGCCCGGGCGACAACGTCTGGCAGATCACCCCTGGCTGGTCGTACACCATCCCCGTTGGCCGCTCGGACATTCTGATCGACGGCTACATGGACTGGGTCACCGACAACGACCAGACCCGTCGCGGCACCTACCACGCCAACCTGCACTTCAACCCGCAGGTCAAGTACGACCTGGGCAAGGCCCTGAACCTGGGCGCCAAGCAGCTCTACGTGGGCTTCGAGTACAGCTACTGGAAGGACAAGTACGGTATCGACAGCCAGGGCAACCTGCAAAGCAATCAAAGCGTCGCCAGTGCTCTCATCAAGGTTCATTTCTGATAACCTGACCGAACGCACAAGTTTGTAACACCGTGTTCCAGGATGGAGCACTTGAGGACCGGCGCGCAAGCCAGTAATCTGCGCGCCCCCTCGATCGGGGCAGGAAGGATCCTGCCCACGTTTGCTGACCGCTCAGTCAATGAATTCGGGCGGTTGGCCAACGTGTTGCCAGCCAGAAAGACCCATGTTCATCCGTTCAGCAAGTCGTCGAGCAGGATGGTTGTGGCCAACCCGGAAAGTTGGCGCAGCTCTTGCCAAACAGCTGTGGCCAATCGAAAAAAGCTGACTCAAAAGACAAAAAACAGCGCCCGAGCGCTGACAACAGATCCAATAAAGGGAGCGACACACGCAATGCGTATCATGAATAGCCTGATCCTCGCCGGTGGCCTGCTGGCCTGCGGCGCCAGCCAAGCCGGTGACCTGCTGCAATGGCAGAACAACAGCCTCACCTACCTGTGGGGCAAGAACTTCAAGGTCAACCCCGAGATCCAGCAGACGGTGACCTTCGAGCACGCCGACGGCTGGAAGTACGGCGACAACTTCTTCTTCGTCGACAAGATTTTCTACCAGGGCAAGAAGGACGCCAGCAACGGCCCGAACACCTACTACGGCGAGTTCAGCCCACGCCTGTCGTTCGGCAAGATCTTCGACCAGAAGATCGAGTTCGGCCCGGTGAAGGACGTGCTGCTGGCCATGACCTACGAGTTCGGCGAGGGTGACACCGAGTCCTACCTGATCGGTCCCGGCTTCGACCTGGCCATCCCCGGCTTCGACTACTTCCAGCTGAACTTCTACCAGCGCACCACCGATGGCAGCCGCCCGGGCGACAACGTCTGGCAGATCACCCCGGTGTGGTCGTACACCCTGCCGGTGGGTTCGTCCGACATCCTGATCGACGGCTTCATGGATTGGGTGGTGGACAACGACGAGAACCGTCGCGGCACCTACCAGGCCAACCTGCACTTCAACCCGCAGATCAAGTACGACCTGGGTAAAGCGCTGCACCTGGGTGAGAAGCAGTTGTACGTGGGTATCGAGTACGACTACTGGAAGAACAAGTACGGCATCAAAGACAGCGATGCCTTCACCACCGATCAGAACACCATGAGCTTCCTGGTCAAGGTTCACTTCTGATTTGATCGACGGCCTGGGCTGCTGCGCAGCCCATTCGCGGGTAAACCCGCTCCCACAGGTACCGCGCAGGCTTCATCCCTGATGCGGCGCCTGTGGGAGCGGGTTTACCCGCGAACCGGGGCAAAGCCCCGGCCATGCACCTCAATTAGCCGGCCGTAGCGCCCGCCACAGCTTACCCACCACACCGACCACCGCCAGCACCACGGCCCCGGCCACCACGCCGGCCACGCCATTGAGCAGCGCCCCGGTCAATGCCCCGCCACGCCCTTCGCTGAATGCTTCGATCGCGTGATGCAGCGGCGCGATGCCGTGCACCAGGATGCCGCCACCCACCAGGAACATCGCTGCGGTGCCGATCACCGACAAGCTCTTCATCAGGTACGGCGCCGCACGCAGGATGCCATTGCCGACGGCACGGGCCAGGCCCGAGGCCTTCTTGCTCATCCACAGCCCCAGGTCATCGAGTTTGACGATGCCACCCACCAGGCCGTAAACGCCGACGGTCATGACAATGGCGATCCCCGACAGCACGATGATCTGCTGGGTCAGCGGCGCATCGGCGACGGTGCCCAGGGTGATGGCGATGATTTCGGCGGAGAGGATGAAGTCGGTGCGCACCGCGCCCTTGATCTTCTCCTTCTCGAACGCGACCAGGTCCACATTCGGATCGGCCACGGCCTCTTTGCGCGCCTCATGCTGCGCCTCGGCATCGGCCTTGCTGTGCAGGAACTTGTGCGCCAGCTTCTCGAAGCCTTCGAAGCACAGGTAGGCACCACCGACCATCAGCAGCGGCGTCACCGCCCAGGGGATGAAGGCACTGATCAGCAGCGCCGCCGGCACCAGGATCGCCTTGTTGACCATCGAGCCCTTGGCCACCGCCCACACCACCGGGATCTCCCGCTCGGCGCGCACGCCGCTGACCTGCTGGGCATTGAGCGCCAGGTCGTCGCCCAGCACACCGGCGGTCTTCTTCGCCGCGACCTTGGTCATCAACGAGACGTCGTCGAGCACCGTGGCGATGTCGTCGATCAGTACCAGTAGACTGCTTCCTGCCATGTTTGCCTGTTCCAGTGGTTTTCAAAGATGCGAATTCTAGCCCAATGACGCTGCCTTGAGCGCTTGTCGGGCCGGGTGCTACCATGCCGAACCCTTCCTGCAAGGGGCCCTATACGAGGAAGATCCCCGCCAATGAGCACCATTCGCGAGCGCAACAAGGAACTGATCCTGCGCGCGGCCAGTGAAGAATTCGCCGACAAGGGCTTCGCCGCCACCAAGACCAGCGATATCGCGGCCAAGGCCGGCCTGCCCAAGCCGAACGTGTACTACTACTTCAAGTCGAAAGAGAACCTCTACCGCGAGGTGCTCGAGAGCATCATCGCGCCGATCATGCAGGCGTCGACGCCGTTCAATGCCGACGGTGACCCCAAGGAAGTGCTCAGCGCCTACATCCGCTCGAAGATTCGCATCTCCCGCGACCTGCCCCACGCCTCGAAAGTGTTCGCCAGCGAGATCATGCACGGCGCCCCGCACTTGTCGCCGCGCCAGGTCGAGCAGTTGAACGAGCAGGCCCGGCACAACATCGAGTGCATCCAGAGCTGGCTTGAGCGCGGGCAGATCGCCAACGTCGACCCGCACCACCTGATGTTCAGCATCTGGGCAGCGACACAAACCTATGCGGATTTCGACTGGCAGATTTCCGTGGTGACCGGGAAGGCCAAGCTGGCAGAGAGCGATTACGACGCGGCGGCGGAGACCATCATTCGCCTGGTGTTGAAGGGTTGCGAACCCGAAGCGGCCTGACAGGGCCAATGGGGCTGCTTTGCAGCCCGTTCGCGGCCCTTTCGCGGCACAAGGCCGCTCCTACAGGGAAATGCGTAACCCCTGTAGGAGCGGCCTTGTGCCGCGAAAGGGCCGCAAAGCGGCCCCAGTATTTTGAGCCTTAGGCCGCAACCCCCGCATCCGCCGTCAGCCCCACCTCCTCGATCGCACTGATCGCGCACTGCTCGTCGATATCCGACGTATCCCCGCTGATCCCTACCGAACCCAGTACCGTGCCGTCCTGATCACGAATCAGCACGCCACCCGGTACCGGCACCACCGGCCGCTCGCCCAGCCCATTGAGCGCGGCGTAGAACGCCGGCCGCTGCTGCGAATCCAGCGCCAGCAGGCGCGAACCCTTGCCCAGCGCCACCGCGCCCCAGGCCTTGCCGATGGCCACCTCCGGGCGCAACAGGCTAGCGCCATCCTCCCGCTGCAGCGCCAGCAGGTGCCCGCCGGCATCCAGCACCGCCACGGTCAGTGGCGCTGCGTTGATCTTGCGGCCTGCGGCAAGCGCAGCGTTCACCACGCCTACGGCGACTTTCAGGGTCAATGCGGTCATGAAAAGGTCCTCTTCTTGTTGTGAGAAGCCCTGAGGGCAGTTGAAAACCGATGGAAGAATAGAACACAACAGCGATATGTTTTGTATACAATATTTTTGACCAATCGTACCGAGTGCGACGAAATGCCGCTTTTCCAGGGCCTGAGCGACCAGCGCAATTCCCCGACGAAAATGGATTGACCTTTGGGTCGAAGCGTGAATACACTCTGCCGCAAAGCAAGTTGTATACAATTACAAAATCGATGAGGCACAAACCATGAGCAAAATGAGAGCAATCGATGCAGCCGTTCTGGTCATGCGCCGTGAAGGTGTAGATACCGCGTTCGGTATTCCCGGCGCCGCGATCAACCCGCTGTACTCGGCCCTGAAGAAAGTCGGTGGCATCGATCACGTCCTCGCTCGCCACGTCGAAGGTGCCTCGCACATGGCCGAGGGCTACACCCGCGCCAACCCAGGCAACATCGGCGTGTGCATCGGCACTTCCGGCCCTGCCGGCACCGACATGGTCACCGGCCTGTACAGTGCGTCGGCCGACTCCATCCCGATCCTCTGCATCACAGGCCAAGCCCCACGTGCTCGCCTGCACAAGGAAGACTTCCAGGCCGTCGACATCACCAGCATCGTCAAGCCGGTGACCAAGTGGGCGACCACCGTACTGGAGCCGGGCCAGGTGCCCTATGCCTTCCAGAAAGCCTTCTACGAAATGCGTACCGGCCGCCCAGGCCCCGTGCTGATCGACCTGCCGTTCGACGTGCAGATGGCCGAAATCGAATTCGACATCGACGCCTACGAGCCACTGGCGATCAACAAGCCAGCCGCTACCCGCGTCCAGGCCGAAAAAGCCCTGGCCCTGCTCAATGACGCCGAGCGCCCACTGCTGGTGGCCGGTGGCGGCATCATCAACGCCGACGCCAGCGACAAGCTGGTCGAGTTCGCCGAACTGACCGGCGTACCGGTAGTGCCAACCCTGATGGGCTGGGGCACCATCCCTGACGACCACGCGCTGATGGTCGGCATGGTCGGCCTGCAGACCTCGCACCGCTACGGCAACGCGACCATGCTCAAGTCCGACCTGGTGTTCGGTATCGGCAACCGTTGGGCCAACCGCCACACCGGCTCGGTCGACGTCTACACCGAAGGCCGCAAGTTCGTGCACGTGGACATCGAACCGACCCAGATCGGCCGCGTATTCACCCCGGACCTGGGTATCGTTTCCGATGCCGGCAAGGCGCTGGACGTGTTCCTCGAAGTGGCCCGCGAGTGGAAAGCCGCCGGCAAGCTGAAGTGCCGCAAGGCCTGGCTGGAAGACTGCCAGCAGCGCAAATCGAGCCTGCAGCGCAAGACCAACTTCGACAACGTTCCGGTCAAGCCACAGCGCGTGTACCAGGAAATGAACGAAGTGTTCGGCAAGGACACCACCTACGTCAGCACCATCGGCCTGTCGCAGATCGCCGGCGCGCAGTTCCTGCACGTGTACAAGCCACGCCACTGGATCAACTGCGGCCAGGCCGGCCCGCTGGGCTGGACCATCCCTGCCGCACTCGGTGTGGTCAAGGCCGATCCATCGCGCAAGGTTGTCGCGCTGTCCGGTGACTACGACTTCCAGTTCATGATCGAAGAGCTGGCGGTGGGCGCGCAGTTCAACCTGCCGTATGTCCACGTGCTGGTGAACAACGCCTACCTCGGCCTGATCCGCCAGGCGCAGCGTGGCTTCGACATGGATTACTGTGTACAACTGGCGTTCGAGAACATCAACTCCACCGACGCCGCCACCTACGGTGTCGACCACGTCGCCGTGGTCGAAGGCCTGGGCTGCAAGGCATTGCGCGTGTTCGAACCGGCCGAGATCGCCCCTGCCCTGCTCAAGGCGCAGAAGATGGCCGAAGAGTTCCGCGTACCGGTCGTGGTCGAAGTGATCCTCGAGCGTGTCACCAACATTTCCATGGGCACCGAGATCAACGCGGTCAACGAATTCGAAGACCTCGCCCTGGTCGGTAACGACGCGCCAACCGCCATCTCGATGCTCGACTGATCGCCTGACGCCCCCGGCGCTGCGCCGGGGGCCTCCATCGCAAGGAGACAACCATGCCTCGCTTCGCTGCCAACCTGTCCATGCTGTTCACCGAACAGGACTTCCTGGCCCGCTTCAAGGCCGCCGCCGATGCTGGCTTCAGCGGTGTCGAATACCTCTTCCCGTACGATTTCAGCGCCGCCGAGATCAAGCAGCAGCTCGACGCCCACGGCCTTACGCAAGTGTTGTTCAACCTGCCGGCCGGCGACTGGGCCAAGGGTGAGCGCGGCATCACCTGCCACCCGGACCGCATCGAAGAGTTCCGCGCCGGGGTCGACAAGGCCATCGAGTACGCCAAGGTGCTGGGCAACACCCAGGTCAACGCCCTGGCCGGCATCCGCCCGCAAGGCCCGGATTGCGCCACCGTGCGCAAGACCTTCGTCGACAACCTGCGCTACGCCGCCGACAAGCTCAAGGCCGCCGGGATCCGCCTGGTCATGGAAATGATCAACACCCGCGACATCCCAGGCTTCTACCTGAACACCACTAAACAGGCCCTGGAAATCCAGGCCGAAGTGGGCAGCGACAACCTGTTCCTGCAGTACGACATCTATCACATGCAGATCATGGAAGGTGACCTGGCCCGCACCCTGGAAGCCAACCTGGCGCTGATCAACCACGTGCAGTTAGCCGACAACCCGGGCCGCAACGAACCCGGCACCGGCGAGATCAACTACCGCTTCCTGTTCGAGCACCTGGACCGCATCGGTTACCAGGGCTGGGTGGGCGCGGAATACAAGCCCAAGACCACCACCGAAGCGGGCCTGGGCTGGCTCAAGACGCACAACGCAATTTGAAACACACGCAGGACCGTTGTAGGAGCGGCCTTGTGTCGCGAAAGGGCTGCGCAGCAGCCCCGACAATGTTCCTGCGTGGCTGAGAAGGTGGGGCCGCTACGCGCCCCTTTCGCGACACAAGGCCGCTCCTACAGGGGCCAGGTCGCCTGTTCATACAAATACAAAGAGGCAGAATTCTCATGGCTAAAATCGGTTTCCTCGGCACCGGCATCATGGGCAACCCCATGGCCCAGAACCTGCAAAAGGCAGGTCACAGCATCTTCGTTTCGACCCACCACGACGCAGCGCCAGCCAACCTGATCGCCGCCGGCGGCGTGGCCCTGGCCAACCCCAAGGAAGTGGCCCAGGAAGCCGAGTTCATCATCGTCATGGTGCCCGACACCCCACAGGTCGAAAGCGTCCTGTTCGGTGAGAACGGCGTTGCCGAAGGCGTCGGTCCGAACAAGGTGGTGATCGACATGAGCTCGATCTCCCCTACCGCCACCAAGGCTTTCGCCGAGAAGATCAAGGCCACCGGCGCCGCCTACCTGGACGCCCCGGTGTCCGGCGGCGAAGTCGGCGCCAAGGCTGCCACTCTGAGCATCATGGTCGGCGGCTGCCCGAAAGCCTTCGAGCGCGCCCTGCCGCTGTTCGAAGCCATGGGCAAGAACATCACCCGCGTCGGTGGCAACGGTGACGGCCAGACCGCCAAGGTCGCCAACCAGATCATCGTCGCCCTGAACATCCAGGCCGTCGCCGAAGCCCTGCTGTTCGCCGCCAAGAACGGCGCCGACCCAGCCAAGGTGCGTGAAGCGCTTATGGGTGGCTTCGCCTCCTCGAAGATCCTCGAAGTGCACGCCGAGCGCATGATCAAAGGCACCTTCGACCCGGGCTTCCGCATCAACCTGCACCAGAAGGACCTGAACCTGGCCCTGCAGGGTGCCAAGGAGCTGGGCATCAACCTGCCCAACACCTCCAATGCCCAGCAAGTGTTCAACACCTGCCAGGCCCTGGGCGGCGGCAACTGGGACCACTCGGCGCTGATCAAAGGCCTGGAGCACATGGCCAACTTCTCGATCCGCGACGACAAGTGATTTGAGTTCGGGGGCTGCTGCGCAGCCCTTTCCGACCGGTCCGGCGCTCCGGCGAGGCCGCTCCCACAAGGGATCGCGGTCTCCTGTAGGAGCGGCCTTGTGTCGCGAAAGGGGCGCAAAGCGCCCCCAGAATTCCCGATTTCACACCGAGCAACACCCGCCCCTGGTTCGGCCTGCACGGAGGCAGTTCCAGGGGCGTTTTTGATTGTGCAGAACAACAATAATCTGGGAGCCTGCCATGTCGGTCGATCCGCAAAAATTACTCCGCGAGCTGTTCGACACAGCCATCGCCGCCGCCCACCCTCGCCAAGTCCTAGAACCCTACCTGCCCGCCGACCGTAGCGGCCGTGTCATCGTCATCGGCGCCGGCAAAGCCGCAGCCGCCATGGCCGAAGTGGTCGAGAAAAGCTGGCAAGGAGAAGTCTCCGGCCTGGTCGTCACCCGCTACGGCCACGGCGCCAACTGCCAGAAGATCGAGGTGGTCGAAGCCGCCCACCCGGTCCCCGACGCCGCCGGCCTGGCCGTCGCCAAGCGCGTGCTCGATCTGGTCAGCAACCTGAACGAAGACGACCGCGTCATCTTCCTGCTCTCCGGCGGTGGCTCGGCGCTGCTGGCCCTGCCCGCCGAAGGCCTGACCCTGGCCGACAAGCAGCAGATCAACAAGGCGCTGCTCAAGTCCGGCGCCACCATCGGCGAGATGAACTGCGTGCGCAAGCACCTCTCGGCGATCAAGGGCGGCCGCCTGGCCAAGGCCTGCTGGCCGGCCACCGTCTACACCTATGCGATTTCCGACGTACCGGGCGACCTGGCCACGGTCATCGCCTCCGGCCCCACCGTGGCCGACCCGAGCACCTCGGCCGATGCATTGGCGATCATCAAGCGCTACAACATCGACGCCCCTAAAGCGGTCATCGACTGGCTCAACAACCCGGCCTCCGAAACCGTCAAGGCCGACGACCCGGCGCTGGCGCGCAGCCACTTCCAGCTGATCGCCAAACCCCAGCAGTCGCTGGAGGCCGCCGCCGTGAAAGCCCGCCAGGCCGGCTTCAGCCCGCTGATCCTCGGTGACCTGGAAGGCGAGTCGCGCGAAGTGGCCAAGGTCCACGCCGGCATCGCCCGGCAGATCGTCCTGCACGGCCAGCCGCTGAAGGCGCCCTGTGTGATCCTCTCCGGCGGCGAGACCACCGTCACCGTGCGCGGCAACGGCCGTGGCGGGCGCAACGCCGAATTCCTGCTCAGCCTCACCGAAAGCCTCAAAGGCCTGCCGGGCGTGTACGCCCTGGCCGGTGACACCGACGGCATCGACGGCTCGGAAGAGAACGCCGGCGCCTACATGACCCCAGACAGCTACGCCCGCGCCGAGGCCCTGGGCCTGTCGGCCAGCGATGAGCTGGACAACAACAACGGCTACGGCTACTTCGCCGCCCTCGATGCGCTGATCGTCACCGAGCCGACCCGCACCAACGTCAACGACTTCCGCGCCATCCTGATCCTTGAGACCCCGCAATCATGACGCCTGATAAAAAAGTAAAAATCCTCGCCACCCTCGGGCCTGCGATCAACGGCATCGATGACATCCGCCAGCTGGTCGAAGCCGGGGTGAACATCTTCCGCCTCAACTTCAGCCACGGCGAACACGCCGACCACGCCCTGCGCTACCAGTGGATCCGCGAAGTCGAGCAGCAGCTCAACTACCCGCTGGGCATCCTCATGGACCTGCAAGGCCCGAAACTGCGCGTGGGCCGCTTCGCCGACGGCAAGGTGCAGCTGCAGCGCGGCCAGGCCCTGCGCCTGGACCTGGACAAGACCCCGGGCGACAGCCGCCGGGTCAACCTGCCGCACCCGGAGATCATCGCCGCGCTGGAGCCGGGCATGGACCTGCTGCTCGATGACGGCAAGCTGCGCCTGCGGGTGACCGCCAAGCACGCCGACGCCATCGACACCGAAGTGCTGGCCGGTGGCGAGCTGTCGGACCGCAAGGGCGTCAACGTGCCGCAAGCAGTGCTCGACCTGTCCCCGCTCACCGAAAAAGACCGCCGCGACCTCACCTTCGGCCTGGAGCTGGGTGTGGACTGGGTGGCCCTGTCGTTCGTGCAGCGCCCTGAAGACATCATCGAAGCGCGCCAGCTGATCGGCGACCGCGCCTACCTGATGGCCAAGATCGAGAAGCCTTCGGCGGTCGAGCAGCTGCAAGCCATCGCCGAGCTGTCCGACGCGATCATGGTCGCTCGCGGCGACCTGGGGGTGGAGGTGCCGGCCGAAAGCGTGCCGCAGATCCAGAAGCAGATCATCAACACCTGCCGCCAACTGGGCAAACCGGTGGTGGTGGCCACGCAGATGCTTGAATCCATGCGCTTCTCCCCTGCCCCGACCCGCGCCGAAGTCACCGACGTGGCCAACGCCGTGGCCGAGGGTGCCGATGCGGTAATGCTGTCAGCCGAGACCGCCTCGGGCGACTACCCGCTGGAAGCGGTGCAGATGATGAGCAAGATCATCCGCCAGGTGGAAAACGGCCCGGACTACCAGGCCCAGCTCGACGCTGGCCGGCCCAAGGCCGAAGCCACCGTGTCGGACGCCATCAGCTGCGCCATCCGCCGTATCAGCGGCATCCTGCCGGTGGCGGTGCTGGTCAACTACAGCGAGTCGGGCAATTCCACCCTGCGCGCCGCCCGCGAACGCCCCCGCGCGCCGATCCTCAACCTCACGCCAAACCTGAACACCGCGCGGCGCCTGAGCGTGGCCTGGGGTGTGCACTCGGTGGTCAACGACCGCCTGCGCCAGGTCGATGAAGTGGTCTCCACGGCGCTGGAAATCGCCCAGGCGCAAGGTATGGCCAGCCGCGGTGACACGCTGCTGATCACCGCCGGTGTGCCTTTCGGCAAGCCCGGTTCGACTAATACCTTGCGCATCGAGACCCTGGTCTGAGATCGCTGGGGCGCTCTGCGCCCCTTTCGCGACACAAGGCCGCTCCTACAGAGCTACGCGATCCCTTGTAGGAGCGGCCTTGTGCCGCGAAAGGAGGGCAAAGCCCTCCCAATACACCGAACCCGCGGAAAACCGAGGCCCAAAGAGGCCCACCGCTGACCACTCACCTCACTGACTGCCCATGTACACCAAGAATTTCGTCAACCCGTGCCCCGACTGGGCCACGGCGCTGCTCAACGGCTTCAGCCAGGTGCTGCTGCTGCGCAACCCCCTGTGCGGCCTGTGCTGCCTGCTGGCCATCCTGCTGACCGCCCCGGGCCTGGTCGGCGGTGCCCTGCTCGGCGCCCTGGCCGGCCTGCTCACTGCGCAACGCCGTGGTTACGACCGTGCCGACCGCCAGGCCGGGCTGTACAGCTACAACGGCGTGCTGGTCGGCATCCTGATCAGCGCGGTGCTGCCCTGGTCGGCCATCCTGCCGCCGCTGATCATCGCCGCCGGGGGCCTGTCGAGCATGCTCACCCACCAGTGGCGCAAGCGCGGCGGCAAACTGCTGATCGCCTACACCGCGCCCTTCGTGCTGCTCGGCTGGGCCGCCCTGCTGCTGGCCGAACCTGCCACCAACAGCTATGTCGAGGCCGACCCGCTGTACGCCATGCTGCGCGGCCTGGGGCAGATCTTCCTGCTCGACAAGCCCATGGCCGGCCTGCTGATCGTCATCGGCCTGTACCTTGCCAACCCCTACGCGGCCACCTGGGCAGTGATCGGCTCGGCCATCGGTGGTGGTATCGCGCTGCTGGCTGGCGATGCGCAAGCGGCCTGGCTGGGCCTGTACGGCTTCAATGCGGCACTGGCCGCACTGGCCTTCAGCCGCCAGGGCGAAAAGCCCTGGGTGACACTGCTGGCCATCGCCCTGGCGCTGCTGCTGCAACCGCTGTTCAACCTGCTGCCCATTGCCGGGTTGACCGCGCCGTTCGTGGTCGCCTGCTGGCTGATGCACCTGGGCAGCCATTTCGCGCAGCTCAACCAACGCCGCAACGCACCCCGCTTGCACAGCTGAAACCCAGCCCCTAGGCTCTGCCCATTCGCACAAGGGAACGAGCCCATGGACAACCCCACGAGCCTGCGCGAGCGGCTCTACGTCATCGTCTTCCAGACCGACACCGTGGCTGGAAGACGCTTCGACATGATTTTGTTGCTGATCATCCTCGCCAGCCTCATCACAGTGATCCTCGACAGCATCGACGAGGTCCACCAGAACTACGCGGGGCTGCTGGCACTTATCGAATGGGGCTTCACCGCGATCTTCCTCGCCGAGTACCTGACCCGCCTGTACTGCTCGCCCAAGCCCCTGCGCTATGCCTTCAGTTTCTACGGGTTGGTCGACCTGCTGGCCATCGTGCCGGGGATCATCGCCCTGTACTACAGCGACGCCCAGTACCTGTTGATCATCCGCGTGGTGCGCATGCTGCGGATCTTCCGCGTGCTCAAGCTCAGCCCGTACCTCAAGCAGGCCCACTACTTGCTGGCAGCGCTGCAGGGCAGCAAGCAGAAGATCATCGTGTTCCTGGTCACTGTGTCGACCCTGGTCACCGTGTTCGGCACCTTGATGTACGTGATCGAAGGCCCCGAGCATGGTTTCACCAGCATCCCCAAGGGCATCTACTGGGCCATCGTCACCCTCACCACCGTGGGCTTCGGCGACATCGTACCCAAGACCCCGCTGGGGCAGGTGCTGTCGTCACTGGTGATGATCACCGGTTACTCGATCATCGCCGTGCCCACCGGCATCTTCACCGCGGAGCTGGCCAATGCCATGCGCGGCGAGCAGTTGCAGCACGACTGTCCGACCTGCGCCAAGAAGAGCCATGAGCATGGCGCGGCGTTCTGTTCGCGCTGTGGCAATGTGCTGTTTCCCAAACAACCGGCACAGGACCTGTAGGAGCGGCCTTGTGTCGCGAAAGGGCTGCAAAGCAGCCCCAGAATTTCAAGTACACCTCAGTACCGCTGGGGCTGCTGCGCAGCCCTTTCGTGACACAAGGCCGCTCCTACAGAGGACGCTTGGGCCTTGCAGTCTTGCGCCAGGCATAACCAAAGACTGTTTTGATCTTTAACCCCTCGCCAACCACCCGCTATAGTCGCAGGCACTCTGCTTACACCCTTTCAATAACAAGGACGCAACGTGAAAAAACTCTTCAGCGCCTCGCTGCTCGCCGCGGGCCTGGCCCTGGGCAACCTCGCCCACGCCGCCCCCACCCTGCTCAACGTCAGCTACGACGTGATGCGCGACTTCTACAAGGACTACAACCCCGCCTTCCAGAAGCACTGGGAAAAAGAGCACAACGAGAAGGTCAACCTGCAGATGTCCTTCGGCGGTTCGAGCAAGCAGGCGCGCGCGGTGATCGATGGCCTGCCGGCCGATGTCATCACCATGAACATGGCCACCGACATCAACGCCCTGGCCGACAATGGCAAGTTGGTGCCGGACAACTGGGTGAGCCGCCTGCCGAACAACAGCGCGCCGTTCACCTCGGCCACCGTGTTCATCGTGCGCAAGGGCAACCCCAAGGCACTCAAGGACTGGCCCGACCTGCTCAAGGACGGCGTGCAGGTGATCGTGCCCAACCCGAAAACCTCGGGCAATGGCCGCTACACCTACCTCTCGGCCTGGGGCTATGTGCTCAAGCAGGGCGGCGATGAAACCAAGGCCCGTGACTTCGTCGGCAAGCTGTTCAAGCAGGCGCCGGTGCTCGACACCGGTGGCCGCGCCGCCACCACCACCTTCATGACCAACCAGATCGGCGATGTGCTGGTGACCTTCGAGAACGAAGCCGAGATGATCGCCCGCGAGTTCGGCCGCGACCAGTTCGAAGTGGTCTACCCAAGCGTGTCTGCCGAAGCCGAGCCGCCGGTGAGCGTGGTCGACAAGGTGGTGGCCAAGAAAGGCACCCAGGCGGTTGCCGAGGAATACCTGAAGTACCTGTGGTCGCCCGAAGCCCAGGAGATCGCCGCGAACAACTACCTGCGCCCGCGTGACGCCACGGTGCTGGCCAAGTACACCGACCGCTTCCCGAAAGTCGACTTCCTGTCGGTAGAGAAGACCTTCGGTGACTGGCGCACCGTGCAGAAGACCCACTTCAACGACGGTGGCGTGTTCGACCAGATCTATACCAACAAGTAATCATCCGCCTGAACCGACCTCATCGCCGGCAAGCCGGCTCCCACAAGAGTCATGCGCACGACACTGTGGGAGCTGGCTTGCCAGCGATGAGGCCGGCCAAGGCAACATCAATCCTGACGGAACACCAACGCCTTCAACCCACCTTCCGGGTCCGCATCCGGAAACTCCGGCGGATTCTCCAGCCGCTCGACAAACGCCAGCCCCGGCGCATGCTCAGCCATGCCGTCGACCAGGAACTGCGACTCGATCCCCGGGTCGTTGACACACGCCAACACCGTCCCGCCGTCATTCAACAACTCCGGCAAACGCCGAAGCACCTTCCCGTAGTCCTGGGTCAGCACGAAGCTACCGCGCTGGAACGTCGGCGGGTCGATGATGATCAGGTCGTATGGCCCGTACTTGCGCACCTTGCCCCATGACTTGAACAGCTCGTGGCCCAGGTAGGCGACACGTGAGGCGTCGTGACCGTTCAGCCGATGGTTGTCACGGCCACGGGACAGCGCCGACTTGGCCATGTCCAGGTTGACCACCTGCTCGGCGCCTCCGGCAATCGCCGCCACAGAGAATCCGCAGGTATAGGCGAACAGGTTGAGCACCCGCTTGCCCGCAGCTTGCTCACGCACCCAGCGCCGGCCATAGCGCATGTCGAGGAACAGGCCATTGTTCTGGCGCACGCCCAGGTCAAGCAAGTACTTCAAGCCATCCTCGACCACTTCGCGCTGCTGGCAGGGCTCGCCGATGAGCCACTGGCCGGGGCTGTCGGGCAGGTAGCGGTGCTGCAACAGGATCGCCTGGCCGGTCCATTGCGGTTGCTGTGCCAGCGCCTGCAGCATCGCCTCCAGCTCGGCCAGCTGACCTTCGGGCGGTTCGCGGAACAACGCCACCAGCAGTACCCCGTCGAGCCAGTCGACGGTGATCTGCTCCAACCCCGGCCAGCAGCGGCCACGGCCATGGAACAAGCGGCGGGTCTCCTGCGGAGCGGGATCGAGGGCGGCGAGCAGATGCTGCTCGAGGGTGGCGATGGCTGGGCTCATATCGGTCATGGTCGGGCAAAAGCGCCATTCTACCCGTTCGAACGCGCATCCTGCCGCCATCGATGAACGGGATGAATGGGTTGGCCGTATTTTTGTCGCTTTTTCAGCCGCTCAACGTCGAGGGATAGTGCGTCACCCCCACTGAATACGGATCACTGCCATGCCCCCGCTGAAGATCGAATTCTTCCATGACGTCGTCTGCGCCTGGTGCTTCGTCCTCGCCCCGCGCCTCAAGCTGTTGCAGGCCGAGCTGAACCTGGACATCCAGCACCGCAGCTTCATCCTCCAGGCCAGTCGCGAGGCGATGATCGAACGCTTCGGTTCGATGCCCGAAGCCAAAGCGACCATCCTCGGCCACTGGTTGTCGTGCTCACACGCAGAAGACACCAAGCGTATCGATATCGAAGGCATGCGTCGGCAAACGTTCGAATACCCCAACGGCCTGCTCGCAGGGCTGGCCTGCCAGGCCGCCTCGGCACTCGGCGGCAACGCTGGCCACGAAAACCTGTTCGACCGCTTGCAGGAGGCTCACCTGGTGCACAGTCGCAACATCGGCGACCGCGACACGGTGCTGGCGGTGGCCGCCGAAGCCGGCTTCGATCCCGCGGCGTTCGCCCTCGCGCTGGAACACCAGGCACCTGCGTTGCTCGAGCATGACTTGGCCGAAGGTCGTCGCTTGAATATCAGCTCGGTGCCCAGCCTGTTGATCGATGGCCGCTTCATGATTTCCGGCGCCCTGACCTTCGAGCAACTGCGAAGGACCATCACCCTGGCCCGCGCCGGCCGTGAACAGGCCACGGGCGTCGCGCGGTAAACCACCTACGGCTCACCGGCACTGCTCGTGCAGGCACTGCGCCAGCCACTGCACCGCGGGGTTGTGCCGGTACGCTTGCGCATAGCCCATGTACAGCGGCACTTCACGCACGCGTTGGTGCTGGAGTGGCAGCCTGCGCAGACGCCCTTGCGCCAACCCGTCCCGCACCCCATGTTCCGGCAGCCAGGCAAACCCAAGGCTACGCTCGACGAAGCGTTCGGCCAGCGCCAGGCTGCTTACCGTCCAGCGCTGGGAGGTCCCCAGCCAACCGCTGTTCTGCGATTGCCGCGTCCCGGAGTCGCGAATCACCACTTGCCGATGGGGTTTCATGTCGTCCAGGCTCAACTCGCCCTCTGCCTGGCTCAACGGGTGGCTGGCAGCCACCACGCAGGCCAGCGAGACATCGAGCAGCAACGCTTGCACATAGCCCGGCGGCAGGCTGCTGGCGATGGCCAGCTCGACCTTGCCGTCCTCCAGCAACTCCCGGGCACCTGACAACGCTGTTTCGTACAGGCGAATCCGGTAATCCGGGAACTGCTGGGCAAACGCCTCGAGCGCCTGTTGCAAGCGCTCGACCGGAAACAGCACATCCACCGCCAGCGCCAGCTCGCTGAACAACCCCGGCTGGTACTGGTTGGCCAGTTGTTCGAGTTTCTGCGCGGCCCCCAGCAGGTGCTTGGCCTGGGGCAGCAGCGCCTGGCCGAGCGGGGTCAGCACGGCCTTGCGCCCCTCGATGACGAACAGCGCCTGGCCGAGCAACTGCTCCATGCGGTTGACCGCGTGGCTGACCGCCGACTGCGATTTGTACAAGTGCTCGCCGGCCTGCTGGAAACCGCCGCACTCGACCGTGCTGACGAACGCGCGCCACTGTTCGAGACTGATCCTGGAAAACACCGATGCCTCCTTGCATGCCCGCCCTGCGGGCGACCGTTCCATGCCCTGCGGCGTTTTACCATAGCCAACGGCTCATTCCGAGCGCGCCACGCCCCGCGCACGGGCCGGCCGGAACCACCAGCCCTGCTGCATGCCGGCGGCGGCCAGCAGGATCAGCGCCACCCCCAGCCATTGCAGCGGCGCCAAGCGGTGACCGAAAGCCACCCAGTCGACCAGGATCGCCGCGATCGGGTAGATGAATGACAGCGCGCCGGTCAGTGCCGTGGGCAGGCGCTGGATGGCGCTGTACAGCAGTACGTACATCAGCCCCGTATGGACGATACCCAGGGTCACCAGGCTGCCCAGTGCCGGCAGCTCGCCCGGCAGGCCACCGAGTTTCACCCAGGGCGCCAGCAACAGCACCCCGGTGCTCACCTGGATCAGCGCGATCAGGTGCGGTGGGGTACCGGTAAGCCGTTTGATGATCAGCGCCGCCACTGCGTAAAGGAACGCCGCGCCCAATGCCAGGGCGATACCCAAGAGGTATTCATTGCCGCTGGCTTGCCCGGCGCCATGGGCGCTGACAATCGCCAGCATGCCCACGAAGGCCACGCCCAGCCAGGTCAGCTTGGCCAGGGTGATCTTCTCGCCAAGAAACAGCGCCGCCAGCCCCACCAGCATGAAGGGTTGGACGTTGTACACCGCCGTGCCGATGGCGATCGACGCCCGCGAGTAGGAGGCGAACAGCAGCACCCAGTTGCCGACGATCGCCACCCCGCTGAGCACCCCCAGCAGGAAGGTGGCGCGGGTCAACATGCCCGGCTTGAGAAAGCCCATGGCCGCGCAGATCAGCAGCAAGGTGACGGCACCGAATACGCAACGCCAGAACACCACGTCCAGCACCGGCTGCCCGGACACCAGCACGAACCAGCCGATGGTCCCGGAGATCAGCATGGCGGCGACCATTTCCAGGGAACCGCGGCGCAACGAATTGTCCATCTCACACCTCCTCTGAACGATGGCCACAGTATGCGCGGGGTGCCAACCCACCTTCCAGCGGATAGCGAAGGCAGAAGCGTCAGTTCGCCTTTACTATCAAGGCTGATCACCAAAATTGCCTAACGAGGTAAGCATGACCGATGACATCGACCAGTTGCTGATCAACGCCCTGATGGAGGACTCGCGTCGCTCGCTCAAGGCCCTGGCGCAGATCAGCGGGCTGTCGGCGCCCAGTGTCAGCGAACGCCTGCGTCGCCTGGAGGAGCGTGGCGTGCTGCGCGGCTACACGGTGGAGGTGGACCCGCGCTGCTTCGGTTACCAGTTGCAGGCCATCGTGCGCATCCGCCCGCTGCCGGGGCAGTTGCAGGAGGTGGAACGGCAGATCATCGCCATCCCCGAGTTCACCGAGTGCGACAAGGTCACCGGTGAGGATTGCTTCATCGCGCGCTTGCATGTGCGCTCGATGGAACAGCTGGACACCCTGCTCGACCGGCTCAATGTGCTGGCCGAGACCAATACCGCGATCATCAAGAAGACCCCGGTGAAGCGGCGGCTGCCGCCGATGGCTTGAAGATGGGCACTTCAGCCGCTGCGCAGGGCTTGCGAAATGCACCAAGGCGGACAGCGGTGAAGCTACAGGCATAACTGGCCCGAAACAGATGTGGGGGCCGGCTTGCCGGTGCCCCCCAATGCCCTGGCGATTTTTTGTACACATAAATGTCACCTTAAGTGCCATTTTTGTGTGCACTTTTATAGGGTAACGCCCCATTAGGTTACACCCAGCCTCCAACTAATTTTGACCAATTGATCAACTAATAAGACGCTCTAAAAATTAAACTTGTTCATTTGGTCAATTTATAAATTCGTTATTTCAGCCACTTATATTTCAAATAGATAAGTTCAAAATAGTGGCCAGTTAAAAACTGGATTCACCCTGGCATGGAACTGGCTTTTGTGTGTTCGTGTTTTGTATACAACTTGAACAAAACATAAATACACAAGAACCCGCAGCGTCGCTCCGAACCGCGACCGCCGCGCCCAGAACCCAGTGATGCCAACGCCTGCACCGACGAGATGGCGAGCCCGTGCGCCAGCGCCCGCTCATCGCAGTCACACGCATCAGGAGCCGCCGGAATGAGTAGCAGCCTCCCCCTTGCCCCTGAACTTTCCGTTGCCAGCACCAGCCCCACATCAACCACCCTCGCAGGCCATGCGCCCGACCTCGAACTGAGCCCGCGCCTGCATAACCGCGACCTGGCCCCCACCAAAGCCGAAGGCCGGCGCTGGGGTGGCTACAGCATCTTCGCGCTGTGGACCAACGACGTGCACAACATCGCCAACTACTCGTTCGCCATGGGGCTGTTCGCCCTCGGCCTGGGCGGCTGGCAGATCCTCATGTCGCTGGCGATCGGTGCGGCGCTGGTGTACTTCTTCATGAACCTGTCCGGCTACATGGGGCAGAAGACCGGCGTGCCGTTCCCGGTGATCAGCCGTATCGCCTTCGGTATCCACGGCGCGCAAATTCCAGCGCTGATCCGCGCGGTGATCGCCATCGCCTGGTTCGGCATCCAGACCTACCTGGCCTCGGTGGTGCTGCGGGTGCTGCTGACAGCCGTGTGGCCGCAAGTAGCCGCCTACGACCACGACAGCATCCTCGGCCTGTCGAGCCTGGGCTGGGTGTGCTTCGTGGCGATCTGGCTGGTGCAACTGGTGATCCTCGCCTACGGCATGGAGATGGTGCGCCGCTACGAGGCCTTCGCCGGCCCGGTGATCCTGCTGACCGTGGCCAGCCTGGCGGTATTCATGTACTTCAAGGCCGACGCGCGCATCGCCTGGTCGGTGGCCGAGCCGCTGACCGGCTATGAGATGTGGCGCAACATCTTCGCCGGCGGCGCGCTGTGGCTGGCGATCTACGGCACCCTGGTGCTGAACTTCTGCGACTTCGCCCGCAGCGCGCCGTGCCGCAAGACCATCCGCGTCGGCAACTTCTGGGGCCTGCCGGTGAACATCCTGGTGTTCGCCGCGATCACCGTGGTGCTGTGCGGCGCGCAGTTCCAGATCAACGGCCAGATCATCGACAGCCCCACGCAGATCGTCGCCAGCATCCCCAACACCCTGTTCCTGGTGCTGGGTTGCCTGGCCTTCCTGATCGTCACCGTGGCGGTGAACATCATGGCCAACTTCGTCGCCCCGGCCTTCGTGCTGAGCAACCTGGCGCCACGCCACCTGAACTTCCGCCGCGCCGGCCTGATCAGCGCCACGCTGGCGGTGCTGATCCTGCCGTGGAACCTCTACAACAGCCCGCTGGTGATCGTGTACTTCCTGTCCGGCCTGGGCGCCCTGCTCGGCCCGCTGTACGGGGTGATCATGGCCGACTACTGGCTGCTGCGTAAGGGCCGCATCAACGTGCCCGAGCTGTACAGCGAAAACCCGGCCGGCGCCTATCACTACAGCCGCGGCATCAACCTGCGCGCCGTCGCCGCGTTCATCCCTGCCGCGCTGCTGGCCATCGTCCTGGCCCTGGTACCCAACTTCCACAGCGTCGCGCCGTTCTCCTGGCTGATCGGGGCCGGCATCGCCGCCGCCCTGTACCTGCTGATCGCGCCGCGCCACGGCCACTACCACGACGTCAGCGGCGAGTGCATCGCCGTCGACCACAGCAGCCACTGATTTCAGGGAGATCCGTCATGCGTATTCTGATCGCCAACGTCAACACCACCGAAGCCATCACCCAGGCCATCGCCGAGCAGGCGCGCAGCGTCGCCGCGCCGGGCACCGAGATCGTCGGCCTGACGCCGTGGTTTGGCGCCGAGTCGGTGGAAGGCAACTTCGAGAGCTACCTCGCCGCCATCGCCGTGATGGACCGGGTACTGGCCTACGACCAGCCCTATGACGCCGTGATCCAGGCCGGTTACGGCGAACACGGCCGGGAGGGCTTGCAGGAGTTGCTGAACGTGCCGGTGGTGGACATCACCGACGCGGCTGCCAGCACGGCCATGTACCTGGGCCACGCCTATTCAGTGGTGACCACCCTGGACCGCACCGTGCCGCTGATCGAGGATCGCCTGAAGCTGTCCGGGCTGTATGACCGCTGCGCCTCGGTGCATGCCAGCGGGCTGGCGGTGCTGGAACTGGAGTCCGACCCAAGGCGCGCCGTGGCGGCCATCGTCGACCAGGCCGAGCGTGCCGTGCGCGAAGACAAGGCCGAGGTAATCTGCCTGGGCTGTGGCGGCATGGCCGGGCTCGACGAAGAAATTCGCCAGCGTACCGGCGTGCCGGTGGTGGATGGTGTGAGTGCGGCGGTGACCATCGCCGAGTCGCTGGTGCGAATGGGCTTGAGCACCTCCAAGGTGCGCACCTATGCCACGCCGCGGGCGAAGAAGGTGGTGGGCTGGCCGATGCGCTTCGGGCGCTGAGCTACTTGTAGCGACCCATCGCGGGGCAAGCCCGCTCCCACGACGCTGATTACGTGGGAGCGGGCTTGCCCCGCGATAGGGCCCGCAGACTCAGCCCATCATCCTGGCCAAGCGCTCACCACTGCCACAAGCCAGGGTGAACCCCAGCGCCCCATGCCCCAGGTTCAACCACAGGTTGCGGTACGGCGTCGCGCCGATGATCGGCACTCCGGTCGGTGTCGCCGGGCGCATCCCCGCCCATTCCACCGCCTGGTCATAATCGGCCGCCTCGGGTAGCGTCTCCCCCGCCAGCCGCCGCATGCTGCGCAACCTGCCGGCATCCACCGAGTCGTCATAGCCAACGATGTCCACCATCGCCGCCACCCGCAGCTGCTGATCCAGCCGCGCATAGACGATCTTGCGTTCGTAGTCGGTCAGGCTCACTTCTGGCGCCCGATGCGCGGCGATGGGCGCCGTCAGGCTGTAGCCCTTCAACGGATAGACCGGCAGGTCGAGGCCAGGCAACCCCAGGCCAGCACTGCGGTGCCCGGCGCATAGCACCAGGCGTTGCACGTCCAGTTGCCGATCGGCGAGTGCCAGCGCCACCACCTCGTCCTTGCGACGGATCAGCCGGGTCACCGGCTGCCCCAGCCACAACCTGCACTGTCCGGATGCTTGCAGACGCTCAGCCAGGCGCAGGCAAAAGCGGTGGCAATCGGCGACCTCCTCATCCGGCGTGAACACACCACCGACGAAAGGTGCTTCGGCCAGCGCTGGTTCAAGCAAGCGCACCTGCTCGGCATCCAGCACCCGCTGACTCACCGGATCGAGCAGTTGCTCGCGTGCGTGAGCGAAAGCCCGTTGTGTGCGAAAGGCAACCAGCTTGCCATTACGCCGCCAGGCAAAATCATCGAGACCATCTTGCTCTCGCCAGCGCGCCAGGGCCGCTTGACTCTCAAGCGCCAAGCCCAGCAACTGAGCGGCGTTGCGGCGATTGACCGGTGTCCGGCAGGCCATCACGAAGGCCGCCAGCCAACGCCACTGCGCCGGGTCCATGCGCAGCCGCAATCGCAAAGGCGAGTCGCCCCGCAGCAACCAGCCCAGTGCCTGCCAGGGCACCCCGGCATCGGCCAGTGGCGCCACATAGCGGTACGACAACTGCCCACCATTGGCGAAACTGGTGGCGCTGGCCAGGCTGTCACGGGCCTCGACCACGTCGACCAGGCACCCCGCACGCACCAGTGCATAGGCTGTCGCCAGGCCAACCACCCCACCGCCGATCACCGTCACCCGCTGGCTCATCCGTGCATCCCTGTGCATGCGTTCAGCGCATGACAGTAACAGCCGCTCAGGTCGGGCAGCCAGCCTCGCCGTTATCCAGGCCCTGGCGCACGTTGCGGCTGAGCAGGCTGGCCTTGCCGTCATGCCAGGTCAGGGTCAGCACATACAGGGAGTCGAAGTCGTCACCGCGCCAGTCCTGGGTGATCACCTGCTTTTCACCGAGGGCCTTGCCGGCCACGGTATTGATCAGTTCCGGCAGGTAGCCATGGGACCAGGCCGTGTACACCGTCGCGTTGCGGTACTTGTCACGCAGCAGTTCTTCGGCCAGGTCTTCGGTGTCGTTGGCACCGTAGTCGATGTTCACCGGCAGGCCCAGGCGAATGGCGCTGGGGGTGATGGTCATCAAGGGGCGGATGTAGCTGTAGCTCTGGTCATGGCTGCCTTCCTCGACATGCCGCGAGGGGTTGGCAGCGAACACATAGTCAGCCTTGCCGAAACGCTCCGGCAGCAGCGTGGCCAGGTCGATGGCGCGGTTGAGGCCCTGGCAGTTCAGTTGCCCAAGCCCTTCACCTGGCTTTTCAGCATGGCGCAGGAAGACCAGGGTCTGGGTACCATCCACCGGTTGCGCGCGGCTTTCGACCACATCCAGTGCCAGGGGCACAGCCGCAGCAGTAAGCGCCAGGCTCAACAGCAGGTGGCGGCGACGTCGAAAGAAGGAAGGCAATCTCATGTACGGCAGGCTCTCGTGGCGAAAGGTATCAGGGCTCGCCACACTGCCTGCCGCCGAAGCCGCAAGACGCCCTTGGAGTGGATGCCATCCTTGGCCACGAGTGAGGGTCAGAGTGCCCCCAGCCCATTTGGTTCCTCCCTGAGGACACTCGCCGTTCCTTGGCCATTACCCACGTTAAAGCAGGACTATTGCCAAATTATTGCCCGTCGGTCAGTCGTCCCGGGTCAACACTTCAAGCAACTCGATCTCGAAGGTCAGGTCCGCATTCGCGGGGATCGCACCGACACTGCGCTCGCCATAGCCCAGGTGCGCCGGCACCAGCAGCTTGCGCTTGCCGCCCACGCGCATGCCCATCAAGCCCTGGTCCCAGCCCTTGATCACCCGGCCGGTGCCGATCACGCACTGGAACGGCTTGCCGCGCGCCCAGGACGAGTCGAACTCGCTGCCGTCGGCCAGGGTGCCGCGGTACTGGGTGGTGATCAGCGCGCCCTTGACCACGGCCTTGCCGTCGCCTTCCTGTAGATCGATGACTTGCAGCTCACTGCTCATGGCAGGTTCCTCGAAGCGGTTGTTCGTGGCCGCCCTTTTCTCAGGAATGCGCAGGCTTGGCAAGGCCGCTGGCGTCAGGACGGGGCGAACAGCTCGAAGACCTGCTGACCGGTGAGGTCTTTGGTTTCGTTCTTGAAGCAGTACCAGGCGGGTTTTTCATCAATGAAGATTTGCTCGGTGAAGGTCCAGTTCGCTTCGCCATCGAGCAGGCCGACCGGCACGACGTACAGGTCCTGCGCTTTGAGCCGGTAGAACAGGTGCGTGCCGCATCCGCCGCAAAAGCCGCGCTGGGCCCAGTCGGAGGAGTCATAGACGCTGGGTGCCGGGCCTTCGATCTGCGGGGGCTGGGTGCACTGCACCGTCAGCAGCGGGCCACCGGTCCATTTGCGGCACATGCTGCAGTGGCAGGCGCCAACGTGGGGGTTGTCGAGGGTGACTTTCAGGCGCGTGGCCTGGCAAAGGCAGCTGCCTTGCAATTCCAGTGGCATGATCGCGGCTCCGTGCTGATGGGGGGATTGGAGTATAGGCTGCGGTTCCGGAAGGATTGCGCAGTGAAGCACAGTCAGGCGCGAACCGGGGTGAGCACTGGCTGGCCGTTGAAGAACGCCTGCAAGTTACGCAATACCAAGGTCACGGTATCGCGCGCGGCCTCTGGGGATTGGCCGGCAACGTGCGGGGTCAGCACGGTATTACCCAGCGCCTTGAGCGCATCCGGTACGGCCGGCTCGTCGTCGAACACGTCCAGCGCGGCGCCCGCGATCAGGCCTTGCTGCAGGGCGGCAACCAGCGCTTGGGTGTCCACCACGCTGGCGCGGGCAATGTTCACCAGGTAACCCTCGGTGCCCAACGCTTCGAGCACTTGGCCATCGACCAGATGGCGCGTGCCGTTGCCGCCAGGTGTGGCAACCACCAGGAAATCGACCGCATCGGCCAGGTGCAGCGGGCTGTCATACCAGGTGTAGGGCTGGTCCGTGCGCGGGGTGCGGCTGTGGTAGCTGACGTTCATGTCGAAACCTTGGGCGGCACGCCGGGCGATGGCCTGGCCGACCGCGCCCAGGCCGATGATACCCAGGCGCTTGCCGCTCACCGAGGGGCTGATCACCCGGTTCCACTCGCCACGGCGGGTGCTGGCGTCGGCGCGAGGGATATCACGTACAAGCGCCAGCAGCAGCGCCATGGCATGGTCGGCGACTGCGCCGGCATTGGCGCCGGCGCCATTGGTCACGGTGATGCCGCGTGCGGCGGCGGCGGCCAGGTCAACCTGCTCGTAGCCGGCGCCGATCACGCAGATGATCTGCAGCTGTAGCAACTGGTCGATTTCGCTGGCGGTCAGGCCCAATGGGCCGCGCGTGAGCACCGCGTCGATCTCGCCAGCATGCCGGGCGATGGCATCGGCGCGCAGTTGCGGCGAGGGCGCGCGGATCAGGCGGTAACCGGCCTGCTCCAGCAGCGGTAGGTAGTCATCGACGGTTTCCACCAGCACCAGGACTGTCTTGCTCATGCCACACTCCCATTGAATGCGAATGGCCGAGTATGCCAGTTGTTGGCGCTGCCGGCCCTATCGCGGGGCAAGCCCGCTCCCAGCAACCCGTGGAAGCGGGCCTGCCCCGCAATAGGTTGAGAAGAGGCTACTGGCCGAACGCGCGCCCCAGGCCGCCCGGCACACCACTGCTGTCGGTGTCCTGCCACGGACCATTGGGGCTCAGCGACCAGCTCCAGCCGTTGTTCCAGCGGTAGTAGGTGCGCTGGCGGTAGAAGGTGTTGGGTTGTTTCTCGAGCACGTAGACCCCCAGCTTTGGGTCCCAGTGGCTGGCACCGCCAGGTGGCGGGGCGAAGCTGGCGGAGGTGCGTGGCATCGGCTTGGGCGTCGTCGCCGGGCCGCTGGGCGTGGCGGGCTTGCCACCCGGTAGCGGCTTGACCGCCGGCCCCTGGTGCGGGGGCGGCGTGGTCTGGATTGGCGGCAACGGCTCGCGTTCGCCCGGCTGGTGCACCGTACACGCGGAAAGACCCAGGGCCAGGGTGATCAGGGTCAGGCGGACGGTGCTGTTCATGGGGCTGCTCTCTTATGAGTCGGGGCTGTCGATGGTCAGGTGCTGCGTGGCCCGCGTGCCGCTGGCCAGCGGGGCGCTCTGGCCCTTCCACTCACCCTGGGTCGGCTGGCCGGCGCGCGAGACACGGGCAACCAGTTGGACTTCGGCGAAGTCCGACAGTTTCATCTGCGGCATCATCGCGTCGGCATCCGACAGCTCTACCTCGATCGGCAGTTGCGCCACGGTCACTCGCTTGGCCGCCAGTGGCATGGGTGGGCCGTTGCTGGCGCGGGCGAAGATGAACACGGTGTCGTCGGGGCGCACCTTGTCCTTGAGCGCGGCAGCCAGTTCCACCCGCACTTTCAGGCGCGCCGCCTCGACGACCTTGCCACCACCGGCCTTGAGCTTGTCCGCCGCGCGATCGATGCCACCTTGCAGGGCGGCACGCGAGGCATCGCCCTGCGGCAGTTGCGCCAGCAGGCGCTGCCAATAGTCGATGGCCTCCTGGTAGCGCTCGCCCTCGAACGCGGCGATGCCGCGCAGGCCCAGGCTGGTGACTTCCTGTGGGTCGGCCTTGAGCGCCTCGTCGGTGAGCGCCTGCAGTTGTGGGTTCCACTGCTTGTCGGCGGCAAAGTACAGCGCCTGGGCCCACTGCCCGAGCAGTTCCGGCTGGCGCCCGGCCAGGGCCACGGCACGTTCGAAGGCCTTGGCGGCATCCGCTGGGCGCTGGTCGGCCATGTAGGCACGCCCCAGGAAGTACAGGCCCTCTGCCGAATCAGGCTGGGCTTGTACGGCGCGTTCCAGACGCGTGGTCATCTCCTGCATCGATTGCGGTGCCTGGGCGAACTCCTGGGTCAGCTCGACCTTGTCCGCCGCGCCGAAGTGCAGGTACAGCCCCAGCGCCATGGCCGGCACCAGCAACGCCGCCAGCAGCGGAATGGCCTTGCCCAGGTGGCCCTGGCGCGCGGCGTCGTCGCGCTCGGTGTCGGCCAGCAGTTCGCGGGCAGCCTCGTCGCGGCCCTTGGCCAGTTGCTCGGCGTCGAGCACGCCGGCCTGCTGCTGGGCAGTCAGCTCGGCGACACGCTCCTCGAACAGCGCCACGTTGAGGGCGGTACGGTCCTGTTCGGCCTGCTGGCGGCGGCCACGCAGGACCGGGATCAGCAGGAATGCCAGGGCGGCGAGCAGCAGCAGGCCCGCGCTAAGCCAGAATTCAGTCATGGGTACGTTCTTTATCCAGCAGTTTGGCGAGACGCTCGCGTTCGTCGGCGGACAGTTCGGCGGTGCCGGCCGCAGCCTGGCCACGGCGGCGGCGCACAATCAGCGCCAGCACCACGAAACCACCGGCCAGCAGGATGCCGGGGCCGAACCACAGCAGGAAGGTGCGCCCGCTGAGGGCCGGCTTGTAGCGCACGAAGTCGCCATAGCGGTCGACCATGAAGTCGATGATCTGCTGGTTGCTCTTGTTCTCGCCGAGCATGCGGAAGATCTCGCGGCGCAGGTCGGCGGCGATGGGCGCGTTGGAGTCGGCGATATCCTGGTTCTGGCACTTGGGGCAGCGCAGTTCCTTGGTCAGTTGCTGGTAGCGCTCACGCTCGGCTTCATCGCGAAACTGGTAGGTGTCGATGGCGGCCTTGGCTGCACCGGCCAGGCTCAACCCGAGCACGGCGGCGGCTAACCAGCGCTTCATGGCTTGGCCTCGTCGACCAGCCCCTGGTACAGCGGCGCCAACTGCTCGCGCCATACCGTGGCGTCAACCACGCCGACGTGCTTGTAGCGGATGATGCCTTCGGCATCGACCAGGAAGGTTTCCGGTGCGCCGTACACGCCCAGGTCCAGGCCGAGCGAGCCTTGCGGGTCGGCGATGTTCAACTGGTAGGGGTTGTGGAACTCGGCCAGCCACTTGAGCGCGGCAGCGTTGTCGTCCTTGTAGTTGACCCCATGGATCACCACGCCCTGCTCGGCCAGCTGGTTGAGGTAGGGGTGCTCGACCTTGCACGACGGGCACCAGGTACCCCACACATTGACCAGCGCCGGCCGCCCGAGCAGATCGGCCTGGGTCAGCGTGCGATCCCCCTGCACCGTGCCCAAGTTGAACGCCGGGAACGGCTTGCCGATCATCGCCGAAGGCAACTCGTCGGGTTTGAGGAACAGACCCTTGTAGAGAAACACCGCCACCAGCAGGAACACCGCCAGCGGTACCACCATGACCCAACGCTTCATGCAGTCGCTCCAGACACGCCCAGGGCCTCACGCACCCGGGTCTTGACCTTGACGCGGTAGCGTCGGTCGAAGGCCGCCAGCAATCCGCCCAGGCCAGTCAACAGACCACCCAGCCAGATCCAGCGAACATAGGGTTTGATATGCACCCGCACCGCCCAGGCACCGTTTTCCAGCGGCTCGCCCAGGGCGACATACAGGTCGCGGGTGAAGCCGGCATCGATACCGGCCTCGGTCATCATCGACTGCTGCACGGTGTACAGGCGTTTTTCCGGGTGCAGCACCGAGATTTCACGCCCCTCGCGGGACACGCGAATGGTGCCCTTGTCGGAGATGAAGTTCGGCCCCTCGAAGTGCTTGGCGCCTTCGAACAGGAAGTGGTAACCACCCAGCTCGACGGTCTCGCCCGGCGCCATGCGCAGGTCGCGCTCGGCACTGTTGTTGCTCGACAGCACCACACCCAGCGCACACACCACCAGCCCCAGGTGGGCCAGCTGCATGCCCCAGTAGCTGCGGCCGAGGCTACCCAGGCCTTTGAGCAGGCCCTTGTGGCGGGTCTTGTCGAGGATGTCACGCACCCCGCTGAGCACCACCCAGGCAGCCAGGGCGAACACGCTCAGGGCTGGCCAGTCGAAGTCATCGACCAGCAGCCCAGCGAGCGGCGCCAGCACCGCGCTGCCGATCAGTACCGGGGTCATCATGCTGGCCAGCCATTTGCCGGGGGTGTCCTTCCAGCGCACCAACACACCTACGCCCAGCACCAGCATCAGCAGCGCCATCAGCGGCAGGAACAAGGCATCGAAGTACGGTGGGCCGACCGACAGCTTGGCCCCGGTCAGGGCATCGAGCACCAGCGGGTAGAGGGTGCCGAGCAGGATCATCGAGGCTGCCACCACCAGCACCAGGTTGTTGGCCAGCAGCAAGGTTTCCCGCGACCACAGGGCAAAGCCGACCTGGCTCTTGACCACGGGGGCGCGCAGGGCGAACAGGGTCAGCGAGCCACCGACCACGAACAATAGGAAGATCAGGATGAAGACACCGCGCGCCGGGTCAGAGGCGAACGCGTGCACCGAGGTCAGCACCCCGGAACGGACCAGGAAGGTGCCCAGCAGGCTCAGCGAGAACGCGGCGATAGCCAGCAGCACGGTCCAGCTCTTGAACACCCCACGCTTTTCGGTGACCGCCAGCGAGTGGATCAGCGCCGTGCCCACCAACCACGGCATGAACGAGGCGTTTTCCACCGGGTCCCAGAACCACCAGCCACCCCAGCCCAGCTCGTAGTAGGCCCACCACGAGCCGAGGGTAATACCCACGCCGAGGAAGGCCCAGGCGACGATGGTCCAGGGCCGCGACCAGCGCGCCCAGGCCGCGTCCAGACGCCCGCCGAGCAGTGCGGCGATGGCGAAGGCGAAGGCCACCGAGAAACCCACGTAGCCCATGTACAGCATGGGTGGGTGGACGATCAGGCCGAAGTCCTGCAGCAGCGGGTTGAGGTCACGCCCGTCGCCAGGCACTTGTGGCAGCAGGCGCGAGAACGGGTTGGAGGTGATGATCAAAAAGCTCAGGAAGCCGACGCTGATCATGCCCATCACCGCCAGCACCCGGGCCAGCATCACCTGGGGCAGCTGGCGCGAGAAGATCGACACGGCGAAGGTCCAGCCGCCGAGGATCAGCGCCCACAGCAGCAGCGAGCCCTCGTGGGCGCCCCATACGGCGCTGAACTTGTAGTACCAGGGCAAGGCGCTGTTGGAGTTGCTGGCCACATAGGCGACCGAGAAGTTGTCGGTCATGAAGGCATGCGTGAGGCAGGCGAAGGCAAAGGCGAGGAAGGCAAACTGCCCCCAGGCCGCCGGGCGCGCCAGGCTCATCCACAGGGTGTCGCCACGCCAGGCGCCCAACAGCGGCACCGTGGCCTGCACGGTGGCGAAGCAGATCGCCAGGATCATCGCCAACTGGCCCAGTTCGGGGATCACCAGGGCTGCGTTCATGGCTTGGCCTCCGCCTGGCCGCTTTCCTTCAAGGCCTTGGTGACCTCCGGTGGCATGTACTTCTCGTCGTGCTTGGCCAGCACCTCGTCGGCCACCACCACGCCGTCGGCGTTGAGCTTGCCCAGCGCCACGATGCCCTGCCCTTCACGGAACAGGTCGGGGAGGATGCCGCGGTAGGTGATCGGCACGGATTTCGCGTAGTCGGTGACCACGAAGCGTACGTCCAGCGAATCGGCCGAGCGCTGCACCGAGCCTTTCTCGACCATGCCGCCGGCACGGATGCGAGTGTCCAGCGGCGCTTCGCCATTGGCGATCTGCGTGGGGGTATAGAACAGGTTGATGTTCTGCTGCAGGGCACTGAGGGCAAAGCCCACGGCCACGCCGACACCGGCCAGCAGGCCGAGGATGATGAACAGGCGTTTCTTGCGCTGCGGATTCACGGTTTGCTCTCCCGGCGCAGACGGCGCGCCTCTTCTTGCAGGTAGCGACGGCGGGCCAGCAGGGGCGCGGCGACATTCAGCGCCAGCACCGCCAGGCAGATGCCGTAGGCCGACCAGACGTACAGGCCATGGTGGCCCATGGCGAGGAAATCATTGAACGAGGCGAAGCTCATCGTGCGGCCTCCCGACCCAGGCTGTTCAACACCTCATCCTTGACCCAACTGGCGCGCGCCTCGCGCTTGAGCACTTCCAGGCGCATGCGCAGCAACAGCACGACGCCGAAGAAACAGTAGAAACCCAGCGCCGTGAGCAGCAGCGGCAGCCACATCTCCACCGGCATCGCCGGCTTTTCGGTGAGGGTGAAGGTGGCGCCCTGGTGCAGGGTGTTCCACCACTCCACCGAGTACTTGATGATCGGGATATTGATCACCCCGACGATGGCCAGCACCGCGCAGGCCTTGGCCGCGCTGTCGCGGTTACTGATGGCCTGGCCCAGGGCGATGATGCCGAAGTAGAGGAACAGCAGGATCAGCATGGAGGTCAGACGTGCATCCCACACCCACCAGCTACCCCAGGTTGGTTTACCCCAGATGGCGCCGGTGACCAGCGCCACCGCGGTCATCCAGGCGCCGATCGGTGCGGCGCACTGCAAAGCGACGTCGGCCAGCTTCATCTTCCACACCAGCCCCACCACCCCGGCCACCGCCAGCAGCACGTAGCAGGACTGCGCCAGCATCGCCGCCGGCACGTGGATATAGATGATGCGGAAGCTGTTGCCCTGCTGGTAGTCCTGGGGGGCGAAGGCCAGGCCCCAGGTGATGCCCACCAGCAGCAGCAGGATGGCGGCAACTGTCAGCCACGGCAGCATGCGGCCGCTGATGGCATAGAACCATTTGGGGGAACCGAGCTTGTGGAACCACGTCCAGCTTATTTTCATCAGGGTACATCCAGGGTCTTGGCCGGGCTGCAATGCCCGGCACTCGTTATTCGCCGACGCTGATCTTCAGGCCGGCGGCGATCGCAAAGGGTGCCAGTGTCACCGCCAGGGCCGTCAGGCTGGCGAGCCAGAGCAGGTGGCCGGTGGCCGGCATATTCTGCAACGCCGCCTGCAACGCACCACTGCCCAGGATCAATACAGGGATATACAACGGCAGAATCAGCAGCGCCAGCAGCAAACCGCCGCGTTTGAGACCGACCGTCAGCGCCGCGCCCACCGCGCCCAGCAGGCTCAGTACCGGGGTACCCAGCAGCAGCGAAGCGAGCAGCACCGGCAGGCAGCTGGCCGGTAAACCCAGCATCAGCGCCAGCAGTGGCGCCAACAATACCAGCGCCAGGCCGGAAAAGATCCAGTGCGCCAGCACCTTGGCCAGCACCAGCAGCGCCAAGGGATGCGGCGACAACACCCACTGCTCCAGCGAGCCATCCTCGAAATCGCTGCGGAACAGCCCGTCCAGCGACAGCAGCACCGCCAGCAAAGCTGCCACCCAGACCAACCCTGGCGACAAGGTTTGCAACAATTGTGTCTCAGGACCGACCGCCAGCGGGAACAGGGCCACGACGATGGCGAAGAACACCAGTGGGTTGGCCAGTTCCGCAGGCCGGCGAAACAACAGGCGCGCTTCGCGGCGCAATAAAAGAAGGAATACGCTCATGCCGCCCATTGCCCCAGGTTCAGTTCGCGATAGCCTGCGGGCTTGCGTTCAAGGGTGTGGTGGGTGGTCAGCACCACGGTGCCACCCTGCTCGCAATGCTTGGCCAGGTGCGCCTCAAGCTGAGCCACGCCTTGCTTGTCGAGGGCAGTGAAGGGTTCATCGAGAATCCACAATGGCGGGCTGTCCAGGTGAAGCCGCGCCAATGCCACGCGGCGCTGCTGGCCGGCGGACAAGGTATGGCATGGGACATCCTCGAAGCCCCGCAGGCCGACGGCCTCCAATGCCTGCCAGATCGTATCGCGACCTGCTGGTTTGTGCAGCGCACAGAGCCAGGCGAGGTTTTCTTCGGCGGTGAGCAGGTCCTTGATCCCAGCGGCGTGGCCAATCCACAGCAGGATGCTGGCCAGGGCATGGCGCTGATCGGCCAGCGGCTGGCCTCCCAGCAGGATCTGCCCGGCGGTGGGTTGCATCAGCCCGGCCAGCAGGCGCAGCAGGCTGGTCTTGCCACTGCCGTTGGGGCCGGCGATCTGCAGCATGTCACCTGGGTGCAGTTCGAAGTGCAGGTGCTCGAACAGCAGTCGCCAGTCGCGCTCGCAGGCCAGGCCCACGGCTTGGAGGTGGAAGGTCACGGTATCGCCTTATTCTGGTTGGATGCCTGTTCGGCGGCGTCTGCTTCGCGGGTAAACCCGCTCCCACAGGGGTTGGCGCGATCCTGTGGGAGCGGGTTTACCCGCGAAGCAGACAACGCTGACGGGAACCCTGTGTCTCAAGTCGCCCCCTACCCTGCCGTTATACTGGGCAGTGGCGGGCGGGCCGCATTATTACATGCGTTACTCCGCTGCCAAGAGGGCTGGCTCGACAGGTTGTATACAATCATGACTGAAATCAATAGTCTCGGCGCACAAACTGCGTTAAGCCCCCAGTCGGCCAAAGCGGCCATGACCGGCGAACTGCTGCGCCTGCTGCAGCCGCAGCCAGGGCTGCTGCCCCCCGGTGAAACGGCGCGTGCCGAGGTGCTGTCGCTGCGCCAGGTCGGCCAGGACTTCCAGATGCTGCTGCGGCTCACCCAGCAGAACGGCAGCCAGACCCAACTCCAGGCCAGCGCCAACCAACCGCTGCCCCAGGGCACCCAGGTCATGGTCACCCAGACCGAGAGCAACCGCCTGGCAGTGCTGGTGCAACAGGCCAACGTCGCCACCCTCACCCGCCTCGACACCACGCAAGTGCCCGTCGGCACGCTGTTGCAGGGCAAAGTGCTCACCAGCCAGGCACTGCCACAAACAGCCGGTGAGCTCGCCAGCTTCCGTTCGCTGGTCAGCCTGCTCAATAGCCGCCAGGCCGGCGCCACCCTGAGCATCGACAGCCCCCGGCCGCTGCCGGTGGGCAGCCTGCTCAGCGCCCTGGTGCAAGGTGACCAATCGCTGCGCTTCGTGCCACTGAGCGGCCGCCAGGACCAGTTGGCCATCGCCCAGCAATTGCAGACGCAACAGGGCCAGCAGGCCTCCCTACCGAGCCTGCTCACTGCCCTGCAACAGCTTGCCAGCAGCCCTGACGTCGGCAGCGAGCTGCGTGCCAGCGCCGAACGGCTGTTGGCCAGCCTGCCCGATGCACGCCAGCTGTCGGACCCGAAAACCCTCGCACAAGCCCTGAACAACAGTGGCAGCTTTCTCGAAGCCAAGCTGCTCGGCGGCCAGGCCAGCAGCACGCCACTCGATCTCAAGGCGCAGCTGGTGAAGTTGATCGCCCAACTGCCCGGCTCGCCAGCCGGCTCCGCCGCCAACCCCGCACTGCTCGCCAGCACCCTGGCCCAGGCCCTGCCAGGCTTCGCCCGCAGCGCCCTGGGCATGCTCGGCCAGGTCAGCCCACGCCCGCAACCGGGGGCGTTCCCGCTGCCCGAACGACTGCTGCAAAGCCTCGAAGACAAAGGCGACCTGCAACAACTGCTGCGCCTGGCCGCTGCCGCCGTGTCACGCCTGCAAAGCCATGCGTTGTCCAGCCTGCAACAAACCGGCACCCTGGAAAACGGCAACCTGCAAACCAGCTGGCAGACTGAAATCCCGGTTCGCCACGGCCAGGAGTTCATCCCCCTGCAGGTCAAGCTGCAACGCGAGGAAACCCCAGAGCAACAGGCCGACCGCGAGCGCGAACAACGCGACCCGCTGGCGGCCCTGTGGCGCATCGAGCTGGCCTTCGACCTGGCGCCACTCGGCCCATTGCAAGTCCAGGCCCAGTTGGCCCAGGGCCGCCTGTCGGGCCAGCTGTGGGCAGAGCATGAACGCACCGCGCAGTTGATCGCCAGCCAGCTCGGCACCCTGCGTGAACGCCTGCTGGACCGCGGCCTGGACGTCGGCGACCTGGAATGCCACCCCGGCAGCCCGCCGCAAGGCCCGCGCACACGCCTGGAACAACGCTGGGTGGACGAAACCGCATGACACAACGAGCACCACGCCAGGCCATCGCCCTGAGCTACGACGGCCAGCAGGCCCCCACCCTCAGCGCCAAGGGCGACGACGAACTGGCCGAAGCCATCCTGGCGCTGGCCCGCGAACATGAAGTACCGATCTACGAGAACGCCGAACTGGTGCGGCTGCTGGCGCGCCTGGAGCTGGGCGAGCAGATCCCCGAAGCGCTGTACCTGACCATCGCCGAAATCATCGCCTTCGCCTGGCAACTGCGCGGCAAGGTGCCAGCGGGCTTCGTCGATACCCCGCCGGGCGAACGGGACATCACCCCCACGCTGCCGGCCTTGCCGCCGCCACCGTAACGTCGCCCCACGCAGGTGGTATTTATCTACAGCAGGCGTACCTGACCAAGCGGCCACACTCGCTGGCTCCGCCAAGCAATCCAGGTACCCCCATGACACTTCATGCACCTTTCGTGGACGAATCCGGCAGCGATTTCGTTCGTAACCTCCTGCGCAACTTCCCGCGCCCCGACCAGTTGGCCCTGGCTGACCTGCATCAGTGGCTGGACAGCCAGCAACCCGGCCTGAACCCCGCCGACCTCGAAGTGGTGACCCTGCACTACCGCTCCCCCGACCCGGCCGAAGCGCACCTGGGCTTCAGCGACATCGCCGTGGTCAGCCAACGCAGCGCGCTGACCCAGGCGGTACTCGACAACTGGCAGGGCGAACTTGCCACAGGCTACCTGGCCCACTTCGGCGACTGGGCCGGCTTGGCGCCCCTCGGCGCGGTACGCCTGGTCGACGCGCTGCCAACACTCGGCAATGCGTTCTACAACGGTGCCCAGTACCTGGTCTTCAATGGCCTCTACCGACGATCCGAGCCGGCCCACTACGGCCCGGACAACCATGTCGGCATTCGCGCCGAGGACTTCCAGGCGTTCGTCTGGAATCTGGATTTCCACAGCCGCTACAGCGCGACGCTGCGCACCTACTGGCAGAACCACCTGGAAGACCACCGCCTGGCCTGCAAGATCAACTTCATCACTGCCTGTAACCGGCAAGTCGTCGAAGGCAGCTTGAGCGAGGCAGGCCGGAGCCTGGCATGGCAGGCCGCAGGGCTCGAGCAGCGCAGCGAACATTTCGTCGCCAGCGCGCTGAATGTCTATGGGTACGCCGCTACCGACCTGCTGTGCCTGCAACGGCGCGACAGCTCGCTCACCGTGCTCTACATCCCCGGCAACTCATCGCCCCTGCACGAGTTCGCCACGGCCAAGGATATGCAGAACTGGTTTGCCAAACAGTGCAAGGATGAGCAAAAACGCGAGGCGCTGCTGCAACACTTCGCCATGGCCGACCGGCCCGACGGCCTCGACTTCAGCGGCGTGGCCACGGCGCTGGCCGGGCTGGCAGCCTACCCACGCAGTTTCGACCTGCCCGCGGACAGGCCCGGCATCACCAACAGCGGCCGCTGGAAGCCGCAGGACTATGTCAACTACAAACCTGCCAAGTACAGCCCGGCGATCAACGGCGACCTGTTCAGCGCCCTGACCCAGCGCCAGAAGCGCCGCAGCCAGGCCGACGCCGACTTCCTGATCACCAGCCGCAGTGATGTCATCAAGGCCGATTGCCGTGGCTACCTCACTTCGGCGATCAACCTGCTCAGCCCGCTGGCGCTGGTCGTGCCCGAGCTGGCGCCGGTGTTCGCCCTCGGCGGGGTGGTGCAGTTCGGCCTGGGGCTGGACCAGGTGATCAATGGCAAGACCCAGCAGCAACGCGCCGCGGGGGTCGAACTGGCATCCTTCGGCCTGCTCAACGCAGCGCCTCTGCTGCTGGAGGGCGTGAGCAAGGCGGCCAACACGTTCCACATCAAGGATGCGCATTTCCGCACGCCAAAGTGGATCAACGGACGCCTCGGCTACCCGCTCAGCCCGATCGACCCGCCCCGGCTGCCGGAGCAGGAGGTTCTGCCCGAGCCAGGGCCTGCCGAGGTGCCACCCGCCGACGACATGCCAGGTGGCAACGTTGCGCAGCAAGAGGTCGCCCCTCACTTTCGCCGTGGCCAGATCAGGGTCGAGCCGCTGGAGGGCGCCGACCCCCAAACCGCCGACACCATTAGTCGCTTCCGCAACTACCAAGGCGAGCGCGATGTACTGACAGGTCGGATGGTCGACGGCTCTACCGACTACCTGTACTACGACCTGGATCGTGACCTGTTCCTTCGCGAGGATGACTTCGAAGACCTCATAGATCGCGCCAGCAACGAGGTGGACGAGCGAGTCAGGCCTATCGACGAGGTCAATACCGCCATCGAGCAGCATGAGGTCGACCGCTTCGTCGCCACTGCCGACGGCCTGGAGCGGCTGCCCAATCGCCCGCGTGCGGTTACCCAGCAGATGCGCCAGCGCACCTTGAAGGCCATGGGGATCGATGTACCGCTACCGATCGAGCTACCGGTTCAGCCCCCAGGGCTGTTGACGCCGATTCCCACGCAGTGCTCGTGCATCTGGGTGGGAGACGCCCAGATCAGTGCCGAACTGCTCGACAACCTTGCCCACAATGCCGCAGCCCTCAAGGGCACGCCGTACGAGTTCAACTTCCGCCTGTTCCTGTCCCGGGCCGACCAGACCGCGTACCTGCGCAACCTGGAAAACTTGGGCAGGATTCCCAGCCTGGACGTGCGCCCGCTGGAAGACCAGGCGTTCTACCAGACGTTCGAGCAAAGCCATTACCACGCGCAGTACCAGAAGGCGCTGCAAGGCGGTAACCCCGCCTCGGCCTGCGACATCCTCAGGTACCGCATGCTTCACCATGAGGGAGGGATCTACCTGGACATCGACGACACCCTGTTGGCCACCAGGCCTGCCGGCGATGTCGGTATCGGCCATGCGACCCTGTCCACCACGCCCGATGGCCTGATACTGCAATCGCCGGCCAGCAACGAACTGCTCGACATGCACCTGCAGTACAACAACAGCGCCATTGGCAGCCATGCCGGCAACCCCACCCTGGATGCGATCTCCGAGGAAATCCACGCCCGCTTCCAGCAACACCCCGACTTCTATTCGACCAGGCCCATCCGCGCCGACGATCCCCTGGGTTTCGACCGCTACTGCGCCCGTCTCAATGAGCTGACGGGGCCGCGCGTGCTGACAGAGGTCATCGAACAACGCCTGCCCACCCTGCACAAGCTGCGCCTGCTTTTCCTGTTGCGTTGCTTGCCATCATTCAACATTGATAGGTTGGCCGACATCGCGGATTACTTCCGTGAGGCGCGCATCCACCTAGCCCTGGACCGAGTGGTCAAGACCGGCTCCAGCCAGTCCTGGATCAATTGATCCTTCGCCATGGCGGGCGCCAGGTGCCCCGCCATGGCAACTCCCTGCCGAGCGGTAGTTGGCTACCGCTCATCCTGCCCCGGCAGCGCGCAACCTCGTGCCTCCCATAAAACCGGAGGTTCCCAATGAGTACCGAGATAGTTGGCCCTGCAAGCGATCAGTTCATCCGCGAACTACTAGGACGCATGCCTCGGCCCGACCACGCCGCCAATGACGCGATTCGCGCCTGGGCCACACGCAACGGACAGGATCTAGACCCCCAGCGCACCTTGGCAGTGACCTTGCACTACACCTATGCGCAGGGGCAAGGTTGGCTGGCCAAGGTCGCCGACAGCCGCAGCATGGGGCAGGCGCTGCTGGAGAACTGGCAGCCTGAAGCCCTCTCGCTCGCGCCGGCGGCCAACCTGGCGTTCGCCGGCAGCACCGGGCTGATCGACATGCTGGGGCTGCGTCCGTGGCAGTTCAGGCACGCCCAGGCCACCTTCCCCAAAGCCTTGAGCGACAACCAGTTCCGCCTGGTCGAAGAGCTGCCCCTGGCAGGCTCCTTCGCCGACATCGACGATCACAACGTGTTCTATGGGTTGTTCAGGCAAAGTGAACCACAGCGTTACGATGCCTCCACCCTGGTACCGCTGGATGCCACGCTCTTTCAGCAGTTCATCTGGGATCTCGACTTCCATGATGTGTTCAAAGGGATGCTCGACACGTTCTGGAACCAGTCGCTGGATGACTACGCCAGCAGCTGTCGCATCGGGTTTCTGGCGGCCTGCAACCGCCAGCGCCTGAACGGCAGCCTGAGCGACGCCGGCCGCCGGCTGGCCTGGCGTGCAGCAGGCATCGAGCAGCCCGGCCCGGCTGGCGGCCTCGCGGCCAATGGCATCGAGGCACGCATGCTCAATGTCTACGGGTACGTGGCCAGCGATATCCTCTGCCTGCGCGATCGACACAGTGGCCTGGCATTGCTGTACATACCCGGCAACGCCAACCCGATCCATGAATTCGCCAGCCACGAGCAGTTGCGCGAATGGCTGGCCAGCCAGTGCAGGGACAGTTCACTGCGTGCATCGCTGCTTGCCCATTTCAAGCTGCAGGACCTCCCTGACGGCTTGACCTACCATGGCCTGGCCGTAGCGCTGAAAGGGCTAGGGAGGTATCCGGACAACCTGCCGCCGACAGTCCTCGGGGGGGTCCCCATTACGCGCGAGCAATGGCCACCGCAGATCTACGTCAACTACCAGGCCGACACGTACAGCCCGCATGTGGGCGACGATCCGTTCCTGGCCATGGCCCTGGCAATGCGCCAACGCAGCCTGGCAGATGCAGACTTTCTGATAACCCGCGACAGTGACGTAGGCAAGGCTCGCTGGCGCGGCTACCTGTACCAGGTTATCAATCTGCTCGCGCCATTGACGCTGCTTGCCCCCGAGCTCATCCCGTTGCTGGCGGTCGGTGGTGCAGCGCAATTCGCGCTGGGCCTGGACCAGGCGATCAACGACAAGGCGCTGGGTGACCGGGTGGGTGGCCTGCTCCAGGCGGGGTTTGGCCTGCTCAATGCCGCGCCAGGTACATACGCACTGGGCAGCCGCGGGGCAACGCTGTTGCGCAGCCTCAGGCCTGGCTTTATCCGACCGATGCCAGTCAATGGTCGACTGGGCTATCCACTCAGCCCGATGAACGCGCCGCATTGGCCAGAGCCAGCAGTCGCCGGTTTTTTCCACTTGCCCGAGCCGATCCTCGCGTTACCCGACGCCCCTGCCGAAACCGCCGAGACGGTACTCAGGACACCGCAGTTCAACGGTCATGAAGACCGGCTGCAGGCCTGCATCGGAGATTATTCCCGAGACTTATCCTACGACTTGCACGCGGATGCCTTCGTGCTGAACCCACCGGCGGAACAGGGCGCCGTGCGCTACATCGCCCAAAGCGGGCCTGTTCCCAGTTCGCCACTGCGAGGCTCCCCTCGTCGGCTGGTCATCGCCCAGGCACCGGACAGGATCGTTAGCATGGCGACTCGCACCAGCACTTTGCGAGCCCTGGGCGTTGACCTCGAACTGCCCGTACGGTTTGAAACAGGTGCCGATACACTTGCCAGCCCGATACCCAAGGTGATCTTCGGCGTCTGGGTCGGCGACAAGCCGATCGACGCGCCATTGCTGGCCAACATGGCAAGCAATGGGCAAAAGTTGAAGGGCAGCCTGTACAACTTTCGACTTTACCTGTCCCGTAGCAACTCCGAGGCCTTCAGCGAAAATCTGGCGGCCCTGGCCACCCATGTGCCGGACTTGGAAGTGCTTGAACTGGAAGCCCAGCCGGCCTTCCAGCGTTTCGCCCAAAGCCGCTACTTCGCACAGTACCGCGCAGCCCTGTATGGCAATGGCGGCGAAGCCTGCAACTTCTCTTCGGCCTCGGACATACTGCGCTACCGCCTGCTGCACGAACATGGCGGCCTGTATATGGACCTGGATGACCGCTTGCTCGCCCTCGGTGAATCCGGCATGGGGGCAAGCGGTGAAGCTATCGACAGTGTCCCGCTGCAAACCACGGCTGATGGCCTGCTGCTGCACCCTCCTCTGTCGAATGAAATGCTGAACATGAACACACAGTTCAATACCAGCATGATTGGCAGCCATGCCGGCAACCCGACCCTCGACGCCATTTCCGAGCTGATGCTGGAGCGCTATACGCAAGCGCCGGATTTCTACCTGAGCAAGCCCAGCCTGGCCACTGATCGCGCGGCATTCTTCGCCTACGCCAACCAACTCAACACACTGACCGGGCCCAAGCTGCTTACCGACGTCGTCGACCAGCGCTTGCCGATGCTGCGCCTGCTGAGGCAAGTCGCCAACCTGGAGGCGCTGCCGCGGATCAACGCCGAAATGTATGTCGACTTCCCGCACTACCAGGCGCTGTGCCGGAAACTGCTACCCCTGAACCGCATTGCCAGTGTCGGTGCCAACCATTCCTGGATGCATACCTGAGTCCAGGAAAACCGTCAGGGTTCGACGACATAGCTGCGGGGGAACGCGACATTACCCTGCGGCTATCTGACTGTCACACCTGACCGGGCGCTGGGTGATACATCATTAACGCTCACCTGCGGGCAGTATCACTCATCGTGGTAGCCCACTATTGCTTCGGACCACCCTGATGAACGCCCCTTACGTCAATGCTACCGGCGTGCGCTACCTGCGTGAGCACCTGAAAGACTTCCCCCGCCCCGACCGCGCTGCGGCCGATGCCATTCGCAACTGGGCGCGCGAGCGCGGCCAAGCCCTGGACCCCGACCGTACCGACGTTGTAGTGCTGCACCATCAATGGCGCCACGGCACTGGTGATGTCGGGGTGGTCGCGCAGCAGATGACCCTCACCCAGGCCGTGCTGGCCAACTGGCAAGGCGAGTCGGCCAGCAACCTGCTCGGCGCCGCCTTCGGCGAGCCCTGGGCCGGCAGCTTCCCGGACAGCCAGCGCATCACCCTGGTCGAGCGCCTCGAGCCGCCGGGCCCACTGCAGAGCGGTACCGGCTATAGCGTCTACAACGGCCTGTTCCGCCAGACCCACCCCGCCGAGTACAGTGCCCGCACCCACGTGCAACTGGCCGCCGAAGATTTCCAACGCTTCATCTGGGACCTCGACTTCCACAGTGCCTACCGCACCATGCTGGACACCTACTGGCGCACCGGCGAGGCCAGCCACCGTCTGGCGGCCAGGATCGCCTTCATCACCGCCTGCAACCGCCAAGTCGCCGAAGGCAGCCTGAGCGACGATGCACGCCGGCTAGCCTGGCGCGCGGCGGGCCTGGAAAGCTCGCCTCGCCCCTTGCACAGGCGTTTTCTGAACATCTATGGATACGTAGCCACCGACCTGCTGCAGATCAGCGACCCAGGCACTGGGCAAACCCTGCTGTACATCCCCGGCAACACCTCACCGCTGCACGCCTTCAGCGATCAGGCCAGCCTGCAGGACTGGGTTGCCCAACAGTGCCGCAACCTGGACACCCGGGCCGCCCTGCAACGGCATTTCGCCCTCGCCGACCTGCCCGACGGCCTGGACTTCAGCGGCCTGAGCACCGCATTGGACGGCCTTGCCGTGTACCCTCGCGCCAACGACCTGCCCAGCAACCGCCCAGGCTTCACCAACGAAGGGGTTTGGCACCCGCACACCTTTATCAACTACAAAACCGCCACGTACAGCCCGTTGCTCGAAGGCGACCTGTTCCAGGCCCTGACTCGACAGCAGCGCACGCGCAGCTACGCAGATGCCGACTACCGCATCACCAGTGACGGTGAGGTAACCAAGGCGCGCTGGCGCGGCTACCTGAATTCGGCGATCAACCTGCTCGCCCCCCTGGCCATCGTGGTACCGGAGCTGGCGCCGATCTTCGCCCTGGGTGGCGTTGCCCAGTTCGGCCTGGGGCTTGATCAGGCCATCAATGCTCACGGCCAGCAGGCGCAGGCCGAAGGCGTGGGCACGGCCACGTTCGGCGTGCTCAACGCCCTGCCGCTGGCGCAGGCCGGCGTATCCAAAGGCGCGGGGCTGTTCCGGATCAAGGCCGACGGTTTCGTCGTGCCCCAGGAGGTCAACGGCAGGCTGGGCTATCCGCTGAGCCCGGTCTCGCCACCGCATCTTCCCTTCGAAGAGGTTGCGCCCTACTTCCACATCCCCGACGCCATCCCGGCGCTGGAGGGCGCCGACGCGGCCACCTACGAAGCAATCGACCGGGTGCCGCGCTACGACGGCACGCCTGATCTGCTGGCAGCCTCGATCGATGGGTATAACGCTGAAGTGGTCTACGACCTGGAAAACGACAGTTTCATCCTCGAGGGCGACCTGAACGAGGTCGAGCCACAACACTACGTGGCGCGCGCCGGCACCCGCGACCTGATGCCGGTCAATGTGCGCAATCGCCTGGTCAGCGATCCGATGCGCATGGCCAGCCTGCGTGCCCTGGGCGTCGACCTGCACCTGCCGGTACTGATACCGGCCACGCCGCTGGCCGGTGCGCGGGCGATACCCAAACAGTTTCTCAGCCTGTGGGTGGGGGACAAGGTGCTCGACGCACAGTTGCTGAGCAACCTGGGCAGCAATGCCGAGCGTCTGGGCGACACTGCGTACAACCTGCGCCTGTGCCTGTCCAGGGCCAATGCTGGTGTCTACAGTGAGAACCTGCGCCTGCTCCAGGTACATGCCCCGGGGGTCGAAGTGCTGCCGCTGGAAGATCAGCCCTGGTTCGCCAGCTTCCGTGACGGCCCGTATCACGCGCAATACCAGGCAGCTATAGAGGGTGGCAACTTTTCATCGGCTTCGGACGTGCTGCGCTACCCCATGCTGCACAGCGAGGGCGGGATCTACATGGATGTCGATGACACCCTGCTGGCCGAGGGGGAGCACCCTTATACGCGCAATGGCCAAGGGCTGGGCAATCCGGGCGAAGCGCTCACCCAGGTCGAGCTGCACACCACCGACGAGGGGCTGCTGCTGTTCCCGCCAATGTCCAATGAAAAGCTGGGCATGAACTGCCAGTTCAACTCCAGCCTGATCGGCAGCCACGCGGGCAACCCGACACTGCTGGCCATTTCCGAGGAGATGCGCGCACGCTACCTGGCCGAACCCGGCTTCTACGACAGCCGGCCGCACCTGCAGGACGACCCTGAGGGCTTCTACCGCTACGCCAGCACATTGAACCGCCTGACCGGTCCAGGCTTGCTCACCGACGTGGTCGATCGGCAGTTACCTGCGTTGGGTATCCTGCGCCAGATCACCAACCTGTACCAGATGCCACGCATCAATGCCTTCCAATACGTGAATCTGGACGCTTACCGGGCGGCTTTGCGCCTGTTGCTGCCATTCAACCGCTTCATCCGCGTGGGTGGCCTGCACTCCTGGGCAAAACCCTGAATCGCAGGCAGTAGAAAGGTGACCAGTGGGGCTGCTACGCAGCCCTTCGCGGCACAAGGCCGCTCCTACACCGACCGTGCAAGCCATCAATTACGGGGCTCACATGGGTACTGTAGGAGCGGCCTTGTGTCGCGAAAAGGCCGCAATGCGGCCCCGGCGATCTTGAGTGAACAGCATTGAGCCTGCGGTCGACGCTGGCTTTCATCACTCGCCGCGATGCAGCTTGCTCATCAACTCGGCCTCGGCCTGGGTCAGGCCACAGGTTTGCGTGAGCTCCTCGACACTGGCGCCCATCCCCACCAGCTTGGCCGCCTGGGTGAAGGTCACGCTGTTGGGGTCGCGCTGCTCCAGTTGCTGGACTTTCTCCGGCAATGGCGCCACCACCGCGCGCAGTTCGTGAATCGCCTCGCCCATGCGCACGGTGCCGTTCTGGTAGTCGTCCAGGCGCTTGGCCAGGTCCTTGATGCGCTGGTCACGCAGCGCGTCGCCCTGGGCCTGCTGGGCGGCCAGCTCGCGCTGGCGCTTGCTGTAGTTGAGGAAGAACCACAGGCTCAGCGCCCACAGCAGCGCGAGGAAGATGACTGCAACCTCGAAAATCAACTCAGATGCTCTCCAGCTCGGACCACTCTTCCTCGGTCATCATCTTGTCCAGCTCGACCAGGATCAGCAGCTCGCCGTTCTTGTTGCACACGCCCTGGATGAACTTGGCCGACTCTTCGTTGCCCACGTTCGGCGCGGTCTCGATCTCCGACTGACGCAGGTAGACCACTTCAGCGACGCTGTCGACGAGGATGCCGACCACCTGCTTGTCCGCCTCGATGATGACGATGCGGGTGTTGTCGGTGACGTCCGAAGGCATCAGGCCGAAGCGCTGGCGGGTGTCGATCACCGTCACCACGTTGCCGCGCAGGTTGATGATGCCCAGCACGTAGCTGGGGGCGCCCGGTACCGGGGCGATCTCGGTGTAGCGCAGGACTTCCTGCACCTGCATCACATTGATGCCGTAGGACTCGTTGTCCAGACGGAAGGTGACCCATTGCAGGATCGGATCTTCGGAACCTTGTGCAGACGACTTCTTCATTCCCCTAGCCCTCTAAACCCGCCGTTGGCGGTGTGCTCTGTGTAGCCGCGGCAGAAGCGGCGTTGATTCAGTTGTGTTTGGTGTTCATCTGCTTGACCGCGCCACTGGCGATCAGCTCGGCCAGCTCGGCAACGTCGAGCAGCGCGCACATGTGTTCGATCACCGTGCCGGCCAGCCACGGGCGCTGCCCGCGCTGGCTGCGCCACTTGATCTCGTTAGGGTCCAGGCGCAGCGAGCGGCTGACCTGGTGTACCGCCAGCCCCCATTCGTAGCCCTGCACCGAAATCACGTATTGCAGGCCCTGGCGGAAATCGTCGCGGTAGCGGTCGGGCATCACCCAGCGCGCCGTGTCGAGCACCTTGAGGTTGCCCGCCTGGCAGCTGAGGATGCCGAGGAACCAGTCTGGCTGGCCGAACAGCGGCGTCAGCTCCTGGCCGGCCAGGGTGTAGATCGAGCCCAGGCACACCAGCGGCACCGCCAGCGTCAGGCCGGCGACATCGAACAGCAGGCATTCGAATGGCTCGGCGGCCCAGGCCGGCCGGCCATCGACCGTGGCCGGCGGCACCGGCGCGGCGGGTGCCGGCAGGTGCACGTCGACCAGCGGCGCCACCGGTTCGTTGGCTTGGACGTCGGTCAGTAGCGGGATGCTGGCCTCGGCCACCACCTCGCTTTCCACCATGCTGACCACTGGTTCGTCCGCCGGTTGCACCGGCGCCAGGACGGTGGGCAGCACCTTGGGCTGCGGCTCGGCGAACGGCCGTGCCGTTGCCGGCGCGGGCTCGGCCTGACGCCGGGCATCGGCGGCCTGCTCTTCGCGCACGGCGGCTTCGAATTCATCACTGGGGGTTTCGCTGATCGGCGCAGCCGGCAGCTCTGGCGGCAGCTCGAACGGCTCGGTGGCTTCCTGCAGCAGCCCGTCGAGGTAGGACTGCAGGGCCATCTGCGGTTTGCTGGCGATAGAACGGGCGTGGTTCATCAGGCCACCTGCAACGCGGAACGGTAGGTGAGCAGGTGCTTGAGCAGTGCCCGATAAGCGATCACACCGCGGCTCTTGCCGTCGAACTGCGAAGGGGTGACACCGTTGCGGCTGGCATCGCGCAAACGCGTGTCCACCGGGATGTAACCTTGCCAGACTTGCTCTGCGTAAGTGTCGCGCAGCACTTTAAGGGTGCCCAGCGAGGCTTGCGTGCGGCGGTCGAACAGGGTCGGGACGATCTGGTACGGCAACGCCTGCTTGCGCGAGCGGTTGACCATGGCCAACGTGCCGACCATGCGCTCCAGGCCCTTGACCGCGAGAAACTCGGTTTGTACCGGGATCACCAACTGTTGGCTGGCGGCCAGGGCATTGACCATCAGCACGCCCAGCAATGGCGGGCTGTCGATCAGGGCGAAGTCGAAGTCCTGCCACAGCTGCGCCAGACTCTTGGCGATCACCAGGCCCAGGCCACTCTGGCCCGGCGACTGGCGCTCCAGCACGGCCAGGGCGGTGCTCGATGGCAGTAGCGAAATGCGCTCGTCGCTGGTAGGCAGCAGCAGCTGGCCCGGCAGCCCTTCGGGCACCGTGCCCTTGTGCAGGAACAGGTCATAGCAGCTGTGCTCCAGCGCGTCGGGGTTGTGCCCGAAGTAGCTGGTCATCGAGCCATGCGGGTCGAGGTCGACCACGACCACGCGCTTGCCCGCCTCGGCCAGCAGGCCGGCCAGGGCGATGGTGGTGGTGGTCTTGCCGACACCACCCTTTTGATTGGCTACTGCCCAGACTCTCATAGGACGAATTCTATCTCGTTGATTTGGCGCGAGACTCTGTAGGAGCGGGCTTGTCCCGCGAACACCGGCAAAGCCGGTGCCACCTATGCGCCGCCTGGTTCGCGGGCCAAGCCCGCGCCTGCAGGACAGCACATCATCATTTACCGGTGCCGGGGAATTGACGAATCAATGCCCCGCCACCGGTGCTGGCGGGGTTGGTGCACTTTGTGTGCCAGCCCGCCGCAGTGCCGCATCGGGTGTCGCATGGGCGCTGCCGCTGCCGGTCAGGCTGCGACGCACCTCGAGGTTGCGCGAGATCACCAGCACCACGCGACGGTTGCGCGCACGGCCTTCGGCGGTGTCGTTGCTGGCCACCGGCTGGTACTCGCCGTAGCCCACCGAAGCCATGCGCGCCGGGCTGACCCCTTCCATCGCCAGCAGGCGGACAATGCTCGCCGCCCGCGCCGAGGACAGCTCCCAGTTGGTCGGGTACTGCGCCGTGCGGATCGGCAGGTTGTCGGTGAAGCCCTCGACGTGCACCGGGTTGGCGAACGGCTTGAGAATGTTCGCCACCTTCTCGATGATCGAGAAGGCGACATCACTGGGCATGGCATCGGCGCTGGCGAACAACAACGAAGAGTTGAGTTCGATCTCGATCCACAGCTCGTTGCCGCGTACGGTCATCTGATCGGACTTGATCAGGTCGCCGAAGGCATCACGCACATCGTCGGCGATGCTCTTGAGCGGGTCGACGCTGGTCTGTGCCAGGCCCGCATCGGTCTGCTCGCTGTCCTTGATCAATGGCTCGGCGGGCTTGACGCTCAGTGGCCGCTCGTCACCGATGGGGATGGGCTTCATGCTGCGATCGGGGTCGTTGAACACCCCGATCAGTGCCTGGGAGATCTGCTTGTACTTGCCTTCGTTGATCGACGAGATCGAGTACATGACCACGAAAAAGGCGAACAGCAGGGTGATGAAGTCGGCGTACGACACCAGCCAGCGCTCGTGATTCTCGTGCTCTTCGGTTTTGCGACGGCGGGCCATGGCTTACTCCATGAAGCCTTGCAGCTTCAGCTCGATCGAGCGCGGGTTCTCGCCTTCGGCGATCGACAGCAGGCCCTCGAGCAGCATTTCGCGGTAACGCGACTGCCGCAGGGTGACAGCCTTGAGCTTGTTGGCGACCGGCAGCAGGATCAGGTTGGCGCTGGCCACGCCATAGATGGTGGCGACGAAGGCCACGGCGATGCCGTTGCCCAGCTGCGACGGGTCGGCCAGGTTGCCCATCACGTGGATCAGGCCCATCACCGCACCGATGATACCGATGGTCGGCGCGTAGCCGCCCATGCTTTCGAACACCTTGGCCGCCTGGATGTCACGGGCTTCCTGGGTCAGGAAGTCGACTTCGAGGATGCTGCGAATGGCTTCGGGCTCAGCGCCATCGACCAGCAGTTGCAGGCCCTTGCGTGCATAGGGGTCGGGCTCGGCGTCGGCCACCCCTTCCAGGCCCAGCAGGCCTTCCTTGCGCGCGGTCAGGCTCCAGTTGACGACCCGGTCGATACCGCCGGCCAGGTCGACCCGTGGCGGGAAGAAGATCCAGCGCACGATCTGCAACGCACGCTTGAACGACGACAGCGGCGACTGCAACAGCGCCGCCGCCAAGGTGCCGCCGAGCACGATCAGGGCCGCAGGGCCGTTGATCAGCGCACCGGCGTGGCCGCCCTCGAGGAAGTTGCCACCGACGATGGCGACAAAGGCGAGGATCAGGCCGATCAGGCTCAGGACATCCATCAGACGCAGGCCTCGACCAGGTGCTTGCCGATCTCGTCCAGGCTGTACACCGCGTCGGCCAGGTTGGCCTTGACGATGGCCATGGGCATGCCATAGATCACGCAGCTGGCTTCATCCTGGGCCCATACGGTGCTGCCGCCCTGCTTGAGCAGGCGCGCACCTTCGCGACCGTCGGCGCCCATGCCGGTGAGCACCACCGACAGCACCTTGTCGCCATAGGACTTGGCGGCGGAGCCGAAGGTGATGTCGACGCAGGGCTTGTAGTTCAGGCGCTCGTCGCCCGGCAAGATTTTCACCGTGCCGCGGCCGTCGACCATCATCTGCTTGCCGCCAGGGGCCAGCAGCGCCAGGCCCGGACGCAGCACATCACCGTCCTCGGCTTCCTTGACGTTGATCTTGCACAGTTTGTCGAGGCGCTCGGCAAACGCCTTGGTGAACGCCGCCGGCATGTGCTGGATCAGCACGATCGGCGCCGGGAAGTTGGCGGGCAGTTGGGTCAGCACCCGCTGCAGCGCCACCGGGCCACCGGTGGAAGTACCAATGGCCACCAGCTTGTAGGGTTTGCGCTTGGGCGCCGGCGAATGCGCGGCCGCCGGTGCGGCGCTGCGCGCCGGAGCAACCGGGCGCGTTGGCGCGGTGCTGGCGAGGCTGCTGGCCGGTGCATGGCTGCTGGCCGGTGCCGGCGCGGCGGCCGGTGCCGGGCTGGAATAGGCGCTGAAACGGCGGTTGCTGCGCGAGATGGTGTGGACCTTCTCGCACAGCATCTGCTTGACCTTCTCGGGGTTGCGCGAGATGTCTTCGAAATTCTTGGGCAGGTAGTCGACCGCGCCGGCATCCAGCGCATCGAGCGTCACCCGGGCGCCTTCGTGGGTCAGCGAGGAGAACATCAACACCGGCGTCGGGCAGCGCTGCATGATATGCCGCACGGCGGTGATGCCGTCCATCATGGGCATTTCATAGTCCATGGTGATGACATCGGGCTTGAGCGACAGCGCCTGGTCGATCGCTTCCTTGCCGTTGGTCGCGGTACCCACGACCTGGATGGTCGGGTCGGACGCGAGAATTTCCGAGACACGGCGGCGGAAGAAACCGGAATCATCCACCACCAGGACCTTGACTGCCATAAACACTCCGTTAGGTGGTGCACCCGCCAGGGCGCACCACCGAAATCAAATACGCCGGGCGGCGTAACGCTTGAGCATGCTCGGGACGTCGAGGATCAGCGCGATGCGGCCGTCACCGGTGATGGTGGCGCCGGACATGCCTGGCGTGCCTTGCAGCATCTTGCCCAGCGGCTTGATCACCACCTCTTCCTGGCCCACCAGCTGGTCGACGACGAAGCCGATGCGCTGGGTGCCAACCGACAGAATCACCACATGGCCTTCGTGCTGCTCTTCGTGCTCATGGTCCTGGACCAGCCAGCGCTTGAGGTAGAACAGCGGCAGCGCCTTGTCGCGTACGATCACCACTTCCTGGCCGTCGACCACATTGGTGCGCGACAGGTCGAGGTGGAAGATCTCGTTGACGTTGACCAGCGGGAAGGCGAAGGCCTGGTTGGCCAGCATCACCATCAGCGTCGGCATGATCGCCAGGGTCAGCGGCACCTTGATGACGATCTTCGAGCCCTGGCCCTTGGCCGAGAAGATGTTGATCGAGCCGTTGAGCTGCGAAATCTTGGTCTTCACCACGTCCATGCCCACGCCGCGGCCGGACACGTCGGAGATCTCGGTCTTGGTCGAGAAGCCCGGGGCGAAGATCAGGTTGTAGCAGTCCGACTCGCTCAGGCGATCGGCCGCGTCCTTGTCCATCAGGCCCTTTTCCACGGCCTTGGCACGCAGCACGCTCGGGTCCATGCCCTTGCCGTCGTCGGAGATCGACAGCAGGATGTGGTCGCCTTCCTGTTCCGCCGACAGCACCACACGGCCGGTACGGGCCTTGCCCGAGGCCTCGCGTTCGTCGGGCATCTCGACACCGTGGTCGACGGCGTTGCGCACCAAGTGCACCAGCGGGTCGGCCAAGGCCTCGACCAGGTTCTTGTCGAGGTCGGTCTCTTCACCGACCAGCTCCAGGTTGATCTCTTTCTTGAGCTGGCGGGCCAGGTCGCGAACCAGGCGCGGGAAGCGGCCGAAGACTTTCTTGATCGGCTGCATGCGGGTCTTCATGACCGCGGTCTGCAGGTCGGCGGTGACCACGTCGAGGTTGGACACGGCCTTGGACATGGCCTCGTCGCCGCTGTTCAGGCCCAGGCGCACCAGGCGGTTACGCACCAGCACCAGTTCGCCGACCATGTTCATGATCTCGTCCAGGCGCGCGGTGTCGACCCGCACGGTGGTTTCCGCTTCGCTGGCACCATGCTTTTCGGCGGCAGCGGCAGGAGCCGGGGCGCGGGCAGGGGCTGGCGCGGCAGGCTTGGCCGCTGCTGGCGCGGCTGCCGGTGCCGGCTTGGCGACCGCCTTGGGCTCGGCCTTGGGCGCGGCTGGCGCGGCTGCTACAGCGGCGGCAGGTGCCTCGGCGACGACCGCGTCGCCGGAGAACTTGCCTTTGCCATGCAACTGGTCCAGCAGCGCTTCGAATTCGTGTTCGCTGATGTCCTCGCCACCGGCACCAGCCGGTGCGGCACTGGCCGCTGGCGCGGCAGCGCTCGGTAGCGCGTCGACGGCAAAGGTACCCTTGCCGTGCAACTGGTCGAGCAGCGACTCGAACTCGTCGTCGGTAATCTCGTCGCTGGTCGCCGTAGTGGCGGCAGGCTCGCTGGCGGTCGCTTCCGCCGAGAACTGGCCTTTGCCATGCAACTGGTCGAGCAGGTTCTCGAACTCGGCATCGGTGATTTCATCGCCACCGCTGCTGGGGCCTTCGCCCTGCAGCTGCTCGTGGGCCGCAGCTTCGGCCTTGACCGCATCGAGCGAGTCGAGCAGTTGCTCGAATTCGGTGTCGGTGATGTCCGCTTCGGCGGCGGCTTCGACCACGGGCTCCGGCGCGGCCTGCACTGCGGCGGGCGCTTCGGCGCCACCGGGCTCGGCCAGGCGCGACAGCGCCGCCAGCAGCTCCGGGGTGGCGGGGGTGACGTCGCTACGCTCGCGCACCTGGCCAAACATGCTGTTGACCGTGTCGAGTGCTTCAAGCACCACGTCCATCAGTTCCGCGTCGACCCGGCGCTCACCTTTGCGCAGGATGTCGAACACGTTCTCGGCGATATGGCAGCACTCCACCAGCTCATTGAGCTGAAGGAAGCCGGCGCCCCCTTTAACAGTGTGGAAACCGCGGAAAATCGCATTGAGCAGGTCCGCGTCATCAGGCCGGCTTTCCAGCTCGACCAATTGCTCGGACAACAACTCGAGGATTTCGCCGGCTTCTACCAGGAAATCCTGGAGGATTTCTTCATCGGCGCCGAAGCTCATTAAACGTGCTCCTTAAAAACCCAGGCTGGACAGCAGATCGTCGACATCGTCCTGACCGGACACGACGTCTTCACGCTTATCGGCATGAATCTGCGGACCTTCACCCCGAGTCGGATGTTTTTCTTCATCTTTTTCAGCACGCAGCTGCTGGTGGTCATGTTCGATCCCGGCAAAGCGGTCGACCTGGCTTGCCATCAGCACGAGCTTGAGCAGATTGCTTTCTACTTCGGTGACCAGCGCGGTTACCCGCTTGATCACCTGGCCGGTCAGGTCTTGATAGTCCTGAGCCAGCAGAATGTCGTTGAGGTGGCCGGCGACCTTGCGGTTGCCCTCGGCGCTGTGCGTCAGGAAACTGTCGACGCGCTTGACCAGCTCGCGGAATTCCGGCGCCGCCACTTCGCGGCGCATGAAGCGCTGCCAGTCGCCCGACAGGCTCTGGGCCTCGGCGGCTAGATCGTTGAGCACCGGGGTGCTCTCCTCCACCAGGTCCATGGTGCGGTTGGCGGCGCCTTCGGTCAGGCGCACCACGTAGGAGAGACGCTCGGTGGCATCGGTGATCTGCGAGACTTCCTCGGCCTGCGGCATGGCCGGGTCGATCTGGAAGCTGACGATTGCGCTGTGCAGTTCACGGGTGAGCTTGCCGACTTCCTGATACAGGCCACGGTCGCGGGTCTGGTTGAGCTGATGAATCAGCTGCACCGCTTCACCGAACCGGCCGCGCTCGAGGCTCTCGACCAGTTCCTGGGCATGTTTTTTCAGGGTTGATTCGAACTCACCCAGAGAGTTGTTGGTTGACTCCATGGCGCCCCCTGACGTGACTCAGCCGTTGACGCGTTCGAAGATCTTCTCGATCTTTTCTTTGAGCACCTGGGCGGTGAATGGCTTGACCACATAGCCGTTGACCCCGGCCTGGGCCGCTTCGATGATCTGGTCACGCTTGGCTTCGGCAGTCACCATCAGCACCGGCATGCCCTTGAGGCGATCGTGCGCACGCACCTTGCGCAGCAGGTCGATACCCGACATGCCAGGCATGTTCCAGTCGGTCACCAGGAAGTCGTAGTGGCCGTTCTCCAGCATCGGCAGCGCCGTGGTGCCATCGTCGGCTTCTTCGGTATTGGTGAAGCCCAGATCACGCAACAGGTTCTTGATGATCCGCCGCATCGTCGAAAAGTCGTCAACGATGAGGATTTTCATGTCTTTGTTCAATTAGACCTCCAAGCAGTCTTAAACGCGCTCGGCGCCGAGCGCGCAGTCAATCAATTCGGCACCACAAAAAACGACTGCAACGGACCCGCACTCAACGTGCCCGCCATTCCCCCAGGCGGCTGCGCAGACGCGCCGCGCACTGGCTGTGCAACTGGCTGACACGCGATTCGCTGACCCCCAGTACCTCACCAATTTCCTTGAGGTTCAGCTCTTCGTCGTAGTACAGCGCCAGGACCAGGCGCTCGCGCTCCGGCAGGTTAGCGATCGCTTCGGTCAAGGCGCTCTGGAAGCGCTCGTCTTCCAGGTCGCGCGATGGCTCCAACTGGCCGCTCGCTCCATCCTCGTGCAAGCCCTCGTGTTCGCCGTCCTGCAGCAGGTCGTCGAAACTGAACAGGCGGCTGCCCAAGGTATCGTTCAAAATCCCGTAGTAATCATCGAGACTCAATTGGAGTTCGGCAGCAACCTCGTGATCTTTAGCGTCGCGACCGGTTCTTGCTTCAACCGAGCGAATCGCGTCACTGACCATGCGCGTGTTGCGATGCACCGAACGCGGCGCCCAGTCCCCCTTGCGCACCTCGTCGAGCATGGCGCCACGAATGCGGATACCGGCGTAGGTTTCGAAACTGGCGCCCTTGCTGGCGTCGTACTTGTTGGCGACTTCCAGCAGGCCGATCATGCCGGCCTGGATCAGGTCTTCGACCTGCACATTGGCCGGCAGGCGCGCCAGCAGGTGGTAAGCGATGCGCTTGACCAACGGCGCGTAGCGTTCCACAAGCTCGTACTGGGCATCCTTGGATGCCTTGCTGTACATCTTGAAACCGCTCGCGTTCATAGCACCGGCCCCGCGCTGGTGGGCTGCACCAGGCGCTCGACGAAGAATTCCAGGTGACCGCGTGGGTTGGCAGGCAGCGGCCAGCTGTCGACCTTCTGCGCGATGGCCTTGAAGGCCAGCGCGCACTTGGATCGTGGGAAGGCCTCGTAGACCGCCCGCTGCTTCTGCACCGCCTTGCGCACGCATTCGTCGTACGGCACGGCACCGACGTATTGTAGGGCGACGTCGAGGAAGCGATCCGTGACCTTGGTCAACTTGGCAAACAGGTTGCGCCCTTCCTGCGGGCTCTGCGCCATGTTGGCCAGCACGCGGAAACGGTTCATCCCGTAGTCGCGGTTGAGCAGCTTGATCAGGGCATAGGCGTCGGTGATCGAGGTGGGCTCGTCGCACACCACCAGCAACACTTCCTGCGCCGCGCGGACAAAACTGACTACCGAGTCACCAATGCCCGCAGCGGTGTCGATCACCAGCACATCGAGGTTGTCGCCAATCTCGCTGAACGCCTGGATCAGGCCGGCGTGCTGGGCAGGTGCCAGGTGCACCATGCTTTGCGTGCCCGAGGCGGCCGGCACGATGCGCACACCGCCAGGGCCCTGCAGCAGCACGTCGCGCAGCTCGCAGCGGCCTTCGATGACGTCGGCCAGGGTGCGCTTGGGCGTCAGGCCCAGCAGGACGTCGACATTGGCCAGGCCCAGATCGGCGTCCAGCAGCATGACCCTGCGACCGAGTTCGGCCAGCGCCAGGGACAGGTTCACTGAAACGTTAGTCTTGCCGACGCCACCTTTGCCACCGGTCACGGCGATCACCTGTACGGGATGCATGCTACCCATGTCTGTTCTTTACCTTGTCTCGCTTGGACCCAGGCCACATGAGGGGCTGAACGCTCAAGGCCACGGACAGGCCGGGCAACCCCATGATGTAGGTACGTTGCACAGTATTCACCTTCAACCCGCACGCTTGCCGGGGTTGTGGTAGAGATCAGCGAACATGTCGGCCATGGCCTCCTCGCTGGGCTCGTCCTGCATCTGTACGCTCACCGCGCGGCTCACCAGCTGGTGCTTGCGCGGCAATTGCAGGTCATCCGGGATACGCGGCCCGTCGGTGAGGTAGGCAATCGGCAACTCGTGACCGATGGCCAGGCTCAGCACCTCACCGAGGCAGGCTGTTTCATCGAGCTTGGTCAGGATGCAACCGGCCAGGCCACAGCGCTTGTAGCTGTGGTAGGCGGCGGTGAGCACCTGCTTCTGGCTGGTGGTGGCCAGTACCAGATAGTTCTTCGAGGCGATGCCACGCCCGGCCAGCGTCTCCAGCTGCATGCGCAGGGCCGGGTCGCTGGCCTGCAGGCCGGCGGTGTCGATCAGCACCACGCGCTTGCGCAGCAGCGGCTCGAGCGCCTGGGCCAGGGACTCGCCCGGATCGACGTAGGTTACCGGTACATTGAGAATGCGCCCCAGGGTCTTCAGCTGCTCCTGAGCACCGATGCGGAAGCTGTCCATGCTCACCAGCGCGATATTGCTCGCGCCGTACTTGAGCACATAGCGTGCGGCCAGTTTCGCTAGCGTGGTGGTCTTGCCCATGCCGGCCGGGCCGACCATGGCGATCACCCCGCCCTCCTCGATCGGCTCGATCTCCGGGACGTCGATCATCCGCGCCAGGTGCGCCAGGACCATGCGCCAGGCGTGGCGCGGCTCTTCGATTTCGGCGGTCAGTTCCAGCAGCTCGCGCGCCAGCCCACCCGACAAGCCCAGGCGCTGCAAGCGGCGCCAGAGGTTGGCCTGTTGCGGCTTGCTACCCTGCAGTTGGCTCCAGGCCAGCGAGCCGAGCTGCACTTCAAGCAGCTCGCGCAGGCCGGTCAGCTCAAAGCGCATGGCATCGAACAGGCGCGGGTCGACCGGCGCAGGAGCCGGCTTGATTGCCGGCACGGGCTCTTCGACGTGCGGCTCGACCAGGGGTTCGGAGGCGGTCAGCGACTGCCCGGCGAACAGCTGGCGGTTACCCTCGCCCACTTCGCTGCGGCTGCTGATCTCGGCCTGGGCGGTGACGATGCGCGACTGGGTCTTGCGCAACTCGTCTTCCAGCTCGACATTGGGCACGCGCGGGGCCAGGGCGGACAGCTTGTAGTCCAGCGCGGCCGTCAGTTCGACACCGCCAGCGATGCGCCGGTTGCCGATGATGGCGGCATCGGAGCCGAGCTCATCACGAACCAGCTTCATGGCCTGACGCATATCGGCGGCGAAAAAACGCTTAACTTGCATAACCCACTACCTCAGCCGTTGGGGCCCACGGTGGCAACGATGGTGACTTGCTTGTTGTCAGGTATTTCCTGATACGCCAAAACATGCAAATTCGGTACAGCCAGGCGACCGAAGCGCGACAGCATGGCGCGGATCGGGCCGGCAACCAGGAGGATGGCCGGCTGGCCCTGCATTTCCTGACGCTGGGCCGCCTCGATCAGCGAGCGCTGAAGCTTTTCGGCCATGCTAGGTTCAAGAAGAACACCATCTTCCTGACCCTGCCCGGCCCTTTGCAGACTATTTAGCAAGATTTGTTCCAACCTTGGCTCCAGGGTGATCACAGGCAGCTCGGACTCAACGCCGACAATGCTTTGCACGATTGCGCGAGACAATCCGACGCGCACCGCCGCCACCAGCGCGGCGGTATCTTGACTCTTCACCGCATTGTTGGCGATGGCTTCGGCAATGCTGCGGATGTCGCGTACCGGCACCTGCTCGGACAGCAACGCCTGCAACACCTTGAGCAACCCCGACAAGGAAATGACACCCGGCACCAGCTCTTCGGCCAGCTTCGGCGACGCCTTGGCCAGCACTTGCAGCAGTTGCTGGACCTCTTCGTGACCGATCAGCTCATGGCAGTGTTTCTGCAGGATCTGGTTGAGGTGGGTGGCCACCACGGTGCTGGCGTCGACCACGGTATAGCCCAGCGATTGCGCCTGGGCGCGCTGGGCGACATCGACCCACACCGCCTCCAAACCGAACGCCGGGTCGCGCGCGGCGATGCCGTTGAGGGTGCCGAACACCTGGCCCGGGTTGATCGCAAGCTCGCGGTCCGGGTAGATCTCGGCCTCCGCCAGGATCACCCCCATCAGCGTCAGGCGATAGGCACTGGGCTGCAGGTCGAGGTTGTCGCGAATGTGCACGGTGGGCATGAGGAAGCCCAGGTCCTGCGAGAGCTTCTTGCGCACACCCTTGATTCGCGCCAGCAACTGGCCGCCCTGGTTGCGGTCGACCAGCGGGATCAGGCGGTAACCGACTTCCAGGCCGATCATGTCGATCGGGGTCACGTCGTCCCAGCCCAGCTCCTTGGTGTCCAGCGCGCGCTGCGGCGAGGGCAGCAGGTCCTGCTGGCGCTGCGCCTCGGCCAGCGCCTCGACCTTGGCTTTCTGTTGCTTCTTCCACAACAGCCAGGCACCGCCGGCGGCCAGGCCGCCCAGGCTGAGGAAGGCCATGTGCGGCATGCCCGGCACCAGGCCCATGACGATCATCAGGCCGGCGGACACCGCCAGGGCCTTGGGCGAATCGAACATCTGCCGGTTGATCAGCTTACCCATGTCCTCGGAGCCCGAGGCACGGGTGACCATGATCGCCGCGGCGGTGGACAGCAACAGTGATGGCAATTGCGCCACCAAACCGTCACCGATGGTCAGCAGGGCGTACACCTTGCCGGCATCGCCGAAGGTCATGCCGTGCTGCAGCATGCCGATGAGCATGCCACCGATGAGGTTGATGAACAGGATCAGCAGGCCGGCGATGGCGTCGCCACGGACGAACTTGCTGGCACCGTCCATCGAGCCGTAGAACTCGGCCTCCTGCGCCACCTCGGCGCGGCGCGCCTTGGCCTGGGCCTGGTCGATCAGGCCGGCGTTGAGGTCGGCGTCGATGGCCATCTGCTTGCCAGGCATGGCGTCGAGGGTGAAGCGGGCGCTCACCTCGGAGATGCGCCCGGCACCTTTGGTCACCACCACGAAGTTGATGATCATGAGGATGGCGAACACCACCGCACCGACGACATAGTTGCCACCGATCACCACTTCACCAAACGCCTGGATCACCTTGCCCGCCGCGCCATGGCCCTCCTGGCCGTGGAGCATGACCACCCGCGTCGAGGCGACGTTCAGCGCCAGGCGCAGCAGCGTGGCCACCAGCAGGATGGTCGGGAAGGCGGCGAAGTCCAGCGGACGCAGGGCGTACACGCAGACCAGCAGGACCACGATCGACAACGCGATGTTGAAGGTGAAGAACACGTCGAGCAGGAACGGCGGGATCGGCAACATCATCATTGCCAACATCACCAGCAGCAACAGCGGCACGCCGAGGTTGCCCCGGCCGAGTCCGGCCAGGTTGTTACGGGCGTTGCTGATTAACTGAGTGCGATCCACCGCGAGTCCTCTTGAAGCAAAACTTTGACGCCTGAGTGGCGCCTGGCGCTGCCTCTGCAAGAAGCTTTCCAACTTTGCGGGAAGTTGGGGAATCGGTGTTTGCGTGTGCATGGGTGGGTATTGCGGTGAGGCTGACAGGTGCTTGCAGATGTGCTTGCAGCGCCCTTGAGATCGAGCGCCGCCCGCGCGGCGCATCGCTGGCAAGCCAGCTCCCACATCTGTTTCGGGCCAATGATGCCTGTGAGGTCTCCACTGTCCGCCTTGGTGCATGCCTCAAGTCTAGTGGGGCGGCATCAGCGCCAACGCTGAAACCGCGTCGTACAAACAGGGCGGACAGTGGAGATGGACCAGGAGTAACTGGCCCGAAACAAATGTGGGAGCTGGCTTGCCAGCGATGCGCCGCGCGGGCGGCGCTCGATCTCAAGGGCGCCATAAACCTTTCGGCAAGCACCCGCCAGCCTCACCGCAAAACCCACCCACCTCTTTTCAAGATATTTACCCCCCGCCATTGGTCGCCGCCCCCTCGGATGCATTAAAGTATCCACCCACCCGGCAACCGCGCCCCAGCGCATCCGGCCCCTATCCCCAGGAACCGTCGACGATGGAACACCGTGAGGCGCTGATCGCGCTGCGCACCTTTCTCTCCACCCAGATTCTCGGCCAGGAAAAACTCGTCGAACGGCTGCTGATCGTGCTGCTCGCCGACGGCCACATGCTGGTGGAAGGTGCCCCGGGCCTGGCCAAGACCAAAGCCATCAAAGAGCTCGCCGAGGGTATCGAGGCGCAGTTCCACCGCATCCAGTTCACCCCCGACCTGCTCCCCGCCGACATCACCGGCACCGAAATCTATCGCCCGGAAACCGGCAGCTTCGTGTTCCAACAAGGGCCGATCTTCCACAACCTGGTGCTGGCCGACGAAATCAACCGCGCCCCGGCCAAGGTGCAATCGGCGTTGCTCGAGGCCATGGCCGAGCGCCAGGTCAGCGTCGGGCGCAGCACCTACGAGCTGTCACCGCTGTTCCTGGTAATGGCCACGCAGAACCCGATCGAGCAGGAAGGCACCTACCCGCTGCCCGAAGCCCAACTCGACCGTTTCCTCATGCACGTGAAGATCGGCTTCCCCGACGCTGCGGTCGAACGGCGCATCCTGCTCCAGGCCCGCGGCGAAGCACTGGGCGGTGAGGTGAAACCCGAACGCCGGGTCAGCCAGCAGGCGATCTTCGCCGCGCGCAAGGAAATCCTTGGGCTGTACATGGCCGATGCGGTGGAGGAATACCTGGTGCAGTTGGTGATGGCCACTCGCACCCCGGCCAAGTTCGACGGCGAACTGGCCGACTGGATCGCCTACGGCGCCAGCCCGCGCGGCTCGATCGCCCTGGACCGCTGCGCACGCGCCCACGCCTGGCTGGCCGGGCGCGACTTCGTCAGCCCCGAGGATATCCAGGCGGTGCTGTTCGACGTACTGCGCCACCGCATCATCCTGTCGTTCGAAGCCGAGGCCGCGGGGGTCGACCAGGATCGCGTGGTCCAGCGCATCCTCGACGTCGTCGCCGTCGCCTGATCGATGCCCACCTCGCACCTGGCCGACCCCGGCATCCGCATCGGCCTGGCCGAGCTGATCGACATGCGTCACCGTGTGCGCGAGATCCAGCTTTTCTCGCGGCCTGGCCAGCGCAGCCCGCTGGTGGGCCTGCACCATTCCAAGCTGCGCGGGCGCGGCGTCGACTTCGACCAGGTGCGGGTGTACCAGGCAGGTGACGACGTGCGCAACATCGACTGGCGCGTCACCGCACGCACCCAGGAGCCGCACACCAAGCTGTTTCATGAAGAGCGCGAACGGCCGATCTTCATCCTGGTCGAGCAGAGCCAACGGCTGTTCTTCGGCTCGGGGCTGATGTTCAAGTCGGTGCTGGCGGCCCAGGCCGCCGCGCTGTTCGGCTGGGCCGCCCTGGGCCACAACGACCGCATCGGCGGGCTGGTGTTCGGCGACAACGAACACCTCGAGATCAAGCCGCGGCGCAGCAAGCAGAGCCTGTTGCAGTTGCTCAACCGCCTGGCCAAGGCCAACCAGGCCCTGCACACCGAAGCCGTGCCCCAGGCGGACAGCCTCGGCCTGGCCCTGCGCCGCGCCCGCGAGGTGCTGCGCCCAGGCAGCCTGGCCATCATCATCTGCGACGAGCGTGCACTCAGCCCCGGCGTCGAGCAACACCTGGCCATGCTCTCGCGCCATTGCGACGTGCTGCTGCTGCCGGTCAGCGACCCCCTCGACCATGCCCTGCCCGCCGCCGGCCTGCTGCGTTTCGCCCAGCGCGGCGCGCAGCTGGAGCTCGACACCCTCGACGCCAACCTGCGCCAGGCTTACCGCCAGCAGGCCGAGGCGCGCATCGAGCGTTGGGAACTGCTGGCGCAGAAGCTACGGGTGGTGCTGATGCCGCTGAGCACCCAAAGCGAGATGATCGAGCAACTGCGCGAATACCTGAACGCCCAGCGCCCCGGGAGCCGGCAATGAACAGCCTGGACCAGCTGCAACCGCTGATTGCCCCGCCGGCGGTCAGTATGTGGCCGCCGGCACCCGGTTGGTGGCTGCTGCTCGCCCTGCTGCCGCTGCTGGGCTGGGGCTTGTGGCGCCTGCGCCGCTGGCGCCCCGGCAAGCGCAAGGTGGTGCGGGCCGAGCAACCGCTGGACCCGGTGCGCGTCGAGGCCTTGGCCGAACTCGCCCGCCTGCCACGCCCCTACGACGGCGCCCCGGCGGGTGCCTGGCTGCAGCAGATCAACGCCCTGCTCAAGCGCCTGTGCCGCAACCATTACCCCGGCGCCAACAGCCACACCCTCAATGGCCGGCAGTGGCTGGCGTTTCTCGACAACCGCTGCCCCGCCGCCGGGCTGACCCGCTGGATGGTATTGGTCGAGGGCGCCTACAAACCCGAGTGCAAACTCGACGACAAGGCCATCGCCGGGCTCTCCCAGGCGGTCGAAACCTGGATCCGCAAGCATGTTTGAACTGGCCTGGCCGTGGATCTTCGCGCTGCTGCCGCTGCCTTGGCTCGCACGCTTGCTGCTGCCCGCCGCCGACAGCGGCGAGCCGGTGCTCAAGGTGGGCTTCCTCGACGAGCTCGAAGGCCTGGCCGGGCGCCGCGCGCGGCTGAACCTGCCGACCTGGCGCCAGCAGGCACCGTTCATCGTGATCTGGCTGCTATTGCTGCTGGCCGCCGCACGGCCCCAGTGGCTGGGCGACCCGGTGCCGGTGGCGGCCAGCGGCCGCGACCTGCTGGTGGCGGTGGACGTGTCCGGCTCGATGGACTTCCCCGACATGCAGTGGCAAAACGAGGAAATCAGCCGCCTGGACTTGGTCAAGGCACTGATGGGCGACTTCCTTCAGGACCGTCAGGGCGACCGGGTGGGGCTGATCCTGTTCGGCAGCCAAGCCTACCTGCAAGCACCGCTGACCTTCGACCGCCGTACCGTGCGCACCTTCCTCGACGAGGCGCAGATCGGCATCGCCGGCAAGAACACCGCCATCGGCGACGCCATCGGCCTTGCGGTCAAGCGCCTGCGCCAGCGCCCGGCGCAGAGCCGGGTGCTGGTCCTGATCACCGACGGCGCCAACAATGGCGGGCAGATCCACCCGCTGACCGCGGCCCGCCTGGCGGCGCAGGAAGGCGTGCGCATCTACACCATCGGCATCGGCGCCAACCCCGAGGCCAGCGGAACCCCAGGCCTGCTGGGCTTGAACCCGAGCCTGGACCTGGACGAAGCATCGCTCAGGGAGATCGCCGACATTACCCACGGCAGCTACTTCCGCGCCCACGACGGCGCCGAACTCGACGCCATCGGCGACTCCCTCGACCAGCTGGAGCCGGTGGCCCAGCAGCCGACCCAGGCACGCACCGCCCATGAACTTTATGCCTGGCCACTGGCCCTGGCGCTGCTGCTCAGCGTGCTGCTGGTGGTGGCCGTGCAATGGCCGGACAATCGGCTGCAGCGGCTGCTGCGCAAGCCACGCTTCCTGCAGCCACACCCGGAATGGCGCCAGCGCCTCAAACGCTTGCGGCTGAGGAGGCGGCGATGATCGAGTTCTGGCCGCAATGGCTGCGCCCGCTCTGGCTCCTGGCTCTGCCGCTGCTGGGCTGGTTGCTGTTCAAGCTCTGGCACCGGCGCAAGCGCACCGGGCGCTGGCAATTGATCCTGCCCCAGCCGTTCCACGCTGTGCTGCTCGGCGGCGGCAGCGGCAGCACCAGCAAACTGCCCTGGGTCGCCCTGGGCCTGGCCTGGCTGCTGGTCATGCTGGCACTGCTGGGCCCAAGTTGGCAGCGCCTGGAAGATACCCGCCAACGCCCGGCCGACCCATTGGTGATCCTGCTCGAGCTCACCCCGCAGATGCTCGCCGAGGACAGCGCCCCCAATCGCCTGGAGCAAGCCCGGCGCAAAGTCCTCGACCTGCTGGAGCACCGCCGTGACAGCCAGACCGCGCTGATCGTCTACGCGGGCTCCGCCCACACCCTGGTGCCGCTGTCCGATGACCTGGGCACCACGCGCAACCTGCTTGAAGCCGTCGACCCGTCGATCATGCCGCAACCCGGCCAGCGCGCCGACCTGGCGGTGCAGAAGGGCTTGGCGCTGCTGGCCCAGAGTGGCCTGGGCCAAGGGCGCCTGCTGCTGATCGGCTCGGCGCTGAGCGAACAGGAGCGTAACGGCATCACGCGCGCCCTGGGCCGGCAAGGGCCGAGCCTGCTGATGCTGGGTATCGGCACCAGTGAAGGCGCCCCGGTGCGCCAGGCCAACGGTGAATACCTCAAGGACGACCAGGGCGGCATCCTCCTGCCACGCCTGGACAGCGTCTCGCTCAAGCGCTTCATCGCCGGCACCGGCGGACGCTACCGCCATGCCCGCATCGACGACCTCGACCTGCGCGGCCTGGGGCTGTACGACAATCCGCGGCTGCTGCGTGACGACGGCCAGACCGTGCAACTGGACAGCTGGGCCGACCAAGGTTATTGGCTGCTGCTGCCCCTGCTGTTGCTCGCTGCCTGCGCCGGCCGGCGCGGCTGGCTGTTCTGCCTGCCGCTGCTGCTGGCGCTGCCGCAACCAAGCCAGGCCTTCGAATTCAACGACCTGTGGCTACGCCCCGACCAGCAGGGCCAGCGCCTGCTGCAACGCCAACGACCGGCCGAAGCCGCACGTCACTTCGCTGACTCGCAATGGCGCGGCATGGCCCTTTACCAGGCCGGCGACTTCGCCGGTGCCGCCGCAGCCTTCGCCCAGGGCAGCACCGCCGCCGCCCACTACAATCGAGGCAATGCCCTGGCCCGTGCAGGCGAGCTGGAGGCCGCGCTGGACGCCTACGAGCAGGCGCTCGAGCGCCAGCCCGATCTCAAGCCGGCACTGGACAACCAGGCCCTGGTCCAGCAACTGTTGCAGCAGCGCGAGGCCAGCGCCGAGGAACAGCCGGCCAACGATGACGCCCAGGGCACGCCGGACAAAGACAGCGAAGGCAACAGCAGCTCGTCCAGCAGCCAGGCCCAGGGCACGCCCGGCAGCGACGAACGGGCCCAGGCCGAGCAGTCGAGCGAAGGCAAAGGCAACACCCAGGCGCCGCCCGGTACCGCCGGCGGCGACGATGACAGTGTCACCCGGCCGCCCCAGCGGCCACTCTCCACCAGCCTCGACGCCGAACAGCGCCAGGCCCTGGAACAGTGGCTGCGGGAGATCCCCGACAACCCGGCGGAACTGCTGCGGCGCAAATTCTGGTATGAACAGCAATTGCATCAGGAAACCCCACGATGAGTCGCCTCGGCGTCTTTCTCATTACCCTGCTGTTGAGCCTCGCGGCCCAGGCCGAACTCACCCTGCAGGCCAGCGTTGATCGCACCCGCCTGCAAGCCGGCGAAACCCTCGAGCTGACCCTCGAAAGCCAGGACGTCACCCAGTTCGGCAAGCCCGACCTGCGCGCCCTGGAGCCTGACTTCGAAGTGCGCGGCACGCGCCAGCTCAACAGCCTGCACACCCTCGACGGCGAGACCCGCGCCAGCACGCGCTGGATCATCACCCTGCTGCCTCGGCGCAGCGGCAGCCTGCGCATCCCCGAACTGCAACTTGGCCAGTCCCACAGCCAGGCCATCGAGCTGCAGGTGCAGCAGGCCGACAGCCAGCGCCCGGATGCGGCCTCCCAGGTGTTCGTCGAAGCCACCCTGGACAGCAGCGAGGTCTACGTCCAGGCCCAGGCCGTGCTCACCCTGCGCATCTACCACTCGGTGGCGCTGTATGACGACAGCAGCCTCAGCCCCCTGCAATTGGAAAATGCCAAGGTCGACCCGCTGGGCGAGTCGCGTACCTATGAAAAAGACATCAACGGTGTGCGCCACGGCGTCATCGAGACCCGCTACGCGATCTATCCACAGCAAAGCGGCAACCTCGACATCCCCCCGCTCGCCTTCACCGCCACCGCCGCCGACAACGGCGAACAGCCGGCCGGCACACCCCGGGTCGGGCGCCAGGTGCAGGTCAGTTCGCTGCCGTTGCGCCTGACGGTCAAACCGATCCCGGCCAGCTACCCCAAGGACACTCCCTGGCTACCGGCGCGCGGCCTCACCCTGGAAGAGCACTGGAACCCCGACCCGGCCAGCCAGCCCACGCAGATCGGCGACTCGCTGACGCGCAATATCACCCTGCGTGCCGAGGGGCTTTCCAGCACCCAGCTGCCACCGCTGCCCGCCACCGAGACCCTCGGCCTGCGCCGTTACCCCGACCAGCCGTTGCTGCGCAACGAGATCGGCGAACGCGGCATGGTCGCCAACCGCGAGGAACGCGAAGCCCTGGTGCCTACTCACAGTGGCGAACTGGCCCTGCCGGCGCTGGAGGTCACCTGGTGGAACACCCGCGAAAATCACCTGGAACACAGCAGCCTGCCGGCGCGCACCCTGAATGTGCAGGACAACCCGGCACTGAGCGCCGACACCCCGGTCGGTGACGGCACCACCAGCAACCGCCCGCTGTGGCCCTGGCAGTTGGCCACGTTGGTGTTCGCCCTGACCACGCTGCTCGGCTTTGCCCTGTGGTGGCGCGCCCGGTCACAACCGGCGGTGCTGCGCGCCGCGCAGACCGGCCCAAGCCCGCGCACCCTGCTTGACGACCTCAAGCGCGCCTGCCAGGCCAACGACCCCCAGGCCACGCGCCAGGCCCTGGATGCCTGGGCGCGCCAGCAGCCGGAAACCCTGGCCGAGATGGCGGCGCGCTTCGTGCCGTTGTCCGATGCCCTCGACGGGCTGAACGGCGCGCTGTACAGCGAAAGCGGGCAGTACTGGCATGGCGATGAGTTGTGGCGCGCGATCGGGGACATCCCCCCGGCCGAGCAAGTGCTGACGCCGACGGGCGAGCCGGGCAGCTTGCCGCCGCTGTATCCGAAGTAGGTCCTTTTCGGCTGCTCACTTCGCGGTCCGTTTCGTGCCAACAAGGCGGACGGTGGAGATCTCACAGGATAGATTGGCCCGAAACAAACTGTAGGAGCCGGCTTGCCGGCGAAGCGCCGCGCGGGCGGCGCTCGATCTCAAGAGCGCTGCAAAAACACCGCCAGGCACCTAGGGGCCCTCACCCGATATCCCGACATGCACACCCAGGCCACCGCGCAATTCTGCTTATCCAAGTCCAGCGGTGTGGCGCCCGGGTGCCTGTCTTGGGATCGCATGAGGGCCACCAGGTGCATGCCGACAGATATGCAGCGCTCTCAAGATCGAGCGCCGCCCGCGCGGCGCTTCGCCGGCAAGCCGGCTCCTACAGTTTGTTTCGGGCCAGTTATGCCAGCACCGCCGCAGCTGTACGCCTTGTTTGTACGACGCGGTTTCTGTGTGGACGCTACCGCCGCCCCACATGACTCAAGGCATGCACCAAGTCGGGCGCCGCTCGATCCCATGACCGCTTTGAGCCGAGTGATACCCTTCATCTATCTAGCCAAGATAATTGAGCCCGCAACTATTATGTCCGCTTCAGTTCGACAAACAGTTCAACGACAGCTGCCCAAGCCAAAGAAATATAGACACAGAAAATAGCGATTCTTATACGTCTCTTAAGATAGACAGGAAAATTGCGGTAGTCCTCCGAGTCTAGATCACCCCGCCTAATTGATAACCCTGGCCAGACTAGCACTCCCGCAATAGCGCCTACCGTCATCCATCGAAGTTTTAATGTAAAGCCTCCTCCCCGCCTCAACTCATCATGCAGACATTTACTTCTCTGAAGTGCTTCACACATCAAGTCAAAGTGCCTTGAGGAAGCGATATGCGCACTGATTCCTATGCCTGTGAGCCCAGTTAAAAAGGGTGTAATCAACACTGCGATTTTCACACCTGCCGGCCAATTGCTCAGATCAATCATAGAATGTCTCGTAAATTGTCTCTCCAACATGCTCGCCGGCTTGCCCCATCAACGAACTGCCTGCAAAAGAACCTGCCCCAACTGTTGCTATTCCGCAGACTGCTCGCCCCCAAGGGCCGAAGTAGCAAACGTACTTGATTGCCGACTGCCCGGCCAAAGCGCCAGCTGTTCCTCCGGCCAACCCACCCGCAAAGCTGCCTGTCTCAGTGAACCTAATCCGTTTGCACTCTTCGGTCTCCCCCGCCCGGCACGCCTCGTAGATCTTCATGTACGACGAAGTCGCCCCCAACCCCACCGCCACATGCCCGCCGTATTTCAGGTACTTGGTCATCTTCGCCACCTCATCCAGGTGCGTCGCATACCCAGGGATCGCCCCCGGTGCGCCGGCCTTCGACCAGTGATGCACCAGGCTCTTGGTCGAGATCCCCAGCCCGCGACGCAGGTCCTCGTGCTGCCCCAGGTTCAGGTACTTGCCGAGAAACGCGCTGCGCAGTTGCGCGTTCAGCTGGCCATACAGCGCCTTGCGCTCGGCGAAGAACTGCGGGCTGTTCAGGTGCCGATGCGCGATGAACTCGCGCTGGTGCAAACGCTCGATGCCCTTGAGCGTGTCCGTCACCTGCCCCAGCCCTCGCGACAGCATGTCCTTGCCCACCCCCATCGACTGGCTCGCGCCGTTGAGCACGCCGGCGATCTCGGCCATGTGCCGCATCATGAAGTCGGCTTCCTCGGTACTGAGCAGCGCCAGCGACGCCCGGGCGCTGCGCGCCGCGGCCATCAGCTCGGCTTCTTCACGGGTGCAGGCGTAGCTGTGCTCGGGGGCGCCGAGCACGAACAGCTCGCCCGCCTTGAAGCCCTGGTCGAAGGTGGGGTTGAGCCGGCGCACCAGCGACAGCGGCAGGTTGCCCGGCAGCGCGGCGAGCTGTTGCAGCACCTGCTCGCCGGTCATGCTGCGCGGCACGATATAGAAACCGGGTTGCAGCGCGGCAGGGGTCGCCATGGCGGCCTGTGGGGTGGGTGTGGTGCGCTCGGCAGCCACCGGTGAGGGTGCAGGAGCATTGGCCGGGGCGGCATCCGACGATGCGATCAGGCGGTTGCTGCCCAGCGGGCAGCCACAGCGTACGCGGGCGCCATCGACGACGGTGGGTACGCCATCCTGGAGGAAGCGCTGTTCGCCATCGATGAGGGTCCCCACCTGTCCGCACTTCGGGCAGGCGGTGGTCTGGTCGCCTTCGAGCAGCCAGGCATGGCCATTCACGTTACCCGCTGCCCGTTTGCCGATACAAATGGCGCCGGTGGTGGTGCGGTCACCGTCGAGGCCTTGGCCCTTGCCGTAGATCACGATGCGATAGGTCATGGGCGCTCACCTGCGGCGATGCCCTTGAAGCGGTTGCTGGTCATGCGGCCTTTCCTTGTGCGCAGAAAACGCCGAACGCTAGCAGCTCGATGACGCTTCCGGCGGCGCCGGAAGCAGATCAGGAAACGTCCTACGGAAAAGGCGGAATACTCACTCGGCCATGGCTTGCGCTGAACAACAAACATCCTCGAGTTGTGATCTGTCAGAAGGGTGGAACCACTTTGCGCCGCATTCACAAGCCATGCGCTGCGCCAGCAGCGCCAACGCGATGCCGCGTCGTGCCAACAAGGCGGACGGTCGAGACCTCACAGACATAACTGGCCCGAAACAAACGTGGGAGCGGCGGTTCGCCGCTGCGACTTGTCCCGCGATGCGCCGCGCGGGCGGCGCTCGATCTTGAGAGCGCTACAAAAAAACCGGCAAGCACCTGGTGGCCCTCACCGGATATCCAGACATGCACCCGCAGCCCACCGCGCAATTCTGCTTATCCAATTCCAGCGGTGTGGCGCCCAGGCGTCTGTCTTGGGATCGCATGAGGGCCACCAAGCGCATGCCGACAGATATGCAGCGCCCTCAAGATCGAGCGCCGCNCGNGCGGCGCTTCGCCGGCAAGCCGGCTCCTACAGTTTGTTTCGGGCCAGTTATGCCAGCGCCGCCGCGGCTGTACGCCTTGTTTGTGCGACGCGGTTTCTGTGTGGACGCTATCGCCGCCCCACATGACTCAAGACATGCACCAAGGCGGACAGTGGAGACCTCACAGGATGGATTGGCCCGAAACAAACTGTAGGAGCNGGCTTGCCNGCGAAGCGCCGCGCGGGCGGCGCTCGATCTCAAGNGCGCTGCAAAAACACCGNCANGCACCTGGTGGCCCTCACCGGATATCCCGACAGGCACCCGCAGCCCACCGCGCGATTCTGCTTGTCCAATTCCAGCGGTGTGGCGCCCAGGCGCCTGTCTTGGGATCGCATGAGGGCCACCAAGTGCCTGCTGTCAGATTTTCAGCGCTCTCAAGATCGAGCGCCGCCCGCGCGGCGCTTCGCCGGCAAGCCGGCTCCTACATCTGTTTCAGGCCAGTTATGTCTGTGAGATCTCCGCCGTCCGCCTTGGTGCATGTCTTCAGTCATGTGGGGCTACGGTAGCGTCCACGCAGAAACCGCGCCGTACAAACAAGGCGCGGAATCAAGGTGGCACAGCGAAAGCGAGCTTACCCCGCAATGGGTTACCATACCGCCCTCCAACCGCCCCCCCTGCCGCTCACCCAACGGATCCTCCATGCGTCTGTTTCACACCTCCGACTGGCACCTGGGCCAGAGCCTGCACGGCCAGGAACGCGACTTCGAACACGCCTGCTTCCTCGACTGGCTGCTGGGCCAGCTGCGCCTGCGCCAGCCCGACGCGCTGCTGATCGCCGGCGATATCTTCGACACCGTGAACCCGCCGGTGAAAGCCCAGGAACGGCTGTACGACTTCATCGTCCAGGCCCACGAACAACAGCCCAAGCTGGACATCGTGATGATCGCCGGCAACCACGACTCCGGCTCGCGCATCGAGCTGCCGGCGCCGCTGATGCGCCGCCTGCGCACCCACGCCCTGGGCCGGGTGCACTGGCTCGACGAGGGCCAGCTGGACGCCGAGCGCCTGCTCATCCCGCTGACCAACGGCCGTGGCAAGGTCGCGGCCTGGTGCCTGGCCCTGCCCTTCCTGCGCCCGGCCGAAGTCACCGGCCCGACGTTGGGGGACGACTACCTGCAAGGCATCACCCAGGTACACGAGCAGCTGATCGCGGCGGCGCAGAAGAAACGCAAGAAGGAGCAGGCGCTGATCGCCATCAGCCATGCGCACATGGCCGGTGGCAGCATCTCGGAAGACTCCGAGCGCAGCCTGATCATCGGCAACGCCGAAGCCCTGCCGGCGCGGCTGTTCGACAAGGCCATCGGCTACGTCGCCCTGGGCCATCTGCACAAACCACAGAAGGTCAACCGCGAGAACCGCATCCGCTACAGCGGCGCGCCGATCCCGCTGTCGTTCGCCGAGATCAATTACCCGCACCAGGTGCTGGAAGTGGAACTCGACGGCAGCGAGCTGGTGAGCGTCGAGCCGCGCCTGGTGCCGCGGGCCGTGGCGTTGCAGCGGGTCGGCCCGGCCCCGCTGGGTGAGCTGCTGGTACAGCTCGCCGAACTGCCGGTGGTCGACCTGCTCGACGACCCCAACCGCCAGCCCTGGCTGGAGGTGCGGGTGCGCCTGGACGAGCCGCAGCCCGACCTGCGCCAGCAGATCGAGACCGCCCTGCAGGGCAAGGCCGTGCGCCTGGTGCGCATCAGCGCCGAATACGCAGGCCTCGGCCGCCAGGACGATGACGACCTGGCTTTCGTCGAGCTGTCGCAGATGACCCCGCAGGACCTGTTCGGCCGCGCCTGGGAGCAGGCCTACGGCAACCCCGTCGATGAGCAGGCCCTGGCCGATTTCGCCGAACTGCTGCAGGACGTCCTGCACGAGGAGCAGCAGCCATGAAGATTCTCGCCATCCGCCTGAAGAACCTGGCCTCGCTGGCCGGCCCGATCGACATCGACTTCACCGCCGAACCCCTGGCCAGCGCCGGCCTGTTCGCCATCACCGGCCCCACCGGCGCCGGCAAGAGTACCCTGCTCGACGCCCTGTGCCTGGCACTGTTCGGCAGCGTGCCACGGCTCAACGACATTGCCCGGGAAGCCCGGGTGCCCGATGCCGACGGCGACATCCTCACGGGCGATCCGCGCAACCTGCTGCGCCGGGGTACCGGCAGCGGCTTCGCCGAGGTCGACTTCGTCGGCATCGATGGCCGTCGCTACCGCGCCCGCTGGGAGGCCAACCGCGCCCGCGACAAGGCCAACGGCAAGTTGCAGCACAGCCGCCAGAGCCTCTACGACCTGGACGGCGAGCAACTGCTGGGCAGCGGCAAAAACGAGTACAAACAACTGGTCGAGGCCCGCCTTGGGCTGAACTTCGAGCAGTTCACCCGCGCGGTGATGCTGGCCCAAAGCGAGTTCGGCGCTTTCCTCAAGGCCGACGACAAAGAACGCAGCGAGCTGCTGGAAAAGCTCACCAACACGGCGATCTACACCCGCCTTGGCCAGCGTGCGTTCAGCAAGGCCCGGGAAACCGGCGAAGTGCACAACGACCTGAAAAAGCAGGCCGAGCATCTGTTACCCATGCCCGCCGAAGCCCGCATCGCCCTCGACGAGGAGCTGGAGCAGGCGCAACAGCGCTTCAAGGCTGATCAGGTACGCCAGCGCCAGCTTGAGCAGCAACGCGCCTGGCTCGATGAGCAACGTCGATTGCAGGCCCAGTGCGCTGAGGCAGGCCAGGCCCTGCAAAGCGCCGAACTGCAATGGCAGCAACTGGCAGAGCAGCGCGTGGACTTGCAACGTCTGGAGCGCCTTGCCCCCCAGCGTCACCAGTTCCACCGCCAGCAGCACCTGGCCGGGCAACTGGCGCCGCTGCTGAACGAGATCACGGAGCAACAGCGCCAGCAGGGCGAACTGCAAGCCCACACCGAGCAGCAGCAACAAGCACTGGCCAGCGCACGCGAACTCCTGGCCCACAGCCAGGGCCTGCACAGTGAAAGCGCACCGCGCCTGCGCCAGGCTTTCGCCAGCCAAGGCGACGTGACTCGCATCGACAGGGAGTTGGGCGAGCAGCGCGATACCTGCCAGCAGGCCGAAGCGGAAGTTGCCGAGGGCCAGCAGCACCTGCAACAGCTGGAAGAACACCAGCAGCGCAGCGTTGTGCAATTGGCGCAGATCGACGCCGCGCTGGCCGACAGCGCCCACCTCGCCGGCCTGGCCGACGCCTGGCAGGCCTATCTGCCGCAGCTCAAGCAGGTGATGCTGGTCGGCGGCCGCCTGGCCAAAGGCCGCGAGGAACTCCCCGGGCTGCAAGCCCAGCTCAGCCAGACCAACACCCAGCTGCAGGCCGAGCGCGAGCATGTTGACCTGCTGTTCCGCGAAGCCGGCGCCGAGCCGCAGGCGCTGGCCGAGCAGATCGACCTGCTTGGCGCCATGCTCCAGGACAACCGCAAACAGCAGCGCGCCGTCGAGGAACTGTCGCGCCTGCACGGCCGCGAACTGGAGCTGCGGCAAACCCTCGATACCCTGCGTGAGCGCCAGCAGCAGGCCATGCACGAGCGCCAGCAACTGATCAGCCAAGGCACCGCGGCCAAGGCCGAGCTGGAAAGCGCCGAACAGGCACTGACCCTCACCCGCCAGTTGCTCGAACGCCAGCGCCTGGCACGCAACACCAGTGTCGAGGAGCTGCGTGCGCAGTTGCGCGACGGCGAGCCCTGCCCGGTGTGCGGCAGCGCCGAGCACCCCTTCCATCAGCCTGAAGCCCTGTTGCAGAGCCTGGGTCGCCATGACCAGGCCGAAGAGGACACGGCGCAGCAACAAGTCGAACAGCTCAACGGCAAGCTGGTGGAGCTGCGTACCCAGCTGGGCGTGGTCAATGCCCAGCTCAAGGATTATCAACAGCAGCAGGTCCAGCTGGGCGAACAGCTGCAACCGCTGACCGAGCAGGTCCAGGCCCACGCCCTCTGGCCAGCCCTTGCCCCCCAGGACGACAAGGCCCGCAGCACCTGGCTGGACAGCCAGCTGCGCCGTCTTGGCGAAGAGATCGACCGCGACGAGAAACGCCAGGGAGCCCTGCTGGCCCTGCAGAAGGATGCCGCCCGCCTCAACCAGCAGTTGCAGGCTGCCGGTGATGCCCAGCAACAAGCCCAGCGCCACCTCGACCAGCAGCATCAGGCCCTGGCCAGCGATGAGCAACAGCTTGAGCAAGGCTTGGGCGACCTGGCCAGCGTGCTGCCTGCGGACATTCTCCAGGCCCTGCGCGACGACCCGGCCAACGCCTTCCTCGGCCTCGATCAGCAAATCTCGCTGCGCCGCCAACAGCTCGACCAGCGCAAGGACGAGCAGGAAGAACAACAGGCCCGCCAACATCAGTTGGATAAGCTGCACGATCAGCAACAGGGCCGCCTGCGCAACCAGCAGCAATTGCAGGACAAGTTCGCTGCGTTCGAGCGCCAGCGCCAGCAGGCCCAGGCCGCCCTTGCCGAACTGCTCGGCGAGCACCCCAGCGCCGAGGCCTGGCAACAGCACCTGGACACGCAGCTGGAGCAGGCCCGCGCCGCCGAGGCCGACACCGCGCAGCGCCTGCAAGCATTGCAGACCCAGGGTGTGCAGTTGGCCGGCGAACTCAAGGCCAACGGCCAGCGTCAGCAGGCACTGGAACAGGAGCACCAGCAGTTGCAGGGCGATATCGCCCAGTGGCGAGCTGAGCATCCCGAGCTGGACGATGCCGGCCTCGACCGCCTGCTGGCCATCGACGACGCCCAGTTCGGTGAGCTGCGCCAGCACCTGCAAACCGCGGAAAAAGCCGTCGAGCAGAGCCGCGTGTTACTCCAGGAGCGCGAACAGCGCCTGCAGCAGCACACCACCCAGCCCCATGGCGAACTACCCGCCGAGGAGCTGGAGCAGCACCTCGCCGACCTGCTGCAACAGTTGACGGCCCATGAACAGCAGTGTGCCGAACTGCGCGCCAGGCAGGCTGACGACCAGCGCCGGCAGCAGGCCAGCGAGGCCTTGGCACAAGAGATCGAACAGGCACGCCAACAGTGGCAACGCTGGGCACGCCTGAGCCAGCTGATCGGCTCGGCCTCCGGCGACGTGTTCCGCAAGATCGCCCAGGGCTACAACCTCGACCTGCTGCTGCACCACGCCAATAGCCAGCTGCGCCAGCTGGCCCGGCGTTATCGCCTCAAACGCGGCGGCAGCGCCCTTGGCCTGCTGGTGCTGGACACCGAAATGGGCGATGAACTGCGCTCGGTACACTCGCTGTCCGGTGGCGAAACCTTCCTCGTGTCCCTGGCCCTGGCCCTGGGCCTGGCGTCGATGGCCTCGAGCACCCTGCGCATCGAGTCGCTGTTCATCGACGAAGGTTTCGGCAGCCTCGACCCTGAGTCGTTGCAACTAGCCATGGATGCCCTCGACGGTCTGCAGGCCCAGGGCCGCAAGGTGGCGGTGATCTCCCACGTGCAAGAGATGCACGAGCGCATTCCGGTGCAGATCCAGGTGCGCCGCCAGGGCAACGGCCTGAGCGACGTGGAGGTGTGCGGGTGATCCTGTATTCCTTCCGCCGCTGCCCATGGGCCATGCGCGCGCGGCTGGCCCTGCGCTATGCCGGGTGCGACGTGCAGATTCACGAAGTGAAGATGAAGGAGAAGCCGGCCGAGCTGCTGGCGCTGTCGCCCAAGGGCACGGTGCCGGTACTCGACACGGGTGAGGGTGTGCTGGAGGAAAGCCTGGACATCATGCGCTGGGCGCTGGGCCGGCATGACCCCGAGGACTGGCAGCTGCTGGCCGACCCAGCGGCGGCGCAACGCGCCGAAACGCTGATCGCGCGCAACGACAGCACGTTCAAGGCGCAGGTGAACCTGTACAAATACGCCGAGCGCTATCCCGAGCATTCCCGGGAGTACTACCGTGGGCAGGCCGAAACCTGGCTACAGGAACTGGAAGACCTGCTTGCAGGCAGGCCCTACCTGTTCGCCGATCACCCAAGCCTGGCCGATGCCGCCTTGCTGCCCTTGATGCGCCAGTTTGCCGGGGTCGAACCTGCGTGGTTCGCCGAGGCGGCTTATCCGCGGCTGCGGAGCTGGTTGCAGGGATGGCTGGCATCGCCGCTGTTCAAGGCGGTCATGGCCAAGTGATTGGATCTGTTCGCCGGCAAGCCGGCTCCTACAGCGATGTAAGCACGTTCCCGTAGGCGCCGGCTTGCCGGCCACCAGGCTTCGAGCTCAAAGCGCCAGGATCGGCGCCGACATCAGCAACAACACTACCGCCGTGATACGCCACATCATGCTCAGCCCCTTTGGCGAGTCAAAAATTTAGCGTCAAATTAAATCACATGGCTTTGTGCTATTACCAATGGCTTTACACACTCAATTGGAGTGCTTGCTCAGGGCAGCGTGGAAGTGCGCGCTCTGTTGCAGGTATTTGTCGGTGTAGCTGTGGGTCGTGGACGGCTTGCTGCCGTGTTCGGCTTGCGCGTGTGCCGGCAGCACGACCGAGGCGGAAATGGCGGAAGCGGCGATGAGCGAGAAGAGATTGAAGTTCATGTGGGCTGACCTCGACTTCGGTGGTTTGACGTTGGCCCGTCGGGGCCTTGGGTCAAAACTTACGCCGATGGGGGCGCCTGCTGAAATTCATTGCGGCAGTAGCGATTATCACGGCCATCGATAATTGCCTCTCGCCCTTTGTAGGAGCGGCCGCAAAGGGCTGCGTAGCAGCCCCAGCAATCTTGAGTTGGCATTAAGATCTGGGGCCGCGGTGCGGCCCATTCGCGGCACGAGGCCGCTCCTACAGGGGGCGTGAGTCACTCGAGGAACTTGAGGTCCGACGGCGCCTGCTGCTCAAGCTTCTGCACCGTGTCACCGAGCTTGCCGCTGCGTGGATCGCGGCGCATGACCACGATCTGGTTGCTCTTCTGGTTGGCCACCAGCAGGAAATCACCACTGGGGTCGAGGGCGAACTCGCGCGGGTGGTCACCCTCCACCGAACGCCGTTGCAGCAGGCTCAGCTGGCCATCGTCCTTGCCCACCGCGTACACCACGATCTCATTGGCCGTGCCACGGTTGCTGACGTAGAGGAAACGGCCATCGGCCGACAGGTGCAGCCCACCCGCCGCCTTGGCAGCGGCCTCCTTGCGCTCGGTCAACGGCAGGCGCTGGCGCTCGTCGAGCGCGCCATCCTGGACATTGAACACCACCACCTCACCGCTCATTTCCAGGGTCAGGTAGGCGTGCCGGCCCTTGGCATCGAACAGCAGATGGCGTGGCCCGCTGCCCGGAGGCAGCGCCACGGAGGCCGGGATCGCCGGGCTCAGCGGGTGCTCCGGGCTGGCGCCGTCGTAACGGTAGATGAACACCTTGTCCGCACCCAGGTCGCAGGCGTACAGGTGGCGCCCATCGGGCGACAGCACCAGCGAATGCACATGGGCACCGGCCTGGCGCTCGGGGTTGACCTTGCTGGGCGTGTGCCGCAGTTGCTGCACTTGCGGCTCGAGCTTGCCGTCCCTGGCCACCGGCAGCACCACCAGGCTGCCACCGGGGTCGGGGGCAACGGCATAGTTGGCGACGAACAGGTAGCGCTGGTCGTGGCTGAGGCTGGCGTGGGTTGGCTCGTCACCCTGGCTGGGAACCTGGTTCAGCGGCTTGATCTGGCCGCCCTTGCCCAACGAGAAACTGCTGGCATGGCCTTGTGGGGTTTCGTTGACGGCGAACAGCCAGCGCTGGTCGGCGGACAGCACCAGCCACGATGGGCTGACGCTCTTGACCACCTGCTTGGGCGTCGTGGCGATCTGGCCGCTGTTTTCGTCGAAGTCGTAACGGTAGATGCCCTGGCTGGCGCCATCGGTGTAGCTGCCCACCAGCAATGTCGCGGCGTGGGCATCGATTGCAAGGGTCATCAGGCTAGCGGTCAGCAGGCTCTTCCACTTCCTGTTCATCATCGTCTTCATCCGGGGCGCGAAAGGCACTCATACAGACTAGACGATGCTCGCCGTCGGCAGCGCTCAGGCTCCAGTCGTCGCCCGCGCCGGTAGCGGCAGTGACTTGCTCGGGGGTGAAGGTCCAGCGGCGTAGCTGGCGACCGTCCATGCATTCGATCACAAGGCCGTTTTGGTCGAAGGTGAAGTCGAAGGCGTGCAGGCCGTCGATCAGGAGCATGTCGCAGGCTGTGAGGGCGGTAGCGAGAGTCATGGGTATGTCCGGAAAAATGGGTCGGCCATTATAACCAACGGGGCCGCTCTGCGGCCCTTCGCGGCGGTTCGGCGCTCCGACAAGCCCGCTCCCACAGGTACAGCGTCGGTTTCACAACCTGCGCGACCCTGTGGGAGCGGGCTTGCCCGCGAAGGGCTGCAGAGCAGCCCCGAGGCCTCAATGGGCGAAGATCGACCCGCCCTCCTTGCCCGCCAGCTTCTCTGGCTTGATCAGGAACCGCGCCAGCGCTGGCAGCAGCCACAGCGCACCAAACATGTTCCACAGCAGCATGAAGGTCAGCATCAGGCCCATGTCGGCCTGGAACTTGATGGCCGAGAAGATCCAGGTGCACACGCCGATGGCCAGGCACAGGCCGGTGAACAGCACCGCCTTGCCGGTGGAGCGCAGCGTCTGGTAGTAGGCCTCCTGCAACGGCAGGCCGGCACGCAGGAAGCTTTCCAGGCGGCTGTAGATGTAGATGCCGTAGTCCACGCCGATACCCACGCCCAGGGCCACCACCGGCAGCGTGGCGACCTTGACGCCGATGCCCATGAACGCCATCAGTGCGTTGCCCAGCACCGAGGTGAGCACCAGCGGCAACACGATGCACAGGGTGGCGGCGAAGGAGCGGAAGGTGATCATGCACATCACCGCCACGCAGAGGTAGACGAGGATGAGGATGGTCAGCTCGGCCGACTTGATCACTTCGTTGGTGGCCGCCTCGATGCCGGCGTTACCGGCCGCCAGGAGGAACTGCAGGCCATCCTTGTTGTGGCTGTCGGCGAAGGCCTTGGCCGCGGCGGTGACCCGTTCCAGCGTCTCGGCCTTGTGGTCGTTGAGGAACACCAGCACCGGTGCCAGCGAGCAGTCGGCGTTGTACAGGCCGTCGGCGCGGGCGATGGAGTTGTTGAGGATGTCCGGGTTGCGCGACAGCGTCTCCCACTTCAGGCTGCCCTCGTTCATGCCCTTGATGACCTGTTTCGACACGGTCACCAGGGAGATGGTCGACTGCACCCCCGGGGTGTTGTCCATGGTCCACATCAGCGCGTCGATGGGGGCCATGGTCGAGTGGATCGAGCACTGCTCGGCCGGGGTCTTGACCATGATCACCAACACGTCGGAGCTGGTGGAGTAGTTGCTGATGATGAAGCTGTTGTCCTGGTTGTAGCGCGAGTCCGGACGCAGCTCCGGGGCGCCCTGGTCGAGGTCGCCGATCTTAAGGTTCTGGCTGTACCAGAGGCCGCCACCGAAGGCCAGCAGCGCCAGCACCACGGAAACCGGCGCCACCTTGGGGCTGGCGAAGTTGGACAACAGGCGCCAGAACGGGTGTTCGCGGGTGGCGTCCTTCTTGCTGCGGGCGATGGCCTTTTGGCTGATGCCGACGTAGCTGATCGCCACCGGCAGCAGGATGAGGTTGGTGAAGACAATCACCGCCACGCCGATCGAGGCGCCGATGGCCAGTTCACGGATCACCCCGATGTCGATGATCAGCAAGGTGATGAAGCCCACGGCGTCAGCCAGGATGGCGATCATCCCCGGCAGGAACAGCTGGCGGAAGGTGCGCCGGGCGGCGGTCAGGGCGTTGTCGGCGTCGCTGGACTGCAAGGCGATGCCGTTGATCTTCTGCACCCCGTGGGAGATACCGATGGCGAAGATCAGGAACGGCACGAGCATCGAGTACGGGTCGAGCCCGAAGCCCACCGCGTGCATCAGGCCCAGCTGCCAGACCACTGCGACCAGCGTGGTGATCAGCACGGCGATGGTGCTGCGGATGCACCAGGTGAACCAGTACAGCAGTGCCCAGGTGATCACCAGGGCGATACCGAAGAACATCGCCACCATCACCAGGCCATCGATCAGGTCGCCGACCTTCTTGGCGAAGCCGATGATGTGGATCTTCACATCGGGGTTCTGCGCCTGGAACTTGTCGCGGATCTTTTCTTCCAGCTGATGGGAGAACTGCTGGTAGTCGAGCTTGATCTGCCGGCCAGGGTCCTGCGGGTCGGGGTAACTCTCGAGCAGCGGGATGTCGATAATGCTCGACTTGAAGTTGTTGGCCACCAGGCGCCCCACCTGGCCGGACTTGAGCACGTTGTCGCGCAGGGTGTCGAGGCTGTCCTGGGAGCCGTTGTAGGTGTTGGGGATCACCTCGCCGCCGGAGAAGCCTTCCTCGGTGACTTCGCTCCAGCGTACGCTGGGGCTCCACAGTGACTTCAGGCCGGCGCGGTCGACGCCGGGGATGTAGAACACCTCGTCATGGATCTGGCGCAGCGTCTCCATGTACGCCTTGTCGAAGATGTCGCCCTTGGTCGCTTCCACCGAGACACGCACGGTGTTGCCGAGGTTGGCCAGGTCGTTGCGGTGCTCCATCATCTGCTCGATGAACGGGTGCTGCAGCGGGATCATCTTCTCGAAACTGGTGGAGGGGCGAATCTGCGTGGCTTGCCAGAACAGGAACACGCTCACCAGCAGGCAGATGGCGATAACCATGGGGCGGTTGTTGAAGATCAGGCGTTCCAGCAGGGTGGCCTTGTCCTTGTGCTGCATGTCGAAGCTCTCCCGGCTGGTCATGGGCGTGCCTCCTGGGTGCCATCGGCAGAAGCCAGGTGCACACCACCCTGCCCTACCAGCAGCAGACCGCCGCCGCTCAGGCCACTGACTCCGGCCAGGGCAATGCGGTCGGCGCGGTTGCGCACGCTGAAGGTCTGCCCGCCGTCATGGCTACGCAGCACGCTGCCGCCGTTGCCGACCAGCACTACGCTGCCGTCTTCGAGAAGCGTAGCGCTTGCCAGGCCGAATTCGAGCGGGCCGCGTTCGGCCTGCAGTTCGATCGGTTGCCAGGTGTCACCGAAGTCGGTGGAGCGGAACAGGTTGCCACGCAGGCCGTAGGCCAGCAGGGTGTTGGCTTGTGCAGTACCGATCACGCCAAACAGCGAGCCCTCGTAAGGGCCTTCGACCTTCGACCAGCTCTGGCCGTTGTCGCTGGAGCGGAACATGCTGCCCTGCTCGCCGACGATGAACAGGCCGGCGTCCTTCACCTGGGTGATGGCGTTCAGGTGCAGCTGGTCGGGGTTGTCCAGGCGCTCGGCGACGTCCTGCCAGTGCTGGCCGCCATCCAGGGTTTCCAGCAACGCGCCGTAGGCGCCGACGGCAAAGCCGTGTTGCGGGTCGAGCATGCGCACATCGAGCAGCGGGGCTTCGCGGGTGAGGTCTTCGAACTGTTTGCTCCAGGTGGCGCCGCCGTCGTTGCTGGCGAGCACCTGGGCGTCGTGACCGACGGCCCAGCCGCGTTTGTCGTCGAGGAAGAACACCGCCGTGAGCAGTTGCCGGGTGGGCACCCGGGCCTGGGTCCAGGTCTTGCCCTGGTCGTCGGAGAACAGGATATGGCCGCGATCGCCGACCACCACCAGGCGCTGGCCTGCGTGGGCGGCGCCGATCAGCAGACTCTGGCTGGCCTTGGCCGATTCCACCGAGTATTCCTCGGCGGCCACTGCCGCCTGGACATTACCCGCCCCGATAGCCATCGCCAGCGCCAGCATCGCGCCGGCCGCCAGGCGTTGGCGTGCGTGTGCCCGCTCTCTCATGACTGCCCCCTGTTGTGTTCTTGTGGTGGGTCAATCTATTGCCAGGTGCTGTGAAATCCCTGTTCCAGAGCCCTGGAATAGCTTCGGGCCATGCTATCGGGATTGTCTGACAGAAAACAACGAGCGGGACGTTATGTTTTGTTAACCGTGAAAACAATTGGGGCCGCTGCGCGGCCTTCGCGGGTAAACCCGCTCCCACAGGGATTGCACGTACCCTGTGGGAGCGGGTTTACCCGCGAAGGCTGCGCAGCAGCCCCAATCTCTCCAGGCTTACGCCAGGCTCTTGCTCACCACCTCATACACATCGCTGGACAGCGCCCCGGACGCGAGAATCCGCTCCAGCTCGCCCTTCATCAACGCCTGGCGCGCATCGTCATACTTGCGCCAGCGGGTCAGCGGCGCCAATTGACGCGAGGCGATCTGCGGGTTCAGCGCATTGAGCTCGATCACCAGGTCCGCCAGGAAGCGATACCCCGAACCGTCGGCGGCGTGGAAGTTCACCAGGTTCTGCCCGGCAAAGGCACCGACCAGCGCGCGCACTTTGTTCGGGTTCTTCAAGGTGAAGGCTGGGTGCTGCATCAGCGCCTTGACCCGCGCCAGCCCGCCCGGCAGGCTGCTGGCCGCCTGCACACTGAACCACTGGTCCATGACCAGCGGGTTGTCCTTGAAGTGTTCGGCGAAGGCCTCCAGCGCCTTGGCCCGCTCGGCCTCGAACGGCGAGTTGACCAGCACCGCCAGGGCGGTGAGGCGCTCGGTCATGTTGTCGCACTGGTCGAACTGCTCCAGAGTCGCCTCCAACACCTGCGGCTTGTCGCTGAGCATCAGGTACGACAGGGCGATGTTCTGCAGGCTGCGGCGGGCGAAGTGCTCGGCAGCGGCTACGTAAGGGGTCTTGCGCGACACTTCGCGGTTGGCCTGGTAGCGCGACCACAGGGCGTCGAACAACTGCTCGGCAATCTGCTTGCGGGCAAACTCGCGGGCGGCGTGGATGGCGTCCACGTCGGCCACCTGGCTGATCTCGGTGAGGTAGGCCTCACCAGGCAGCGAGAGCATCTCGGCAACCATGGCGGGGTCCAGCGACTCATTGCCCAGTACCGTGCCGAGCGCCGTGATCAGGCGCTGGTCGAGCTTGAGCGCTTCACCACGCTGGTGCTGGCCGATCAATTCCTGCAACACCTGCACCGACAACTGCTGGCCGGCTTCCCAGCGGTTGAAGCCATCGCTGTCGTGCTGCATGAGGAACATCAGCTGGTCGCGGTCGTAGGGGAAGCTCAGTTTGACCGGCGCACTGAAGCCGCGCAGCAGCGAGGGTAGCGGCTTGGCGGTGATGCCTTCGAAGACGAAGGTCTGCTCGGCTTCGTTCACCGACAGCACGCGGCTGGTGCCGGTGGCGGCCCCTTCGCCGGCCAGGCGCAGCGGTAGGTCTTTGCCTTGGGCGTCCAGCAGGCCCAGCGCCACCGGGATCACGAACGGCAGTTTCTCAACTTGCCCCGGGGTCGGCGAGCAGCTCTGGCGGAAGGTCAGGCTGTAGGTCTGCGCGGCGGCATCGAACTGCTCGCTGACCTCCAGGCGCGGGGTGCCGGCCTGGCTGTACCAGCGCTTGAACTGGGTCAGGTCGACGCCGTTGGCGTCTTCCATGGCCTTGATGAAGTCGTCGGTGGTCACCGCCTGGCCGTCATGGCGTTCGAAGTACAGGTCGCTGCCCTTGCGGAAGCCCTCGGCCCCCAGCAGGGTGTGGACCATGCCGACCACCTCGGCGCCCTTCTCGTACACCGTCAGGGTGTAGAAGTTGGAGATCTCGATGAAGCTGTCCGGGCGGATCGGGTGGGCCATGGGGCCGGCGTCTTCGGCGAACTGGTGGGTGCGCAGGTAGGCGACGTCTTCGATGCGCTTGACCGTGCGCGAGTTCATGTCGGCGCTGAACTCGGCATCGCGGTACACCGTGAAGCCTTCCTTGAGCGACAGCTGGAACCAGTCGCGGCAGGTCACGCGGTTGCCCGACCAGTTGTGGAAGTACTCGTGGGCGACCACACCCTCGACGCGCTGGTGGGCGGCGTCGGTGGCGGTTTCGGCACGGGCCAGCACGCAGCTGGAGTTGAAGATGTTCAGGCCCTTGTTTTCCATGGCGCCCATGTTGAAGTCGTTGACCGCGACGATCATGAAGATGTCCAGGTCGTATTCACGGCCGTACACCTCTTCATCCCAGCGCATGGACTTCTTCAGGCTGACCATGGCGTGGTCGCACTTGTCGAGGTTCTCTTCCTCGACATAGATACGCAGGGTGACGTCGCGGCCGGACTGGCGGGTGAATTCGCTCTCGACGCACCACAGGTCACCGGCCACCAGGGCGAACAGGTAGGCCGGCTTCTTGAACGGGTCTTCCCAGGTCGCCCAGTGGCGGCCGTCTTCAGCCGGCCCGCTGCCGATCGGGTTACCGTTGGACAGCAGCACCGGGTAGCGATGCTGTTCGGCGATCACCGTGGTGGTGAAGGTGCTCATCACGTCCGGGCGGTCGAGGTAGTAGGTGATCTTGCGGAAGCCCTCGGCCTCGCACTGGGTGCAGAACATCTTGCCGGACTTGTACAGGCCTTCCAGCGCAGTGTTGCTTTCCGGGTGGATCTTCACGCTGGTGTCGAGGGTGAAGCGCTCGGTTTTCGGGTGCAGGGTCAGGCTGCTGTCGTCGAGCTGGTAGTCGCCCGATTGCAGTTCCTGATCATCCAGCGAAGCGCTCAGCAGCTCCAACTGCTGGCCGTCGAGCACCAGCGGCGGCAGGCCGGCGCCACGCTCGGGGTTGCGGCGCATGACCAATTGCGCGTGCACCAGCGTGTGGTCCTCGAACAGCTCGAAGGTCAGGTGGGTCTCGTCGATCAGGTAGTCGGGGGCCTGATAGTCCTTGAGGTAGATCACTTGCGGTTGTTCGGTACGCATGGTGACGATCCTTTACTGGAGCACGGCCAGTTGATAGGCCGTGTACTTGCGAATGTTGATCACGCCGGTGTCGAAGATCAGGTACTGGCCCTTGATGCCGAGCAGCGTGCCTTCCACGACCGGGTCCTTGTCGAGGTTGAAGCTGACGATCTTTTTCGGGTAGGCCTCGACCGGGTAGCGCATCTGCACCACTTCAGCGTCGGGCAGCGGCTGGATGGCCTGCAAACCAAAACGCTCCTGCAAGCCACGAATGCCGTCGGCGCAAGCGTCGAAGATCTGCTCGCGGATGGCCACCAGGTCGAGCACCTCGGCGTCGCCCTTGAGCAGCGCGCGCCAGTTTGTGCGGTCTGGCACCTGGCTGCGCAGGATGTCTTCGACCAGCCCGGATTGCTGGCGGGTGGCCACGCGCATGATCGGCAGCGCCTGGCTCGCGCCCTGGTCGAGCCAGCGGGTGGGCAGTTGCGTGGCGCGGGTGATGCCGACCTTGATGCCCGACGAGTTGGCCAGGTACACCACGTGGTCGGTCATGCAGAACTGCTCACCCCACGACGGCTCGCGGCAGGTGCCGGCGTCGTAGTGGCATTTCTCCGGGGCCATGATGCACACGTCGCACTGGGCCAGCTTGGTCATGCACGGGTAGCAGTAACCCTGGCTGAAGCTGGTCTTGGTGCGCTTGCCGCAGTGGGTGCAGTGGATGGCGCCGAGGTACTCCAGGCGGATCGACTGGCCGATCAGCGGGTTCACCGGCACCTGGGTGTCGTCCAGGCGGAAACTGTATTGAACGACCGGTGCTTCCAGGCGCACCGCCATCTTGCTCAAAGAGCCACGAGCGAGTTCGATCAATGTACCGAGTCCGACTTGAACAGAATGTTGGCGATTGGCGCGGACTTCGAGGCGCACTCTTGCGGGCCCATGTAGCCGGTGCGCTGGTCTTCGGGGAGGTTCTTCATCTCCCAGGCGATCACGGCCTGCAGCGACAGTTCTTTCTGCTCGGCGGTGAGCTTGCGGCCATCAGACCATTTGCCGATTTCAACGGCCGTCTTCAGGCTTTCGTAGATCTCGGGGGTGATGTTTTCGATCATTTGCGCAAAAGTGGACATGGTGTCTCCTCAGTCAGGCCGACAGTCTACGCCTCGCAAGCACTCCGCCCAAGAGCCCGGTCAGGCATCCGATGAGCAACCCGCCCACGTGCGCGGCGTTGGCAATCTCGCCAAAGCCCAGCAGGCTGATCACCCCCGACAGGCACACCAGCAGCCAGATCAGCAGGCTGCCCACCGTGCCGGGGGGGAGCCGGTAGGCCTTGTCCGGGGCCAGGCGCTGGTACAGCCAGACATGCCCAAGCAGCCCGTACAGCACGCCCGACAGGCCACCGAACAGGCCCGGCCCACTGGTGAAGTGCTGCGCCAGGTTCGACACCAGGCTGAACAGCAAGGTCAGCCCCAGCAGCATCAAGCTCCCTTGCCGTTGTTCGATGCGTCGCCCCAGCTCCCAGTACCACAGGGCGTTCATCGTCAGGTGCAGCCAGCCGAAATGAATCAGCATCGGCGACACCAGCCGCCACCATTGCCCTTGCGCCATTTCATGCAAGAACGGGGTGAACACCAGGTAATCGCCCTGGACGTGAAACTCGAGAAACGTGAACCAGCCAAGGGTACGCAGGTTTTCACCCAGCAGCGTGACGATCGCCACCAGCAACGTGACGAACAGCACCGCGCCCGTCATCTTCGCCGCGCGCAGTTGCTCGCGCAGTGGCGGGCGCCGCTCGGTGATCCTGACGCCCTTGCGGCCCCTGCGCACCTCGGCCTCGCCGTCGGGGAAGCGCTTGTACAGCTGGCGCACCTGTTCGGCCGCAGGCTCCGGCACCCAGAGGATCTGCTGGCCATCCTCTTCGCTCAGGTGATGCGGCAGCTCCAGGCGTGTCAGCAGGTCGAGGAAGCCGCGCAGGTCCACGTCCAGTGGCAGGCGCTGCGCCTCGACCAGGTTCATTGGTTGGCCTGCGGGCGTTCGACATCGACCCAGACGAACTTGTGCGGGTCGATGCGGGTTTCGTCATCCAGCCGGTAGGCGGCCAGCTTGCCATACAGCACCGCGCTGTAGTCCAGGCAAGCCAGGTTGCCGCGGATCGGCGCCGGGCGACCGCTGCGCCAATAGTGGCCGACGAACAGCAAGGGTTCGTCCTCCGAGTAGCGCAACAGGGCGTTTTTCTGTGAATGGCTGAGCGGCGCGCGTGCCACCTCGTCGGGCAACGCATCGGGTTGGAAGACGATATCGCCATAGGTTTGCGGGTCTTCTTCCCAGAACTTGGTGCGGAAGAAGGCGCGGGTCAGGCCGTCGCCACCGGTCAGCGTGAGGCCGTCCGGCAGGCGCATGTCGGTGCCGCGCAGCAGGCGGTTGCACACCGTGGCGGCGAAGCTACCGGATACCGCCGAGGCCTGGATGAAATGCTCGTCGATGCAGCCATTGGGGTATTGCTGGCGCAACGGCTCGATCAGTTGCGGGTCCCAGCAGGCATGCACCAGGCGGAAACGCCCGGCGTCGACGAACAGCGGCATGTCGTAGAACCACTGGATGAAGTCGTGCCAGTCGCCGGGGTGCTGGGCGAACTGGGTGAGGGTCTCGTCGATCAGCCGGGCATGGCGTGGCGTGTGCTCGCGCACGTAGGCCTTGCCACTGCCCGGCAAGGCCGGCGTGACCCAGCCCAGGGCGTTGTATTCGTGGTTGCCCATGATGCAGAAGGCCTGGCCGGCCTCGACCATGTCGTGGACGATGTGCAGCGCCTCGCGGATGCGCGGGCCGCGGTCGACGATGTCACCGAGGAACAACGCCTGGCGCCGTGGGTGGCGCCAGACACCGCCCACACGTTTGTAGCCGAGGGCGTCGAGCAGGCGCTCGAGGGTCAGTGCACAGCCGTGCACGTCACCGATGATGTCGAAACTGCGCGCCGGATCGAGCATCAGTCGTCCCTGCCTCCCAGGCGGCTGCCCCAGCCGAGCTTGGTGCGGCAGACTTCGTAGTAATTGTGGTCCAGCGGATGGATCAGGCGCAGTTTCTGCGGTTTCTTGCTCACCGTGATGGTGTCGCCGGGGGCGCAGGTGAAGTGGTTCTGGCCGTCACAGGATACCTGCGGGTAGATCTGCAGGTCCTTGGACACGACGATCTTCAGCTCGCTGTTGCCGTCCACCACGATCGGCCGCCCCGACAAGGTGTGCGGGTACATCGGCACGATGACGATGGCGTCGAGCTTGGGGTGCATGATCGGGCCACCAGCCGACAACGCGTAGGCGGTGGAACCGGTGGGCGTCGCGATGATCAGGCCGTCGGCCTTCTGGCTGCAGACGAACTGGCCATCGATGTAGATCTCGAACTCGATCATCCGCGTCGACTTGCCCGGGTGCAGCACCACATCGTTGAGCGCGTCGCCCTGGCCAATGGCCTCGTGGTGGCGGCGCACCTCGGCTTGCAGCAGGAAGCGGTTCTCCACCAGGTAGTGGCCGTCGAGCACCTCGGCGACTTTCTCTTCCAGCTCGTCGGGGCGGATGTCGGTGAGAAAGCCCAGGTTGCCACGGTTGATGCCTAGTACCGGGATGTTGTGCCGGGCCAGGGCGCGGGCGGCGCCGAGCAGGCTGCCGTCGCCGCCGACGACGATGACCAGGTCGCACACCTCGCCCAGCAGCTTGCGGGTGGAGGTCTGCAGGCCATGGCCGGGCAGCACTTCGGCGATGGTGTCCTCGAGGATCACGTGCAAGTGGCGCTCGAGGAGGAATTTTTTCAGTCGGCGAATGGTGTCGAGCACCTGGGAGCTGCCAAGGCGTCCGATGATACCGATATTGCGAAATTGCTCCATGGTGCTCCTGCAAGGCTCTGCGGCGGGGTGACGATGGCGGAATTATGGGCGAAAGCACGGGCCAGCGGCAAACCGGCTATGCTCGCGGGATGATGCCCTTCGCCGACCTTCACACCCTGCCCCGCCAGTTGCGCCATCCGGCGGTCCGCGACCTGGCCTGGGTAATCTTGTCGCCGCCGCTGCTGCGTGAGGCACCCGGCCCCCAGCGCCACCCGTTGCGGGCCAGTCACTGGGCCGCCGACCCTGGGCGCCTGGCCGACTGGTTGCGGGCCCTGGACCAGGCACCCACACCGCTGCTGGACTGGCTCGCGCGCCTGACCAGCCGGCGCCTGGGCCTGTACTACGAAGCACTGTGGCAGTTCACCTTGCGCCAGGCCCCAGGCATCGAACTGCTGGCGGCCAACCTGGCGATCCGTGAAGGTGGGCATACCCTCGGCGAACTGGACATCCTGCTGCGCGACTGTGAGGGTGACCATCACCTGGAGCTGGCGATCAAACTCTACCTCGGCCCGCCCGACGCCGACGGCCGCGACCCCGAACACTGGCTCGGGCCCGGCTGCCATGACCGCCTGGGGCGCAAGCTGGCGCACCTGGCCGAGCACCAGTTGCCGATGTCCAGAGGCCCACAAGGGCGCGAAGTGCTGGCCAGGCTGGGGCTCGACCAGGTGCAGGGGCATTTGTGGCTGGGCGGCTACCTGTTCTACCCGGTGGCGGGGCATACCCTGGCGCCGGCGGGTGCCAACCCCGAACACCTGCGTGGCGGCTGGCTGCATCGACGCGACTGGCTCGCCCAGCCGCACCACCGCTGGCTGCCCCTGCCCCGCCAGGCCTGGCTGGCCCCTGCACGGGTAGCTGCGCAAGACTGCTGGAGCGCGACCCGCTTCGAGGCCTGGCAGGCGGCACTGGAACCCCATGCACCCGCGCATCTGCTGGCGAGGCTGGAGGAGCAGGACGACGGGGCGTGGGAGGAAGTCGAGCGGGTATTCCTGGTCGCCGACAGCTGGCCACACCTGCCCCCGCGCTGAAGCCCCTGCCGCAGGCGCGACAGGGGCCAGTCAGGCGAACACCAGGCTCAGGATGCCTCGGCGACCGGTTCCGGGGCCGGGCAGTAGGCCTGGGCGTCCTTCGGCCACAGCACCTGGCCCTTGCCGTCGACCACCTGTTCCGCGCCGCAGGGCAAGCGGTTGGTGTCGAACACCACGCTGCCGTCGAGGCGATACAGGGCACGCAAGGTACGCACGGCATCATCGCCGTTGCCTTCTACCCGATAGCCGAAGATCGCACCGCGCGCCTCATCGACCGTCACGTCCTGCCACTTGGCCGGCACCAGCAGCTTGCCGTCGAGGTCGTAGAGCGCGCGCAAGGCATCGGTACTGCTGCCCTCGGCCGCCAGCAGGTGGTGACCGTCGGCCAGCAGCTTGTACGAGACGTATTGTTCCGGCTTGACCAGCACCTTGCCCTGGTCGTCCATCAGGCCGAAGGTAGGCGCCTCGCTTGGCATGCCGAACAGCTTGACGGTCTTGCGCGGCGACTTGAGCTCGGTGAAGGCAAAACGCTTGGGCGCGACCAGGCCGATCTGCTGGTAGGTCGGCTGGAACAGCACCTTGCCCTGGTCCAGGTCCACGGTCCCGTAGGTGGCCTGGAATGCATTCTGCAGCTTGCCGATGTGGTTGAAGCCGGCACGATGACCGCTCATGCCCAGCAGGCCCATACCGGCGTCGCCGACCGAGTCGAACTCGGGTTCGATCAGCCACTTGCCGTCCTGCCCGATCATGCCGGCCTTGCCGCGGCCACCGTCGTCGCCCTGGAGCTGGACCATGCCACCGGTCTTGCCGAAGGTTTCGCAGCTCTGGTACTGCGCCTCGATGACCACCTTGCCCTGGTAGTCCAGGTAGCCGCAGGGCTTGTCGTAACCGTCACGGAAAGCCACCAGGCCACCGCCGGGCATGCCCAGCCAATACCTGCCGAACGGGATCACCAGGTTGCCGGCGGCATCGGCCAGGCCCTTGCCGGTAGTGCCCTCGCGCGACACCACCAGATGCTCGTCGGCAGCGCTGAGGATGGTGTCGAAGTCAAGTTGGCGCAGCACCTGGGTCTGCAGGTTGTAGCCCCAATGTTGTTCCTGGCGCTCGGCCAGTACCCAGTTGCCCCGCTTGGCGAAGTCTTCGCGCACGTACGTCGAGTCGAATACCGCCTCGCTGACCTTCTCGCCCTTGGGCGTGAGGATGCCGCGCAGTTCGTCGATCTCGTAGACGATGAACTGGTTATCGCCGCCGACAAAGACCGTATCGAAAATGGCCGGCTGGACTTCCTTGCCCTGCTCGTCCATCACCCCGACCTTGCCATCGCGCACGAAGCCGAACAGGCCGGGGGTCAAGGCGTAGAGCGAGTCGGTGATGTCGGCGCGGATCACCCGCTTGCCGTCACCGCTGGCCAGGTGCCAATAGTCACCGCGACCGAAAATGAACGCGTCGGTGAACGGCTGGGTATAGATCTGGGTGTATTCGCTGCCGGGGGCAACGCGGAACGCGCCATTCTGGTCGAGCACTGCGCATTCATCATTCACGCACAGCGGAATGGTCATGGCGGCGACGGGAGGGGTAGCGGCTGCGGGAGGTTGTTGGTCGCAACCGGCGAGCAGCATGGGCAGGGCGCAGAGCAGCGCCGCGCGGGGGGCGGTAAAGAGGTGTTTCATCAGACACAGCATCCTTGTGCGTTGGAAAACGAGTGAAGGCGCATGGCTATCACTCGATTCGCTATGTCGGCACTGCGCCATAGATCTGAAGCAAACACAGGTGCACGGCACCGATTAGAGTGAAGGGCAGGCGCCGGCAAGAGCGCCTCTTTCGACCTGATGACGAGGACCCACCATGGTTTCATCCACCCCTGCGGCCCACTACCCGCGGCTGTCGATCGCCCTGCACTGGCTGATGCTGGTGCTGCTGGCGGCCGTCTACGCCTGTATCGAGCTGCGCGGCCTGTTCCCCAAGGGCAGTGCCGAACGCGACCTGATGAAAGAGCTGCACTTCATGCTCGGCCTGAGCGTGTTCGTGCTGGTCTGGCTGCGCCTGGCGATCCGCCTGTCGCGCCCTACCCCGCCGATCGTGCCGCGGCCACCGGCCTGGCAGACCGGCCTTGCGCACCTGGTGCACCTGCTGTTGTACCTGATGATGATCGGTTTGCCGCTGGCCGGCTGGGCGATCCTCAGCGCCGCCGACAAGCCGATCCCGTTCTACGGCCTGGAGTTGCCGGCCATCGTCGGGCCGGATGCGGACCTGGCCAAGTTCATCAAGGGTTGGCATGAGCGCATCGGCAGCTGGGGCTACTGGCTGATCGGCCTGCACGCGGTGGCCGGGCTCTATCACCACTTCGTGCGCCGCGACAATACGCTGTTGCGCATGCTGCCCTACAAGTAACCGCGCCGCCCCTGCAAACCGCCGGTGTGCAGGAACACCAGGCGGGTGCCGGGCGTGAAACGCCCGGCCTCGACCTGGTCACGCAGGGCCAGCAGGGCCTTGCCGGTGTACAGCGCCTCCAGCGGCATGCCGGCCTGTTGTTCGGTTTCGGCGATAAAAGCCAGCAGTTCGTCGTCGATACGGGCAAAGCCACCACGGCTCGCCTCATGCAGCGTGTAACCCTGCGCGCCGCACAGCGATGCGACGGTTTCTGGCCCCCCGTGATCCAGCGGTACCGCCAGCGCGCCATGCACCGGATGGGCGCCCGCCTCCGCCAATACCAGGCCCGCCAACGTGGTGCCGGTACCGGCGGCCAGCCACCAGGCGTCGTAGTCCTGCCAACCCAGCAAGGCCAACTGCGCGCGACACTGCATCACGATCAGCGCGCAACCCTGGGCGCCCAACAGGCCGCCACCGCCTTCAGGGATGCAGTGCCAGCCTGGATAACGTTCGTGCCAAGGTAACCAGAAATCGACATTGTGCCGGGCCCGGTAGCCGCCGTATCCCAGCCAGTGCAGCTGCATGCCCAGTGCCCTGAGGTCACGCACCGTCGGCGTGTCCTGCTCATGCCCGCGCAGCAGCCCCGCAGTGGCGAAGCCAAAACGTTTGCCGGCGGCTGCCAGGGCATGAAGGTGATTGGAATGATTGCCGCCGAGGCTGATCAGACCCGGTGATCCGGCTTGGCGTGCTTCGAGCAGGTGGTGGCGCAGCTTGAACCATTTGTTGCCGCTGATCAGCGGGTCGATCAGGTCCAGGCGCAGGGTGGCGGCTTCGATACCAGCTTGCTGCAACCAAGGCAGGTCGAGACGTTGCAGGGGGGCTTGGGGCAGAGAGAACTCGGGCATGGCGCGAGTCTATCAGTTACCGGTAAAAGCGCATCGCGGGGCAAGCCCGCTCCCACAGGAAAATGTGAATTCCCGTGGGAGCTGGCTTGCCCCGCGATTGCGTAGTCTCAGGCGATCACAGCTCGGCAGCCAACCGCGACCCTTGGTTGATCGCGCGCTTGGCATCCAGTTCGGCGGCCACATCGGCGCCCCCGATCAGGTGTACCGACTGCCCCGCTGCCAGCAACCCCTCGTGCAGCTCACGCAGCGGGTCTTGCCCTGCGCAGACGACGATGTTGTCCACCGCCAGCAACTGCGGCTCGCCCTCGCCGATGCGCACATGCAGGCCAGCATCGTCCACGCTCAGGTACTCGACGCTGTTGAGCATCTGCACCTGCTTGTTCTTGAGCCCGGTGCGGTGAATCCAGCCGGTGGTCTTGCCCAGGCCGTCGCCGACCTTGGTTTTCTTGCGCTGCAACAGGTACACCTGACGCGCCGGAGCGTGCGGCTCGGCCTTGACACCAGCCACGCCACCACGGGCCTCGAGTTGCGTGTCGATGCCCCATTCCTTCCAGAACGCATCGCGATCCTGGCTGCTGGCCACACCTTTGTGCACCAGGTATTCGGACACATCGAAGCCGATGCCGCCGGCGCCAATAACCGCCACCCGCTCGCCCACCGGTTTGCGCTCGAGCAGCACGTCCAGGTAGCTGAGCACCTTGGCGTTGTCGATGCCCGGGATGGCCGGGGTGCGCGGGGCGATACCGGTGGCCAGGATGATCTCATCGAATTCGCCTGCCACCAGCGCCGAGACATCGACACGGGTATTGAGGCGCAGGTCGACGCCGGTGCTTCTCACCTTGTTGCGGAAGTAGCGCAGGGTTTCGAAGAACTCTTCCTTGCCCGGCACGCGCTTGGCCACGTTGAACTGGCCACCGACTTCACTGGCGGCGTCGAACAGGGTCACCTGGTGCCCGCGCTCGGCGGCCACGGTGGCGGCGGCCAGGCCGGCGGGGCCGGCACCGACCACGGCGATGCGCTTGACGTTGAGCACCGGCAGGTAGTTCAGCTCGGTCTCGTGGCAGGCGCGTGGGTTGACCAGGCAGCTGGTCAGCTTGCCACCGAAGGTGTGGTCCAGGCAGGCCTGGTTGCAGCCGATGCAGGTGTTGATCTCGTCGCTGCGCCCAGCAGCGGCCTTATTGACGAAGTCCGGGTCGGCGAGGAAGGGCCGGGCCATGGAGACCATGTCGGCGTCGCCTTCGGCCAGTACTGCCTCGGCCACTTCCGGGGTGTTGATGCGGTTGGTGGTGATCAGCGGGATGCTCACCGCGCCGCGCAACTTGGCGGTGACCTTGCTGAACGCCGCGCGCGGCACCTTGGTGGCGATGGTTGGGATGCGTGCTTCGTGCCAGCCGATACCGGTATTGATCAGGGTGGCGCCGGCTTGCTCGATGGCCTTGGCCAGCAGCACGATCTCGTCCCAGTTGCTGCCGCCCTCGACCAGGTCGAGCATCGACAGGCGGAAGATGATGATGAAGTTCGGCCCCACCGCCTCGCGCACCCGGCGCACGATCTCCACCGCCAGGCGCATGCGGTTCTCGTAGCTGCCGCCCCAGCGGTCGCTGCGGTGGTTGGTGTGGGCGGCGAGGAACTGGTTGATGAAGTAGCCTTCCGACCCCATGATCTCGACGCCGTCGTAGCCGGCGCGCTGGGCGAGGCTGGCGCAGGTGACGAAGTCGGCGATCTGTTTCTCGATGCCCTCTTCGTCCAGCTCTTTGGGTTTGAACGGGTTGATCGGTGCCTGGATGGCGCTGGGCGCTACTTGCCTTGGGCTGTAGGCGTAGCGGCCGGCATGCAGGATCTGCAGGCAGATCTTGCCGCCTGCGGCATGCACCGCCTCGGTGACGACGCGGTGTTTATCGGCTTCTTCCTCGGTGCTGAGCTTGGCTGCACCGGAGTACACCCCGCCTTCGTCGTTGGGTGCGATGCCGCCGGTGACCATCAGGCCAACCCCACCGCGGGCGCGCTCGGCAAAATACGCTGCCATGCGTTCGAAGCCGCCCGGGCGCTCCTCCAGGCCGGTGTGCATCGAGCCCATCAGGGTGCGGTTGCGCAGGGTGGTGAAGCCCAGGTCGAGGGGGGCCAGCAGGTGTGGGTAACGGTCGGTAGCCATGGATGGACTCCACAGGTGGCGTGATCACGGGATGCGGGCGCCTCTGTCCGGTTGGCGGGGCCCGTCGTTTGTCTGATGCCGACATTAAACAGGCGTTTGAACGGGCTCAATGATCAAAACTTACAAGTTGATGATCTTTTTGCGCAGTGGGGGGGGGGCTCATTGGGTCGAGGTCGAGGTCGAGGTCGAGGTCGAGGTCGAGGTCGAGGTCGAGGTCGAGGTCGAGGTCGATTTTTAGTGTGTGGGTTTTGTTGATGAGTGAATATCCATTGGCGATGGAGACGCTGATTCACCTTTCCGCCCTTACGGCGGCCTACTTTTTTCTTGGAAAAAGTAGGCAAAACCGCCTGCTCCCATCATCCGGCCCCTACGCTGCGCTTCGGGGTTCCCTCACTCCGGCCTTGCTCCCGCGTGGACGCACTGAAGGGCCATCCATGGCCCATCAGTGCTCGATGGGCATCCATGCCCATCGCCCCGCTCCGCAAGTCCTACGTTCGGCCTCCTGAAGTCGCGTTTGGCGGTGACTGGACTATCGCGCGCTTAGAAGCAAGAGCAAGAGCAAGAGCAAGAGCAAGAGCAAGAGCAAGAGCAAGAGCAAGAGCAAGAGCAAGAGCAAGAGCAAGAGCGGATCGTGTTTAATTGTTATTGATATATTGTTTGTAATGGCCTCATCGCCGGCAAGCCGGCTCCCACAGTGACCGCGTGAGTTTCGAGTTCAGCGCCATCCTGTGGGAGCTGCGGTTCGCCGCTGCGACTTGCCAGCGATTGCAATTTGAAGTTCAACAAAGCAATCAACTAGCGACAGCAGCGCCAATATAGGCGCCACCCCTAACTTCGCGACTTCAGGAGGCCGATCGGAGGGCTTGCGGAGGGAGGCGACGGGCATGGATGCCCGTCGAGCACCGATGGGCCATGGATGGCCCTTCGGTGCGTACTCCCGGGAGCAAGACCGAAGTGAGGGAACCCCGAAGCGAAGCGTAGGGGCCGGATGATGGGAGCGAGCGGCTTTGCTTACTTTGGCCAAGACCAAAGTAAGCCGCCGTAAGGGCGGAAAGGTGAATCAGCGTCAATAAAGCAAATGGATATGCTCACAACTTTCAAAACCACCTAACCAACTAACCACCGCTTCAGGACAGCCATCTCCTCTCCTGAGGCGAACCAACATAAAGCACATGGCCGACCACCCCGAAACAGCGTGAACAACCTCGATGGAAAGTCATACTCGCAGCCCCTCCCGACACCTCAGTCCTGCAACTTGGCCGCCAACTGCCGCACCCGCCCCAGGTCCGCCTTGGCCACCTTGGCCAACCCAGCCCCATAGTCGGCATCGGCCTTGTAGAAGTACGACAACATGATGTAACGGCTCTGCTCGTCAGCGATCGCCAGCGCCTCACCGAGGCTGTTGATCAGGTCAGCCTGCTCCTTCTTGCCGTACGAGCGGAACAACTCGCCAGTCTGCTTGAAGTTCTGCTCACGCTGGATCTTCGCCTGCTGCGTGGTGCCGCTCAACGCAGTCTGCACATAGCGGGCACTGGCCTGTTCCTCACGCGGTTGCAGGCGGCTGGGCTGGTAGTTCACGCCAGTGCTGGTGTGCCCGTGATTGGCCATACCATCCTGGTTCAGCGAGTTCACCTCGGTGCGCGGGCGGTTGACCGGCAAACTCAGGCCATTGGCGCCGACCCGATACATCTGGGTATCGGCATAGGCGAACAGACGACCTTGCAACAAGCGGTCCTCGGAAGGCTCGATACCCGGGACCAGGTTCGAGGGCGCCATGGCCACCTGCTCGGTCTCCTGGAAGAAGTTGTCGACGTTGCGGTCGAGCACCATCTGGCCGATCTTGCGCTCAGGCACGCCCGGCCAGATCTTGGTCGCATCCAGCGGGTCGAAGTCGAAACTGGCCAGTTGCTCAGGCTTGAGCACCTGGATGTACAAATCCCATTTCGGGAAGTTGCCTTTGCTGATGGCGCTGACCAAGTCGTGGGTCATGTGGCTGTAGTCACGCCCCTGGATCTGCGCGACCTGTTTCGGGTCGAGGTTCTTCTGCCCTTGCAGGCTCTTCCAGTGGAACTTCACGTAATGCACGTCGCCCTTGGCATTGACCAGCTTGTAGGCGTGCACGCTGTTGCCGTCCATCTCGCGATAACTGGCCGGGGTACCTTCGTTGGAATACAGCAGGGTCAGGGTGCGGGTGGCTTCCGGTACATGGGAGAAGAAATCGAAGCGACGCGCGTCGTCGTCCAGATTGCTGCGCGGATCGGGCTTGAACGCGTGGACCATGTCGGGAAACTTGATCGCATCACGGATGAAGAAGGTCGGGAAGTTGTTGCCGACCAGGTCCCAGTTGCCATCGGCGGTGTAGAACTTGGTAGCGAAGCCGCGTGGGTCTCGCAGGGTTTCCGGCGAATGATTGCCGTGGACCACCGAGGAGAAACGCACGAACACAGGCGTTTGCTCGCCGGGGCGGAACACCTTGGCCATGCTCAGCTCGCGGATATCGGCACTGGCGGTGAACTGGCCGTGGGCGCCGGTGCCGCGCGCGTGTACCACGCGCTCCGGAATGCGCTCACGATCGAAACGCTGCAGTTTCTGCAGCAACTGCACGTCCTGCAGCAGGGCCGCACCGTTGGGGCCGGCGGTCTGCGAGTTCTGGTTGTCCCCAACCGGCGCGCCGTTGTCGCGGGTCAGTGTGGCGGCTTGCACGGACAAGGACAGCAGGCTGGCGGCCAGGGTACTTGCCACCAGCAGTCGGCCCGGCTGGAAAAGTTTGAACAGAGGGATCATGGGTTACTCCTAATTGCTCTATCACAGGCGTCTTGATGCGCCGGGAAAAGGTAAGGAGCTCGGGCGCAATCTCTAAATTGATCCTACCCATGAACGCTATTGGTAATTTCAATCTGACTTTTTATGCATTTCTGCTATGAGACAGCCTCCGGTTTTGCCCTGCCCGAACCGCCCCGTCTACCATCGCCCCACCTTATCCATTACCCTTCCACTCTCTCGGGTCTTCCATGCTTGCAGGGCGACCCTTTCACTTTTTCACGAACACTAAAGCCATGCGAAAACTGCTCGCCAGCGCCCTGGCACTGGTCGTCATCGCCGGCCTCTGCGGCTACGGTTTCTGGACCCTGCAGCGTCCGGAAGGCCACTACCTGTCCGACCTGCGCATCGAACTGGCGCTCAACCAGGGCGTGCCAGGCGAACACGGCAACCTGCTAGGCATCGAACCGCTGCTGTACCCCGGCGACTACCAGAATCTCTCGCGCCTGCACCGCAAGTTGTCAGCCTACTTGCAGCAGGCCCGCGACCAGGGTCTGGTGAACGCCCGCACGGTGGTGGTGCTGCCCGAACACATCGGCACCTGGCTGTGGGCCCGCGGCGAAAAGAACGAGCTGTACCAGGTGACCCGCCACCGCGAGGCCTGGCAGTGGCTGGAACTGAGCAACCCGGTGCGCTATGGCCTGGCCATGCTTTCAGCCAGCGGCGATGATCGTCGCACCGACGCGCACCTGCGCATGAAGGCAACGCAGATGGCCGCCGATTACCAGCAGCTGTTCAGTGGGTTGGCGCGCGAGTTCGGCGTCACGCTGGTAGCCGGCTCGATTGTCCTGCCCGCCCCCTATGTGAAGGATGGCATGCTGCGTACCGGCAACGGTCCGCTGTTCAACAGCAGCCTGGTGTTCGCCGGTGACGGCCGTGTACTGGGCCAGCCGCAGTACCAACAGTACCCAGACAGCGAGACTCGCCGCTATGTCCACGATGGACGCCAGCAACCTTTGCAGGTGCTGCACACGCCCGCCGGGCGCCTGGGCGTACTGGTGGGCAGCGACAGTTGGTACCCGGCCAACTACAAGCAGCTGGCATCGGCGCAGATGATCGCCAATCCGGCGTTTCTCAGCGGCAAGCACAGCTGGCAATCACCCTGGCGCGGCAACCGCCACCAGGCTGCTGCAGCCGCGCTGCCTTTGCGGCGCGGCGAGGTCAGCGAACAGGCCGCCTGGCAGCAACTGACCCAGCAGGCCAGCGACGGTGCTGCAAGCATGAGCGTTTTCCTGCGTGGCCAGTTCTGGGAACAAGCCGGCGATGGCCAAGGCTACGCCAGCCAGGCCGGCACGCTGTGGGCAGGCAGCGCCAGCCAAGGCGCCCGTCTGCTCAACCTGTGGCTGTAAGCAGATGCCCCGCCCCCGTGTACGCCTGGGTGACCTGTCGGTAGGTTTTGTCCAGCCGCTGGCTGAAGCGCTCGCCCAGCTTGGCCACGACCCACAACCGCTGCTGCTGCGCTATGGGCTGGATCAGCAACGCCTGGCCGAGCCCGGTGCGCGGCTGTCGATCCCGCGCTACATGCACCTGGGGCATGCCGCCATCGCCCTGTGCGGCGAACCGGCCCTGGGGCTGCGCATGGGGCAACTGAGCCGCCTGGCCCAAGCCGGGCTGGCCGGGGTAACGGCCGCTCAGGCCCCGACCCTGGGCGACGCCGCACGTACCTTGCTGCGCTTCGAACCGCTGTACGCTGCCAACTACCGGGGCCACTCAAGCTTCCATGAAGACCCGCAGGGTGCCTGGTTGCGCTTCTACTCCATCAGCCCGTACAACGGCTATAACCGCTTCGTGGTCGATTCGCTGCTCGGTGGCTGGCTGGCGCAGCTGTCCAGCCTGGCCGGCAGGCCGGTGCAGGCCGAACGCCTGGAGATCGAATTCGCAGCGCCCGCCTACGCCGATCAGTACCAACCGCTGTGCAGTGGCAGCGTGCAGTTCGCCGCCCCGGCCAACCAGCTGCGCCTGGGCCAGGCCACGCTGGCGTTGCCCAACCCCCAGCACTGCCCGAGCACTTGGCAGCACCTGCTGCAACTGTGCGAAGCGCAGCTGATACAGCGCACGCGCGTGCGTAATCTGGGCGAACGTATCGTCGACCTGCTGGGGCCGCTGCTCAATGGCGGTCGTGAACCGGACCTGGAGGAAGTGGCGCAGCATCTGCAACTGCCCACCTGGACCTTGCGCCGCAGGCTCGCCGAAGAAGGCACGCGCTTTCGCGACCTGCTCAATGACACCCGCCGCGACCTGGCCGAAACCTATATTCGCGACACTGAGCTGGCTTTTGGCGAGATCGCCTATCTGTTGGGGTTTGCCTCGGCCGAGGCCTTCCAGCGCGCGTTCAAGCGCTGGACAGGGTTGACCCCAGGGGCGTTTCGCCGCGATCAGCGGCGGGGGGGTCAGAGCTCGGTGGCGTCGTCCGCCGGCTCCGGTACGTCCAGCTCGTAAGCCTGGAATTCAAGCAATTCTTCCTGATAATCGTCCATCGCCGTGCATCCTCTCGCTTCGTTCGTCGTTCCTGGGTCTGCCGTCAAGCTAAACCGGCCAGGTGACAGACGGGTGACAACCCCATGAACGATAAACGTAGCAGAGCGCTGGCAAGTTAGCGGCGACTCACAATGCGGCCGGTGCTGGCTCGCTCTGCGGTGCTGGCTGCTGCACCTGGATCGGCGTGGCCTCGACGGGCGGAGCTACCGGCTGCGAGCCTTGACTGTCGTCGACCACCGGCGCTGCGGGCGCTTCACTGGCTGGCACGCTTGCCGCAGGCTGGGCGGTAGCGGCCACGCTGCTCGGTGCAGCTGCTGGTGTGGCTTCGGTCGCAACCGGTGCACTGACCGCCAGCGGGGTCGCCCCTGGCTGACCAGGCGTCAACGAAGCCGGCGCAGGCTCCGGCAGGCCCAGGTCCGGCGCTGGTTTTTCAACCTTGGGCGGTTCGACGGGCGTGTCCGGCTTCTTCACTTTCTTTGGCTTGGGCAGGTAGCTTTCCACCAGGGCGAAATAACGGTCGTAGAACTGCGGTGCGGTGACCGTCTCGCTGCCGACCTTGACCATGGAATCGTCGGTTGAGCCGATCGGCATCGACACCGAGCCGAGCACCCCGACCCCCAGGCTGGCGGAGGTGTTGGACTTCTTCAGGGTGTAGCGGTCCTGCAGGGCGTTGGCGAACATGGTCGAACGCTGCTTGTCGCTCATGTCTGGCACGCAGGTGATGTTGAAGCTGATCTGCATGTGGTTTTCGGCGGTCTGCTGGAAGCTCTTGTTGCCGGCCACCTGGTTGGCATCACTGCTGGTGATGATGTAGCCCTGGCTGAGCAGCGCACGACGGGCAGCCTCGCAGGAACCACCCTCACTGACCGGGAAGCTGCGCGAGAAGGTCCCCGAGTCGTCGAAGTTCTCGTGCTCGTACACAGCGGCTTTCTTCGTGGAGCAACCGGAAACGCCTGCCAGCACCAGGGCCAGCCCGAGCGCACCGTAGACGGATGATCTGGACATCGTGAATTCCGGGTAAATCGAACGGTGCCTATTGTGCAACACATTCAGTGGCCACTGAAACCTTGAACATGCAAGGTTCATGTAAAGACCCCTCGACCAAACAACGACCTTTCCTACATCAAACACGAACTCACCTTACCTAAATGAGAGGAGGCCCACGTTAGGCTCATTCATTTCTCACAAAAGCTTTCGGAAAACGGATGAACAATCTTTCGGTACGCCTGAAACTACTGCTCTGCCTTACACCCTTGCTGCTATTGGTGGTCCTGCTCACCCTGACCTCCAGCCTAAGCTTGGGCGCCCTGACGTTCAGGGCCGAGCGCTTAGTGTCGGTCAACTACATCCTCGACAACCTCAACACGATGCGTGCCTCGCAGTTGGCCTACGCACTGAACAGCGACCCTACCGAACTAGAAACCTTGCAAAAGGCGCATTGGGACCTGCACGAACTGCTCGACGAGAACCTGGCGACGATGCCCTCCCCCCAGGCCCAAAGCATCCTTGTCAGCATCCGCCGTATCATGAAGGACTACCTGCACGCCCTGCAGCACAGCCTGGAGAAGGACTCGCAACTGCTCACAGGCCCTGCCGGCAAGCTGCTGAACCATGAGATTCTCAAGGCCATCGCCCAGGTCAACGAGCTGATCAAACTTCAAAACGAGCGCAGAGCTGCCGAGATCGAGTCGCACTGGCAACTGATGATCACAGTGTCCTGTGCCACGCTACTGATGGGCTGCCTGGTGATCTGGCTGCTTATCCGACACATCTGCTCGCCGCTGCAAGAAACGCTGGCCATGGCCAAGCGTATCGGCGAGTGCAACTTTGCAGATGGCGCACAGGCTGGACGCCAAGATGAGTTTGGCCAACTGATGCGGGCCTTGGCGCACGCGGCCAAGGAAAACTGCGAGCAATGCCCCGTCAAGCCGAACAATTGAGCGCTTCGAGGCGCAAAAAAAAAGCGACCCTAAGGTCGCTTTTTTTTAGCTTCAAGGTGTTCAAGGGACCTCAAAGCAGGATATGGCGCAGCGGACGGGACTCGAACCCGCGACCCCCGGCGTGACAGGCCGGTATTCTAACCGACTGAACTACCGCTGCGTATCGCTCGGGCTTGCACCCGATTGAAACTGGGATCCAGGCTTTCAAGCGTCAATGACACGAAAGCCAGGCACAAAAAAAGCGATGCGAGATCGCCTTTGCTGTGTTGCTTCGAGCTGTTCAAGGGACTCGAAACAGAAGATGGCGCAGCGGACGGGACTCGAACCCGCGACCCCCGGCGTGACAGGCCGGTATTCTAACCGACTGAACTACCGCTGCGTATCGTTCAGGCTTGCACCTGATTGAAACTGGGATCTGGCCGTTAGGCCTCAGATCGGTGCGAACACCCATCTGGAGAAAAATGGCGCGGCGGACGGGACTCGAACCCGCGACCCCCGGCGTGACAGGCCGGTATTCTAACCGACTGAACTACCGCCGCGCATAGCTGGACTTGCGTCCTGTTCCTCTCTGCCAACCGCTTCTTTCGAAACTGCTGGGCTAGAAACGTTCTCAGGAAGTGGTGGGTGATGACGGGATCGAACCGCCGACCCTCTGCTTGTAAGGCAGATGCTCTCCCGGCTGAGCTAATCACCCCCGCGATGTTGCTTGTTGCGTTTGCTTCGCTGAGGCCGCGAAATTTACGCAGGTACCGATGCTAAGTCAATACCCCCATTGAAGTTTTTTTAAAAAAGGGCAAAAAAGCTGTAAGCCGCTAGCTGCAAGTGGCGAGAAAAAGCCAGCCGCTTGTACTACGCTACTTGCCCCTTCAACGAACGAAGGGACCTCACGGTCCCTTCTTGTAGCTTGAGGCTGATAGCTTGCAGCTCAGGTGTAGATCATCTTGCGGGTCATCCCGCCATCGACCACGAACTCCTGTCCGGTGACGAACCCTGCCTGGCGCGAGAGCAACCAGGCCACCAGCGCCGCCACGTCTTCCACTGTCCCTACCCTGCCCGCTGGATGCTGGGCATGGTCGGCTTCGGTCAACGGCTCGGCACGGCGCTGCGACGGATCACGGGCATCGACCCATCCCGGGCTGACGGCATTGACGCGGATCTCCGGCCCCAGGCTCATGGCCAGGGCATGAGTGAGCGCCACCAGGCCACCCTTGCTCGCCGCATAGGCCTCGGTATCCGGCTCGGATTGCCGCGCCCGGGTCGAGGTCAGGTTGACGATGGCGCCGCCATGGGCACGCAGGTAAGGCGCACAGTGCTTGGCCAGCAGCATCGGGCCATTGAGGTTGACCGCCAGCACACGGTTCCACTGGGCGAGCGACAAGCTCTCCAGCGTCTGGTTGTGCGGGTTGGCGATGGCCGCATTGCTGACCAGCGCATCCAGCCGGCCGAACTGGCCCAGCACCTCGGACACCCCGGCACTGACCTGCGCCTCGTCGGCCACGTCCATGGCAATGAACCATGCATTGTCGCCGAGTGCCTTTGCCACCTTGGCGCCACGCTGGCGATCGAGGTCGCTGAGCACCACCTGCCAACCTTCGCAGATGAGCCACGCGGCGATGCCCAGGCCGATGCCGCGGGCGGCACCGGTGACCAGGGCTACCCGACCGTTATGGCTGGGCGCATCGCCGCGGATTTCCATCACAGCGCGGCCAGCCCACGGGCGAGGTCCGCCTGCAGGTCGGCCACGTCTTCCAGGCCCACGGCAACCCGGATCAGGCTGTCACGGATACCAGCGGCTTCACGCTCCTGCGGCGACAAGCGGCCGTGGGAGGTGGTGGCCGGGTGAGCAATGGTGGTCTTGCTATCACCCAGGTTGGTGGTGATCGAGATCACTCGAGTGGCATCGATGAAGCGCCAGGCGCCCTCCTTGCCACCCTTGACCTCGAAGCTCACCACCGCACCGAAGCCACTCATCTGGCGCTTGGCCAGTTCGTGCTGCGGGTGGCTCGGCAGGCCGGCGTAATGCACCTTCTCGACGCCCTCCTGCTGCTCCAGCCATTCGGCCAGCACCTGCGCGCTCTCGCAGTGCGCACGCATGCGCAGCTTCAGCGTTTCCAGGCCCTTGGTGAAGATCCAGGCGTTGAACGGGCTGAGGGTCGGCCCGGCGGTGCGCAGGAAGCCCACCACTTCCTTCATCTGCTCGGCACGGCCAGCGACCACACCGCCCATGCAACGGCCCTGGCCGTCGATGAACTTGGTGGCCGAGTGGAACACGATGTCGGCACCGAGCTTGAGCGGTTGCTGCAAGGCCGGCGTACTGAAGCAGTTGTCCACCACCAGCATGGCGCCACGGGCATGGGCGATCTCGGCCAGCGCGGTGATGTCGACCAGTTCCGCCAGTGGGTTGGACGGCGATTCGACGATCAGCAGCTTGGTGTTGGCCTTGATGGCCCTTTCCCAACCGCTCAAATCGACCAGCGGCACGTAGTCCACTTGCACACCGAAGCGCTTGAAGTACTTCTCGAACAGGCTGATGGTCGAGCCGAACACGCTCTGCGAGACCAGCACGTGGTCGCCAGCGCTGCACAGCGACATGACCACGGCGAGGATCGCTGCCATGCCAGTGGAGGTGCCCACTGCCTGCTCGGCGCCTTCCATCGCCGCCAGGCGCTCCTCGAAGGCGCGCACGGTCGGGTTGGTGTAGCGCGAATAGACGTTGCCCGGCGTCTCACCGGCAAACCGCGCGGCGGCGTCGGCGGCCGTGCGGAACACGTAGCTGGAGGTCAGGAACAGCGCTTCGCTGTGCTCGCCTTCCGGTGTGCGGTGTTGACCGGCGCGCACCGCCAGGGTGTCGAAACCGACACCCTCGAGGTCACTGTCCAGTCGCCCGGCATCCCATTGATCCGTCATGCCGTCGCTCCCAAAGTCAGTTGTTGTACAGGTCGATGATCGCGCTGACCGCCTGGGTTTTCACCTTGGCCAGGTCGTTACGGGCCTGCTCGATACGGTCGAGGTAGGCTTCGTCGATATCGCCGGTGACGTATTCACCGTTGAACACTGCGCAATCGAAATGCTCGATCTTGATCTTGCCGCCACCGACCGATTCGATCAGGTCCGGCAGGTCCTGGTAAATCAGCCAGTCGGCACCGATCAACTCGGCCACCTGTTCGGTGGTACGGTTGTGGGCGATCAGTTCGTGAGCGCTCGGCATGTCGATGCCGTAGACGTTGGGGTAGCGCACCGCGGGGGCCGCGGAGCAGAAGTAGACATTCTTGGCGCCGGCTTCGCGGGCCATCTGGATGATCTGCTTGCAGGTGGTGCCGCGCACGATCGAGTCGTCCACCAGCATCACGTTCTTGCCACGGAACTCCAGCTCGATGGCGTTGAGCTTCTGGCGCACCGATTTCTTGCGCGCGGCCTGGCCGGGCATGATGAAGGTACGGCCGATGTAGCGGTTCTTGACGAAGCCTTCGCGGAACTTGACGCCCAGGTGGTTGGCCAGCTCCAGCGCTGCAGTGCGGCTGGTGTCCGGGATCGGGATGACCACGTCGATGTCGTGCTCGGGGCGCTCGCGCTGGATCTTCTCGGCCAGCTTCTCGCCCATGCGCAGGCGTGCCTTGTACACCGAGACGCCGTCCATGATCGAATCGGGACGGGCCAGGTAGACGTGCTCGAAGATGCACGGTTGCAGTTTCGGGTGCTCGGCGCACTGCTTGGTGTACAGCTGGCCTTCCTCGGTGATGTACACCGCTTCGCCCGGCGCCAGGTCGCGGATCAGGGTGAAGCCGAGCACGTCGAGCGCCACGCTTTCCGAGGCGATCATGTATTCCACGCCTTCGTCGGTGTGACGCTGGCCGAACACCACCGGGCGGATACCGTTGGGGTCACGGAAGCCGACGATGCCGTAGCCGGTGATCATCGCCACCACCGCGTAGCCGCCGACGCAGCGGCTGTGCACGTGGGAGACCGCAGCGAACACATCCTCCTCGGTCGGCTGCAGCTTGCCGCGCACGGCCAGTTCGTGGGCGAACACGTTCAGCAGCACTTCCGAGTCGGAGTTGGTGTTGACGTGGCGCAGGTCGGACTCGTAGATCTCCTTGGCCAACTGCTCGACGTTGGTCAGGTTGCCGTTGTGCGCCAGGGTGATGCCGTAGGGCGAGTTGACGTAGAACGGCTGGGCTTCGGCCGAGGTGGAGCTACCGGCGGTCGGGTAGCGGACATGGCCGATACCGATGCTGCCGACCAGGCGCTGCATGTGGCGCTGCTGGAAGACGTCGCGCACCAGGCCATTATCCTTGCGCAGGAACAACCGGCCGTCATGGCTGGTCACGATACCGGCAGCGTCCTGGCCGCGGTGCTGGAGGACCGTAAGCGCGTCATACAGCGCCTGATTGACGTTCGACTTACCGACGATACCGACGATGCCACACATGCGACGCAACCCCTACTTTGATGAAACTTGAGTGAAGCGCGCTCAGGGCTTGGAAGGCCCGAGCAACTGCTCCTTGAACGGAAGGTCAACGGGTGCGCTGACCCCACTGGACATCCACTGGCCGGTGAACCCGAGAATGAAGTTCTTCGACCAGTCGGCTACCAATAGAAATTGTGGTATCAGGCGCGATTCCTGCCACCACGGATCCTGTTGCACCGGCCCCAGGCTGAGCAGCCCGACGGCCACCACCACCAGCAAGGCCCCACGCGCGGCGCCGAAGGCCATGCCGAGGAAGCGATCGGTGCCGGACAGCCCGGTCACGCGAATCAGCTCGCCGATGAGGAAGTTGAGCATCGCCCCCACCAGCAGGGTGGCGACGAAGAGAATGGCACAGCCGGCGATGGTGCGCATCGAGGGTGTCTGGATATAGCTTTCCAGGTACACCGACAGCGAGCCACCGAACATCCAGGCCAGTGCTCCAGCGACAATCCAGATGACCAGCGACAGGGCTTCCTTGACGAAGCCACGCTTGAGACTGATCAGTGAGGAAATGGCGATGATCGCGATGATCGCCCAATCAACCCAGGTAAATGCCACGGTGCTGCCTGCCGACGTTTGAGGCGGCGCATTTTACCAGAGCAAGGGGCTTGGGGTAAGCGGAATGTCAGGTGTTTGAAGGGCTGCGGGCTGACCCACAGGACAGCTTTACCGCCTGCAAACCTCATCGCGGGGCCAGCCCGCTCCCACGCTGATCGTGGGAGCGGGCTGGCCCCGCGAGCATCTTAGCCGCGCTCTGGCTGAAAGCGCACCACGATGCCCTTGAGATTCTGCTGGCGACTGATCACGTCACGCAGGCGCTCAGCCTCGGCCCGCTCGATCAACGGCCCGACATACACCCGGTTCATGCCATCCGCCGAGCGAATGTAGGCGTTGTAGCCCTGGCTACGCAGGGTGCTCTGCAGCTTGTCGGCGCCCGCGCGGTTGGACAGGCTGGCCAGCTGGATTGACCAGCTCACCGGCAGGCCGTTGACGTCGATCTTCGAAGGCGCGGCCGGTTTGGTCGCCACCGTTGGTGCGACCGGTGCGGTTGCCGGCGCAGGCTTGGCTTCGACCTTGGGTGTCGGCACCGGCGTTTGCGGCTTGGGCTGCGCCTGAACCTGCGGTGACGGCGTGATCGGCTGGCTGGGCGTGGCCACGGGTGCCGTGGATTCGTTGACCACCACCGGTGGCTGCTCATCCGGCAACGGCTGCGGCTCGGGCACCTGGACCGGTTCGACCTGCACCTGGGGCAGGGTTGGCATGGCTGGCGCCTCCGGCGCCTCGACGCGCACCTGGCGCATCTCGTCCTCGCGGGTGAACAGCATCGGCAGGAAGATCACCGCCAGCGCCACCAGCACCAGCGCACCGACCATGCGCTGCTTCATCCCTTTATCCAGCACTGCCATCTACTCCATCCTCGGGGGCCTGCCGTTCGAGCCAGGCCAGGGCCTCGCCGACGCAGAAAAACGAACCGAACAGCAGGATCTGGTCATCCGCCGTCGCTTGGACGCACTGCCCTTCGAGGGCAGCATCGACGCTGGGGTGAGACTTCACTGTCGCACCGAGGTTCGTCAAGGCCTTGGCCAGTTCCTCAGCCGGGCGGCTGCGTGGCGTGTCCAGCGGTGCCACCGCCCAATCCCCGACCAAACCCTGCAAGGGCTCGATCACACCTTGCAGATCCTTGTCGGCCAACAGGCCGAACACAGCCAGGCGCCGACCTTTCGGCGGGCGGGCCGCCAAGCGGCGCGCCAAATACTCGGCCGCATGCGGGTTATGGCCCACATCCAGCAGCAACTCAACGCGTTTGCCCTTGAATACCAACGACCGCCGATCCAGCCGACCGGTGATGCGGGTGTCCAGCAGCGCCTGCCTCACCCGCGCCTCATCCCATGGCAGCTCCATCAGCGCAAAGGCCTGCAGGGCCAACGCTGCGTTTTCCATAGGCAGGTCGAGCAGCGGCAGGTCGCGCAACTCCAACGGCGTGCCGTCGGCCTTGCGGCCACGCCACTGCCAGTGGTTTTCGGTACTGGCCAGGTCGAAGTCGCGCCCACGCAGGAACAACGGACAAGCCAGCTCGCTCGCCTTGTCCAGCAAGGGTTGCGGCGGATCCAGGTCGCCGCAAAGGGCCGGCTTGCCCTGGCGGAAGATCCCAGCCTTCTCGAAGGCCACCAAGTCGCGGGTGTCCCCCAGGTAGTCGACATGATCGACACCGATGCTGGTGACCAGCGAAATGTCGGCATCCACCACATTGACCGTATCCAGCCGGCCGCCCAGGCCCACCTCGAGCACCACGGCATCCAGTTGCGACTGACTGAACAGCCAGAACGCCGCCAGGGTGCCCATCTCGAAATAGGTCAGCGAGGTATCGCCGCGCGCCGCCTCGACAGCGACAAAGGCTTCGCACAGCTGCTCATCGGTGGCTTCGACGCCATCGATGAGCACGCGCTCGTTGTAACGCAACAGGTGCGGCGAGCTGTAGACCCCGACCTTGAGCCCCTGGGCGCGCAGCAGCGAGGCCACGAAGGCACAGGTGGAGCCTTTGCCGTTGGTGCCGGTGACCGTCACCACGCGCGGCGCCAGCTTGCCCAACTGCAGGCGCGCCAGCACCTGCTGGGAACGCTCAAGCCCCATGTCGATGGCCGTAGGGTGCAACTGTTCGAGGTAGGCGAGCCACTCGCCCAGATTGCGCTGGCTCATCACGCTACCGCAGCCGCCTCACGGGCTTCTGCCGGGGTTGCCTGGCCAGTCATCTGCGCCAGCAGGCGCGCCAGGCGCGGGCGCAGTTCGTCACGGGAGATGATCAGGTCAATGGCGCCGTGCTCCAGCAGGAACTCGCTGCGCTGGAAACCTTCCGGCAGCTTTTCACGCACGGTCTGCTCGATCACCCGCGGGCCGGCGAAGCCGATCAGCGCCTTGGGTTCGCCGACGATCACGTCGCCGAGCATCGCCAGGCTGGCGGAAACACCACCGTAGACCGGGTCGGTCAGCACCGAGATGAACGGGATGCCTTCTTCGCGCAGGCGCGCCAGCACGGCGGAGGTCTTGGCCATCTGCATCAGCGAGATCAGCGCTTCCTGCATGCGCGCACCACCGGAGGCGGAGAAGCAGACCATCGGGCAGCGATGCTCCAGCGCGTAGTTGGCGGCACGCACGAAGCGCTCACCGACGATGGCGCCCATGGAGCCGCCCATGAACGAGAACTCGAAGGCGCTGACCACGATCGGCATGCCCATCAAGGTGCCGCTCATGGAAATCAGCGCGTCTTTTTCGCCGGTCTGCTTCTGCGCGGCGGTCAGGCGGTCCTTGTACTTCTTGCCGTCACGGAATTTCAGGCGGTCGACCGGCTCAAGGTCGGCACCCAGTTCGGTGCGACCACCCTGGTCGAGGAAGATGTCGATGCGTGCACGTGCGCCGATGCGCATGTGGTGGTTGCACTTGGGGCAGACGTCGAGGGTCTTTTCCAGCTCCGGACGGTACAGCACGGCCTCGCAGGACGGGCACTTGTGCCACAGCCCTTCCGGTACCGAGCTCTTCTTCACCTCGGAACGCATGATCGAAGGGATCAGTTTGTCTACCAACCAGTTGCTCATGCTTGCTTTCTCCAGTTTTGGCCTGGGGGACCTGCGCGGCCCCGCCCTGCCCTTGAACTCAAATTCTTCTGTAGCGCGACGATGAGCCGGCCACGGCAGCGCCGTGCACCCACCCATCTGCAATTTTTCCCCGGTTTACCCCGCGCGCTGGCGCGGCCTGGCAGCACCGGGCTGCGAAAACTATGGACGATGGCGCGCGGCCAGCCGTCACATCCGTGTTCACGCCTGTTTCACCGCACGCATGAAGGCGTCGATCTTGGCGGCATCCTTGATGCCCTTGGCCTGCTCCACCCCGCCGCTGACATCCACCGCATAAGGGCGTACCTGGCGGATGGCCTGGGCGACATTGTCGGCTGACAGGCCTCCAGCGAGGATGATCGGTTTGCTCAGTTTCTTGGGTATCAGTGACCAGTCGAAAGCTTCGCCGGTTCCACCGGGCACGCCGGGCACATAGGCGTCCAGCAACATGCCGCGAGCGCCGGCGTAGTGCTGGCAGGCGGCCTCGAGGTCATCGCCGGGGCGCACGCGCAGCGCCTTCACCCAGGGCCGGTGATAGCCCTCGCAATCAGCCGGGCTTTCATCGCCGTGGAACTGTAGCAGGTCCAGCTCGACGGCTTCGAGCGTCTCGTTGAGCTCGCAGCGTGAGGCGTTGACGAACAAACCCACCGTGGTCACGAATGGCGGCAGCTCGCGAATGATCGCCCGGGCCTGACGTACATCCACCGCCCGTGGGCTTTTCGCATAGAAGACGAAACCCAGGGCATCGGCCCCGGCCTCGACCGCAGCCAGGGCATCTTCGATGCGGGTAATCCCGCAGATCTTGCTGCGAACGTTGCTCATGGACGGCGAACCTTGAGTGATCGGTGAAAGCGCCGATGGTAGCAAATGACGGTTGCCCCGTCAGTCCGCCAGGGCCTCGTAGCCGCTAAGAAAGTGTGGGCCGATGTAACGCTGCGGCAGGTCATACTCTTCTGGGTACTCCACCTGCACCAGGTACAGGCCGTACGGGTGGGCGGTCACCCCGCCCTCACGGCGGTTGCGCCCCTCCAGCACTTCCCGCGCCCATTCCACCGGGCGCTCGCCGGCACCGATGGTCATCAGCACCCCGGCGATGTTGCGCACCATGTGGTGGAGGAAGGCGGTGGCGCGCACGTCCAGCACGATCATCTGGCCATGCCGGGTGACGCGCAGGTGGTGGATGTGCTTGATCGGCGATTTGGCCTGGCACTGGCTGGCGCGGAAGGCGCTGAAGTCGTGGGTACCCAGTAGATGCTGGGCGGCCAGCGCCATGCGCTCTACATCCAGCGGGCGATGGTTCCAGGTCACCTCCTCGGCCAGGTGTGCCGGGCGGATCGGGTCGTTGTAGATGACGTAGCGGTAACGCCGCGCGGTGGCCTTGAAGCGGGCATGGAAGTGCGCCGGCATCGGCCGCGACCAGACCACGCTGATGTCGTGGGGCAGGTTGAAGTTGCTGCCCAGGGTCCAGGCGCGCTCGTCACGCACGGCGCGGGTATCGAAGTGCACGATCTGCCCGCAGCCATGCACACCGGCGTCGGTGCGCCCGGCACAGATCACGCTGATCGGCTCGTTGGCCACCTTCGTCAGCGCCTGCTCCAACGCCTGCTGGACACTGGGCACGCCACTGGCCTGGCGCTGCCAGCCGCGGTAGCGCGAGCCTTTGTATTCCACGCCCAAAGCGATGCGGGAGTAGCCTTCGGCCGCGGATTCGGCGGCGGCGGTGTCGATGATGTCCAAGAGCGGGAAACCTGTGGGGTGATACGAAATGGCGGGGATTATAACGACAACGGCAGCCGAGGTGGGCTGCCGTTGATTGGTCGACCGTTGCGGCCCTATCGCTGGCAAGCCAGCTCCCACAAGGTCAGCGAAGGTCCATGTGGGAGCTGCGGTTCGCCGCTGCGACTTGCCAGCGATAGGGCCGGAAAAGCACTCAGACCAGGCGCGAGAGCATGTCGTTGGCTTCCTGGCGCTGGTTGTCGTCGCCGTCCTTGACCACTTCGTCGAGGATGTCACGCGCGCCCTGGTGGTCGCCCATGTCGATGTAGGCGCGCGCCAGGTCCAGCTTGGTGGCCACTTCGTCGGCACCGGAGAAGAAGTCGAAGTCCAGGTCGTCCAGCGGCTCGGGCTCCTGGGCTGCGTCTTCGGCGGTGAACTGTGGCTCCAGCGAGGGCGTTTCGAGGCTCTGCGACAGTTTGTCGAGCTCGGCGTTGACATCGTCCAGCTCCGAGGCGAAGTTCTTCGCCGCTGGCGAGTCGTCATCCAGCGACAACGACAGGTCGAAGTCTTCCGGCAGCTCCAGCTCGGAGATCGGGTCGAACTCCGGCATGGCCTCGAAGGCCGCCAGCTCGGCAGCCACGTCCACCGGCGCTTCTTCGCCGTCGTTCGCAACCGCAGGTTCGCCGACATCGAGATCGAAATCGGCCAGGTCGTCGTCCGCCGGCAGCTGCTCGACCGGTGCCTGGGCCTGGGCCAGCAATGCCTCGAAATCATCGTCGGCATCGGTGGCGACAGCGGTGGGTTCTACCGGCTCAGGCTCTTGTGCCATCACCGGCGGCTCGACCGCTACAGGCTCCTGGGCCGCCACAGGCGCTTCAAAAGCGGCTGCCTCATCCAACTCAGGCAGGTCGAACGCGTCGTCCGCTGGCAGGTCATCGCCCAGGCTCAGGTCGAAGGCACTGTCCAGGTCGTCTTCTTCGACAGCGGGAGCCGGCTCGGGAGCGGGCTCGGCAACCACTTCAGGCTCAGCAGCCACGACGGGCGCAGGCTCGTCCTCGGCTGTCGGCGCCGGGTCCTGCAACAGGTCCTGGACATACTGCTCGTCCAGTTCCGCAGCCAATGCCGCGGCACCCGCTGCACCGGCCACCACGGCAGCGACGCCGAGCATGGCCGGGAAACGCTCCTTGAGTGCGGCGACTTCGGCCTGATTCTCCTCGTTCGACGCCAACTTGCGCTCCTGGCCGACGAAAGCGTCCTGGTCACCCTGGCGGGCGTAGACTTCCATCAGTTTCAGGCGCAGGTCACTGCGCTGAGGCTCGGAGGCCACGGCAGCTTCCAGCAGGTCGGCGGCGTGGTTCAGACGGCCACGGGCCAGGCTCTCGTCGACCTCGGCCAGCAACGCGGCGCGCGGATCGACAGCTGGAGTGATCGGTGCCTGAGGCTTTTCCGCAGCCGTTGCGGCGGCCGCGGAGGCGGCAACCACGGCGGGCGACAGGGTCACGCTCGGCGCCGAGACTTCCAGGCCATCGAAGCTGCTGGGCGGCAGGTCCAGGTCGGGGCTGCGCTCGCTTTCTTCGGACAGGGCACGCGCCATGCGCAGGTGTTTCTCGGCTTCCTGCTGGGCTTTGCGCTTGCGCGCCAGGAGCAGCAGGAGCAGAAGCAGGACGAGGAACGCAGAACCTGCGACCAGGCCCAACAGCACGGGGTTGCCCAGCAGCTCGTCGAGCATCCCCTGTTCGTCGGTGGCGGGCGCAGCGGCTTGCGGCGCGGTATCGACCGGCGCGGGGGACGGCGTGACCACCGGTTCTGCCGGGGTCAGCTGTGCGTTGACCGCGGGTTGCGCAGGGGCCGGCTCGCCCGGGAGTGCCGTAGCGGGCGCCTGGGGCTCCGCGTTCTGGGCCTCGAGGCGCGCCAGCTGGTCATTCTTCAATTGGATCAGACGCTGCAGCTTGTCCAGCTGGCTCTGCAGGTCGGTCATGCGGCTCTTGAGTTCTTCGTTGTCACGACGGCTGGTGTCCAGGCTTTCCTGGGCCACCGCCAGCTTGTCGTTCAGCGCCTTGCTGCCACCGGCCGCACTCTTGCCGCCCGGGGCTACCAGGCGCAGGTTGTCGCCCTGGGCGATGCGCGCCGGCGCCTCGCCGGCCTCGCCACGGCGAGTGGCGTCGAGCTGGCGGGCGCGCGGCCCGAGGCGGCGGCCCTCACGCCAGGCGGCGTACTGTTCGGCCACTTCGCGGTTGGCTTCTGGTTGCGCAATGCTCTGGACCTGCTGTTGATCGGGCAGGCGCAGGACTTGCCCGATCTTCAGCTGGTTGATGTTGTTGCCGATGAACGCGTCCGGGTTCAGCGCCTGGATCGCCAGCATGGTCTGCTGCACCGAGCCACCCTGCGTGTTGCGCGCGGCAATCTGCCAGAGGGTGTCGCGGCGTTTGGTGGTGTAGCTGCCCGTGCTCACGGCGGGGTTGATGCCCGCCGGGGCCGCCTGGCTGCCCTGGGCCTTGGCCTGGTCGAGCAGCATGCTGTAGTCACGCAGCAAACGGCCTTGAGGCCACATCACCTGCACCAGGAACTTCACCACCGGCTCCGGCAACGGCTTGCTGGAGGTGACCCGCAGCACGCTGCGACCATTGGGGTTGATCACTGGGGTGAAGGTGAGGTCTTCGAGATAAGGCGGGAAGGCCACCCCGGCCTTGGCGAACTCTTCCGGCGAGGCAAGGCTTGGCGCCATTTCCGCCGCGCTGAGGTCGCGCACGTCGAGCAGTTCGATCTCGGCATCCAGCGGCTGGTTCTGCGCCGACTTGAGGGTCAGCTCCCCCAACCCGAGCGCGTTCGCCACGCCGGACGACAGCGCCGACGCTGCCGCGATGGCCAGAACCAGTTTGCGAATTCGAAGCATGAACTCTTCCCTTGTAAGAACCGTCCCAAAAACCCTGTTGTGGTGCAGGACAAAATTGCTGGTCAGTATCTTTTACGCCATGTGTTTAATCAACAATTGCGCCACCTGCACGGCGTTGAGCGCCGCGCCCTTGCGCACATTGTCGGTGGTCAGCCAGAGATTGAGCTGCTGGTCTTCGTCGACACCATGGCGTACACGACCAACATAGACCACGTCCTGGCCCACTGCGTCACCGACAGGTGTCGGATAATCACCGGGCTCGACCAGTTCGATGCCCTCGGCAGATTCCAGCGCGGCGTTGACTGCCACCAGGTCGACCGGGCGACGGCTCTGCACCGCCACACTGAAGCTATCGCCGAAAAACACCGGGACTTGAATGCAGGTCACGGAAATCTTCAATTCTGGCAGGCCCAGCAATTGCCGCAGCTCACTGACCAGGCGGCGTTCGACCGCAGTATGGCCCTGTTCGTCGGGGGTGCCGACCTGAGGCAGCAGGTTGAAGGCCACCTGGCGGTCGAAGAAGCGCGGCTCGAGCGGGCGAGCGTTGAGCAGTTCGGCGGTTTGCCTAGCCAGCTCGGTGACTGCCTCCCTGCCCTGCTCCGAGACGGCGAGGCAGGCGTGGACCTGGACCCGCTCGATGTCGAGCAGGCCCTTGAGCGGCGCCAACGCCACGGCCAGCGCCACGGCACCGGCGCAGGGGCTGGTGACCAGTGCGGGTTGCGCAAGCTTTGCGGCGAGTTCGCCATTGGCTTCAGGGACCAATGCCACCGCGCCTTCCAGGGCGCCGGACAAGTCGATCAGCACGCAGCCGGCGGCCTTGGCCTTTGCTGCGAAACTGCGGCTGACGGCGGGGCTGGCGGCGAAGAACACCAGCTGCACTTGCGCGAAATCGAAGCTGTCCACCTCGCGGACCTTGAGCTTCTTGCCGGCGAACATGACGCTGCTGCCCGCCGATTCCATGCTGGCCAGCAGGTGCAAGGTGGACACTGGGAAGGCCAGTTCCTCGAGGATCTGCACGAGGGTTTCGCCTACGGTGCCCGTGGCGCCTACTACGGCGATGGCTGGAGGGGTGGTCATGGGTTGCTTCCTTTTGCGTTCTGCGGTGCGGCGGGGAGCGGCACTTTACTTGGATTGTAGGGTGGGCGGTAGGTTTGGCTTGCAGTGAGGGCTGCCAGGTGCTTGCCGGTGTTCTTGCAGCGCCCTTGAGATCGAGCGCCGCGCGGGCGGCGCTCGATCTCAAGGGCGCTAAAAAAACACCGGCAAGCACCTGGCTGCCCTCACGCGGTCACATTTAGGTCCCTTGAAAAACTTACCCCCATAAAAAAACCCGCGCCACTTCTCATGGCACGGGCTTTTTCAAACCGACGATCAAACCACCGCGATCACCGCTCCAGCAAAATCCGCAGCATGCGACGCAGCGGCTCGGCCGCGCCCCACAGCAGCTGGTCACCTACAGTGAAAGCACCCAGGTACTGCGAACCCATGTTCAGCTTGCGCAGACGGCCCACCGGGATGTTCAGGGTGCCAGTCACCTTGGTCGGGCTCAGCTCCTGCATGCTGATCTCGCGCTGGTTCGGCACCAGCTTCACCCAAGGGTTGTGCTGGCTGATCATGCCTTCGATATCGGCCAGCGGCACGTCCTTGTTCAGCTTGATGGTCAGCGCCTGGCTGTGGCAGCGCATGGCGCCGATGCGCACGCAGATGCCATCCACCGGGATCGGGCTCTTGAAGCGGCCGAGGATCTTGTTGGTCTCGGCCTGGGCCTTCCACTCTTCGCGGCTCTGGCCGTTCGGCAGTTCCTTGTCGATCCACGGGATCAGGCTGCCAGCCAGCGGCACGCCGAAGTTCTCGGTGGGGTAGGCTTCGCTGCGCATGGCTTCGGCGACCTTGCGGTCGATATCGAGGATGGCGCTGGCCGGGTTGGCCAGGTCATCGGCCACGGCCGCATGGGTGGCGCCCATCTGCTTGATCAGCTCGCGCATGTTCTGCGCGCCGGCCCCAGAGGCCGCCTGGTAGGTCATGGCGCTCATCCACTCGACCAGGCCGGCCTCGAACAGGCCGCCCAGGCCCATCAGCATCAGGCTGACGGTGCAGTTGCCACCGATGTAGTTCTTGGTGCCCGCATCCAGCTGCTGGTCGATGACCTTGCGGTTGACCGGGTCGAGGATGATCACCGCGTCGTCCTGCATGCGCAGCGACGAGGCGGCATCGATCCAGTAGCCCTGCCAGCCGGCTTCACGCAGCTTGGGGAACACTTCGTTGGTGTAGTCGCCGCCCTGGCAGGTCAGGATGACGTCGAGGGTCTTGAGCTCTTCGATGTTGTAGGCATCCTTGAGCGGGGCAGTATCCTTGCCCACGTTCGGACCTTGGCCACCCACGTTGGAGGTGGTGAAGAACACAGGCTCGATCAGGTCGAAGTCCTGCTCTTCGAGCATCCGCTGCATGAGCACGGAACCGACCATTCCACGCCAACCGATCAGACCTACACGTTTCATCGCAACTACACCTTTGCTAAAAGTGGGCCGCCACCAGGTTTTGGTGGCGGGCCAGAGAGATTACAGATTCCGCAGCGCTGCGACTACTGCGTCGCCCATTTCCTGCGTACCGACTTTGGTGCAACCGGCAGACCAGATATCACCGGTGCGCAGGCCTTGGTCCAGCACCACGCTCACGGCCTTCTCGATCGCCTCGGCGGCAGCGGTCTGGTTGAAGCTGTAACGCAGCATCATCGACACCGAAAGAATGGTCGCCAGCGGGTTGGCGATGCCAAGGCCGGCGATGTCCGGGGCCGAGCCGTGGCAGGGCTCGTACATGCCCTTGTTGTTGGCATCCAGCGACGCTGACGGCAGCATGCCGATGGAACCGGTGAGCATGGAAGCTTCATCCGACAGGATGTCGCCGAACATGTTGTCGGTGACCATCACGTCGAACTGCTTGGGCGCGCGCACCAGCTGCATGGCAGCGTTGTCGACGTACATGTGGCTCAGTTCGATATCCGGGTAATCCTTGGCCACGTCCTCGACCACTTCGCGCCACAGCTGGCTGGAAGCCAGGACGTTGGCCTTGTCCACCGAGCACAGCTTCTTGCCACGCACGCGGGCCATGTCGAAGCCGACGCGGGCGATGCGGCGCACTTCGCTTTCGCTGTATGGCAGGGTGTCGTAGGCCTGGCGCTCGCCGCCTTCCAGCTCGCGCTGGCCGCGTGGCGCACCGAAGTAGATGCCACCGGTCAGCTCACGGACGATGAGGATGTCCAGGCCGGAGACGATTTCGGGCTTGAGCGACGAGGCATCGGCCAGTTGCGGGTAGAGGATCGCCGGGCGCAGGTTGGCGAACAGGCCCAGTTGCGAACGGATCTTCAGCAGACCGCGCTCAGGGCGGATGTCACGCTCGATCTTGTCCCACTTCGGGCCGCCCACGGCGCCCAGCAGCACGGCATCGGCCTGGCGCGCGCGCTCCAGGGTCTCGTCAGCCAACGGTACGCCGTGCTGGTCGATGGCGGCGCCACCGATCACGTCGTGGGCGAGGCTCAAGCCGAGCTGGAACTTGTCGTTGGCCAGCTCCAGCACCTTGACCGCCTCGGCCATGATTTCCGGGCCGATGCCATCACCTGGGAGAATCAGAATCTGCTTGCTCATGCTTTCCTCTATCCATCAAAGCGACGCGGCCGCCTCGGCCCCGTCGTAAATAATCAGCGTTCGGCCCAGAGTACCAGCACATCGGTGCTGAACGAGCCATCGGCTTCAACCTGGTAATACTGCCGTACTTCCTCACCCATGGCCTGCTGCAACTGGCGGATGGCCACCCGCAGCGACTCGGGGGTGCGCATGCGCTCGACCCAGGACTGCCACTCCAGGCGCAGGCGCTGGCGGGTATGGCTGCGCACATGCAGGCCGGCTTCGCTGACCTGGCGCAGCCATTCGGCGGCGCTGTAGTCGCGCACATGGCTGGTGTCACGCAGCACCTCGACCGTTTGCAGGTAGGTGTCGAGCAACGGGCTGCCTGGTGACATGACGTCGATGAAGGCCGCCACCCCACCTGGCTTCAATACCCGCCGCACTTCGCGCAGGGCCAGGCCCAGGTCGCTCCAGTGGTGCGCCGAGTAGCGGCTGAAGACGAAGTCGAAGCTGGCATCGGCGAACGGCAGGCGTTCGGCGGCGCCGCATTCGGTGCGAATGTTGGCCAGGCCGCGCTCTTTAGCCGCAGCCGCCACGACGTCGAGCATCGACTGCGACAGGTCATAGGCCACCACTTCGCCGACCAGCGGCGCGACGTGGAAACTGACATGACCGGCGCCGCAACCCAGGTCCAGCAAACGGGCCGCGCCCTGCCCCGCCAGTGCGGCCTGCAGCAAGGCGAATTCGCTGCCCTGGGCGTGCACGGCGCTGCTGAGGTAGGCACTGGCCTGCTCGCCGAACTGGCGTTGGACCACGTCGGTGTGGGTGGTGCGGGTCATGGGGAGATCCTTTGGGTTGTGTGTTGCCTGTTCCGGCCTCTTCGCGGGCAAGCCCGCTCCCACAGGTGCTGCACCGCCTCGAGGATCAGTGTTATCCCTGTGGGAGCGGCGGTTCGCCGCTGCGACTTGCCCGCGAAGAGGCCGGCAATGTCACCTACTAACTTCAGGCGTCGCGGAACAGCCAGGGCTGACTGGCGCGGTGCTTGCCTTCGAATGCCTTGATCGCGTCGCTGTCCTGCAGGGTCAGGCCGATATCGTCCAGGCCATTGAGCAGGCAGTGCTTGCGGAACGCGTCGATCTCGAACTTCAGTACCTTGCCATCCGGGCGGGTCACCGCCTGGGCATCGAGGTCAATGGTCAGTTGGTAGCCTGGGTTGGCTTCGACCTGCTTGAACAGCTCGTCGACTTCGGCAGCGTCGAGAATGATCGGCAACAACCCGTTCTTGAAGCTGTTGTTGAAGAAGATGTCGGCGAAGCTCGGCGCAATCACGCTGCGGAAACCGTACTCGTCGAGTGCCCATGGCGCGTGCTCACGGCTGGAGCCGCAACCGAAGTTCTCCCGGGCCAGCAACACACTGGCACCCTGGTAGCGCTTGTGGTTGAGCACGAAGTCTTCGTTCAGCGGGCGCTTGCTGTTGTCCTGGTAAGGTTGCCCGACGTCCAGGTAGCGCCACTCGTCGAACAGGTTGGGGCCAAAGCCGGTGCGCTTGATCGACTTCAAGAACTGCTTGGGGATGATCTGGTCGGTGTCGACGTTGGCGCGATCCAATGGCGCGACCAAGCCGGTGTGCTGGGTAAAGGCTTTCATGCTGCGCTCCCTTGGATCAACTCGCGGACATCGATGAAGTGGCCAGTCACCGCGGCGGCGGCGGCCATGGCCGGGCTGACCAGGTGGGTTCGGCCACCGGCGCCCTGGCGGCCTTCGAAGTTGCGGTTGGAGGTGGACGCGCAATGCTCGCCGCTCTCCAGGCGGTCCGGGTTCATCGCCAGGCACATGGAGCAGCCCGGTTCACGCCATTCGAAGCCGGCTTCAAGGAAAATCTTGTCCAGGCCTTCACGCTCGGCCTGGGCCTTGACCAGGCCCGAACCCGGTACCACCAGCGCCTGCTTGACGTTGGCGGCGACCTTGCGGCCCTTGGCGATCTCGGCGGCGGCGCGCAGGTCTTCGATGCGCGAGTTGGTGCACGAACCGATGAACACGCGGTCGAGCTTGATATCGGTGATCGCCTGGTTGGCGGCCAAGCCCATGTACTTGAGGGCGCGCTCGATCGAGCCACGCTTGATCAAGTCAGGCTCGGCGGCCGGGTCCGGCACGCGCTGGTCGACGGCCAGGACCATCTCGGGCGAGGTGCCCCAGCTGACCTGCGGTTTGATCTGCGCGGCGTCGAGCTCGACCACGGTGTCGAACACAGCGTCGGCGTCGGACACCAGGCCTTGCCAGGCCTGCACGGCTTGCGTCCACTGCGCGCCCTTCGGTGCGTAGGGGCGGCCTTCCACATAAGCAACGGTGGTGTCATCCACGGCGACCAGGCCCACACGGGCGCCAGCTTCGATGGACATGTTGCAGATGGTCATGCGGCCTTCCATCGACAACTCGCGGATGGCGCTGCCAGCGAACTCCATGGCATGGCCATTGCCACCGGCGGTGCCGATCTTGCCGATCACGGCGAGGACAATGTCCTTGGCGGTCACGCCAGACGGCAACTGGCCGTCGACGCGCACCAGCATGTTCTTCATTTTCTTGGCGACCAGGCACTGGGTGGCGAGCACGTGCTCGACTTCGGAAGTGCCGATGCCATGGGCCAGGGCACCGAAGGCGCCGTGGGTGGAGGTGTGCGAGTCGCCGCAGACCACGGTCATGCCGGGCAAGGTGGCGCCCTGCTCCGGGCTGATGACGTGAACGATGCCTTGACGCTCGTCATTCATCTTGAATTCGACGATGCCATATTCGTCACAGTTCTCGTCGAGGGTCTGCACCTGAAGGCGCGACACCTGGTCGACGATCGCCTCGATACCGCCCTTGCGCTCAGGCGTGGTCGGCACGTTGTGATCGGGCGTGGCGATGTTGGTATCGATGCGCCACGGCTTGCGGCTGGCCAGGCGCAGGCCTTCGAAGGCCTGGGGCGACGTCACTTCGTGGATGATATGGCGATCGATGTAGATCAAGGACGAGCCGTCGTCGCGGCGTTTCACCTCATGGGCGTCCCAGAGTTTGTCGTAGAGCGTTTTGCCAGCCATCAGACTGTTCCTCATCAGCGTCTTTCTATGCCAAAGACCCCTTGGCTTGTACGGACGATGCTATGGCGATAGATTGAATAACTCAAATTCATAATTTTCATGCTTTGCATAACCATCAGGAATTCGAACGATGGACCTGGCCAACCTCAGCGCCTTCATCGCGATTGCCGAAACCGGCAGCTTCTCCGGCGCCGGCGAACGCCTGCACCTCACCCAACCGGCGATCAGCAAACGCATCGCCGGGCTGGAACAGCAACTGGACGTACGCCTGTTCGACCGCCTGGGCCGTGAGGTCACGCTGACTGAAGCTGGCCGCGCCCTGCTGCCCCGCGCCTACCAGATCCTCAATGTGCTCGATGATACCCGCCGCGCGCTGACCAACCTCACCGGGGAGGTGAGCGGTCGCCTCACCCTGGCCACCAGCCACCACATCGGCCTGCACCGCCTGCCCCCCTTGCTGCGGGCGTTCACCCGCCAGCACCCGGCGGTGGCCCTGGACATCCAGTTCATGGATTCGGAGCAGGCGTATGACGAAATCCTCCATGGCCGGGCGGAAATCGCCGTGATCACCCTGGCGCCGGAGCCGCACCACCTGGTCAAGGCGGTGGCCGTGTGGGATGACGCCCTGGACTTCGTCGCCGCGCCCGAACACCCGCTGGCCCGTGACGGCCAGGTCAGCCTGGCCGACGTGGCCCGCCACCCGGCGGTGTTCCCCGGCGGCAATACCTTCACCCATCACATCGTCCAACGGCTGTTCGAAAGCCAAGGCCTGACCCCGAACATCGCCATGAGCACCAATTACCTGGAAACCATCAAGATGATGGTCTCCATCGGCCTGGCGTGGAGCGTGCTGCCACGTACTATGCTGGATGAGCAGGTGGCGCCCATCGCCCTGCCCGGCATACGGCTGTCGCGCCAGCTAGGCTACATCCTGCACACGGAGCGCACGCTTTCGAACGCGGCCCGGGCCTTCATGGCCCTGCTCGACAGCCACGCGGGGCCCGCCTGACCGCTCGTCGTCAGCACGGCATTACATTCCACAAGGACGCGTCATCCGCCAAAGGTCTGGTAAAGATGCCCAAATCAGCAAACCGCTTTCCGCGCCTGCCGCGCATTCCTGCGGCCGATCCACAGGAATCGGAACAGGCCTGGCAGAACGCGCCGCAGCTGCTGGCCGCGCTCAACGGTGCACGCCTGGGTGCCTGGCTCTGGGATATCGAGACGGGCCGGGTCAGTTGGTCGCGCGGCACCCAGGCGCTGTTCGGCTTCGACCCGCAACGCCCGCTGCCCAACGACATCGATTACCTCGACCTGCTCCCCGAAGAGGATCGCGCCCGCACCCGCCAGGTGTTCCAGGCGGTGGTCAACGGCGAACCCATCGAGCAAGCCATGCGTCACCGCATCCGCTGGCAGGACGGTAGCGTGCACTGGCTGGAAATCAACGGCAGCCTGACCCACGACGCCCATGGCCGGCGGCAGATGATCGGGGTGATCCGCGAGATCACCCGCCAGCGCGAACGGGAAAATGCGCTGATCAATTCGGAAAAGCGCTTTGCCACCCTCTTCCACCTGAGCCCCAACGCCATCCTTCTCACCCGCCGCCACGATGGCCTGATCATCGAGGTCAACCAGCACTTCGAGGACATGTTCGGCTGGCCAGGCGCCCAGGTGGTCGGCAAGACCAGCGTCGAGCTTGGCCTGTGGGTCAACCCCGAGCAGCGCCACCAGGTGCTGGAGGCCACACGCGCCGGCAGTGGGCCGCTGATCATGGAGGTGCAGTTCCGCGCCACCAGCGGCAAGGTCCACGACGGCATCCTCTGCACCCAGGGCATCGAGCTGGAGGGCATCACCTACCTGATCAGCACCTTCATCGACACCACAGAGCGCAAACGCGCCGAGCAGGCGCTCAAGGACAGCCAGGAACGCCTGGATTTGGCCCTGGACTCGGCGCAGCTGGGCACCTGGGACTGGCACATCCCCAGCGGCATGCTCTACGGCTCGGCCCGCGCTGCCCAATTGCACGGGCTTGACCCGGTGCCCTTCCACGAGTCGTTCGATTCGTTCTTCGAGGGGGTGCCGGAAGACGAGCGCTCGGCCATGCGCAACGCCTACCGCAGCCTGCGCGAAGGCCCGGCTGGCAACTACCAGATCACCTACCACGTGCAGCTGGAAAACGGCGCCTCGCGCTACATCGAAAGCCGCGCGCGCCTGTACCGGGACGAGCACGGCAACCCGCTGCGCATGGCCGGCACCCTGCTCGACATCACCGACCAGGTGGAACGCGAACAGCGCCTGACCGCCTCGGAAGAGAAATTTGCCAGCCTGTTCCAGGTCAGCCCCGACCCGATCTGCGTGACCCGCCAGGACACCGGCCAGTTCATCGAGATCAACCCCGCCTTCAGCCACACCTTCGGCTGGCAAGCCGACCAGGTGCTTGGCCGCACCGCCGAAGAGCTGGGCCTATGGGCCGAGTCGGCCGAACGCGCCCAGCGCATCGAACGGGTGATCCGCGACCAGGCCTTGAGCAATGTGGCGGTGGGCGTCAACCACCGCAACGGCACCGCCCTCACCTGCGTGATCGCCAGCCGCCTGATCAGCGTCGACGGCCAGCCCTGCAGTGTCACCACCCTGCGCGACATCACCCAACAGCAGCGCGCCGAAGCCGCGCTCAAGGCCAGCGAGGAGAAATTCGCCAAGGCCTTCCACTCCAGCCCCGACGCCATCACCATCACCGAACGGCGCAGCGGTCGCTACCTGGAGGTCAATGACGGTTTCTGCCGGCTGACCGGCTACAGTGCCAGCGATGTGGTGGGACGCACGGTCTACGAGCTGGGCCTGTGGGCCGACGACAAGCAGCGCGCCGCCCTGCTCAACGAGCTCAAGGAGCGCGGCCGGGTGCACCACCGCGAGATGCTCGGGCGCAACAAGCGCGGCGACATCCTCACCGTGGAAGTGTCGGTGGAGCCGATCAGCCTCAACGAAACCGACTGCCTGCTGCTCACCGCGCGGGATGTCAGCCTGCTGAAGAATGCCCAGGCGCAGATCCGCCACCTGGCCTACCACGACCCGCTGACCAACCTGCCCAACCGTGCCCTGCTGATGGACCGCCTGAGCCAGCAGATCGCCCTGCTCAAGCGCCACAACCTGCGCGGTGCGCTGCTGTTCCTCGACCTCGACCACTTCAAGCACATCAACGATTCGCTCGGCCACCCGGTCGGCGACACGGTGTTGAAGATCATCACCGCGCGCCTGGAAGCCAGCGTGCGCCTGGAGGACACCGTGGCGCGCCTGGGCGGCGATGAGTTCGTGGTGCTGCTCAGCGGCCTGGAGGGCAGCCGCGAGCTGGTGGAGAGCAAGGTCCGCGAATTGGCCGATACCCTGCGCGAACTGCTCGCCGAGCCCATGTCGCTGGACGGCCAGCGCCTGCAAGTGACCCCCAGCATCGGCGTGGCGCTGATCCCCGACCATGGCGCCACCCCCGCCGACCTGCTCAAGCGCGCCGACATCGCCCTGTACCGGGCCAAGGATTCCGGGCGCAACACCACGCAACTGTTCCACACCACCATGCAGAAAGCCGCCAGCGAGCGCCTGCGCATGGAGAGCGACCTGCGCCTGGCCCTGGCCCGGGGTGAACTGGCGCTGCACTTCCAGCCCCAGGTCGACGCGCGCGACAACCGTATCGTGGGTGCCGAGGTGCTGTTGCGCTGGCATCACCCGCAACTGGGCCAGCAACCGCCGGCGCAGTTCATCCAGGTGCTCGAGGAAAGTGGCTTGATCCTCGAAGTGGGCAGCTGGATCCTCGACGAAGCCTGCGACGCCTGTGCGCGCATGCTGCAGGACAGGCTGATCGACGCCGACGAGTTCAGCCTGTGCGTCAACATCAGCCCCCGGCAGTTCCGCCAGAACGATTTCGTCGAACGGGTGCTGCGCAGCCTCGACGACTACCGCCTGCCGCGGCACATGCTCAAACTGGAGATCACCGAGGGCATCGTCATCCAGAACCTGGAAGACACCATCAGCAAGATGCGCGAGCTCAAGCGCTACGGCGTGAGCTTCGCCATGGACGACTTCGGTACCGGCTACTCATCGCTCACCTACCTCAAGCGCCTGCCGGTGGACGCGCTGAAGATCGACCAGACGTTCGTGCGCGATGCCCCGGTCGACCCCAACGACGCCGAGATCGTCCGCGCCATCGTGGCCATGGCGCGCAGCCTGGAGCTGGCGGTGATCGCCGAGGGCGTGGAGTTGACCGAGCAGCTGGAGTTTCTCGAACGCCTGGGCTGCCACCTGTACCAGGGTTACCTGCACAGCCGGCCGCTGCCGTTGCCGGAGTTCCGGCAGATGTTGCTGGAGGCACCGGCGGATTATTGATCAGCGCGGCGCATGCCCTGCAGGAGCGGCCTTGTGCCGCGAAAGGCCTGCAACGCAGCCCCAGCGATGTCGGCGGCGTAACTAAAATCTGGGGCCGCTTTGCGGCCCTTCGCGGGCAAGCCCGCTCCCACAGGATTGCGCATTTCTCAACATATGCGCTGTACCTGTGGGAGCGGGCTTGCCCGCGAAGGGCTGCGAAGCAGCCCCAAATGTGGCTTAACTGACTGGCATTAACCCGAAGGTGCCCTTTCGTTCATCCCGCCGAACTCAGTTCAGCGCAGGCTTGTCGCCATTGATCGGGATGCGCTTGGCCTTGGCCTCTTCCGGCACGACGCGCAGCAACTCGATGCTGAGCAGGCCGTTGGCCAGGCCCGCGCCCTTGACCTCGATGTGGTCGGCGAGGCGGAACGACAGCTTGAAGGCGCGCTGGGCGATGCCCTGGTGCAGGAAGGTGACACCTTCGTTGCTGTTGTCGCGCTTGCCACCGGTGACGGTCAGCACGCCTTTTTCGACCTGCAGGTCGAGGTCCTGCTCCTGGAAGCCGGCTGCGGCAACCACGATGCGGTAGTGGTCATCGCCGTGCTTTTCCACGTTGTAGGGCGGGTAGCTGCTACCGGCCTCGTTGCGGGCGGCGGCTTCGAACAGGTCGTTGAAACGGTCGAAACCGACGGAATTGCGGAAAAGCGGGGCGAGAGAGAAAGCGGTGGTCATGGTCATTAACTCCTGAGATTCAGCAAGTAGGTCATTACGCGACCCGACTTCGGCATCGCGTACTCAAGAGATATGGCCTGGTGAAACGCTTTCAAGGGGAAAAGCGGAAATTCTGTTATCGCGGTGAATTCATCGCGGGGCAAGCCCGCTCCCACAGGCCATGTAGAACCGTGGGAGCGGGCTTGCCCCGCGATTGCGCCATGTCAGGCGACACAGGTCTCGATGGCCGGCATACCAACCCCAAGCAACCGACTGATCCTCTGGCAATCATCCTCCCGGCGCAGCTCGGCGAACAACGCCACCGCCTCTGGATAGCCACGGGTCAGCATCGCCAGCCACTGTTTCATCCGCCCCGGCGCATATCGCGGTGACAGTTTGTCCTGGGCCTGGCGCCAGAATTCGCGCAGCAGCGGCAGCAGTTCACCCCAACTCATCGGTTCGTAGTCACGACCGTCACGGGCAGCGGCGATCTGCAGGGCCAGGTCCGGCCGCGAAACCAGGCCGCGCCCCAGCATGATGTCCTCGGCGCCGCTCACCTCGCGGCAACGCCGCCAGTCGTCGACGGTCCAGATTTCACCATTGGCGAACACTGGCACCTTGACCACATCCTGTACCCGCGCCACCCACTCCCAGTGGGCCGGCGGCTTGTAGCCCTCGACCTTGGTCCGCGCATGCACCACCAGGTGCGCCGAACCGCCTTCGGCCAGCGCCGTTGCGCACTCCAGCGCGCCATCCGGGCTGTCGAAGCCCAGGCGCATCTTCGACGTCACCGGGATATGTGCAGGTACTGCACGACGCACTTCGCGCACGATCGTATGCAGAAGCTCCGGTTCCTTGAGCAGCACGGCGCCGCCGCGCGACTTGTTGACGGTCTTGGCCGGGCAGCCGAAGTTCAGGTCGATCACCGGCGCCCCCAGCTCACAGGCCAGCGCCGCATTTTCGGCCAGGCACACCGGGTCCGAACCGAGCAACTGCACACGCATCGGCACACCGGCTGCGGTGCGTGCGCCCTGGCGCAGCTCCGGGGCCAGTTTGTCGAACGAGGATTCCGGCAACAGGCGGTCACAGACGCGGATGAACTCGGTGACGCACCAATCGATGCCTCCCACCCGGGTCAGGACGTCGCGCAGGATGTTGTCGACCAGCCCCTCCATCGGGGCCAGGGCAATTTGCATGTGAGGGTCTCGGGGCGAAAAAGGCGGCAGTCTAACAAAGATCCGCCGCTTTTCAGCTGCCGATCAGCGCCGGGCCGTAGCCGTCGATGAATTCCGCCGGCATGCGCTTGGGCTTGCCACTGGACAGCTCGATGCAGGCGAAGGTGGTTTGCGCGCGCAGCAGGGTGACGCCATCGCTCGGGCGCTTGAGCTGGAAACGGCGGGTCATGCGCAGGCGCTGGTCCCAGTCGATGATCCAGGTGGCCAGTTGCAGTTCGTCGTCTTCGTAGGCGGCGGCGAGGTAGTCGATTTCATGGCGAACCACGGCCATGGCCCGGTCCAGGCGGCGGTATTCGGCCAGGTCCAGGCCCAGGCGCTGCGAGTGACGCCAGGCGCAGCGCTCCAGCCAGGTGACGTAGACCGCGTTGTTGGCGTGGCCGAGGCCATCGATATCCTCGCTGCCGACGCGAAGGTCGATGATGAAAGGTGCTGCGAGATCCCAGCTCATGCCCGCTTCCTTGAAGTAAAACCCGGATTTAGCAGGGCATTGCCGCGGGATGTCCAGTCTTTGCGCAGGATCTTGCCGGCCAATCGCCGGCAAGCCCGCATCTTGCGCGGTCTCTGTAGGAGCGGCCTTGTGTCGCGAAAGGGCTGCATCGCAGACCCAGCAATCGTGAATGCCACACAGGAAGCCTAGGGCCGCTTTGCGGCCCTTTCGCGACACAAGGCCGCTCCTACAGAAGATCTGTACAAGACAGTTGCTCCCACAGGGATTACCGCAATGCATGGGCTAGCGATTGGCCCGTAGGAGCCGGCTTGCCGGCGAACAGGCCTCAGGCGCTTTGCCGCGCCCGCAGATTGGTGCGCGCCAGCAGTTCGAGCACCGCCTCACCCAGGCGTGGATCGGCCAGCACACGCAAGTGGCCACCCGCCTCCAGTGTCAGCAAGCGGCTGTCGAACCACGCCTTGTGAATGACCTGCGATTCACTGGCCGGCACCATGTCGTCATCGCTGGCATGCACCACCAGGCCCGGCAGGTCCAGCTGGTAACCGGCGACATCCAGCCGCGCAATCTGCACGCCGATGTCACGCTCGACCTGGCGAATGAACGCCGCCCTGGCACGCGCCGGCAGCCCCAGACGGCGGGCAAAACCGCGCATGACCCCAAGCAGTTGCGCTGGCGCGGCGATACTGACCGCTGCTTCGGCACGCAGCCCCCATTGCAACGCCAGCATCACACTGGCGCCACCCATGGAGTGGCCAATCACCGCGCGCAGTGGCGGCAACTCCGCGGCGGCTTCCAGCAGCGCGCGGGCAAACAGCACCACATTCGCCTGATGCCCGGGCGAGCGGCCATGGCCGGGCCCTTCCAGCGACACCACGGTATGGCCCGCAGCAACCAACGTCTCGATCAGCGCGGCGAACTGGGTGGGCCGCCCTTCCCAACCGTGCATCAGCAACACGGTCGGGCCTTGCCCCCAGCGCAGCGCCGACAGCCCGAAACGCAAGGTGATGCGCTCGGCGCGAGCCAGCAGCGGCAGCTCCCACTGCCTCGGTGGCAGCGTGCGCGGGGTCATGAAGGCGCGGCGCATCTTGCCGGCGACATGTTCAGGGACCAGGTGGCCGAGGGTGCCATTGACGCCGCGAATCCAGCTCAGGGTAGTCATCGCCATGCTCCAGGGGTGGGGTTGCTCAAATCACCGCCGATTTGGCGGCACGCAGGACACGGTCGGACAGCTCGCCAGTACCCAGCGCCCGGGCGACGGCCAGGCCGCCAACCATCAGGGCGAAATCGGCCAGGGCCTTGTCGATGTCCTCGGGGCGGTCGACCATCTGTGCGGTCATCAGCTCGATGTGTTCCACCAGCACCTCGCGAAACGCGTCCGGCAGGCGCTGCATTTCGCTGAGCGCATTGGGTAGCGGGCAGGCTTCTATCTCGCCATCGCGGTGCTTGCGCGACAGGTAGAAGGCAGCCACCAGCGCACGGCGGCCAGCGCCGTCAAGGTTCGGGTCCGCCGCGGCCAGCAGGGCCCGGCGCTCGCAGAGCAACTGGCGGAAGGCCTCGAGCATGAGCGCGTCCTTGCTGTCGAAGTGGGCGTAGAAGCCACCCACCGTCAAGCCGGCGGCGCCCATGACCTGGCTGACGCTCGGCTCTGCCGGGCCGTGCTGGATCAGCGCGCCACGTGCCGCTTCCAGGATGCGTTCGCGGGTCTTGGTCTTCTTGTCGCTCATGGCTCACCTCGAAATATTATGAGCGACATATTATGCCTGTAATATTTTCTGGCAAGCAGAATGTGCAACCGCTGATCGGCTAATGAAGTTTTAGAGGGAGCAGAAAAAACAAAAGGCCCATTCAATAAGCGAATGAGCCTTATAAGTCCCGCAAAACGCGGGTAAAAAATGGCGTCCCCTAGGGGACTCGAACCCCTGTTACCGCCGTGAAAGGGCGGTGTCCTAGGCCACTAGACGAAGGGGACGTAACCTTCGTGCCGTTGCGCTTTCACGCAACGCGGCAAAATTGGTGGAGCTAAGCGGGATCGAACCGCTGACCTCCTGCATGCCATGCAGGCGCTCTCCCAGCTGAGCTATAGCCCCGAGTAAAACAAAAGGCTCATCCATCTGATGATGAGCCTTTCAACTCCCGCAAAACGCGGGTAAAAGTGGCGTCCCCTAGGGGACTCGAACCCCTGTTACCGCCGTGAAAGGGCGGTGTCCTAGGCCACTAGACGAAGGGGACGTAACCTTCGTGCCGTTGCATTTTCACGCAACGCGGCAAAATTGGTGGAGCTAAGCGGGATCGAACCGCTGACCTCCTGCATGCCATGCAGGCGCTCTCCCAGCTGAGCTATAGCCCCGGATTTCTAGCCTCTCGGCCCAGCGACATCCTGAAACATCGCTTGTGCAAAACTGGCGTCCCCTAGGGGACTCGAACCCCTGTTACCGCCGTGAAAGGGCGGTGTCCTAGGCCACTAGACGAAGGGGACGAACCTTCTTACCTTCAAGACCCGGTTGCTGGACCCAGTCTTGCTTACCGACCTAAAGCCGTTAAGCGGAATTTGGTGGAGCTAAGCGGGATCGAACCGCTGACCTCCTGCATGCCATGCAGGCGCTCTCCCAGCTGAGCTATAGCCCCACAATGTCGCTCTGAACCGAAGCGCTGGCTGGGTGCCTGGCGTTTCGTTTGCGTTCATCGCTGTGGACGGGGCGCATATTAAGATCCGATTGCAGGGCTGTCAAACGAATTTTTGAAAATATTCAAAAGTTTTTTCACAGATAACAATCACTTACCGCCCTGCCCTGCTGAATCCTGATGTTGCGCCCCTGTGGGAGCGGGTTCACCCGCGAAAGCTGTAGTGCAAGCACCATCGTATTCGCGGTTAAACCCGCTCCCACAGGGTAAGCAATAGAAAAGCTATCAGGCGATGTTCGCCAGCAGCTTCTCCCACTCCTTGTTTTCCTTCTTCGACACGCCACCCAGCAGGTCGATGGCCTGGCGCAGGCGGTAGCGGGTCAGGTCCGGGCCGAGGATTTCCATGGCATCGAGCACCGACACCGAGCTGGCCTGACCGGTAATGGCGGCGAACATCAGTGGCATGGCATCGCGCAACTTCAGCTCCAGCGACTCGACCACGGCCTGGATACAGGCTGTGATGCGGTCCTTTTCCCACTGACGCAGGCTTTCCAGTTTCCACAGGATCAACTGCATCACCTGGCGCACCTGGTCAGCCGACAACTTCTTGCTCTCGAACAGCTTGGCGTCGAGTTTCAACGCGCCTTCGAAGAAGAAACCACCCAGTGGGGCGACCTGGCTGAAGGTTTCGACCCGGCCCTGCACATGCGGGGCGATCTTCATCATGTAGTCGCTGTTGAACGCCCACTTCTGCACACGCGCGGCGAACTCTTCCACCGGCAGCTCGCGCAGCCACTGGCCGTTGAGCCAGGACAGCTTCTCGATGTCGAAGATCGGGCCACCCAGCGAGATGCGCGACAGGTCGAAGTGCTCGACCATTTCGGCCAGGGAAAACTTTTCGCGCTCGTCGGGCATGGACCAGCCCATACGGCCCAGGTAGTTGAGCATCGCTTCTGGCATGAAGCCCATGCGCTCGTAGAACGTGACCGAGGTCGGGTTCTTGCGCTTGGACAGCTTGGACTTGTCCGGGTTACGCAGCAGCGGCATGTAGCAGAGCTTGGGCTGCTCCCAGCCGAAGTACTCGTACAGCTTGATCAGTTTCGGTGCCGAGGGCAGCCACTCTTCGCCACGCAGCACGTGGGTGATGCCCATCAAGTGGTCGTCGACCACGTTGGCCAGGAAGTACGTCGGCAGGCCGTCGTTCTTCATCAGCACCTGCATGTCCATGCGGTCCCATGGGATCTCGACATCGCCACGCAGCATGTCCGGCACCACGCAGACGCCTTCGCTCGGCACCTTCATGCGGATCACGTGCGATTCACCCGCCGCCAGGCGGCGTTGCACTTCCTCATCGCTGAGCAGCAGCGCGCGGCCGTCGTAGCGCGGGGTCTCGCCACGGGCCATTTGTTCGGCACGCATCTGGTCCAGCTCTTCGGCGGTGCAGAAGCAGTAGAAGGCGTGGCCGGCGTCGACCAGCTCCTTGGCGTACTTGGCGTAGATCTCGCCACGCTCGCTCTGCCGGTAGGGGCCGTGCGGGCCGCCAACGTCCGGGCCTTCGTTCCACTCGATGCCCAGCCAGCGCAGAGCGTCGAAGATCTGTTGTTCCGACTCGCGGGTGGAGCGCAACTGGTCGGTGTCTTCGATACGCAGGATGAACTCACCGCCGTGCTGCTTGGCGAAGCAGTAGTTGAACAGGGCGATGTAGGCGGTGCCGACATGGGGGTCGCCAGTGGGCGAAGGCGCGATACGCGTGCGAACGGTGGTCATTGTGAGTCTCGAACGAAGAGTGAAACAAAGGCGGGATGTTAGCAGGGAGCAGGCACTCGGCTCCAGCAATGGCGCGATCGTCACTTGTGACGACGCCCGTTGCAGCTGTTAAATTTGCTTACATTTTTGGAACCATAGTCCTCATGCCCGCTCAACTCAAACGTCGCCTGCTGGTCTTCCTCACCCTGGTCGCACTGGTCGGGCTTGCCTTCCTCGCCCACTGGTACTTCAAGGGGCGCTTCTACGAGAGCACCGACAACGCCTATGTGCAGGGCGAGATCACCCGGGTTTCCAGCCAGTTGGGCGCACGCATCGACGAGGTCCGGGTGGAGGACAACCAGCACGTCAACCAAGGCGACCTGCTGGTGCGCCTGGAAGTGGCCGACTTCGAACTGGCCGTGGCCCGCGCTCGCGCCGCGCTGGCCACCCGCGAGGCAGAGCTGGTGCAGGCGCAGAGCCGGCTGGCGCAACAGGGCAGCCTGATCGCCGCCGGCCAGGCCCAGGTCGCGGCCAACCAGGCCACCCTTGACCGCTCGCAGCTCGACCTCAACCGCGCCCAGGCCCTGCGCAAGCCCGGCTTCGTCTCCGAAGAACGGGTCACCACGTTGTCGGCGGAAAGCCATGTGGCCCGCTCCCAGGTCGACAAGGCCCAGGCCGATCTCAAGGGCCAGCGCCAGCAGGTCGACGCGCTGAGCGCCGAGCTCAAGCGCCTCGACGCACAAATCGCCAATGCCCGCGCCGACCTGGCCCAGGCCGAACTCAACCTGACCCGCAGCGAGATCCACGCGCCGATCAGCGGCACCATCGGCCAGCGCAGCGCGCGCAATGGCCAGGTGGTGCAGGCCGGCGCCTACCTGCTGTCGATCGTCCCCGACGAAGACATCTGGGTGCAGGCCAACTTCAAGGAGACCCAGATCGGCAAGATGCACCCCGGCCAGCGTGCCGAACTGCTGTTCGACAGCTACCCCGACACGCCCATCGAAGGCCGCGTCGACAGCCTGTTCGCCGCCTCCGGCGCGCAGTTCAGCCTGCTGCCGCCGGACAACGCCACCGGTAACTTCACCAAGGTGGTGCAGCGCATTCCGGTCAAGCTGACCTTCGCCGCCGACAACCCGCTGCATGGCCGCATCCGCCCAGGCATGTCGGTGACCGCCACCGTCGACCTGCGCAGCGACGACGACAGCCGCGATGGCCGGTGATCAACTGCTGCGCCCCAGCGCGGAACCGACCCGGCGCGACTGGATCGCGGTGATGAGCGTGATGCTCGGCGCGTTCATGGCGGTGCTGGATATCCAGATCACCAACTCGTCGCTCAAGGACATCCAGGGTGCGCTGTCGGCCACGCTGGAGGAAGGCTCGTGGATCTCCACCTCCTACCTGGTGGCGGAGATCATCATGATCCCGCTGACCGCCTGGCTGGTGCAGCTGCTCTCGGCCCGGCGCCTGGCAGTGTGGGTGTCGCTGGGTTTCCTGGCCTCGTCGCTGCTGTGCTCGATGGCCTGGAACCTGGAAAGCATGATCGTGTTCCGCGCGTTGCAGGGCTTCACCGGCGGCGCGCTGATCCCGTTGGCATTCACCCTGACCCTGATCAAACTGCCCGAGCATCACCGCGCCAAGGGCATGGCGATGTTCGCCATGACCGCCACCTTTGCCCCGTCGATCGGCCCGACCCTCGGTGGCTGGCTGACCGAGAACTGGGGCTGGGAGTACATCTTCTACATCAACATCCCACCAGGGCTGCTGATGATCGCTGGCTTGATGTACGGGCTGGAAAAGAAAGAAGCACATTGGGAGCTGCTGAAAAGCACCGATTACGCCGGCATCGTCACCCTCGGCCTGGGGTTGGGTTGCCTGCAAGTGTTTCTTGAGGAGGGCCACCGCAAGGACTGGCTGGAATCCGGCCTGATCGTCAGCCTGGGTACCGTTGCCCTGCTCAGCCTGATCCTGTTCGTGATCCTGCAACTGTCGCGCCCTAACCCGCTGATCAACCTGCGCATCCTGGGCAACCGCAACTTCGGCCTGTCGAGCATCGCCAGCCTGGGCATGGGCGTGGGGCTGTACGGCTCGATCTACCTGCTGCCGCTGTATCTGGCGCAGATCCAGGGTTACAACGCCTTGCAGATCGGCGAAGTGATCATGTGGATGGGGGTGCCGCAGCTGTTCCTGATTCCGCTGGTGCCGCTGCTGATGAAGGTGATCTCGCCAAAATGGTTGTGCGCCCTGGGCTTTTGCCTGTTCGGGGTGGCCAGCTTCAGCTCGGGGGTGCTCAACCCGGACTTTGCCGGGCCGCAGTTCAACCAGATCCAGGTGATTCGAGCCCTCGGCCAGCCGATGATCATGGTGACCATCTCGCTGATCGCCACCGCGTATATCCAGCCGCAGGACGCAGGGTCGGCTTCGAGCCTGTTCAACATTTTGCGCAACCTGGGCGGGGCGATCGGCATCGCCTTGCTGGCGACGCTGCTGGATGCACGGGCCAAGGTGTATTTCGACTATCTGCGCGAGGCGGTGGTGCCGAGCAACCCGCAGGTGGCCGAGCGTCTGGCGCAACTGACCGAGCGGCTAGGCAACGACAGCGCGGCGCTGGGCAAGCTCAGCGAGATCACCCATCAGCAGGCGATGATCATGGCCTACAACGATGCCTTCCATTTTGTCGGGATCGGGTTGGCGGTGAGCATGTTGGCGGTGTTGTTGACCAGAAAGCTGCCGCAGGGGTTGAAGGCCGGTGAGGCGCATTGAGCCAGGTGCATCCCCTGTAGGAGCGGCCTTGCCGGGGCACCGGACCGGCCGGAAAGGGGCGCGGAGCGGCCCCACGATCCATGGATGTCACGAGATTGTCGGGGGCTGCTGCGCAGCCCTTTCGCGACACAAGGCCGCTCCTACAGAGATCGTGCCGACACTGGTCTTCAACTGGCGATCAGGCGCTCGCGCAATTTGCCGATCTCGTCGCGCAACTGCGCCGCGGCTTCGAACTCCAGGTCGCGGGCGAACTGGAACATCTTCTCTTCCAGCTGCTTGATACGCTTGGTGATCTCGGCCGGGGTCTGCAACTCGACCTCGTAGCGCCCGGCCTCCTCCGCCGCCTTGGCCATGCCTTTGCGCTTCTTGCTGCGCGCACCCGGCACGGTGGCGCCTTCCATGATGTCGGTGATGTCCTTGACCACGCCCTGGGGGACGATGCCGTTCGCGGCGTTGAAGGCCTCCTGCTTGGCTCGACGCCGCTCGGTCTCGTCGATGGCGCGCTGCATGGAGCCGGTGATGTTGTCGGCGTAGAGGATCGCCTTGCCGTTGAGGTTGCGCGCGGCGCGGCCGATGGTCTGGATCAGCGAGCGCTCGGAGCGCAGGAAACCTTCCTTGTCGGCGTCGAGGATCGCCACCAGCGACACCTCGGGCATGTCCAGCCCTTCGCGCAGCAGGTTGATGCCCACCAAGACATCGAAGGTGCCCAAGCGCAGGTCGCGGATAATCTCCACTCGTTCGACAGTGTCGATGTCCGAGTGCAGGTAACGCACACGCACGTCGTGGTCGGCGAGATAATCGGTGAGGTCCTCGGCCATGCGCTTGGTCAGCGTGGTGGCCAGCACCCGCTCGCCCTGGGCGACACGTTTGCCGATCTCCGACAACAGGTCGTCCACCTGTGTCAGCGCCGGCCGTACCTCGACCTGCGGGTCGACCAGGCCGGTGGGGCGCACCACCTGCTCGACCACTCGCCCGGCATGCTCGGCTTCATAAGGGCCGGGCGTGGCGGAAACGAAGATGGTCTGCGGGCTGACCGCCTCCCACTCATCGAAGCGCATGGGGCGGTTGTCGAGCGCCGACGGCATGCGGAAGCCGTACTCCACCAGCGTTTCCTTGCGCGAGCGGTCGCCTTTGTACATGGCGCCGACCTGGGGCACGCTGACGTGGGATTCGTCGATCACCAGCAAGGCATCGGCTGGCAGGTAGTCGTAGAGTGTCGGTGGCGGCGCGCCGGCCGGGCGCCCGGACAGGTAGCGGGAGTAGTTCTCGATGCCGTTGCAGTAACCCAGCTCGAGGATCATCTCCAGGTCGAAGCGGGTGCGTTGCTCCAGGCGCTGGGCCTCGACCAGCTTGTTGGCCTTGTGCAGGTACTCCAGGCGCTCCTTGAGCTCCTCCTTGATCCCCTCGACCGCCTCGAGCAGCGTCTCGCGCGGCGTCACGTAGTGCGACTTGGGATAGAAGGTGAACCGTGGCAGCTTGCGGATCACCTCGCCGGTGAGGGGGTCGAAGGCGGCGATGTTCTCCACCTCGTCGTCGAACAGTTCGATGCGGATGGCTTCCAGGTCCGATTCGGCCGGGAACACGTCGATCACGTCGCCGCGCACACGGAAGGTGGCGCGGGCGAAGTCCATCTCGTTGCGGGTGTACTGCAGCTCGGTCAGGCGGCGCAACAGTGCACGCTGGTCGAGCTTGTCGCCTCGGTCGACGTGCAGGACCATTTTCAGGTATGCCTCGGGGCTGCCCAGGCCATAGATGCACGACACGGTGGTGACGATGATCGCGTCGCGCCGCTCCAGCAGCGCCTTGGTCGCCGACAGGCGCATCTGCTCGATGTGGTCGTTGATCGAGGAGTCCTTCTCGATGAAGGTATCCGACGACGGCACGTAGGCTTCGGGTTGGTAGTAGTCGTAGTAGGAGACGAAATACTCGACCGCGTTGTTCGGGAAGAACGCCTTGAATTCGCCATACAGCTGGGCTGCCAGGGTCTTGTTTGGCGCCAGCACGAGCGTTGGGCGTTGCACCTGCTGAATGACGTTGGCGATGCTGAAGGTCTTGCCCGACCCCGTCACCCCGAGCAGCGTCTGGTGCGAAAGCCCGGCGTCGATGCCCTCGACCATCAGGCGGATGGCCTCGGGCTGGTCGCCGGCCGGCTGGAATCGGGTGACGAGCTGGAACTCGGACATGACGAACCTCGTGGATGTCGCGGCAACTGTAAATTTAGCCAGTAGTCTATACGCAAATGTGCGCGCCGGGCTCGGGTTTCAAGGCCAGCCTGCGAACGCTTACCGCAATGGACCGGGCATTTCGACCAATGGTCGAAAAATATTTGCGCAAACAGCCGGAAAAGCTGCGCCAGACTGTCGCGGTGACCGGGCGGTATCACTATACTGACTCCCCGTTTGTGCACCGCTTCAGTGCATTCGGCTGGAGCGTGGCGACCCCTATCACTCTCCTATCAGAGCCAAGGTAACAATGAGCCTGTTTTCCGCTGTCGAGCTGGCACCCCGCGACCCTATCCTGGGCCTCAACGAAGCATTCAACGCCGACCCCCGCACCGACAAGGTCAACCTGGGCGTGGGCGTGTACTGCAATGAGGAAGGCCGCATCCCGCTGCTGCGTGCAGTGATCGAAGCCGAAACCACCCGTGCCGCCCAGCACGCCTCCCGCGGCTACCTGCCGATCGATGGTATCGCCCAGTACGACCAGGCCGTGCAGAAGCTGATCTTCGGCGCGCAGTCGCCGCTGCTGGCCGAAGGCCGCGTGGTCACCGTGCAGGCCGTTGGCGGTACCGGCGCTCTGAAAATCGGCGCCGACTTCCTCAAGCGCCTGCAACCAGGCGCCGTGGTCGCCATCAGCGACCCGAGCTGGGAAAACCACCGCGCGCTGTTCGAAACTGCTGGTTTCCCGGTGCAGAACTACCGCTACTACGATGCCGCCAGCAACGACGTCAACCGCGCCGGCATGCTCGAGGACCTGAACAGCCTGCCGTCGGGTTCGATCATCGTCCTGCACGCCTGCTGCCATAACCCCACCGGCGTCGACCTGTCGCTGGACGACTGGAAGAACGTGCTGGAAGTGGTCAAGGCCAAGGGTCACGTACCGTTCCTCGACATGGCCTACCAGGGCTTTGGTGACGGCATCGCCGAAGACGCCTTCGCCGTGCGCCTGTTCGCCGAGTCGGGCCTGCAGTTCTTCGTGTCCAGCTCGTTCTCCAAGTCGTTCTCGCTGTATGGCGAGCGCGTTGGCGCGCTGTCGATCGTCACCGCCTCGAAAGACGAGAGCACCCGCGTGCTGTCGCAGATCAAGCGGGTGATCCGCACCACCTACTCCAACCCGCCGACCCACGGCGCGACCATCGTCGCCACCGTGCTCAACAGCCCAGAGCTGTGCCAGATGTGGGAAACCGAGCTGGCCGAGATGCGCACCCGCATCCACGGCATGCGCAAGCAGATGGTCCAGCTGCTGGCCGAGTACGGCGCCTCGCGCGACTTCAGCTTCGTCGGCCGCCAGGCCGGCATGTTCTCCTACTCCGGCCTGACCGTGGAGCAAGTGGCGCGCCTGAAGAACGAGTTCGGCATCTACGCCCTCGACACCGGCCGCATCGCGGTGGCCGCGCTGAACCAGAGCAACATCCACGTGGTCACCAAGGCCATCGTCGAAGTGCTCTAACTACTTGATTGTCCGAGGGAAGCTTGACTTCCCTCGGCCGCTCGGTAAGATACGCGCAGATTCCGCGATAGCTCAGTCGGTAGAGCAAATGACTGTTAATCATTGGGTCCCTGGTTCGAGTCCAGGTCGCGGAGCCAAACATTGAAAAACCTCCAGATGCGCAAGCACTGGAGGTTTTTTATTGCCTGTGCGTCAGGGTTTCGCCAAGGGCTCAGTGACCGGCTTGCCCTCCTCCACCAGGCTCCACACCAGCAGTTTCGCAGGCTGCGTCTTGCTGGCGTTGCGCGACACACTGTGCACGGTGCCTGGCGCCTCGTACCAGAACTCACCCGCCTTATAGGTTTTTTCCGCTTCGTCATTGAGCTTCGAGGTCACCGCACCTTCCAGCACATACGCCATGACCGCCCCCGGATGCTGATGCGCAGGCGAAGCCTCTCCAGGCGCATAACTGACGGTGAGCATCACGGCCTTCTTGCCGGGTGCGTTGGTGGGGAGTTGCTCTTGCAGGATCTTCACCTGGTCAGGGTGCTGCGCTTCGCCGTGCGCCCAGGCAGCCGATTGAGCGCCGAGCAGACCGAAGGCCAATAGAAGGGACATGCAAAGACGGGAAGGATTCATGGACAGCGATCTCCTGAGGGGTTGATACCTTCAGGTTATGCGCGGCCCATCCTTGGAGAAACGGCCAATATCGCGAAAAAGCAGGAGGCCGATCAGCAATCAGGCATCACGCCCGATCGGGTAGAACTGGCCATGGCTCCACACGCCGAGCCACGTTTCACCGTCGATCAGCCTGGGTACCGCCAGGTCGACCAACTGGTAAAAGACGTTGCGATGGATCAGTGCCTCGAGGTTGCTGCGCATGAGCAGGTAAGGAGCGGGCTCGCCAGTTACAGGGTCGATCTCCACCCGCAGCGGATGCTCCGGGCCGGCCTCGGCCTGGTCGTCGACGTTGCTGGTGAAGCGCAGCACTTGTTGCTCGCCCTGCCCTTGCACCTCCATCAGCACGGCAACGAACGGTGCGTCATCGACCCGGATGCCAACTTTCTCCACGGGCGTGACCAGGAAGTAGTCGTCGCCATCGCGACGAATGATGGTGGAGAACAACCGGACCATCGGCTTGCGCCCGATCGGCGTGCCCAGGTAGTACCAGGTGCCGTCGCGGGCGATACGCATGTCGATATCACCACAGAAGTCCGGGCTCCACAGATGCACCGGGGGCAGCCCCTTGTGTGCGGGGATCTGCCCGAGAAGATCGTTGGCCTTGCCGGTATCGCTCATAGCGCGCTCGTTCAGTTGCTCATGCCCAGGAGGCTACGAGCGTACTCGCGCATGGGCGCGGCAAGCAAATCCTGCGGGCTGTTGTCGTGGAACGTCAACAAACCGCCACGGCTCTTGATGCGCGCGGTGTCGATCAGGTAGCGGGTGCTGGTCTCGATCAGCATCATCTGCACCACGCCCGTGTCCCAGCCCAGGCGATCGACGGCCTGCTCGTCATACCATTCGTCGCCATTGCCGATACGGTCGTCGGTACGGGCGAAGCGGGTGTACAACACATAGTCGGCGCCCACCGAACGGGCTTCGGCGATGGCATCCTCAAGCCCTAGCGGGCCCTGGGCACGACGTACCAGCGGGAAGTACTCGACGAAGCTCTTGAAGGCCTCGTCGGCCACGGCGTTCTGCTTCGGCTGCGGCCCTTTGCCTGGCGGCATGAAAGCGCCCTGGCCGATGAAGATGAACGAATCGGGCTGCAGGCGCACCGACAGGGTACGGGTGGTGTCACTGTGATCCAGCAGGCCCGCGTCACTCATGTGGTAACGGACGCCCTCGCCCATATCGCTGACATTCATGCAGCCGCCCAACGCCATCAGCGCCAGCAGCAAGACCAGGCTACGCATCTTTCCTCCAGAGGCCGGTGACGAAAAACCGGCGAATAGCCGCCAGATGCAGCTTTTGCGCCAGAGTCAGCCGCCGATCACCTTCATCACCATCACATCCCCGGAAAATGCCAGGTCCTGCTTGTCGGCCAAGGCCTTCACCAGCAACCGCTGCAAGGCTGGAAGGGCTTGGTGGCGCGGCTTGCCGAGCAGGTCGCCGACATAGTGGCGGTTACTCGACGACAGACATCCATGCAACCAACCCGTCGAAGACAACCGCAGCCGCGAACAGGCACGGCAGAACGGAACGCTTTCGTTGGCGATCACCCCGAAGTGGCCCTTGCCGGGAATGCGGTAGCGCAGCGCGGTAGCATCCACCGGGCGCTGTGCCTGCTCGAAGTCATGAGCATCACCGATCAGCGCCAGTAACTGCTCCAGCCCCACGAACTGCTGCAGGAAGGCGTTGCTGTCGCGGGCCAAGTGGCCCATGCGCATCAGCTCGATGAAACGCAGTTCGTAGCCTCGTTCCAGGCAATAGTCCAGCAGCGGCAAGACCTGGTCGAGGTTGTGCCCGCGCATGGGCACCATATTGACCTTGATCGCCATGCCGGCGGCGCTGGCCTGGGCCATGCCGTCCAGCACACTGGCCAGGTCGCCGCCACGGGCGATACGGCGAAACGCCATCGGGTCGAGGGTGTCGAGCGAGACATTCAGCCGGCGGATACCGGCATCGCGCAGCAGCGGTAGCTTGCGGGCGAGTAACTGGCCATTGGTGGTGAGGCTGATGTCATCGAGCCCAAGCCCGGACACGGCGCCCAGGAAGGCTTCGAGGCGCGGGCTGACCAAGGGTTCTCCACCCGTGATGCGCAGACGTTCGATGCCGGCGGCCTCGACCAGATACGCGACGCCACGCGCCAGGGCCTCGGCATCAAGCTCGTCCTGCGCCGCGACCAAGCGCTTGCCGTCAGGCACGCAATAGGTGCAGGCGTAGTTGCAGGCAGCAGTCAGACTGACGCGCAGGTTGCGAAAGCGCCTGCCTTGACGATCGACGATCATGGGGTGACTCCGGCATGGATAAATCTGGCCGGCAAAACCTGACTCATAAATCAGGAATTTGCAAGCTTTCATGTCGCAGCCAGGACAGTGCGGTGCCCGCCGAGGACCGGCGGCACCACACAGAGCGCTTCAGTTCGCGGCTTCGGGGTCGCGCTTGCGCTTGTTGCCCATGCGCACGCCAATATCCATGAGGAACTGGAAGAAACCTTCCTGATCCTCCAGCACGTTGCTCCAGAACGGCGAGTGGTACAGCGCCACCGCGCCATGGACCAACGCCCAGGCCGCACAGTAGTGGAAGTACGGCGGCACGTCCTCGAGCTTGCCTTCGCTGATGCGCCCCTTGATCAATTGCGTCAAGCGATCGAAGTTCGAGGCGCGAATGCTGTGCAGCTGCTCGACCATATCAGGCACCTGGTTGCCCTTGACCACCTTCTCTTCCAGGCGGTCGAACAAGCGGTAGCGCTGCGGGTCGCGCATGCGGAACTCGAAATAGGCGCGCGACAGGGCTTCCTTGTCACGGTCGACGTCCGCCGAATGCAACAGCTCGTTCAGGTCGCGCTCGTAATCGAGCATCAGCCGCAGGTAGATCTCGGCCTTGGACTTGAAGTGCTTGTAGATCGTGCCTTTGCCGATGCCCACGGCGTCGGCGATCATCTCGACGGTGACACTGTCTTCACCCTGTTCGAGAAACAGCTTGAGCGCCGTGTCGAGGATTTCCTGCTCGCGGCGGCGAAACTCACGGACCTTACGAGGTTCTTTGTGCATAGGTAGGACTAGGATGACAATCGAAGCGGATTATTATGCCTAACTGGCGGCAAATTGCACGGATCTTCCAACCATGTCTCTGTTTCACGATGAGTTCGAACACGCCCCGGGCCTGTGCTATCTGAACCACGCTGCCATCGCCCCTTGGCCGCGGCGAACTGCCGAGGCTGTGGCGCGCTTCGCCCAAGACAACGCTCGGCGAGGTGCCAGCGATTATCCGGCGTGGCTGGCGACCGAGCGGCGCCTGCGCGAGCGCCTGGCGCGGCTGGTCAACGCACCGAGCACAGGCGATATCGCGCTGGTCGGCAATACGTCCCAGGCCTTGTCGCTGGTGGCCTTTGGTCTTGAGTGGCGGCACGGCGACCAGGTGATCATCAGCGACGAGGAGTTTCCCTCCAACCGCGTGGTGTGGCAGGCCCTGGCGGACAAGGGCGTCGAAGTGATCGAAGTGCAACTGGCAGTAGACGATCCAGAAGCCGCGTTGCTGGCTGCCTGCGGCCACCGCGCCCGCCTGCTTGCGGTCAGCGCCGTGCAGTTCGCCAGCGGCCTGCGCCTGGACCTCACTCGCCTGGGCCAGGGTTGTCGCGCGAGGAACGTGCTGTTTTGCGTCGATGCGATCCAGCAGGTAGGGGCCCTGCCCTTCGACGTGCAGGCCTATACCTGCGATTTCGCCATGGCCGACGGCCACAAATGGATGCTCGGCCCCGAGGGCCTAGGGTTTTTCTATTGCCGCAGCGAACTGCGTCGACAGTTGAAGTTGCATAACTACGGCTGGCACATGCTCGAGCACCTGGGCGACTTCGAACGTCGCCAGTGGCAACCCGCCCCCAGCGCCCGGCGCTTCGAACCTGGCAGCCCGAACATGCTCGGCGCCTGTGCGCTGGAGGCCAGTCTGTCACTGCTGGAAGATGTCGGCATGCCGAGGGTGGCCAAGCTGCTCGAGCAGCGCATCGCACAATTGCACATGGGCCTCGAGGCGATTCCCGGGGTGCAGCTGCACAGCCCAACGGATCCGGAGCGCCGCGCCGGCATCGTCAATTTCAGTGTGGATGGCAGAGCCAACGCCGACATTTATCGAGCCTTGACCGCCAATCAGGTTATCTGCGCCCAACGCGGCCCTGGAGTGCGTTTTTCCCCACATTTCTATACCGATGAACGCCTGATCGACGATGCGCTGCGACAGGTCCGGCACATCGCCATGCATGGATCGCCCTAGGGGCCGCGCACGTATTCCAAATCTGTTTAAAAAACGACCAGCGAACGCTGGCGGGGCGCGAAACCTGACCAATACTTGAAGTGTTGGCGCGGCGCATCCCCCCCAAGTGGCGCGCCGATAAAGGTGCCCAGGGACCGCGTACCTTTGTTTTACTCCTAATGGTCTTAACCCGGATTCCCCCCCCAGAACCCGGGTTTTTTTTGCCTGGGTTCCGGCAAGTGATCGGTGCGACTCCTGATCGCCGGCAAGCCGGCTCCCACAGGGCCGCTGGCAGGATCAGGCGACGCGTGCCAAGGGGAATAGCCGCTTGAAGTTGGCGGTGGTCTGCTCGGCCAGCTGCGCATAGCTCACCCCACGCAGCGAGGCAACGTATTCGGCCACTTCGCGCACGTACTGCGGCAGGTTGGGCTTGCCTCGATAAGGGATGGGCGCCAGGTACGGCGAGTCGGTTTCCACCAGCAGGCGGTCGACAGGCACCTGCCGGGCCACTTCGCGCAACGCGTCGGCATTGCGGAACGTGACAATACCCGACAACGAGATGTAGTAACCCAGGTCGAGCGCCGCCTTGGCCATCTCCCAGTCCTCGGTGAAGCAATGCAGCACACCGGCCTGTGGCAAGCTGGCCTCGCGCAGCAACGCCAGGGTGTCGGCTCGCGCCGCGCGGGTATGCACGATGACCGGCTTGCCGGTCTGGCGCGAGGCCTCCAGATGCAGGCGGAACGAAGCCTGCTGCAACTCGGCGGCCTCTGGCTCGTAGTGATAGTCCAGGCCAGTCTCGCCGATGGCCACCACGTGCGGGTGGGTCAGTTCGCGCAGCAGCCATTCCAGCGCCGGGGTTTCACCCGGGGCAAGGTCCAGCGGATGCACCCCCACCGAACAGTCCACATCGGCGTACTGTTCGCTGAGCGCCTTGACCGCACCGGCGTTTTCGGCGCTCACGCCGATGCACAGGAAGTGCCCTACCCCGCGCTCGCGCGCCGCCTGGAGGGCGGCATCGAGGGAGCCTTGGTGGGCACTCAGGTCAAGACGATCGAGGTGGCAATGGGAATCTACGAGCATGGGAATACGACACACATCAATGAACGGTGGGATCAGCGAGCGCCCGGCAGTTGCAGCCAATGGGCAAGCAAGGCTTCGAGCAGCAGCACGCGGTTGAGGTTGGCCTTGCCCAGTACTTTCTGGCGCTGCTCGAGGATCCACGCCTGGACCTCCAGCACTTTGCCCTGGCGGCTTTTCTGCGCCAGGTACTGCAGCACCTTGCGCATGTCGCTCAAGCCTAACCCTTCCTCGTCCTGGGTCAATTGATAACGCAGGATCAAGTGCGACCAGTCGCAGAACCAGTCGAACAGCAACAGCAGCGGTACGTCTTTCCAAGACTCGGCCAGCTGACTGGGTGATTGCTGTTGCTTGAGCAGCTTCTTCACGCCATCGGTGACCAGCGCGCGCTGCTCGCGCACACCCTGCGCCTGCAGGCTGACGGCCATCAACGGCGAACCGGCGGCCAGCGTCAGCAGTTCTTCACGCTCGTCGTCGGTGCTGTCGGCAAGGGCATCGGCCAGCCAGGCGCGGCTCTGGGCCAGGCTGGGTTGCGGGCAGGCGACCTGCTGGCAACGGCTCTTGATGGTGGGCAGCAGACGACTGGGCTGGTGGCTCACGAGCAGCAGCACGGTGTCGCCAGAAGGCTCCTCGAGGCTTTTGAGCAGCGCGTTGGAGGCATTGATGTTCATCGCCTCCACCGGCTCGATCAGCACCACCTTGCGCCCGCCCTGCTGGGCAGTCTGCACCACGAACGACACCAGGTCGCGCACCTGGTCGATCTTGATCGGCTTGTCGGCCTCTTCCGGCTCCAGTACGAAATTGTCCGGGTGGCTGCCAGCCTTGAGCAGCAGGCATGCCTTGCACTGACCGCAGGCATCCAGCCCATTGGGCTGCTGGCACAACAAGCGCGCCATCAGCCGCTCGGCCAAGGCGCGCTTGCCGATCCCCTGAGGCCCGTGCAGCAGGTAGGCGTGGGCATGCTGGCTGCGGCCAGCCATCTGTTGCCACAATGCCTGCTGCCAGGGGTAGGCTTCAGCCACGGCAACGCTCCAGGATGCCCGGCAGCAACGCATCGATGGCCCGCTGTACCGCCTCCAGCGGCTGCGCGGCGTCCAGCAGGCTGTAGCGCTGCGGCTGTTGACCTGCACGCTGCAGGTAGGCCTGGCGCACGGCTTCGAAGAACGCCTGGCCTTCCTGCTCGAAACGGTCCAGCCGGCCACGGGCCGCGGCGCGGGCCAGGCCGACTTCCACCGGCAGGTCGAAAACCAAGGTCAAGTCAGGGCGCAGTTCACCCTGGACGAACGCCTCGAGAATGGCGATGCGCTCCACCGACAGGCCACGACCACCGCCCTGGTAGGCATAGGTTGCATCGGTGAAGCGGTCGCACAGCACCACGGCGCCGCGGGCCAACGCCGGGCGAATGACCTCGGCCAGGTGCTGGGCGCGGGCGGCGAACATCAGCAGCAGCTCGGTATCGACCGCCATGACCTCGTCACTGGGGGCCAGCAGCAGCTCGCGAATACGCTCGGCCAGCGGTGTGCCGCCGGGCTCGCGGGTCATCACCACATCGATGCCGTGCTCGCGCAGACGCGCCGCCAGGTACTCGCGGTTGGTGCTCTTGCCCGCGCCTTCGGGGCCTTCCAGGGTGATAAACAAACCGCTCACGAGCGTTCCTTACTGTCGTCTGGCGCCGGTGCATCGGCCGGCGCGGATTCATCGGTGGGGGCAGCCGTGTCGCCCTCGGGCATGGGCGTCGGGGCCGGTGGCTCGCTGGCGTCTGGCGCGGCGGGCTCCTGGGGCGCGGGGCTGGAGCGGTAGTCCGCACGGCGCTTGAGCTGGAACTCGCGCACGGCGCTGTTGTGATCGTCCAGGTCGTCGGAGAACACATGGCTACCGTCGCCGCGGGCCACGAAGTACAGGCTCGAGCCATCACTGGGGTTCAGCGCGGCATGGATCGCCTCGCGCCCGACCATGGCGATGGGCGTCGGTGGCAGGCCGGTCATGGTGTAGGTGTTGTACGGCGTTGGCTCACGCAGGTCGGCACGGGTGATCTTGCCGTTGTAGCGCTCGCCCATGCCGTAGATCACGGTGGGGTCGGTCTGCAGCATCATGCCCAGGCGCATGCGCCGCACGAACACCCCGGCAATCTGCCCGCGCTCCTGGGGAATGCCGGTTTCCTTCTCTACCAGCGAGGCCATGATTAACGCCTGATAGGGGTCGCGGTATGGCAGGTCGGTGGTGCGCTCGGCCCACTCCTTGGCCAGCACTTCCTCCAGGCGCATGTAGGCCTGCTGCAACAGCTCGACGTCGCTCATGCCACGCACGAAGCGATAGGTATCGGGGAAAAAACGACCTTCGGGGAAAACACCGGTATGGCCGAGCTTGTCCATCACTTCTTCGTCGGACAAGCCCTCCAACGTATGTTTGACCTTCTCGTGCTTGGCGACGGCAGCGCGCACCTGACGGAAGGTCCAGCCTTCAACCAGGGTCAGGTTGTACTGCACCACGTCGCCACGCTTCCAGGCATCGAACAGCTGGCCCACAGTCATGCCCGGGGTAAGGCGGTACTCGCCGGTGTGCAGGGGGGTACCGGCCATGTTGAAGCGCCAGTACAGGCGTAGCCACACCGGGTCTTCAAGCAGACCTTCAGCCTGCATGCGGTAGAACATGCGATTGGGTGTGGTGCCGTTGGGCACGTCGAGCATGCGCTCCTGTGCCACTTGCAGCGGCTGCTCCAGGACCGAGTTGACCTTCCAGGCAGCCCAGCCCAGCGCCAGGCCGGCGATGATCAAGCTCATTTCCAGCAGCAGCAGGAATTTGCGTCTCACGAATTCAGGTATCCAGTAACGTACGGGCAACGGCCTGCAGTTTACGGGTGAGTGGCCCCGCCGGCCAGTTCAGCGAGGTGAATTCAAGCACGGGCCAGACACCATAGACGCTGTTGCAGACGAAGACTTCATCGGCCTGCTCAAGCTCCGAAAGCGCCAGGTCACGTACCTGTGCGGGTATGCCCAGGGCAACCGCCTGCTCCAGCAGCGCCGCACGCATCACACCGGCCACGCCGCATCGGCTCAGGTCGGCGGTCAGCAACGTACCCTCGCGCACCAGGAACAGGTTGCTGTATACCCCTTCGATCACCCGCCCTTGGCTGTCACGCATCAGGCCTTCGGCAAACGCGGCGTCCTGCCATTCGGCACGGGCCAACACCTGCTCGAGGCGATTGAGGTGTTTGAGGCCTGCCAGCAACGGTTGTTCCGCAAGGCGTGTGCGGCAAGGGAACACGCGGATGCCATGCTCGGCATTCTGCGCAGGATAAGTGGGCAACGGGCCGCCTTGGAGGATGCGCCGTGCCGGTGCACCGACTGCCGGGGCATAGCCCCGCAGGCTATCGCCGCGGGTAAGCATGAGCTTGGCGACGCCCTCGCCCAGCTGGCTGGCGAACTGCAACAGTTCATTGCGAACGAGCGTCAGGTCGACTTCGATCGCCAGGCGCTGGCAACCCAGCGCCAGGCGGTCGAGGTGTCGCGTGAGCAGGCTGGGCCTGCCACCTCGCACGGCAATGGTCTCGAACAGCCCATCACCGTAGGCCAGGCCGCGGTTCTGCAGGTTGACCGCAGTCGCTTCCTGGCCGTCGATCCAGCTGTGCATCAGTCGGCGAACCGGCGGAATACCAGCGAGCCGTTGGTGCCACCGAAGCCGAACGAGTTGGACAACACCACATCGATCGGCATGCTGCGTGCCTGGTGCGGCACGAAGTCAAGGTCACAACCTTCGTCCGGCTCGTCCAGGTTGATGGTTGGCGGCGCCATCTGACTGTTGATCGCCAGCACGCTGAAGATTGCCTCCACCGCCCCGGCAGCCCCCAACAGGTGGCCAGTCATCGATTTGGTCGAGCTGACTGCCAGCTTGTAGGCGTGCTCGCCGAACACCCGCTTGATCGCCGCCACTTCGGCCACATCGCCGGCTGGCGTCGAGGTGCCATGGGCATTGATGTAACTGACCTCTTCCGGCTGGATACCAGCATCGCGCAAGGCGTTGGCCATGCAGCGGGCAGCGCCTTCGCCGGTGTCGGGGGGCGAAGTCATGTGGTAGGCATCACCGCTCATGCCGAAACCAACGAGCTCGGCGTAGATGGTCGCGCCGCGCGCCTTGGCGTGCTCGAGCTCTTCGAGCACCAGGGCACCGGCACCGTCCGACAGCACGAAACCGTCACGGCCCTTGTCCCACGGACGGCTGGCACGGGCCGGCTCGTCGTTGCGGGTCGACAGCGCGCGGGAGGCACCGAAACCGCCCATGCCCAGGCCACAGGCCGCCATCTCGGCGCCGCCAGCGATCATCACGTCGGCTTCGCCGTAGGCGATGTTGCGCGCGGCCATGCCGATGCAATGGGTGCCGGTAGTGCAGGCGGTGGCGATGGCGTAGTTCGGCCCCTGCAACCCCAGGTGGATCGACAGGAAACCGGAGATCATGTTGATGATCGAGCCAGGCACGAAGAACGGCGAGATCCGGCGCGGGCCTTGCTCGTGCAAGGTACGGCTGGTCTCTTCGATGTTGGTGAGGCCGCCGATGCCAGAGCCCATGGCCACGCCGATGCGCTCACGGTTGGCGTCGGTGACCTCCAGGCCGGCGTTGCGCACTGCCTGGAAACCGGCCGCCAGGCCGTATTGAATGAACAGGTCAAGCTTGCGCGCTTCCTTGGCCGACAGGTACTGCTCGACTTCGAAGCCCTTCACCGAGCCGCCAAAACGGGTGGAGTAGGCAGACAGATCCGTATGCTCGATCGGACCAATGCCACTGCGGCCAGCCAGAATGCCCTGCCAGGTGCTTGGTACATCGGTACCCAGTGGCGACAGCATACCCATACCGGTGACCACGACGCGTCTACGCGACACAGTACTCTCCTTTTTCAATAACAGAGTTTCTTGCCATTGCATTCAAAGCAATGGAATGAAATGGCAACAAGCTCTAACAGCTCACGGATCGGCGTCTTGCAAAGAAAAAACCGCACGCCAGCGAAGGCAGTGCGGTTTTCCCCGACAAGAAGCGTCGACTACAGCGTCTTAAGCCTTGTGGCTGTTGACGTAGTCGATAGCAGCTTGAACGGTAGTGATCTTCTCGGCTTCTTCGTCAGGGATTTCGGTCTCGAATTCCTCTTCCAGAGCCATCACCAGCTCAACGGTGTCAAGCGAGTCGGCGCCCAGATCATCGACGAAGGACGATTCGTTCTTGACTTCCTCTTCCTTGACGCCCAGTTGCTCGGCGACGATTTTCTTGACGCGTTCTTCGATGGTGCTCATACCTAGTTTTCACTCCTAATGGACATATGTCAGGCAGCTGGCCGGTGACCAAGTTTATAGAAAGACGCCTGCTTTTCAAGCGTATCGCGTCCTTCACCCGATCACTCAACCCTCTGCCTGGAATCTGATTGCAGCTTTATAACGGATTTTAGGCTCGCAGTATGACTCTTTTTTGAAGCGATCCGTCACATTGCATTGCGGTTTTTACATGTACATCCCGCCATTCACCGGCACAGTGGCACCGGTAACGTAGGCTGCGCCGTCGGAAGCCAGGAACGAAACCACCTTGGCGATCTCGTCGGCCTGGCCCAGGCGGCCCAGCGGAATTTCCTTCTGCAGGGCTTCGCGCTGCGCTTCAGGCAGCTCGCGGGTCATGTCTGTGTCGATGAAGCCTGGCGTAACCGAGTTGACGGTAATGCCACGCGAACCCACTTCACGCGCCAGGGCGCGACTGAAGCCCTCGAGGCCAGCCTTGGCGGCCGCGTAGTTGGCCTGGCCGGCGTTGCCCATGGCACCCACCACCGAACCGATGCTGATGATACGACCCCAGCGTGCCTTGGTCATGCCGCGCAGCACGCCCTTGGACAGACGGTAGAGGCTGTTGAGGTTGGTATCGATCACGTCGAACCACTCGTCGTCCTTCATGCGCAGCATGAGGTTGTCACGGGTGATGCCAGCGTTGTTGACCAGGATGGCCGGCGCACCGAACTGCTCGCCGATGGCGCTCAGTACCGCCTCGACGGATTCGGCACTGGTCACGTTCAGCTCCATGCCGGTGCCGTTGATGCCGTGCTCTTTCAAGGTGGCGGCAATGCGCTCGGCGCCGGAGGCCGAGGTGGCGGTACCGATCACGGTCGCGCCCTGGCGGCCGAGTTCGAGGGCGATGGCCTGGCCGATGCCACGGCTGGCGCCGGTAACCAGTGCAACTTTACCTTGCAGGCTCATGCAAGCGTCTCCAGATTCAGGCCAGCGCCGCACGGGTGGCGGCGACGGCGTCAGGGGTATTGAGGTTGTAGGTGGTCACACCGTCGGCGCAACGCTTGTTCAGACCAGCCAGGACCTTGCCTGGACCACACTCGACCAGGTTCACCGCGCCACGCGCGGCCAGGGCCTGCACGCATTCAACCCAGCGCACAGGCTGGTAGAGCTGTGCCAGCAGGTCTTGCTTGAGTGCATCGAGGTCGGCAGCGATAGCGGCAGTGACGTTCTGCACCACCGGAATCTGCGGTGCTTTCCACTCGATGGCGTTGACGAACTCGGCGAAACGCTCGGCGGCTGGCTTCATCAGTGCGCAATGCGACGGCACACTGACCGCCAGCGGCAAGGCGCGCTTGGCACCGGCCTCTTTGCACAGTTCCATGGCGCGATCCACGGCGGCCTTGTTGCCGGCGATCACCACCTGGCCCGGCGAGTTGAAGTTCACCGCACTGACCACTTCATCTTCGGCGGCCTTGGCGCAGAGCTCAACCACGACGGCGTCGTCCAGGCCAAGAATGGCGGCCATGGCGCCATGACCGGCCGGCACGGCTTCCTGCATCAGCTGGCCACGGCGCTCGACCAGGCGAACGGCGTCCTTCAGCGACAGGCTGCCAGCAGCGACCAGGGCGCTGTATTCACCCAGGCTGTGGCCTGCGACGAAGGCCGGCTGCGCGCCACCCTCATCCAGCCACAGGCGCCACAGGGCGATGGAGGCGGTGAGGATGGCCGGCTGAGTCTTGTCGGTTTGGTTGAGTTGTTCTTCCGGACCTTCCTGGACCAGCTTCCACAGGTCGTAGCCCAGAGCCTCGGAAGCTTCCTTGAAGGTTTCGACGATTACCGGCTTTTCAGCGCCGAGCTCGGCGAGCATGCCCAGCGACTGGGAACCTTGACCGGGAAAGACGAATGCGAGGGATGCAGACATTGAACAAGCCCTTATGATCTTGTCGTCGGATAGGGTGCGCCAGGCCAAAGGCCGAGCGCGAAATCTGAAAACTTGGATGGTGCGGCGGACCAAGCGGTCACATTTAAGCACTTCATGGGCGATATGCCCAAAGTCTTTGTTTTTCCCGCACGGCCACTACGGCAACAAATCCTCCAGCCTGCCATGCAGGCGTTGCGGCAGGTTCTCCTGGATCTCGATCAACGCACGCTGAATCGCGCTCTGGAAACCCTGCACACCGGCAGAACCATGGCTTTTGATGACGATCCCCTGCAAGCCGAGGAAGCTGGCGCCATTGTGCCGCGCCGGCGCCAGGTCGGCCTGCAGGCGCTTGAGCAGCGGCATGGCCATCGCCCCGGCGGCACGCGCCAGCATTCCACCCCGGAACAACGCCTCGATGCGCGCACCGATCATGGTTGCCAGGCCTTCGCTGGATTTGAGCAGGATGTTGCCGACAAAGCCGTCGCACACCACCACGTCCGCCTCGCCACGGTACAACCCGTCGCCCTCGACGAAACCGATGTAGTTGAGCCCCCGGGCGCTTTGCAACAGGCTGGCGGCCAGCTTGACCTGCTGGTTACCCTTGATGTCCTCGGTACCGATATTGAGCAGCGCCACCCGCGGCCGCTGCACACCCAGGGCCTGGGCGGCCACCGAGCCCATCACGGCGAACTGGTAGAGGTTTTCGGCACTGCAATCGACGTTGGCGCCCAGGTCGAGCAGCTGGCAATAGCCGGCCTGGGTGGGAATCGCCGCCACCATCGCCGGGCGATCGATGCCGGGCAAGGTCTTGAGCACGAAGCGCGACAGGGCCATGAGCGCACCGGTATTGCCGGCACTCACGCACGCCTGGGCCTTGCCGTCACGGACCAGTTCGAGGGCGATGCGCATCGACGAGTCGGGCTTGCCACGCAACGCCTGGGAGGGCCGCTCGTCCATCCCGACCACCTCACTGGCCGCAACGATTTGCAGGCGCGCGCGATCCGCAGCCGATTGGCCGCTGACAAGCTCTTCAAGGAGGGAGGGTTGACCGACGAGGGTCAGGTGCAGCGAGGGGGTAGCCGAAAGGCAGGCTAGGCTAGCCTGGACAATGCTGCGGGGACCGAAGTCCCCGCCCATTGCGTCGATCGCGATGATCTGAGCGGACAAGGATTACTCGTCAGCGCCCTTGTCGATCACTTTGCGACCACGGTATACGCCTTCTGGCGAAACGTGGTGACGCAGGTGTACTTCACCGGTGCTCTTCTCTACCGACAGGGCGTTTTCCGACAGGGCGTCGTGCGAACGGCGCATGTCACGGGCAGAGCGGGATTTTTTGTTCTGCTGAACAGCCATAATTGATTAACTCCTAAACGTTTGGGTCACGCTTTAACTGCGCCAATACACTGAACGGGTTGGACCGCGATACCTCGTCCTTGCTCGGTTCGGGCTCATCCAAGCCCGCCGGCTGCTGGCATTCTTCCGGATGATGAGCAGGCACGATGGGGAGGGCCAGCAACAGCTCTTCCTCGACCAGCGCCTGCAGATCCAAAGGATCTTCGCCCAGTTCCAGCACGTCATAGCCTTTCGGCAACGACTGGGTATTCGCACCCTCCTTCACCACGGCGTATGTGCATTCGCTGTGGATTGGAAGGGTGACCAGCTCAAGACAACGCTGGCAAACCATCTTGACTTCGACATCCAGCTCGCTGTGGATAACCACCACGTGCTGTTCATCTCGTTCAAAATCGAACTTCGCCTGCACCGTACCGACATTGTCGGAAAGCGGGTCGCAGAGTCTTTCCAAATCAGCGAGTTGCAGCGAACCTTCGAGGGTTACGCCACGATCAGCCAATTTGCGCGGGTCAACGTGAGGTGGAATCGGGTCATTCAACATAGGCGCAGCATTCTAGGGATGCACCCCCTCCCTGTCAAAGGGAAATTCGGTGCATCTCGCATGTTAGAATTCGGGTCAATTGCCCAGGAGTCTACCATGCTTCCCTTGTTACTGGCTTCCAGCTCACCGTACCGACGCGAACTGCTCACCCGCCTGCGCCTGCCCTTCACCTGGGCAAGCCCCGACCTAGACGAGCAGCGCCTGGAAAACGAGCCCGCAAACGAGCTGGTGCGCCGCCTGGCCAGGCAAAAGGCCCAGGCACTGGCCGGCAGCCACCCAGGCCACCTGATCATCGGCTCCGACCAGGTCGCCGTGCTTGGCGAGCAGATCCTCGGCAAACCCCACACATTCGAGCGCGCCTGCGAGCAGTTGCTGGAAGCCAGCGGGCAGCAGGTCACCTTCCTCACCGGGCTGGCACTGCTCAATAGCACCACAGGGCAATGCCAGGTCGATTGCGTGCCGTTCACGGTAACGATGCGCGAACTGGACCGCGAGCGCGTGGAGCGCTACGTGACAGCCGAACAGCCACTGGATTGTGCTGGCAGTTTCAAGGCGGAGGGATTGGGGGTGAGCCTGTTCCAGAGCACCCACGGCTGCGACGCCACGAGCCTGATCGGGCTGCCTTTGATTCGCCTGGTGGACATGCTGCACAAGGAAGGCGTGCAGATACCTTGAGACCCGGAGGCAGCGGCGCCGACCTCATCGCCGGCAAGCCGGCTCCCACAGGCATAGCGCAAGTCTTGAGCATGGCGCGGTCGGAGTGGGAGCCGGCTTGCCGGCGAAAGGGCTGCGAAACAGCCCTAACGATGCCAGATCAACGCAGTGAAGGCGCCTGCAAGCCCATGTACAGCGCAAGACGCTCGGCCACACTGGCACCGATACGCTTGGAGAAACGATCGAACGGCGACTCCTGCACGGTGAAGTCCACCAACTCCTTCTCCCCGACGATATCGCGAGCGACATAGCTGGCACTGCCCAAGCCATCCACCAGCCCAAGCGCCTTGGCCTGTTCGCCCGACCAGATCAGCCCGCTGAACAACTCCGGATGCTCCTTGTCCTTCAGGCGATCACCCCGCCCCTGCTTGACCATGGCGATGAACTGGCGATGCGTGGTGTCCAGCACACCCTGCCAGAACGCCGTCTCCTCCGGCTTCTGCGGCGAGAACGGATCGAGGAAGGCTTTGTGCTCACCGGCGGTATAGGTGCGCCGCTCCACACCCAGCTTGTCCATCGTGCCGACGAAGCCATAACCCGCCGCCGTCACGCCGATGGAGCCGACCAGGCTAGCCTTGTCGGCATAGATTTCGTCGGCGGCACTGGCAATGTAGTAGGCGCCTGACGCCCCCAGGTCGGCGATGACCGCGTACAGCTTGATATCCGGGTACTCGCCGCGCAGGCGACGGATCTCGTCATAGATGTAGCCCGACTGCACAGGGCTGCCGCCCGGGCTGTTGATGCGCAGGACCACACCCTTGGTCTTGGGATCCTTGAACGCCTCACGCAGGCTCTTGACGATATTGTCGGCACTGGCCGGCTCCTGGTCGGCAATCATCCCGCGCACTTCGACCAGCGCGGTGTGATTGGCACTGCGCGAGGCCGCCTTGTCCATATCCATCAACGGCGAGAACAGGAACAGGATGCCGAACAGGTAGAGAAAGGTCAGCAGCTTGAAGAAAATCCCCCAGCGCCGCGCCCGCCGCTGCTCCTGAACGCCCGCCAGCAGGGTCTTCTCCAGCAGCTTCCAGCTCTTGCGCTCCTCACCACCCTCTTCGGAGTCGGGTGCTTTCCACTCGTCAGCCATGCTCACCTACCTTGGAAGTTGTTTTGCGCGCAACCCGCCAACCATTCGCGCAATTGAGAGAAATGATCGATACACACCTGCGGCCCGAATTCAGCCAGTGCCTGCAACGGCATGGCGCCGTAGCCGACCGCCGCCGAGTGCATACCGGCATTGCTGGCCATTTGCAGGTCGAACGCCGAATCTCCGACCATCAGCGCCCGCCCAGGTTCGACCCGGCAATGCGCGAGGATTTCTTCAAGCATCAGCGGATGCGGCTTGCCACGGGTCTCGTCAGCAGCGCGCGTGATGTCGAAATAGCCTTCCCAGCCATTGGCCCTGAGCACCCGATCCAGCCCGCGCCGAGCCTTGCCGGTGGCCACCGCCAGGCGATAGCCCTCGCCACGGAAGGCTTCCAGCGACTCGACCACCCCCTCGAAAAGCGGTGATGGCTGCTGATCCAGGGCCATATAGACGTCGGCATAGTGCTGCCGGAAAACCTCCACCTGCACCGGATCGAGATGGGGATAGAGCGTGGCGATCGCCTCCCCCAGCGCCAGGCCGATGATGCCCTTGATCGCCGCATCGCTACTGGCGCCCTCCCCCGCGCGCTCGGCCGCCACGTTCATGGCCTCGACGATGCGCCCGATGGAGTCGGCCAGGGTACCGTCCCAGTCGAAGATCAGCAGGTCATAAGGTTTGCTCATGGGGTCAGGACGCCAGCCGCTCGATGGTCTTGGCCCACATTTCGTCTACCGGCGCCTCCAGCTTGAGCTCGCCACCATCGGGCAGCGGCACGGTGAGCTGGTAGGCGTGCAGGAACAGGCGCTTGCCGCCCAACTCGCGGATCTCGCGACTGAAATCCTCGTCGCCGTACTTGCTGTCGCCGGCGATCATGTGCCCGGCGTGCAGGGTATGCACACGAATCTGATGGGTACGCCCGGTGATCGGCCGCGCCTCGACGATGGTGGCGAACTCACCAAAGCGGCGCAGCACACGGAACATCGTCAGCGCTTCCTTGCCCTCTTCGCTCACCTCGACCATGCGCTCGCCCGAGCGCAGGTTGCTCTTCTGCAAGGGGGCGTTGACCTGTTTCTTCGCGGTCGGCCAGTGGCCACGGACCAGCGCCATATAGCGCTTGTCCACGCCATCGCCGCGCAGGGCGGCATGCAGGTGGCGCAGCATGCTGCGCTTCTTGGCGATCATCAGCAGGCCAGAGGTGTCACGGTCCAGGCGGTGCACCAGCTCCAGCTCCTTGGCATCCGGGCGCAACTGGCGCAGCGCCTCGATCACCCCGAAGCTCAGGCCGCTGCCGCCATGCACGGCGATGCCTGCAGGCTTGTTCATCACGATCAGCGCCTTGTCCTCATAGACAATCGCGGCTTCCAGGCGCTGCAGCAGACCCTGGGCCACCGGCGCCGGCTCGTCGCGCTCGGGCAGGCGCACGGGCGGCACCCGCACGATATCGCCGGCCTGCAGCTTGTATTCGGGCTTGATCCGGCCCTTGTTGACCCGCACCTCACCCTTGCGCAGGATGCGGTAGACCAGGGTCTTGGGCACGCCCTTGAGGGCCGTGATGAGGAAATTGTCGATGCGTTGGCCGGCAAGTTCCGGCGCGACTTCGATCAGCTGAACGCCGGAAGTCGGGGGGGTATTGGTCGTCATGGCGGGATCATAACAATTTTTTATGGAATTGAAGCACTTAATCATTACTGCTATAGTCGCGAACGCCGCCAAAAGCGGCAGGCCAGCGGCAACAGGCTCTACAGCCGGCCCTGACCATCGCAATCCCGAGGACGCGAGGCCGTCCTACGGAGCGTTCGCCAGTTTAATGAATGCCTGGAATCGCCACCAGCGCCGTGTAGAGAAGACCGAAAAAAAACGACAAGTGCGGTGTTTCACCTGCTTACCCGCTTCTTTTCGCCGTACCTCTGCCCGCCTCCGACGTTTCCGTGCATTCAGGCGAAGTGCCCCGGAAATACCTGCCTTGGACATGTTATGGCGCCAGCCTGGTATAGGGCTGGCGAAAAATGCAACCCGTTGCGGATTCAGCGCGCGGCAGCACCGAATTTTCAAGGGATACGTGCAGGGTGGAGATGCACAGCCATCGGACCGTGTGGCACTGCGTCAGCCCATTGACCCAATGTACGGGCGATGAGCAGACAAGGTCCTGAACAGACGCCCTCGTGGCGTCCACGGACGACAGGTTGATTCCTCCTCCTGACTGAGTGCACCAGGCCCGCTCGGTTGATTCGGATCACGTTCGAAGAGCTCGACAGGCCTTTTGGCACCATGGAACAGGACGCGTCGTCGCGACAACGGCAGGCTGGGCAACCGGCTGGTGCCGAACGTCGCCAGACACGGGGGTGGCCCGCCACCCTTTGCGCACCTTGGCACTTTCTTGAAAAGTCGTGTGTGCCGAACGCCGTTTCCGGCAGCCCGGAAACCGACGGTACAACATGAAAAGAATGCTGATTAACGCAACTCAACCCGAAGAGTTGCGTGTAGCCCTGGTGGACGGCCAACGCCTCTACGACCTGGACATCGAGTCCGGTGCCCGTGAGCAGAAAAAGGCCAACATCTACAAAGGCAAGATCACCCGGATCGAGCCCAGCCTTGAAGCCGCCTTCGTCGACTTCGGCTCCGAACGTCACGGCTTCCTGCCGCTCAAAGAGATCTCCCGCGAGTACTTCAAGAAAGCCCCTGAAGGCCGGGTCAACATCAAGGAAGTACTGAGCGAAGGCCAGGAAGTCATCGTCCAGGTCGAGAAGGAAGAGCGCGGCAACAAAGGCGCCGCCCTGACCACCTTCATCAGCCTGGCCGGCCGTTATCTGGTGCTGATGCCCAACAACCCGCGCGCTGGTGGCATCTCCCGCCGCATCGAAGGCGAAGAGCGCAACGAACTGCGCGAAGCCCTGAACGGCCTGACCGTTCCTGGCGACATGGGCCTGATCGTGCGCACCGCAGGCCTGGGCCGCAGCAGCGAAGAAATGCAGTGGGACCTCGACTACCTGCTGCAGCTGTGGACCGCCATCAAGGAAGCCTCGCTAGACCGCGCCGCGCCGTTCCTGATCTACCAGGAAAGCAACGTCATCATCCGTGCCATCCGCGATTACCTGCGCCAGGACATCGGCGAAGTACTGATCGACAGCATCGATGCGCAAGAGGAAGCCCTGACCTTCATCCGCCAGGTGATGCCGCAGTACGCCAGCAAAGTGAAGCTGTACGAAGACAGCGTGCCGCTGTTCAACCGCTTCCAGATCGAAAGCCAGATCGAGACCGCCTTCCAGCGCGTAGTCGACCTGCCCTCCGGCGGCTCCATCGTCATCGACCCGACCGAAGCCCTGGTGTCCATCGACATCAACTCGGCGCGCGCCACCAAAGGCAGCGACATCGAAGAAACCGCCCTGCAGACCAACCTGGAAGCGGCCGAAGAGATCGCCCGCCAGCTGCGCCTGCGTGACATCGGCGGCCTGATCGTCATCGACTTCATCGACATGACCCCGGCCAAGAACCAGCGCGCCGTCGAAGAGCGCGTGCGTGAATGCCTGGAAGCCGACCGCGCCCGCGTGCAGGTGGGCCGCATCTCGCGCTTCGGCCTGCTGGAAATGTCCCGTCAGCGCCTGCGCCCATCGCTGGGCGAAAGCAGCGGCATCGTCTGCCCACGCTGCTCCGGCACCGGCATCATCCGTGACGTCGAGTCGCTGTCGCTGGCGATCCTGCGCCTGATCGAGGAAGAAGCGCTGAAGGACCGCACCGCTGAAGTGCGCGCCCAGGTGCCGATCCCGGTGGCCGCGTTCCTGCTCAACGAGAAACGCAACTCGATCACCAAGATCGAACTGCGCACTCGCGCGCGCATCATCATCCTGCCGAACGATCACCTGGAAACCCCGCACTTCGAAGTCCAGCGCCTGCGCGACGACAACCCGGAAGTGCTGAACAACCAGTCCAGCTACGAAATCGCCGCCGCCGAGAGCGAAGAGCCGGCGCAACCGACCGCCACCCGCACCCTGGTGCGCCAGGAAGCCGCGGTCAAGACTGCGCCTGCCCGTGCCAACGCACCGGCACCGAGCAGCGAGGAGCAGCAGCCCGTCACCGCCCCGGCCCCAGCCCCGAGCGCACCGGAGCCAAGCCTGTTCAAAGGCCTGGTCAAGTCGCTGGTCAGCCTGTTCGCCGGCAAGGACGAACCTGTCGTCGCCCCGACCGTAGCCGCCGAGAAGCCTGCCACCGAGCGCCCAGCGCGCAACGAGGAGCGCCGCAACGGCCGCCAGCAGAGCCGCAACCGCAACGGTCGTCGCGACGAAGACCGCAAGCCGCGCGAAGAGCGCGCCGAGCGTGCCCCGCGCGAAGAACGCCAGCCACGTGAAGAACGCGCCCCGCGCGAGGAACGTGCACCACGTGAAGAGCGTGCACCACGTGAAGAGCGCGCACCACGCGAAGAGCGTCAGCCACGCCAGCCACGCGAAGACCGCCGCGGCAACCGTGAAGAGCGCGTGCGCGAACTGCGCGAGCCGCTGGACGCCGCACCGGCCGAAGCCCGCGAAGAGCGCGCACCACGCGAAGAACGTGTAGCCCGCGAAGAACGCGCACCCCGTGAAGAGCGTCAACCGCGTGAAGAACGCGCGCCACGCGAAGAACGCGCCCCGCGTGAGGAACGTGCCCCGCGCGAAGAGCGCGCACCACGTGAAGAACGCCAGCCACGCCCGCCACGCGAAGAGCGCCAACCGCGCCCTGACGAGCAAGCTGCCGAACAGGCCGCCGAGCTGACCGAAGAGCAACTGCCAGGTGAAGAACTGCTGCAGGACGAGCAGGAAGGTGCCGATGGCGAGCGCCCACGTCGTCGCTCCCGTGGCCAGCGTCGTCGCAGCAACCGTCGCGAACGCCAGCGCAACGCCAATGGCGAGCTGATCGAAGGTGACGAGGACGGCAGCGAAGAGCAGCAACCACAACAGCACCAGGCCACCGAGCTGGGTGCCGAACTGGCCGCCGGCATCGCCGTCACCGCCGCCGTTGCCACCAGCAACATCAGCGCCGATGCCGAAGCCCAGGCCAACCAGCAGGCCGAACGCGCCACTGAAGTGGTCGAACACGCCAAGGTCGAAGTCGCGGAAACCGTCGCCGAACAGGTCGAGATCGCTCCGGTGATCGAGCAGCCTGTCAGCGCGCCGGTCGTCGCCGTCGAGCCGAGCATCGAGCCCGTGGTCGAGGCCGCCCCGCAGCCTGTGATCGAAGCAGTTGTCGCCGAGCAGGCTGCAATTGTCGTCGAAGCAACCGTCGAACCTGCAGCGGTGGAACAAGCCCCTGCGGTGCAAGCCAGCGACATCGAGCAAGCAGCGGTCGCCGAAGCAGCGCCCGTCGCCGAGCAACCGGCCGCTGTCGTCGAAGCCCAGCCTGAAGTGGTCGAGGCCCCGGTGGCCGAGCCCGCGCCAGCGGTCGTCGAGCAGGCCCCGGTCGAAGAAGCGCCGGCCGAGCCGTCCACCATCATGCTGGCGAACGGCCGTGCGCCGAACGACCCGCGTGAAGTGCGCCGCCGCAAGCGTGAAGCCGAAGCCGCAGCCGCCGCTGCTGCCGAGGCCGCCGCAGAAGCCGCACCAGCCCTGGAAACCACCGAAGAGCACAAGCCTCACCACGGTTGATGCCAACGGCTGAATGAAAAAGCCCCGCCAGTGCGAACTGGCGGGGCTTTTTCTTTGGCTAGCGGATCAATGGCACCGGCTTAGCTGGTGATCGCGGGGCAAGCCCGCTCCCACAATCTGGGCATGAAACTCGTTGCGGGAGCGGGCTTGCCCCGCGATGGAGACCGGCAGGTCAGTACAGGTTAGGCTCCATCTCCAGCTTCACCCCGAATCGCTCGAGAATATCCGCCTGGATCCGCTGCGCCAGGGCATGCAACTGCGCCCCGCTCGCCTGGCCATAGTTCACCAGCACCAACGACTGCAAGCGGTGCACGCCGGCATCGCCGTCACGGTACCCCTTCCACCCTGCCTGCTCGATCAACCAGCCCGCCGCCAGCTTCACCTGGCCATCGGCCTGTGGATAAGCCACCACCGTCGGATGCTGCGCGCGAATCCGCTCGGCCACCGCCACCGACACCACCGGGTTCTTGAAGAAGCTCCCGGCATTACCCAGCTCGGCCGGGTCTGGCAGCTTCTCGCGGCGGATGCTGCAAATCGCCTCGCTGATCGCCTTGGCCGTCGGTTGCTCCACGCCCTGCTCCAGCAGGCGCTGACGCACCGGGCCGTAGTCCAGGTGCGCCTGCAACGTGCGGCTCAGGGCAAAGCGCACACGCAGGATCAACCAGCGCCCCGGGTTACGCTTGAACACGCTGTCGCGGTAGGCGAAGGCGCATTCCTCGAGCGAGAAATCACGCAACTCGCCCGTCTCGCGATCCAGCGCAGTCAGCCCGGCGAACACGTCCTTGATCTCCACCCCATAGGCGCCGACGTTCTGCATCGGTGCGGCGCCGACGGTGCCCGGGATCAGGCTGAGGTTCTCCAACCCGCACAACCCCTGTTCGAGGCTCCATTGCACGAACGGATGCCAGGGCTCGCCGGCTTCGGCTTCCACCACCACCTGCTCGCCATCATCGCTGAGCAGGCGGCGGCCACGGCTGGCCATGTGCAGCACCAGGGCATCGATGTCGCGGGTCAGCAGCAGGTTGCTGCCACCACCGATCACCAGCACCGGCAACTGCCGCTCGCTGGCGCGGGCCAGCGCCAGGCGCACCTGGGCATCGTCGTGGGCCTGGGTGAAGTAGCGCGCGCGCGCGTCGATAGCAAAGGTGTTGTAGGGCTTGAGCGATACCTGCTCCTGCCAGTTACCCGTCATAGCCGCCCCTTGATTTCCACGACCAGCTCGCGGCAGGCCGCCTCGATCAGGTCCAGGACCTGCTCGAAGCCTTCGGCGCCGCCGTAGTAAGGGTCCGGCACTTCGTCCAGGGCCGCGCCGTAACGACGCAGGAACAGGTCGAGCTCACCCTTGGCGGTGTGCGGGCGCAGGGCCTGCAGGTTGCCCAGGTTGCTCTTGTCCATGGCCAGGATCAGGTCGTATTCAGCGAAATGCGCCACCTTGACCTGCTGCGCCCGCTGGCGCGACAGGTCATAGCCACGCGCCAGCGCGGCCTTGCAGGTACGGCTGTCGGGCGCCTTGCCCACATGCCAGTCGCCGGTGCCGGCGGAGGCCACATGGACCACCTCACTCAAGCCTGCGGCCTGCAACTGGTGGCGCAGCACGCCTTCGGCGGTGGGCGAACGGCAGATGTTGCCGAGGCAGACGAACAGGACGCGCATCAGGCCTCCAGCAAGCGCCGAACGCGCTCCAGGTCTTCAGGCGTGTCAACGCCCACGGCCGGGGCCTCGATGGCGTCGGCGACATGGATGCGCACGCCGTGCCACAGGGCGCGCAGTTGCTCCAGCGCCTCGGTCTGTTCCAGCCAGCACGGGCCCCAAGCGACGAAGTCCTGAAGGAAGCCTACGCGGTAGGCGTACATGCCAATATGGCGGCGGTATGGCACGCCCTCGGGCAGCACATCACGCGCGGTGGCGAAGGTGTCACGGGCCCAGGGCAGCGGCGCGCGGCTGAAGGTCAGGGCCAGGCCGTGCTTGTCACTGGTGACCTTGACCGCGTTGGGATTGAACACGGTGTCCGGCTCATGGATCGGCTCGGCCAAGGTGGCGATGCCCGCTTCAGGGTGCTCGGCGAGGTTGGCCGCCACCTGGTCGATGATCACCGGTGGGATCAGCGGCTCGTCGCCTTGCACGTTGACCACGATGGCATCTGCGGCCAGGCCAAGCTGGGCGGCCACTTCGGCCAGGCGGTCGGTGCCCGACTCGTGGTCGGCGCGGGTCAGCAGCACTTCGGCGCCGAACGCCTGGCAAGCCTCGACAATGCTGGCATCGTCGGTGGCGATGACCACCCGCTTTGCGCCACTCTTGCGAGCTTGCTCCCACACATGCTGGACCATCGGCTTGCCGGCGATCGGCAGCAGCGGCTTGCCCGGCAGGCGCGTGGAGCGCAGCCGGGCGGGAATCACCACGGTGAAGTCCAGGCTCATTTGTCCAGGCGCTCTTCGTCGGTCAGGGTGCGCGCCTCGCTTTCCAGCATCACCGGGATGCCGTCGCGGATCGGATAGGCCAGGCCCGCGCCCTTGCTGATCAACTCGGTCTTGTCGGCGCTGAGCTTGAGCGGGCCCTTGGTGATCGGGCAGGCCAGGATATCGAGCAGTTTGGTGTCCATGGAGGTTTCCTTGAGGCGGAAATTGAAAAGGCTCAGGTGCGGGGGCGCCCAGGCAGCAAGCGGTCGAGCTGAAGGTCGAACCAGGCACTGAACGCAGGCGAAGGCACGGCATCGACGGCCAGGTACCACCAATCGTCGGCGGCGAACGGCCGGCACTTCACCGCATCCTTCTCGGTCATCACCAGCGGCAGCGCCGGGCTGAACGACAATACCTCGCGGCTGTACGGTGCGTGGTCGGCGAAGGGGTGCGGCAGCGGCTGCCAGTTTAGCCCCTGCAGGGTGTTGAAGAAACGTTGCGGGTTACCGATACCGGCCACGGCATGCAACGCCTGGCCAGCGGGAAACAGGTCAAGGTCGCGGCGCTCGCCGCTGCGCAGGTTGATCAGCGCCGACGGAGCGAGGTGGAAGGCGAAACCACCGTCACGGTCGGCCTCGGCGCCGTTGAACAGCACCGCGTCGGCCTCGTGCAGGCGCTCGGCCGGCTCACGCAACGGCCCGGCGGGCAGGCAGCGGCGGTTGCCCAGGCCACGGGCGGCATCGATCAGCACCAGTTCCAGGTCGCGGGCCAGGCGATAGTGCTGCATGCCATCGTCGCAGAGGATCAGGTCCGGCGCATCGCTGGCCAACAGCGCCTGCACGGCGCGGGAACGGTCGGGGTCGATCATCAGCGGCACACCGGTGCGCTGGACGATCAACAGGGGTTCGTCACCGGCCTGCTCGGCCGGCTGGTCGGCGCCGACGCGCCAAGGGTATTCAGGGGGTTTGGCGCCATAGCCACGGCTGACCACGCCGACGTTGAGCCCCTGCCGGCGGCAGTGCTCGATCAGCCAGAGGATCATCGGCGTCTTGCCAGTGCCGCCCACGGTGATGTTGCCTACCACGATCACCGGCACCGGGGCGCGGTAGCTGGCGCTCTGGCCACTGAGGAAACGCGCGCGCTTGCCCATCACCACGCGGCGGTACAGGGCCTCCAGCGGGCGCAGCAGTGCCAGGGCCGGGTGCCCGGCATACCAGGCGGCAAGCAGACGGTCGGCGAACGCCATCAGGGAGTGCCCTGCGCGGCCTCGACGGTGGTCATGCGCAACTTGCTGAAGCCGAGCTTGCCGGCCGCATCCATTGCAGTGACCACGGCCTGGTGCGGGGTCTTGCCATCGGCGCTGATCGCCAGCGGCAGCGTGATGTCGCCGCCGGATTCCTTCTCGATCGCCTCGCTCAGGGTGGCCAGGTCGCTCTTGGGCAGCAGGTGGTTGTTCACCGAGTACACACCGTCGGCGCTGATGGTGACCTCGATCAGCTTGCCGTCATCAGGTTGCGCCGGGGCCGCGCTGCTGGCCTCGGGCAGCTCGACACGCAACTGCGTCTCGCGGGTGAAGGTGGTGGTGACCACGAAGAACAGCAGCAGCACGAACACCACGTCGATCAGCGACGCCAGGTTGATGTCGACGTTCTCGCGCTGGCGGTTGCGCCGGAACTTCACGCCTTGCCTCCCGCCACTTCCACTTCGCGGTCGCCTTGCAGCACTTCCACCAGCTTGATTGCCTCCTGCTCCATGCCCACCACCAGTTCATCGATGCGGCGCAGCAGGAACCGGTGGAAGAACACCGCCGGGATGCCGACCATCAGGCCGGCCGCGGTGGTGACCAGCGCCTTGGAGATACCGCCGGCCAGCACGGCGGCGTTGGCGGTCATCTGCGAGCCCATGAAGGCACTGAAGATGTCGATCATGCCCAGCACGGTGCCCAGCAGGCCGAGCAGCGGGGCCATGGCGGCGATGGTGCCGAGGGTGCTGATGTAGCGCTCCAGCTCGTGGATGACCCGCGAGGCGGCTTCTTCGATGCACTCTTTCATGATTTCGCGGCCATGACGCGAGTTGGCCAGGCCCGCGGCGAGGATTTCACCCAGAGGGGAATCGGCACGCAGGGCCTTGAGCTTGTCACTGGTCAGTTGCTTGTCCTTGATCCACATCCACACCTGGCCCAGCAGGTGCGGTGGGGTGACACGGCTGGCGCGCAAGGTCCACAGGCGCTCGACGACGATCGCCATGGCGACGATGGAGCTCAGGATGATCGGCAGCATCATCCAGCCACCGGACTTGACCAATTCCCACACAGTAAGCATCCCCTCGGAAAAAGGCCGCCACTCTACCATACGTGCGCCAGGGGCTCATCTGCCGGAGGTCAGGGAAATCGAAGGGTCCGCCTTGGAGTTTGTGGTGGGGCGAAGATCGAGCGCCGCCCGCGCGGCGCATCGCTGGCAAGCCAGCTCCCACATTTATTTCGGGCCAATCCATCCTGTGAGGTCTCCACTGTCCGCCTTGGTGCATGGCTTGAGTCATGTGGGGCGACGGTAGCGCCAACCCTGAAACCGCGTCGTACAAACAAGGCGGACAGTGGAGATGGACCAGAAATAACTGGCCCGAAACAGATGTGGGAGCTGGCTTGCCAGCGATGCGCCGCNCGNGCGGCGCTCGATCTTCGCCCCACCACATCACCCAAGGCATGCACTCCCAACACGCGACACATGTTCATTGCTGATCGCGCCAGAACCGCCGCTGCCCCCGCACGCCCTCCACCCCGACATGGCGCCCCAACCACAACCGCAGCGCCCCCTCCAACGCCGTGTCATGAACGCTCACGCCATGCCGCCGATAGCGCTCGATCACCTGCCCATGGGGATGCCCGAAACCATTGTGCCTGCCACGCGAGATCAGCACCCCACGCGGCGCCAGCGCCTTGATGAACGGCTCGGTGGATGACGTGCGGCTGCCATGGTGCGGTGACTGCAACCAGTCGATCCGTGGGTCGTCCACCGACGCCAGCCAGGCCTGCTCCGCCCCCGCCTCCATGTCGCCGGCCAGGAGCAAGCGCTCGCCGTTGGCTTCGACCTTCAGCACGCAGGAGCGCTCGTTGCTGTTGGGCCCTACAGGCCAGTGCCACAGCGAAAACGTCACACCGTCCCATTGCCAGCGCTCACCACTGGCGCAGCGCTGCGCCGGCTCCAGGCCTTCGACCTCCCCCGCCAGCACCCGGCTGACGGGCAGGCCGCGACGAACGGCCGCCGCTCCGCCGGCATGATCGGCATGCCCATGACTGATGAGCATCAGGTCCAGCTGCTTCACACCTAGCCGGCGCAGGGTCGGCAGCACTACGCCCTCGCCCAGGTCGCTGTCGCCCCGCGCCGGCCCGGCGTCATACAGCAACGCGTGATGACGGGTACGCACCACCACCGCGAGCCCTTGCCCGACATCCAGTTGCCACACCTCGGCCTGGCCATGGGGCAGTTGTTCGCGCGGCGCCCATAGCGCCAGCAACATCACTGCACCCGGCACACGCATTGGCACGCCACGTGGCAGCAATACCAGCAGCGCACCCAACGCCACCAGCAGCCACGCCCACAGCGGCAACGGCTCGGGATACCAGGCCGGCTGCAACCGCGCCCCCTGCTCCAGCAGGCGGAACAAGCCGTCCAGCGAGAACCCCGCCAGCCACAGCAGCCCTTCCCCCACCCCAGGCACCGGCAGCGCGGCGGTACCCAGCAACGCCAGCGGCAATACGCCAAGGCTGATCCACGGCACGGCCAGCAGGTTGACCAGCGGCGCCGTCAGGCTGACGGGCAACCCCAGCGCCAGCAGCACCGGCAACAACCCCACGGCAATCACCCACTGGGCGCGGGTCCAGGCCTGCCACGGGCGCCAGGCACCCAGGCGGGCCGCAAAGCACAGCACCAGCACTGCCACGGCGGCGAACGACAACCAGAAACCCGGCAACAGGCTGGCCAGCGGCTCGACCAGCAGCACCCCGACCAGCGCCAACAGCAGCGGCAGGCTGGCCCCCAGATGACGAAAGCGCAGGCGCCACAGCAGCACCACCGCCAACATCAGGCAGGCGCGCTGCACCGGCACAGCAAACCCCGCCAGCCAGCCATACAGCAGCGCCGCCCCCAGGGCCAGGCCGCACGCCCAGGGCAACCAGGGCAGGCGCCGGGGCCAGCCGCCCAACCTCGCCAGCCCCGCCACCGCCCCGTAGACCAACCCCGCCAACAGCCCGATATGCTGCCCGGAGATCACCAGCAGATGGACCGTGCCGGTCGCTTGCAGGGTGTGCCAATCCTCCCGCGCCAGCCCGGCGCCGTCGCCCAGCACCAGCGCCGCCAAGGCCGCCTCACGCCCGTGGGCATCGATAGCCAGCAGCCGCTGGCGGATGCCATCGCGCCAGTCATTCGCGGGCGCCCCCAGCCGTTCACCGGCCTTGACCGTACCGGTCGCGCCGACCCTGCGCGCCAGCAGGGTGGCCTGGCGATCCGCGCCATGGGGGTTGAGCAGGCCGTGTGGACGCCGCAGGCTGACCGCCAGCCGCCAGCGCTCCCCGGCGCGCACCTCAGGGCCGTCGAACCAGCTCAGTTGCAGGCGCGTGGGTAATTCGGCACGCCGTGACCGCGCCTGCTCAAGTTCGAAGCGCACCCCCTCCGCGGAGCGCGCCGGCAGCCCCGTTACCCGCCCTTCCAGCCATAACGTGCGCCCGTCCAATGGCAGCGCCAGGCGATCGTCCAGGGCCTGCTGCGCCGTCCAGCAGGCCCAGCACAGCCCCAGCAAGTAACACCCCACCGGCCACCCCCGCGTACGCAGGCAGACAATGGCAAGCAAAAGCAGCGACACCAGCCAGCCGACCGACGGCAGCACGGGCAGAAAACGCAGGCTCAACAGCCCGAGTGCGAGCGCAAGCATCCCTGTGCGCATGAGATAGAGCTCCAGAAGCGAAACCGCCCCTGAGGCTTAGTCGATTGAGGGGGAAATCTTGCTAAACAATTGTCACAAACTCTGAACGAGGCTGCGGTTCAATCAGGGCATACTGACGCCCTTCGACTCGCCGGGAGCCCACATGCCGCGCCGTCTGTTCAAACGCTACATGCCGGACCCGACCAGCATCAGGGAACACAAATCCTTACGCTTTTTCGGCAAGCTGCTGCATGACCCCAACCTCTGGCACCTCAACCGCCATTCGGTGGCACGGGCCATGGGGGTCGGCCTGTTCGCCGCATTGATCCCCATCCCCATGCAGATGCTGCTGGCCGCCGCCCTGGCCATTCCAGTGCGCGGCAACCTGCCCATCGCGGTGAGCCTGGTGTGGCTGACCAACCCGCTGACCATGCCACCGGTGTTCTTCGTCACCTACATGACCGGCGCCTGGCTGCTGCAGGTGCCGCCACGCACACTGCCCGAAGAGATCACCATGGACTGGGTCACCGACCAGCTCGCGACGATCTGGCAACCCTTTCTACTAGGCTCGGTGGTATGCGGGGTGGTGCTCGGCGTGCTCGCCTACTTCACCACCCAGTTCTACTGGCGTTGGTGGGTGGGCCGGCAGTGGCGCCGGCGCCAGTGCCGCTGCCTACGCCCGCATGCCACGGCCGCTGACCAGCAGGCGGATGCACAGCACATAGAGCAGCGCGGTGGCCACCAGCATGAAGGTGATCGCGGTGCCAATACTGATGTCCGACACCCCTAGGATCCCGTAGCGGAACGAGTTGACCATGTGCAGCACCGGGTTGGCCAGCGACACGGTCTGCCAGAACGGCGGCAGCAGGGTGATCGAGTAGAACACCCCACCCAGGTAGGTCAGTGGCGTCAGCACGAAGGTCGGGATGATCGAGATATCGTCAAAGTTGCGCGCGAACACCGCGTTGACGAAGCCCAGCAGCGAGAAGATCGTCGCCGTCAGCAGCACCACGACGACGGTCACACCCAGGTGATGCACCTGCAAGTGGGTGAAGAACAGCGACAGGATCGTGACGATCACCCCCACCGCCAACCCGCGCAGCACCCCACCCAGCACGTAACCGACCAGGATGGTGTGTGGCGATACCGGTGACACCATCAGCTCCTCGATCGAACGCTGGAACTTGCTACCGAAGAAGCTCGACACCACATTGCCGTAGGAGTTGGTGATCACCGACATCATGATCAGCCCCGGCACGATGTACTCCATGTAGGTGAAACCACCCATGTCGCCGATCTGCCGGCCGATCAGGTTACCGAAGATCACGAAGTACAGGACCATGGTGATCGCTGGCGGCAGCAGGGTCTGCGGCCAGATGCGCAGGAAGCGCCGCACCTCGCGGTAGACGATGGTGTTCAGGGCGACCCAGTTGGTGCGCAGTTCCACACTCATACAGCCACCTTCGACAGGTTCTTTTCCACCAGGGACACGAACAACTCCTCGAGTCGATTGGTCTTGTTGCGCAGGCTCTGCACCTCGATGTTCTTCAGCGCCAGCTGGCCGAACAGCGCGGTGATGCCGATATCCTTTTCCACCTGCACCTCCAGCGTATGCGGGGTGATCAGCCGGCACGGGTAACCGTGCAGCTCAGGGGCGGCGGGCAGGTCGTGCTTGAGGTCGAGGACGAAGGTCTCGACATGCAGCTTGCCCAGCAACTGGCGCATGCTGGTGTTCTCGACGATTGCGCCGTGGTCGATGATGCCGATATTGCGGCACAACTGCTCGGCCTCTTCGAGGTAGTGGGTGGTGAGGATGATGGTGATGCCCTTCTGGTTGAGCTCGGTGAGGAAGCTCCACATCGAACGACGCAGCTCGATGTCCACCCCCGCGGTCGGCTCGTCGAGGATCAGCAGGCGCGGCTCGTGGATCAGCGCCCGGGCGATCATCAGGCGGCGCTTCATGCCACCGGACAACGAACGCGACTGCACGTCACGCTTGTCCCACAAACCCAGTTGCGTGAGGTACTGCTCGGCGCGCTCCTTGGCCAGCTTGGGCGGGATGCCGTAATAGCCCGCCTGGGTCACGACGATGTCGAAAGTCTTCTCGAACTGGTTGAAGTTGAATTCCTGGGGCACCACGCCCAGGCAGCGCTTGAGCGCCGCCGGCTCGCGGTCCAGGTCATGGCCGAACACGTTGACCGTGCCGCTGGTCTTGTTCACCAGGGTGGAAAGGATGCCGATGGTGGTGGATTTGCCGGCGCCGTTGGGGCCCAGCAAGGCGAAGAAGTCGCCTTCGGAAACATCCAGGTCGATGCCCTTGAGGGCCTGGAAACCGTTGCCGTAGGTCTTGGTCAGCTGTCGGATGGACAGGGCGGAACTCATAGCGGGTCACGTACCGAATAAAGAATGGTTCAGGACACGCCAGGCAAAGTCACTGGCGCAGTGAGTGCGGCCATGGTGCAAGGGCCGGCCGCACAAGTACAGTCACATCTATTGATAATGACTATCGAAGTGGCGTCACGTCAGGGCGGTCATCACCGCCGCCTGGTAGGCCGGGCGCTGTTTCAGGCGCTCGTACCAGGCTTCGAGGTGATACATGGCCGGGCGCTCGATGGGCATTTCGAACCAGGCGTAGATGAAGCTGCCCAGTGGGATGTCGCCCATGCCGATCTGGTCACCGGAGAGGTAGGGTTGAGTGGCCAGGGTTTCGTCGGCGATCGCCAGCAGCTGGGCGCACTGCTTGTGCGCGGCGTTGATCGCCACCCAGTCGCGCTGGTCTTCGGGGGTGCGCAGCAGGCCCCAGAACAACGGACGGAACGGGGTGGCGAAGGATGAGGTGGTCCAGTCCATCCACTTGTCCGCCAGGGCGCGCTGGCGTGGGTCGTCGAGGTACCAACCCTGCTCCTGGCCGTACTCGGCGCACAGGTAACGGACGATGGTGTTGGATTCCCACAGCACCAGGTCGCCGTCTTCGAGCATGGGCACCAGGCCGTTGGGGTTCAGTGCCCGGTAATGCGGCTCGTTGACCACGCCGAAAGCGCCGCCGGCGTCGATGGATTCGAAATCCAGGCCCAGTTCGTGGGCGATCCACAACGCCTTGCGCACATTGCTCGAATTCTTGCGGCCCCAGATCTTCAGCATGGCAACGTCCTTATGAATGCGGGAGGGGGACAGTCTACTCCAAGCGTTTCTCGCTGCCAGTGAAACCCGGGGGCCGCTGCGCGGCCCTTTCGCGGCACAAGGCCGCTCCTACAGAGGACCGCGTAAACCTGTGTCGCGAATGGGCCTCACCGCGGCCCCAAAATCGACAATCCAACACATGTCGCGCAGAACTCCCAACACTCCTGCCTGTCATCTCCTAGGCAAGCCCCCCAGCCCGTCTAAGCTCTGTGGGTCGGCTGAATGCCCAAGGTTCCAAGGAGGAAGGATCATGTTGCTGTTGTGGTTGCTGGTATTGGTGTTGGGCGCTGCGTATCTCACGCACCGCCGCCTGCCCCCTTTGCAGATTCTCACGGCAATGGCCGCCTACACCCTGCTGATGGGTATCTTCAGCCACGCACCCGGCTGGCTGCTGACCCTGATCTGGGCGGTGATCGCCCTGAAGGTCGCCTTCGTCGCCCTGCCCGAATGGCGCCGCAAGGTATTCACAGCCCCCGTGTTCAAGTGGTTCCAGCGCACCCTGCCGCCCATGTCGCAGACCGAACGCGAAGCCATCGACGCCGGCACCGTGTGGTGGGACGGGCACCTGTTCAGCGGCCGCCCGGACTGGAACACCCTGCTCGCCTACCCCGCGCCGCAACTCACCGAAGAAGAACAAGCTTTTATCGACGGCCCCACCGAAGCACTTTGCGCCATGGTCAGCGACTGGCAGATCGGCCAGGACCTCGACCTGCCACCTGAGGCCTGGGCGCACATCAAGCAGCACGGCTTTTTCGCCCTGATCATCCCCAAGGAATATGGCGGCAAGGGCTTCTCCGCCTACGCCCACTCGCAAGTGGCGATGAAGCTGGCCACCCGCAGCGGCGACCTGGCCTCGACGGTGATGGTGCCCAACTCCCTGGGCCCTGCCGAACTGCTGCTGCACTACGGCACCGACGCGCAACGCAACCACTACCTGCCACGCCTGGCCCGTGGCGACGAGATCCCCTGCTTCGCCCTCACCGGCCCACTGGCCGGCTCCGATGCCGGCGCGATGCCCGACACCGGCATCGTGTGCAAGGGCCAGTGGCAGGGTGAAGAGGTCATCGGCCTGCGCCTGAACTGGGAAAAGCGCTATATCACCCTCGGCCCCATCGCCACCCTGCTGGGCCTGGCGTTCAAGGCCTATGACCCGGATCACCTGCTCGGTGAGCAGGAAGAGTTGGGCATCAGCCTGGCCCTGATCCCCACCGACACCCCCGGCGTGGAAATCGGCAAGCGCCACCTCCCCCTGGGTGCGGCGTTCATGAACGGCCCCAACAGCGGCAAGGATGTGTTCGTGCCACTGGAGCAGCTCATCGGCGGCCAGGAGATGCTCGGCAAGGGCTGGATGATGCTGATGAACTGCCTGTCGGTTGGGCGCTCGATCTCGCTACCGGCAGTCGGTACCGGTGCCGCCAAATACACCAGCCTGGTCACCGGCCAGTACGCCAACATCCGCGAACAGTTCAACGTGCCGCTGGCGGCATTCGAGGGCATCCAGGAGTCTCTCGCGCGCATCGGTGGCAACGCCTGGCTGATGGACAGCGCCCGCCTGCTCACCGCCAAGGCGGTGGACCTGGGCGAAAAACCCTCGGTACTGTCGGCCATTCTCAAGTACCACCTCACCGAGCGCGGCCGCGAATGCATCCAGCACGCCATGGACGTGCACGGCGGCAAGGCGATCATCATGGGCCCGAACAATTACCTGGGCCGCAACTGGCAAGGCGCGCCGATCTTCATCACCGTCGAGGGTGCCAACATTCTCTCGCGCAACCTGATGATCTTCGGCCAGGGCGCCATCCGCTGCCACCCGTTCGTGCTGCGGGAAATGGCCCTGGTCGGGCGCGAGGACCACGATCATGCGCTGAAGGAGTTCGACGACCTGTTGATGCAGCACATCCTGTTCGCCGCTGGCAATGCCGCCAGCACCCTGGTGCTGGGCCTGGGTCTTGGGCATTTCGAGCGGGTGCCGGGGGATGCCCTGAGCCAGGGCTATTTCCGCGCCCTCAACCGCCAGGCCGCCGCATTTGCCCTGCTGGCCGACCTGTCGATGATGCTGCTCGGCGGCGCGCTCAAGCGCCGCGAGCGGCTCAGCGCGCGGTTGGGCGATGTGCTCAGCTACCTGTACCTGTCCAGTGCCGCGCTCAAGCGCTACCACGACCTGGGCTCGCCCGAACACATGCGACCACTGCTGCGCTGGGCCATGGAAGAAAGCCTGGGGCAGTCGGAGCAAGCGTTGGACAAGCTGCTCGACAACTTCCCCAACCGTTTCGTTGGCTGTGCCCTGCGCCTGCTGGTGTTCCCGTTTGGCCGCCGGCATACCGGCCCGAGCGACGAACTGGACGCCGAGGTGGCCGAGCTGATCGGGCGGCGCAAAGGCGACTCGGCGCTCGAAGAACTGCTGGCCGGGTGCTTCCGGCCGCAGGCCGAGGGGGACCCGGTGGCGGCGTTGCAACGGGCCAGTGACCTGCTTGAGGAAGTGGCGCCACTGCGCAAGGTGCTGCATCAGGCGGTCAAGGAAGGCAAGGTAACGCAAACGCCAGGACAGTCGATGAGCGACGCGGCGATCACGGCCGGTATTCTTCAGCTCGACGAAGCCGCACGTTTGCAGTCTGCCGAAACGGCACTACGCCGGGTCATTGATGTGGATGCGTTCGAGCGACAAGTGCTGGCGCCAACGCCAGGTAAGGTACGCTGAATGTCGGGCAGACAGCATCGCCAGGACGGCTGTCTGCCCTGAACAACCTAATCAGCTGGCTTTTCGTCCGGGATTGTTGCGACCTCGATCAGAGCCTCGTAGGTCTCGCGAAGTTCGCGCAATGGCAGTGGCAAGATGATCAGACCATAAGCGGTCCCCCTTCCCTCCACCTTCGCTTGAACCAGCACATAACGGTCATCGGCATTCGGATCGCTGCGGTACAGGCCGTCCAGCCCCTCAGCCACGACGGTGCCCGCGCCCTCATTGAGAATGGACCATTCGGCCTCCCGATCCTGGTTGCCTATCTCGATGCGAAGCCGAACCCAACCCTCGGTTTCGTGCCACGCGTGCACACGTATAGGTTGCAGGCGAAGAGCTCCGCTGGATTTCGTGACGATGTAGGTGTGCGCAGAACTCGCACCATCACTTGCTTCGATTCTTTCGATGAGGAAAGCCTCGGTATTCCCAGGTGTACCGGCGGTATATGTATTGCGCACACCGTGGCTTTCAGACAATTGCCCACGCGCCTGGGAAGATGCGATAGCCCACTGCACGTCCTCTTCCTTGCCCAGCGTACCCGCCTTGATGTGAACCTGGCTGTTCGGCAGGCACACCTCGATCTGCGGGCTGAGGCTCATGCTGTGTTTCAAGACTGTTACCAAAGTAGCACTTGAGCCGTATAAGTTATGCGCCGTAACCAACACGCGCAGGGAGGTGCCCTTGATTCGCTCGAATGATGGAGCCGTATAGTTACCGAGTAGATCGATTCTGCCGGGATCACCGCTGTAGGGCTCCAGTAGTGTAAGGCTCCAATACGTGACGACAACCGCAGGGACGGGCCTGAACGTGTGCTTGCTGCCTGCCAGCAGTCTGACCTCAGCGTCAGGCAATACAGGCGAACGACCACCCTCCAACTTCCCAAAATAAGCAATATCAGAAGGGATGCCAATTCTTATCTTTTCCGGCTCAAGCGAAAGATTAAGTTTAACTAAATCCTCAACGACAGGCTGGATGAATTCCGAAGCAGTAAATCCTTTTTCCAGACCCACCAAGATATCATTAAGCAGGGATCGCCAAGTCTCTCGCAAAAATGATGAAGCGTCCCCCACCAATCTTTGCACATAGCTCAATCTATGCGGATCCAGATAAGGAGCCTGCGCAGAGTTATCTTCAAAGGGTTTAGATACGAGGCCACTATCGTTATCTTCAGTCAAAGCCCCGGGCACTAGGCTGAAACGCTCCAGCTTCAGCACTGGCTCCTCATCATACTCATCAGAAAGCTCATACACAACCTGCATTGGGCTCGAAGCTCCGAGACTCCGCCAATCAAAATAGTGACGATACCCATTAGCTATATAGTCTTCCCTGTAACTAACTTCGTTAAAAAACTCCCTCACGACAATATCTTTCAGCGCGTACCTCAAATTGATATAGGCAGGCCAACTCAACTCCAATCGACGCCCGACCTGCGAAACACTTACCGTCTCCGACGCCATCAAAAAATCTTCAGCATCTATAGGCAGGCTGGTCTCCATCGCAATAACGCCAAGCCACTTTGATATTATGATACTGTGCTGACCAACATAATACGATGGGTTATACATCGTCCAGCCATTCAATTGACCGCTGCCATCAATACTCTCCTCCATCCCAACGAATCTAACGTTTTGCAGGCCCTTTGACAGCTGCCCAGCAGCTACTCGCACCCGGTCGGCGAGTACCGTTATCGTTGCGGCACTTGAACCGGTACCCGGCAGTAGGTAACGAAAATCACTATCCGCTCCAGGCATGCTCCCTGGCGCCCTCATGTGCATGGCGACGAACACCAACAGTGCGCCCCCATCATGAGTAGGGTTCGATTGGGTTCGCAGCGTGAATAGCTTGGGTTTCATCCAGTCGAGGCCTGCCGCCCCAACCCTCCCCAACTCAAGAAACCGCTCCTCGTCCGCCAAGTCGTTGAACAACTTCTTGAACAGCATCCCTCCCTCACGCTTGTCCCCCGGCCAAGGCGCCAAGTCCAGTTCGAAGTCATCACTTTTGCTCAAGTCGAGCAAGATGCGACGATCGCGGTCGATAGTACCCGGCACTTCCTCGAGGTTGAGGATCAGACTCAACCGCGCCTGCTGACGCGGATCGATCCAGTCGACTCGGTACGGTACCCAGTACTGCAAGCCGTTCGCCTGCTCACTGGCCAGGCTCACCAGGCTGCCGCGAATGATGTTCATGCCCAGGCTGGCCTGGGGATCCGTCAGATCGGCAGTACCGAAGGCAAGCCGCGGAGCATCCAGCAGCACATCATGCAAGCGGTGCTGCCTGAGGCCTTCTATGGCCGGCACGGCTGCAGTGATCGGCTTCAGGTAACTGTCTTTATGGAATCGCCGGCTGTATTCGTACGCCAGCAATCGATTGATGACGTCGAGGTCGATCGCAACAATGGCGTCCCAACCGAATAACCGGCTTTTCTGACGCAACCACTGCAATAGCTCTTCTGGGGTTTGCTGGCTCATGGCATTCTTCTCCGCGGAGCCAGTGAATGTTGTCGCTCACGCTGCATGATCGAGGCCTGCGGCACGTGCTGCTTAACCCCCTGAGACAATGGCAATGCGAGGGTCAGGTGCCCCTCGATCACACCGTACTGGTCTTCCAATCTCCCCATGATGAGCACACTGCGCTCACCAGACTCGAGGTCTGGGTAATAGAGCAACCCTTCCCCGTTCAACTCGTTCTCTATGCGCCCAGGCCCATGCAAGGTGCACGTCGCTGGCACCTGAACACCCCATGCGGTATCCCAGGCAGTCAACCGCATCGGGCGACCAGGTACGCCCTCGTAAGGGTCTGGAATCAGGACCATTTGCCCGTGATCGTGCCTGACGAGTACATGAGCCGTACTTACTGCGCCGGTAATGGTGCTGAGCACTTGAATCTCATCGAGTACATAGAACACATCGTTCTGCGCCTCGTGCGCAACATACTGGGCACGCCCAGGCGCAATGACGTTGAGACTGCCCCTAAGCCCCCCCTGTAAATTCTTGATTGACCACTCGATATCCGTGTCACCTAAACTTGTGACCTGCAGCTCGTAACCCTGCCCCGGCGCCACCAACCTGAATCGTGGGGTGATGGCCAAGGCATGGCCGTGCACGATCATCAGCACTTCGCTGGTTTGCCCGTTGGCGGCATCAGTCGCCGTTACACACACCGGCACGGTGTTTCCTTTGAGTTCGTCGGCGTCGGGGGCCTGGTAAAGACCAGTCCGCGAATCGATAACGCCCACCGCGCCTGTGTATTCGCCCAACGCAGCAACGCGCCATTCAATTACGGAGGGCTCAGGCATGACCGTGAACTGCTGGGTTTGGCCTGCGGCGACCTGCACATCATCCTCGACGATACGCAAACTCTGGTCAGGTGCCACGCTACCCCAGAGTGCAACACCATTGGGTAGCCGATACAGGTTGGGCTTGAACAAGCCTGGGCCTGGCAGCGTCAGGCTTGCGTTCAATGGCTCGATGGCGTGAGCCGTCAGCTTTTGCGCCAAGGCATTGATAATGCTTCTGTTGATTGCGTAGTTCATCGAATCAACTGCAGTATGCTGCGCCTCGCCGGAGGCCGACAGCTGCATGTCCAAACGCCCTTTCAGCTTGCCCTCGACACTGGCGTCCCCTTGCAATACGAAGGTGTAGGTGAGGTCCGGCGCGGCAGTGATGGTCTCGCTACGCCAGTCTGGTTCGCCCAACTGCCGATACCGGCACATCACACTGTATGTGGGTTGCCATCGCTGGGTTACACCTGCTGCGCCAAAGTCGATGCGAAACGCACCTTCGCTTTGCCCGACGTCAAGGTTGAAGGAAGAAAACTCATAGTCACCTGTTTCGAGATGCATGCTTGCACCCGGCACCTGTAACACGCCTTGCTCCACCTGCATGATGGACTGCCGATCATCGTCGCCATTGCTGTAGCTGAATGTGCCGGTGGGAAACATGCCAAGGACAGCCGGGCCGTAGACCGTGCGGCAAAGTAGCCGTCTGGACAGCAAGATTGCACAACTATTCTGTTGATCGGTGCCCTCCATCAGCAAAGTGGGGAAATCATTCCCGCCCGCAGGTGGACTGAAACCCGCCGCACCATGCTGGAACGTGGTAAACAGCACCACCGCTTGCTGCTTGGCTCCAGATTGGGTACCTACCTTGATATCGACGGGTTGACGAAAAGCATCGTCCCTCTTGTTCGATAGGCTGAGCAAAGGCACCCGAGCAAGACCTACCTCCAAACCGCTAAACATCTGTCGCAATATTTTAGCGCCACGCTGATGCTCGATGTCCGAGTTACCCAGGGGCATCTCATGGCTCAGCCCCTGGCTCAGATCCATCACCAGGTTTGAGCCCTCCACTCGCAACCGAACCTCCATCTGCGCACGGTACCCGGTCAACGGGCCATGCTCCGCCAACTCGATGATTTCACCCCCCGCGTCGCTCAGCAGGCTAACCCCTCCGGTCAAATGCATTTGCACATTGATCCTGGGGTTGTCATAGGTGATTTCATGCAGTGCCAGCACAGTGGTGGTAAGTCGATACCCCTCAAATGAGTAGGTCAAGCCCTCATACTGATCACTCCCATTGAGCCCCTGGATAACCAGGCCCTCTCTGTGTCGTCGGAGGTCATCGTGCCTGATCCCCCGATTGATCAGTTCAAAGGGCAGCGCGATGATCATGTCCCACCCCAATTGCTCGGGGTCCGAGAGCATCCAGCGTTCGACCGCATCAGGAACATCGTTATCCATCAACATTCTCCCGTGTTATTGCCCCAGGCTCCAAAGCCTGTACAAGCCGAGGGGTGTGCTGCAAATCGCTCGCAAAACCTGGGCGCAAGCACCATCGCGCCTTGAGATCAAACCGTGCCGTAGCCAGCCATCCGGCGTATACTCCGCCCCCGCTTCAACCACCCGAGGACCCCGCCATGGCCACCCCCCACCTGGACTACCACCTGCAACTGCTCCACCACCTGCGCACCATCCTGGTGGCGCTGGGCGAGGCCGAGCAGGTGCCGGAAGAAAGCCACGCCCTGTTCCTCGAACGCTTCGACGAACTGCTCACCCTGTTGCCGCAAGATCCACTCGAAAGCCAGTACCTGGGCCAGGACCTGATCTGCCAGGTAATCCAGCGCTACCCGCAGATCGCTCACCTGGTACCGCGCGACCTGTTGTGGTTCTTCGCTGGCGACTGCCTGCACTTCATGCCCGATGAGGAACTGGCCCTGTACCAGGCCCTGGAAGAACGACGCTATGAAGCCGAACAGAATGACGAGCCGTTCGATTGGCACCAGGAGAAGCAGCTGTTGGGCCAGGCCGGCGAAGGCCGTCAGCACTGACCCTGTATTGACCAGCGGCCAGGCTCAGGGGCTGGGATCCTGCACACTGTGCTGGGCAGCCTCGGTCGGCTGGGACTCGGCCAAGGGCTGGCCTCCTGCCCCACGGACGATAGTGATGTCCCCAACGACTGACGCATTACCGCTCTGATAGAAACGCTGCTCTGTGCGATTGGCCTGAGTTGTTCGCGTGAGGATGTCCGTGCCGTCATAGCCGTATGCCTGCGCCTCTACAAGCTCGCCATCTGCTGCGGGCACTGTGACCTTAAGCAGGCGATTGAAGCGGTCATACTCCATGACACGGCCCTGTTCATCACGGGTCAAATTGCCATTGGCATCGTATTCCAGCTCGATACGCCGCCTGTGCTGTGGCGGGGCGGCGTCAAACAACCTCAACGCCTGCTCGCGGGACAGGCCGAACAGCTTCACGTTGGCGGCAAACGGAAGACTTTCAATGGCAACCAACTGCGCGGGATCAACAGCGGAGAAATGGTAAATCGAAAATTCACCCGGCCCGCCAACACGCTCCGTAATCAAGACCTCAATGTTGTTGTAGACGTCGTGGATAAAGGTTTGCGAGCGGATGACATTACCTGCTGGGTCGAGTGGGCATTCGGGGCCCTCGCACTCGTAGGAGGTGAGCCGCTGGTCAAGGTCATACCCGTACTTTTCTTGGCGCAGCAGCTTTTCTGGCAAAGGCAAATTCTGCGTCAAGGTGCGCTTGGTCATGGCATCCCGATCATCGTATTCCTGAACCAGGGTCTGCTGCGTCCTCTGCCCGTTGTCGGTGAATATGAAAGTACGCTGTATTTCCCGATCAAATGGGTCATAGGCCAGTAGCGTTTCAATCGACTGATTACCAACAGTGTCCGTGGTTGTGTAGTTCGCCATACGCGCGAAGTCGTCGTACTCGAAAGTCCCCTGCAAGACGCCTGCGATCTCGGTGCTGACCAACTGACCGTGAGCCGGTGTACCGGGCTCATTGCCATACAGATACGTCTGGCAATTGTCGTTGACATCCTTGAAAAAGGTCTCGCGGCCGCGCTGGCTATGACCGTACGTCATCGCATAGTCTTGCCCTCCCTGGTGCCGCCTTTCCTTGTGCAAGGTGCCGTTTGTGTAGTGTTCACGGAAGAAAGCCTCTTCCCCCACACTGCAGGCCTCCAAGCGGGCATTTCTTTTATTGCGCTCGAATAACGACTCCGAGCTGCGCTGGGGCGTGCCACCCTGTTTACCGACATCGATGAAAGCTCGCTCCTTCGGCTCCTCGCTCAATCTCAACTCATATTTGTACTCGATATCGCCCATTGGCGTATGCACGGTCTTGGGTTGCCGCTCACCCTGCTCATACTGGTAGGTAGTTACCCGCCCTCCAGTGGTGGCACTGATTCGGCGGTCAAGACCGTCGAACGCCTGTAGCCCCAACACCACCCCAGACACTTTGATGACCGTGGGCAAGTCGGCGCTGCTGTGCTCTGCATATTCACGGAGCACCTTGGCCCCTTCGGGCAAGGTATGTTCCAGCAGTCGGTTGTAAGGGTCGTAGGTATAGGCATTTGTTCTTTTCGGAACAAAACCAGTCGTCTCCCGCAGGAGGCGCCCCAGGCCGTCGTACGCATTGACTTGCAGGCTGATCATGCGCTCGCTGTAATCATTGCCCGTACCCGACCACTCAAGGCGTTCTATTCGCTCAGCTTCACCGAACAGGTTCACCCACGTCTTGATGATGCCGCTCTTCGCCCCGCCTGCCGCCAACCGATACTGCCGGGTTATCCGTTGACGAGGCCCTGACGGGAGATCGGGATTCGGCTCACCAACCGGATCGTTCTCCTCCACGACCTGTACGCCGTCCGGGCCTGTCACTGAGCGTTGCTGCCCCCACAGGTCGTAGTCATACGTGCGGGAAAGCTTGAGATCCGCCTCTGTGTTCTCGCTCAGCCAATCAACTTCGGTTTCACTCAGCAACCGACCGAAGAAATCGAAAGTCGCTTCATACAGATCACGAACTTTCGGCTGAGCTGGGGGTACAGCATTATCGAGATCGTTGCGCATCTCTTTGACGGGGCCGTTCAAACCGTTGGTATAGGTGGTTGTCACGACCCCATTCACATCCGTTCGCTGCTGTTGCGCCCGGTCTTGGTCGGTTGCGCAAAGCGTATAGCTGTAGATACGCTCGGCCTTGAACTCATCGTCGTCAGGCGCGACCGTTTCCATTGTCACTCGACGCAACACATCGTACTGATAGCTGATCTTCACACCCTTGTCGTCTTCACTGAGCAATGGCTCGCCAGTGAGCAGGGAGCGTTCGCTGCGGGTGATCTTGTAGACGCCTTTTAGTGCTTCGTTGTCGGGGTCATATTCATGCCCCATCACCATCTGCTCGATGCTGAGCACCGTCTGCTCGGCCTGATCACTACCGAAGTCAGTAGCCGTACCCAGTGCGTAGGCGTACCGGGTCAGGGTGGTCAGCCCGTTCATGGTCAGCGCCTGGCTGTGTAACCGGCCATGGATGAACGCGTCGTTACTGTCGTCGTAGTAAGTGTGCTGGATGCTTTGCAGCGTGCTGGCCTGTTCCCCTGTCATTTGCTCCAGCAGCTCCTCATCGACCACGTGCCAGCTCTGGTCCTGGGTATTGCCTGGCAGTGCGGCCAGGGTGCGGTAGCGGTAGCGGGTGCGCAGGGTAGGTGCTTGGGCACCGGGCCCGGGCGTGGTGGTCTTGCTCTTGAGGTGGCGCGCGAAGCCGTCCGGGTCGGCGGGGCGTTCATGGTCAGCGCCTGGCTGTGTAACCGGCCATGGATGAACGCGTCGTTACTGTCGTCGTAGTAAGTGTGCTGGATGCTTTGCAGCGTGCTGGCCTGTTCCCCTGTCATTTGCTCCAGCAGCTCCTCATCGACCACGTGCCAGCTCTGGTCCTGGGTATTGCCTGGCAGTGCGGCCAGGGTGCGGTAGCGGTAGCGGGTGCGCAGGGTAGGTGCTTGGGCACCGGGCCCGGGCGTGGTGGTCTTGCTCTTGAGGTGGCGCGCGAAGCCGTCCGGGTCGGCGGGGCAGTCGCTGCCTTCACCGGTGCTTGGGTACCACAGGCTGGTTTCGATCACCCCGTTGGGCTGCTCTTCGGTATGCAGGTTACCGTCGTCGTGGTAGGTGCGCTTGATGACTTCCTGGCGTTCATCGCCACTGCTGCGCTTGCGCCAGCGGGTAGTGGTGTCCTGGGGCAGCTGGCAATCGGCGCGCTGGTCCTTGAACGGCTTGGCCGGGTCGTAGGAATACGTGGTCTCCACCGTGCGCAGGTGCTGGTCGTCAGCCGGCCCTTGTCGCTCCTGCTCCCAGGCCAGCAGGTGGAACTTGTTGAACTGCCGCTCGAGGGTGCGGGCCACCGAGCCGTCGACAGCCCGCAGTTGCTCCACCGAGCCATAGCGGTAGCTGCCGGAGTGCCGGTAGAGGATATCCAGGCCGGGGGTGGGGTCTGGATCGCCCAGCGCCAGGTTGGCGCCGAGGAAGTTGTTGCCGGCCTGGTAGTCGGCATCGCCGGTGGTGAGTGCGTAGCTGTAGGTGAAGACCTGGTTGCAGGGTTTGTTGGCCGCCGCCGGCCCATCCTTGTCGCCAGGGCGGATCTCGTGCCGGGCGACCCGTGGCAGCCGGCCCGAGATGCCATTGGAGAAGCCGTGGCCCTCAGGGTCGTATTCGATCAGTTCCCAGGCGCCGGTGGGCGTACGCACCTCGGTGAGGCAGTCGTGGCCGTGGTGGCTCTCGTAGCGGAAGCGCCATTTGCCCTGGTTGCCGCCCACGCTGGGCAGTTGCAGTTCGGTGACCTTGCCCTCGCCATCCAGCTGCAGGACGAAAACGGCTTGCTGCTGGGGTGCACCGGCGGGGTTGAGGGTGATCGTCAGCGCGGTGGTCGTGCGTTCGACCGTCAACAGGTCGCGGTAGTTGCCGTCGGCATCGGCGCCCTGGATGGAGGCCAGGCGGTAGTGGGTCTGATTGAACAGTTCGGTGAGGGTGTACTGACAGTGGCGCTTGAAAAGCTTCTCGAACCATGCGAACCGATTGAAAAGCTTGGTGAGGGTGTACTGAAAGCGGCCCTTGAAGAGCTTCTCGAACCGTGCGCGTTTGCCGCTCGTCTCGATGAAAGGCGTGTAGGCCAGCTTCAGCGGCCGGGTCTGGGCGGTACGTATCTCTGCGGGCAGGTACAGCGGGCGGCTGGCTTCGAAGCGCTGAAGCTTTTCGATCAGCCCGGAGCGGTGCCTGACCTCGTAATACGCCAGGCCTGTTCCAGGCTCGGCCTTCTGGTGCAGCTTGAAACTGTCGAGCTTCTTCTCCTCCATGAACAGCTCGGTGCCCGCCGTCCGGGTGGCCTTGAAGCTTTCGCCGGTGTGCAGGGCGACCACCTGGTTTTCCGGGTCGAACTGCGACAACTGCAGGTTCCAGCCTTTGCCGTAGCCGGAGTCCTGGGTGTTGAGCGGGTTGAAGAACAGCGCAAGGTTCAGCGCCGGCCCCAGCAAGGCGTTGGCTTCGACTTCCGGCAGGGTGAGGGACACCGTGTACTGGCCGGTGCGCGGATCCACACCGCTTTGCAGGAAACTCATGAAGTTGAAGGCGTTGGAGTGGACGGCGGTGGATGTGCTCATGGATGACCTCTCGCAGAGGAATAATCAAAAACGCCATGGGCACGCTAACAACAGGTCGTACAAAACACACCTGGCATTTTTGCTAGTTTCGCTCTGGCCGTGGTGCCAGTAAAACGCTCACATGAGGACCGGTCTCAAGTCGCCAACACATCGGAAGTAGGCCATATGACATACGGCAGCCAAGCAGATACACCCGACACCACGGCCATCAGCCCCCGCTTTTCTGTTGAGTCAACGAATAGGGCAGAACAGGCTTGGGTGCATGTCATTCCGAGCCATGATGCAAAAATATCCACGACGGATTTGGATCAACTCCCAGGTACATTTGTTGCTCTACCCCATAGCGAGATGCGCCTGGGTGACCGCGTCATATTTGTCTGGAGTGGCTACATTGGCGGAAGTTTCTATTATAAGTATGAGTTCGAAGCCCACGTTGAGGCACTCGACACCGTCATTGCTAAAACGCTAGATGCCGGAAAAATCAATGCGCTCAAGGGCAGCACTGGGACCGCACAGTTTTTCGTCGAGCGAAACGGTGAGGTGGTTGCCTCTTCCCATGCAAAGCAGTTCGAGGTTGTTGAACATCACTCTGTCGCGTTATTAGCGCCTCCCTATGTCGAAGGGCTTACGGACGACCTGCTTGATCCTGCGTATCACTCCGAGGTCACGGCCCCCTACGACAGTTTCGAGGACAATGATGAATGCCTGCTGATCGCCCGAATCTTTTACCAGCCCGGGGACGCCGAAGACTTGCCGCCCTTGGATGTAGCCATTCTGTGGTCTACCCATAACACAATAGCCCGCAACGATAACTACCGGCGTTTCCAGCTCGACCCCGACTGGTTGAACGGACACTTGGGTAAATACGTAGAATTCAGATACCAGGTAGCGGGGGTGGATTGGGCATGGGCGTCGGAGCCTTCAACCATGTTCAAGGTAGGCGAGCGCGCCCCACGTCACCTCCCTGCCCCAGTACTTATCGGCGCCGAAAGCAATCAGATCGAGGCAATCCAGTTACGCCAGGGTGCGGTTCTGCGTATTCCGCATGAGGCCGACATCGATAACACCTGCGTGTTCATCTGCATCGCCACGCAGCAGCAGCAGGTACTCACCCGCATGCTCTATAAACCTGTGGAAGGTGAAGCCGCCTTGCACTTCAGGGTGCCGGTTGAAGATTTTGCTGCCTACGTGGGCACGACACTGAACTTCTATTACGAAGTCAACGACGGCAAACGCTACGAACGCTCCGCTGTGTACTCGGTCTTCACAGTGCCCATCCCCCTCGCCTCGATGCCAACCCTTCAATGTCCGGAATCGCTTGACGGCTCGACGCTCTCTTTAAAGGCGCTGGCAAGTACCACAACAGTCTGTATTGAAAGGTGGCCATTCATGGCCGAAGGCCAGCATGTCTCGCTCTCTGTTTCACTGAAAGATCGTAATAACGAAAGAAGAAGAACCATCACGTTCCTCGACCGTTTTGTAATCGGCAAAACCGAAGTTGAACAGCAGTACGTGAGTGCACCGCTCAACACGAATGAACTTGCCCAGGTCGAACCGGGAAGCTACATGATTTTCACAGGGCACGTGACGTTCGCCCAGGGAACAGCGCAACGTGCCTTCAGATCGGCCACGTTGCAGTTGGTGTACTGACTAAACGCCCCGCCCGAGGACCGCATGATGACATCTCTCCCCTCTGCGCAAACACCACCCTTTGATGGCCTGCCCCCCTTGGCACCCTTAGTGCCGCACGCCCAGATCACCCTTGACGGTTTTCCCTCGACCGATACCGACCTCAGGACAGGCGAGTTGCGGCCCAATGGGGCAGAACAACTTGCCATCCGGGTAACGCTGTGGCGCGCCGAAGGCGATGTATCACCTGAAGAGTGGGATAGCCTGAGATTGCTTGACCTCGATGGCGCCCCCGTCGCACCTCTGCCCGTGGTCGAAGACAGGCCATTGATATTGGAGGGCAAGGATGGCGATTGGGCGTATACCTGGTTCAGAAGTTTGGGCTTCGCCCAAGCGCTTGTCCGTCAACACCATATCAATGAGGAAAATTACCGGGAATATGGCAGCAGCAGGGTGCTGTACCTGCATTGCGCGGCCCCGTCTACCACTCCCGAAACCCGATTCTATATAAGATTGACCCTGGCTGACGGCACGGATCATACATTCACAGAAATGCCGATAAAAGTAAAAGTTAGCAAAGAGGAACCTGAAGCCATCCCTGAAATTTCCACTAAAAGAATAGCGGGCTTCAACTACTACAAACTTCCGGAAGAAACGAACGATAGCTACCCCTACGACTTCAACCCTGTCACCACTGAGTACGTCACGGTTCGCGTACCCGGTGGGTTCATCCAGTGTGAGGTTGGCGATAGCAATACGGCTCAACCACCCGCAAACCGCTGTTCCATCGTGCGCTTCGAGCGCGACACGTCCCTTGAAGTCATGTGCACCGTGACGGGTGTTGTCACAGAAAAAAATCAGCGCCACATACGCTTCGACCCATGGTTGCTCGAACCTGAGTTTCAACACGTATTTGGCAACCATTTACAACAAGCGTTTATGGGTGAACTGGAACAGGATACGGTGATTGTTTCGATCCATCGCTTCAACGACATCCGCGCGGAACACATCCCCCCTGACCGGCGCGAGGCACTGCTCAACCGGTATGGCCAAGGTTTGACATTGACGTTCCGTGACCTCCGCGGGAGCATCATCAGAAAAACGCTTGCTTTCCCTAACAAAGGCCAGAACGGTCACCGCGACATGTTCACCTAGAGGGCAAGGCCATGAGAATTTACTACTCCAATGAAGAAAATTTCGACACTAGTTCATGGTTCGTAGTTGTCGAGCATGGCCAGGGTGTCCATTCGTGCAGGCACCACATGGGGGGTGGCAGTGGCGCCCAGTACCTGAAATTATCTGAAGTACCCTCGGGCTGCAGCATCGGTTTTATTCAAACCGACGATGAGGGCGAATACCTGAACACTGCAAATGTGGTAACCACTCATTTTTCAACCACCACTGGCGTCATCGATTTCACATCGCTCATGACCAGCCCAAATTATGAAGTGGCAGCGGGGCTCAGGAAAACTGGCCGCCACTATACTTCATCGGCAAGTAAATTCACGCATATTTCATGGGACTGGGATCCCTCCTGGCAAGTTCGTGACGGCAGCGACCGGAGTGATGAGTCAACGCTTCACGGCTCGCCGGCCCGTTCCGGGTTCGACCAGTTGGCCCTGTATCCTGATGCGCTTTCGAGGGTCTCGGACAAGGACCAGGCGCAGTTCATGGCAGACCCTCGGCTTATCCCCGTGGCCAAACGCCTCTGGACCTGCACTGCCGGGCAGATCAGCGAAGACGGCTTGTATACGGCCAATGGGCAACACGACGGCACCTCCAGGGTGACCTGCACACTGGTTCACAACGACGTGATCTATGTCGAGGCCCACGCCACGCTCTCTCACGCCCCCGCAGCCATCGCACCGCAGGGATATTGGACGAGACTTACAAACACCAAGGTGGAAGTTTCAGAATTCGGCAACCTGCGCCCGGTAAGAGCCTTCATGTACGGTAATGGTGCACAGCAACTGATCGTCGATATCGAAGCCACGACCGATAAGGGAGAGCTGCCTGACGAAGAGTGGGCGAAACTGCGATTCTTCGACTACCGCAGCCATCAGCAGACGCAGGTGCTTCCCCCTAGCGCGGCGCCAGTCTTGCACGGGGCTCACTGGGCGTGCACCACAGATCGAAATAAAGATTACGATACGGCCAAAATTTCACCGAGCGGCGCAACTGACACCGCTATCCCGAATACCGCCAAACGGTTCTATCTGCATAGCCGGGCGCCGCAGACCACGACCAAGAAATTTTATGCAGGCTTCTGTGACGCCCTGGGCTGGTGGCATTACTTCACGCAAAGCAAGAATGCCTTCGAAGTGGCCATACTGGACTTCAGTGCGCCTCGCCTGACCCTCACAGCAGGCGCCAGAGGAGGGTTCGATGACACCAGCGAATTCTACCCCTACGACATGAATCTCGACACGTACGAATATTTCATTCTGGCATCCGACCCCAGCGCACCGTTCAAAGACTGTTCGGTAAAAGGCAAGAACGAAGCCGGCCAATGGGTACCGCGCAATTCCATTGTCCGCTTTGAGCGTGACGCACCGATCGAAGAGTTCTGCAGTGTCACCGCGATTGTGCTCAAGCCAGAGGAGCTAACGGATAAATTAGTTGTATTCGATGACGAATTGACGAAAATGGGGCTATTCAACTCGAAGCTAGATCACACGTTCGATGGCGACCTTAAGGAACATCAGGTCATGATCTCGGTTCATCGCTTTTCCGACATCCCCCTTTACAAGGCCAGCGATGTGGAACGCAACAAAATCTTAAGACACTACAGCAGTGACCTGCGCTTTGAATTCCATGACCACTACGGCAATGCATTCAGCAAAATAATTGGCTTTATCCCCAAAAAACAGGCGCGCCATCGCGACCAGTTGATTTAACCACTGCCGCCACTGAGGTACCCATGAGAATCTACCTGTCAACTAGCTTGCCGACCCCCAGGACTCGGCTGACTTACTGGGTTGAAGAATATCGCCCCGGGGAAACCTTTCAAATGAACGTAGGTGCCTGGTTTGGCGCCCACCACAAAGGAAAGTATATAAAACTTGCTGACATTCCTTCCGGCTATACCTTTTCCCTTATCACCGATATGTACCAAGGCCCATATGAAAACTCTTATAATTTCAAAACAAACCACCACCGGACAACTACTGACTGGCTTCCCTTTAAGTATCTAAGGGATGCAGCTACACGCCGCCCTTGCGCCCCTGGACTCTACAAAGACTCCCAACAAATACGTGGCGCACAATGGGACAGCATTACCTTTATAAATTTCATCTGGGACCCCCAATATATAGAAGTAAACTGACACCACGGAGCGATCATGAGCACATCCACCGCCGTCCACTCCAACGCCTTCAACTTCATGAGTTTCCTGCAAAGCGGTGTGGATCCGCGCACCGGCCAGTACACGGTGTCCCTCACCCTGCCGGAAGTAGAAGCCAACGCCTTGCTGGGGCCGGCGCTGAACCTTGCGCTGTTCTTCAACCCGCTCAACACCCAGGACTCCGGCTACGGCAAAGGCTGGAACCTGCAGCTGTCGCAGTTCGATCCGGGAAACCAGGTGGTCGCCCTGCACACCGGTGAAAGCTTCCAGGCCAAAGAACCGGTCGGCACCGAGCTGTTCATGGACGAGAAGAAACTCGACAGTTTCAAGCTGTACAGGAAGACTGAACCCGGGACTGAAGCGTACTACGAGGTCAGGCACCGCTCCGGGCTGATCGAAAAGCTTCAGCGCCTCGAAGCCAGCCGCCCGCTGTACCTGCCTGCGCAGATACGTACCGCCCAGACCCGACCGCTGAAGCTGGCCTACACGCCTTTCATCGAGACGAGCGGCAAGCGCGCACAGTTCGTTGAGCTCTCCAAGGGCCACTGTCAGTACACCCTCACCGAACTGTTCAATCAGACCCACTACCGCCTGGCCTCCATCCAGGGCGCCGATGCCGACGGCAACTACCTCGACCTGTTGACGGTCGAACGCACGACCACCGCGCTGACGATCACCCTCAACCCCGCCGGTGCACCCCAGCAGCAAGCCGTTTTCGTCCTGCAGCTGGATGGCGAGGGCAAGGTCACCGAACTGCAACTGCCCAGCGTGGGCGGCAACCAGGGCAAATGGCGCTTCCGCTACGAGAGCCACCACGGCCACGACTGCCTCACCGAGGTGCGTACGCCCACCGGTGCCTGGGAACTGATCGAATACGACCCTGAGGGCCACGGCTTCTCCAATGGCATCTCGGGCCGGCTGCCCCGGGTCGCCCGGCACGAGATCCGCCCTGGCGACAAGGATGGGCCGGCGGCGGCCAACAAACCCTGCAACCAGGTCTTCACCTACAGCTACGCACTCACCACCGGCGATGCCGACTACCAGGCCGGCAACAACTTCCTCGGCGCCAACCTGCCGCTGGGCGATCCAGACCCCACCCCCGGCCTGGATATCCTCTACCGGCACTCCGGCAGCTACCGCTATGGCTCGGTGGAGCAACTGCTGGCTGCCGACGGCTCGGTGGCCCGCACCCTCGAACGGCAGTTCAACAAGTTCCACCTGCTGGCCTGGGAGCAGGAACGACAAGGGCCGGATGACGACCAGCACCTGCGCACGGTGCTGACCACGTATTCCTATGACCCGGCCAAGCCGTTCAAGGACCAGCGCGCCGATTGCCAGCTGCCCCAGGACACCACTACCCGCTGGCGCAAGCGCAGCAGTGGCGATGAACGCCAGGAAGTCATCAAGCGCACCTACCACGACGACGGTAACCTGCATACCGAAGAGCAGCCCAACGGGGTGATCGAAACCAGCCTGTGGTACCCAAGCACCGGTGAAGGCAGCGACTGCCCCGCCGACCCGGACGGCTTCGCGCGCCACCTCAAGAGCAAGACCACCACGCCCGGGCCCGGTGCCCAAGCACCTACCCTGCGCANCCGTTCAAGGACCAGCGCGCCGATTGCCAGCTGCCCCAGGACACCACTACCCGCTGGCGCAAGCGCAGCAGTGGCGATGAACGCCAGGAAGTCATCAAGCGCACCTACCACGACGACGGTAACCTGCATACCGAAGAGCAGCCCAACGGGGTGATCGAAACCAGCCTGTGGTACCCAAGCACCGGTGAAGGCAGCGACTGCCCCGCCGACCCGGACGGCTTCGCGCGCCACCTCAAGAGCAAGACCACCACGCCCGGGCCCGGTGCCCAAGCACCTACCCTGCGCACCCGCTACCGCTACCGCACCCTGGCCGCACTGCCAGGCAATACCCAGGACCAGAGCTGGCACGTGGTCGATGAGGAGCTGCTGGAGCAAATGACAGGGGAACAGGCCAGCACGCTGCAAAGCATCCAGCACACTTACTACGACGACAGTAACGACGCGTTCATCCATGGCCGGTTACACAGCCAGGCGCTGACCATGAACGGGCTGACCACCATGACCCGTTACGCCTACGCACTGGGCACGGCCACTGGCTTCGGTAGTGATCAGGCCGAGCAGACGGTGCTCAGCATCGAGCAGACGGTGATGGGGCATGAATATGACCCCGACAACGAAGCGCTAAAAGGCGTCTACAAGATCACCCGCAGCGAACGCTCCCTGCTCACTGGCGAGCCGTTGCTCAGCGAGGATGAAGAAGGCACGAAGATGCACTTCGTGTATGACGTGCTTGGCCGGCTCGTCAGCGAAACAGTAGCGCCAACCACTCAGTACGCCGCGACGCGCACTTACAGCTACACACTATGCGCCGTAGACCGCGACCGAGCGCAGCAGCAACTCACCACTTCCCACGGTGTCACCATGATCACCTACCTCGACGGCTTGACCCGCCTGGTAAGGGAAGCGCGTGACCATATCGATGACACCAGCGACGCCACCCGCAAACAGGCATTCGATATCCGCCATATCGAGTACGACACGCAGGGCAGGCAAACCACCACGACACAGTTCGATTACAACGGAGCGACGCGACTGACCCAGCTGACGCAGCACTCTACCTACGACCATTGGGGCCATCAGAACTGCGTCACGTTGCCCGATGGGACCCAGCAGCATACAGACACCGAACTGCACGGCCCCGGTGGGTACAAAGGCCGCATTGTGCAAACCTGGCGACAGGCAGCAGGGAAAGACGGGGCAACCAGCAGCAAACGCAAGCAGTGGATCAACCTGTTCGACAAACCGGAAAGAACGCAAAGGCTTGGAACGGCGGGCACTGCGACCGAAGTAGAGCGATTCGAGTACGACGGGCTCGGGCAGTGCGTGGTGCAGCGAGACGCGTATGGATATAAAACCCTCAACACCTACGATGCCTTTGGACGTGTCACGCAGGTACGCCTCCCAGACAACACCAGGGTCTTGCGCGACTATGCCGCTCACAGCCCTCAAACGTTAGCCGCGGCAATCAGGGTCATGGCTGTAGCCCCTCCCGGCGTCGCCGGCACGCCCGTGACACTCGGCACCAGGGTTCACGATGGCGTGGGCCGTCTCAAGTCCACCACAGCAGGCATGCGCACGGAAACACTCGACTATCCGGCTGGCAAGTCACTTGCCAACCGACGGACCACCGCCGCCGCCAGGGCCGTCGACCTCAGTTACAACCCGCAACTCACCGACTCACCCACCGCCATCACCGTAGAAGATACCTATCAATCCGATTTCGCCTTCGATGATGTTCGCGCGACGCTTGTCAGTGCTACCAACGAGCATGGCCAGCGCCGCTACGCATACGACTGGAACAACCGCCTGAAGCTTGAAGAGTGGTGTGTAGACGGCACCTGCGTGTTCAAGCGTGAAAAACAGTTTTCAAGCGCCGGGCGCGCCCTGTTACAGACAGCGACCGGCAGCCTCGCCACCCAGTGGCAATACGATGACCACGGTCGCCTGCACAGTGTCAGGCAGGGTGCATTCAGCGTGAATGTGAGCTACGACCCACTGGGGCGCCCAAACCGCTTCGAGGTCGAGCAAAGCGGCGCCGCCACGCCAGTCGCCACCACCGTCATCAGCTATGACGAGCATGATCGGGAAGTATCCCGCACACTGAAGCTTGAACGGCAAGCCGAACGCACGCTGCAGCAGACCTGGGGCCCCGGCGATCTGCTCAGGCACCGGGAACTGATGGAGGGCCAAACGCTGCTGCTGCAGGAAACGTTCGGTTATGACGAACGCAAAAGGCTGACCACGCTCAAGTACCGTGGCCAGAAACAGCCCAAGGACGAACTGGGGCGGACCATCAAGCATCAGACGTTCCTCTACGACCCGTACGACAACATCTTCTACTGTAGGAACGAGTTCGCGAACGCTGACGCTGAACACACCCTGTTCCTTGCCGCGCCCGATGACCCGTGCCAACTCAAGGAGATCGTCTACATCCCCCCCCGTTACAAGCAACCACTGCCCCTGAGCTATACGCAAGACGGCCACCTGCAACGCGACGAACTCGGCCGAACGATGATCTACGACGCGCTCGGCCATCTGCAGCAGGTCACGGCGGAGGATGCACTAGGCAGGAGCAACAGTACCTATCGGTATGACGCACTCGGGCAATTACTGGCAACCCAGCACGACGCAAACGAAGAGACTCTGCTGGTATTCGAAGAGAACCGCTTGAGCTTCGCCATCCGCGGCGCCAGCAAAACCCAGTGGCTGCGTGCCTTGGGTACACCGTTTGCCCAGCAAACGGGCGATGACATCCTGCTGCTGCAGACCAACGCCAATGTCAGCGTGATCAGCGAGGCAACCCACGACACACGCAGCGATACCAGTTACCTCGCCTATGGCGGCCATTACCCGCTGGCGCAGGGGGCCAGCCTGCTGGGCTTCAACGGCGAGTACATCGACCCGGCCACCGGCTGGTACCTTCTGGGCAGCGGTTATCGCGCCCTCAACCCCAAGCAGCTGCGCTTCAATAGCCCAGACTCCATGAGCCCCTTCGATGGAGGCGGACTGTCCTGCTATGGCTACGCCAACGCTAATCCGATTGCTTTCAACGACCCCACGGGCCATAGCGCACAGGGCATTGCCAGCGCCTCGGACTACCAGCAGTCGAGCTCTGCCCAAGGTATCGAACTCACATCGGCGTATGAAAGCGAAGCGCAAAGGTATCTGCGCTATCAATCAATGGAGTTCGAGAGGCAGCAACAGGCAGCCAGAGAGAAAGCAAAGAATGACCTGTTTATCAAAGGCGGCCTGTCGCTGCTCCTTTCGATCGCTAGCCTAGGTATCGGAGCAGTCGGTAGCGCCCCAGCGTTCATCACGCTAATGAACCTAATCGGTACGGCCCTGAATGCCAGCAGCCTGGCTGTCAGCGCTGCAGCGCTGACAACGAGCGATGAGAAGCTCATAAGAGCTGCGGATGTCATGGACTATGTATCAATCGGACTGGGTATTGTCGACCTTACGTCAACATTCGCTTCGCTATCGAAAAGCCCGCTGATCGCCAGCAAGGTGGCGGCGACAGCGGTGGCTGCGAGCCGCAGATCCTCGTCCGCCAGCCTGCTCAGCCAGCCCGCCGCGACAATGCAGCGCCGCTCCTCAGCATCCGGAGCCCTGAGCTATATGGAAGCCTCCGCCCCCCCCGAACCCTCTGCCCCCCCAGGCACCAGTTCGCGGAACCTCGGCGGCAGGCCGTCCATCTCATCGGTGAGCGGATCAGGATCGGCACGCCCCTCGATCATCCCTTCGCAGATTCGCAGCGCCGAATCACAGGCTTGAGCAAGGCAAAAAAAAACGCCACTTCATAAGAAGTGGCGTTTTAGATTTGGAGCGGGAAACGAGACTCGAACTCGCGACCCCGACCTTGGCAAGGTCGTGCTCTACCAACTGAGCTATTCCCGCAATTTGAAGCTTTACCGCATTTGGCGTGAAGCGCCTTGAAGACCTTCACCACCTGCACCGTCAAGAACGACGCCATTGAAACTGGAGCGGGAAACGAGACTCGAACTCGCGACCCCGACCTTGGCAAGGTCGTGCTCTACCAACTGAGCTATTCCCGCAATTTGGCGTCCCCTAGGGGACTCGAACCCCTGTTACCGCCGTGAAAGGGCGGTGTCCTAGGCCACTAGACGAAGGGGACTAAGCCGACGCTTTGCAGCGCACCAGTACATGAACCTCACGATTCAGCCTGGATTTTCTTTTCCTGCCCTGCCGAAGCAGTGCCGGAGAAACTGGAGCGGGAAACGAGACTCGAACTCGCGACCCCGACCTTGGCAAGGTCGTGCTCTACCAACTGAGCTATTCCCGCATTGGCGTCCCCTAGGGGACTCGAACCCCTGTTACCGCCGTGAAAGGGCGGTGTCCTAGGCCACTAGACGAAGGGGACACAGCTACATCTTCACTCCCTGCCGCGTTTCGCTTAGTGCTTTACGCTGCAAGTGGCGCGCATTCTATGGATGCCATGGAAAGCCGTCAACCCCTTTGTAGAAATTTATTTAAATCAATGACTTCCCGTACTGAGGCAGCTTAATGCAGGATGCGTCCGAGGTTTGACGTTGATTTTCTGACGGCAGCCCGGCAAGCTCATATCAAAGCGCCACCACCTTGAGTAATCGAGACCTTGGCCGACATATAAAGCAGTAGCGCCTGCACGGCCCCATCGCGGCTAAACCCGCCCCCACAGGTTGATAGCCCGCCTTGTGGGCGCGGGGTTACCCACACCGCGCTTCCGCCAGGCTGTACTGTTCGCTTTACAGCGAACTCACTACACTCTCGATAGATGCAAAACTTCTTCATGAGGCGTTAACGGTGACACCACTTCTGATCACCCTGCTTATCGTTGCGGGCATCGCATTGCTGATCGTGATCGGCTACCTCAACAACGTGGTCGAGAACGGCAAGCTCGAACGCGCGCGGTTGAAGGTCGAGCTGGCCGATCGCCTGCGCCGCTGCGGCGAGATCACCGAAACCTTCCCCGGCCAGTTCATGACCCCGGCGCTCAAGCTGCTGCTGACCCGCCTGGAGCTCAACCTGAACCAGCGCCAGCTGAACCTGGACAAGCACAGCACCGAACTCAAAGCCCGCATCGGCGAACTCGAAGGCCTGATCGCCCAGGGCGACAAGCTGCCGGTGAGCAACCCGCCCGCCCCTATCCACACCGAGGCCAAGGCCAAGGATGTGCGTTTCCTGCTCGAGCTGCTGCACAACCAGATCGTGCGCGCCACGCAAGAGGGTTTCCTGGCCACCAACGAAGGCAAGTACTGGGTCAAAGAGATCCGCCACATCCTGGTGCTGCTGCACATCGAGTTCTTCAACAACCTCGGCCAGCAAGCACTGCAACAGAACCAGCCCGGCCAGGCCCGCCTGGCCTTCGAGCGCGGCGTGCAGTACCTGCGCAAGCAGCCCGAACCGAAGCAGTACGAAGAGCAGCTCACGTATATGGAGAAGCTGCTGAACCGGGCCAATGCCCAGGTGCTGGACCAGATGGAGCCGGCCGAAGACGAGCAGAATGCACTGACCCAGGGCCTGAAGACCGACGATGACGAGACCTGGAAGAAGAAGGTCATCTACGACTGATCCGATTGTCGTTAAACCTCATCGCCGGCAAGCCGGCTCCCACAGGACCTTGTGGGAGCCGGCTTGCCGGCGATGAGGCCGGTACGCACGATGCAAAACAAAGGGGCCTTCGCAGGCCCCTTGTTCATTTCAGCAGTCGGTCAATTCCAGGAAAATCGCCGCCAGTCGCTCCAGCCCAACCTGGTCGGCCTCGCTGAAACGCGCCAGCTTCGGGCTGTCCAGGTCGAGCACGCCAATCAGCCGCCCAGCCTTCACCAGCGGGATCACCAGCTCACTGTTCGACGCACTGTCGCAGGCGATGTGCCCGGGGAACGCGTGCACATCCTCCACGCGCTGCGTCTGTCGGGTGGCCGCCGCCGCGCCGCACACGCCCTTGCCGAACGCAATGCGCACGCAGGCCACCTGGCCCTGGAACGGGCCGAGCACCAGTTCTTCATTACGGTTGAGGTAGAAGCCCGCCCAGTTCAGGTCATCCACCTGGCTGTAGAGGAAGGCCGAGAACTGCGCGGCATTGGCGATGAAGTCGCGCTCGTCGGCGAACAGCGCCTGCACTTGCGCGGCCAGCAGGCCGTAGCCATCGAGGCCTTGGCCACTGGCGTTGAGGTCGATCATTTATTTCTGCTCCAGCAATTGCAGCCCGACCCAGTAGCGGGCGAACTGATAGGCACAACGGCCATTACGGTTGCCGCGGCCAGTAGCCCAGCGCACGGCGAGGATATCGAGCGCTTCGCTACGCTGCCAGGCAAGCCCGGCCGGGCGCGCCAGCTGGCCGATCCAGTGCTCGACCACGTTGAGGAAGTGCTCTTGCGAGAACGGATAGAACGACAGCCACAGACCAAAACGGTCGGACAGGGCGATCTTGTCCTCCACCGCTTCGTTGGGGTGCAGTTCGCCGTCGACCATCTTCCAGTTCTCGTTGTCGCTCTGTTTCTCCGGCACCAGGTGGCGACGGTTCGAGGTGGCGTACAGCAGGACGTTGTCCGGCGCCTGCTCCAGCGAGCCGTCGAGCACGCTCTTGAGCACCCGGTAGTCGCCCTCCCCGGCTTCGAACGACAAGTCGTCGCAGAACAGGATGAAGCGCTGTTCGAGCTTGCTCAGTTGTTCGACCACCCGCGGCAGGTCGGCCAGGTGGTCGCGCTCGATCTCGATCAGGCGCAGGCCTTCGCCTGCGTGCTCGGCCAGCAACGCGCGCACCAACGACGACTTGCCGGTGCCGCGCGAGCCCCACAGCAAGGCGTGATTGGCCGGCATGCCGTTGATGAACTGATGCGTGTTGCGACCCAACTGGTCACGCTGCTGGTCCACGCCGATCAGGTCGGACAGGCGGATGTCGAGGCTGACCTCGAGCGGCATCAGGTAGCCGCTACGGCCATCGCGCTGCCAGCGGGCGGCGAGCGTGGTGCGCCAGTCAATGTCCGGGCGTGGGGCGGGCAGCAAGGGTTCGAGGCGCGCAAGGACGGATTCGGCGCGGTCGAGGAAAGCGATAAGGCGGGGGTCCATGATGACTCCTGAAAGCAGGCAATGAGAGCGTCGGACCACCATCGCGGGGCAAGCCCGCTCCCACACCGTCAGTGAGCAGGCGCTCAGCGATCACGCGGGAGCGGGCTTGCCCCGCAATGGCAGTCAAGGCTGAATGTTTGACAGACCCGCCAGCAGCCAGGGCTGATCGGCTATGCTTGCGCAGCGCACGGAGCACATCACCGGCTTGGGACCCATGGATATCAAGTTCACCAATCGCCTGTCATACAAGCAAGCCCGGTTGACAGTCCTGGTCGGCTTCATCCTGGGAACATTGCTCAGTCTCATCCAGATCGGCATCGATTATGCCAGCGAAGACGCGTCCATCAACCGTGAAATACAGACGCTGCTGAAAATCAGCCATGACACCGCTTCGCGCATCGCCTACAACATCGACACGGAACTGGCCCAGGAACTCACCGGTGGCCTGCTCAAATCCCCGGCGCTGATCCGCGTGCGGCTGATCGACAACAACGACACGGTGCTGGCCGACGTGCAGCGCCCGCGCCTGGAAAGCCGCTACCGGCCACTGTCGGACTTCCTGTTCGGCGAACAGCGCCAGTTCCAGGACCGCCTGTTCCTCGCCCACATGCCCGATGAATACCTCGGCACCCTGTACCTGGACGTCGATACCTTTGCCTTCGGCGGGCGCTTCCTCGACCGCGCCGGGGTCACCCTGGTCAACGGCTTTGCCCGCAGCCTGGTACTGACCGGCATCCTCCTGGGGCTGTTCTACCTGATGCTGACCAAACCCCTGGTGACGGTGATCAGCGCGCTGAGCGGCGGCGATGCCCGCACCCCACGGCAAACCCGGGTGGACTGCCCGAAGGGCCACGAGAACGACGAGATCGGCGTACTGGTCAAGGCCACCAACCAGCAGTTCGTCAGCATGGCCACCGAGATCCAGCAGCGGCGCAACGCCGAGAATCGCCTGACGCAGTACCTCAACGAGCTGGAGGACATCGTCTCGGCCCGCACCACCGAGCTCAAGGCCAGCAACAGCCGCCTGAGCCAGTCCAACCAGGAGCTGGACGAAGCGCGCCAGCGCGCCCTGGACATGGCCCAGGCGCGCGCCGCTTTCCTCGCCAACATGAGCCACGAGATCCGCACCCCGCTCAACGGCATGCTGGGCATGATCGCCCTGGCCCTGGACAACCTCATGGCCGCCGAGCAGCGCCAGCAGCTGTCGATCGCCCACGACTCAGGCAAGGTGCTGGTCGAGCTGCTCAACGATATCCTCGATCTTTCCAAATTCGATGCCGGCCAGCTGGAGCTTGAGCGCATCCCCTTCGACCTCGGCGCGATGGTCGAGGACACCGCCAACCTGCTGTCGCAGAACGCCGCCCCCAGCGTCGAGCTGACCTGCCTGATCGCCCCGAACTTCCCCAGCTCGGTGCTGGGTGACCCGACGCGGGTGCGGCAGATCGTCAGCAACCTGGTGTCCAACGCGCTCAAGTTCACCCGCTTCGGCCGCGTCGATCTGCGCCTGGCCTGCATCGTCGGCGGTGTGCGCCTGGAGGTCAGCGACACCGGTATCGGTATCCCCGAGGAGGCGCAGGCGCGGATCTTCCAGCCGTTCACCCAGGCTGGCGCCGGCATCACCCGCCAGTACGGCGGCACCGGCCTGGGCCTGGCCCTGACCCGCAACTTGTGCAAGGCCATGCAGGGCCACCTGCACATCCAGTCGCAAACCGGCTTTGGCAGCCGCTTCTGCGCCGAGCTTCCGCTGCCCGCGCACACCGAGGCAATCCCCCCGGTGCCGCTGGCCGGGCGCGTGGTCGCGCTGACCAATGTGGGCAGTGGCCTGGCCGAGCTGCTACAAGGCCTGCTGCCGCGCTGGGGGCTGGACTACGCGCGCGTCGACGCTGCCGATGCACTCGCCGGGGCGCCCGCGGACCTGCTGATCACCGACGAGCTCGATCATGTGCTCGCGCTACGCCCTACCCTGCGCACGCCAATCCTGCTGGTGACCGCCTATGGCAGCTTCCTGCCCGGCGAGCAGGCCACGCAACTGGCCCCCTTGCACCAACTGGCCCGGCCGCTGGCACGCAATGCCCTCTACCAGACCTTGCGCCGAACCCTGCACGGCGAACCCAACGCACCGCTGCCCCACGAGCGGGTCGTAGCCCAGGAGCGGCGCGCGCGCGTGCTGCTGGTGGAGGACAATCCGGTCAACCAACTGGTGGCCAAGGGAATGCTGGGCAAGCTCGGCTGCCAGGTGCAGGTCGCCGCCGACGGCACCGAAGCGCTGGAGCGCCTGGAACAGGGCGCCTTCGACCTGGTGCTGATGGATTGCAACATGCCGATCATGGATGGCTACGAAGCCACCCGGCGTATCCGCCAGGACGGGCGCTGGCCAGCGCTGCCCATCGTCGCGCTGACCGCCAACGCCATGCCCGAGGAACGCGAACGCTGCCGCGCCGCGGGCATGAACGACTACCTGGCCAAGCCGTTCCGCCGCGAAGAGCTATTGGCGCTGATCGACCACTGGGTGCCCGTCAACGCTTGAGCAGGCGCTCGATATCGGCTTCCAGGGCCTCAGGCTTGGTGGTCGGCGCGTAGCGCGTGACCTTGCCGCTGGCGGGATCGACCAGGAACTTGGTGAAGTTCCACTTGATCTTCTGTGTACCCAGCAGGCCAGGGGCACGGTGCTTGAGCTCGACGAACAGCGGGTGAGCGCCGGTGCCGTTGACCTCGATCTTGCGAAACAGCGGGAAGCTGACGCCGAAATTCATCTCACAGAAGTGCGCAATTTCACTGGCGTCGCCCGGCTCCTGCTTGCCGAACTGGTTGCAGGGGAAGCCCAGCACCACCAGCCCCTGCTCGCGGTGCGCCTGCCACAGGCGCTCCAGGCCTTTGTACTGCGGGGTGAAACCGCACTGGCTGGCGGTGTTGACCACCAGCAGCGCCTTGCCGGCGAAATCGCCCAGCACTTTCTGCTCACCCTTGAGGGTGACGCAGGGGATATCCAGCAATGCATCGGCCATGCTCGTGCTCCTTCAGTCGCGTGGTTTGAGGTCCAGGCACACCGAATTGATGCAGTAGCGCAGGCCAGTCGGTGGTGGGCCGTCGGGAAATACGTGGCCCAGGTGGGCATCGCACTGCGCGCAGGTGACCTCGGTGCGGATCATGCCGTGGGAGGTGTCGCGGATCTCGATCATCGCGGCTTCTTCGATCGGTGCGTAGAAACTCGGCCAACCGCAGCCGGAGTCGAATTTGGTCTTGGCGTCGAACAGCGCCAGGTCGCAGCAGATGCAGTGGTAGATGCCGTCGCGGCGCTCACTGTTGTACTTGCCGCTGAACGGCCGCTCGGTGCCCTTGAGCCGGCACACCTGGTACTGGGCGGGGTCGAGCATTGCGCGCCATTCTTCCAGGGTCTTGTCGATCTTTTGCATGTTGCGCACCTCGGCAGGCTGAATTTCACCTCGCGCCGTCTTTCTTTATGGCGCGGGTGGAACGTATATTAGTTGGCTTTCCAAGCCAGCCAGTCTGGCATGCGCCTCGCCCTTTTCAAACCTTTCGCCGGCGGCGCGCCGCGCCTTGTCCAATCGGGATCACATCATGCAGTTCAGCAAATCGAACAAGCTCGCCAATGTCTGCTACGACATTCGCGGCCCTGTGCTCAAGCACGCCAAACGCCTGGAAGAGGAAGGCCACCGCATCCTCAAGCTGAACATCGGCAACCCGGCGCCGTTTGGCTTCGAGGCGCCGGACGAAATTCTCCAGGACGTGATCCGCAACCTGCCCACCGCCCAGGGCTACAGCGACTCCAAAGGCCTGTTCAGCGCGCGCAAGGCGGTGATGCAGTACTGCCAGCAAAAAGAGATCGAAGGTGTCGGCATCGAGGACATCTACCTCGGCAACGGCGTGTCCGAGCTGATCGTGATGTCGATGCAGGCGCTGCTCAACAACGGCGACGAAGTGCTGATCCCGGCCCCCGACTACCCGCTGTGGACCGCCGCGGTGAGCCTGGCTGGCGGCAAGCCGGTGCACTACCTGTGCGACGAGCAGGCCGACTGGTTCCCCGACCTGGACGACATCAAGGCCAAGATCACCCCGAACACCAAGGCCCTGGTGATCATCAACCCGAACAACCCGACCGGCGCGGTCTATTCGAAGGAACTGCTGCTGGGCATGCTGGAGCTGGCGCGCCAGCACAACCTGGTGGTGTTCTCCGACGAGATCTACGACAAGATCCTCTACGACGAGGCCGTGCACATCAGCACCGCGTCGCTGGCCCCGGACCTGCTGTGCCTGACCTTCAACGGCCTGTCCAAGTCCTACCGCGTAGCCGGTTTCCGCTCCGGCTGGCTGATCATCTCCGGGCCCAAGCAGCACGCCCAGAGCTACATCGAAGGCATCGACATGCTGGCCAACATGCGCCTGTGCGCCAACGTACCGGCCCAGCACGCGATCCAGACCGCCCTGGGTGGCTACCAAAGCATCAACGACCTGGTGCTGCCGCCAGGCCGCCTGCTGGAGCAGCGCAACCGCACCTACGAACTGCTCAATGCCATCCCCGGCGTGAGCTGCGTCAAACCGATGGGCGCACTGTATGCGTTCCCGCGCATCGACCCGAAAGTGTGCCCGATCCTCAACGACGAGAAGTTCGCCCTCGACCTGCTGCTCTCGGAAAAGCTGCTGATCGTCCAGGGCACCGCGTTCAACTGGCCATGGCCGGACCACTTCCGCGTCGTCACCCTGCCACGGGTGGATGACCTGGAGCAGGCCATCGGCCGCATCGGCAATTTCCTGCGCACTTATTCGCAGTAAGCCCCCTGACTGGTGGCTCGCAAGGCCCCTGTAGGAGCGGCCTTGTGTCGCGAAAGGGGCACGAAGCGGCCCCAGTTTTTGCGTTTTCGCATAAATTGCCGGGGCTGCTGCGCAGCCCTTTCCGGCCGATCCGGCGCCCCGGCAAGGCCGCTCCTACACAAAGCGTGCAAGCCCTAACGTAGGAGCCGGCTTGCCGGCGATTGTGGCCCCCTACGCCCTCACAGATCTCCTCTTACATCCTGCAACGCTCTATCTGACGGCCCCCTCGGCATCCTCTGCCATACTCCCCGCGTACACAGTTTGAAATAGTCGCCCGATTGAATCGGTGCGGCCTCCCCCTTATATACCCCGCAGTACGCAACAATCTTATCCGTCAGGAGAACGTCACAACCATGATGCGCATTCTGTTGTTTGTAGCCACCAACCTCGCGGTGGTGCTGGTTGCAAGCATTACCCTGAGCCTGCTGGGCTTCAACGGGTTCATGGCGGCCAACGGGGTCGATCTGAACCTCGGCCAGCTGCTGGTCTTCTGCGCCGTGTTCGGTTTCGCTGGCTCGCTGATCTCGCTGTTCATCTCCAAGTGGATGGCGAAGATGAGCACCGGCACCCAGATCATCACCCAGCCCCGCACCCACCACGAGCAGTGGTTGATGCAGACCGTCGAGGAGCTGTCCCGCGAGGCCGGGATCAAGATGCCGGAAGTGGGTATCTTCCCCGCCTACGAGGCCAACGCCTTCGCCACCGGCTGGAACCGCAACGACGCGCTGGTGGCGGTTTCCCAGGGCCTGCTGGAGCGTTTCTCGCGTGACGAGGTGCGCGCCGTGCTGGCCCACGAAATCGGACACGTGGCCAATGGCGACATGGTCACCATGGCGCTGGTGCAGGGCGTGGTGAACACCTTCGTCATGTTCTTCGCCCGCATCATCGGCAACTTCGTCGACCGGGTGATCTTCAAGAACGAAGAGGGCCACGGCATCGCCTACTTCGTCAGCACCATCGTCGCCGAGCTGCTGCTGGGCATCCTCGCCAGCATCATCGTCATGTGGTACTCGCGCCGCCGCGAATTCCGCGCCGACGAAGCCGGCGCCCAGCTGGCCGGCACCGGGGCGATGATCGGCGCGCTGCAGCGCCTGCGCTCGGAGCAGGGCCTGCCGGTGCACATGCCCGACACCCTCAAGGCGTTCGGCATCAACGGCGGCCTCAAGCACGGCCTGGCCGGCTTGCTGATGAGCCACCCGCCGCTGGAAGACCGCATCGACGCACTGAGCCGTCGCGGCTGATCACAGGCAGTATGAAAAAGGGCGACTTCGGTCGCCCTTTTTCGTGGGCCTGTATCGGCCTCATCGCCGGCAAGCCGGCTCCCACAGCAGGCTCAGCTTTGTTTCTGTGGGAGCCGGCTTGCCGGCGATAAGGCCCTTACGGTCAACGACCTATGCGATAAACCCGCTCAACCAGGCTGGAAACCCCGGCACTCTGAAATTTCGGGCTGTCGGCAATGATCTGAGCCTGTCCGGCCTCCTCGACCTGCCAGTCGGCAAAACCTCGGCGTACCTCTTCGTCACTCACCGAAAACGGCGGCCCGTCGATCAACGCCTGGTCATAGTCCAGCGTCACCAGCAAGCCCTTGCAGGCCGGCAGCAGCGTATCCAGCAGCGCCATGTAGCGCTCGCGCATCGCGGGGGGCAGGGCAATCAGCGCCGCCCGGTCGTACAGCCCGGTACAGTCAGCCACGTCCTCGACACGCAGGTCGAAGATATCCCCACACCACAACTCCACCTCGCCGCCACGCCACACTTCGAAAGCGCCCCTGCGTGAAACTTCAGCGGCCAACCCCTGCTCGACGAAGAAGCCCTCCACCGCCTTGCGCGACAGCTCCACCCCCAGCACCCGATACCCCTGGGCGGCCAGCCACACCAAGTCCAGGCTCTTGCCACACAAGGGCACCAGCACCCGCGCCCCAGGTGCCAGCCCCAACGCCGGCCAGTGCGCCTGCAAATAAGGGTTCACCTGCGCCTGGTGAAAACCGATCTGGTTGTCTGCCCACCGCTTGTGCCAGAACGCTGACTCCATGTTTCCTCCCGGTTTTTCGATGGATAGCCTGCAAAACTTATATTGGATCTCGATCGTTGCCTGATCGAAGATGAGTCATCTTACTCGCCAGGACCTCGCCATGCTGCCCAGCCTGTTCATCTCCCACGGTTCCCCCATGCTCGCCCTGCAACCCGGCGCCAGCGGCCCGGCCCTGGCCGGCCTGGCCCGCGCCCTGCCCCGCCCCAAGGCGATCGTGGTGGTGTCGGCGCACTGGGAAAGCCGTGAGCTGCTGGTGACCAGCAACCCGCAACCGCAGACCTGGCACGACTTTGGCGGCTTCCCGGCGGCACTGTACGCCGTGCAGTATCCCGCCCCGGGCGAGCCGGCGCTGGCTAGCCGGGTGGCCGAGCTGCTGGGCGCCAAGCTGGACGACAAACGGCCCTTCGACCACGGCGCCTGGGTGCCGCTGTCGCTGATGTACCCGCAAGCGGATATCCCAATGATCCAGGTGTCATTGCCCAGCCAGGCCGGCCCGGCGCTGCAACTGAAGGTCGGCGCGGCGCTGGCGGCGCTGCGCGAGGAAGACATCCTGCTGATCGGCTCGGGCAGCATCACCCACAACCTCGGCGAGCTGGACTGGCACGCCGGGCCCGATGCCATCGAGCCCTGGGCGCTGGCGTTTCGCGACTGGGTAGTGGAGAAGCTGCAAGCGGACGACCAGGCGGCATTGCTGGACTACCGCCAGCAAGCGCCGTTCGCGGTGCGCAACCACCCAAGCGACGAGCACCTGTTGCCGCTGTACTTTGCCAAGGGCGCCGGCGAGCGCTTCGGGATCGTGCACCAGGGCTTCACCCTGGGGGCGCTGGGCATGGACATCTATCGGTTCGATTGAGTAGCCGTCCTACAGCACCTTGAAGAGGCCTGCGTCGCACTGGGATTAACCCTTCCAGAGCATCGGAAGGCTCCTACACCACCCCTCCGGTTGTCACTGTTAGGTTTCGGTTTTTGCCGCACCAACAAGGACACCGGATGTTCAACCCAGCCCCTACCGAGCGTCTGCGCCTGCACGCCGACGCCTTGCCTCGCGACGCCCAGGTGCTCGCCTTCCGCGGTGACGAAGGCATCAGCACCCTCTTTGCCTTCGATATCGAACTGGTCAGCGAAAGCGCCAGCCTGCCGTTGCAGGCCCTGCTCGACCAACCGGCATTCCTCGCTTTCGACGGCCAGCGCCGGGGCATCCACGGCCTGCTCAGCCGGGCCAGCCTGGGCAGCGTTGGCCAGCGCCTGACCCACTACCACCTGCGGCTGGTGCCGCACATGGCGCGCCTGGGGCTGCGCCACAACCACCGGATCTTCCAGCAACGCAGCGTAGCGCAGATCATCGGCCAGGTGTTCAAGGAACACGGCATCCTCGCCGATGCCTGTCAGCTGCGCCTCGAAGCGCCCTTTCCGGCGCGCGACTACTGCGTGCAGTACGGCGAGACCGACCTGGCCTTCGTCGAGCGACTGTGCCAGGAAGACGGCATCCACTACCGCTTTGAACACACACCCGATGACCACTGCGTGGTGTTCAGCGATCACCAGATGCACTTCCCCCACCTGGCCCGGCCGCTCCCCTTCGTACAGGAAAACGGTATGCAGGCCGATGCCCCGGCGGCCTGCGCGTTCTCCCTGGCGTACCAAACCACCGTCGAGCGGGTCGAACTGCGCGACCACGACTTTCGCAAGAGCGCCGCCACGCTGGCCTATGCCAGCCGCGCTGGCGACGCCCCGGCACGGGAACACTTCGCCTACCCCGGCAACCTGCTGCAAACCCTCGACCAAACCCGCGGCCGCGCCCTCGCCCAGCGCACCCTGGAACGCTGCCGCAGCCAGCACTGCACCGCCGAAGGGGTCAGTGACGATTCCGGGCTGAGCAGCGGCCGCCTGCTGACCTTGACCGGCCACCCACAGGCGGCCTGCAACCAGCTGTGGCTACTGACCCACGTGCACCACGAAGGGCACCAGCCCCAGGCGCTGGAAGAAAACGCCAGCGCCGACACCGCGGCACGCTACACCAACACCTTCCGCGCCCAGCCTTGGGACATGATCTACCGCCCGCCCCTGACCCATTTCAAACCCCGCGTGCCGGCCAGCCAGGAAGCCCGGGTAACCGGCCCCCAGGGCGAGGAGGTGTATTGCGATGCCTTCGGCCGGGTCAAGGTGCAGTTCCACTGGGACCGTGAAGGCCAGGGTGACGAGCACAGCAGTTGCTGGTTGCGGGTCGCCTCGGGCTGGGCGGGCGACCGCCATGGCGCGTTGACCGTGCCCCGGGTCGGTATGGCCGTGCTGGTCAGCTTCCTCGACGACGACCCCGATCAACCGGTGATCAGCGGTTGCCTGCCCGACAGCCTGCACCTACCGCCCTACCCGCTGCCCGACTACAAGAGCCGCACCGTGCTGCGCAGCCGCAGCCTGGGCGGTGGTGGGGGCTACAACGAGCTGTCCATGGACGACCGCGCCGGCCACGAACGGGTCTACCTGCGCGCCCAGCGCGACCTGGAGCTGCGCATCGAACACGACAGCCACCTGCACATCGGTCGCCAGCGCCATGCGCTGATCAAAGGCACCAGCCAGGTCACCCTGGAAGACGAAGACCAGCGCACCGTCACCGGCGCACGCAAGGTATTGCTGCGCGCCGATGACCACCTGACCGTCGAGCAGGCCAGCCACACCCGTGTCGGCACGGTGCTGTTGCAGCACGCCGGCCAGCGGGTGCAGGTAAGTGCCGATGGCGAGGTGCTGGTGGAGGGCGGCAACAGCATCAGCCTGAAGGTCGCGGGCCAGCACCTGCTGATCAACGCCAGCGGTATCTTCGCCAGCAGCCCGGTGCAGATCGGTGGCGCGCCCGTCCCAGGCCTGCCGACCGCCCCGGCATTGCCGGGGCAGCACACCGCACAGGCTGCGCCGGTGGCGCTGTCGGCCCCCGTCTCGGCTTGGCAGTTGGCGCTGTTGAGCACCAGCCAGGCCACTGCCAGCGACTACTGCCCGTTGTGCGAAAGCTGCCGCGACGGCCAGTGCCTGCCGACGGGAGGTGCCCGATGAGCACGATCACCCCCTGGCAGTGGATCACCCAGCAACGCGCCCTGGGCCGCGACATCGCCCTGGTGCTGGACGCCCAGGTTGAGGCGCGCCAGGCGCTGATGGGCAGCCTGCCCCCCGATCGCCGGCAGGTGCTGTACCAGCAGACCGACGCCGCCTACCTGGCCCTGCATGGGCCGGCCTGCTTCCTGGTCGGCGAGGCCGAGGTGCGGCTGATCCAGCCGCTGCTGGAGCTGCCGGACGATCACTGGGGCTGGCTGGCCAGCCTGGCGCCGGGCGACCTGCCCGCCTGGGTCGAGCACTGGCGCGCCCGCTTGCTGGTCGGCGAGCCGCCACAGCGAGCGCTGTACCGCTTCCACGACAACCGCGTGCTGGCCCGTGGCCTGGCTGCGGCGCGGGCGAGCTTGCCGGCCTACCTCGGGCAGGCCATCAGTGTGTGTTACTGGCAAGGCCAGGCCTGGGCCACGCTGGACAACCCCGCACCTGGCCCCCATCCGTTGCCGGCCGCGCCCGCCTGGCTGCAACTGCCCGTGCCGAATGTCACCGGCCAGGTGGCCCGGGCCAATGCCCATCGTTACCTCTACAGCCACCACCTGGCGGCATACCTGGCCCTGGCCGAACGCCAACCGCCACGTGCCTGGCTGCAACGGCAGTTGCAGCGGGCGCAGGACTGGGGGTGGCTGGCGCCGGTACAGATCGAGTGCCTGCTGGTGCTCAGCCTTGGCGCGCCAGGCTTCGAACTGCCGCGGCACTGCGCGCCGCTACCCGGCGAACTGCCCCAGGCCCATGTGGATCGCTTGCGTCGGCATACAGTGATTTGAGTACAGGGGTAAAGATGAAAAGCACGGTAATCAAAGGGTTCGTGTGCGTGGGCATCCTATTGTTGAGCGGATGCACCGACAAGGAACCCAACACCTTCACACTAATCGGTGAACTCCCCCCCAACTTTTCCTACTCCGCCTCGACGGTGTATGTACCCGACCCGGAAACAGAGTGCTCGGTGACAGATTGGCGCCGGACTATGCCTGCATTCAATCAAAGGTGGTGGGAAGCCTACAACCCAGTAACCGTTTTCGAAATTCGTAAAGTCATCAAAGGCTGCCAGATGGTACTCAGCCATATAAAAATAACTATAAATGCCACTTATGGAGACAAATTTCACCAACAACACGGCGACTCGGCCAACATTGGCACATATGTGACACTGGAAGAAAAATACCGACGCACGCTGCAATCCGACACCGAGGACACCTTTTTTGGGGTATGCCAATGGTTGTTCCGGACAGCCGGGGAAGACAGACATATTCGCAAGATCCTTGACTGTAAGAAAGACAATGAACGAGGGGAAAAAGGTCGCGGCCATCCTTTCGCCGCCTACACACTTGACCAACTACCCGGCAAAACAATCAGAATGAATTTACGACTCGCAGACACAGAGCGCCCCTACTTCAAGGATACCTGGGTCGAGTTCCCCAATGGCTGGAAGCGCTGCCTAGGTACGGGAATGGCCGATCTTCATGCCTACTGCTGGGGAAACCACACAGACTTCAGCGAATTCATCATGCCCGATGGAAGGTTGTGCACGATTTACCCTGGCTGCAAGGAGTAATCAATGAGCAGAGCCAGGGCTATCGATTTTAGAGCAGGGACGAAGATGAAAACCTCCGCAATTACAGTGTTGATGTGTACGGGCATCTTATTCTTGAACGGATGCACCGATAAGGAACCCAATACGTTCACCTTGATTGGCGAACTCCCCCCCAATTTTTCCTACACTGCCTCGACGGTGTATGTGCCCGACCCTGAAACAGAGTGCTCGGTGACAGACTGGCGCCGGACTATGCCGTCATTCAATCGAAAGCGAGGGGTACCTTACAACCCGGTAGCCATTGTCGAAATCCGCAAAGTCATCAAGGGCTGCCAGATGATACTGGACAGGATAAAAATCACGATCACCGCAACCTATGGCGATAAATTTCACCAACAACACGGCGACTCGGCCAACATTGGCACATATGTGACACTGGAAGAAAAATACCGACGCACGCTGCAGTCCGACACCGAGGATACCTTTTATGGGGTATGCCAATGGTTGTTCCGCACAGCCGGGAAAGACAGACATATTCGCAAGATCCTTGACTGCAAGAAAGATAATGAACGCGGGGAAAAAGGTCGCGGCCATCCTTTCGCCGCTTACACACTTGACCAACTACCCGGCAAAACAATCAGAATGAATTTACGACTCGCGGATACGGAACGCCCCTACTTCAAAGACACTTGGGTGGAGTTCCCCATTGGTTGGAAGCGCTGCCTAGGGAAAGGCATGCACGATTTGAGCGGCTACTGCCGAGGAAACCACACAGACTTCAGCGAGTTCATCATGCCCGATGGAAGACTTTGCAATATTTACCCAGCCTGCAAGGAATGAGCAATGAGCACAGGCAAGAAACTACACGACGAAATGCTTCACCCCCTGAACAGCACTATGTTGGCATGCCCAACACGGGGAGCCTGTACCAGCTTCCAACTGGTTGACGAATTTGGTAGTGGAAGCCCTTACGCTGGCTCAAGCTATGAAGCCTGCGACATAGAGGGAGAGACATACCGCGACTTTCTCGATATGGACGGAAAGGGAGAAATCAAAAATCACTTTATTGGCCCCATAATCTTACGATTCATTAGCGAGTACATTGGTGACAATGACCTTTATACAAAGCTGCAGACCCGAGACAACTAACCCTTACCAATAACCGAACTTCAAACCCGCGCCGAAAACACCTGCCACCTGAATCCCGACGCCTCCAGAACCACAAGCAACCCTGCCCAAGCCCACGCTGACCACTTCTACCAAGTGGAAGTCCGAGAGCTCGTCCGCCACAACAGTCATCTTCCGCCCCTGTTCGCGCGCACCTTCCCGCCCTCAAAAGCCATCAACGTGATCATGGAGGAGCATGGCCAGTACGGCGTCGGGCTGATGCCAGGCAAGCACACCGTATTGGAGGTCCGCCCCTTGCGGGCACTCAGGCCAATGCTGTCCTTCGACCCTGCATTCTGTGCGCTGAACCTGTACCAGCTGGCCCTGATGGCAACGCTCAGTTACAACCCCTTCGGCCAGGAGCCCGACGAGCACCCGGTGCTGGCGCCTGCGGTCAGCTTCCCCCACGTGCCAACCATGGGCAATTGGTTTGGCGAAGCGCTGGCCAGCTCCAAGGAGATCTGGCGCGTGGATGCTGCCCAGCAGCAGCCATGTTACCCACTCTACGAAGATGTGCCCTACTCCGAGCGCTGGGAGGTCGTGCCGTTCGACCCCGAGTTGTACGCTGCCAACGACCCAGCATTGGGAAAGGATCAGGAAAACCCCGCCAACATTCATTTCCTTGACGACAGAGGCGACAACTACGCCACCGATACCCAGGCGATCATTACCCACAACGCCGAAGTGATGCTCATCGCCATTCGCGGCACCAGCGAAATGCCCGAAGACGTCATCCGTGATCTCGATGCACTACAGGTGCCGTTTACAGAGGGCAAGGGGCAGGTGCATCGGGGCTTCTACGAATCGGCCCAGAAGGCTTACCAGTTCGTCTCCGGCTACCTGGAGAAGTTTCACCAATCCCAGCAACTGTTCATCTGCGGCCACAGCCTCGGCGGCGCGGTGGCTTTGCTACTCGCCGAAATGCTCCGTCGCAGGGATGACCGTCCAACCCTGCAGCTCTACACCTATGGCGCCCCACGCGCCGGCGACACTGCCTTCATGAACGGCGCCGCCGACCTGGTCCACCACCGCATCGTCTTCGCCAACGACCCGGTGCCGAGCCTGCCACCTCCCTGGCTGAACACCCGCTGGGGCGTGCTCAAGGCCGGCCTGCTCGCCACCCTGGCCCGCGCCCCGTTCGGTCTCGACATGCTGCAAGCAGGTTTGGTGAACCGCGATGGCGAGCAATACGAACACCACGGCAACCTGCTGCACTTTATGCCCATGCGTTTCCCCGACGGCACCCGCTCGGCGATCCTCTGGTCGCCGGGCTGCCAGGCCATCACCGAGCGCGCCTTGTGCAACCAGGTGCTGCACGCCAGGGATGGCCTTCCGGAGCGGGCCCTGCTGGGCCTGATACTGGGTGCCGACGACCACACCATGGTCACCAGTTATGTCCCGGGTTGCTGGGCCACCCTGCGCCGCTTCCAGCAGGCACAGGAGAACCAGTCCCCGGCGGTGACCCTGCGCGAGCTCGCGCTGGTCGACGAAGCGCTGGCGTCGATCAAAAAACAATTCGACAACCGCCGCGCCAGCCTCCTGCACAGTTACCCTGCGCGCCGGGCCCACGAGTTGGGCATGCTCGATTTCGAGATCCGGCAGATCCAGGCCACCCGCGAGCGCCTGAACACCTTGCGCCACAAGCCCATCAGCGCAGCGGACGTTTACGGCTCGCTGGCCGGCCACCCCCAACTCGCACAAGCCCTGGCCCGCTGGCAAGCGCACCCGGCGAACCAGCGCCTGGAACAGCTGGCCCAGGCCCCCACCGAGCTCAAACCCAAGCTGCCGGACATCGAGGTGGTCACCTACGACCAGATCCTCGCCAGCCTGGATGACCCGCTGGACCTGGTGTAAAAAAAATCCCCGACCAAGGCCGGGGATTTTTCAGTGCAGCGTGAGGATCAGTCCTCGCGGTAGCGACGCAGCTTCAGCTGCTTGCCGGCCACGCGGGTGTCCTTGAGCTTGGTCAGCAGACGCTCCAGGCCATCTTCCGGCAGCTCGATCAGGCTGAAGCTGTCGCGTACCTGGATGCGGCCGATGGCGTCACGGGCCAGGCCACCTTCGTTGAGGATCGCGCCCAGCAGGTTCTTGGCGGCGATACCGTCACGGGCACCCAGGGCGGTACGGCAACGCACGCGGCCTTCGGCCAGCGGCATCGGCGCGCGACGCTCGCGGTCACCGGCACTGCGCTCGCTGCGCTCACCACGCTCGGCACGCTCACCGCTGCTGCGCTCGCGCTGGTTGTAGGTCGGCACCAGCGGCTGCTCGCGCTCGACGGCGGCCAGGTCCAGCGCTTGACCGTTGGTGGCCTTGCGCAGCAGGGCCGAAGCCAGTGCGCGGGCACTGCAACCCAGGTCGGCGGTCAGGCGGTCGAACAGCTCGCCATGGCTGGCCTCGGACTCGGCCACCAGCGGCGCCAGGCTCTTGGTCAGCTTCTTGATGCGTGCATCGAGCACCGCTTGCGGGTTAGGCAGGCGAGCTTCGGCAACCTTCTGCCCGGTCACACGCTCGATCACTTGCAGCATGCGGCGCTCACGCGGGGTGACCAGCAGCAGTGCACGGCCATCGCGACCGGCACGGCCGGTACGGCCGATACGGTGCACGTAGGACTCTGGGTCGTACGGCATGTCGACGTTGAACACGTGGGTGATGCGCGGTACGTCCAGGCCACGGGCAGCGACGTCGGTGGCGACGACGATGTCCAGGCGGCCGTCCTTGAGCGAGTCGATCACGCGCTCACGCTGGTTCTGGGCGATGTCGCCGTTCAGCGCGGCAGCCTTGTAGCCCTTGGCTTCCAGCGCGGCGGCCAGGTCCAGGGTGGCTTGCTTGGTGCGCACGAAGGCGATCAGCGCGTCGAACTCTTCGACTTCCAGCAGGCGCAGCACGGCCGGGATCTTCTGGTCGGCGTGGACCATCAGGTGGGCCTGCTCGATCGCGGTGACGGTCTGGGTCTTGCTCTGGATCTTGACGTGCTTGGGTTCACGCAGGTGACGTTCGGCGATCGAACGGATCGACGACGGCAGGGTGGCGGAGAACAGCACGGTCTGGCGCGACGCAGGGATGGCGTCGAAGATCACTTCGAGGTCGTCCATGAAGCCGAGCTTGAGCATTTCGTCCGCTTCGTCCAGTACCAGGTACTGCACGGTGGACAGGACTTTCTCGTCGCGGCGCAGGTGGTCGCACAGGCGGCCAGGGGTGGCGACGACGATCTGTGCGCCGTTACGAATGGCGCGCAGCTGTGGGCCCATTGGGGCACCACCGTAAACAGCCACCACGTTAACGCCCGGCATCTGCTTGGCGTAGGTTTCGAAAGCGGTGGCTACTTGCAGCGCCAACTCACGGGTTGGCGCCAGGATCAGGGCTTGCGGTTCGCGCTTGCTCACGTCGATCTTGTTGAGGATCGGCAGGGCGAAGGCAGCGGTCTTGCCGGTGCCAGTCTGCGCCTGGCCGATCATGTCGTGACCGGCGAGGATGATCGGGATCGACTGATGCTGAATAGCCGAAGGCTCTTCGTAGCCGGTGGCCAGAACAGCAGCAACGATATTCGGATTGAGATCGAGAGCGGCGAATCCGCCGGTTTCCTGGGTCATGGGTCTGCCTCTAGGTGCATCCGCAAAGACCCATGCTCCAAAGCTGCACATGCCTTGAAAGACCGGAACGGTCACCCAGGCAGCTTTGGCGGCGGGGATTTGCGAAAACGATTGAAAATGGGAACGTCTTGGGAAGGTCCGGCTAGCGGACGCGCAGCCGAAGCTGGGTTCGGAGGATTTGCACCACCTGATTTTGAGGTCCGCTAAAAGACCGGCGCGTACTATATACGAAATTGCCTGGAACCGTGAGAAATATTTCAGCGGGAAAGGCCAGTATGTGGCGACCATCCGGCAGCGGCTGAAACGTTTCCCTTTGACATCGTTTATTGCCTTCATCGCTGGCAAGCCAGCTCCCACAAGAATTGGGCAAGGCTTGAAGTCAGCGCGGTCGCTGTGGGAGCTGGCTTGCCAGCGATAGGGGCGCTAAGCGCCCCCCAGTGTATCAAGTGGCCGGTCGCACGGCCTTGATCAGGTACTCCAGCGAATACCCCAAGCGAGGCGCCAGCGCCTCGGCCCGGGCGCGCAGGCTATCGATGTCCAGTTGCTGATCCAGATCGGCAGGCACCAACAGGATCACATTGCCCTCCTTCACCGGCAATTCCCAGTAATGACGGTGGTAAAGCCCACGCAGCAAGGCGGCGCCCAGCGGCCGGCCATCGTCACTGGCCCATTGGTTGATCACCAGCCAGCCACCTGGGTTTAGTTGCTTCTGGCAGTTTTCCAGGAAGGTCCAGGCCAGGTGGCCAACGCCGGGACCATGGTCGGTATAGAGGTCGACAAAGATCAGGTCGGCCTTTTCCGCCGTCGGCAGCAGTTCGATGGCATCGCCCACCCGCACGTACAACCGTGGGTCGTCGTCCAGCCCCATGAACTCCATGGCCAGGCGCGGCACGTCGGGGCGCAGCTCGATGGCCTCGACATCCTCCAGCGGCAGGAACTTCAGGCAGGCCTGGGTCAGGGTGCCAGCGCCAAGGCCCAGGAACAGCGCGCTCTCCGGCTGTGCATGACACAACGCGCCCACCAGCATCGCGCGGGTGTAGTCGTACTCCAGCCAGCTGGGGTCGGCAGTGAAGGTGCAGCTCTGCTCGATGGCGTCGCCGAACTCGAGGAAACGGTAATCGTCCACCTCGTACACGCTGATAACGCCAAAGGCGTCCTCCACCCGTGCCAGCAGCCGCTCTTCCCGCTCCGTCGCCATCCCACCACCCTTGCGCAAAAACGCGCATTGTCCGCCAATGCCGGTGGTGCAACAAGCCGCCTGGCGGCTGTACCATGGCAGGCACGCCTGAACCGACATCTATATAGAGCCTGTGATGAACCAACCCTGGAGCCCTGACAGCTGGCGCGCCCTGCCGATCCAGCAGCAACCCGTCTACCCCGACGCCGCCCACCTGCTGAAGGTCGAGCAGACCCTGGCCAGCTACCCGCCGCTGGTGTTCGCCGGCGAAGCCCGCGAGCTGCGCCGTCAGTTCGCCGAGGTCACCCAGGGCCGCGCGTTCCTGCTGCAGGGCGGCGACTGCGCCGAGAGCTTCGCCGAGTTCTCGGCGGCGAAGATTCGCGACACGTTCAAGGTGCTGCTGCAGATGGCCATCGTCATGACCTTCGCCGCCGGCTGCCCGGTGGTCAAGGTCGGGCGCATGGCCGGCCAGTTCGCCAAGCCGCGCTCGGCCAATGACGAAACCATCGGCGACATCACCCTGCCCGCCTACCGCGGCGACATCGTCAACGGTATCGGCTTCGATGCCGCCAGTCGTGTGCCCGACCCCGAGCGCCTGCTGCAGGCCTACCACCAGGCCACCGCCAGCCTCAACCTGCTGCGCGCCTTCGCCCAGGGCGGCTTTGCCGACCTGCACCAGGTGCACAAGTGGAACCTGGACTTCATCGCCAACTCGGCGCTGGCCGACAAGTACCACCAACTGGCCAACCGCATCGACGAAACCCTGGCGTTCATGCGCGCCTGTGGCCTGGACACCGCGCCACAGCTGCGTGAAACCAGCTTCTTCACCGCCCACGAAGCGCTGCTGCTCAACTACGAAGAAGCCTTCGTGCGCCGCGACAGCCTGACCGGCGACTACTACGACTGCTCGGCGCACATGCTGTGGATCGGCGACCGCACCCGCCAGCTGGACGGCGCCCATGTCGAGTTCCTGCGCGGGGTGCACAACCCGATCGGGGTCAAGGTCGGCCCGAGCATGAACACCGAGGAGCTGATCCGCCTGATCGACGTGCTCAACCCGGACAACGACCCAGGCCGCCTCAACCTGATCGTGCGCATGGGCGCCAACAAGGTCGGCGACCACCTGCCGGGGCTGATCCGCACCGTCGAGCGCGAGGGGCGCCAGGTGCTGTGGAGCTCCGACCCGATGCACGGCAACACCATCAAGGCCAGCAGCGGCTACAAGACCCGCGACTTCGCGCAGATCCTCGACGAGGTGAAGCAGTTCTTCCAGGTGCACCAGGCCGAAGGCAGCCACGCCGGCGGCATTCACATCGAGATGACCGGGCAGAACGTCACCGAATGCATCGGCGGCGCCCGGCCGATCACCGAGGATGCGCTGTCGGACCGCTACCACACCCACTGCGACCCACGCATGAACGCCGATCAGTCGCTGGAACTGGCCTTCCTGATCGCCGAAACCCTCAAGCAGGTGCGCCGCTGAGCAACGCCTGACGCAGCCGACTGCCCTCGGTACGGGGGCAGTTGAGCTGCACCCGCGCCAGTCCCAGCCAATCGGCCAGCCTGTACAAGTGCGCGGCCAAGCTCTGATAGCCTTCTTCGTCCAGCCCCATTGGCTCCTCATGCACGGCATGCACCGCCAGGCACCCATTGGCGCGTTCGGCGCGCAGGTCCAGGCGTGCGGCGATGCGTTCGCGGTACAGGAACGGCAGCACGTAGTAGCCGTACACGCGCTTGTGTGCCGGGGTGTAGATCTCCAGGCGGTAGCGGAAGTCGAACAGCCGCTCGGTGCGGCTGCGCTCCCATACCAGCGAATCGAAGGGCGAGAGCAAGGCGCTGGCGTCGATACGCCGAGGGATGCGCGGCGTGCCCGCCAGGTAGGCAGGCTGCTTCCAGCCCTGCACCGAACACGCCTGCAAGCGCCCGTCCGCCAGCAACTCGGCCACGGCGGCCTTGCTCTGCTGCGGTGACAGGCGGAAGTAGTCGCGCAGGTCCTGCTCGGTGGCCACGCCCAGGGCGCCTGCGGCGTGCAGTATCAAGCCCTGGTGCGCCTCGCCCTCGGTGGGCATGGGTTGATCGAAGACTTGAGTCGGCAGCACACGCTCCGGCAGGTCATACAGGCGCTCGAAGCCTCGCCGCCCGGCCACGGTGACCTCGCCTGCGGCGAACAACCATTCCAATGCGTGCTTTTCCTCACTCCAATCCCACCACGGGCCTGCCCGCTCCTCACGGGTCGACAGGCTGCCCGCCCCCAGGGCGCCCTGCTCACGCACTGCCGCCAGCACGCGATCAATCACCTCGCGGCGCTCACGGCCGAACGCCGCCAATTGGCGATAGATACCCTGGCCATTGGCGGCGTGGGCCATGCGCCAACGCATCAGCGGGTAGAGTTCCAGCGGCAGCAGCGAGGCTTCATGGCCCCAGTATTCGAACAGCCGGCGCTGGCGGCGTTTGCCCCAGGCGATTTGGTCGAGCAAATGCACCGGGTAGTCGCCGAGGCGGGAGAACAGCGGCAGGTAGTGGGAGCGGATCAGGGCGTTGACCGAGTCGATCTGGACTACGCCCAGGCGCTGGAACAGCCGGTTGAGGCTGGCCGAAGTGGCCGGGGTATTGAGGGACTTGCCGAAGCCTTGGGCGGACAACGCCAGGCGGCGGGCCTGCTGGATGGACAGTTCGAGGGGCAAAGCCTGTACCTCCGGTTGATCTGCAACCCTTCTGCTGTGTGCACCATAGCATTCGCGGCTAAAGCCGCTCCCACATCTTACGCGGTCTTTTGTAGGAGCGGCCTTGTGCCGCGAAAGGGCCGCAGAGCGGCCCCAGCGATCTTGGGCGAACTCGAGATCCTGGGGGCGCTGCGCACCCCTTTCGCGACACAAGGCCGCTCCTACAAAAAACCGCGCAAGATGTGGGAGCTTTGGCCGCGAAGCACCCAGCGAGGTCCTCACCCTTCTCACTTACGCAGCGGATCCTCCCAGAAATGCCGGTCGGCCTCTTGCTGGATATCCGCCCGCGACAGCCCCAGGTCGTGCAGCGTGGCATCGCTCAGGCGCGCCAGTTCTTCGCGCTGGCGGTGCAACTCGTACCAGCGCAGGAACACACCGCCAGCATCGTGCAACCAATGGTTCAGGGTCGACACAGGTTGGTGAGCAGCATTGAAATGACCTTTCATCTTGACGCCCTCCTTGTGGATGGCTCCAGTCTCTGCCCAGGCCTAAGATCAATCCAACGAATGTTTCTGATGCCATGCATCTCGGAGATTGATGCCATGTCCCAGTATCAGAGCCTCGACGCCGATGTGCTGCGCACCTTCGTCGCCATCGCCGAGCAAGGTGGCTTCACCCGCGCGGGCGAAGTGGTCAACCGTACCCAGTCGGCGGTCAGCATGCAGATGAAGCGCCTGGAAGAGGACATCCTGCAGCGCCAGCTGTTCGAACGCGATGGCCGCCAGGTGCGCCTGACCGCCGAGGGCGAGGTGTTGCTGGGCTATGCCCGGCGCATCCTCAAACTGCATGGCGAGGTGTTCAACACCCTGCGCATGCCGCACATGGTCGGAGTGGTGCGCATCGGCACGCCGGACGACTACGCCATGCGCTATTTACCCGGCATCCTCACCCGCTTCGCCCAGGACTACCCGCTGATTCATGTCGAGGTGCACTGCGACTCGTCCAAGCAACTGATGCTGCGTCAGGACCTGGACCTGACCATCGTCACCCGCGAGCCGGGCAATGAAGTCGGCCAGCTGCTGCGCCAGGAGCGTCTGGTGTGGGCGGCGGCTCGGGGCTTCTGCCCGCAGGACCAGCGCCCGATGCCGCTGGCGCTGTTCAACACCGACTGCTTCTGCCGCGCCTGGACCTGCAACGCCCTGGAGCACCAGGGCATCGAATACCGCATCGCCTACACCAGCCCGAGCCTGGCGGCGATCTTCGCCATCGTCAGCGCCGGCCTGGCGGTGACCGCGCAACTGCACAGCCTGGTCGGTGGCGAGCTGCGCATCCTCGGTGAGGACGACGGCCTGCCCCAGCTGCACATGGCCAATGTGATGCTGCTGCGCAGCCTGCATCAGCAATCGCCGATCACCGACTGCATGGCCGAGTACATCGTCGAGGGATTCAAATAATCCTGAATCGCCCCGCCCTGTAGGAGCCGGCTTGCCGGCGATGGGCCGCGCAGCGGCCCCTGGGAATCAAAGCTCGAACCCCAGCATCACCGCGCACACCACCAGGAACACGCAGAACAGCGTGCGCAATACCTTCTCCGGCAAGGCATGGGCCAGCTTCACCCCCCAGCTGATGCTGAGCAGCCCGCCCACCGCCAGCGGCACACCAATGCTCCAGTCCACGCTCTGGTGCAGGCCATAGGTGAGCAAGGTCACCATGGTGCTCGGCGCCGCCAACGCCAGCGACAAGCCCTGGGCCACCACCTGGGTAGTGCCGAACACACTGGTGAGGATCGGCGTGGCCACCACCGCACCACCCACACCGAACAACCCGCCCATGGTCCCGGCAAAGCCGCCCAACACCCCCAGCCACGGCCACGGGTAGCGCAGCTCGCTGCTCGGCGGCGTCACCTTGAGGAACATCCGCGCCACGTTCCAGATCGCCAGCGCCACCAGGAAGCCGACGAAATACAGGCGCATCGACTGCGCATCGATGCCCACCGCCCAGATCGACCCCAGCCAGGCGAACACCAGGCTGCACAGCGACAGCGGCACGGCATGGCGCAGCTCGATACGGTTGCGCTGGTGGTAGCGCCACAGCGCCAGCAGCACGTTGGGCACCACCATCACCAGCGCCGTGCCTTGGGCCAGTTGCTGGTCAAGGCCGAACAGCACGCCCAGCGCCGGAATCGCGATCAGCCCGCCACCGATACCAAACAGGCCGCCCACGGTGCCCAGCGCCGCGCCCAACACGATATACATCAACCACTCGATCATCCGGCCCTCGTCCACCTGCTGCAGAGAATGAACGGCATGCTACGCAGTCGCGGCTGGCGGGGAAACGCACAGCAGCGCACAATGGCTGTGCGCTTCTTGCATAAGCAGCCAGACCATGAGCCCCGACATCCTCACCGAACAACTGAGCCTGTTCCTCGACGTGCTGGAAACCGGCAGTTTCTCCGCCGCCGCCCGCCGCCATCCATTGACCCCTTCGGCCGTGGCCCGGCGCATCGACAGCCTGGAAAACGCCGTGGGCAGCCGCCTGTTCGCCCGCAGCACCCATGCCGTGCGCCCGACCCCGGCGGGCAACGCCTTCGCCGAGCGCGCCCGGCGCATCATCGAAGAATTGCGCCTGGCCCGCGCCGAGGCGGTGTCGCTGAGCAACGCCCCCGAGGGGCTGATCCGCATCGACGCGCCAGCCGCCTTCGGCCGTCGTCACCTGGCGCCGGCCATCGCCGACTTCCTGGTCGCCTACCCCGGGCTCGACGTGCAACTGCGGCTGATTGACAGCTTCGTCGACCTGCACGGCAGCCACCTGGGCGAAGTCGACCTGGTGCTGCGCGCCGGCCCCCTGGCTGATACCCGCCTGGTGGCCACACCGCTGGCCTACATGGTGCGTATCGCCTGCGCCAGCCCCGCCTACCTGGCCAGCCGCGGCGTGCCGGCCTGCCCCAGTGAGCTGCCCGAGCACGACGGCCTGGACTGGGACGGCCTGGCACCCCCTTTCGCCTGGCGCTTCGCCATTGACGGCCAGGCCCGGCTGTACCGCCCAGCGCGCATGCGCATGACCGCCAACAATGCCGAGACCCTGCTGTTCGGTGCCCTGGCCGGCTTGGGCGTGGCTCACCTGCCCACCTGGCTGATCAGCGACTACCTGCTACGCGGCGAACTGCTGCCGCTGTTCTGCGACAACGGCCTGCCCGCGCCCGAGTCCAGCGGCATTTATGCGCTGCGTTTGGCACATGAAACGAACTCTCGCAGCCGCTTGCTGCTCGAATTCCTCAAGAGCCGCTTCAGCCCGGTGCCCCCTTGGGACCTGGCGCTGCGCAGCGAGCTGCGCTGGCAATGAGCGCGCTAACCTTCAGCGTGCTAGATTTTACTTCTCACCGATTCCAAGGACCTGCATGAACGCCGACACCCAAGCCCCCTGCGACGAGTTGCTGCTGGACAACCAGGTGTGCTTCGCCCTGCACTCCACTTCGCTGCTGATGACCAAGGTCTACAAGCCGCTGCTGCAGGCGCTGGGCCTGACCTATCCGCAATACCTGGCCATGCTGGTGCTGTGGGAGCAGGACGGGCTGACCGTGGGCGAAATCAGCCAGCACCTGCTCACCGACCCGGGCTCGCTCACCCCGCTGCTCAAGCGCCTGGAAAGCGAAGGCCTGCTCAAGCGCACCCGCAGCCGCGAGGACGAACGGGTCGTGCTGGTTCAGCTGACCGACAAGGGCCGCACGCTGCAACAACAGGCCCGCGAGGTGCCGCACTGCATCCTCAAGGCCAGCGGCCGCACGGTCGAGCAACTCGCCAAGCTGCAAGCCGAACTGATCGAACTGCGCGCGAACCTGCAAAAAAACCTCTGACGACTATGCTGTGCTGTGGCCGTTCGGATGAAGGGTCGAAAATTTAACTTGCGCACAAAATAATTGTGCACTAAGTTAATCCCACACCCACTCAGCGCCACGGCGCACAGCACGCAAGCGAGGCTCAAGATGCAAAAGGTCACTCCGCTGTACATCGCAGAAGCCACCTCTACCGGCGGTCGCGACGGCAAATCCCGCTCCAGCGACGGCAAGCTGGAAGTCAAGCTGAGCACCCCCAAGGAGCTGGGCGGCGCCGGTGGTGATGGCACCAACCCCGAGCAGATGTTCGCTGCCGGCTACTCGGCCTGCTTCATTGGCGCGCTGAAGTTCGTTGCCGGCCAGGAGAAGAAAGCCCTGCCCGCCGACGCCTCGATCACCGCCAAGGTCGGCATCGGCCAGATCCCAGGCGGGTTCGGCCTGGACATCGACCTGCACATCAACCTGCCGGGCCTGGCCCAGGCCGACGCCGAAGGGTTGGTGGAGAAGGCGCACAAGGTCTGCCCTTACTCCAATGCCACCCGCGGCAATGTGGATGTGCGCTTGCATGTGACGGTCTGACACTCAGGCAACCTGGCCGCTGTAGGAGCGGCCTTGCGTCGCGAAAGGGGCGCGAAGCGCCCCCGGCGATGGAACAGGCGCCAGTTGCATGCGGGTTAACCCGGGGACCGCCTTGCGGTCCTTTCGCGACACAAGGCCGCTCCTACACGGGAACGAGTCAACGCGAGTTCCCAGGCACAAAAAAACCCGGCCAAGGCCGGGTTTTTCGTGCGCATCGCAAGAAGGATTACTTCTTGGAACGGCCCTTGAAGCTGTTGTCGCGAGTGTCGATGTCGATCCACTCGTCGATCTGGATGAAGTCGGCAACCGAGATCTCGGTACCGTTCTTCAGCTTGGCAGGCTTCATGACCTTGCCGGAGGTGTCGCCACGAGCAGCGTTCTCGGTGTAGACGACCTGACGGCTGATGGTGGTCGGCAGTTCTACCGAAACCAGGCGACCTTCGAAGAACACGGCTTCGCAGATGTCTTCCATGCCTTCTTCGATGTACGGCAGAACGGCGTCGATGTCTTCGGCGTTCAGTTCGTACATGGTGTAGTCGGTGGTGTCCATGAAGGTGTACGAGTCACCGCTGATGAACGACAGGGTCGCTTCTTTGCGATCCAGGATCACGTCGTCCAGCTTGTCGTCCGCACCGTATACGGTTTCGGTCTTGTAGCCGGTCAGCAGGTTCTTCAGCTTGGTCTTCATGATCGCGCTGTTACGGCCCGACTTGGTGAACTCAGCTTTCTGAACCAGCCACGGGTCGTTGTCGATCCGCAGTACGGTACCGGGTTTCAGTTCTTTACCAGTTTTCATTACGAAGTATCCGAATCTGGATGGATTTATAAAAATCGAGGCCGCGTATCATAGCGAATTTCGGTAAAACTGTACCAGCTTCGTGGCGAGGTCCGGCTGAGCGGCCTGTTCGGCGCACCATTGGCGGGCGTGCCTGCGCACTTCCTCCCAGTGCGGCTGCAGCGCCTGCCAGGCCTGGCCCATGGGCCGATCCATGTTCCACGCCCGCCACAGTGCGCTCAGTGCCTGCCCGGCGGCAGCCGACAGGCCAAGGCAATACACCGCCAGGAACGCCTCGAGCTTCTCCCAGTGAGCGTTCTCGTCCTGGATGTAGATGTGCCACAGCATCGGCATGCCGGCCCACTGCGCACGCACGAACGAATCCTCGCCCCGTACCGCATTGAAGTCGCAGCTCCACAGCAGCCGGTCATAATCGTCCTGGCTGACGAAGGGCAGCACCTGCACGGTCAAGCTCCCGCGCCGGTGCAGCGCACCGACCGGCAAATCCGCCTCACCCAGCCAGTGGCCCAGGTCGGCGAGGATGCGGCCCTGAGGCACCAGCAGGTGAGTAGGCTGCGTATCGCCAGCCAGCACATCGAGCCAGTTGCCCAGTTGCGGGTTCTCGTAGGCGAACAACGAAACCAGTCGCGCACCGTGCTGGGGCGCAACGCCCAACCCGGCGAGGAAGCTGGCACGCTCGAACGCCTCGCGGCGCGGCAGCAACGAGGTTTCGCGCAGAAGGCCACCGGTCTTGGCGGTGAAACCGGGGAAGAAGAAGATCTTGCGCAGCCCGTTAGCCTGGGGCGAAGGCAACCCATGGCAACCCTCGACCCAGTCCTCGGCGCTGAGGTAATCCAGGTTCAACCACAGGGGCGGCTTGGGCTGCCTGGCCATGGCTTCGACGAACGCGGGCGGCAATTGGCAGGCGAAGGCGCCGATCACCACCTGGGCAGGCTCTGCGCCCTGCCATTCAGCAGCCCAGTGCCGCACCTCGACACCTTGTTGCCATTGCTGTTCGGCCGTGACGTCCAGCTGCGGGCACAGGCGCGCGAAAGACCCCAAGTCATCCACCCACAGGCGCACCGCCAGGTCGTGCTCGGCCACCAACTGCCGAGCAAGGCGCCAGGTGACGCCGATGTCGCCATAGTTGTCGACGACCGTGCAGAAGATGTCCCAGGTGGTTTTCATCGCCACGTTTCGCTACCCGTGAAAAAAGACCGCGAATTTTGCGGACAAACCGGCCACAACAAAAGCACCGCGCTAAAAAAACCTGCCACGCCATGCGACAATGCCGCCACCGCCCCGCCCTGCCAAGGAGGCTGCCATGCCCCGCCGCCGCGAACTGACCATTACCCTCAAGCCCCTGCAACTGATCCTGTGCGTCGCCCTCGGCCTGTGGCTGGGCGCCGTCGCCATCGCCTTGAGCCTGTGGCTGGGCCTGCGCCTGTGGCCGGAGCAGGTGCAGCCGGTGGCCCAGGCCATCGCCCCGGCCATCGTGCAACCGGCGCCGGCCGTGCCTGCCACCCAAGTGGACGATGCCCAGGCGCAGATGTTCGAGCGTTACAAAGACATCCTGCACCAGCAGGAACTGCAACAGGCCGCCGAAACCGCCGAGCGCAGCCCGCGCAACCTGAACAACCCCAAGTGTCAGTTCTGGCTGCAGCAGAACCGCACCGCGCCGACCGACAAGAGCCAGGCCAATGTACTGGAGTTCTGCTACTGACATGGACAAGGGCCAACTGCTGCACCACATCGTCGCCCAGCTCGAGCAGGACATGGAACTGTTGCGCCAGGCGGCCCAGACCGCCTACGAAACGGCCACCGCCGAAGAGAACATCGCCGAGAACAAATACGACACCCTGGGGCTGGAAGCCTCGTATCTCGCCACCGGCCAGGCCCGGCGCACCGCCGAGATCCGCCAGGCGTTGCAGACCTACCGGCAGTTGCTGTTGCGCGACTACGACCCGGCGCGGGGCATCCAGATCGGCTGCCTGGTGACGCTGGAAGATGAGGATGGCCAGCAGCGCTTGCTGTTCCTCGGGCCCGAGGGTGCCGGGCTGAAGATCGGCGAAGGCGATGGGCTGGTGACGGTGATCACCCCGCGCGCACCGCTGGGGCAGCAACTGGTCGGCAAGCGAGTGGATGACGAGGTGAGCCTGGTGGTGAATGGTGTGATGCAGGTTCAGTTCATCGTCGCGGTCGCCTGATCCATCGCTATCGCGGGGCAAGCCCGCTCCCACAGGGTGGACTGGATTGTGGGAGCGGGCTTGCCCCGCGATCATTGATGCAACGCATTGAACCGCTGGGTCAGCCCTTGCTCGGCAAACCGCTCCACCACGTAATCGATGAACGCCCGGGTCTTGCCCGGCAACAGCTTGTGCTCGGCGTAATACAGGCTGATGTTGCCGTCGTCCACGTACCAGTCCGGCAGCACCCGCTGCAGCCGCCCCTCGCTCAGATAGGGCACGGCAAAAGGCAGACTCACCAATGCAATGCCCAGCCCCTGCTCGGCCACCGCGCAGGCGGCGTCGGAGTCGCTCATGGTCATGGTCTGCGGCAATTGCAGCGGGCACTGCTCCTGCCAGCGGCTGGTCAGCGGCCATGAACGCACCCGCCCGGTCTGCGGCGAACGGATAAGGATGCCTTGATGGGCCTGTAGCGCCTGCGGATGCTCGATCGGTGCGTGCCGTTGCAAGTACCCCGGGGCCGCCACCAGCACCCGATGGGCGGGCGTCAGCTTGCGCGCCACCACCCCCAGCGGCAGCTCGAAGCCTCCACCGATGGCGGCATCGAAGCCTTGCCCGATCAAGTCGACCTGGCGGTTGTCAAAATGCCAGTCCGGGGTGATCGCCGGGTATCGACGCAGGAACTCACCCAATAGCGGCAGCACGTACAAGCGCCCGAACACCGTGCCCATGCTCACCCGCAACAGCCCGGCCGGCTGGCCTTCGGCGCTGGCCAGGTTGGCCATGGCGTACTGGATGGTGCGCAGGCTGTCGCTCACCTCCCCCAGAAATCGCTGCCCGGCCTCGGTCAGGGTCAGCTTGCGGGTACTACGCTGGAACAACCGCACCCCCAGCCGCGCTTCCAGCTGGGCGACGTTCTTGCCGACCGCCGCTGGGGTCAGCGACAGGCGCCGGGCGGCTTCGGCAAAGCTGCCCACTTCGGCGCTGCGGACAAAGCACTCAAGGTGACTGAACGATTCCATGGCTTCGATTCCCAACCAACGGTTTACTCAGATGATCGTGATTACCAGCTTATCAGTGAGCAATCATCGGTCGATACTGCGCCCATCCAAGGCATCCGGCCTTGCTTGAATACTGGAGATCAGCATGTCCCAAGCACTTCCCCTCAGCGGCAAGGTGGCCCTGGTCCAGGGCGGTTCCCGTGGTATCGGCGCGGCCATCGTGCGCCGCCTGGCCCGTGATGGCGCCAAGGTCGCGTTCACCTATGTAAGCTCGGCGCAAACCGCCGAAGCCCTGGCCGGCGAGATCAACGGCAACGGCGGCCAGGCCTTGGCCCTGCGCGCCGACAGCGCCGATACCCACGCCGTGCAACAGGCAGTGGCCGACACCACCAAGGCCTTCGGCGGCCTCGATATCCTGGTCAACAACGCCGGCGTGCTGGCGGTGGCACCGGTGGCCGAGTTCGACCTGGCCGACTTCGACCGCCTGCTGGCCGTCAACGTGCGCAGCGTGTTCGTCGCCACCCAGGCCGCGGTCAAGCACATGGGCAAGGGCGGGCGAATCATCAACATCGGCAGCACCAACGCCGAGCGCATGCCGTTCGCCGGCGGCGCCCCCTACGCCATGAGCAAGTCGGCGCTGGTCGGGCTGACCAAGGGGCTGGCCCGTGACTTGGGCCCCCAAGGGATCACCGTCAACAACGTGCAACCCGGCCCGGTTGACACCGACATGAACCCGGCCAGTGGCGAGTTCGCCGACAGCCTGATCCCGCTGATGGCCATCGGGCGCTACGGGCATGTGGAAGAGATCGCCAGCTTCGTGGCGTATCTGGCAGGGCCTGAGGCTGGCTACATCACTGGCGCCAGCCTGCTGGCCGATGGTGGCTTCGCGGCCTGAGACAGGTTGACTCTGATGCAAGCCGGCACGTAATGGGTTGCTCGTCTGCTGTAGGAGCGGCCTTGTGTCGCGAAAGGGCTGCGCAGCAGCCCCGGCAATTTATGTGGTTGCGCAAAAACCTGGGGCCGCCTTGCGGCCCTTTCGCGACACAAGGCCGCTCCTACAGTGAATGCGCAAACCAGCACAGGAAGCCATCTACTCAGCCATCTGCACTCAAGCTTTGCTCCATCAACTCCAGAAACGCCCGCGCCGCAGGCGTCGGGCTGGGCGACCACACCGCATACAAGTGGCGCACCGGCGCATCCGCCAGGCGCGCCATGGCGACACCCTCAAACCCCTGGGCAATACGCTCGGGCACCAGCCCCACGGCCATGCCGCGCTGGACGAACTTCTCCACCAGGCGAATATGGCCGATCTCGAACTGCACCCGACGCTCCACCCCCACGGCCAGGAACGCTTCGTCGGTCTGCCGGCGCGCGCCGGTGCCCTCGGGGAAGTCCACCAGCACCTCGCCGGCCAGGTCCGCCAGGGCCAATTGCGTTCGCTGCGCCAAGGCATGACCAAGCGGCAGCACCGCCACCAGCTCCTCACGCGCCAGCAAGCGATGGTGCACGCCTTGCAATACCTCGCCCTGCCACAGGCCGACGAAGCCCACATCCAGGCGCCGCTCGCAGACATCGGCCATCAGCAATTCACTCTTGGCGGTCAGCCAGCGCACGTCGACGTCTGGATAGCGCCGGTGGAACACCGCCAGCACATCGACCAGGTCCAGCGCGGTCAACGAGCTGATCTCACCGATGGTCAGGCGCCCGCGCACCTGCCCGCAGGCCGCCGCCACATCGTCGGCAATACGCCTGGCCGCCTCGACTGCCGGCCGTGCACTGAGCACGAAGGCCTCGCCGGCCGGCGTCAGCCGTACCCGCCGCGAACTGCGCTCGAACAGGCTCACCCCCAGTTGCGCCTCCAGCCGCGCCACCTGGTGGCTGAGCGCCGACTGCACCACATGGCAACGCTCGGCGGCGCGGGTGAAACTGCCGGTGTCAGCCACGGCCAGGGCATATTCCAGTTGCTTGAGGTTCATCGATCTATCTGCTTTCGAGATGGATAATGTGAAAACTATACATTGGCGTCATCCATGACACATGCCGATACTGATCGCCATTCCACCTTGCCTGCCGCGAGAGACCCCATGAACACCCCCACACTAAGCCGCGCCCTAATCCTGCTGATGGCCACCGCCACCGGCCTGGCAGTGGCCAGCAACTACTACGCCCAACCCCTGCTGCACAGCATCGCCGAGCAGTTCGGCCTGAGCACCGCCGGCGCCGGCACCATCGTCATAGCCGCCCAGCTCAGCTACGGCGCTGGGCTGTTGCTGCTGGCGCCACTGGGCGACCTGTTCGAACAGCGTCGGCTGATCGTCACCATGGTGCTGATCGCCACCGCGGGCCTTGTGATCAGCGCCTGCGCCCCCAGCCTGCCCTGGCTGATCCTCGGCACCGCTTTAACCGGGCTGTTCTCGGTGGTGGCGCAGATCCTCGTCCCCATGGCCGCCGCCCTCAGCGCCCCCGAACAGCGTGGCCGGGCCGTGGGCACGCTGATGAGCGGGTTGCTGCTGGGTATCCTGCTGGCACGCACCGCCGCCGGCCTCATGGCCGAACTGGGCGGCTGGCGCAGCATCTACGTGCTGGCTGCGGTGCTGATGGCGATCACTGCCCTGGCCCTGTACCGCAGCTTGCCGACACACCACAGCCATGCCGGGCTGAAGTACCCGGCGCTGATCGGCTCGGTGTTCCGCCTGTTCGTCGAAGAGCCGGTGCTGCGCTTGCGCTCGCTGCTGGGGCTGTTGGCGTTCAGCCTGTTCGCGCTGTTCTGGACGCCGCTGGCGTTCCTCTTGAGCCAGGCGCCCTACCACTACTCCGACGCGGTCATCGGCCTGTTCGGCCTGGCCGGCGCGGCCGGGGCGCTGGCGGCCAACTGGGCCGGGCGCCTGGCCGACCGCGGCAAGGGCTCGCTGGGTACCACGGTGGGGTTGGTGGCGCTGCTGGTTTCGTGGCTGCCGCTGGCCTTCGCGCAAAGCTCGCTGGCGGCACTGTTGCTGGGCGTGCTGCTACTGGACCTGGCGGTGCAACTGGTGCATGTGAGCAACCAGAACGCGGTGATCGTACTGCGCCCCGAGGCGCGTACGCGGCTCAATGCCGGCTACATCACCTGCTACTTCATCGGTGGGGCCTTGGGCTCGTTGCTGGGCACGCAGTTGTTCGAGGTGCATGGCTGGAACGGCATCGTCGTCGCCGGGGTGGTGATCGGGGCCGTGGCGCTGGCGGTGTGGGGACTGGCGGAGCGCAAACGGGTCAGGGCAGCGCCGGCACACGCATGATCAATAGGTTTTGAATGTTCCGGCCCGTTTACCGGCAAGGCCGGCGCCTACAGACGATGCACGTCCGACACTAACCCTATGGGAGCAACTGTCTTGCACCGCTTTTTGTAGGAGCGGCCTTGTGTCGCGAAAGGGCTGCATCGCAGCCCCGGCAATTTTTAATGCCACAGAGAAACCAGGGGCCGCTTTGCGGCCCTTTCGCGACACAAGGCCGCTCCTACAGGCATCCTGCATAAGACAGTTGCTCCCACAGCTCCAAGAACAGCCTCCCCCCTCAAGACTTGCCCAGCCCAAACGCCTCATCCACCCGCGCCAGCTGCGTTTCGCTCAACACCCCCGCCTGGTAGTGCAGCTTGATCCACGCCAATAGGTAGTCATACCGCGCCTGGGCCAGGTCGCGCCGGGTGGTGGCCAGCTGCTGTTCGGCATTGAGCACGTCCAGGTTGACCCGCTCGCCGCCCTGCACGCTCTTGCGCGTCGACACCACCAGCGCGTCGGCTGCCACCAATGCTCGCTCGTAGGCACGCAGGCGGCTGGCCCCGGACTGGCAGGCGTTGTACTGCTTGCGCAGTTCGATCAACGTGCTGCGGGTGGTGCCGTCCAGCTCGTACTCGGCCTGTTCCAGGTGCCGGCTGGCCTGGCGGGTCGAGGCCGACACGCCGCCACCGGCGAACAGCGGCACGCTCACTTCGATGCCCACGGTGTTGGTGTCATAGCGCTGGTTGTAGGTGTTGCCGCTGTCCGACTCCTGGCGCCGGGAGCTGGCGTAGGCGGTAACTTTCGGCAAGTGCCCGGCGCGGTTGCGCTCGACCTCGTAGCGCGCCACTTCCATGGCCTGGCGTGATGACGCCAGTTGCGGGTTGTTGGCCAGTGCCCGGGTCTGCCAGGCGTCATACCCTTCAGGTTCGACCATCGGCAGGGCGAAGCCGCTGTGCAGCGGCGCCAGGTCCTCGACCCGCACCGCCGGCTCGCCGATCAGCGCCCCCAGTTCGCGCAGCGCCGCATCCTGGTCGTTGCGTGCCTGGATTTCCTCGGCGTCAGCCAGCTCGTAGCGCGCCTGGGCTTCGAGGATGTCGGTGCGGGTACCTTCACCGGCGTCGAACAGGCGCTGGTTCTGCTGGAACTGCTGGCGGTAGGCCTGCTTGCTGGCGACGCTGATGGCGATCTGGTCCTGGGCGAACAGCGCCTGGGTGTAGCTGGTCATCACCCGCACCAGCAGTTGCTGGCTCTGGTCGCGGAAGCTTTCGTCGGCGAACAGCGCCTGGGCCACGCCTTTTCTGTAGGCGGCGTAGGCTTCGTAGTCGAACAACGGCTGCTGGAGGATGAACGTCGAGCCCATGCTGTTGTAGTTGCGGTCCTCCTGCTGGCGGCGTGAATCCCCCAGGTAGCGCACCTCGGAGTCGTTGCGGCCCTTGTTGTAGTTGTACGACAGGCTCGGCAGCAGGCCGGCGCGGCCGATGGCGCGGTACTCCTGGCCGGCCTCGCGCTGCTTGAACGCGGCGAGATAGGTCGGGTCGCGGCGCAGTGCCTGCTCGTAGACCTGGAACGGCCCCATGGCCGCCTGCGCGGCCGTGGGCAGCCAGGCACAGGCCGCCAGCAGCCCGATCAGTGGAAACATCTTCACGGGCAATCCTTATTGTTCGGTCAAAGCGGTGCCTGCGCGGTCGAGCAGGGGTTTGAACAGGTAGTTGAGCAGCGAGCGCTCGCCGGTGCGCACGAACAGCTCCGCCGGCATGCCCGGGCGGATCGTCAAGCCCTCCAGACGCGCCAACGCCTCGTCGCTGACCGTGCTGCGCAGCACGTAGTAGGGCTGGCCGGTACGCTCGTCAATCAACTGGTCGGCCGACACCAGCGCCACCTCCCCCGTGACCCGGGGCGTGCGGTTCTGGTTGAAGGCAGTGAACAGGATATCCACCGGCAGTTGCAGTGCGACCTTATCCACCAAGTTGACCGGCAGGCGCCCTTCCACCTCCAGCGCCGTACCCTGCGGGACGATCTCCAGCAGGGTGTCGCCGGCACGCACCACGGCACCTTCGGTGTGCACCCCGAGGTTGACGGCGATGCCATCGGCCGGGGCGAGGATCTCGCTGTGCTGCAACTCGAAACGTGCCGAGTTGAGCTGCTGTTCGAGGGTCGCGGCCTTGACCTGGGCCTCGGCCAACTGAGTGCGCACCTCCTTCTGGTACTCCTCGCGGCGCTGCTGCAGGTTGAGCCGGGCCTCGACGATCACCTGCTCCAGGCGCGCGCTTTCCCCGGCGTTCTGCGCCAGGTCGCGCTGCACCTGCGACAGCTGGCGCTGGTACTCCAGCACCCGGTTGCGCGGGATATAGCCATCGCCGGCCAACGGGCGCAGGTTGTCCAGCTGCTCGCGCAGCGAGTCGACCTGGGCCTGCAGGTCGGTGCGCGCCCGGCGCATGCCGACCAGTTGCGCCTGCGAGCCATCGATGCTCGCGGCCAACGCGCCCTGCTCGCGGGCCAGGGCCTGGCGACGGCTGTCGAACAGCTGGCGCTGGCCCTCCAGGATCAATCCCAGCCGCGGGTCGGCATCGGCACTGAGCTCGGCAGGAAACTGCAACTGGCCAAGGTTGTCGCGCTCGCTCTGCCAGCGCGCCAGGCTGGCGCGGGTCATGCGGTACTGGGCCTGCAAGGCATCGACGTCGGCCTGCACCTGGGTACGGTCGAGGCGGAACAACGGCTCGCCCTGGCGGACCTGCTGGCCTTCGCTGACCAGGATCCGGCTGACCATGCCTGGGGCCATCGACTGCACGGCCTTGCGCTTGCCCGACACCACCACCGTGCCCTGCACCGGCACGCCCTGGTCGAGCGGCGCCAGGCTGGCCCAGGCCATGAAACCGCCAAAGCCGGCCAGGGTCAGCAGCCAACCCAGGCGTACATGGAAACGTGCTCCTCGCTCATGCCGGCTCATGCGCCACCTCCTGCTTGCAACGGGCGTTGCGCCGGGCCTTGGCCCAGGGCGTGAAGAATGTCGCGGGCCGGGCCGAAGCCCTGCATACGGCCCTCGTTCATCACCAGCAGCTTGTCGGCCTGGGCCAGCGCCGCGCTGCGGTGGGTCACCAGCACCACCGTGCGGCCCTGGGCCTTGAGCTGCTGCAGCGCACTGGCCAGTGCTGCTTCGCCGGGGCTGTCGAGGTTGGAGTTGGGTTCGTCGAGCACGATCAGGCACGGGTTGCCGTACAGGGCCCGGGCCAGGGCGATGCGCTGCTTCTGCCCACCGGACAGGTCGGCGCCCGCCTCGCCCAGGCGCGTGTCGTAGCCCTGGGGCAGGCGCAGGATCAACTCGTGCACCCCCGCCAGGCGGGCTGCTTCGACCACCTTGTGGCCATCCAGCTCGCCGAAGCGGGCAATGTTCTCGGCGATGCTGCCACGCAGCAGTTCGATGTTCTGCGGCAGGTAACCGATATGCGGGCCAAGGGCCTCGCGGTCCCACTGCTTGAGTTCGGCGCCATCCAGGCGCACATGGCCGGCCAGGGTCGGCCACACGCCCACCAGCACCTTGGCCAGGGTCGACTTGCCCGAGCCCGAAGCGCCAAGCACGCCCAGCAGCTCGCCGGGTGCCAAGGCGAAGCTCACTTGTTGCAAGGTGGCGAGGTTGCGCCCGGGCGGGCCGGCGCTGATCTGCTCCACCGCCAGTTGCCCGCTGGGCGCCGGCAGCGGCATCGGTGCCGGTGGTTCGGGGTGCTCGCGCAGCAGGCTGTCCAGGCGCTGGTAGGCCAGCTGGGCCCCGCTCCACTGCTTCCACACGGCGATCAACTGGTCGATCGGGCTGAGTACCCGGCCCATGAGGATGGAGCCGGCGATCATCATGCCCGGGGTCATCTGCCCCTCGATCACCAGCAACGCGCCCAGCCCCAGCACCAGCGATTGCAGGCACAGGCGCAGGCCCTTGCTGGTGGCGGTGATCACCGCCGAGGTGTCGCTGGCCTTGTTCTGCAGGTCGAGAAAACGCCCATGCAAGGTGAACCAGCGCTGGCGCAGGGCACCGAGCATACCCATGGCCTGGATGCTCTCGGCGCTCTGCAATTGGCTGCCGGCCAACAGCGTGGACTGCTGCTGGTAGTCGCTGGCCTCGGCCAAGGTGTTGTGGGTCAGGCGCTCGTTGAGCACGGCCAGGGCGATCAGCAGCAGCGCACCGACGCAGGCCATGACGCCCAGCCACACGTTGAAGACGAAAATCACCGCCAGGTACAGCGGGAACCACGGCGCATCGAAGAAGGCGAATAGCGCCGGGCCAGTGACGAACTGGCGCAGTTGCGTAAGGTCGCCCAGGGCCTGCCCGGCGGCACCGTCGCGCTGGCGCAAGTTACGCTCGAAGGCGGCGCGGTAGACATTCAAGTTGAAACCTTTCTCCAACTGATTGCCCACGCGAATAACAATGAAACTGCGCACCGCTTCCAGCGCACCGATATAAACGAAGAAACCGACGACCATCAGCGTCAGCATCCACAAAGTTGTCGTGTTCTGCGAACTCAGTACACGGTCGTACACTTGCAGCATATAAATCGATGGCACCAGCATGAGCAGGTTGATCAACGCGGTAAAACAACCCACGCTGATCAATGTCGACTTGTATTGGCCGAGCGCCGCCCACAAGGGCGCCCCGGGCTTGTTGCTCGGTAGTTTCATAATTCGCCCTGTCGGCCTGGAACTTTCTAAGTTCCAGCCGGGGTTATTGGTCCAGGCGCTCGAGCACCAGTTGCTTGCCGTCGGGGGTGGTCCAGGCATAGCGCTGGGCACCTTCGCGGCTGAAGTGCACCACGCTGCTACCGTCACCGCCTACCAGGGCCAGGGTGTCGGGGGTCACCAGCCAGCTGCCGGGGCGCAAGCCCAGCAAACCTTCGGCGCATGCCAGGTCGCCTTCAAGCTTGCCTTCGCTGGCTTGCAGGCGCAGGTCGCAGGCCTGGGCCTGCTGGTGTTCGGGGTACAGCTGCCAACGGCCGGCCAGTTGCGCGGCGTTGGGGAGTAACAGGCTGCTGGCCATGGCTACCTCGGTCATCGACATCAGCGTGATCGCGGCCTGCGCGACCCTACGCACGGTTGTTTTCATGTACCTGCCTCATCAACGGCAAGGGGCGACGCGCAAGCGCCGCCCCCTGTTGCATCAGACCACGATGTCGGTGACAGCGGCCTGGCCAACGGTGCTCACCAGGAAGTCGCCGAGGCTGTTCCCAGTGAAGTCGATGGCCAGGCTGCCCAGGTTGGTGGCCTGGTCGTAGCTCAGCACCGCCTCGCCGGCATGCCCGGTGAAGGCGTTGACGAAGGTCAGCGGCAGCTTGTTCACGGCGAACGCGGCAATGGCCGACAGGTCGATCTTGTCCTGACCCGAGGTGAAGTCCATGATCCGGTCCGGCGCGGCCTTGCTGGAGTCACTGACGGCACCGAACACGAAGGTGTCCGCGCCGCTGCCGCCCCACAGGGTATCGGCGCCACCGCCGCCGTAGATGATGTCGTTGCCGGCACCACCCTTGAGCACGTTGGCTACCGCGTTGCCGATCAACAGGTCGTTGCCTGAGCCGCCGAAGGCGTTCTCGACCGTGACGCCCTTGGCGATCGACACGTTACCGACCATACCGCCCACATCGGAGAACGATGTCTCGTTGAGGTTGATCTTCTGGTTCTGGGTGAACCCTGAGAAGTCGAGGGTATCGTTGCCGCCACCGTCCCACACCGCGAACACGACTTTCGACGAGGCCGAGGTGGCCGAGAAGTAGTCGCGATCGGCGGTGGAGTTGAAGCCGTAGGTGGTATCGCCGGAACGGGTCGCATAGTTGGCGCCGTAGAGCTTCTGGATGGCGGCGATGTCGTCCATCAGCGGGGCCGAGGCGTAGTACTGCCCGCCGCCCTTGACGAAGTTCTGCCCGGTGTTGCTTTCGCTCCAGTAGCTCATGACGCTGTAGCCGCGGGTGTCCTGGGCGTAGGTGGCGTCACGGTAGGTCGGGTTGCCGTTGCCGGCGTTGTAGTCGCCGGGGTGCGACAGGCCGAGCACGTGGCCGATCTCGTGGGTGAGAGTCTGGCGCCCGTAGTTGCCGGTGCCCGGGTTGGTGTTGACCTGGTAGCCGCTGTTGATCAGGTACCAGGATTCACCCTTGTGCGAGCCCGGCTGGTCGAACGGCAGGTAGGCGAAGGCCGCTCCGCCGTCGTTGGCGCTGTAGTTGCCGAAGGTCATGTGGCCATCGCCACCCGACGCCGCCTCGGTGAAGGTCACCTTGGCCACGTCCGCCCAAGATTGCATGGCGAGCTTGGCCTGTTCTTTCTGCAGGCTGCTGAACTGGCTGAAGCTGCCCAGTTCGCGGCTGTAGAAGTCCGACGGTGCGCGGTTGAGGAAGGTGTAGGTGAGGCTGATGGTGCCGTCCTTGTTCAGGTCTTTCCAGGCCGCACCATCACGCAGGATGAAATCGGCGGCTTGGTCGACGGTGTAGGACGGTTTGCCGTTGACGTTGGCGCCGCCACGATCGTACTGATGGGCGAAGCTGTTGATCAGGCCGGCAGAGGTACTCGGACCGTGCGGTTGCAACGCGGAAGTGGCCGAGAGAATTGCGTTTTCTTTGACTTTCGACATGCAGGTTACTTCCTTGTGTACAAAAAAGCAGGTTGATGTCAGACAGGAGTCTCCCACTTGGCGAGTTCATCCTGTCACTCGCCCTTATGAGGCGGGAAAAAAACTGACACAAACTGAAACTTCCTGTCCAGCGTTTTCTGACGCCATTTTTTCGTTTGTGAAAATGGCACCTGATCCGCACCGATTTGCGCAAACTGCAATGCCCCGCAATATGCCAATAAAACCATGAGCCCTATTAATGACCGAGAAGTTTTTGGTCATCGCCTCGAAGTTTAATTACGAAAACGCGACCTGCCGATGTTCATTCGAACCGTTATTTCGTTTAGGCGCTTTACTACGCGACAACCGGCCGCACGACCCTCCGTCGCCTGGCCGTTGACTTGCAGACGCCCTCGGCGCTCAGTAGGCGCTGGTCGCAGACCTTTCACTGACAGGACGACACGATGACAAGACTCACGGTGCAATCCGGCGATTTCTTGCAAGGTGAAGGCGAGTATCGCAACGGAGCGCTCACACTCAAGACCCCGCGTAGCCCCTCGCCCGGCGAGCGCATCTCGTTGACGCGCATCCAGGACTTGAAACTGGCCAACCTCGAATCCACCCGCAGCCTGGGCGGCGCCCTGGGATGGGGGGTGGCCGGCGCACTGGTGGCAGGCCCTGTGGGCTTGCTTGCCGGCCTGCTGCTGGGTGGCAAGGAAGAGGAGGTCACCTTCCTCGCCACCTTCAAGGATGGCCGCAAGTTGATGGCCATCACCGATGGCAAGACCTGGTCGAAGATCGACGACAGCTGGCGCCGCCATCAACGCCCCGCCGCCGCCTGAATTTACCCGCGCCCCATCCGTTAACACATTACCGCCCCATCGCCGGCAAGCCGGCTCCCACCCCGCCCGCGCCATTCTCAAGATTGGCGCTTACCTGTGGGAGCCGGCTTGCCGGCGATGGGGCGCGTAGCGCCCCTCCACAAACAAGCATGCTGTTTGCCAGCTGCCTGCTACCATGGCGCCCTTTTGCCTGCACGACAGCCGCCGAACCATAACGGCCGCGTCGCTTCCATCAAGGAGCCCCGCATGACCCCGCTTCGCCCTCGCCTGCCCCTTGGCCTGCTCGGCCTCGGCCTGGCTCTGCACAGTGCCCACGGCCTGGCCGACGACAGCGTGACCCTGGCGCCGGTGCGCGTCACCGAATCCTATGGCAACGAGGGTTACCAGGCCCGCGAGGCGCAAGTCGGCGGCCTGCACAATGCCCCGCTGTTGGACACCCCGGCCGCGGTCAGCGTGTTCAACCGCGAACTGCTCGACGACCGCCAGGTGCGCAAGCTGGGCGAAGTGCTGCAAAGCGATGCCTCGGTGGGCGACAGCTACGCGCCGGTCGGCTACTACGAGAACTTCAACGTACGCGGCTTCGAGCTCAATGCCGCCAGCAGCTACCGCATCAACGGCCAGACCATCGCCGGCGAGCAGAACGTGGCGCTGGAGAACAAGCAGCAGGTGGAACTGCTCAAGGGGCTGTCCGGGCTGCAAAGCGGCGTGTCGGAGCCCGGCGGGCTGGTCAACTACGTGACCAAGCGTGCCGAAGATGTGCGCACGGTCACGGCGTCCACCAACGAACAGGGCGAGCGCTACCTGGCCACCGACCTGGGCGGCTGGTTCGGCGCCGAGCGCCAGTTCGGCCTGCGGGTCAACCTGGCCCATGAGGACATCCGCAGCTACGTCGACCACGCCGACGGCAAGCGCGATTTCGCCTCGCTGGCCGTCGACTGGCAGATCAGCCCCGACGCGGTGCTGGAACTGGACGCCGAGTACCAACACCGCGAACAGTATTCGGTGCCGGGTTATCAGTTGCTCGGCGGCACCCAGCTGCCCCACCACGTCGACCCGAAGGATCACCTGGCCTGGCAGGATTGGGCCAAGCCTGTGCAGAACGATTCGCTGAACCTTGGCGGGCGCTTCAAGTACCGCTTCAACGACGATTGGAATGGCACCCTCAGTGCGTCGCGCAGCAAGGTGGTGATCGACGACTACAGTGCGTTTGCCTGGGGCTCGAGCGAGGGCGCATTCTTCGGCAGCAACGGCGACTACGACATCTACGATTTCCGCAGCCCCGACGATACCCGCCGTATCGATGAGGCCCAGGCCATGCTCGATGGGCGTTTCGATGCATTCGGAGTCGGCCATGAACTGACCGTCGGCGCCAGCGCCCAGCGCCGTACGCTGGATCAGCGGCCGTACTACAACCAATGGCTGGGCACCGGCAATATTTACACCGGCGCCCCCGCACTGGCACCGTCCGACAAACCCATCGGCGCCAGCGAACGCCGCCTGGACAGCCGCCAGTACGGCCTGTTCATCAGCGACCGCATCACCTTCGACGAACACTGGCAGGCCGTCATCGGTGCCCGTGAAGTGCGCCTGGACGAAAAGACCTGGAGCGAAACCGGTGTCGCCGGCCGCCATACCCAGCAGTACCAGCTGCTGCCCAATGCCGCACTGATCTACAAGCCGCAAGCGGACACCACGCTCTACGCCAGCTATTCGAAGGGCCTGTCCGCCGGTGGCACGGCGCCCTGGTTCGCCAGCAACGCCGCCGAGATCCTCGCCCCGACCCTGTCGCGCCAGCTGGAGCTGGGCATCAAGCGCGACTGGCAGGGCATGAGCTTCAGCGCCGCGTTGTTCCAGATCCGCCAGGCCTACCAGTACGCCCGCCCCGAAGGCGATGGCACCTTCACCTACGTGCAGCAGGGCCAGCAGAAGAATACCGGGCTGGAACTGGGCGCCAGCGGCCATGTGACCTCGAACCTGCAGCTCCAGGCCAGCGCCGCGGCGATCCGCGCCCGGGTGCAGAACAGCGACACCGACGCCTACGAAGGCCACCAGGCGATCAACGTGCCCCGCCTGCGCGCCGCGCTGCAAGCCGACTACGCCCTGCCGGTGCCTGGCCTGGCCTTGCTGGGTGGTGCCCGCTACAGCGCCAGCAAGTACGCCAGCCAAGCCGGCAATGTCGAGGTTGGCGGCTATACCGTGTTCGATATCGGCAGCCGCTACCGCACCCGCATCGGTGGATACGACACGGTGCTGCGCCTGACCGTGGACAACGTCTTCGACAAGCGCTACTGGCGCGACGTGGGTGACTACCTGGGCGACAACTACCTGTTCCAGGGTGCGCCGCGCACGGCACGCCTGTCGGCATCGGTGAGTTTCTGAGCCGGGTTCAGGCCCTGATGATCTTCAGGTAGATGGCATTGCGATAGGGGTCGAAGTACAGGCAGCTGTGGGCGACCCGCTGGGTGGGTACCAGCCGCCGCATGTCCTCACGGTTGCGCAGGACCAACCGCCAGTCCATGCACGCTTCCATGTAGCCACGCCCCCAGTTATCCGGGGTGAAATTGGCGACCAGCACGGTGCCGCCCGGTGCGGCTCGCTCCACCAGCAGGCGGGTCAGCTCGACGGCGGCCGGCTCATCGAGGTAATCGTAGAGCCCCGCCGAATAGATGAAGTCGAACCCGTACAAACCCGGCTTGCGTGCCAGTGATTGCGCCGCCGCCCTCAGCGGCACGACGTGTGCCAGCAAGGTTCTGCGCACCACCTCGAGGCTCCGGGCATCCTGGTCCAAGGCGACGAACTCCTCGATGGCCTGCAACGTGTCGCCGCGCAGCAACAAGCCCTCGCGGCAATGACCACAGGCAACGGCCAACACCGAAAGTGAGCCATGCAGCCGCGCCTCGGCGTCGATCAAGCCGGCGATATGTTCCCGCCGCCAACGCACGCTCGCCGAGTTGGGCGAGGCGACCACGGCGCCGAACACCCGCCTGCCCATCTCGCTGCAACCCTCTGGCGGGGTGCGAAAGTAGGCGTAGTCCATCATCACCGCGTCGCCTGCATATCCGCGAGGTCGCTGCCGGGCGCGGCGAGTGTAGGGGTCCTCGAGCAGCAGCGCATCCAGCGGATGCGCCCGGCACGCCTGGAGCACATGGCCTTGCCACTGATCTTCGGCCATCTCCAGCCGGTACTCGGTGAGCCCTTCCGAGAGCAGCGCGATAGCGTGTACGGGGTCACCATGCTCGAGTTCTTCATGGCAATCCGCAAACAACGATGCAAGGGTAGTCACTGGATACCTCCAGCCCATGTTTCCTGACCTGGAGGTCACGCTAACGCTGTGCAACGGCCTTTCCAACTGGCAGAAATACCAGTAGGCGCCCACACCGGCCTGATGACAGGCCAAAACAAAAAGCCCCCGAACCTTTCGATTCGGGGGCTTTTCGCAGAATGTGGCGGTGAAGAAGGGATTTGAACCCTTGATACGATTTCTCGTATACACACTTTCCAGGCGTGCTCCTTCGACCACTCGGACACTTCACCGTTTTCTCTTCAAGCTGTTCAGCCTGTCGAGGCGCGCTAATTTAGTAGAAGCTCTTTCCTTTGGCAAGCATTTTTTTCAGAATTTTCATGCGCTTAAGCCTGCCAGGCAAAATCCGTGGCCAATCAAGGCAATGCTGCCATTGTGCCCTGCGCTTTTACCGCCGCCCAACACACCGCCCCGACTGCGCACGGGATAACGGCCTGGCGCTGACCGACCAGTCAGTCTTGACGCTTTACCTGGCAGACGCTGCTGGGTAACGTCGTCGCCACGTTACCCAAAGGACTCTGCCATGAGCGAGCTGATTACCTACCACGCCGAAGACGGCATCGCCACCCTGACCCTGAACAACGGCAAGGTCAACGCCATCTCGCCGGATGTCATCAAAGCCTTCAACGCTGCCCTGGATCGCGCGGTGGAAGAGCGCGCGGTGGTGATCATCACCGGCCAGCCGGGGATTCTCTCCGGCGGCTACGACCTGAAAGTGATGACCGCCGGCCCTAAAGAAGCCGTCGGCCTGGTCACCGCAGGTTCCACCCTCGCCCGCCGCCTGCTCTCGCACCCCTTCCCGGTGATCGTCGCCAACCCCGGCAACGCCGTGGCCAAGGGCGCCTTCCTGCTGCTGTCGGGCGACTACCGCATTGGCGTGGAAGGCCCGTACAAGATCTGCCTGAACGAAGTGCAGATCGGCATGACCATGCACCACGCCGGCATCGAGCTGGCCCGTGACCGCCTCAGCCGCGCGGCTTTCCAGCGCTCGGTGAACAATGCCGAAGTGTTCGACCCGCAGGGTGCGGTCGATGCCGGCTTCCTCGACAAGGTGGTGCCAGCCGAGCAACTGATGGAAACCGCATTCGCGGTTGCCCGCGAGATGAAGAAGCTGAACATGCTGGCGCACAAGAACACCAAGCTCAAAGTGCGCAAGGGCCTGCTGGAAGTGCTGGACGAGGCGATCCTGGCGGATCAGAACCACTTGGGCTGATTGCCCACCTCGATCACCTGTAGGAGCGGCCTCGCCGGGGCGCTGGACCGTTCGGAAAGGGCCGCAGAGCGGCCCCGGCAGTCTTGAGGCGAACTTGAAAACCTGGGGCTGCTATGCAGCCCTTTCCGAACGGTCCNGCGCCCCGGCGAGGCCGCTCCTACAGACAGCGCATCAAGAACTCTCCATGGCGTTTGCCGCAAACAGTGCACGTCCGTACACTGCGCCGCGATCGTCCTGTGTGAGTCGTACCATGCTTTATCTGCTTCGCATGCTCCTGCTGGGGCTGCATTTCCTGCTCGTCGGCGTGCTGGGCCTGTTGATCGGCCTGCTGCGCCCATTCAACCCCGACAACAGCCGCCTGTTCGCCCGCCTCTACAGCGTGCCCGCCGCCTGGTTCATGCGCATCAAGGTCCAGGCCGAGGTCGGCCCGCTGTGGGACCAGCCCCCGGGCTGCGTGATCATCGCCAACCACCAGTCCAACTACGACCTGTTCATCATTGGCCAGGTGGTGCCGCGGCGTACCGTGGCAATCGGCAAGAAGAGCCTGGGCTGGGTCCCACTGTTCGGCCAACTGTTCTGGCTGGGCGGCAATGTGCTGATCGACCGTCAGAACAGCTACCAGGCGCGCAGGGCCATGCAGGCGACCACCCGCACCCTGCAGGACGACACGTCGATCTGGATTTTCCCGGAAGGCACACGCAACCCGGGCGAACAGCTGTTGCCGTTCAAGAAGGGGGCGTTCCACATGGCACTCGAGGCCGGTGTGCCGATCGTGCCCGTGTGCGTCAGCCGCTATACGCGGCGGCTGAACCTTAACAGCTGGCGCCAGCGCAGGGTGATCATCCGTTCGCTGGCACCGATCGCCACCGCCGGCCTGACCCAGCAAGACCTGCCGGCGCTGATCGAGCAGTGCCGGGCGCAGATGCAGCATTGCATCGACCATATGGAAAGCGAGCTGGCGGGCAGCTGAGGCAGGCAAATCTTCATCCCTGCGGGTTGCCCTGCGCGAACACTGCGCCCAAGCTGTCTTTCGTGTTCAACCAAACAAGCGGACAACCATGGGTCGAGTCGTCGCGTCTGCGGTGTACAGCGCCGGCAGGAAAGTCACCAACATCAGCATCGACGAAGGCGCCGAATGGGCACGCAAGCCCGGGCACTTCGTCTGGATCGGCCTGGAAGAGCCCAACGCCGAGGAACTGGCCAACCTGCAGCGCCAGTTCGGCCTGCACGAGCTGGCCATCGAGGATGCCCTGGAAAAGCACAGCCGGCCGAAACTCGAAACATTCGGCGACGCGCTGTTCATCGTCACCTACTCGCCAGTGCGCCACGAGGGCAAGCTGGAGTTCATCGAGACGCATATCTTCGCCGGCAATGGCTACATCATCACCTGCCGCAACGGCCACTCGAAATCCTACGCCCTGGTGCGCCAGCGCTGCGAGGCGCGGCCGCTGCTGCTCGAGCACGGCGAGGACTTCGTGCTGTATGCCCTGCTCGACTTCGTGACCGAGAACTACCAGCCGGTCAGCGAGGCGATCCACGGCGAGATCGAAGAGCTTGAACAGAGCGTGCTCAGCGGCTCGCTCATGGAAGAGGACATCCAGCGCCTGCACAGCCTGCGCCGCGACATCCTGCGCCTGCGCCGCTACGTGGCGCCGATGGTCGAGGTCAGCGAGGAACTGCAACGCCTGAGCTTCCCGTTCATCGACAAGAACATGCGACCGTATTTCCGTGACGTGCAGATCCATGTCACGCGGCAGATGGAAGACCTGGCCGGCATTCGTGATATCGCCAGCCAGACCATCGAGATCGGCATGCTGCTGGAGTCGTCACGCCAGAGCATCACCCAGCGCAAGTTCGCCGCCTGGGCGGCGATCCTGGCATTCCCCACGGCAATTGCCGGGATCTACGGGATGAATTTCCAGAACATGCCGGAGCTGGGCTGGCATTACGGCTATTTCGGCGTGCTTGGGGTGATCGGGCTGGGGTGCTCGGGGTTGTTCTACAGCTTCAAGCGTTCGGGCTGGCTTTGAGTTTCCTGGGGGCGCTTTGCGCCCCTTTCGCCGGCAAGCCGGCTCCCACAAAGGATCGGCATTCCCAAGCCTGTGGGAGCCGGCTTGCCGGCGAAAAGGCCGCAAAGCGGCCTCGCTGGATCAAGCTGCGTTGCCGTCAGCCTTGGCCGGGCGCTGGACGAAACGCATCATCCACTCGCCCACCATATCCCCCTGGTGCTCCGTCGCCAGGCTGGCCACGGCCTTCTGGTAGACCTCGTCGCCCAGGTAGTCCTGGCGTGCGTCAAGCAGTGCCCGGGAATAGTCGTGGACGAATTCCGGGTGCCCCTGGAAGCACAGCACCTGGTCACGGATGTGGTAGGCGGCATTCGGGCAGAAATCGCTGGACGCGATCACCGTGGCGCCATCAGGCAGCTGGGTAACCTGGTCCTGGTGGCTGATCAACAGGGTCAGCTCGGTCACCTCCGGGTCCATCCACGGCGCATGGGCCGCCAGGCTGTAGCGATGGATACCCACGCCCCAGCCCTTGTCGGCACGTTCGGCCTTGCCACCCAATGTCAGGGCCAGCAGCTGATGGCCGAAGCACACCCCCAGCAGCTTCTCGCCGCGCTCGTACAGCTTGAGCAGGTACGCCTTGAGGGTCTGGATCCACGGGTCGTCACCGAACGAGTCGGCCTTGCTGCCGGTTACCAGGTAGGCGTCGAAGGTTTTGCCGTCAGGAGGGTAGTCGCCTTTCATCACGTTGTAGACATCGAATTCGGCGGCAATCGGCTGGCGCGAAAACAGCTGCTCGAACATCCTTCCGTAGCCTTGGTATTGCGCAACCAGCTCCGGTCGCAAGACGTCGGTTTCAAGGATGCAGATGCGTAACGACATAGCGGTAGTCCTGAACGACATGTGGGTGGGATTTGCTGTAAAGACTGACGCGAAAGATGCCTACAAGCAAGTAGGATGTCCGGACGAACGGTAGGCCCTGTAACCCTTGGTAACCCCCCGCGCGCACTCGTCTAGCCCCAGCGTGCCAGCGAGCTGGCCAGTGGCCTTAAAACCCAAAAGAATCGATATAAAAACCAATAGAACAAAGGGTTCTGAAACATGGCTGACGTGCCCCCTACTGTTGGTTGTATACCCAGAAACAAGAGGCAAGCAGCAACGGCACGTGTAAGTGCCACTGCGATCGACCCGACGCCAGACAGGGAAGCCAAGGGTTATTCAGGAATAACAACAAGAAGGCGGTCCGCCATGTTCAGACAATCGAAAGTACGCCAAGCCGGGCTCATATTGTTCGCCACCACACTGCTGCTGATCCTGCCGAACCTCACTCGACTGTTCGGCTGATGACAGCTGTGGCCTTTTCCGACCACGCGCAGGTAACCTGCCGACCTCAACGGTTGGAGATGCCTCATGCGCCTGTGCCTCACCCTGCTCTGCCTGCTGTTCACGCTGCCGTTGTCAGCTGCACAGTTGACCCTGGAGCTGGGCGCTAAGCGCCAGCAGTGGCAGAGCGCACAACTGCTCGCCCACCCTCAAGCCCGTGACATCACCATCGATCAGGATGTGGCCTACAAGCGCGCCATGCATTACCGCGCGGTGCCGCTGGCGGTGTTGCTCGAAGGCATTGGCGCAGATGACCACTTGCAGGCCGTGGCCCTGGATGGCTTCGCCGCCGAGATGCCGGCCGGGCCGCTGCTGCAAGAAGGCCCGGCACAGGCCTGGCTGGCCGTCGAGGACCCCGCCCAGCCCTGGCCGCCGCTGGCGCCTGGCAAACCGAGCGCCGGGCCGTTCTACCTGGTCTGGACCGCCCCACAAGCCAGTGGCATCCGCCCCGAGCAATGGCCCTTCCAGATCGCCACGATTCGCCGTCTGGCGACGGTCGAGGCGCGCTTCCCCGCGCTGCTGCCCGACCCCGCGCTACCCGCCCAGGACCCGGTGCGCCAGGGCTTCGCCCTGTTCCAGCAGAACTGCCTGGCCTGCCATCGTCTCAACGGTGCGGGCGACGCGCAGTTCGGCCCCGACCTGAACCTGCCGCACAACCCCACCGAGTACTTCCAACCGGCGTTCCTGCGCCAGTACATCCGCGATCCGCAGAGCCTGAGGCGCTGGCCACAGGCGCGGATGCCGGGGTTCTCCAGAGAGGTGCTGAGCGAGGCGGAGCTGGATGCGCTGTTGGCGTATCTGAAGCATATGGCTGGGCGTAAACCCTGATTGACTTCTGTAGGAGCGGCCTTGTGTCGCGAGAGGGCCGCGCAGCGGCCCCGGGTCCCGGGCAACCTCAAGATCGCGGGGGCCGCTGCGCGGCCCGTTCGCGACACAAGGCCGCTCCTACACAGATTGTGTCAAGCTGCGGGCATCGACCGAGACGCAAGAGCAACCGCCTGCCTAGGCGATCGGCCGTTCCTGCTTGACGCCCCAGCCCTCGACCTCACCGCCGTAGGGCGAGACCACGCGCTCGAAGGACGCCTCGAAGGCATCGATGCCGCCGTAGGTGGCATACATGACCTTGCTCAGTTCCAGGTGCCAGGCGCCATCGTCGCGCTCACTGACCTGGGCATTGAGCGACTCGCCACGGAACTGCCCCGCCGCTCGGCGCGCCCCGGCTTCGTCGGGGAACACGGCATAGAACTCGATGGGATGGATGCGGGTGAAATCGAAACCGCCAGCTTTCATCTGGCGCAGGACACTGCTGCTGATATCGTCGTTCTGGCTGCTCATGAAACGTCCTCCTGCAAAGCAATGGATAGACTTTCCGTGCACAACGCACCTGCCTGGCCTGTGTCGGGCCGGGCATTTCGAGCTGATGCAAGACGCGAATGAAGACGACGCGGACCCGCAGATGAAGCCCGCGCCTTCAAGCAGCGTAGTGCCTGTAGGGGCACACCGCCAGAGCGGCGCCGTTCAGGGCGCCTCGTGGATGCTGGTGATGACCACGCCACTCTGTTCCTTGAGCCAGCGTGCCGTGGGGGAAATGGTGCGGTCCTGGAAGTCGTTGAGGTCCAGTTCGTCCATGACCGGGAACAGATGCGAACGAATGGCCCGTGCCGCGTCTTCCTCGCTGGGGCATTGCTCGGCCCGCAACAGCAGCGACGTCGGTTCGCCCTTCTGGTCGGCAAAGATGACTTCCCACTCTTTCATTGATCAGCCCTCGCTGGTGGCACAACGGTGAGTGATATCCGTATCTTGCTTGACCGCGGTGTTGGGCTGTTGTTCAGCGGGGATGGACCGTAGGCGCAAAAAAGGCGTGGGGGTCGAGGTCGAGCAGTTAGGGTGCGGGTATTGGTATTGAGTGAATATTCATTGGCGATGGAGACGCTCATTCATCTTTCCGCCCTTACGGCGGCCTACTTTTTCTTGGAAAAAGTAGGCATGGGCCTGTCCCCTGACAACGGACGCCAAGAAGCGATACTTACATCGTTCTCTTGGAGGTCGCCATGTACCCACGTACTCGCCGCAACTACACCGATGAGTTCAAAACGCAAGCCGTAGCTCTAGCCGAAAGCGTTGGCAGAACTGAAGCTGCACGTCAGCTTGAGATGTCCGTCAAAACGCTCGACAACTGGGTTGATGCTACGCGTAAAGGCCTGCCGCTGAGCTCTCCCGAGCGTAAAACCATCACCAAGGAAGACAGCGAACTAGCGCGGTTACGAGCCGAAATCGCTGAGCTCAAGATGGAGCGTGAAATCTTAAAAAAGGCGGCAGTGTTCTTTGCCAAAGAGTCCAGGTGAGATACGCCTTCGTCGCTACCCAACGGACTCTGTACCCGGTACGCGTGTTGTGCCGGGTGATGGCTGTCTCGGCTTCGGGTTTCTACGATTTTCTGCGTCGCCAGCCACGCCCGGATCCTGACGCGGAGATTCGCCGCGAGTTGCGTAAAGCTTACGCAGCTAGCCGAAACACGTACGGTCGCCCACGGTTGGTAGCTGCTTTGCGCCAGAGCGAGTATGCAGTGGGCCACAAGCGGGTGAGTCGATTGATGCATGAAGAGCGAATTCGAGGCCGATCCAAAGGCGGTTTCCAGCCTGTCGGATCGAATGCCAGACAGCCTGGTGGAAAGTGCCCTGCTGAATGCCTGGAACGCATGCCCGGGGCCAACAGGAGTGGTGTTCCATTCGGATCAGGGGCGTCAGTATGCGAGCAGCCGCTTCCAATCGGTACTGGCCAGGAAAGACTTCACGCAAAGCATGAGCCGAAAGGGAAACTGCTGGGACAACGCAGTGGCTGAGAGCTTCTTCGCTACGCTGAAAAGGGAAGAAGCATTCAGTGCATATCCCAGTAAACGACATGCTCAACTAGCCATCGCCAGCTATGTTCATNGTTTTTACAACAGCTGTCGGCTGCACTCCGCCCTTGGCTACCGTTCTCCGAACGAATATGCCAAGAGCTTAAGGCAGAAGGCTAAATAGCCAGCTTTTTGGCGTCCGTTGTCACGGGACAGGCCCACATTTACCTTGTCGACTCTCAACCAATCGGGAGTACCAGCATGGAGCGGTGTCCGGCAGTTGTGTCTTTGAGCATGTCCTACAAGTTGGCGCTGAATGGCCTGCAAGGCGCGGCAATCGGCTTGATCCTGATCGGTATCACCATCTTCCTCGCAGGCCGCAGGCCGGCCCTCGTCACTCCGAGGTATGCGTGAAGGCAGGGCCTTCGGTGGGCGCTACCGCACTCTCGGTATACCGCCCCACGATCCGTTCGATCTCCCCGGCCTGCTTCAGCCGCACCAAGGCCCGCAACACTGCCTGCGTCGGCAGTGACGGGTCATTGCGCACCATGCAGCCCAATGCCTGCTCCTGCAGCACCGCCAGCCCCTGCAACCGTTGCTGCACTGGCAACTGGCGGTTGAACCATTGCAGCGACAGCTGGTTGCTGACCGCGTGGCGATAACGCCCAGCCTGCAGTTTCTGCAAGGCCAGTAGCTGGTTGCGGCTGTCCTCGCGCAACAGCTGGCCGCGAGCGAACAGGGGGTCGAGGGTAGGGTAGCTGTAGCCAAGCACCGTGCCGATGGCTTGTCGCGGCAAGTTGTCGGGTGTGACAGGGCCGCTGTTGCCGGGCCGGCCGACCAGCAGGTCACGCTGTTCAAGGAGCGGGATGCTCCACAGGTAGTCGCCGGGACGGTCGGTCAGCCACTGCGTCGAGACATAGCAACGCACATCGATATCGCCATGCTCGATCGCCTCTTGCAGCCGCAGCCGGGCCATCACGTGATACTGCGGGCGCACGCCAGCCTCACGGGCGATGGCCTGCATCAGCTCGAACAGGATGCCCTCCACCGGCTGTTCCTGCTCGGTGCGCATCAAGGGCATGCTCCAGCTTTCGGCGATGGAAAAGCGCAGCACCGGCTGCTCGGCCAGGCTGCAAGTGCTGCATAACAACAGGAGGGCCAGGGCTCGGCGCATGTCCCATCCTCCTTGATCAGTCATGTCGTAGGCCCGCTACAGAGCTTAGACGAGATCGGCAGGGTGCAATTTCCCCCTCGCTCCGCTAGCATTAGCGCTCTTTCCGCCCGCTCCGGTCACGATGGTTTTTTGATGAGTTATCAGGTTCTTGCACGTAAATGGCGCCCGCGCTCGTTCCGCGAAATGGTCGGCCAGACCCATGTGCTCAAGGCTTTGATCAACGCCCTGGACAACCAGCGCCTGCACCACGCCTACCTGTTCACCGGTACCCGCGGGGTGGGCAAGACCACCATCGCCCGTATTATCGCCAAGTGCCTGAACTGCGAGACCGGCATCACCTCCACCCCGTGCGGGACGTGCTCGGTGTGTCGGGAGATCGACGAGGGTCGCTTCGTCGACCTGATCGAGATCGACGCCGCCAGCCGCACCAAGGTCGAAGATACCCGCGAACTGCTCGACAACGTGCAGTACGCCCCCAGCCGTGGGCGCTTCAAGGTCTACCTGATCGACGAAGTGCACATGCTCTCGACGCACTCGTTCAACGCCTTGCTCAAGACGCTGGAAGAGCCGCCGCCCTACGTCAAGTTCATCCTCGCCACCACCGACCCGCAAAAGCTGCCGGCGACCATCCTGTCGCGCTGCCTGCAGTTCTCGCTGAAGAACATGAGCCCGGAGCGGGTGGTCGAGCACCTGACCCACGTGCTGGGCGCCGAGAACGTTCCCTTCGAGGACGATGCCCTGTGGCTGCTGGGCCGCGCCGCCGACGGTTCGATGCGCGACGCCATGAGCCTGACCGACCAGGCCATCGCCTTTGGCGAAGGCAAGGTGCTGGCCGCCGATGTGCGGGCGATGCTCGGCACCCTCGATCACGGCCAGGTGTATGGTGTGCTGCAAGCGCTGCTCGAAGGCGATGCCAGGGCGCTGCTCGAAGCCGTGCGCGATCTGGCCGAGCAAGGCCCGGACTGGAACGGCGTGCTGTCAGAGATGCTCAACGTGCTGCACCGGGTGGCCATCGCCCAGGCGCTGCCCGAAGCGGTCGACAATGGCCAGGGCGACCGCGAGCGCGTGTTGGCGCTGGCCCAGGCACTGCCGGCCGAAGACGTGCAGTTCTACTACCAGATGGGCCTGATCGGTCGTCGCGACCTGCCCCTCGCGCCGGACCCACGTGGCGGCTTCGAGATGGTCCTGCTGCGCATGCTGGCGTTCCGCCCGGCCGATACCGATGACGCACCGAAACCTGTGCTAAAGCCGGTGGGGATCAGCCAGGCCACAGCTGATCCGGCCCAACCGGTGGCAGCAGCGGCAGTGCCTGTGAAAGCGCCCGCTGCACCTGTTGCCGTGCCGGCCCCGGCAGCGGCACCGGTCGTGGCCGAGCCTGTTGCCCAAGCACCTGCCGCGCAGCCTGAGCCGGCCCCGGCAGCCGAGCCTGAGCCGGTCGAGCCAGTGATCGACCTGCCGTGGGAAGAGCCCTCTGCGCCGCCTGTGCCGGCCTTCGAGCCGCCGCATCCCGAGCCCGCAGTGGTCGAGGCGAGCGTTGCTGCGCCTGCCGCCGGCCAACCGGACTACGATGAGCCTCCGTTCGACCCGTCCGGCTACAACCCAGTGGGGATGGAGCGCGACGACGAGCCGCCGGCGGACGAAGACTATTACGTCGCCGAAAGCGACCCGGCCGGCTTCAGCTACCTGGACGAGCTGGCCGAGCATGTACAGGAAGACGAACCGGCCAAAGCCCCTGAACCGCTGCCTGCGGCCATGCCGGCCACGGGCCTGGCCCTGCAATGGCTGGAATTATTCCCACAGTTGCCTGTCTCCGGTATGACAGGCAACATCGCCGCGAACTGTACGCTGATCGCCGCTGACGGCGACGATTGGCTGCTGCACCTGGACCCAGGCCAGGGCGCATTGTTCAACAGCACACAGCAACGCCGCCTGAACGATGCCCTCAACCAGCAACTGGGGCGTGAGATCCGCCTGAAGATCGAGCTGATCCGCCCGGAGCAGGAGACGCCAGCCCAGGCCGCCGCGCGCAAACGCGCCGAGCGTCAGAGCGACGCGGTGCTGTCGATCGAGCAGGACCCGCTCATCCAGCAGATGATCCGCCAGTTCGGCGCGACGGTACGGCAGGATACTATTGAACCTGTGGACGCCTTGGCCACCCAGGGCCAATGACCAATGAACCATGCGGCCGGTGCTAGGGTTTGTAGCCTGCGCCGCATTACATGACCCAATCGAGGAATACCCCATGATGAAAGGTGGCATGGCCGGCCTGATGAAGCAGGCCCAGCAGATGCAGGAAAAAATGCAGAAGATGCAGGAAGAGCTGGCTAACGCCGAAGTCACCGGCCAGTCCGGCGGCGGCCTGGTGAGTGTGGTGATGACCGGTCGCCATGACGTCAAGCGCGTCAGCATCGACCAGAGCCTGATGTCGACCGACGCCGACGACAAGGAAGTGCTCGAGGACCTGATCGCTGCCGCGCTCAACGACGCCGTGCGCAAGATCGAGCAGAACAGCCAGGACAAGATGGGCAACATGACGGCCGGCATGCAGCTGCCGCCAGGCTTCAAGATGCCGTTCTGATCCACTTCGCGTCATCCCGGGGGAGCAACGGCCAGGCGGTCGTTGCTCCCTTGTTCATTCTGTTTCCTGAACTGGCAGGCACGCACACATGAGTTTCAGCCCCTTGATCCGCCAACTGATCGACGCCTTGCGCATCCTGCCCGGCGTCGGCCAGAAAACCGCCCAGCGCATGGCTTTGCAACTGCTGGAGCGTGACCGCAGCGGCGGCACGCGCCTGGCCCAGGCCCTGAGCCAGGCCATGGACGGTGTCGGCCATTGCCGCCAGTGCCGCACCCTGACCGAACAGGAGCTGTGCCCACAGTGCGCCGACCCGCGCCGTGACGACACGCAGCTGTGCGTGGTGGAAGGGCCGATGGACGTGTACGCGGTGGAGCAGACCGGCTATCGCGGGCGATACTTCGTGCTCAAGGGCCACTTGTCGCCGCTCGATGGCCTGGGGCCGGATGCGATCGGCATTCCGCAGTTGATGGCGCGGATCGACGAGCAGGGCACCTTCAGTGAGGTGATCCTGGCGACCAACCCGACAGTGGAAGGGGAGGCGACCGCCCATTACATCGCCCAGCTGCTGGCCGAGAAGGGCCTGGCGGCCACGCGTATCGCCCATGGCGTGCCGCTGGGGGGCGAGCTGGAACTGGTGGATGGCGGGACGTTGGCCCACGCATTTGCTGGGCGCAGGCCGATTTCGCTTTGATTCGATAAGAACCTTTCGCCGGCAAGCCGGCTCCTACAGGTGAAGCACAATGCCTGTAGGAGCCGGCTTGCCGGCAAATGGATCTGAACGTCAATACTCGCTGAGCGAAAACTCGGTCAGGCAGAAGGTCGGTACCCCGGCCGCCTGCAACCGCCGCGAGCCTTCCAGCTCCGGCAGGTCGATGATTGCCGCCGCTTCGAACACCTGGGCGCCGGTGCGGCGCACCAGGTTGGCCGCGGCCAGCAGGGTGCCGCCGGTGGCGATCAGGTCATCGAAGATCAGCACCGAGTCACCGTCGCACAGGCTGTCGGCGTGCACTTCCAGGAAGGCCTCGCCGTACTCGGTCTGGTAACCCTCCGACAGCACGTCGGCCGGCAGCTTGCCCTGCTTGCGGAACAGAATGAGTGGTTTGTTCAGCTGGTGGGCGATGATCGAGCCGATCAGGAAGCCCCGCGCATCCATGGCGCCGATGTGGCTGAACTCAGCCTCGACATAACGCTCGATGAACTGGTCGGCGACATAGCGCAGCCCGCGCGGCGACTGGAACAGTGGGGTGATGTCGCGGAAGATCACACCCGGCTTGGGGAAGTCCACTACCGGGCGGATCAGGGCTTTGAGGTCGAACGTGTCGCTGTGCATGGGGCGGGTATCCTGGAAAAACCAAGGCGCCAGTATACCCTGATCCGGCCGTTGTCAGGCCTCGATCGCGCCGCCGGCCAGCGCGCACAGCTGGATCGGGTCGAGGATATGCACCTCCTTGCCCTCGGCCTTGATCAGGCCGTTCTGCTGGAAGCGGGTGAACACCCGGGACACGGTCTCGACCGCCAGCCCCAGGTAGTTGCCGATCTCGTTGCGCGACATGCTCAGGCGGAACTGGTTGGCCGAATAACCGCGGGCACGGAAGCGCGCGGACAGGTTGACCAGGAAGGTGGCGATGCGCTCGTCGGCGGTCTTTTTCGACAGCAGCAGCATCATCTGCTGGTCATCGCGGATTTCGCGGCTCATCACGCGCATCAGCTGGCGGCGTAGCTGGGGCAGCTGCACCGACAGCTCGTCGAGGCGCTCGAAGGGGATTTCGCAAACGGACGTGGTTTCCTGGGCCTGGGCCGATACCGGGTAGGCTTCGGTGTCCATGCCGGACAGGCCGACCAGCTCGCTGGGCAGGTGGAAGCCGGTGATCTGCTCTTCGCCAGCGTCGCTCAAGCTGAAGGTCTTGAGGGCGCCGGAGCGTACTGCGTAAACCGAGCCGAAATTGTCACCCTGGCGGAACAGGAACTCACCCTTTTTCAGCGGGCGGCCGCGCTTGACGATTTCATCCAGTGCGTCCATGTCCTCGAGGTTGAGGGACAGGGGCAGGCACAGGGGGGCCAGGCTGCAATCCTTGCAGTGGGCCTGGTTGTGTGGGCGCAGTTTTACTGGCTCGGACATTTCTTCGATCCTTGTGGGAAAGCACACATAAGCCGTAAGGGTAACCTACGGCGTAGGCTGGAGGCCAGCGTGCACTTGTTTGGTGCGTGCTGGCGACGGTCCGGAGTGAGTGTTTCCGGTACCTTTCGACTGTCCATAGTGTGCCCCTGAGGGCGAGCTGTCCATGCGGTGAAACGCCTCAATCGCCTCAGATCACCCGCGAAAAGCGCTGGTGGTTCTGCTGCGCGAGGTAGGCGTCGAACACCATGCATACCGAGCGCGCCAACAGGCGGCCGGCCGGCAGGATGCGAATGCCCTTGCTGTCGAGGCTGATCAGGCCGTCGCGCTGCATGGCCTGTAGCTGCGGCCATTGCGCATTGAAATAGCCGCGAAAATCGACGGTGAACTGCTGTTCGATCGTTTCGAAATCCAGTTCGAAATGGCAGATCAGCTGTTGGATCACCGCCCGGCGCAGCCGATCGTCCTGGTTGCACAGCAATCCGCGCTGGGTCGCCAGTTGAGCGCTGGAAAGGGTGTCCTGGTAAGTGCTCAGGTCGCTGCTGTTCTGGCAATAGAGGTCGCCGATCTGGCTGATCGCCGAGACCCCCAGGCCAATCAGGTCGCAGTGGCCATGGGTGGTGTAGCCCTGGAAGTTGCGTTGCAGGGTGCCTTCCTCCTGGGCGATGGCCAGTTCGTCGTCGGGGAGGGCGAAGTGGTCCATGCCGATGTAGCGATAGCCGGCGGCGGTCAGCTGGTCGATGGTGGCGTGCAGCATTTCCAGCTTGGTGGCGGGGGTCGGCAAGTCGCTGCTGTCGATGCGCCGCTGCGGCATGAAGCGCTCGGGCAGGTGGGCATAGTTGAACACCGACAGCCGGTCGGGTTGCAGGCGGATTACCTCTTCGACGGTGCGGGCGAAGCCCTCCGGGGTCTGCTTGGGCAACCCATAGATCAGGTCGAGGTTGATCGAGCGGAACTGCAAGGTGCGCGCCGCCTCGATCAGGGTGCGGGTCTGTTCCAGGCTCTGCAGGCGGTTGACCGCGCGCTGCACGGCCGGGTCCAGGTCCTGCACGCCCAGGCTGACCCGGTTGAAACCCAGTTCACGCAGCAGGCCCATGGTCGACCAGTCGGCTTCGCGCGGGTCGATCTCGATGCCGTAGTCGCCGGAGTCGTCGTCCAGCAGGTTGAAGTGCTGGCGCAGGGTGGCCATCAGCTGGCGCAGTTCCACATGGCTGAGGAAGGTTGGCGTGCCGCCGCCGAAATGCAGCTGCTCGACCCGTTGCTTGGGGTCGAGGTGGCAGGCGATCAGCTGGATTTCCTGCTCGAGGCGTTGCAGGTAGGGCGCGGCGCGGCCACGGTCCTTGGTGATGACCTTGTTGCAGGCGCAGTAGTAGCAGATGTTGGCGCAGAACGGCACATGCACGTACAGCGACAGCGGGCGCGTGGCACGACGGCTCTCGCGCAGGGCGTGGAGCAGGTCGAACGAGCCCACTTCGCCGTGCAGTTGCACGGCGGTCGGATAGGAGGTGTAGCGTGGCCCGGCCAGATCGTAGCGACGGATCAGGTCGGCGTCCCAGCGTAGGTCGTCGAGCATGTGGGCAGTCCCCGGATAGAGCGGCAGTGTCCGGAGTCTAGGGCTGTCATGGCGATGCCATGTTGACTTGCATCAAGGGCAGTCGGCGCGTTCAAGGATCCCTGTAGGAGCGCACCTTGTGTCGCGAAAGGGCCGCGCAGCGGCCCCGACAATTTTGCATGATGCGGAGCCCTTTCGCGACACAAGGCCGCTGCTACAGGGCGAGGGTTGTGTCAGTGCCCCATCAGCCAATGCTGGTGCGGCCCTGGCAGGGTCCACAGGCCGAACAACATCACCATCACCCCACCCGCCATGCGCACACTGCGGTTGCGCAACACGCTCCCCACGCGCTCTGCCGCCAACCCGGTGGCCAGTAACACCGGCCAGGTCCCGACACCAAACGCCAGCATCAACGCTGCACTGTGCAGCGCATCACCCTGGCTGGCGGCCCACAGCAGGGTGCTGTACACCAGCCCGCACGGCAGCCAGCCCCACAGCGCGCCGAGCAGCAGGGCGCGGGGCAGGCTGGAGACCGGCAACAGACGTGTGGCCAGCGGCTGCACATGGCGCCACAGGCCGCGCCCCAATGCCTCGATGCGGGTCAGCCCGCTCCACCAGCCGGCCAGGTACAGGCCCATGGCGATCAGCAACAAGGCCGCGATCACCCGCAGCCCGGTAGCCAGCGGGCTGCTGGCCACGGCCACGCCAGCCAGGCCCAGCAGCAGGCCGGCGGCGGCGTAGCTGAGGATGCGCCCAAGGTTGTAGGCCAGCAGCAGGCGCAGGCGCCGGTCGCGTTGCTCCGGGGGAATGGCAAGGGTGAGGGCGCCCATCAGGCCGCCGCACATGCCCAGGCAGTGGCCACCACCGAGCAAGCCAAGTACCAGGGCCGAACCCAGCAGGGGGATCAGGTCAGGCACTGGGCTTTGGGTCCTTGTCGTCGGGCTGTGCTTCGGCGTGTTTGGCCGCGGCCTGGTGGCGCGGATCCTGGTCGTCGAACAGGATGCTGTGGGCCGGGCCTTCAAGGTCGTCGTACTGGCCGCTGTCCACTGCCCAGAAGAAGATGTACACGGCAACGCCGACCAGCAGCAGGGCGGCGGGGATCATCACGTAGAGGGCGGGCATAGTGTTTTCCTTCCCAGCGACGGTGGCTCATTGGCGGCCAGCCTCGTGCCCGAGGGCAGCCGGGTCAGGCGCAGGGCGTTGAGAACCACGATCAGCGAGCTGACCGACATGCCGATTGCCGCCCACACTGGGGTGATCCAGCCGAGGGCGGCGAACGGCAGCATGAGGCCATTGTACAGGGTCGCCCAGAGCAGGTTCTCGACAATGTTGCGCCGGGTGCGGCGGGCCAGGGTGAAGGCCTGCACCAGCGCCTGCAGGTTGTTGGACAGCAGCACAGCGTCGGCACTGGTCTTGGCCAGGTCGGTGGCGCTGCCCATGGCGATGCTGATATCGGCGGCGGCCAGTACCGGCACGTCGTTGACCCCGTCTCCCAGCATTAGCACCTTGCGCCCTTTGGCTTGCAGTGTGTGCAGGCGCTCGAGCTTGTCGTCCGGGCGCAGGCCGCCGACAGCCTGGTCGATCCCCAGCTGCGCGGCCACCTCGGCGACCATCGGCGAACTATCGCCGGACAGCAGCAGGGTCTGCCAGCCGCGCGCCTTGCAGGCGGCCACCAGGTCCGCAGCGTCGTCACGCAGGCGGTCGTCCAGGCCGAACCAGGCCAGCGGGCCCTGGCGGTCGCCCAGCAGCAACCACTGGCCGCGCGGCTCGGGCACGGCGGGCACCTCTGTGCCACTGAGGGCGCAGACGAAGGTGGCCTGGCCAATGCGCAGACGCTGGCCCGCAAGGTCGCCTTCCAGGCCCAGCCCCGGCACCGCGTTAACCTGCTCGGCAGGCTGGGCGGCACGGCCGAAGGCGCGGGCGATGGGGTGCTCGGAACGGTTCTCCAGGGCGGCGGCGAGGGCCAGGCAGCGGTCCGCGTCGAGCCCCCCCAGCGGGCGAATGCTGCGCAGGGCCAGGCGCCCCTCGGTGAGCGTGCCAGTCTTGTCGAAGATCACCGTGTCGATCTGGTTCAGCCCTTCCAGCACATGGCCGCGGGTCACCAGCAGGCCGAGCTTGTGCAGGGTGCCGGTGGCCGCAGTGAGGGCGGTGGGGGTGGCCAGCGACAGGGCGCAGGGGCAGGTGGCGACCAGCATGGCCAGGACGATCCAGAACGCCCGCGGCGCATCGAGTTGCCACCACACCAGGCCGATCACCGCCGCCGCCACCAGGGTGAACAGCAGGAACCATTGCGAGGCGCGGTCGGCGATTTCCGCCAGCCGTGGTTTCTCCGACTGGGCCCGCTCCAGCAAGCGGACGATGGCCGACAGGCGCGAGTCCTGGCCCAGGGCCTGGACCTCGACAGTGAGGGTGCTCTCGACATTGAGGGTGCCACCGGTGACGTGGTCGCCCGTGCGACGCGCCAAGGGCAGGTATTCACCGGTCAGCAGCGACTCGTCGACGCTGGAGCGGCCTTCGACGATGCGCCCGTCGGCGGGGATCACCGCGCCAGGCAGCACCTGCACCCGGTCGCCGCACTTGAGTTCGCCGAGCAGGATGCGTTCGGCCTGGCCGTCGCCGCCCAGGCGCAGGCACGAGGCTGGCAGCAGGTTGACCAACTGCGCGGTGGCCGCCGCTGTACGCTCGCGGGCGCGGCGCTCCAGGTAGCGGCCGGTGAGCAGGAACAGGGCGAACATGCCCACGGTGTCGAAATACAGCTCGCCATGGCCGGTGATCGCGGTCCAGATCCCGGCGCAGTAGGCCAGCGCGATGGCCAGCGACACCGACACGTCCATGGTCAAGTGGCGAGTACGCAAGTCACGGGCAGCACCCTTGAAGAACGGCGCGCAGCTGTAGAACACGATGGGAGTGGTGAGGAACAGCGCGACCCAGCGCAGGATGGTGTGCAGCTCGGGCGACAGGTCGATGTTGAATTCCGGCCAGGTAGCCATGGTCGCCATCATCGCCTGGAACCACAGCAAGCCTGCTACGCCCAGGCGACGCAGGGCGCTGCGGTTTTCCCGGGCCAATTGTTCGGCGGCCTGGTCGGGTTGGTAGGGGTGGGCGGCGTAGCCGATCTGGCGTAGCTCGGCCAACAGTTTCGACAGCGGTAGCTGGCTGTCGGCCCAGCTGACCAGCAAACGGTGGTTGGACAGGTTCAGGCGCGCCTCGGCGACGCCGGGCAGGTTGCGCAGGTGTTTCTCGATCAGCCAGCCGCAGGCGGCGCAGCTGATGCCTTCGACCAGCAGGGTGGCTTCGGCCAGTTCACCCTCGTGGCGCACGAAGGTCTGTTGCACATCATCGCGGTCGTACAGCGCCAGTTCGTCCTGCAGTTGGCGCGGCAGTGCCTCGGGGTTGGCGCTGTTGTCGCTGCGGTGCTGGTAGTAGTGCTCCAGGCCCCCGGCGACGATGGACTCGGCTACTGCCTGGCAGCCCGGGCAGCAGAACGCCCGGGGCTCGCCGAGCACCACGGCGGTGAAGCGGCTGCCGGCGGGGACGGGCAGGGCGCAGTGGTAGCAGGG
>NZ_JACAFQ010000010.1 GCF_015354575.1 Pseudomonas sp. UFMG81
GCTCAGCGATTTCGGCTCGTAACCGCGCTAGTTCGCTGTCTTCCTTGGTGATGGTTTTACGCTCGGGAGAGCTCAGCGGCAGGCCTTTACGCGTAGCATCAACCCAGTTGTCGAGCGTTTTGACGGACATCTCAAGCTGACGTGCAGCTTCAGTTCTGCCAACGCTTTCGGCTAGAGCTACGGCTTGCGTTTTGAACTCATCGGTGTAGTTGCGGCGAGTACGTGGGTACATGGCGACCTCCAAGAGAACGATGTAAGTATCGCTTCTTGGCGTCCGTTGTCAGGGGACAGGCCCATGGTTACTTTTTGATGCTTCAAAAAGTGACCCGCCGTAAGGGCGGAAAGGTGAATAAGCGTCACCCGTGCAAATGGATATGTTCACAACTTAAAAACCGCCAACCAATTAACCAATTAACCAAGCAATTATTAAGCAAGAGCACAAAAACCTGCCCAACATCAGATCCCAAGAAACTGACACAACTCCCGCTTCTTGACCAACGCATCCCTACGCCCCAGCTCGATCAACTCACTGCAATAACCCGCCTCGAACAACAAATAGCTCAACACCCCCGCCCCGCTGGTCCTGGTCGCACCCGGCCCCCGCAGGAACAACCGCAACGCCGCCGGCAACTCCCGCCGATGCCGAGCAGCAATCTCATCCAACGGCTGGCTGGGCGCCACCACCAGCACCTCGATCGGCGCCAACCCCAGGCGCCGCGTATCCAGGTGCGCAGGCAACAGATGACTGAGGTGATTCAGCCGCTGCAGCAACTCGATATCGTCCTCGAGGCTGTCGATGAACGTGCTGTTGAGCATGTGCCCGCCAATCTGCGCCAAGCTCGGCTGCTGGCCGCTGAACACCCGCTGGGTCGGCAGCGGCGGCGCCGGGCGCTGCGGGTTGCCACTGACCCCCACCACCAGCACCCGGCTGGCCCCCAGGTGCAAGGCCGGGCTGATCGGAGCCGACTGACGCACCGCGCCATCGCCGAAATACTCCTCGCCAAGCCGCACCGGGGCGAACAGCAGCGGGATGGCCGAACTGGCCAGCAGATGGTCGATGGTCAACGGCGTGGGCATGCCGATACGCCGATGGCGCAGCCACGGCTCGATGGTGTCGCGGCCTTGGTAGAAGGTCACCGCCTGGCCGGACTCATAGCCAAAGGCAGTCACCGCGATGGCCCGCAGCTGATTGGCCGCCAGCGCATGGCCAATGCCATCCAGGTCCAGGTGCTGATGCAGCAGTTTGCGCAGCGGCCGGCTGTCGAGCAACGCCACCGGCACCTGGCCGCCCAGACCCAACAGGCTGTGGCCGACAAAGCGGCTAGCCTGGCGGATCACCCCAGGCCAGTCGCTGCGTAACACCAGGTGGCTGCGAAAGTGCTGCCAGAACGCGGTGAGCTGATGCACCGACTCGGCAAAACGGCTGGCGCCGCTGGCCAGTTTGACCGCGTTGATGGCGCCGGCGGAGGTGCCGACGATCACCGGGAAGGGATTGGCCGCGCCGGGTGGCAGCAGTTCGGCGATGCCGGCAAGCACGCCGACCTGGTAGGCGGCGCGGGCGCCGCCGCCGGAGAGGATCAGGCCGGTGGTTGGGGTCATGCTTCCTTCCTGGATCATGTTTGACTGGGCTGGCCACTTCGCCGCTGCGATTTACCCGCGAAGAAGCCACCGCTGCATTAAAACCGTCAGCGCTTTTTCTTGTCATACAGCCGCGGCTCGCCTTCGGGCCGCGACTTGAAGCGCCGGTGCGCCCACAGGTACTGCTCCGGGCACTCGCGCAGGACACCCTCTACCCACTGGTTGATGCGCAGGCAGTCGGCCTCTTCGGTCTCCCCCGGGAAGCCTTCGAGCGGCGGGTGCACCACCAAACGATAGCCACTGCCATCCTCCAGGCGCTTCTGGGTGAACGGGATCACTCGCGCCTTGCCCAGCCGGGCAAACTTGCTGGTGGCGGTGACGGTGGCGGCGGGGATACCGAACAGCGGCACGAAAATGCTCTGCTTCATCCCGTAGTCCTGGTCTGGCGCATACCAGATCGCCCGGCCCTTGCGCAGCAGCTTGAGCATGCCGCGCACATCGTCGCGCTCCACCGCCAGCGAGTCGGGGTTGTGGCGCTCGCGGCCACGGCGCTGGATGAAGTCGAACACGGCATTGCCGTGCTCGCGGTACATGCCGTCGATGGTGTGGACCTGGCCCAGCAGCGCGGCGCCGATCTCCAGGGTGGTGAAGTGCACGGCCATGAGGATCGCGCCCTCGCCGTCACGCTGGGCGGCCTGCAAGTGCTCGATGCCCTCGATGTGCGCCAGGCGCGCCAGGCGGGCCTTGGGCCACCACCAGCTCATGGCCATTTCGAAGAAGGCGATGCCGGTGGAGGCGAAGTTTTCCTTGAGCAGACGCTGCCGTTCGTCGCCGGAAAGCGCAGGGAAGCACAGCTCCAGGTTGCGCGCGGCGATACGCCGACGCTCGCCGGCCACCCGGTACATCACCGCGCCCAGGGCGCGCCCCAGCCCGAGCAGTGCGCGGTAGGGCAACTGGGCGACCAGCCACAGCAGGCCCAGGCCGAGCCACAGGGCCCAGAATCGTGGGTGGAGGAAATAGCGGCGAAAACGCGGGCGTTCCATTGAAGCTTCCGGCAAGACAAGGGCCGGGCATTCTACATCGGTTGCGGGCAAACGGTCTTATCGCTATAAGTCAGGGCACTTTTTTCGCAACAAGCCGTCTATGCAGACCATGAGCCTCAACCAGACACCCGACAACGCCCCCGTGTTCCAGCTCAAGGGCAGCATGCTTGCCATCACCGTGCTGGAACTGGCGCGCAACGACCTCGAATCCCTCGACCGCCAGCTGGCGGCGAAGGTGGCGCAGGCGCCGAACTTCTTCAGCAACACCCCGCTGGTGCTGGCCCTGGACAAGCTGCCCCCCGACGAGGGTGCCATCGACCTGCCCGGGCTGATGCGCGTGTGCCGCCATCATGGTTTGCGCACCCTGGCGCTGCGCGCCAACCGCATCGAGGACATCGCCGCGGCGATCGCCATCGACCTGCCGGTGCTGCCGCCGTCCGGTGCCCGCGAGCGACCGCTGGAGCCAGAGCCTGAAGTGAAGGCCCCCGAACCCCAGCCCACCCCGCCACCGGCACCGGCCGAACCCGAGGTGCGCCCAACGCGCATCATCACCTCGCCGGTACGTGGCGGCCAGCAGATCTACGCCCAGGGCGGCGACCTGGTGGTCACCGGCTCCGTAAGCCCGGGCGCGGAACTTCTCGCCGATGGCAACATCCATGTGTACGGCGCCATGCGCGGCCGCGCCCTGGCCGGTATCAAGGGCAACACCCGGGCACGCATCTTCTGCCAGCAGATGACCGCGGAAATGGTCTCCATCGCCGGCCAGTACAAGGTCTGCGAAGACCTGCGCCGCGACCCGCTGTGGGGTGCGGGGGTACAGGTCAGCCTGTCCGGTGACGTGTTGAACATCACCCGTCTTTAACGGATACTTGCCGGCATTTTTAGCGCAACTTCTTTACCGTTGCCGTTTTTGTGTATTTGCAGGGACCTCTTGTCCCGACTTATTTTAGGGGTGAAACACCTTGGCCAAGATTCTCGTGGTTACTTCCGGCAAGGGGGGTGTGGGCAAGACCACCACCAGCGCCGCCATCGGTACCGGCCTCGCACTGCGTGGCCACAAGACGGTCATCGTCGACTTCGACGTCGGCCTGCGTAACCTCGACCTGATCATGGGCTGCGAACGCCGCGTGGTGTACGACTTCGTCAACGTGGTCAACGGCGAAGCCAACCTGCAGCAAGCCCTGATCAAGGACAAGCGCCTGGAGAACCTGTTCGTGCTGGCCGCCAGCCAGACCCGCGACAAGGACGCCCTCACGCAAGAAGGCGTGGAAAAGGTCCTGATGGAACTCAAGGAACAGTTCGACTACGTCATCTGCGACTCGCCGGCCGGTATCGAGAAAGGCGCGCACCTGGCAATGTACTTCGCCGACGAAGCCATCGTCGTGACCAACCCCGAAGTGTCGTCGGTGCGTGACTCGGACCGCATGCTGGGCATCCTGTCGAGCAAGTCGCGCCGCTCCGAGAACGGCGAAGAGCCGATCAAGGAACACCTGCTGATCACCCGTTACCACCCTGAGCGCGTCGAAAAGGGCGAAATGCTCAGCATCGCCGACGTCGAAGAGATCCTGGCGATCAAGCTCAAGGGTGTGATCCCCGAGTCGCAAGCCGTTCTCAAGGCCTCCAACCAGGGCATCCCGGTCATCCTTGACGACCAGAGCGATGCCGGCCAGGCGTACAGTGACACCGTCGACCGTCTGCTGGGCAAAGAGAAGCCCCTGCGGTTCATCGACGTGCAGAAGCAAGGATTCTTCGCGCGTCTGTTTGGAGGCAAGTAAACCATGAACCTTTTTGACTTCTTTCGTGGCAGGCAGAAACAGACCAGCGCGTCGGTAGCGAAAGAGCGTCTACAGATCATCGTGGCGCACGAGCGCGGCCAGCGCAGCACCCCGGACTACCTGCCCGCCCTGCAAAAGGAGCTGGTCGAAGTGATCCGCAAGTACGTCAACATCGGCAACGACGATGTGCAGGTGGCGCTGGAGAACCAGGGCAGCTGCTCGATCCTCGAGCTGAACATCACCTTGCCTGAGCGCTGATTCAGCGTTTACAGGCCGATCTGGGGCTGCTTTGCAGCCCTTCGCGGGCAAGCCCGCTCCCACACGATCAGTGCAGCCCTTGAGGTTTGCGCAGTACCTGTGGGAGCGGGCTTACCCGCGAAGGGGCGCAGAGCGGCCCCAACTGTCTATAGAGAACCTGCAATGCCGCTGTCGAACATCCAGATCCTTCACGAAGACGCTGCCATCCTGGTGATCAACAAGCCGACCCTGCTGCTGTCGGTACCAGGCCGCGCCGAGGACAACAAGGACTGCCTGATCACCCGCCTGCAGGAAAACGGCTACCCCGACGCCCTGATCGTCCACCGCCTGGACTGGGAGACGTCAGGGATCATCCTGCTCGCCCGTGACGCCGACAGCCACCGCGAGCTGTCGCGCCAGTTCCACGACCGCGAGACAGAGAAGGCCTACACCGCGCTGTGCTGGGGCCAACCTGCGCTCGACAGCGGCAGCATCGACCTGCCCCTGCGCTACGACCCGCCGACCAAGCCGCGCCACGTGGTCGACCACGAGCAGGGCAAGCATGCCCTGACCTTCTGGCGCATCATCGAGCGTTGTGGCGATCACTGCCGGGTCGAGCTGACGCCGATCACCGGGCGCTCGCACCAGCTGCGCGTGCACATGCTGTCGATCGGGCACCCTTTGCTGGGCGACCGCCTGTACGCCAACCCCGAAGCGCTGGCAGCCCATGAGCGGCTGTGCCTGCACGCCTCGATGCTGAGCTTCACCCACCCGGTCAGCGGGGAGCGGTTGAAGTTCGAGTGCCCCGCGCCGTTCTGATCTTTCAACGCAGGCCTCATCGCCGGCAAGCCGGCTCCCACAGGACCGACACAGACCCTGTGGGAGCCGGCTTGCCGGCGAACGGGCCAGCACAAATTCCTGAGCAACTGCGCTAAACTCGCGCCACTGCTGTCTGGAGTGACTTATGCGCGATGCCCTCAACGCCGGCCTGATCGAATACCTCAAGGCCTCCCCGACGCCCTTCCATGCCACCGCCAGCCTCGTGCAGCGCCTCGAAGCCGCAGGCTTCCAGCGCCTGGACGAGCGCGACAGCTGGGCCACGGTGCCCGGCGGGCGCTACTACCTGACCCGCAACGACTCCTCGATCATCGCCATCAAGCTCGGTAAGCATTCGCCGCTGATGAGCGGCATTCGCATGGTCGGCGCCCACACCGACAGCCCGTGCCTGCGGGTCAAACCGCAGCCTGAGCTGCAGCGCCAGGGCTTCTTGCAGCTGGGCGTGGAGGTGTACGGCGGCGCCCTGCTCGCCCCCTGGTTCGACCGCGACCTGTCGCTGGCCGGGCGGGTCACCTTCCGCCGTGACGGCAAGGTCGAGAGCCAGCTGATCGACTTCAAGCTGCCGATCGCCGTGATCCCCAACCTGGCGATCCACCTCAACCGCACCGCCAACGAAGGCTGGATGATCAACCCGCAGAACGAGCTGCCGCCGATCCTGGCGCAGGTGGCGGGTGACGAGCGCATCGACTTCCGTGCCCTGCTCACCGAGCAGCTGGCCCGCGAGCATGAGCTGAATGCCGATGTAGTGCTCGACTACGAGCTGAGCTTCTACGACACGCAAGATGCCGCGCTGATCGGCCTGAACGGCGATTTCATCGCCGGTGCCCGCCTGGACAACCTGCTGTCGTGCTACGCCGGCCTGCAAGCGCTGCTCAATGCCGACAGCGATGAGACCTGCGTGCTGGTGTGCAACGACCATGAAGAAGTCGGTTCCTGTTCGGCCTGCGGCGCCGACGGCCCGATGCTCGAACAGACCCTGCAGCGCCTGCTGCCGGACGGCGACGCCTATGTGCGCACCATCCAGCGCTCGCTGATGGTCTCGGCCGACAATGCCCACGGCGTGCACCCCAACTACGCCGACAAGCACGACGGCAACCACGGGCCCAAGCTCAACGCGGGGCCGGTGATCAAGGTCAACAACAACCAGCGCTATGCCACCAACAGCGAAACCGCTGGGTTCTTCCGCCATCTGTGCATGGCTGAAGAGGTACCGGTGCAAAGCTTCGTGGTGCGCAGCGACATGGGCTGCGGCTCGACCATCGGCCCGATCACCGCCAGCCACCTGGGAGTGCGCACGGTCGACATCGGTTTGCCGACCTTCGCCATGCATTCGATCCGCGAGCTGTGTGGCAGCCATGACCTGGCGCACCTGGTGAAGGTGCTCACGGCCTTCTACCGTAGCCGCGAACTGCCCTGAGTCGGCGCTGGGCCCTTCGCGGGCAAGCCCGCTCCCACAGGATTGCCTCAGTGCTTGAGAGCTGCGCCTAACCTGTGGGAGCGGGCTTGCCCGCGAAGGGGCCTGAACAGGCCGCCACCTGCCCCCGGTCAATCCGCCTCGCTTGCAAGGCGCTATGCTTGATACATGGCCCATCAAGCACAAGGATTGCACTCCATGTCCCCGTTCCTCTCCCTGTTCGTGCCCGTGTTCGGCTTCCTCATGCTGCTGACCATCGGTTTCAGCCTGCGCGAGCGCAACATCGGCGTGCTGATGATGTGGATCGGCACCCTGGGCATCTTCGGCCTCACCTGCTGGAAGATCCTGGAGAAACTGCCCACATAAACCTCTACACTCGGTGAATCGTTTGACCTGAGGTTGATTTCCCGGTGCCTGCCCTCCTGCGTTGCCTGTCCCTGCTGCTGTTACTGTTCATCACCCCGGTGCACGCCGCCGGCCTGCCCAGCCTGCTGGGCGCGAGCGCGCCCGCCCAGCCCGAGGCCACCGAGCCCTTGGGCAAGTCGCTGGACGAGGTGATCAAGAACCTGGAGAACGACCAGCAACGGGCCAAGCTGCTGGCCGACCTGAAGAAGCTGCGCGACGCCACCAAGCAATCGCAACCCAACGTCGAACAGGGCGTGCTCGGCCTGATCGGCGGTGCCCTGCACGACTTCGAAAAGCAGTTCAGCGGCGACGCCAGCCCGTTCAACCGCTGGTCGCAGGAAATCAGCCAGGCACAAGACGAACTGACCGCGCTGGTGGTGCCGGTGCACCAATGGCCAGCCATCCTGTTCGGCTTCGCCGCGATCATCGCCGTGTGGAGCCTGTTGGCCTACGCCTTCAACTGGATCGGCCACCGGGTGCGCATTCGCTTCGGCCTGACCGAGGAACTGCCCCAGCACCCGCGCACCTGGGACCTGGTGCGCTTCGCCCTGCGCAAGCTCGGGCCGTGGCTGGTGGCGCTGGTGTTCACCGTGTACCTGAGCTTCGCCCTACCCTCTTCGCTGGGCAAGTCCATGGCCATGGTGCTGGCCTACGCGCTGGTGGTCGGCACGCTGTTCTCGGCGATCTGCGTGATCGCCTTCTCGCTGCTCGACGGCCCACACCGCCACCGCGCCCTGCACATCCTGCGCCACCAGGCATTCCGCCCGCTGTGGCTGATCGGCAGCTTCGCCGCCTTTGGCGAGGCGATGAGCGACCCGCGCCTGACCACCGCGCTGGGCAGCCACCTGGCCCATGCCCTGGCGACCGTTGCCAACGTCATCGCCGCACTGTGCACCGGGTTGTTCGTGCTGCGCTTCCGCCGCCCGATCGCCCACCTGATCCGCAACCAGCCACTGGCCCGGCGCCTCACCCGCCGCACCCTGAGCGACACCATCGAGCTGCTGGGCAGCTTCTGGTTCGTCCCGGCGCTGATCCTGGTGGCGATTTCGCTGTTCGCCACCTTCGTCTCCGCCGGCGACACCAGCACCGCCCTGCGCCAGTCGCTGATGTGCACCGTGCTGGTGGTGGTGTGCATGGTGCTCAATGGCCTGGTGCGTCGCCACGCCGCCAAACCCAAGCGCGCCAACAAGCGCCAGGCGGTGTACACCGAGCGCCTGAGCAATTTCGGCTACCTGCTGGTGCACCTGTTCATCTGGCTGGTGTTCATCGAACTGGGCCTGCGCGTGTGGGGCCACTCGATGATCAGCTTCGCCGAAGGCGATGGCCATGAAGTCAGCCTGCGCCTGCTGGGCCTGGCCGGCACGCTGATCGTCGCCTGGCTGGTGTGGATCCTCGCCGACACCGCCGTGCACCACGCCCTGGTACGCTCGCGCCGCGGCCTGGCCAATGCCCGGGCGCAGACCATGATGCCGTTGATCCGCAACGTGATGTTCGTGGTGATCTTCATCATCGCGGTGATCGTCGCCCTGGCCAACATGGGCATGAACGTCACCCCGCTGCTGGCCGGTGCCGGGGTGATCGGCCTGGCGATCGGTTTCGGTGCCCAATCGCTGGTCGCCGACCTGATCACCGGGCTGTTCATCATCATCGAGGACAGCCTGGCCATCGATGACTATGTGGATGTCGGCGGCCACCTCGGCACGGTCGAGGGCCTGACCATCCGCACCGTGCGCCTGCGTGACATCGACGGCATCGTGCACACCATTCCGTTCAGCGAGATCAAGAGCATCAAGAACTACTCGCGCGAGTTCGGCTACGCGATCTTCCGTGTGGCGATCCCCCACAACATGAACATCGACCAGGCCATCAGCCTGGTCCGTGAGGTCGGCCAGAAACTGCGCAGCGACCCGCTGATGCGCCGCAACATCTGGTCGCCCCTGGAGCTGCAGGGGGTGGAGAGCTTCGAGTCGGGCTCGGCGATCCTGCGGGCACGGTTCAAGACCGCGCCGATCAAGCAGTGGGAAGTGTCGCGGGCGTTCAACCTGGCGTTGAAGCGCCAGCTCGACGAGGCCGGGCTGGACCTGGCGACGCCGCGGTTGTCGGTGCAGGTGGTGACGGCGGGGGGTGGTGCCACCCCTGAAGCCGGTGGAGCCGCCAGCTAGGGCCGCTTCACGCCCCATCGCCAGCAAGCCGGCTCCCACAAGGTGCACGCGTCCCCTGTGGGAGCAACTGTCTTGCGCAGGTTTTCTGTAGGAGCGGCCTTGTGTCGCGAAAGGGGTGCGCAGCGCCCCCAGGTTCTCGAGTACGCCCAAGATCGCCGGGGCCGCTCTGCGGCCCATTCCGACCGGTCCGGCGCCCCGGCAAGGCCGCTCCTACAGGTGATGTGCAAACTCCAGGGTGGGAGCCGGCTTGCCGGCGATGGGCTGCACAGCAGCCCCTTACCCCGCCTGTGCCCGGATGCGGATCGCATCATGGCGCCAATACTCCAGGTCACAGTCGATCAGATGCCCATGCTGGTCGCTGTTGACCCGGGTGATATGCAGCCCCGGGCTGCCCGCTGACACTTTCAGCGCGCTGGCCGCATCGACCGGCAGGGCAGTCGGCAGGATCTCGAAACAGACCCTCCCATACTGAATGCCGTACTCCCGCCCATAGATCTCGGTCAGCGACTGCGCCAGGTCCTGTTCCAGAATGTCGGGGAAATAGCGCGGGTTCAGGTAGTGCTCGGCATACAGCACCGCCCGCCCATCGATGCGCCGCAAACGGCAGATGCGCACCACGCTGGACAACGCCGGCAGGCGCAGCCGTGCGCAGATGGCAGCGGGGGCCGGTTGCAACCGTGCCGACAGCAGCTCGGTGCTGGGTAGCCGCCCCTGATCCCGCACCATCGCATGGAAATGGCTACGCTCGATCAGGTCGTAGGTCAGCCGCTCGGGCGCGACGAACCAACCCCGCCGCTCCTCGCGGTAGATCAGCCCTTGCGCCTCCAGTTGCACCAGTGCCTCGCGCAGGGTGATGCGCGTGGTGTCGAACACCTCGCTGAGCTTGCGTTCAGCCGGCAGCTTGCCGCCAGGTGTCAGCAGGCCGTGTTCGATCTGCTCCTGCAGGGCATGGCAGATGGCTGTTACCGCGCGCGGTGGCGTCGCTTGCATCAAAGGTTACCTATCTGGACTAGTCCAGCCCCAGAACAGGGCACTTGGAGAGTAGTGCAAGCCTAGGCAGGGCTGATGAACATCCTGTGACAAAGGCTTTTATCGAGGCCTGCCAGATCCGGGCCAGCCCTCGCGGATCAAGGCTTTCGATCTGGTCTACGCTGTATTTCCAGAGCCTTTTCCAAGCCTTGGCTGGCCTTCCCCTACATCAAACTGTCACGCAAGCGGCCTACCTTGGCTCAAGGTTTGCTGACCTAGACCAACGGTTGGCAGGCACAGGTTCATCACATAACAACGATTGCAAGGCACCCACCCAAGGAGCTTCGGATGAAAAAGTTGTTCATGGCGTCACTGCTCGGCTCGGCCATCGCGTTCTGCACCACGGCCATGGCCGACGACCTCAAGGCCCTGGAAGACGCCGCCCGCAAGGAAGGCACGGTCAACAGCGTGGGCATGCCCGATGCCTGGGCCAACTGGAAAGGCACCTGGGAGGACCTGGCGAAAAAGTACGGCCTCAAGCACAGCGACACCGACATGAGCTCGGCCCAGGAAATCGCCAAGTTCGAAGCCGAAAAAGACAACGCCAGCGCCGATATCGGTGACGTGGGCGCCGCCTTCGGCCCGATCGCCGCCGCCAAGGGCGTGACCCAGCCGTACAAGCCCAGCACCTGGGACCAGGTCCCGGCCTGGGCCAAGGACCAGGACGGTCACTGGGCATTGGCCTATACCGGCACCATCGCCTTCATCATCAACAAGGACCTGGTCAAGGAAGGCGAACGCCCGAAAACCTGGCACGACCTGGAAAAAGGCAAGTACAAGGTCGCCATCGGTGACGTCGGCACCGCCGCCCAGGCCGCCAACGGCGTGCTCGCTGCCGCCATCGCCTACAAGGGCGACGAGAACAACGTGGCGCCGGGCCTGCAGCTGTTCACCAAGCTGGCCCAGCAAAAACGCCTGTCACTGGCCAACCCGACCATCCAGACCATCGAGAAGGGTGAGGTGGAAGTCGGCGTGGTGTGGGACTTCAACGGCCTGAGCTACCGCGACCAGATCGACCCCAAGCGCTTTGAAGTGCTGATCCCCTCCGACGGTTCGGTCACCTCCGGCTACACCACCATCATCAACAAGTACGCCAAGCACCCGAACGCGGCCAAGCTTGCGCGTGAGTACATCTTCAGCGACGCCGGCCAGACCAACCTGGCCATCGGCCACGCCCGGCCGATCCGTGCCGAGCACCTGAAGCTGCCGGCCGACGTGCAGGCCAAGCTGCTGCCCAACGAGCAGTACAAGGCCGCCCAGCCGATCAAGGACGCCGCGGCCTGGGAAAAGACCTCCAAGGCCCTGCCGCAGATGTGGCAGGAGCAAGTGATCATCGAGATGGAGTAAAGGCGAGGGCTACGCCCTCGTTCGCGGGCAAGCCCGCTCCCACAAGGCCCAGCGCACTACCTGTGGGAGCGGGCTTGCCCGCGAAGGGTCGCACAGCGGCCCCATCTGAAATCACTCGGAGCTTCGAATGAAACACAACGTCATCCTGGTCCTGCTCGACGGCCTCAACTATCAGGTGGCCCACCACGCCATGGGCCACCTGCACGCCTACGTCGAGGCCGACCGCGCCGCACTGTACCGGGTGGAGTGCGAACTGCCGTCGCTGTCGCGACCGCTCTACGAATGCATCCTCACCGGCGTGCCGCCGATCGACAGCGGCATCGTGCACAACAACGTCAACCGTCTGTCCAACCAGCGCAGCGTCTTCCACTACGCCCGCGAGGCCGGGCTGGGCACCGCGGCGGCGGCTTATCACTGGATGAGCGAGCTGTACAACCGCTCGCCTTTCGACCCGCTGCGCGACCGCCACACCCACGCGCCCAAGCTGCCGATCCAGCACGGCTTGTTCTACTACGCCGACCACTACCCCGACTCGCACCTGCTGGCCGACGCCGAGTACCTGCGCCGCCGCCACGCACCGAACTTTCTGCTGGTGCACCCGATGAACATCGACGACGCCGGCCACCGCCACGGCCTGGACAGCAGCCAGTACCGCAACGCCGCGCGCAGCGCCGACATCCTGCTCGCCGACTACCTGCCGCGCTGGCTCGAAGAGGGCTACCAGGTGCTGGTGACCGCCGACCACGGCATGAACAACGACCGCTCGCACAACGGCCTGCTGGCCGAGGAGCGCGAGGTGCCGTTGTTCGTGTTCGGCGATGCGTTCAGCCTGGACCCTGCGGCCAAGCCGTTGCAGACCGAGCTGTGCGGGACCCTCTGCGAGCTGCTCGGCGCCGCCCATGACAAGACCGTCTGCCGGGAGCTGCTCAAGTGACGACGTCCACCCGCGGCCGCTACCTGGCCCTGCTCTGCCTGTTGCCATTCGCCGTGTGCTTCGTGATCTTCCAGATCGCCCCGCTGGCCTGGGTGGCCATCAACAGCCTGCAAAGCGAAGCCGGCTGGGGCCTGGCCAACTTCAGCAAGGTGTTCGCCTCGAAGTTCTACCTGCAAGCGCTGCAACGCAGCCTGGAGATCAGCTTCTGGTCGAGCCTGTTCGGCATCGTCATCGCCACGCTCGGCGCCTATTCGCTGCGCCAGGTCGACTCGAAGCTGCGCGACTTCGTCACCGCGTTCGCCAACATGACCAGCAACTTCGCCGGCGTGCCGCTGGCCTTCGCCTTCATCATCCTGCTCGGTTTCAACGGTGCACTCACCCTGCTGCTCAAGCAGATGGGCCTGCTGGGTGATTTCAGCATCTACTCCAAGACCGGGCTGATCCTGGTGTACACCTACTTCCAGATCCCGCTGGGGGTGCTGCTGCTCTACCCCGCCTTCGACGCCCTGCGCGAAGACTGGCGCGAATCCGCCGCCTTGCTGGGGGCCAACCATTGGCAGTTCTGGCGGCATATCGGCCTGCCGGTGCTCACCCCGGCGCTGCTCGGCACCTTCGTCATCCTGCTGGCCAACGCCCTGGGCGCCTACGCCACGGTCTACGCCCTCACCACCGGCAACTTCAACGTACTCCCTATCCGTATCGCGGGCCTGGTGGCCGGTGACATCAGCCTCGACCCCAACCTGGCCAGCGCGTTGGCCATGGTGCTGGTGGGGCTGATGACCCTGGTCACGGTGGTCCATCAATGGCTGCTCAAGAGGAGCTACCATGCGCGCTGAAAGAAACGCCGGCGGGCTTTACCACAAACTGGTGGTGTACCTGCTGTTCCTGATCCTGCTGTTGCCGCTGGCCGGCACCCTGCTCTACTCGCTGGCCACCAGTTGGTCGGCCACGCTGCTACCCAGCGGGCTGACCTTCAAGTGGTACCTCGCGCTGTGGAGCGAGCCACGCTTTCTCGCCGCCTTCGGCCAGTCGCTGCTGGTGTGCGTGGGTGCGCTGCTGCTGTCGGTGGTGCTGATCCTGCCGCTGTTGTTCGTGGTGCACTACCACTTCCCCAAACTCGACGCGCTGATGAACATCCTGATCCTGCTGCCCTTTGCGGTACCGCCGGTGGTGTCCTCGGTGGGCCTGCTGCAGCTGTACGGCAGCGGGCCGATGGCCATGGTCGGCACGCCGTGGATCTTGATCGGCTGCTACTTCACCGTCGCCCTGCCGTTCATGTACCGGGCCATCACCAACAACTTGCAGGCGATCAACCTGCGCGACCTGATGGACGCAGCCCAACTGCTGGGGGCCAGCACCTGGCAGGCGGCGTTGCTGGTGGTGCTGCCGAACCTGCGCAAGGGCCTCATGGTGGCGCTGCTGCTGTCGTTCTCATTCCTGTTCGGCGAGTTCGTGTTCGCCAACCTGCTGGTGGGCACTCGCTACGAGACCCTGCAGGTGTACCTGAACAACATGCGCAACAGCAGCGGCCACTTCAACAGCGCGCTGGTGATCTCCTATTTCGCCTTCGTGCTGGTGCTGACCTGGGTCGCCAACCGCTTGAACAAGGACAAGACCTGACATGAGCTTCGTCAGCGTACAGAAACTGCAAAAGAGCTACGCCGGCAGCCCGGTGTTCGAAAACATCGACTGCCACATCGAACGCGGCGAGTTCGTCACCCTGCTCGGCCCTTCGGGCTGCGGCAAGTCCACCCTGCTGCGCTGCATCGCCGGGCTCACCCCGGTGGACAGCGGCCATATCCTGCTCGATGGCCAGGACATCGTGCCGGTCAGCCCGCAAAAGCGCGGGATCGGCATGGTGTTCCAGAGCTACGCGCTGTTCCCCAACATGACCGTGGAACAGAACGTCGCCTTCGGTTTGCGCATGCAGAAGGTCAAGGCCGACGAGAGCCAGGCGCGGGTACGCGAAGTGCTCGACCTGGTGGAGCTGGGCAACTTCGCCGGGCGCTACCCGCACCAGCTCTCGGGCGGCCAGTGCCAGCGCGTGGCCCTGGCCCGCTCGCTGGTCACCCGCCCGCGCCTGCTGCTGCTCGACGAGCCACTGTCGGCGCTGGATGCGCGGATCCGCAAGCACCTGCGCGAGCAGATCCGCGCGATCCAGCGTGAGCTGGGGCTGACCACCATTTTCGTCACCCACGACCAGGAAGAGGCGCTGACCATGTCCGATCGCATCGTCCTGATGAACCAGGGGCGCATCGTCCAGAGCGGTGATGCCGAAACCCTCTACACCGCACCCGTCGACCTGTTCGCCGCGGGCTTCATCGGCAACTACAACCTGCTCGACGCCGACAGTGCCAGCCGCCTGTTGCAGCGCCCGGTAAGCAGCCGCCTGGCGATCCGCCCGGAGTCCATCACCCTGGGGGTGAACGGCGAACTGGACGCCCAAGTGCGCAGCCACAGCCTGCTGGGCAACGTCATCCGCTACCGCGTGCAGGTGCGTGGCGTGGAGCTGGTGGTGGACGTACTCAACCGCTCGGCGGCCGACCTGCACGCCGACGGACAGCGGGTATCCTTGTCGATCGACCCCACGGCGCTACGGGAAGTGGCTTAAGGAGCAACTACACATGGCATTGGCAATTTTCGATCTGGACGAGACCCTGATCCACGGCGACTGCGCGTCGCTGTGGAGCGAACAGATGGCCCGGCTGGGCTGGGTCGACGGCAAGGCGTTCCTCAAGCGCGATCATGAACTGATGGAGGCCTACGGCAAGGGCCACCTGGCCATGGAGGACTACATGGCCTTCAGCCTGGAGCCCATTGCCGGGCGCACCCTGGAGGAGGTCGAGCACCTGGTCGAGCCGTGGGTGGAAGAGGTGATCGAGCCGATCATCTTCGGTGACGCCTGCCGTTGCATCGCCGAGCACCGCAAGCGCGGCGACCGCATCCTGATCATTTCCGCGAGCGGTACACACCTTGTTGGCCCGATTGCGGCGCGACTAGGGGTGGACGAATACCTGGCCATCGAGCTGGAGGCCGTGAACGGGGTGTACACCGGCAAGACCCATGGCGTGCTCACCTACCGCGAGGGCAAGATAACCCGCTTGCTGGAATGGCTGGACCAGGAGCAGGAGAACCTGGAAGGGGCGAGCTTCTATTCCGATTCGCGCAATGACCTGCCGTTGCTGCTGAAGGTGGATCATCCGCATGTGGTGAACCCGGATGCCGTGTTGCGCGAGCATGCCGAGAAAAATGGATGGCCGGTGCTGAGCTGGACTTGAAGGCGATGGGGGCGCTTTGCGCCCCTGTCGCGACACAAGGCCGCTCCTACAAACAGCGGACCGCGTCCCACTGTAGGAGCGGCCTTGTGTCGCGATGGGCCGCATAGCGGCCCCAACAATCTCAGGCCAGGCTCGGGTCGATCACCAGCACCAGCTTGCCCGACACCTGGTTGCTGGCCAATTCGGCATAGGCTGCCTCGGCGAACTCGATCGGATAGGTGTCGACCAACTGCGGCGACAACCGCCCCTCAGCGAACAGCGGCCACACCTGCTGTCCCAGCTCACGCAGCAATTCAGCCTTGAACCCATCATCGCGATTGCGCAGGGTCGACCCGGTGATTTCAAGACGCTTACCCAGCACCAGCGCCAGGTCCAGCTCGACCTTGCGCCCGCCCATCAAGCCGATGATCACCCAGCGCCCGTCACGGGCCAGCAGTTTGAGGTTGAGTGGGCCGTAGCCAGCGCCAACCGGGTCGAGGATTACATCGAACGGCCCCAGTTGCTCAAGGTCGTCGAGATTGGCATTGCGTACCACCCCACCCGCCGCACCCAGCCCCTGGCAATAGGCCAGGCGCTCGGCAGAGCCGACACTCACCCACACCGGGTTGCCGAACGCCTTGCACAACTGGATCGCCGCCGAGCCCACACCGCTGGCGCCGGCATGCACCAGCACCTTCTCGCCGGCCTTCAGGCCTCCGAGTTGGAAGATGTTCAGCCAGGCCGTGGCGTACACTTCGGGGATCGCCGCCGCCTCGTGCAGGCTCAGGCCTTCGGGCACCGGTAGCACATGGCGACCATCGACCACCACCTCCTCAGCCATGCCGCCACCGGCCAGCAGCGCGCAGACGCGGTCACCGACGCGCCAGTTGGCGCCAGCGCCCACCTCTTCAATGATGCCGGCACACTCAAGGCCCATATAAGGGCTGGCCCCCGGCGGTGGCGGGTAAAGACCGGCCTTTTGCAGCAGGTCGGCACGGTTCAGCCCCGCGGCGGCCACGCGGATGCGCACCTGCCCCGCATCACAGGCCGGGCGTTCGGCCTCGACCCAGGCCACATGTCCGTCAACGCCTTGCAATGCCTTCACAGTGCCTCCATAGTTGAATCATATGACGAGCCTGGGTGAGCATTTCCCAGGCTTTTTGCAGTATGCGTCCGGCTCCATGGAACCGGCGAACGGAAAAGACGGCCTACTATGCGTGATCAATTGCCTACACGTCGAATCAGCATGAAGCATTTCCTCCCCAGCACCGCCCTCGCCCTCGTCATCGGGCTCGGCAGCCTCACGCTCGGTGGCAATGCGGCCGCCGCCAACAAGTGGGACAGCCTGCAACCAGACCGCGACGAGATCGTCGCCAGCCTGAACGTGGTCGAGCTGCTCAAGCGCCACCACTACAGCAAGCCGCCGCTCGACGACGCCCGTTCGGTCATCATCTACGACAGCTACATCAAGCTGCTCGACCCGTCGCGCAGCTATTTCAACGCGGCCGACATCGCCGAATTCGACAAGTGGAAGACGCAGTTCGACGATTTTCTCAAAAGCGGTAACCTCGAGCCCGGCTTCACCATCTACAAGCGCTACCTGGACCGTGTGAAGCAACGCCTGGACTACGCCCTCGGCGAGCTGAACAAGGGCGTGGACAAGATCGACTTCACCGTCAAGGAAGACCTGCTGGTCGACCGCAAGGACGCCCCGTGGATGAAGAACCAGGCCGAACTCGACGACCTGTGGCGCAAACGCGTGAAGGATGAGGTGCTGCGCCAGAAGATCGCCGGCAAGGACCTCAAGCAGATCCAGGAAACCCTGATCAAGCGCTACAAGAACCAGCTGGCGCGCCTGGACCAGACCCGTGCCGAAGACATCTTCCAGGCCTACATCAACACCTTTGCCCAGTCGTACGATCCGCACACCAACTACCTGTCGCCGGACAACGCCGAAAACTTCGACATCAACATGAGCCTGTCGCTCGAAGGCATCGGCGCGGTGCTGCAAAGCGACAACGACCAGGTCAAGATCGTGCGCCTGGTACCGGCGGGCCCTGCGGCGAAAACCAAGCAGGTGGCCCCCGCCGACAAGATCATCGGTGTCGCCCAGGGCAACAAGGAAATGGTCGACGTGGTCGGCTGGCGCCTGGACGAAGTGGTCAAGCTGATCCGTGGCCCGAAAGGCTCGGTGGTGCGCCTGGAGGTGATCCCGGCGAGCAACGCGCCGAACGACCAGACCAGCAAGATCGTCTCGATCACCCGCGAAGCGGTCAAGCTCGAAGAGCAGGCGGCGAAGAAGTCGGTGCTCAAGCTCAAGCAGGACGGCCGTGACTACAAGCTGGGGATCATCGAGATCCCGGCCTTCTACCTCGACTTCAAGGCCTATCGCGCGGGCGATCCGGACTACAAGAGCACCACCCGCGATGTGAAGAAGCTGCTCACCGAGCTGCAAAAAGAGAAAGTCGACGGCGTGGTCATCGACCTGCGCAACAACGGCGGCGGCTCGCTGCAGGAAGCCACCGAGCTGACCAGCCTGTTCATCGAGAAAGGCCCCACGGTGCTGGTGCGCAACAGCGACGGCCGCGTGGATGTGCTCGAAGACGAGAACCCCGGTGCCTTCTACAAAGGCCCGCTGGCGCTGTTGGTCAACCGCCTCTCGGCCTCGGCCTCGGAGATCTTCGCCGGCGCCATGCAGGACTACCACCGTGCGCTGATCATCGGTGGCCAGACCTTCGGCAAGGGCACCGTGCAAACCATCCAGCCGCTCAACCATGGCGAACTCAAGCTCACCCTGGCCAAGTTCTACCGGGTCTCCGGGCAGAGCACCCAGCACCAGGGCGTACTGCCGGACATCGCCTATCCGTCGATCATCGACACCAAGGAAATCGGCGAGAGTGCGCTGCCCGAAGCCATGCCGTGGGACACCATCCGCCCGGTGGTCAAGCCGGCATCGGACCCGTTCAAGCCGTTCCTCGCCCAGCTCAAGGCGCAGCATGATGCACGCAGCGACAAGGATGCCGAGTTCGTCTACATCCGCGACCGCCTGGCGCTGACCCAGAAGCTGATGAACGAGAAGACCGTCAGCCTCAACGAGCAGGAACGCCGTGCCCGCCACGACCAGATCGAAGGCAAGCAGTTGGCGCTGGAGAACATTCGGCGCAAGGCCAAGGGCGAAGAGCCGCTCAAGGAGCTGAAGAAGGAAGACGAGGATGCGTTGCCGGCCGAGCCGGACGATACCAAGCCGGAGGACGACGCCTACCTGTCGGAAACCGGGCGCATCCTGCTCGACTACCTGAGCCTGAGCACATCGGTGGCCAAGCACTGAGTAGTGGCAGAATAATGTGACCTGTCATCAAACAGTCATCGGGCTGTCGTGAAATAGAAGGGCCGGGCGTGAAAGCGCCCGGCCTTTTTCTATTCAGGAAAGCAAGCCATGACCGTTACCGAACAGCTCAGCGCATTGAGCGCCATTCTGGCTCAACGAAGCGTACACAGCCTGTTCCAGCCCATCGTCTGCCTTTCCGAACGGAGGATTCTCGGCTACGAAGCCCTGAGCCGCGGCCCCTCCAACAGCCCGCTGCATTCGCCTCTGAACCTGTTCGCCATCGCCCGTCAGGCCGGCCGCTTGAGCGAGCTGGAAGTGCTGTGCCGCGAAACGGCCTGCCGGCGTTTTGCCGAGCAGGGCCTGGAAGGCAAGCTGTTCCTCAACGTCTCGCCCGAATCCCTGCTCGAGCCGCACTACCCTTCCGGGCGCACCCTGAAGATGCTGGAGCAGGTCGGCCTGCCGCCGAGCCGCGTGGTGATCGAGCTCACCGAACAAACCCCCACCGAAGACTTCCAGCTGCTGTTCAATGCCCTGCACCACTACCGCGACATGGGTTTTTCCATCGCCCTGGATGACCTGGGTGCCGGGTACTCGAGCCTGCGCCTGTGGTCGGAGCTGCGCCCGGACTACGTGAAGATCGACCGTCATTTCATCGATGGCATCCACCAGGACCCACTCAAGCGTGAGTTCGTCGGCTCCATCCTGCAGATCGCCCGCGCCTCCCGGGCCCAGGTAATCGCCGAAGGCATCGAACTGACCGAGGAGCTCAGTGTACTGAGCGAGATGGGCGTGGACCTGCTGCAAGGTTACCTGCTGGGCCGCCCGCAGGAGTTCGCCGCACGGGAATGCCAGAACCTGTTACCGCTGGCGCCCGGCAACCTGGTGGTGCTCGGCGAGGAACACGGCGACCTCGCTGCCCTGCTGATCCAGCAACCGACCGTCACCCTCGATACCCCTACCCAGCAGGTGCTCGCCGCGTTCCGCCGCCAGGCCAACCTGAACTCTGTCGCGGTGCTGGACGTGCGTGGCAAACCCTGTGGCATTGTCCATCGCCACTCGCTGTCCGATGCCCTGCTACAGCCTTTTGGCACCGACCTGTTCGCGCGCAAGCCCATCAGCCGGCTGATGAGCGAGGATTTTCTCGCCGTCGAGCGCGGGCAGTCGTTGCAGCAGGTCAGCCGGTTGCTTACCAGCCGTGCCCGGCAACGTATCGAGGAGGATTTCATCATCACCCAGAGCGGTCGCTACCTGGGCTTGGGGCGGGTGATCGATGTGCTGAAGCTGATCACCGAGCAGAAGCTCCAGCAGGCCCGGCACGCCAACCCGTTGACCCTGCTGCCGGGTAACGTGCCGATCCAGCAGTGCCTGGCACGCTTGCTGGAACAACGACGCGAGGCAGCGGTGTGCTATGTGGACATCGATAGCTTCAAACCCTTCAACGACATCTACGGCTATGCCCGTGGCGATGAAGTGCTGCTGTGCCTGGCCCAGTGCCTGAACGATTGCGTCGACCCGAGCCGTGATTTCGTCGGGCATATCGGCGGCGATGATTTCATGCTGGTGCTGGGTTCCAAAGACTGGCGCGAGCGCTTGCAACGGCTGGTGGAGGCGTTTGCCCGCCAATGCCTGCGGTTCTATCGCGCCGAGCATGTCGCAGCCGGATGCTTCATTGCCCATAACCGCATGGGGCAGCGCGAGACCTTTGCACTGCTGTCGCTGTCGATCGGCGTGGTATGGCTGGCCGCTGACATCAGCGAGCCGCTCGATGCCGGACAGTTGGCAGACCTGGCATCGCAGGCCAAGCGCCAGGCCAAGGAGACACAGGGGTCGAGCCTGAGCCTGATCGACACCTCGATACCTGCCTGAACGGGCGGCGCGGCGCTTTGTGGGGGCGGGATTACCCGCCAATGCCCTGATGACACCCCCGACGCTTTCGCGGGTATACCCGCGCCCACACGACTGCCGCGAGTGCCTTACGCCTCTTCCGGATACCGGTACTCGAACACCCGCACCACTTCCGAGGCATGCCATGAGGCCGCCTCCATGCCATCCACGGGCCCGTTGAACCTACCCAAACGCTCGACGCACTCGAAAAAGCCGGTACGCGGCAGGCGGCTGGCGCCCTGGCTGATCACCAGCGAGCTGCGCAAGGGTTGCTCGGCGCGGGCATCGAGCAGCGCCAGGTACTCCAGCGCCGCAGTGAGCGTCTGCATCGCCGGGCTGGGCAGTTGCAGGCGTTCGAGCAGCGCACGGTAGGTGAGCAGGTGGCGTTGACGGCGGGCCAGGTCGAGCTCGGTCAGCAGGTTTTCCCAGTGCTGGCGGCTGATCCTGACCTGGCTCATGACGGTTCGCTCCAGCCGGCCACGCCCAGGTGCCAGGCCAGGCTGCGCAGGATCGCGGCATCCGGGCGGCGCTCGCCGGATTCGATCATCGCAAGGTAAGCCGGGCTGATCCCGACGTTGCGCGCCAACAGCTCCGGGGCCATGCCCTTGGCCTGACGCAACGACGCCAGCTGGTCCAGTGAGGACAGGCTGGCGGTTTGAGTGGAGGCTTCTTCGTTGCTGGTGATGGAAGGTGCCATGGCGGGTGACTGGCCCGCAGCCACGAGCAACGCTTGATACTGCTCCCAGGGAACCACTGCGTACTCGGGCTGACCGTCCCGGCTGATGACCTGAATACCCATACAACCCCCTTTTGTAGGATTACGGCATGTAATCCGTAGGCATAACGCTTATGCCAATTATATTACCAACCTCGGGGGTTCGCCGTGAATCACTGCCTTGGGCGCTCCAGGCGCAGGGCCTCGGGAGTGTCCGGCAGGCGTTCGACCACGCGCAGTTTCTCCGGTGCCTGGCTGGCGCGCCAGGCCTTGAAACGGGCCAGTTCATCGGCCACGGTCTTGAGCACCCACCCCAGCACGGCAATATCGTCGAGGAACCCGACGCCCAGCAGCCAGTCGGGGATGGCATCCAGGGGGCTGACGAAGTACAGCAAACCGGCGACGATGGTCACCAGCGCCTTGGGGCTCACCGCGCGGTACTCGCCCCGCCACCAGGCCAGGCACAAGGCCTGCAACAAGCGTACGTCCTCACGTAATTGGCCAATCCTGGGGCCTTTGCGGGCCACGGCGAACAACAGCGCCGGCAAACGGCCACGGCTGAGCAGGCGCTCGGCCAGCGGCAGAAAGCGAGCGAAATTCCAGGGTGCGCTCATGCAACCTCCAGAGGAGCAGGCAGGTTATCCACATTTATTGTGGATAACCTTGTGAACAGGACAGCCTTTGCGCCGTTTGGTCCCCGCCGGGCAAGGGCCGGGCACGGATCGGGCGTTTTTTACACAGTCGTTTCAAAGGCGCAAACGTTTTGCGACACCTCGTCGCAGGATTCGCTCGCGGCATTGTGTGCGACAGTGACGGACGCCAACGGTTCGCGTCAACTGCCTGCAAAAACGACGACGCCCCGTCGAGACGGGGCGCCGTTGTACAGCAGAGGTTGCGCTTACTCAGCCTGGGCCGGTTCGGCGTCCTGCTTGCTCGGGTCTTTGATACCCAGCAGTTCCAGGTCGAACACCAGTACCGAGTTGGCCGGGATCAGCGGGCTCGGGCTCTGGGCGCCGTAGGCCAGTTCAGCTGGAATGTACAGCTTGTACTTCTCGCCGACGTGCATCAGTTGCAGGCCTTCGACCCAACCTGGGATCACGCCGCTGACTGGCAGGTCGATGGGCGCGCCGCGCTCGACGGAGCTGTCGAACACCTTGCCGTCGATCAGCTTGCCTTCGTAGTGGACGGTGACCACATCGGTCGGTTTGGGTTGAGGGCCGTCGGCCTTCTTGACCACTTCGTACTGCAGGCCAGAGGCGGTGGTGACCACGCCGGCCTTCTTGCCGTTCTCTTCGAGGAATTTCTTGCCTTTGGCGGCCGCTTCTTCGCTGGCCTTGGCCAGGCGTTCTTCGGCGCGCTTCTGCAGGGCGGTGAAGGCCTCGACCAGCTCTTCATCCTTGATGCGCTGTTCTTTCTTGCCAACAGCGTCCTCGATACCTTGGGCGACGGCTTTGGAGTCCAGGTCGTCCATGCCTTCCTGGGCCAGGCTCTTGCCCATGTTCAGGCCGATACCGTAGGAGGCTTTCTGCGCCGGAGTCTTCAACTCGACGCTGCTGGTCTGGGCGTCGCAGCCCGCCAGCACCAGACCTACCAGGGCAACCGCAGCCGCCAGACGAGTTTGTTTCATGCTGATTCCTTGTTCATGCGCCATAAGGGCAAATCAGGGTAAAGCCGCGAGCTTAGCAGGCGGTCGTGACCAATGGCTACCGGCATAAGAGCGGGTTGGGGGCTGGAAGTTCCTGGGTGAAAGGTTGTTCATGGTGGGGGCTTGCAGCCAATGGCCAGTATGGGTGGTTTTGGGTAGGGTGCTGGGTGGTTTGGGCTTGGGCTTGGGCTTGGGGATTAGTGTGCTGGTTTTTAGATTTCGGTGCATATCCATTCACGATAGCGACTTTTCGTCACCTTTCCGCCCTTACGGCGGCTTACTTTGCTCTTGCCTCGCCGGCCGCGGCCAAAGTAAGCAAAACCGCCTGCTCCCATCATCCGGCCCCTACGCTGCGCTTCGGGGTTCCCTCACTCCGGCCTTGCTCCCGCGTGGACGCACCGAAGGGCCATCCATGGCCCATCGGTGCTCGATGGGCATCCATGCCCATCGCCCCGCTCCGCAAGTCCTACGTTCGGCCTCCTGAAGTCGCGTTTGGCGGTGACTGGACTATCGCGCGCTTAGAAGCAAGAGCAAGAGCAAGAGCAAGAGCAAGAGCAGATCGTGCTTAATCGTTGTTGATCTGTTGTTTGTAATGGCCTGTTCGCCGGCAAGGCCGGCTCCTACGGACGGTGTGCAGTTTAAAGTTCGTACACCCGTAGGAGCCGGCTTGCCGGCGAATGCAATTTGATATCCAACACAACAAACAACCAGCGACAGCTGCGCCAATATAGGCGCCGCCCCTAACTTCGCGACTTCAGGAGGCCGATCGGAGGGCTTGCGGAGGGAGGCGACGGGCATGGATGCCCGTCGAGCACCGATGGGCCATGGATGGCCCTTCGGTGCGTACTCCCGGGAGCAAGACCGGAGTGAGGGAACCCCGGAGCGCAGCGCAGGGGCCGTATGAATGGAGCGAGCATTTTTTGGTTACTTTTTGATGCTTCAAAAAGTGACCCGCCGTAAGGGCGGAAAGGTGAATAAGCGTCACACTCACAAATGGATATGCTCACAACTTAAAAACCGCCAACCAATTAACCAACCAATCAATTAACCAATTAACCAATCAACCAATCAACCAATCAACCAATCAACCAATCAACCAATCAACCAATCAACCAATCAACCAATCAACCAGCTTAAAGACCAAAACTTGATCGGCAGCACTAATGGAAAACCCCTAAAGTACGCCCAAGGAAAGTTGACACGCAGCCATTCAAGGATACCCCCCCTCACGATACTCCGAGGCCACCTCCCGCAACACCTCACACACCCACTGCGCCGCCGCCCCCTGATCCAAAGCCGCATTCCGACAGATCCCTACCGATCCCCCCGGCTCCCGAACCCCAAGGTCGAGCTCGACCAGCTCCCCCCGCCCAAGGTCGATCAGCACCGCATCCCGAGGCGCCACCCAGACCGCATCACTGCCCAACAGATAGCGCCGGCTCAACGCCAGCGATAACGTTTCCAGCCGCTGCACCGGCACCTGAATCCCGCATTGCACGAACAGGCTGTCGGCATGCTGGCGAATGGTCGTCCCCGGCGGCGGCAGCACCAATGGATAACGCCCGACCTGGCCCCGGTCGAAAGGCTCAAGCACCAGCAGCGGGTGCCCCGGCCGCACCACCAGGGTCATCGACTCGCTGTACAGGTGTTCGAACGACAAGCCCTGGATCTGCGGGCTGTCGGTCATGCGCCCAACCACCAGCTCCAGCTCGCCAAGGTGCAACTGCCCAAGCAACTGGGCACTCACGCCCGTGACCACACTGATCACCAGCGCCTCATGCCGCTGGTGCAAGCGGCACAACACCTCGGGCATCAGCAGCCCCTCGACCGTCGACAGCACGCCGATACGCACCTGGGACGGCGCCCGAGCCTCGCCCCGCACGCAACTCACACCATCGCGCAGCGCCTGCACGCTGGGCCCGGCGTAGCGCATGAAGCGGGTGCCGGCTGGGCTCAGGGTCACACCCTGATGAGTGCGCTCGAACAGCCGCGCCTCGAGCAGTTCTTCAAGCTCACGCAAGGTCTTGGAAATCGCCGGCTGGCTGATGGCGAGCACATCGGCGGCACGGGCCAGGCTGCCCTGCCGGGCAATCTCCAGGAAGCACAGCAGGTGGCGGAACTTGATGCGGGTATCGAGGTTCATGCGGGGCAGTGTATCTGCGTGGGCATGCGCTGTAATCCATTGCCATGGGGGTGTATTGGCAGTACCGGCCTCATCGCCGGCAAGCCGGCTCCCACAGGTACTCAGATAGCCGCTGACCCTGTGGGAGCCGGCTTGCCGGCGATGAGGCCGATACAGGCGTATGAGAACCCTATTGCCCGATCTCCACCTGCCCCGCCACCACCCGCACCGGCCACACCCGCAAGCGCTGCCCCGCATCCTCCAGGCAACGCCCGTCCCGCAGGCTGAAATGCTGCTTGTACAGCGGCGCCGCCACCACCAGCTCGTCCTGCACGCTGCCCAGCAGCCCGCGGCCGATGATATTGGCCCCCGAGCGTGGGTCGCGATTGTCGATGGCGTAGACCGCCTGGTCCTGCCCCGGCAGATAGAACAGCGCTACCTGCGCCCCCTCATGCCACACCACCACACCAGAGTCGGCGACCAGGTCGGTGGCCTGGCACACAGCCTGCCAGGTGGTTTGCTTTGCTACAGCAGCATTGGACAGGTTCATCAGACAGCCTCCTCATGGGTCGGGATCAAGTGCAGGGCTGCGGCAGGCCGACGCTGGCCACGCTCACGGACAAAATGCACATCAGGGTCGGCGCGCCGGTCGTTGACGAAGGTGCGGAAGCGCTTGAGTTTTTCCGGATCATTCAGGGCGTTGGCCCATTCGCATTCGTACTGCTCGACCACATGCTGCATCTGCGCTTCCAGCTCCGCGGCCAGGCCCAGGCTGTCGTCGAGGATCACCTGCTTGAGGTAGTCCAGCCCACCGTCCAGGCCTTCGCGCCACACCGAGGTGCGCTGCAGCTTGTCGGCGGTGCGGATGTAGAACATCAGCACGCGGTCGATCAGCCGCACCAGGGTTTCGTCGTCCAGGTCGGTGGCGAACAACTCGGCGTGGCGCGGGCGCATGCCACCGTTGCCGCACACGTACAGGTTCCAGCCCTTGTCGGTAGCAATCACGCCGATATCCTTGCTTTGCGCCTCGGCGCACTCGCGGGTGCAGCCCGACACCGCGAACTTGAGCTTGTGCGGCGAGCGCAGGCCCTTGTAGCGGTCTTCCAGGCGCAGGGCCATGGCCACGCTGTCCTGCACCCCATAGCGGCACCAGGTGCTGCCCACGCAGGACTTCACCGTACGGGTCGACTTGCCGTAGGCGTGACCGGTCTCGAACCCGGCCTCGATCAGTTCGCCCCAGATCAGCGGCAGCTCATGCAACTGGGCGCCGAACAGGTCGATGCGTTGGCCGCCGGTGATCTTGGTGTAGAGGTCGTACTTTTTCGCCACCTGACCGATCACGATGAGTTTTTCCGGGGTGATCTCACCACCGGGGATGCGCGGTACCACCGAGTAGGTGCCGTTCTTCTGCATGTTGGCCATGAAGGTGTCGTTGGTGTCCTGCAACGGCACCAGCGCCGGGTCCATGATCGGCTGGTTCCAGCACGAGGCGAGGATGTTGCCCACCGCCGGCTTGCAGATATCGCAGCCGACGTGGCCCTTGCCATGGCGTTCGAGCAGTTCAGCGAAACTGCGGATACCCTCGACCCGCACCAGGCCATAAAGCTCCTGGCGGGTGTAGGCGAAGTGCTCGCACAGGCTCTTGTCGACGGTCACCCCGCGGGCGGTGAGTTCGTGTTCGAAGACTTGCTTGAGCAGCGCCGCGCACCCCCCGCATCCGGTGGCGGCCTTGGTGCAGCCCTTGACCGCTGCAAGGTCGCCGCAGCCGCTGTCGATGGCCGCGCACACCGCGCCCTTGCTGACGTTGTGGCACGAGCAGATGGTCGCGCTGTCAGGCAAGGCATCGGCGCCCAGTGCCGGCGCGCCGCCACTTTGCGGCAGGATCAGCGCGGCCGGGTCGGCCGGCAGCTTGATGCCGTTCTGGGCGTATTGCAGCAGGGTGTCGTAGTAGCTGTTGTCGCCCACCAGCACCGCGCCGATCACGTGCTTGCCGCTGGCGTCCACCACCAGCCGGCGGTAGCTGGCGTTGGCTTCGTCGATGAAGCGGTAGCTGCGCGCGCCTGGCGTGGCGCCGTGGGCATCGCCGATGGAGCCGACATCCACCCCCAGCAACTTGAGCTTGGTCGACATGTCAGCACCGGTGAATTCAACGGCTGGAGCATTCATCAGCAGCGCCGCCAGATTACGCGCCATGGCATAGCCCGGAGCGACCAGGCCGAACACACTGCCGTTCCACGAAGCGCATTCGCCGATGGCGAAAATCTGCGGGTCGCTGGTGCGGCACTGGTTGTCGATCACCACGCCACCACGGGCGGCGATCTCCAGGCCGCTGGCCCGGCCCAGGGCATCCTGCGGGCGGATACCGGCGGAAAACACGATCAGGTCGGTTTCCAGGTGCTCGCCGCCGTCAAAATTCATGCGGTAGCGGTAGTCTTCACCGGCACTCACCGACTGGGTGGCGCGGGACAGGTGCACGCCCACGCCCAGCGCTTCGATCTGTGCCTTGAGTGCGGCGCCGCCATCGCTGTCCAGCTGTACCGGCATCAGCCGTGGCGCGAACTCCACCACATGGGCTTCCAGGCCCAGCGACTTGAGCGCGTTGGCCGCCTCCAGCCCGAGCAGGCCACCGCCGACCACCACGCCACGGCGGGCATCGCTGGCGGCGGCGCGGATTGCGTCGAGGTCATCGAGGGTGCGGTAGACCAGGCGCGCAGTGCCGCTGGAGCCTTCGATCGGTGGCACGAACGGATAGGAGCCGGTGGCCAGCACCAGCTGGTCGTAGCCGTAACGGCCGTCGGCGGTGACCACCTCGCAGCGTTCACGGTCAATGTTCAGCACCGCCTCGCCCAGGTGCAGGTGCACGCCGTTGTCGCCGTAATAGCCCTGCTCGCACAGGGCCAGGGTTTCAGCGCAGCTGCCGGCGAAGTATTCCGACAGGTGCACCCGGTCATAGGCACGCTGGCGCTCTTCACCGAACACATGCAGCTCGAAACGCTCGAGCGCGCCCTGCCCGATCAGTTGCTCGACACAGTGGTGGCCAACCATGCCGTTGCCGACGATCACCAGCCGTGCCCGTTGTGCGCCGTTCGCTGTTGCCTTCATAGCCGTTCCTCGATCACGGAAAACAAAAAGGCGCCTGGAGCGTTAGCTCCAGGCGCCTTTGCCTGTACTCATCAATGTGAGGCCCCTGGGTTGATCGCCGTTGATCAGTGGGGCTGTTGTGAATCTGTCAAAGCAGAGACTGTGCCAATTGCTGCGTGGGAGCGGGCTTGCCCCGCGAAAGCGTTATTGCTGCTGGCCCGCGCCGAATGCCATGCTGCCATCGCGGGGCAAGCCCGCTCCCACCCATGAAGCCGGGCGAACCAGGGCGGTGCATGGCTCCCCACACTGGTGCACTCAATACACATCCCGCCGATAACGCTTGTCGCGCCCCAACGCCTCGACATAGGCATCCGCCGCCGTCGCCTCCATGCCGCCGTGCTCGGCCACCAGCTTGCGCAATGCGATATCCACATCCTTGGCCATGCGTTGGGCATCGCCGCAGATGTAGACATACGCCCCCGCCTGCAGCCACTGCCACAGCTCGGCGCCGTGCTCCAGCAGGCGCTGTTGCACATAGATCTTCTCGGCCTGATCGCGGGAAAACGCCGTGCTCAGGCGCAGGTGCCCACTGGCCTGCCAGGCCTCCAGTTCTTCGCGGTAATAGAAATCGCAGGCCGCACGCTGCTCACCGAAGAACAGCCAGTTGCCCCCGCTGGCCGCGCGCACCTCGCGCTCCTGAAGGAACGCGCGAAACGGCGCCACCCCGGTACCGGGGCCGATCATGATGATCGGCAGGCTGTCGTCCTCGGGCAGGCGGAAGTGCCTGGACGGTTGCGGGAAGATCGCCACTTCCAAGGCCTGGGCCCGGTCGGCAAGAAACGCCGAGCAGACCCCCTTGCGCTCGCCATAGCGCACGGTGGACATCGTCAGGTGCACCTGCCCGGGATGCGCGGCTGGGCTGGAGCTGATCGAGTACAGGCGCGGCTGCAGCGGCTTGAGCAACGTCAGCCAGGTGTCCAGTGGCAACTGCTGGGGGTATTCGCGCAGCACGTCGGCCAGCTGACGGCCCCACAGCCAGTCTTTCAATTCGGTCTTGTCTTGCAGTAGAACTTGCAGCGCTTCGGCCGTCTGGCTGAACACCTCGAGCTGCTGCGGCGTAACCCGGGCGATTTCCAGGTGCCGCTCCAAGGCCTCGGCCAGCGGCATCGGCGCGTGCCCTTTGAGCTCGACGTGGGCCTGGCCATCGAGCTGCATCAGCGCCAGCAGTTCGATGACCAGCGCCGGGCAGTTGCGCGGCCAAACGCCCAGGGCATCGCCGGGTTGATAGGTGAAGCCACTGCCGCTCACGTCGAACACCAGCTGGCGGGTTTCCTTGGTCGAGCCAGGGCCGTTGAGCAAGCGGTTCTCCAGCACCGGCGCAAGCCAGGGCTGCTGCTTGCAGTAGCGCTCGACCGGCTCGGGCTCAATGCGCGCCGACGCGGTGCTGCCCAGCTCGGGCAGCAGGGCCGCCAGCCACGCAGCAAACGCCTCGTCGTGGTCCGGCTCGCAATCGACCCGCGCCAGCAAGCGTCGCCCGCCCAGTTCGGCCAGGCGCTGGTCGAGCTTGCGGCCAAAACCGCAGAACTGCTCGTAGCTCGAATCGCCCAGCGCCAGCACCGCAAAAGGCAGCGCCGTGCAATGCTCGCCCTCCTCCCCCTGCAACGCCTGCCAGAATGCCGCGCCACTGTCCGGAGCCTCACCATCGCCGAAGGTACTGGCGATCAGCAGCACGCTGGCGGCGCCCTGCAACTGCGCCGGGGTCACGGCCTCCATGCAGCTCAATTGCACCGCCAACCCAGCTTCGCGCAGGTGCTGGGCGCAGCGCTCGGCCAGGGCCTCGCCCGTGCCGGTCTGCGAGGCCCAGAGCACGCGGTGGCTGGGCGCTGCATCCATCACTGCCGGCACGCCCGCAGGCTGCGCGAACATGCCCGCCAGCAAGCCATCGACGAACAGACGCCGGGCCGGCGCCAACGGCGCACTGGCCGGCAGGCACGGCACGCCTTCGCTACGGACCTGGCCCAGGCCCAGCAGGAAGCCCTGCAGGTAGTGGCGTTCATCTTCGGCCAGTACTGGGGCCGGCAATGCGTCCAGGCCCAGCAGGTGGGACAGGGTGGCAGTCGGCATGGTGGTAGGCTCCGATGGCGTGGCGGTGGTCAGCTCGAGGGCCTCGATACGCTCGCCGGCCACCCGTTCCAGGGTCACGGCGCAGTGCTTGAAGGCCGGTTGCAGCGAGGTGGGGTCGACCGCATCGCAGGTCACGGCGTTGATCGCCAACTGCTCGCCGTAAAGGTCATTCCAGTGAAAGGGGGCAAAGCAGCTACCGGGCAACACCCGATCACTGAGGCGCACCGGCAGCAGCGCCTGGCCGCGACGGGAGCGGATCGCCACCTGGTCCTTGTCGGCGATGCCCAGGCGCCGGGCGTCGTCGGGGTGGATTTCGACGAAGGGGCCGGGCTCCAGTTTGTTCAGGCTCGGCACCTTGCCGGTCTTGGTCAGGGTGTGCCACTGGTGCTGCACACGGCCGGTGTTGAGCACGAAGGGATAGGCCTCGTCCGGCAACTCGGCCGGCGGCAGCCAGGGCCGGGCGAAAAAGCGCGCCTTGCCGCTGGGCGTGGGGAAGGCCAGCGCCGGCTGGACACCTTGTGCGTCACGCAGCATCTGCTGGCTGAAGCCATCGTTGCGGTAGCGCAGTGGGCTGCGATCGTCGGTGCGCCCGGGAGCACAGGGCCATTGCCGCGGACGTTCGCGCAGCTCGGCGTAGCCGATGCCACGCAGGTCGTAGCCGGTGGCCGGGTTCCAGAAACGGCGGATCTCTTCATACACGGCCTCGGCATCGGGGTAGTCGAAGGCCTCGGCATAGCCCATGGCGCAGGCGATACGGGCGATGATCCGCCAGTCCTCCAGGCTGTCACCGGGCGGCGCGATGGCGCGCGGCATCAGCGTAAGGTTGCGCTCGCTGTTGATCATCACCCCTTCACCTTCGGCCCACAGCGCGGCGGGCAGCAGGATGTCGGCATGGCGGTTGGTTTCGCTGTCGAGAAAGGCGTCCTGGCAGATCACCAGCTCGGCCTGGCCCAGGCCGTCGATCACCTGCTGGCGGTTGGCGACACTGGCCACCGGGTTGCTGCAGATGATCCAGCAGGCCTTCACATCGCCGACCTTCATCTGCTCGAACAGCGCCACGGTGCCCTCGCCGCCTTCGCTGCGCAGATGGCCCGGCGGCAACTGCCATTGCTGCTCGACGAACGCGCGGTCGGCCGCGACCTGCGCTGAACGTTGGCCCGGCAACCCCGGGCCCATGTAGCCCATTTCGCGCCCGCCCATGGCATTGGGCTGGCCGGTCAGCGAGAACGGCCCGCTGCCGGGGCGGCAGATGGCGCCGGTGGCCAGGTGCAGGTTGCACAGCGCATTGCTGTGCCAGGTGCCGTGGATGCTCTGGTTAAGGCCCATGGTCCAGCAGCTCATCCACTCGCCCGCCTCGCCGATCAGGCGTGCGGCCTCATGGATATCGGCCTCGCTCAGGCCGGTGATGGCGGCCACGCGCGCGGGTGTGTAGTCGGCCAAAAACGCCGGCAGTTCATCCCAACCCTCGGTGTAGCGGGCGATGAAGTCGGGGTCGGTATGGCCGTTGGCGTGCAGCAGGTGCAGCAGGCCGTTGAGCAACGCCAGGTCGCTGCCTGGGCGCACTTGCAGGAACAGGTCGGCCTTGTCGGCAGTGGCGCTGCGCCGGGGGTCGACGACGATCAGCTTGGCCCCGGCCTTGAGCCGATCGAGCAGGCGCAGGAACAGGATCGGGTGACAGTCGGCCATGTTCGCGCCGATCACCAGGAACACTTCGGCGCGCTCGAAGTCCTGGTAGCTGCCGGGCGGCCCGTCGGCGCCCAGTGACTGCTTGTAGCCACTGCCGGCGCTGGCCATGCACAGGCGCGAGTTGGACTCGATATGGCGGGTGCGGATGAAGCCCTTGGCCAGCTTGTTGGCCAGGTACTGCGCCTCCAGCGACATCTGCCCGGAGACATACAGGGCCACCGCGTCGGGGCCATGGGTATCGATGATGGCGCGCAGTCGGCCAGCCGCCTCGGCAATGGCTTCGTCCAAGGTGCTGCGCACCGGCTCCTGGCTGCGCTGGCGGCGCACGAAGGCCTGGGCCATGCGTCCGACACCAAGTGGCACATGGGCGGTCAGGCCCTTGGTGCACAGGCGGCCAAAATTGCTGGGGTGCTGTTTGTCGCCGCTGATCTTTACCACCTGGCCGTCGCTCACGCTCATGACGATGCCGCACCCCACCCCGCAATACGGGCAAACGCTGCGCACCTGGCTGCTGCTCATCGGCGATCTCCTGCTGATGAAACGACAAAGGCGCCGGCTGCCCCGCCTGCACTGGGCAAGCGGAGCAACACGGCGCCTTCGTCGTGATGAAATGCGGCCATCGGCGTTGACGGCCTTGATCAGTGATCTTCAGCAAATCCCGGGCCAGCTCATCGCGGAGCAAGCCCGCTCCCACGCAGCCCACATTCATGCGTGGGAGCGGGCTTGCCCCGCGATTGGCTCATGCACCGAGAGAGGGAGCGACGCACCAACGGGTGGCATGCCTTGACCGTTTCAACATATGATTCATATACGTTTCATATATAGGGATGATTCAACCATGGGCATCGTCAAGATCAACGACGACCTCCACGAAGACCTGCGCATCGCCAGTGCCGCCCTGTCGCGCTCGATCAACGCCCAGGCCGAACACTGGATTCGCCTCGGCATGCTTGCCGAACTGCACCCGCAAGCCACCTACCAGGACCTGCTGCGTCAACTGCTGCGCCAGGAGCAGGCCAACCTCAAGGAACTGCTGCAATGAGCAAGGTGATTCTCAAGGACCACGCCCAGCTTGAGCTGATGCGCCGCGCCGGCCAGTTACTGGCCCAGGTGTTCGCCGACCTCGACGGTTTCATCCGCCCGGGGGTGACCACGATGCAGATCAACGACCGCGCCGAGGCGTTCATCGTCGACACCCTCAAGGCGCGCCCGGCGAGCAAGGGCCAATATGGATTTCCCTATGCGCTGAACACCTCGGTGGACCATGTGGTGTGCCACGGCATGCCCAAAGCGGGCGAGGTACTGCAGGAAGGTTCGATCGTCAACGTCGACATCACCCTGGAACAGGGTGGCTATATCGCCGATTCGTCGAAAATGTACTGCCTGGGCCAGATCAGCGAGGATGCTCGGCGGCTGGTCGACACCACTTACGACGCACTCTGGAAGGGCATCGAGCAGGTACGCCCAGGCGCGACCCTAGGTGATATCGGCCACGCCATCCAGACCCACGCCGAGGCCGCCGGCTACAGCGTGGTGCGCGAATATTGCGGGCATGGCATCGGCCAGCAGATGCACGAGGCACCCGAAGTGCTGCACTACGGCCAGCCGGGCATGGGCATGAAGTTGCAACCGGGGATGGTGTTCACCATCGAGCCGATGATCAACCAGGGCGGGCGAGGTACCCGTGGCCTGCGCGATGGCTGGACGGTAATCACCCGCGACCACAGCCTGTCGGCGCAGTGGGAACATACCGTGGCAGTGACTGAGAGTGGGTATGAGGTGCTGACGTTGCGCGCAGAGGAAACCCGCAGCGCCTGAAGCGCGCCTCTGTGGGAGCAACTGTCTTGCACCGGTTTTCTGTAGGAGCGCCCCGGCAAGGCCGCTCCTACAGGGGCCGAGCAGGTCTCAGGCAAAATCGACAGACAAAAAAAAAGCGACCCTAAGGTCGCTTTCCTCGTTGCTTCCGGGTGTTCAGTGGGCCCTGGAAGCTTAATATGGCGCGGCGGACGGGACTCGAACCCGCGACCCCCGGCGTGACAGGCCGGTATTCTAACCGACTGAACTACCGCCGCGCTATACATCGAGTGGTGGGTGATGACGGGATCGAACCGCCGACCCTCTGCTTGTAAGGCAGATGCTCTCCCGGCTGAGCTAATCACCCTTTCGTCTCGGTGTGGCGCGCATTCTACGGAGGACCTCACACCCTGGCAAGCACTTTTTTCAATTTTTTTTGAAGTATTTTCAAAGACCTAGCGCAGCCACGCTTTTCTTCCTTTATAGGTAACTACTGGCCCTCTGACAGGGTTGGCCTGGCACCACCGCTCGGAGAATAATGCCCGCCTTATGTATTAAGGAGAGATTCCCCCTCATGTGGTTCAAGAACCTGCTGACCTACCGCCTGACCCAGGATGTCCCGTTCGAGCCTGAAGCACTGGAAGCTGCCCTGGCCAGCAAGCCGGCCCGCCCCTGCGCCAGCCAGGAACTGACCACCTACGGTTTCGTCGCCCCGTTCGGCAAGGGCGAAGACGCGCCGCTGGTACATGTCAGCGGTGAGTTCCTGTTGATCGCCGCGCGTAAAGAAGAACGCATCCTGCCCAGCAGCGTGGTCAACGACGCGGTGAAGGAAAAGGTCGAGGAGATCGAGACCGAGCAGATGCGCAAGGTCTACAAGAAGGAACGCGACCAGATCAAGGACGAGATCATCCAGGCCTTCCTGCCCCGCGCGTTCATTCGCCGCTCGATGATCTTCGCCGCCATCGCCCCGCGCCAGGGCCTGATCCTGGTCAACTCGGCCAGCGCCAAGCGTGCCGAAGACCTGCTGTCCACCCTGCGTGAAGTGATGGGCTCGCTGCCAGTGCGCCCGGTGACCGTGAAGATCGCCCCGGTGGCGACCATGACCGACTGGGTCAAGGCCCAGGCACCGGCCGCCGACTTCTTCGTCCTCGACGAATGCGAGCTGCGCGACACCGCCGAAGATGGCGGTATCGTCCGCTGCAAACGCCAGGACCTGACCGGCGAAGAAATCCAGCTGCACCTGAGCACCGGCAAGGTGGTCACGCAACTGGCCCTGGCCTGGCAGGACAAGCTGTCGTTCGTGCTCGACGACAAGACCGTGATCAAGCGCCTTAAGTTCGAAGAGCTGCTGCAGGAGCAGGCCGAACAGGATGGCGGCGACGAAGCGGCGCAGCAGTTCGATGCCAGCTTCCAGCTGATGATGATGACCTTCCGCGAGTTCCTGCCGGCGCTGTTCGAAGCACTGGGTGGCGAGGAGATTCCGCAAGGGGTCTGAGGCCTCAATGACATACCGCTGAAGACTCGGAGCTGATCTGTTGTCTTCACCGGCCTCTTCGCGGGCAAGCCCGCTCCCACAGGGAATGCGCAAGACCTGTGGGAGCGGGCTTGCCCGCGAAAGGGCCGGTGAAACCCTAGGCATATAAATAGAAAAGGACCTGCCCATGCGCGCCCTCGCCGCCCTCAGCCGCTTCGTCGGCAACACCTTCGCCCTGTGGGTGCTGTTGTTTGCCTGCCTGGCCTTTCTCATGCCGCAGTGGTTCATCGCCCTGAAGGTGGCCATCGTGCCGCTGCTGGGGCTGGTGATGTTCGGCATGGGCCTCACGCTCAAGCTCGACGACTTCGCTGCCCTCGCCCGCCAGCCCTGGCGGGTGGCGCTGGGGGTGGTGGCGCACTTCGTGATCATGCCGGGCATGGCCTGGCTGCTGTGCCAGCTGTTCCAGCTGCCGGCGGAAATCGCCGTGGGGGTGATCCTGGTCGGCTGCTGCCCAAGCGGCACGGCGTCCAACGTGATGGTGTGGCTGTCGAAGGGCGACCTGGCGCTGGCGGTGGCCATTGCTGCGGTGACTACCCTGCTCGCACCGCTGCTCACCCCGGCGCTGATCTGGTTCCTGGCCTCGGCCTGGTTGCCGGTTTCGTTCATGGACATGTTCTGGTCGATCCTGCAGCTGGTGATGCTGCCGATCGTGCTCGGGGTGCTGGCCCAGCGCTTGCTCGGTGCACGGGTGCAGCTGGCGGTGCAGGTGCTGCCGCTGGTGTCGGTGGTGAGCATCGTGATGATCGTCTGCGCGGTGGTGGCGGCCAGCCAGGCGAAGATCGCAGAGTCCGGTTTGCTGATCATGGCAGTGGTGATCCTGCACAACAGCTTCGGCTTTTTGCTCGGTTACCTCACCGGCAAGCTGTGCAAGCTGCCGCTGGCCCAGCGCAAGTCGCTGGCGCTGGAGGTGGGTATGCAGAACTCGGGGCTGGGCGCGGCGCTGGCGGCGGCGCACTTCTCGCCCCTGGCGGCGGTGCCCAGCGCGCTGTTCAGTGTGTGGCACAACATCTCCGGGGCGCTGCTGTCGACCTGGTTCAGGCGGATGGAAGCGCCTTCGCCAGAGGTTGAGAACATCGCACCTGCCCGAAACTGATGTTGCCTGCCCCGGCCTCATCGCCGGCAAGCCGGCTCCCACAAGGGCATCATGCGTTCGGTGTGGGAGCCGGCTTGCCGGCGATGAGGCAACCACCGATCCTCGAGCCTTGCCCCGGCCTCGGCAAATGGGCACTATAGTGCGCACTGTGAGGACGACCTCACGACGCTGCGCGTGATCGTATCGGGGACGGCCCCATCATTAATAGATGGAGACACACCATGTCCTGGATCATCCTGTTCTTCGCCGGCCTGTTCGAGGTTGGCTGGGCTGTCGGCCTCAAATACACCGACGGCTTCACCCGCCCCCTGCCCACCGTGCTGACCGTCGGCGCCATGGTCATCAGCCTTGGTTTGCTTGGCCTGGCCATGAAAGAGCTGCCGCTGGGCACCGCCTATGCCATCTGGACCGGCGTTGGCGCCGTGGGCACGGTCATCGCCGGGATCATCCTATTCGGTGAGTCCATGGCGCTGATCCGCCTGGCCAGTGTCGCCCTGATCGTCACTGGCCTGGTGGGCCTGAAGGTCAGCGCCAGCTGACCTTCTGCTTCATCCCTTCCTAACGCACATCGCCGCGCAGCAGGCTCACCTGCTCGCGCAGCACTTCGGGCTGCGCCGCCTCCACCGGGATGGCGGCGCCTGCCACGAGGGTCACCCGCGACCACAGGCGCTTGAAAAAGCCCTTGTTCGGATCGCGACTGAAGAAACTGCCCCACAGCCCCTGCAACGCCAATGGAATCACCGGTACTGGCGTCTCTTGCAGGATTCGGCTGACCCCGCCCTTGAACACATCGATCTCGCCGTCGGCACTGAGCTTGCCTTCGGGGAAGATGCACACCAGTTCGCCCTCGGCCAGGTACTGCTTGATGCGGGCAAAGGCACGCTCGTAGATGGCCTCGTCCTCGCCACGCCCGGCGATGGGGATGGTGCCAGCGGTGCGGAAGATGAAGTTGAGCACCGGCAGGTTGTAGATCTTGTAGTACATGACGAAGCGGATTGGCCGGCGAATGGCGCCACCGATCAGCAGCGCATCGACGAACGACACGTGGTTGCACACCAGCAAGGCGGCACCTTCATCGGGAATACGCTCAAGCTCGCGGTGCTGCACCCGGTACATCGAGTGGCTGAGCAGCCAGATGAGAAAACGCATGGTGAATTCCGGCACGATGCGGAAGATGTAGGCGTTGACCGCGATATTGAGCAACGACACCACCAGGAACAGCTGCGGGATGCTCAGCTTGGCCAAGCTCAACAGCACGATGGTGACGATCGCCGACACCACCATGAACAACGCGTTGAGGATGTTGTTGGCGGCGATCACCCGGGCCCGCTCGCCCTCGGCGGTACGCGCCTGGATCAGCGCATACAGCGGCACGATGTAGAAGCCACCGAAGATGCCCAGGCCTACGATCGAGGCCATGATCCACCAGGCCTGGCTCATGCCCAGCAGGTCCAGCCAGCTGTGTGGTGCGACAGCGGCCGGCACATCGCCCGAGTGCCACCACCACAACAGGCCGAACAGGGTCAGGCCGAACGAACCGAACGGCACCAGGCCGATCTCCACCTTGCGCCCACTCAAGCGCTCGCAGAGCAGCGAGCCCACGGCGATGCCCACCGAGAACAGGGTCAGCACCAGGGTGACCACGGTCTCGTCGCCATGCAGCCAGTCCTTGGCGTAGGCCGGGATCTGCGTGAGGTAGATGGCGCCGACGAACCAGAACCACGAGTTGCCGACGATCGAGCGCGACACCGCCGGGGTTTGCCCCAGGCCCAGGCGCAGGGTGGCCCAGGACTGCTTGAAGATATTCCAGTCCAGCTTCATTTCCGGTGCGGCAGCCGCCGCCCGGGGGATCCAGCGGCTGGCCAGGTAGCCGAACACCGCGGTGCCGACCACGCCACCGGCCACCACCGTGGCGTAGCTGGACGACGACATCATCACCCCGGCGCCGATGGTGCCGGCGAGGATCGCCAGGAAGGTACCCATCTCCACCAGGCCGTTGCCGCCCACCAGTTCCTCTTCGCGCAGGGCCTGGGGCAGGATCGAATACTTCACCGGGCCGAACAGCGCCGAATGGGTACCCATGGCGAACAGCGTGAGCAGCATGAGCTCCAGGTGGCTGGTGAGAAAGCCGATGGCGCCGACGGCCATGATCACGATCTCGGCCAGCTTGATGGCGCGGATCAGGCGGTCCTTGGCGAACTTCTCGCCGAACTGCCCGGCCAGCGCCGAGAACAGGAAGAACGGCAGGATGAACAACAAGGCGCAGAGGTTGACCCAGATCGAGCGGTCGCCTTCCAGGCTCAGCTTGTAGAGGATCGCCAGGATCAACGACTGCTTGAACAGGTTGTCGTTGAAGGCGCCCAGCGACTGGGTAATGAAGAACGGCAAGAAGCGCCGCTTGCCGAGCAGGGTGAATTGCGAGGGGTGGCTCATCGTCCGTGTACCTGGTTGGGCTTTGTCATTGGAGGCACGCACAGCGCCCGAAGCCACAAATCTGCACGCAGAGACCGTGCGTGGCAAGTTAGGCGCGCATCTTCGGAACGCTCCGACAAAGCGAGCCATCATCGCGGGGCAAGCCCGTTCCCACGGTTTGTGGCAGCGGGCCTGCCCCGCAATGATGCGCTCAACGCTGCGCGATGCACGGCGAGACGAACAGCTCCCCCCGCCACGCGCCACGCACGGTACGGCTGGCCACCAGCGCCCAGAGCATGGCCAGCGCCACCACCAGCACCTGGCCGAACACCTGGAAGAACCCCAGTTGCAGCCAGGCTGCCAGTTTCAAGGTGGCCAGGCAGTACACCCCCAGCGGGAAGGTGAAGCCCCACCAGCCCAGGTTGAACGGCATGCCCTGGCGCATGTAGCGCAGGGTGATCAGCACCGCCGTCAGCAACCACCACAACCCCGCGCCCCACAGCACGATACCCGCCACCAGCCCCAGGCCACGGGCCACCTCACCCAGCGAACCCAGGCCATTGGCGGCGAACACCGCCGGCGCATCGCCACCGAGTACCAGCATGCCCAGCGCGCCGGTGCCGATCGGCCCCAGCGCCAGCCAGCTGGAGGCGGCCATGTTGGCCGGCGGCAGCTTATGCAGGGCCATGCGCAGCATGAGGATGGTGAGGATGCTGAACGCCACCGGCAGCGACACCGCCCACATCACGTAGCTGGTGATCACCACCAGGAACTGCGCATGTGCATCCGCCAGGTGCGGCGCCAACAGCCCGCCGCTGGCGGCGGCCACCTCCGCCGCCACCACGGGCAGCAGCCACACCGCGGTCATCTGGTCGATGCTGTGCTCCTGGCGGGTGAACATCAGGTAGGGGATGGCCACCCCGCACAGCAGAGCCAGGCCTACGTCCAGCCACCACAGGGTCTGGACCCAAGGCACCACCGCGTCACCCCAGCGGGCCAGGCCGAACACCAGCGCGCCATTGAGGATGGTGGCCAGGCCCATGGGGATGGTGCCGAAGAACATCGACACGGTGGAGTGGGCGAAGATCCGCCGGGCCTCGTCGAAGAACATCACCCAGCGGGCGCCATAAAGGACACAGAACAAGGTGAACAGGCCGATGGTCAGCCACCACAGGCCTTCGGCGAGGCTGTCCAGCAGCGGGATCTGCAACTGGTGGAAAGCCAGCGCCAGTACGCCGGTACCCATGGTCGCGGCGAACCAGTTCGGGGTGAACTGGCGGATCACCTCGCGGGGATGGGCCAATTGGCTGAACGGGCGCCACGACGGTGCGCGGGTCTGGGTGCATGGCATGGGGATGTCTCCTGGCCTTGTGTAAGGTGGAACCATCTTATGCCTGCATAGAATATCTATATAACGGGTAATTTCTCTATCTGTTATCGATTTTAAAGATATAGCCTGTGCCACGGCGCCTGGCATATGCTTGGCCGCTAACAAAGACAAGGATCCGTCGATGCTCCGCGCCCTTAGAAGCTACCCTAGCGCCGTCCGCCTGTTGCTGCTCACCACCTTCACCCTGACCACGGCCCGGGCGATCACCCTGCCCTACCTGGTGGTGTACCTGTCCGCGCACATGGCCCTGTCTGTCGGCCAGACCGGCCTGCTGGTCGGTGGCGCGATGTTCCTGGCATCGTTGCTGAGCCTCTATGGCGGGCATCTGGTCGATACCCTGCGCAGCCACACGCTGATCGTCGCGAGCACACTGGTGTTCGCCCTGGCCATCGCGGGGATGGTGGCGAGCACCTCGGCCGTGCTGTTCTTCTGTTTCCTGGTAGTGGCCAACCTGGCCCAGAGCGTGGTCGACATTGCCGCCAAGGCGGGCTTCTGCGCCTTGCTGCCCGAGGACCGGCGCGGCGAAGTGTTCGCCATCAAGTACACCTTCAACAATATTGCCTGGGCCGCCGGGCCGATGCTCGGGGTGTTGCTGATCGAGGCCAGCGACCACCTGCCGTTCCTGGTTTCGGCCCTGATCGGCCTCGGCCTGAGCCTGCTCTACCAGCGCCTGGGCGAACGCGGCCTGCTGAGCCAGGGCGAGGACAAGCCGGCGGCAGGCTTCGCGCAAGTCGCCCTGGGCATGCTGCGTGACCGGCGGCTGGTGTGCTTCACCCTGGGCGGCGTGCTCAGCGCCGTGGTGTTCGGGCAGTTCACCGCCTACCTGTCGCAGTACCTGGTGGTGAGCATCCACGACCCCGCCGAAGTGGCGCGGCTGGTGAGCTACCTGGTCACCACCAACGCCCTCACCGTGATCGCCCTGCAATACCTGATCGGCCGGCGCATTGCCCGCCAGCACCTGATGCCCTGGCTGATGGCCGGCATGGCCATGTTCGTCGCCGGGCTGCTGGGGTTTTCCCTGGCCGGCTCGGCACTGGCCTGGTGCCTGGCGATGCTGGTGTTCACCCTGGGCGAGATCATCGTGATTCCCGCCGAGTTCATGTTCATCGACCTGATCGCGCCGGAGCATCTGCGGGGGGTCTACTACGGGGCGCAGAACCTTTCCAACCTGGGCGCGGGGCTGGGGCCGATGCTGGTGGGCCTGGCGCTGGGGCACATGGCGCCGGCGGCGGTGTTCTACCTGTTGATCGGGTCGGTGCTGCTGGCGGCGGTGTTCTATTGGCTGGGGACGCGCGGGGCGCAGCAGCTGTAGGAGCGGCCTTGTGCCGCGAAAGGAGTGCGCAGCGCTCCCCGCGTCTTGGGCATGGCTCGCGATAGCCGGGGCCGCTACGCAGCCCTTTCGCGACACAAGGCCGCTCCTACAAGGACCGCGCTGTGGCTGCGACGTCCTGCCACTGCGACCAACGTCGGCGCTGACGAACCTGCGCCTGCGTGCCAGACTGATTGATCGTGACCGCGTTTCATTTTTTGCTCCGGAGTTTGCATGTCGTTGTCCAGCGGGCTGATCGCCGTGGTCGCCCTGGCCTATATGGCCATCATGTTCGCCATCGCCTTCTATGGCGACCGCCGCAGCACCCCGTTGCCGCCGAAGCTGCGTGCCTGGGTGTACAGCCTGTCGCTGGCGGTGTACTGCACCAGCTGGACGTTCTTCGGCGCGGTTGGCCAGGCCGCCGAGCAATTGTGGGCGTTCCTGCCGATCTACCTGGGGCCGATCCTGCTGCTGATGTTCGCGCCCTGGGTGCTGCAGAAGATGGTGCTGATCAGCAAACAGCAGAACATCACCTCCATCGCCGACTTCATCGCTGCCCGCTACGGCAAGTCGCAGACCCTGGCCGTGGTGGTGGCGCTGATCTGCCTGGTCGGCGTGCTGCCCTACATCGCGTTGCAGCTCAAGGGCATCGTACTCGGGGTGAACCTGCTGATCGGCGCCAACGCCGACGCCACCGGCAGCCGCGTGCAGGACACCGCGCTGGTGGTGTCGCTGGTGCTGGCGCTGTTCGCCATCGTGTTCGGCACGCGCAGCCTGGACGTCACCGAGCACCACCGCGGCATGGTCCTGGCCATCGCCTTCGAGTCGCTGGTCAAGTTGCTGGCGTTCCTCGCCGTGGGCGCCTTCGTGGTGTTCAACCTGTACGACGGCTTCGACGACCTGTTCACCCAGGCGCGCCAGTCGGTGCACCTGGAAAGCTACTGGCAGGAGACCATCAACTGGCCGTCGATGGTGGTGCAGACCGCCGTGGCGATGATGGCGATCATCTGCCTGCCGCGGCAGTTCCACGTGACCGTGGTGGAGAACATCGAACCCCAGGACATGCGCATGGCGCGCTGGGTGTTCCCGCTGTACCTGGCGTTGGCGGCGCTGTTCGTGGTACCCATCGCCCTGGCCGGGCAGATGCTGCTGCCGGGCACGGTGATCTCCGACTCGTTCGTGATCAGCCTGCCGCTGGCCGAGGCCCACCCGAGCCTGGCGCTGCTGGCGTTCATCGGCGGCGCATCGGCGGCCACCGGTATGGTCATCGTCGAGGCCGTGGCGCTGTCGACCATGGTCTCCAACGACATGCTGCTGCCCTGGCTGCTGCGGCGCAACAACGCCGAGCGGCCGTTCGAGGCGTTCCGCCACTGGATGCTGTCGGTGCGCCGGGTGACCATCGTGGTCATCCTGCTGCTGGCCTACGTCAGCTACCGCTTGCTCGGTTCCACCGCGAGCCTGGCGACCATCGGCCAGATTGCATTCGCCGCCGTCACCCAGCTGACCCCGGCGATGCTGGGGGCACTGTACTGGAAACAGGCCAACCGCCGCGGCGTGTTCGCAGGCCTGGCCGCTGGCATTTTCCTGTGGTTCTACACCCTGGTGCTGCCGATCACCGCCCACAGCCTAGGCTGGTCGCTGTCGCTGTTCCCGGGCCTGGCCTGGCTGCACGGCAACCCGCTTGACCTGCCGATCACGCCACTCACGCAAGGGGTGGTGCTGTCGCTGGCGGGCAACTTCACGCTGTTCGCCTGGGTCTCGATCCTGTCGCGCACGCGGGTGTCGGAGCACTGGCAGGCCGGGCGCTTCATCGGCCAGCAGACCAGTGCCCGGCCCAGCAGCAAGCCGCTGCTGGCGGTGCAGATCGACGACCTGCTCAAGCTCGCCGCGCGCTTCGTCGGTGAAGAACGCGCGCGGCAGAGCTTCATTCGCTTCGCCTACCGCCAGGGCAAGGGCTTCAACCCCAACCAGAACGCCGACGGCGACTGGATCGAACACACCGAGCGGCTGCTGGCCGGCGTGCTTGGCAGTTCCTCGACCCGCGCCGTGGTCAAGGCCGCCATCGAAGGCCGGGAGATGCAGCTCGAGGACGTGGTGCGCATCGCCGACGAAGCCAGCGAGGTGCTGCAGTTCAACCGCGCCCTGTTGCAGGGCGCCATCGAGAACATCAACCAAGGCATCAGCGTGGTGGACCAGAACCTGCGCCTGGTGGCCTGGAACCGCCGCTACCTGGAGCTGTTCAACTACCCCGACGGGCTGATCAGCGTTGGCCGCCCGATCGCCGACATCATCCGCTACAACGCCGAGCGTGGCCTGTGCGGCCCGGGCGAGGCACAGGTGCACGTGGCCCGGCGTCTGCACTGGATGCGCCAGGGCCGCGCGCATTCCTCGGAGCGCCTGTTCCCCAACGGCCGGGTGATCGAGCTGATCGGCAACCCCATGCCGGGCGGTGGCTTCGTCATGAGCTTCACCGACATCACCCCGTTCCGCGAAGCCGAACAGGCCCTGCGCGACGCCAACGAGGGCCTGGAGCAACGGGTAGCCGAGCGTACCCATGAACTGTCACAGCTCAACCAGGCGCTGACCGAGGCCAAGAGCCGCGCCGAGGCGGTCAGCCAGTCGAAGACCCGCTTCCTCGCCGCCGTCAGCCACGACCTGATGCAACCGCTCAACGCCGCGCGGTTGTTCTCCGCGGCATTGTCGCAACAGGCCGAAGCCATGAACGACGAGGCGCGCCAGTTGGTGCAGCACATGGACAGCTCGTTGCGCTCGGCCGAGGAGCTGATCAGCGACCTGCTGGACATCTCGCGCCTGGAGAACGGCAAGGTCACCCCGGACGTCAAGGCCTTCGCCCTGGACGAGCTGTTCAACACCCTGGGCGCCGAGTTCAAGCTGCTAGCCGCCGAGAAAGGCCTGGAGTTCCGCCTGCGCAGCAGCCGCCTGCGGGTCGACAGTGACATGAAACTGCTGCGCCGGGTGCTGCAGAACTTCCTCACCAACGCCCTGCGCTACGGCAAGGGGCCGATCCTGCTTGGCGTGCGGCGCCAAGGCGAACGGCTGTGGCTGGAGGTGTGGGACCGCGGCCCAGGGATCGCCGACGACAAGCTGGCGGTGATCTTCCAGGAGTTCAAGCGCCTGGACAGCCACCAGACCCGCGCCGAGAAAGGCCTGGGTCTGGGCCTGGCGATCGCCGATGGCCTGTGCCGGGTGCTCGGTCATCAGTTGGAGGTGCGTTCGTGGCCGGGCAAGGGCAGCGTGTTCCGTGTCAATGTGCCCATCGCGCGCAGCCCAGCACCCGCGACGCCGGCACCGGTGGAACAGGCCGGGCAACCGCTGGCGGGGCTACAGGTACTGTGCGTGGACAACGAAGACAGCATCCTGATCGGCATGAACAGCCTGCTCAGCCGCTGGGGCTGCCAGGTATGGACCGCGCGCAACCAGGCCGAGTGCGAGGCACTGCTGGCTGAAGGCCTGCGCCCGCACCTGGCGCTGGTGGACTATCACCTGGACTTTGGCGAGACCGGCACCGGGTTGATGGGCTGGCTACGGGCGCGCCTGGGCGAGCCGGTGCCGGGGGTGGTGATCAGTGCCGACGGGCGCAACGAGACCATCGCCATGGTTCACGCCGCGGGCCTGGACTACCTGGCCAAGCCGGTCAAGCCGGCCGCCCTGCGCGCCCTGCTCAATCGGCATCTGAGCCTGGTTCAGTAAGGGCCTCGTCGGCCAGGGCCCGTTCAAGCAGCTCGGCAGGCAGGCTCTTGCTGGCCCGGGCACCGAGCAGCTTGAGCTGTTCGCTGCGGCTGACCAGGTTGCCACGCCCTTCGCAGAGCTTGTTGCGCGCCGCGGCATAGGCTTTGTCGACCTGCGCCAGGCGCGCACCGAGCTCGTCCAGGTCCTGGATGAACAGCACGAACTTGTCGTACAGCCAGCCGGCGCGCTCGGCGATCTCGCGGGCGTTCTGGCCCTGGCGCTCCTGCTTCCACAGGCTGTCGATCACCCGCAGGGTGGCCAGCAGGGTGGTCGGGCTGACGATCACGATCTGCCGGTCGAAGGCCTCCTGGAACAGGTTCGGCTCGGCCTGCAAGGCTGCCGAAAAGGCCGCTTCGATGGGCACGAACAACAGCACGAAATCGAGGCTGTGCAGGCCCTCCAGGCGGTTGTAGTCCTTGCTCGACAGGCCTTTGACGTGGTTGCGCAGGGAAAGTACATGCTGCTTGAGCGCCGTTTCATCGTTGTTGCTGACGAACTGCTGGTAGGCGGTAAGGCTGACCTTGGCGTCGACCACCACCTGCTTGTCGCCCGGCAGCATGATCAGCACATCGGGCTGGAAACGCTCACCATCGGCGCTCTTGAGGCTGACCTGGGTCTGGTATTCGCGGCCCTTCTCCAGGCCCGCGTGCTCCAGCACACGCTCCAGGATCAACTCGCCCCAATTACCTTGAGTCTTCTGGCCCTTGAGCGCCTGGGTGAGGTTGGTGGCTTCGTCGGACAGGCGCAGGTTGAGCTGTTGCAGGCGTTCGAGCTCCTTGCCCAGGGAGAACCGCTCGCGCGCCTCCTGCTGGTAGCTCTCCTCGACGCGTTTTTCGAAGGCCTGGATGCGCTCCTTGAGCGGGTCGAGCAGTTGGCCCATTTGCTGCTGGCTGGTCTGGGCGAAGCGCTGCTCGCGCTCGTCGAAGATCTTGGTGGCCATGTCGGCGAACTGGGCGCGCAGGGTGTCACGGGCTTCCTGCAAGTCTTCCAGGCGCTGCTGGTGGCTGTCCTGCTGTTCGCGCAGCTCAGCTTCCAGGCGGGCGGCCTGGGCCTCCAGGCGGCGCTGCTCGGCTTCGCGGCCGGCCCGCTCGAGGCTCCAGGCGTGGGCGGCGTCGCGGGCGTTGTCGCGGTCAATCTGCAACAGCTCCAGCTCGCGACCCTGGGCGGCCAGCTGGGCCTGCTTGACGGTGTTGGCTTCGCTCAGGTCGCTGACTTCGTCACGGCTGGACTCCAGCTGCGCTTGCAGGCCCGCCTGGGCCATTTGCGCGGCGTTGAAGCGTTCTTCGAGCAGGGCCTGTTCGGCCTTGCGCGCGCCCTGGCCGCGCTGGAGCTGCATGACCCATGCAAGACAGGGAACGGCGCCTGCCACCAAACCCAGCAGAATGCTGGTCAGATCCACTGCCATGCTTACCCCGATCGAATCTTGAAGAATGCCGTGCAGCTTAACAGGCACGCAGGCGAGATGCCTTCACGGGCCCCATCGCAGGGCAAGCCCGCTCTCACACCGACCGCGCGATTGATCAAGGCTTGCACTGTAGCTGTGGGAGCGGGCTTGCCCCGCGATGGGCGTCGTCAGCCCGGGAACCACTGACGCAACAACCGCCGCGCCTCCTGCGACCCCTGCCCCGCCGCCAGCTCCAGCCAATAGCGGGCCTGCTCGGGCGCCTGCGCCTGGCACAGGCGTGCGTATTCCAGCTGTGCGCGCCGGTCACCGGCCCGCGCGGCCTGGCGCAGCAGCTCGTGGCCGATACGCCGGTCACGGGAACTGCCACAGTCGCGGCAAAGCATCTGCCCCAGGCGGCTCTGCGCGACCACCACGCCCTGGCGCGCCGGCTGCTTGAGCATGCGCCCGGCCAGGTGTTTGACGCTGGGTTTATCCCCCAGGCGCGGGCTATCGAGCAGCCACAGGGCGACCTTCAGGGAAAAACGTTCGTTCCGGGGGATGGATGTATCCGAAGTGAGGGGGGGTTTACCGCGAAGCTTCATGACCGACAGCGTAGGTGACTCGAAAGGCGCGCCACTCTACGCTTTTTTTTCGGTCGATTCTCGGCCGACTTTTGTCGCACGCAATTTTTTTCAGCATTTTTTTCTTGACGTTTTCAGCACCGCGACAAAGAACCAGAGGCACCCACTCCGATTGTCGGACAGTTCCCCAAACTGCTGGCACGCCCGTGCTAGAGCAAGCGCCTGTGACAATCCACAGAAGCTGTGGATAACTCGGTGGACAACCCCTACGAACAGCCCTCAAACCCTGATGAAACGGGGCCTTCAGTCAAACTGTCGATTTTTTCACCAGCAAAAATTAGTGTTTTTTTTCATTGACTTAACGCCGGAGTCAAGTCATTGGCGAACCCTTGGCAGGCTGTTGCAGCCTGCTTACAGCCGTTGGCCCAAATGTGTACAAGTGCACCAACAAACGGCATATCGATGCACGAAAACAGCACAAGCGAGCGTATGCAGGGGTATTCCCCCCTCTTCACAGCACCGGAAAGAATCGACATAATGGCCGGCTTGGCTAAAAACAAATTGGTGCTTGCCAACCCCTGAACAGTCGTGTAGGGTTGCGCCCCGTTAGTACCCAGCTGAAAGTCAATTCTGGCCAAGCAGTCCCCGCAGCACACCGTTCGCTTACGAACGTGCTGCCCCTTCAGGACCGGCCCATTCGATGATTCACTCGGCGGCCCATACCGTCCAAGCACGAATCACGTATTCAGATTGATCAGGATCTCCCCCGGTGCCTCGAACCCTGGCCCCGGTGTGCTGCCTGCCTTCTGTCGTACCTACCAGTCAGCCCAGCGCCCACCTTTGCTTGCGCCACTCTGGCTGCCCTGTTCCAGTCAGGTTCTGCGTCTCCTTAATAAAGACGTCACTGGAACGTTTCTATTGTGCACGGATCAATTACCGTGTCTTACGCAGGAACATCCAACAACATGAGTAACATTCAACACATTCAGGTTGCCGCTGGCACCCTCTCCAAAGCCTTCGCGCCACTGAAGTGCCTTATCGTTGCCCCACGCAAGGGCAGCTTCAGCTTCACCCTGGTCGACCAATATGGCGTGGCTTGCCACACCGAGCGCCTCTACCCAGACCAGTACATGCGCGCAGAACCCTTGCAAGCCGTGATCGAGCGCACTCGCCAATCGCTGACCGCATGAATGAATGGCGGGCGATTCACCCCGTGAATCCATCTGCCTGATGGTTCTTGGCTTAATTGCCAGCGGGCATATAGCCCGGCCCCTCAGGCAGCAATCGATTTAAAAACAGCCCTTTACACCATGCTTATCACACTACACTTCAACTCGAGCGGCCGTTGCCGCTTCCGGCGGGCCTGACCACTCACCAGCTGCCAAGCTCCAGTGCCCGCTGGTCCTCACCTGTTCGAGGGCATCATGGGCATCGCTGCGAACGAGTTGATTCGATACGTGATCCGGCCAACGCTGATCTACCTGGACCGCCACTGTGACAGCGCTGAAGCTTTGTTACTGGGCGTTGCCGCCAGCCAATCGGCATTGGGTTCAGCCCTTCACGACCGCCGTGGCCACGGCTTGTACCGCATCGGCGAGCACCGCCACCGCTGCCTGTGGGACCACTTCCTCGCCCGCGATCCGGAACTGGCCAGCCTGGTCCGCGGCCTGGCCAGCCAGCATGCGTTCCTCGGCGGGCCGCACCTGGAGCTCACGGTCAACCTGCGCTATGCCACCGCGATCGCCTGGATGCTCATCGAGGAACAGGCCGCGCCATTGCCGGCTGCCGACGACCTGCTGGGTCTGGCACGCATCTGGCGCCAAACCTTCAACCCCCAAGGGCGCTTGCGTGATTTCACCCGGGCCTGGCAACACTGCATCGAACCAAAGCTGGTCGAGCATTCTTGATAACCGTTCTTGAATGCATCCCGGAAAAAAGGAATTTTGGTCGGATTGTCCTACAAAACCGCTCTATCTCGTAGGTTACAGCCTATAGCGTGGCGCGCGATTTGTTGGTAGCTTTCCGCCCCGGAGATCCCAAGGAGTTTCTAATAATGAAAAAAGCAATGCTCAAAACCTCCCTCGGTATTGCCGTTGCCCTCGCTTCCAGCCACTTGCTCGCCAGCGGTTTCGCCCTGAACGAGCAAAGTGTCAGCGGCATGGGGACAGGTTTCGCGGGGCGTTCTTCGTCTGCCGATGATGCCAGCACCGTGTACGGCAACCCTGCCGGCATGGCGCGCCTCAAGCGCGAGCAAGTTACCGTGGGTGGCGCAGCCATTTTCGCCAAATCCGACATCTCGGGCCGTGGCAGCAACCTCGGGGGAGAAACCGACGGTGACATGGTTCCCGTGGTCGGCGTACCGATGGGTTACTACGTCAAACCGCTCGACGACAACTGGAGCGTCGGTTTCGGCGTGTATGTACCGTTCGGCCTGGTTACCGACTACGGCAGCGGCGACGCTGCTCGTTACTGGGGCAAGAAGAGCCACGTCGAAGTGGTCACCTTCCAGCCTACCGTCAGCTATGCGTTCAACGACAAGGTGTCGATCGGCTTCGGCCCGACCATCAACCGCATCAAGGGCGAGCTGGGTTCGAACACCATCAACCCGCGCACCCCTGGCCGCAACGACGGCGAAGTGAAGATCAAGGGTGACGACACCGCGGTCGGCTACAACATCGGTATCCTGGTCCAGGCCACCGACCGTACCCGCCTCGGCCTGACCTACCACTCGATGGTCGACTACAAGCTCGAAGGCGATACCAAGGTCAACAACGCGCTGCTCGGCCCATTCAGCGGCAGCAAGTTCGACGCCGAGTTGAAAATCAAGACCCCGGAGTCGGCCGACTTCTCGATCACCCACGAGCTGGATGATCAGTGGACCCTGTACGCCGGCACCACGTTCACCCGTTGGAGCCGCCTGAAGGACATCACCGTCACCAACGAGCTGCCGGCCCCGGTCGCGGCAAGTGCGGTGGGTCGTTCGCTGGGCACCATCACCGAAGAGCAGAACTGGCATGACACCTGGGCAGGCGCCATCGGTGCCGCCTACAAGGTGAACAAGGAGTGGACCCTGCGTACCGGTTTCTCGGTCGACCAGTCGCCCACCAACAACCAGGACCGCTCTCCGCGCATCCCCACTGGCGATCGCAAGATCTTCAGCCTGGGTGCCGGCTGGAGCCCGAACGACGACATGACCATCGACCTGGCTTATTCCTACCTGTGGGAAGAAGACACCAAGGTCAACCTGGCGAGCCCGACCAAGGGCACCTACCAGGCCAAGTACGAAAACAGCGCTCACGGCGTCGGTGCTTCGCTCACCTATCGCTTCTGAGTCACTGTCGCAGCATGAAAAAACCGCCCGCGTGGCGGTTTTTTCATGCCTGTACGCGCCAGCGGTCGCCCAGGCTCGCCTGCAGGTAGTCCGTGAAGGCCCGCACCTTGGTGGTCATGGCGAAGCGATCGGCCAGGCACAGGTAGATGTCCATTGGCTCGGTCTGGGCGTAGGCCTGCCCGCTGTCGCTGTACTCGAACAGCGGCACCAGCCTGCCCGCCTCCAGATGCGGGCGCACGATGAACTCGGCCAGGCGGGTAATGCCGCCGTCGTTTAGGGCCATCTGGGTCAGGGCGTCGATGTCGTCGCTGATCAGCACCTTGCCAAAGCGTGGCTCGAAGCGCAGCCCGTCGCGCATGAAGCCCCAGGGCAGAAAGCGCCCGTCCACCGGATAGCGGAACACCAGGCAGCTGTGATCATGCATGGCTTCGGGGGTGGTCGGTCGTCCCGCGCTGGCCAGGTAGCCGGGCGAGGCGCAGCAGATGAAGGGGATCGTGGCGATATGCCGGGCCAGCAGGTGGTCCTCGAGCTGCGGGGTGATGCGCAGGCTTACGTCGACGTCCTCGCGGGCGTGGTTGACCTTGCGGTCGCTCATCACCAACTCTATTGAAAGCAGCGGATAGCGGGCACTGAAGGCGGGAATCAGCGGGGCCAGCACATGCCGGCCGAAAGCGGATGTGGAGGCGATGCACAAGCGGCCTTGCGGTTCGCTGTCGGGCGTGGTCAGTGCTTGCTCGGCCAGCAGCAGCTCACGCTCGATATGCCGCACGCGTTCGTAGTACTGGCAGCCGGGGGGCGTCAGGGCCATGCTGCGGGTGGTGCGGGTCAGCAGGCGCACCTGCAGGTGGGCTTCCAGGCGTGCCAGGTTCTGGCTCACCGCTGCGGGGCTCAGGCCCAATGCGCGGGCGCCGCCAGCGATGCTGCCGGCTTCCACCACTTTGATGAAACTGCGGATGGCGTTGAGCAGGTCCATGGTGGAGCCCTTTTGATTCGTAAGAATTTCTTTATAAAGAACTCAGTGGTGCCGGTCTACAGGGTTGGCCATGGCCATTGCTAACCTGCGCATCCATTCTTTGGAACCGGAGTGACGATGAACGACCTGACCGCTACCCGCCGCCGTAAGCTGCGACCTGGGGCGACGCCCTATGTGTTTGCCTTCTACATGTCGGCGATCATGGCGATGCTGATGTGCTTCGTGATCACGGCGGCGACTGCCGGGGTCGATGGCGACTACCTGGGGCAGGTGCTCAAGGCTTATCAACTGGCGATGCCGGTGGCGTTTGTCTGTGTGCTGGTGGTCAGGCCTGTGGTTGTTCGCCTGGTGGCGTTGACTGTGCATTCGCATTGATTTGGTGGTTTTGGTGAACTGGTGATTTGTGAGCATATCCATTCACGATAGGGACTTTTCGTCACCTTTCCGCCCTTACGGCGGCCTACTTTTTTCTTGGAAAAAGTAGGCAAAACCGCCTGCTCCCATCATCCGGCCCCTACGCTGCGCTTCGGGGTTCCCTCACTCCGGCCTTGCTCCCGCGTGGACGCACTGAAGGGCCATCCATGGCCCATCAGTGCTCGATGGGCATCCATGCCCATCGCCCCGCTCCGCAAGTCCTACGTTCGGCCTCCTGAAGTCGCGTTTGGCGGTGACTGGACTATCGCGCGCTTAGAAGCAAGAGCAAGAGCAAGAGCAAGAGCAAGAGCAGCGAGTGTTTAATTGTTATTGATGTGTTGTTTGTAATGACCTGTTCGCCGGCAAGCCGGCTCCTACGGACGGGGTGTGCAATTAAAAGTTCGCACACCGTAGGAGCCGGCTTGCCAGCGAATGCAATTTGATATCCAACACAACAATTAACTAGCGACAGCTGCGCCAATGCAGGCGCCGCCCCTAACTTCGCGACTTCAGGAGGCCGATCGGAGGGCTTGCGGAGGGAGGCGACGGGCATGGATGCCCGTCGAGCACCGATGGGCCATGGATGGCCCTTCGGTGCGTACTCCCGGGAGCAAGACCGGAGTGAGGGAACCCCGAAGCGAAGCGTAGGGGCCGTATGAATGGAGCGAGGATTTTTTGGTGACTTTTTGATCCTTCAAAAAGTTACCCGCCGTAAGGGCGGAAAGGTGAATAAGCGTCACCCAAGNAAATGGATATTCACACCAACACCAAAACAAACAAACAAACAACTTAGATCCAGCCCCATCGATCAAGCAAAAACCTCAAGGCTGCGAAGCGATGGCCTTCTCGATAGCCGCCCTGAACGCCGGATCATCCGGCTTGGTAAGGCTGGAAAAGTTACCGATCACCTTCCCCCGCCGATCCACCACATACTTGTAGAAGTTCCACTTCGGCGCACTACTCTGCCGCGCCAATTCAACAAACAGCGGTATCGCGTCCTTGCCCCGCACCGACTGTGTCTTGGTCATGACAAAAGTCACCCCGTAGTTGGCATAACAGACCTTGGCCGTCTTCTCGCTATCGGCATCTTCCTGCTTGAAGTCGTTGGACGGCACCCCAAGCATCTCCAGCCCCTGCTCGTGAAACGCCTTGTACGTCGCCTCGAGCCCTTCGAACTGCGGCGCGAACCCGCAATAACTGGCGGTATTGATGACCACCAGCGGCTTGCCGGCAAACCGCTGGCACAGGTCGACCTGCTCCTTGCCCCGCAACTCCGGCAGGCTGCCCTGCAACAACACCGGGCAGTCCGCCGCCCAGCTCGAAGTAGCAGCGGCCAGGGCCAGCACGGGAAGGGTCAACCAGCGTATGCGCATGACGAGGTACTCCTGCAACACAGTCCATGAACTTGCAGGGTAGCGCCTAACACAGGCTCATGCCCAATTGCAGCAACGCCAACCCACCCGCGTGCCACCCCCACCACACCAGCGCCAGCACCAACAGCGCGGCGATGGCCAGCAGGCTGCGCCCCAGTAGGCGGTTCATGCCGCCTGAGCCTGCAAGCGCGCCACCGGACGCTCGCGCACCGGCCAGTTGAGCGCGGCCGCCAGCAGGCTGAGCAGGATCGAGATCTGCCACACCAGGTCGTAGTTGCCGGTGTGGTCATACACCACGCCCCCCAGCCAGCCGCCGAGGAACGCGCCCAGTTGATGGAACAGGAACACGATACCGCCCAGCATCGACAGGTTGCGCACACCAAACAGCGTGGCCACGGTGCCATTGGTCAGCGGTACGGTCGACAACCACAGCAGGCCCATGGCGATACCGAACAGGTAGGCGCTGAACTGGGTTACCGGCGCCCACAGGAACAGCACGATCACCACCGCCCGCAGCAGGTAAAGGCCCGTCAACAGGCGCGGCTTGGACATCCGCCCGCCCAACCAGCCCGCGGTGTAGGTACCGACGATATTGAACAACCCCACCAGCGCCAGCACCGTGGTGCCGGTAATGGCCGGCAGGTGCTGGTCCACCAGGTAGGCCGGCAAGTGCACACCGATGAACACCACCTGGAAGCCGCAGACGAAGAAGCCCAGCGCCAGCAGCCAGAACCCCGAATGCGAGCACGCTTCACGCAACGCCTGGCCAAGGGTCTGCTCGGCACCCTGGGCGGGCAACGGGTTGTCGCGCAACAGGCCCACCAGCGGCACGATCAAGGCCACCATCAGGCCCAGCACCAGCAACGCTGCCGACCAGCCCAGCCACTGGATCAGGCCGAGGGTGCCCGGCAACATGGCGAACTGGCCGAACGAGCCGGCCGCGCTGGCGATGCCCATGGCCATGCTGCGCTTCTCCGGCGGCACGGCGCGGCCAACCACGCCAAGAATCACCGAGAACGAGGTACCGGACAGGCCGATACCGATCAACAGGCCAGCACTGAGCGACAGCGACCAGAGCGAGTCGGCCATGCCCATCAGCACCAGCCCTGTGGCGTACAGGATGCCGCCGATGATCACCACCTTCGCCGCACCCAGGCGGTCGGCCAGGGCGCCGGAAAACGGCTGCGCCAGGCCCCAGATCAGGTTCTGCAGGGCGATGGCGAAGGCGAACACTTCGCGCCCCCAGCCAAAGTCGGCGCTCATCGGCGCCAGGAACAGGCCGAAGCCGTGCCGCACACCCAATGACAACGCCAGGATCAGCGCCGCCCCCAGTAACACCCAACCGCTGCTCCGCCACAGGGAAGTCATTGTCGTCGTCTCCAGCACATCGCAAGGTTTATGCGGGTATATACCCGCTTATAGTCGTAATGAATCAGGCCAGGCGCTCCAGCAGGCGCACTAACTGGTCGCGCTGCCCTTCACCCAGTTGTTCCACCAGCTGCCGCTGGGCCAGCTCCCAGGCGGGGTAAGCCGCATCGAGCCGCGCCCTGCCCTCGTCACTCAACAGCACCAGCCGGTTGCGCTGGTCGTCGCCATCAGCCAGCAGCACCAGCCCTTCGGCTTCCAGCACCCGCAGGTTGCGGCCCAGGGTGCTGCGTTCCAGGCCCATGGCTTCGGCCAGGCTGGTGATACTCGGCCGGTCGAGCCGCTGCACGCTGCGCAGCAGCGAAAACTGGGCGACGTTGATGCCGAAGCCGGCAAGGGCTTCGTCATAGTGCCGGCTCACCCCACGGGCGGCGCGACGCAGATGGGTACAGATGCATTCACTGGTCAGCATGGATAGGTGTATATACCCGCAATATGGATGTTGCAAGAAGTTTCAAAATGCTCGCTGGCCGATTCGCCGGCAAGCCACCCACATCTTGCGCGGTCTCTGTAGGAGCGGGCATTCAGCCAGCCGTAAGCGCCAGCCCCACCACTACTGCCAACTCCAACAGTTCCAGCAATGCCCCGGCCGTGTCCCCGGTGGTTCCACCCAGCCGCTTGCACATCAGCCGGCGCAACCAAGCGAATACCAGTAGCGCCAGGCCGAGCACCCACAGCACAGGCCAACCACCCAGCATCACCGCGACCAGGGCGCAGCCCGACAATACCCAGCCCGCCGCCTGGCGCGGCAAGTGCTCGGCCAACGCCGAGCCCAACCCGCCTCTACGCACATAGGGCGTGCCCAGGAATAAGCCGAGCATCGCAGCCCGCCCGACCACCGGCGTCAGTACCAGCAATCCACCAACACCCCGCTCCACCAGCACCCACAACGCGCAGAACTTGAGCAGCAGCACCAATACCAGCGTCACCACGGCAATCGGCCCGCTACGCGGGTCCTTCATGATCTCGAGGGTGCGCTCACGGTCGCCGAAGCCACCCAGCCAGGCATCGGCGCTGTCGGCCAGGCCATCCAGGTGCAGGGCGCCGCTGAGCAGTACCCACAGCGCCAGCAGCAGCGCGGCATGCAGCGGCGCCGCCACGCCCTGGAGCAGGTGGCTGGCCAGCCACAGCAGCAGGCCGAACAGCAACCCCACCAGCGGATAGCACAGCAGCGAACGCCCCATCTCCTGCGGTGTCGGCATGCCCGGCAAGCGCACCGGCAGGCTGCTGAGGAACTGCAAGGCGATCCAGAACGGCAACATTCAGTCGCCCTCGCGCAATGAACCGTCCGCACCCACCGTCACGCGCAGCAACGCCCCATGCCCGACCTCGACCTGCAACAACTGCTCACGCGGCAGGCCACGGGCCTGTGCCAGCAACAGCCGCATCACTCCGCCATGGGTGACCAGCAGCACGCGCTTACCGGCATGCTGGTACGCGAGCCGGCCGACAGCGCCCTGTACACGCTCGGCAAACGCCAGCACCGGCTCGCCTGCCGGCGGGGTAAAGGCGTAGGGGTCGTTCCAGAACAGCCCGAGCGCTTCGGCCTCGGAGTCCATGATCTGCGCCGCGCTGCGCCCCTCCCAATCACCGAAGTGCAGCTCACGCACATCCGCTTCACGCTGCACCGGCAAGCCCAGGCGCGCGCCCAGCTCATCGGCGAACAGGGCGCAGCGCTGCAAGGGCGAGCTGACCAGCACGTCCCAGGGACCGCCTTCGGCCACCGCCTGGCGCATCTGTGCCCACCCCTTCTCGGTCAGGGCATCGTCCAGGCTGCCGCGCAGCCCACCGCCCAGCTCGGTCTCGCCATGGCGCAGCAGGTCGAGGATCATGCCGGGCGATCCGCCACCGCCGCCTCGGCGAAAGTCGCCATCTGCCCGTGCAGGGCGCAGGCCAGGCGGATCAACGGCACGGCCAGGGCGGCACCACTGCCCTCGCCCAGGCGCAGGCCCAGGGCCAGCAGCGGCTCGGCCTCCAGCGCCGCCAGCAACGCTTTGTGGCCTGGCTCGGCGCCCTGGTGGGCGAACAGCAGCCAAGGGCGGCATTGCGGGTTGAGGCGCACCGCCACCAGCGCGGCGACGCTGCAGATGAAACCATCGACCAGCACCGCCACACCCTGCTGGGCACACGCCAGGTAAGCGCCAGCCAGCGCGGCGATCTCGAAACCACCAACACAGGCCAACGCTTGCAAGGGCTGGTCGGCGCGCAGGCCATGCCGCACCAGGGCACGCTCGATCACTTCGGCCTTGTGCCGCACACCGGCGCTGTCCAGGCCCGTACCAGGCCCACTCAGTTCCCGCGCCGGGCATCCCAGCAGGGTACTGGCCAGCGCAGCGGCTGCCGTGGTGTTGCCGATGCCCATCTCGCCACCAATGAACAGCTGGGCGCCTTGCTCGACGGCGCGCAGGGCACTGTCGCGGCCGGCTTGCAACGCGGCGGCCAGTTGCGCCTCGGTCAGCGCCGGCTGGCGGGCGAAGTTGGCCGTGCCCGCCCCCAGGCGCAGGTGATGCACGCCGGGCAGTTCGAGCGTCGGGTCGATGGTGCCGAGGTCGACCACTTCCAGGCTGGCACCCAACTGGCGCGCCAGCACGCTGATGGCCGCGCCGCCACCGACGAAGTTGCGCAGCATCTGCCCGGTGACGGCTTGCGGATAGGCCGAGATGCCCTCCTCCACCACGCCGTGGTCACCGGCGAAAATCGTGATCGCCACCTGCTCCAGGCTCGGGCGCTCACGCCCTTGCAGGCCGGCCAGGCGGATCGCCAAGTCTTCGAGCTGGCCTAAGGAGCCGGCGGGTTTGGTCAGTTGCTGCTGACGGGCACGGGCCTGGTCCATGGCGGTGGTGTCGAGGGGTTGGCAGGCGTCACGCCACCATAGCTGAGTCATGGAACGGGTCCTTTGAAGGAGGCGGAGAAGGTCGGGACCGCGTTGCGGTCCTTTCGCGGCACAAGGCCGCTCCTACAGCGTGTTGCGCTTTGCCGCGATGGGCTGCAAAGCAGCCCCAATGGAAAATGGCCAGCGTCAAAGCGCGGGGCCTTTGAGCGTGAGAGGCAGGCCGGCCACGGTCAGCACCACGCGCTGGCAGCGTTCGGCCACGGCCTGGTGCAGCAGGCCGGCCGCATCGACATAGCGGCGGGTCAGCTCGCCCATGGGCACCACGCCCAGGCCGGTTTCGTTGCTGACCAGGATGATCGTGCCGGGCAATGTTTCGAGGCAATCGAGCAAGGCATCGCGCTCTTGCGCAAGGCGTCGGGCGTCTTCGAGCATCAGCAGGTTGGTCAGCCACAGCGTCAGGCAGTCCACCAGCAGACAGCGGCCTTCGCTGGCTTGCGCGCGCAGCACGGCGGCCAGCGCCAGGGGCTCTTCGATCAACCCCCACTCGGCCGGGCGGCGTTCGCGATGCAGGCGCACGCGTTCGTTCATTTCACCGTCCAGCGGCTCGCTGGTGGCGATGTAGGTCACTGGCAGCCCGCTCTCGCTCGCCAGGCGTTCAGCCAGACGGCTCTTGCCAGAGCGGGCGCCGCCGAGGATCAGGTTACGCATCGTTTTCGACTCCGCAGAGCTTGCGCAATTGCGCGGTATCCAGATGCTGCTCGACCAGGTCGGCCAGGCGTTCGATATCGCGCTCGCGCAGGGCCTCGTAGTCGATGGTCTGCGCATCGGCCAGCCCCGCCCAGCGCAGTAATGCTGCGCACGACTGGCTGCCTTCGAACAGGCCATGCAGGTAAGTGGCGAGGATCTGCCCGTCGGCGCTGATGGCGCCGTCGCTACGGCCATCGGCCAGCTGCACGGCCGGCTGCTCCAGGGCCGGGCCACGGGTGACGCCGGCGTGGATCTCGTAGCCCGCAACCGGCGACTGCTGAAGATCAAGCGTACCGCTGACATTGCGCAGCTGCTTCTGCGCCTCCAGCACGGTCTGGTAGTCCAGCAGCCCAAGCCCTGCGCTCGAACCGGCGGCGCCTTCGAGCCCCAGCGGATCGTGAACCGCACTACCGAGCATCTGCAAGCCACCGCAAATACCGATCAGCTTGCCCCCATAGCGCAGATGGCGAGCGATGGCGCTGTCCCAGCCGCGCGCGCGCAAATGCGCCAGGTCGCCGCGCACGCTCTTGGAGCCGGGCAGGATGATCAGGTCGGCGGGCGGGATCGGCTGGCCCGGGCCAATGAACTGCAAGTCCACCTGCGGGTGTAAACGCAGCGGGTCGAAATCGGTGTGGTTGCTGATGCGCGGCAGCACCGGCACGATCACCTTGAGCAATTGCTCGCCCTTGGCCGCCTGGCGCACATCGATACCGTCCTCGGCTTCCAGGTGCAGGTCGGTGACATACGGCAGCACCCCCAGCACCGGTTTGCCGGTGCGCTGCTCCAGCCAGTCCAGGCCCGGTTGCAGCAAGGCGATATCGCCACGGAAACGATTGATGACGAAGCCCTTGATCCGCGCCTGCTCGCTTGGTGACAGCAGTTCGAGGGTGCCGACCAGGTGGGCGAACACCCCGCCGCGGTTGATGTCGGCCACCAGGATCACCGGGCAGTCGACCGCTTCGGCGAAGCCCATGTTGGCGATATCACCGGCGCGCAGGTTGATCTCGGCGGGCGAGCCTGCACCCTCGACCATCACCACCGGGTAGGCCTGTTCCAGGCGCGCATGGGAGGCCAGCACCGCCTGCATGGCGATGGCCTTGTAGTCGTGGTAGGCCACGGCGTTCATGCAGGTCACCGCCCGGCCGTGCACGATCACCTGGGCGCCGGTGTCGCTGTTGGGCTTGAGCAGCACCGGGTTCATGTCGGTGTGCGGCGCCAACCGGCAGGCCTGGGCCTGCACCGCCTGGGCGCGGCCGATTTCGCCGCCGTCGGCGGTGACGGCACTGTTGAGTGCCATGTTCTGCGGTTTGAACGGCACCACGGCGACGCCCTGGCGCAGCAGCCAGCGGCACAAGGCGGTGACCAATGTGCTCTTGCCGGCATCGGAGGTGGTGCCTTGCACCATGAGGGTGGTCATGCCGTTTCCTTTTGGTAGTCCGCCAACGCCTGGGCCAGGCGTTGCTCGTCGGCCTCATTGGCCGGCAGCCCGAAACGCAAGGCCGCGGGCTGGGCGAACAGGCGCACCAGAATGCCGCGCCGGGCGAGAAATTCATGCAGCGGCGCGGCCTGCTCGCCGCGCACGTACTGGAACAGGTTGCAGCCACCACTGGGGGCGAACCCGTGGCTTTCCAGCAATGTCGCAAGACGCTGGCTGGCCTGGGCGCAACGGGCGATCTGCGCCGCGTGCGCCGCTCCATCGGCGAAGCAGGCCTGGCCCAGCACCCGGCTCGGGCCACTGACGGTCCAGGGCCCGAGCGCTTCGGCCACAGCTTGCAGCAAGGCTGGCTCGGCAATCACGAAGCCCAGCCGCACGCCGGCCAGGCCAAAGAACTTGCCGAACGAACGCAACACGATCAGCCCCGGGCGGTCGGCGCAATCGGAGATGCTGTGTGCCGGCGAGTTGTCCATGAACGCTTCGTCCACCAGCAGCCAGCCGCCACGCGCGGCCAGCCGGGCATGCCAGGCCAGCAGCTGCTCAGGCGGCACGAGCCGGCCCGTGGGGTTGTTGGGGTTGACCAGCAGCAGCACATCGAGGCTGTCGAGGGCCGCCTCGACCTGGGTTTCGTCCAGCTCGACCAGGGTATGACCGGCCCGTTGCCAGGCATGGGGGTGCTCGGCATAACAGGGCGACAACACCCCTACCCGGCTACTACCGCGCATATGCGGCAACACCTGGATCGCCGCCTGCGAGCCGGCCACCGCCAGCAGGTGCTGCACGCCGTAGTACTGGCGGGCCGCCGCCTCCAGCCCATCCTCGACTTCCGGCAAGCGGGCCCAGGCGTCCAGCGGGATCGGCGGAACCGGGTAGGCCCAGGGGGCGATGCCGCTGGACAGGTCGAGCCACTGCTCACGCGCGATCCCGTAATGCTTCACCGCACGCAGCAAGCGGCCGCCATGTTCAAGCATTCAGGTAACCTCCCAGGCAGATCACCAGCAACCACAGCCAGACGCCGCGCTGCACCAGGCTCCAGCCGCGTTCGATGGCGTCGGCGTCGGCCATCGGCCCCTCGCCCAGGCGCGGGCGCTCGTGCAACTCGCCGTGATACACCGCCGGGCCGCCAAGCTCCACCCCCAGCGCCCCCGCGCCGGCGGCCATCACCGGGCCGGCGTTAGGGCTGTCCCACAACGGCGCCTGCTGGCGCCAGCAGCGCAGCGCCAGGCGGGTCTTGCCGAGTACGGCGTAGGTCAGGGCCACCAGCCTTGCGGGAATATAGTTGAGGCCATCGTCGATGCGCGCCGCGCACCAGCCGAAGCGCTCGAAGCGCGCGTTGCGGTAGCCCCACATGGCGTCGAGGGTATTGCTCAGGCGGTACAGCACCACGCCGGGGGCGCCGGCCACGACGAACCAGAACAGCGCAGCGAACACCGCATCGCTGCCGTTCTCCAGCACCGATTCGGTAGCTGCCCGGGCCACGGCGGGCTCATCCAGTTCGCGGGTTTCGCGGCTGACCAGGTAGCCCACGCGGCGGCGCGCCTCGTCCAGGTCGCCTTGACGCAGGGCCTGGGCCACCGGCAGCACATGCTCGCCAAGGCTGCGCAGGCCCAGCGCGCAATACAGCGCCAGGGCATCGACGATCCAACCGATATAGGGCAGCCACGACAACACCAGGGCGATCAGCGTCAACGGCACCACGGCCAGGAACCAGGCACTCACACCATGGCTGCGCCAGCCACGGCCACCGGTATTCAGGCGGCGCTCCAGGTTGGCCGCCAGGTTGCCGAAGCCCACCAGCGGGTGGCGGCGTTTCGGCTCGCCGAGCAGGGCATCCAGGGCCACGCCCGCGACAGTCAGCAAGGCCACGCTCATGGCCGGTCTCCCCAATGGTTCTCGTACAGCATGTCGCTCAGGGGCCGTTGTTCGGCCCAGTTTTCCAGCACCAGCATCGGTGCCGGGTAGAAGTCGGTCACCGGCCCCAGGCACAGCACCGCCACCGGCTTGGCGCCAGCGGGCATGCCCAGCAGCTCGGCCAAAGCCTGCGGGTCGAACAGCGAGACCCAGCCCATGCCCAGGCCTTCGGCACGCGCCGCCAGCCACAGGTTCTGGATGGCGCATGCCAGCGAGGCCAGGTCCATCTCGGGCAAGGTGCGACGGCCGAAGATGTGCGGCTCGCGGTCTTCCATCAACGCTGCCACCAGCACTTCGGCACAGTCGTTGATGCCTTCGACCTTCAGTTTCATGAACTCATCGGAGCGCTGGCCCAGGGCCTCGGCGGTGCGTACTCGCTCCTCCTCGACCAACGCCTGGATGCGCTCGCGCAGCGCGCGCTGGCTAATGCGGATGAAGCGCCACGGCTGCATCAGGCCCACGCTGGGTGCCTGGTGCGCGGCGGCCAGCAGGCGCGCGAGCAGTTCAGGTGCCACCTCGCCACCGGCGAAATGGCGCATGTCGCGGCGCTCGCCGATGGCGCGGTAGAGGGCTGCGCGTTCGGCCTCGCTGTAGGCGTGCTCGCTCATGGTCGCAGCAGCGCCGCCGCCGCGTCGGGGTTGGAGGGGAAATAGAAGTGCACGTAGGAAGCGGTCAACCGCCCCTGCCGGTACACCGCTTCGTTGCCGCGCCCACCATTGGGGCTCAGGCCGCGGGCGATGGGCTCAAGCTCAGTGCTGGTCAGCGAATGGTGGTAGGTGTGCCCGCGCAGGGTACCTTCCGGCAATTCGACCGCTTGCAGGGCCAGGGCCGCCAGGCGCTTCTGCATGGTCGCCTCGCCGGGCAGCAAGCCGAGCAGGGCGGCGCGTTCGCCGGCCACGTCGGTCAGGGCATCGAGCAGATAGAGCATGCCGCCGCACTCGGCCAGCAGGGGTTTGCCTTGCTCATGGTGGGCGCGGATCGCCTCCAGCATCGGCGCGTTGGCCGCCAGCGCGTGATGATGCAGCTCGGGGTAACCGCCCGGCAGATAGAGGCTGTCCACGCTTGGTAGCTCGCGGTCATGCACCGGCGAGAAGAATTCGAGCTTTGCACCGAGGTTGCGCAACAGGTCCAGGTTGGCGCCGTAGGTGAACGCGAAGGCTTCATCACGGGCAACGCCGATGCTGACGCCGGCCAACGAGGCGGCCATGGTTTGTGGCGCTGGCGCGGCAAAACTGACGGGGGGCGGCAACGCCGCATCGCAGCTGGCAGCCAGTGCTTCGGCGGCGGCGTCCAGGCGGGCGTCGAGGTCATTGAGCTCGCTGGCCTGCACCAGCCCCAGGTGACGGCTGGGCAATTCGATGCCGCGCTCGCGGGACAGCCCGCCGTACCAGCGCAAGCCCTCGGTCAGGCTGCCTTCGAGCAGTTGCGCGTGGCGCAGAGTGCCCACCCGGTTGGCCAGCACACCGGCGAACGGCAGGTCCGGCTGGTAGCGCGCCAGGCCCAGGGCCAGGGCGCCGAAGGTCTGGGCCATGGCCGTGCCGTCGATCACCGCCAGCACCGGCACGCCGAAGTGACGTGCCAGGTCTGCACTGGAAGGCGTGCCGTCGAACAGCCCCATCACCCCTTCGATCAGGATCAGGTCGGCATCAACGGCCGCTTCCCACAGCAGGCGACGGCTTTCGTCGGCGCCGATCATCCACAGGTCCAGCTGGTACACCGGGGCACCGCTGGCACGCTCGAGGATCATCGGGTCGAGAAAGTCCGGCCCGCACTTGAACACTCGCACCTTGCGCCCGAGGTTACGGTGCAGGCGTGCAAGCGCAGCGGTGACGGTGGTCTTGCCCTGGCCGGAGGCCGGGGCGGCGATCAACACCGCCGGGCAGTGGCGTGGCTCACTCACAGCTCGACGCCCTTCTGCGCGCGGATACCGGCCTGGAAGGCGTGCTTGAGCATGCCCATCTCAGTGACGGTATCGGCCAGCTCGATCATCTCGGGCTTGGCCGCACGGCCGGTGACGATCACGTGCTGCATCGGCGGGCGGGCCTGGATGTCGCTGAGCACCTGGTCGAGGTCGAGGTAGCCGTGCTTGAGGGCGATATTCAGCTCATCGAGCACCACGAACTGAATCGATGGGTCCTGCAGCAACTGGCGCGACACCGCCCAGGCGGCTTCGGCGGCGGCGATGTCGCGCTGGCGATCCTGGGTTTCCCAGGTGAAGCCCTCGCCCATCACGTGGTAGCTCACCTGCTCGGGAAAGCGCCGGAAGAACAGCTCCTCACCCGTGCTGTTACGGCCCTTGATGAACTGCACCACGCCGCACTGCATGCCGTGGCCCATGGCCCGCGCAAGCATGCCGAAGGCCGAGCTGCTCTTGCCCTTGCCGTTGCCGGTGAGTACCAGCAGCAAGCCGCATTCGTTGGGGGAATTGGCGATGCGCTCATCGATGAGCGCCTTCTTGCGCTGCATGCGCGCCACGTGGCGTTCGTCGCGTTCGGGGGATTCGCTCATCAGGGGTTCTCCGCAGCTGTCGCCGCCAGGCGACAGGTAAAAGGCGGGCAGACGGAGAACGCGCAGGGGCCGTGGCAGGCGCCACATCGCTCCGCGCATCACCCTCCGTGATGCCGTTGGCAGTTGCAGGCCGGTCTCCGGGCTCGTGAGTGGGCCAAAGGGCCCGGCCAGCGCGCCTTCCCGGGTATTCACACCCAGTGGCATTGCGCGGCGTCGACTCACCTACCGTTGCGGGGGCAGCGCCGGAATCGCGCCTTGCTGGCGCCCACCGGCTTCCCAGTTTCACCCCACGCAACCGCAGTTCGCAGGGCACCTGAAACACGCCGCGAAGGTTAGAGGGTTGCACTGGGAGCGTCAATCGAACGGGGGCCGATCTGGCGTGGATCAATGGCCGATCCGTCCGCTTGTGCCACACTGGGAGAAGTGATATCACATGGCCACCACTTCGGCTGACCTCGATCACAATGACAAGGAGAGCGCAGCATGCAAGGCCTGATCATCAACAACCCGCACCTGGAATTCCTGCGCCCGGCGCTGGAGCGCTGGGTTGACTGCATCGACCGTTTCAACCAGTTGCAGGGCGACAACGAGGCCCCCTACTGGCATGGCAGCGCCGCCAACGTCGGGATGCTCGCCGCCGCCGCCTGGCAGGGCGAGCTGGTGGCGTTGCAGCAGTACACCAGCAAGAAGCAGCGCGACGAAGGTGAACGCGAGGGGCGCTGCGACCTGTCCATCAGCAGTGCCGACGAGTCCATTCACCTGCACGCGGGCCAGCGCTGGCCCCGTATCGCCCGCCTCGACCTGGCCGGCGCCTTGCAAGAAATCGCGACCGGGGCCAAACAGATCGCCTATCCCAGCCAGCTCAAGGCCGGTGCGCTATTCGTCACCCCCTTCAAAGCCGGCCAGCACGCCAGCCCCGAAGAATTGCAGGACCTGGTCGACGATCTGCAAAAGCACACCGCCTGCGCCATCGCCTGGTACTTCCCCTATGCCTACCGCAAGCTGCACAACGACCTGGGGCAGTATTTCCCCGGCGTGGCGCTGCTGCTCAAGCAAGCCTGAGGGCAGGTGCCAGATAGCTACCGCCGCCCCGCCTCAACCCTGACGACAATGGCCACTCCATCCCCCTGAAGGAGCTGGCCATGACCGCCCTGCTGGACAAGTTTCAACGCACCCTCGACTCCCTTGAACTGGCCGGCCCGTTCGTGCGCCTGGTCGATGATTTCATTCGGGACTTTCCCGACCCCTTCGCCCTGGCGAACAGGCATGCGGCACGTATCGTGCGCAGCTACGTGGGCAAGTCCCTGGACCCGCGGTTTTTCTGGTGGCACCAGTTCAACAGCACAACCAGCAGCCCCCGCACGTTCACTGGCTGGCAGCACAGCGGCCCACCGCAGAAATCGATGGCCTTGACACAACTGGTGGTACAGCGTTTCGACCTGCGCTTCCAGGAGGCCGTCGACGAGCTGAACCTGTATGGCGGTTTTTACCGGGACAGTGCCCAGGCCCCGGTGTTCGACGAGCGCAACGAGCAGCGGCTGTTGGGGACGGATGTTCAGAGCGAGCTCTGGACGCTGGATTTCGCTGCGGCCTACCGCAGCGATGTAGAGCGGTTCTGGCAGGGCAGCGGCCGGCACTTCAAGACACTGGCCCGGCTGCACCTGCTGGGCCAGGCCTGCAACGCCGAGCGCGCCGGGCGGATCACCGACGCAGACCTTGGCTTGATCCGGAGGATGGTCGGTGCGTCCACCCCTACCCCGACATTTGCCGAGTTGCAACGCGATACCAACGACCTGTCACTCACCGCGAGCCGTTACGACGCCGGGCACGGCAGCAGGCCCTGGCTATACAGCCTGGCGGCGAGCAGTGGGCGCGTGCTGCTTTACCTGCCCTGGTCCACCGAACCGCTCCGGGCGTTCGACTCGGCGCAGCAGATGGCCGGTTGGCTGCGCGCACAGCTGCAGGATCCAGAGCGGCTTGCGGCCTTTGTCCGGGCGGCGCAGAACGACATGCCCACTGCCGAGCAGTCGCAGCAACTGCGCGGGACTTTCATCAGCATCCGGGACAGCCGCACCGACGAAGCGGCAGAGGTGCTGCTCGCTTTCATTCGCAGGCAGTTGCCGGGGAACTTCTTCGTCTACCTCGCTGAGCAGGCGAAAGCCCAAATGCAGCGCAGCGCTTCGGCAATGCTGGACAACACCGCGCTGCGCAAAGCCCTGTGGAGCGGCTACCTGGCAGCGTTTCTCGGCGTGTTCGGCGGCTTCGCCGCCCTCGGATGGCCAATGACCCTTCTGCTGCTCGGCGCGGGCATCGCCAAGCTGGCACTGGATGTGGATGCGGCGGTCAGTGCCATCGATATGGAGGCACGCCAGGACGCATTGCGTGAAGCCATGATCGACAGCCTTTGCGCAGCTTTCAGCCTGGTGGACCTGAGCTTCCATTCGAGCTTCGCGTCACTGAGCACTCCCCCCCCCACCCATGAACTGAACACTTCAGTGAGTACATGGGAGCCACACCCCACGCCGGGCGTGGTACTCGATGGACTGGAAAGCAATCAGCTGGCCCTTGGCGAGCTGGGCAGGGCAGGCGCGATAAGAGGGGTGAGCCTGCATGACGACGGCAGTTGCCGGATCAACCTGGCAGGAACGACCTACCGGGTGCGCTATAGCCGCGAGCTATCGAACTGGCTGATCGTGGCAGAAGACCATCCGTTCGCATTTGCACCGTTGCGCCCGGTACGCCTGAACGCTGCCGGCCAATGGGAACTGCTGGATCGCCCAGGGCTGATCGGGGGCGCGCCGCCGTCGCCGGAAGGTATGGCCAACGCCCCTTCGGCGTTCTGGGACCCGTACATGGTGGCCGACCAGAACAAAAGCTCAGTGCTTTCGGCACGGGCCAGGGTCCGCCAGAAAAAACTGCTCACCGGTTTGCCTGTGCTGGCCAAGGACCAGCTGCCAGAAGCGGATGAAGATGGCATCTATTGCATCAAGGTGGACGGCACGCCTGCTTATTCGTACCTGCACGAAGGCGATGGTTTCCACAACGAACTGATCGAGTACTTCACCGATGAAGATTCACAGGTGAACCGAGTGTTTCGGCAAGGCACCTATGACCATGACGATGTGGACAGCTATATCGCCAAGCTCGCCGACTCGCTTCAGGCCTTGCCCAAGAGCAACAAGGTCACGCTGTACCGTGGCGGCAACGCTGCGCGTGGCACCAGCGGCACCCTGTATCGCAACGGCCAATTGAAGGTAGGTGACACGCTGATCAATACCGACCTGACCTCGTTCACCGAGAACCCCCATATCGTTCCCGAATTCGCGGCCAAGGTCTCGGCCACGTCCGAAGTGCCCTGGTTGTTCGATGACACCTCGGTGGTGTTTGAATTGCCGGCGGGGCACTACCAGGAAGGGACGCCGATCAGCGCCTTTTCCATGTACTGGGAGGAAGCCGAGACACTATTCCTGCCCGGCCAGTACTTCCGTATCGAAAAGCTCGAGCAGGTCTACGGCACCAACTACCGATTCATTCACGTGACACTCAGGCAGGTCGCCAGGCCCGCCTCAGGGCCCGTCTATGATCTGCGCACCGGTACACTGTACGAGCGCGCGCTGATGCAGACGCGGATCAGAACGCCTTCGTTGGTGCAACGGTTCTTCCCGCAGGAGCACTAGCCAGCTCACCGCTGAATGAACCTCCGTTCGGCCGCAGCGCTCTGAGCTTACATAGCCACTACCAAGGACACTGCCCATGGACAGCCTGCGCCTTGCAGCTCTGCTGGCTTTGCTCGCCAGCCTCGGCGCCTGCGGCGAGACCGCCCGCCTGCAAGTCAACGACGGCAGCGGCCCCTCGCCGCAGCTGCCCAAGCCCAATGAAACGCTGCTGCCCACGGTCAACATCGCCCCGGCCATCGGGTGGCCGCCAGGCGCCAAACCGAAGGCGGCGGCCGGCACCCAGGTCAGCGCTTTCGCCGAGGGGCTGGACCACCCGCGCTGGCTATACGTCCTGCCTAATGGCGACGTATTGGTGGCCGAGACCAACGCACCGCCCAAGCCCGACGATGGCAAAGGCATCCGCGGCTGGGTCATGACCAAGGTGATGAAGCGCGCGGGTGCGGGCGTGCCGAGCGCCAACCGCATCACCTTGCTGCGCGATGCCGACCATGACGGGGTGGCGGAGATCCGTATCCCGTTCATCGAGGGGCTCAACTCGCCCTTTGGCATGGCCTTGGTGGACAAGGACCTGTATGTCGCCGATACCGACAAGCTGCTGCGCTTTCATTACGAGCCGGGCGCCATGCAGCTGGACGCCCCCGGCCAGACAGTGACCGAGCTGCCCGGCGGGCGGCTGAACCACCACTGGACCAAGAACGTGATCGCCAGCCGCGATGGCCGCAAGCTGTACGTGACCGTCGGTTCCAACAGCAATGTCGGCGAAAACGGCATGGACAAGGAGCAAGGCCGCGCGGCGATCTGGGAAATCGACCGGGCCAGCGGCCAGCAGCGGGTTTTTGCCTCAGGCTTGCGCAACCCCAATGGCTTGGCCTGGGAGCCTCACAGCGGCGCCTTGTGGACAGCGGTCAACGAACGTGACGAAATCGGCAGCGATCTTGTGCCCGACTACATCACCTCGGTGAAAGACGGCGGCTTCTACGGCTGGCCATACAGCTACTACGGGCAGCATGTGGATGCACGGGTGAAACCCCAAGATCCGGCCAAGGTAGCCACGGCCATTGCGCCCGATTACGCTGTTGGCCCGCATACAGCCTCCCTGGGGCTGGCGTTCGCCCAAACCGGGGGACTACCACCGCCCTTCGAGCAAGGCGCCTTCGTCGGCCAGCATGGCTCGTGGAACCGCAAGCCGCACAGCGGCTACAAGGTGATTTTCGTGCCCTTCAACGACCAGGGGAAGCCGGCGGGCATGCCGCTTGACCTGCTCAGCGGCTTCGTCGATGACCAGGGCAAGGCCATGGGGCGGCCGGTGGGGGTCATCAACGATAATCGCGGCGGCGTGCTGGTGGCCGATGACGTGGGCAATGTGGTCTGGCGAATCAGCAAGGCCCCCTGAAGAACCTGCCGCAAGGGCCGGCCTCAGGGATTCTGTGCCAGATGCCCGGGTGGCAACACCCGCTTGGCCTGCAGATAGGCCTTGGCCCAGTAGCTGCTGGAGAGGTAGTCCAGGCGCACCGTGCCGCCGGTCGATGGGGCATGCACGAAACGCCCCTCGCCCACATAGATACCGGCATGGCTGACCTGTGCCCCGCCATTGGTGGCGAAGAACACCAGGTCGCCGGACTGCAGGGCGTTGATATCGATGCTGGGCGCACGCATGACGATCATGTCGCGGGTGGTGCGTGGCAGGCTGATGCCCGCGGCATCACGGTACACGTAGCCGATCAGGCCGCTGCAATCGAACCCGGAATCCGGGGTGTTGCCGCCCCAGCGATAGGGTGTGCCGACCAAACCGATTGCGCGGAACAGTACATCTTCAGCCGCAGGCGACGCCGCCGGCTGTTGGCTGAAGACAACCGATTGCTTGACCGGCGCCGGGGCCGGTGCACGGCTGGAGCAGGCGGCAAGCAGTGCCACCAGCGAAAGAACTGCGAAGCGCGCCAACATCACCATGATGCGAACGTCCTGTCAGGCAAGCTGCGGCCACGGCCGAAGCTGAAAAGAGGTGAGAATTTAGATTAGACGCTTTCTGTAAATGCGCACGGCGGCGAGCTTTTCAGCTACGCCGCCGCGGCAGGGTACAGCATTTTGATATCAAATCAATTGCGCGAGATCGTGGTCGGTGCCATGGCCAGCGCGCGCTTGGCTTCGATGAAGGTCTTGCTCCAGTAGCGATCGCCGAGGCTGTCGATGCGCACGCCACCGCTGCGGCGGCTGCTGGAGTGGATGAACTGGTTGTCGCCCAGGTAGATGCCAGCGTGGCTGACGCGGCCACGGCCATTGGTGCTGAAGAACAGCAGGTCGCCTGGCTTGAGCTTGTTACGCGCGACTTTGGGGGCGTCGACGTTGATCATCTCGCGGGTCGAGCGCGGCAGGTTCATGCCCGCCTCTTCACGGAACAGGTAACCGATGAAGCCGCTGCAATCGAAGCCCTGCTCGGTGGTGCCGCCGAAGCGGTAGCGGGTACCGATCAGCGCCATGCCGCGCTCAAGGATGCTGTCGGCCAGGACCGGGAGCTGGTAAGGCTTGCTGCTGGAGAAAGTATTGAGATCGTCGTCGCTGGCCAGCTCTTCCTCGGTGAATACGGAAGAAGCCGAAGCCTTGGCCTTGACCGAATGCTCGGCGGCCAGATAGTGATCCTGCGACGGGGTGGTTGGGCCTTGGGAGGCGCAACCAAAAAGAAGGGTGACAAGTGCAAGTGGCACGAGGGGTGCGAAGCGCTTCAGCATGGGCACGACCGTGTCTGTAGTCCTTTAGAAGGGGGAAACTATGCCTTCTATCAGAACCATTTGCAAATTTTATCGAAAAAGATGTGACTTTTCCGTTTTGACGCTCTGGCACCGTGTTTTCAGGGCTACCAACCCAAGGTTTCCTTGAGGAAGGGAATGGTCAGCTTGCGCTGGGCCTGAAGCGAGGCCTGGTCGAGGCGTTCGAGCAGGTCGAACAGCGCGCCCATGCTGCGCGTGCCACGGGTGAGGATGAAATGGCCGACCTCGTCGGTCAGGTGCAGCCCGCGCCGCGAAGCACGCAGTTGCAGGGCGCGCAGCTTGTCCTCGTCGGACATCCCGCGCATCTGGAAGATCAGCGCCAGGGTGAGCCGCGATTTGAGGTCAGGGAGTTTGATCGGCAATTCGCGCGGTGAACTGGAGGCAGCCAGGAGCAAGCGCCGGCCGCTGTCACGCAGGCGGTTGAACAGGTGGAACATGGCCTCTTCCCAATCCGCCTTGCCAGCGATCACATGCAGGTCGTCGATGCACACCAGCTCGTACTGTTCGAGATGGTCGAGCAGTTCCACGCCGCGTTCGATCAATTGTGCCAGTGGCAAGTAGACCGCCGGCTCGCCGCGTTGCTGAAAACGCTGGGTGGCGGCCTGCAACAGGTGGGTGCGCCCAACACCCTGCTTGCCCCACAGGTAGATGAGGCTCTCGGTCCAGCCGGCGTCGGCTTCGCAGAGCCGCTCGACATAGCCCAGTGCCGCGGCATTGGCGCCGGGGTAGTAGTTGATGAAGGTGGCGTCGTCGCGCAGACGCACACCCAGGGGCAACTGGATCGGTTTCATGCTGGCGGGCGGTCACGAGGACCACAGGGGGCCTTTGGTCAAGAGTGTGCAAAGTCTATACCCGCAATGCCGACGGCACAATCGGTGAGGGGAATAGCCCAAGTAAAATCAAGATGTTGCGTTAGTTTCAAGCGCATCGCGGGGCAAGCCCGCTGCCACCTCATTGGTGGCAGCGGGCTTGCCCCGCGAGGGGTCACAGGTCCGGGTCGATGTCCCCGGCATACATGTCCGACTCCTTGTACAGGTCATGCACATGGCGCAGCAGCACCATGATCACCGCCGCCACCGGCAATGCCAGCAATACGCCAGTGAAACCGAACAACTCGCCCCCGGCGAGGATGGCGAAGATCACCGCCACCGGGTGCAGGCCGATGCGGTCGCCCACCAACAAGGGTGTCAGCACCATGCCTTCCAGGGCCTGACCGACCATGAACACCGCGACGATACCAAGCATCGGGTACAGATCGCCGCTGAACTGGAACAGCCCAGCCACCAATGCCGCGCCAATGCCAATGATGAAGCCCATGTACGGCACGATGGCCGCCAGCCCCGCCAGCATGCCGATCAGCAGGCCCAGCTCCAGGCCCACCAGCATCAGCCCGGTGGAATAGATGACACCCAACGCCAGCATCACCAGCAACTGACCGCGTACGAACGCCCCCAGCACTTCGTGGCATTCGCCCGCCAACCCCACCACCTGTGGCTCGCGCTGACGCGGCAGCAGGCTGCGCAGCTTGGCCATCATCAGGTCCCAGTCACGCAGCAGGTAGAAGCCCACCACCGGGATCAGCACCAGGTTGGCCAGCCAGCCGATCAGCGCCAGGCTCGACGCCGTGGCCTGGGACAGCAGCACACCGACGATATCGGTGGTCTGTCCCATGTGCTCGCCGATGGCGGACTTGATCTTGTCGAACTTCCAGAAGCCATCGGCTAGGCCCAGCCGGCTCTGCGCCCACGGCAGAGCCACGTGCTGCAGCCAGTCGAGCATCTGCGGCGCCAGCTCGTACAAGCGCACCAGCTGCTTGGCCAGCATGGGGATCAGCACCAGCAGCAGGGCCAGGAAGATCAAGGTGAACAGGCTGAACACCACCACCACGCCCCAGGTGCGTGACAGCCCGAGGCGCTCCAGGCGGTCGACCAGCGGATCGGCCAGGTAGGCGAGCAGGATCCCCACCAGGAAGGGCGAAAGGATGTTGTGCAGGAAGTACAGCAGTACAGCGACAAGCAGGGCCGCGCCCAGCCCGATCCAACGACGCGTATCCATCATGTTCAAGTTTCCTTACCAGCGAAAACGCAAGCCGTCGAACGGCTTGGGGGGTGCGGGAGGTGGGGTCGCGCCAGGCTCGCTTGGCGCAGAGGGCGCTGGCGTGACCGCCGTGGGTTCCGCAGGCAGCTCCTGCAATTTGGCCAGGCTCAACTGGGCACGCAGTTGGTCGCGGTTGCCGGTCACGGCGTAGGTCAGCGTGCCACCCTCGGCCATGCGCAAGCGCGCGCCATAAGGTTCGAGCACCTGGCCGAGCTGGGCATAGCGCTGCAGGTTCATGCCCTGCACCTGAACCTGCAGCTCACTGCCAGCACCTGGGCGGGACACATAGCGTGGCGCCAGGCGGTTGCTCACCGCCAGCAGAACGGCGTCGGCCAGGGCGGCCTGGTCGGCGCCTTCGGCGTTGCCCTGTTCGCGCTGGTCGCCCAGCCACAGCTGCCACTTGCCCTGCCATTTGCCATCGGCTTCTTGGGCATGCACCGCCAGCAGGGCATTGGCGCCATAACGCTCGGAGGCCTCGCGCAGCGGCCCGGGATCCTTGCCTTCAAGCTGCTTGGCGTTGGCCACCAGCTGCTCTTGCAGGTCGGCCAGCGGCAGGCGCAGTGGCAGGCCACGGTGCTGGGCGGCGCGGCGCAGCGGTTCGGCGGCGGCCTGGCCGTCACCGACCAGGCTGCTGCCGTCGACGTTTTCATTCAGCCACCAGCCGAGGATCGACGGCCGGTTGCTGCCCCACAGGGCCAACCCGGCCTGGCGCAGGGCACGCTCGGTGCTGCCGGGGTCGAATTCGACCAATACCGACTCCGGCGGCCCCGCCTCGGTGCCGACCTGGTTGATGATCTGTTGCGGGTCCTTGCGCAGGTTGGCCAGTGCCGGGCTCTGCGGCGCCTTGGGGTCGCCGGTCAGGCGCAGCACCAGGGTGTCCAACGCCTTGGCGGTGGCCTGGGCGCGGGCCTCGCTGCCCTGCCCTTCGATGGGTTCACGGACCTGGTACAACCCGGAGACGGTGTCGGCCTGCGCCGCGACGCCGACCAGCGCCAGGCACCCGGCCGCAATGAATGTGAAAAGACGCATGGAGGATTCCTGTCCGTTTTTGAGCTGCAAGCCGCACGCTTGAAGCTGCAAGAAAAGCCGTTCAAACCTCAAGCCGCGGGTCTTGCAACTTGAAGCTCGTGGCTTGCAGCTTATACAGCAGTGGCCAGATCAACCACCCAAACGGATTTTTCCCCCAATTTGCGGCCTGCCCGTCGGCCTGAGGATGGCCGCGTGGGGGCAACCCTGATAAAATCGCGCGCCTTCGCAGACCAGTGACGAACAGGCAGCCGCACTCATTGCAGTCGGTCTTGGCCGTCGTGGTCGTTTTCTAAGAATCCCTCCCTCTTAAAGGCCTGGATCAATGAGCAAGCAACCCTCCCTGAGCTACAAGGACGCCGGTGTAGACATCGACGCCGGCGAAGCACTGGTCGAACGCATCAAGGGCGTCGCCAAGCGCACCGCACGCCCTGAAGTCATGGGTGGCCTGGGCGGCTTCGGCGCCCTCTGCGAGATCCCGGCCGGCTACAAGCAGCCGGTGCTGGTCTCCGGCACCGACGGCGTCGGCACCAAGCTGCGCCTGGCACTGAACCTGAACAAGCACGACAGCATCGGCCAGGACCTGGTCGCCATGTGCGTCAACGACCTGGTGGTGTGCGGCGCCGAGCCGCTGTTCTTCCTCGACTACTACGCCACCGGCAAGCTCAACGTCGACGTGGCCGCTACCGTGGTCACCGGCATTGGCGCCGGTTGCGAGCTGGCCGGCTGCTCGCTGGTCGGTGGTGAAACCGCCGAGATGCCAGGCATGTACGAAGGCGAAGACTACGACCTGGCCGGTTTCTGTGTCGGCGTGGTGGAAAAAGCGGACATCATCGACGGCTCGAAAGTGGCCACCGGCGACGCCCTGCTCGCCCTGCCCTCCTCCGGCCCGCACTCCAACGGCTACTCGCTGATCCGCAAGATCCTCGAAGTGTCCGGCACCGACATCGAGAACACCCAGCTCGACGGCAAGCCGCTGACCGACCTGCTGATGGCCCCCACCCGCATCTACGTCAAGCCCCTGCTGCAGCTGATCAAACAGACCGGCGCGGTCAAGGCCATGGCCCACATCACCGGCGGCGGCCTGCTGGACAACATCCCACGCGTGCTGCCAAAAGGCGCCCAGGCCGTGGTCGACGTCGCCAGCTGGCAGCGCCCGGCGGTGTTCGACTTCCTCCAGGAAAAAGGCAACGTCGACGAGCACGAAATGCACCGCGTGCTGAACTGCGGCGTGGGCATGGTCATCTGCGTAGCCCAGGACCAGGTCGACAACGCCCTTAACGTGCTGCGTGCCGCCGGTGAGCAACCGTGGGTCATCGGCAAGATCGCCGAGGCCGCCGAAGGTGCCGCCCAGGTCGAACTGCAGAACCTCAAGGCACACTGATGCCGAGCAAGACCTGCAACGTCGTGGTACTGCTGTCGGGTTCCGGCAGCAACCTGCAAGCGCTGATCGACAGCAACAGCGCCAGTGACAGCCCGGCACGCATCCGCGCGGTGATTTCCAACCGCGCCGATGCCTACGGCCTGGAACGTGCCAAGGCCGCCGGTATCGACACCGCAGTGCTCGAGCACACCGGTTTCGACGGCCGCGAAGCCTTCGATGCAGCGCTGATGGCGCTGATCGACGGCTTCGATCCCGACCTGGTGGTGCTGGCCGGTTTCATGCGCATCTTGAGTGGTGGCTTCGTGCGCCACTATCAAGGCCGCCTGCTGAACATACATCCGTCACTGTTACCCAAGTACAAAGGCCTGCACACCCACCAGCGCGCGCTGGAAGCGGGGGATGCCGAGCACGGCTGCAGCGTGCACTTCGTCACCGAGGAACTCGATGGCGGGCCTTTGGTCGTACAGGCTGTGGTTCCGGTCGCTGCGGATGACACCGTGCAGACACTCGCCCAGCGCGTGCATGTGCAGGAACACCAGATCTACCCGCTGGCAGTGCACTGGTTCGCCGAAGGACGCTTGCGTCTGGGCCAACAGGGTGCATTACTGGATGGCCAGCCGCTGGCGGCCAGCGGTCACTTGATTCGATCCTAGGAGAATTTATGCGTCGCGCCCTGCTCTTGGCTCTCGCCGTGCTCGCCCTGCCCCTCCAGGCAGCTGATCTGAAGCCTTTCGCGGCCAGCTACACGGCTGACTGGAAGCAGCTGCCCATGAGCGGCACTGCCGAGCGCAGCCTGGTAAAGAACGCCAACGGTACCTGGGACCTTAACTTCAAGGCCTCCATGATGATCGCCAGCCTCTCCGAGCAAAGCACCCTCAAGCTCGACAACGACACCCTGCTGCCGCAGAAGTACCACTTCGAGCGCGGTGGCCTGGGCAAGGCGAAGAAGGTCGACCTGACTTTCGACTGGGCGAGCAAGAAGGTCACAGGCAGCGACCGTGGTGATGCGATCAGCCTGCCGCTCAACCGCGGTGTGCTGGACAAGTCCTCTTACCAGCTGGCCCTGCAGCATGACGTGGCCGCCGGCAAGAAGAGCATGACCTACCAGGTGGTCGACGGTGACGAGATCGACACCTACGACTTCCGTGTGCTGGGCTCGGAGAAAGTCACCACCAAGACCGGCCAGGTCGACGCCATCAAGGTCGAGCGCGTGCGCGACCCGAGCCAGAGCAAGCGCATCACCGAGCTGTGGTTCGCCAAGGATTGGGACTACCTGCTGGTGCAATTGCGCCAGGTCGAGACCGATGGCAAGGAGTACGTGATCGTGCTGCAAGATGGCACGGTCGATGGCAAGGCGGTCAAGGGCAACTGATCAGCAATGCCCGCAACACCCGAAGCCCCGCCTTGTGCGGGGCTTTTCTTTGCAGCAGACAGCGCCCGCTCTTACAGGGAACGCGTTTAACTGCCAGTGCTTCATGAAACTTGTTTCATCGCCGTTTAATTTACTTAGCCTGCTAACAAATTCTATAAAGAAGGCCTGCGACACGCTGTCGCAGCCAACCCAAGCAGTGGAGTTTGACGATGACAGTCCAAGTAACCGAACGCGACGAATCGAAAATGTCCCACGAAGGCCTGGCCGCCGGTGTGCGCATCTGGGATGTGCATCAGCAGGGCCAACTGGTCGGCATGTTCCATGAAGAACACCTGGCCCACCAGTACCGCAACGAACTGGAAGTCCTGGAAAACCAGCGCACAGCCCAGTGACACCGCCTTCAAACAAAAAACCCCGCCTAGGCGGGGTTTTTCATGCTTACCACATCAGATCGTCGGGGATCTTGTAGGCCGCGTACGGATCATCGGCTTCGTCGGCTTCCTCGACGTGGGTGTTGAGCAGCAGGATGCGATTGGGGTCACGCTCCTGGATCTTCACCGCGGCCTCGCGGGGGATCACTTCGTAGCCGCCGCCATGGGCGACGATGGCCAGCGCGCCGTTGCTCAGCTTGCTGCGCATCAGGGCGTTGACGGCGATGCGCTTGACCTTCTTGTCATCGACGAAGTTGAAGTAGTCCTCGGTGGTGAGCTTGGGCAGGCGTGTCGCTTCGATCAATTGCTTGACCTGCGCGGCGCGGGCCTTCTGCTCGGCCTTCTCCTGGACCTGGCGGTTCAGCTCCTGGTCTTTCTTGGCCTTTTCGGCCTGGGCTTGTTTGGCCAGGCGCTGCTGGCTGTCGTCCACCTCGACCTGGCCTTTGTGCTCCAGGCGTTTCTGCTTCTTCTCAGCCTTGTTGGTCTGGGAAACTTGTTTCTGGTTGACCAGGCCGGCTTTGAGCAACTGGTCGCGAAGGGAAAGGCTCATGGGTGTTCACTCACTTAGGCATCGGCTCAGCCGCAGCTGGGCAGGTTCTTTTCCTGACGCTTGGCCTCACCCCACAGGGCGTCCAGCTCGTCGAGGGTACGATCTTGGATGGACAGGCCCTGCTCGCGCAATGCCTGTTCGATGAATCGGAAACGCCGCTCGAACTTGCGGTTGGCGCGGCGCAGGGCGTTTTCCGGGTCGTGCTTGAGGTGACGGGCCAGGTTGACGGTGGCGAACAGCAGGTCGCCCAGCTCGTCTTCCAGCGCATCGCTGTCGCCATCGGCCATCGCCTGCAGGACTTCGTCGAGCTCTTCGCGCACCTTGTCCAGCACCGGCAGCGCGTCAGGCCAGTCGAAACCGACCGTGGCGGCACGTTTTTGCAGCTTGGCGGCGCGGGACAGCGCAGGCAGCGCCGCCGGCACGTCGTCGAGCAGCGACAGTTGTTCGGGCTCGCTGTTCTCGGCGCGTTCCTCGGCCTTGATTTCCTCCCAGCGCGACTTGACCTGGGCTTCGCTCAGCGAGGGTGTATCGAGCGGCGCGTAGAGTTCACCGGTGGGGAATACATGCGGGTGGCGGCGAATCAGCTTGCGGGTGATCGAGTCGACCACACCGGCGAACTCGAAACGCCCTTCTTCGCGCGCCAGCTGGCTGTAATAGACCACCTGGAACAGCAGGTCGCCCAACTCGCCCTGCAAGTGGGCGAAATCACCCCGCTCGATGGTATCGGCGACTTCGTAGGCTTCTTCGATGGTGTGCTGGACGATACTGGCGTAGTTCTGCTTGAGGTCCCAAGGGCAGCCGTATTGCGGGTCGCGCAGGCGGGCCATCAGGTGCAGCAGGTCGTCGAGGGTGTAGGTCATAAAGGTTTGTTCCTGGGCGAGGGCTTCGCCCTCGATCGCTGGCAAGCCAGCTCCCACAACATCCTGTGGGAGCCGGCTTGCCGGCGATGGGCCGCAACGCGGCCCCGATTCTCAAGGGGTACGGTTACGCCGCGTCTCGATGATGTTGGGCAACTGCGAGATCCGCCCGAGCAAACGCCCGAGGGCGTCCAGGCCGGGGATCTCGATGGTCAGCGACATCAAGGCGGTGTTGTCTTCCTTGTTCGAGCGGGTATTGACCGCCAGCACGTTGATCTTCTCGTTGAGCAGCACCTGCGACACATCGCGCAACAGGCCCGGGCGGTCGTAGGCGCGGATCACGATGTCGACCGGATATGTCTGCACCGGGATCGGCCCCCAGCTGACCTGGATCATCCGCTCCGGTTCCTTGCCCGCCAGTTGCAGCACCGAGGCGCAGTCCTGGCGGTGGATGCTCACGCCGCGGCCCTGGGTGATGTAGCCGACGATGGCATCGCCCGGCAGCGGCTGGCAGCAACCGGCCATTTGCGTGAGCAGGTTGCCGACGCCCTGGATCTGGATGTCGTTGCGCTTGCCCGCGCGAATGCCCCGGGCCTGGCGCGGCACCAGCTCTACCGGTTCGATGCGCTCGGGTTCGAGCAACTGCTGGGCGGCGTTGACCATGTGCGCCAGGCGCAGGTCGCCCGCCCCCAGCGCTGCGAACATGTCTTCGGCGGTCTTGACGTTGGCCTTCTCGGCCAGGCGCTCGAAGTCCACCTGGGGTAGGCCCAGGCGGCTGAGCTCACGCTCGATCAGGGTCTTGCCGGCGGCGACGTTCTGGTCGCGGGCTTGCAGCTTGAACCAGTGGACGATCTTCGCTCGCGCCCGCGAGGTGGTCACGTAGCCTAAGTTGGAGTTCAGCCAGTCACGGCTCGGGTTGCCGTGCTTGCTGGTGATGATCTCCACCTGCTCGCCAGTTTGCAGGCTGTAGTTCAGCGGCACGATGCGCCCGTTGATCTTGGCGCCACGGCAGTTGTGGCCGATCTCGGTGTGCACGCGGTAGGCGAAGTCCAGCGGCGTGGCGCCCTTGGGCAGGTCGATGGCGTGGCCGTCGGGGGTGAATACATAGACCCGGTCCGGCTCGATATCGACGCGCAGCTGTTCGGCCAGGCCGCCAATGTCGCCCAGCTCTTCATGCCACTCGAGCACCTGGCGCAACCAGGAAATCTTCTCTTCGTAGTGGTTGGAGCTGGGCTTGACGTCGGTGCCCTTGTAGCGCCAATGCGCGCACACCCCAAGCTCGGCCTCTTCGTGCATGGCGTGGGTGCGGATCTGCACTTCCAGCACCTTGCCCTCGGGGCCGATCACCGCAGTATGCAGCGAGCGGTAGCCGTTTTCCTTGGGGTTGGCGATGTAGTCGTCGAACTCTTTGGGGATGTGCCGCCACAGGGTGTGGACGATGCCCAGCGCGGTGTAGCAGTCGCGCACTTCCGGCACCAGCACACGCACCGCGCGCACGTCGTAGATCTGGCTAAACTCCAGGCCCTTGCGCTGCATCTTGCGCCAGATCGAATAGATGTGTTTCGCCCGGCCACTGATGTCGGCCTTCACGCCGGTGGCCAGCAGCTCGTTCTGCAACTGGTTCATCACGTCGCTGATGAAGCGCTCGCGGTCCAGCCGGCGCTCGTGCAGCAGCTTGGCGATTTGCTTGTACTGGTCGGGTTCGAGGTAGCGGAACGAGAGGTCTTCGAGCTCCCACTTGATATGGCCGATGCCCAGGCGGTGGGCCAGCGGCGCGTAGATGTCGAACACCTCGCGGGCTACGCGCAGGCGCTTTTCATCGTCGGCGGCCTTCACCGCGCGAATGGCGCAGGTACGTTCGGCGAGCTTGATCAGCGCCACACGCACGTCATCGACCATCGCCACCAGCATCTTGCGCAGGTTCTCGACCTGCGCCTGCGAGCCCAGTACCAGTGACTGGCGGGGGCTGAGGCTGGCACTGATGGCGGCCATGCGCAGCACACCGTCGATCAGCTTGGACACTACCGGGCCGAAACGCTGGCCAACCTCAGCCAGCGTGACCTTGCCCTCGCGCACCGAGCGGTAGATGACTGCGGCGACCAGCGAATCCTGGTCGAGCTTCAGGTCGGCGAGGATTTCGGCGATCTCCAGCCCTGCCTGGAAGCTCGACGTGCCATCGGCCCAGGAATGCTTGGCCGGGTTGCCCTTCTTCTCGACTTCCTGGGCGAACTCGCACGCTTGCTTGAGCGCCGGGCGATCAAGCTGCGAATCGACGCTCACCACATGATCGAGCCATGCTTCGAGATTGATACTGCCGTCGGTGTTGACCGGCTGGTGCACTCTCACCTGTACCATCTTTGTTTTACCTTTCCCTACAGTGCACCACGCGGGTGCACTGGTTTTCACCTGTGCCGCCCTCACTCCCTGAGTGCCGCACCAAGAAGGCCAGCCTGGCTAGCCTGCCTCGAATAACGCCATGGCCTCGACATGCGCCGTCTGAGGAAACATGTCGAGAATCCCGGCCCTTTTTAACCGGTACCCCTGCCCGACCAGCACCTGCGCGTCTCGCGCCAGCGTGGCGGGGTTGCACGATACGTAGACCAGCCGCTTCGCGCCGAGCCGAGCGATGCCTTGCACCACCTCGTAGGCCCCGTCGCGCGGTGGATCCAAGAGTACCGCAGAAAAGCCTTCGGCGACCCATTCGGCGCCGGCCAAAGGCTGCGATAAATCGGCCTGAAAAAACCGTGCGTTATGCACATTGTTGCTGCTGGCGTTGGCTTCGGCACGCTCGACCATCGCCTGCACACCCTCCACCGCCACCACTTCGCGCGCCTGACGCGCCAGCGGCAGGGCAAAGTTGCCCAGGCCACAGAACAGGTCGAGCACTCGCTCGTCGCCTTGCGGTGCCAGCCAGGCCAAGGCCTGCTGGATCATCAGCGTGTTGACCTGGGCATTGACCTGGACGAAGTCGCCCGGGCGCCAGGCCAGTTCCAGCCCCCAAGGCTCCAGCGTGAACCCCAGCTTCGCCGCAGCGTCCACCGGGGCCGGCTCACCTTCGCCCTGCAGCCACAACTGGGCGCCGGCTTCGCGGCAGAATGCGTCAAGGCGCGCCAGGTCGTCAGCGGGAAGCGCTGCCACATGACGCACCAACAGTGCCTCGGCGGTACCGCTGAACAATTCCACATGCCCCAGTGCCTGCGGCTTGCTCAAGCTGCGCAATACGGTTGGCAGGTGGCGGAAAATGTTCTGCAAGGGTTGTACCAGCACCGGGCAGTCGTCGATGGCGACGATGTCCTGGCTGGCCTCGGCGCGAAAACCCACATCGAGTTGGCGCGCCTTGGCGTCCCAGCGCACGGCGACCCGCGCCCGCCGCCGGTAGCCGAATTCCGGCCCGCTCAGGGGGGCGGCCCATTCTTCGGGCTGCAGGCCTGCCACCCGTTGCAGTTGCTCGGCCAGCAGGCGCTGCTTGAGCGCCAACTGCCCCTCATGGGGCAGGTGCTGGAGGTTGCAGCCGCCGCAGCGGTCATAGTGGCGGCAAGGTGCCTCGCGACGCTCGGCGCTGGCCTGGAACACCCGCTCGAGGCGCGCCTCGACCACCTTGCCCCGGGCGGCGAGCACCCGGGCTTCGACCTCCTCCCCGGCCAGTGCGCCGCTGACGAACCAGGTACGGCCTTCGAAGAAGGCGATGCCGCGCCCGTCACCGGCCAGGCGCTCGATGACCAGGCGCTGCTTCTTGCCCACCGGAATCTGCGTGGAGCGGTTGCCGCCGGCCGGCTGGAAGCGCAGGCCGCTGTTGCTTTTCTTTCTGGACATCAGATGGGATCGAACAGGCCGGTGGAGAGATAACGGTCGCCGCGGTCGCAGATGATGGCGACCATCACCGCGTGCTCGACTTCCTGGGACAGGCGCAGCATCGCCGCCACCGCGCCGCCAGAGGAGACGCCACAGAAAATGCCTTCTTCACGGGCCAGGCGACGGGTGGTCTCCTCGGCCTCGTGCTGGGACATGTCGACCACGCGGTCGACCCGGGTGGCGTCGAAGATCTTCGGCAGGTACTCGTGGGGCCAGCGGCGAATGCCGGGGATGGCCGAGCCTTCCATCGGTTGCAGGCCGACGATCTGCACCTGCGGGTTCTGCTCCTTGAGGTACTGCGAGCAGCCCATGATGGTGCCGGTGGTGCCCATGGAGCTGATGAAATGGGTGATGGTGCCCTGGGTTTGCTGCCAGATCTCGGGGCCGGTGCTGTTGTAGTGGGCGATCGGGTTGTCGCCATTGGCGAACTGATCGAGCACCAGGCCACGGCCTTCGGCCTGCAGTTTTTCGGCGAGGTCGCGCGCCCCTTCCATGCCCTCTTCCTTGGTCACCAGGATCAGCTCGGCGCCATAGGCGGTCATGGCCGCCTTGCGTTCGGCGGTGGAGTTGTCCGGCATGATCAGGATCATCTTGTAGCCCTTGATCGCCGCCGCCATGGCCAGGGCAATACCGGTGTTGCCGGAGGTGGCTTCGATGAGGGTGTCGCCTGGCTTGATCTGGCCACGCAGCTCGGCGCGAGTGATCATCGACAACGCCGGGCGGTCCTTGACCGAACCCGCCGGGTTGTTGCCTTCGAGCTTGAGCAGCAGGGTGTTGCTGGTGTTCCCCGCGATGCGCTGCAGGCGAACCAGAGGCGTGTGGCCGACGCAATCGGCGATGGTTGGGTACTGCAGGGTCATGGGCGTTTTCGCAATCCGGACGGCAGGGGCGCCTATCATACCGGCAAACCCCGCGCGGCCATATCACGCAATTGTCGGACGCTATAGCCGATGGCTATAAGCCGTGAAACGCTTCACTTGCAGGGGCAGTTGCCTTGCTCAAAATCTAAAGCACCCGCACGCCCCGTGTGGGAGCGGCGAACCGCCGCGCCCACACAAATCACGCCGTCGTCTCGCTCTGCACCGGCTCGCAGGCCGCCAGGCGCATGCACACGCGCAAGCCGTGCTCGCCGTTCAATGCCCACACTCTCCCGCCCTGGCGCTGGATGGCATTGCGCGCGATGCTCAGGCCAAGCCCGAAACCGCCATCCCCTGGCCGTGAGCCGTCGAGCCGCGAGAACGGCGCGAAAATCCGCTCCAGGTCATCGTCGGCCACGCCACCGCCCTGGTCTTCCAGGTCAATGCGCCAGTAACCGCCGTCGCGTCGCCCGCTCAGCTTCACCACGCCATTGGCGGGTGAGTGGCGGATGGCGTTGCGCAGCATGTTCTCCAGCGCCTGGGCCAGGTCGTTGAGGTTGCCCTGCACCCAGCAGTCGAGCGGCAATGCGCAATGCAGATGCTGCGCCGGCCAGCCACTTTCATAGCAAGCGTTCTCGCTGAGCATGTCCCACAGCACCGGTAGCTGGATCGGCTCGAGGTTCATCGGCGCGCGCTCGGCATCCTGCCAGGCCAGTTGCAGGGTGCATTCGACCAGCTGCTGCATGCCGTCAACCTCGCGGTGCAAACGCTCGCGCAAGCGCCCAAGGTCGGTTTCACCCTCGCAAGCCACACGCAGGCGGCTCAGTGGCGTGCGCATCTCGTGGGAGAGGTCACGCAGCAATTGCTGTTGCAGCGCCACGGTCCCTTGCAGGCGCTCGGCCATCTGGTCGAAGGCCCGCGCCAGCTCGCCGAGTTCGTCGCGGCGCCGGGTGGTGCCAGGGTCCAGGCGCGCGGTGAGCTGGTCGGCGCGCCAGGCCCTGGCCTGTTCGCGCAGCTGGTTCAGCGGCACGATCAACATGCGGTACAGGCCGACGCACAACAGCAGGGTGAACAGCCCGGGGATGATGCCGTTGGTGATGACCCGCCAGAACAATCGGTACTGGCCCGGGTTGAAACGCTCTGGCAACTCGATCACCAGCGAGCCTTGCTCCGGGCTGTTGGGGAACGGCAAGCGCAGCCAGGGCTGGCCAATGGTGCGCCGGCTCATCGGCCAGTCGACACCGCGCAGGCGGGTCAGGTGCTGGACCTGGGCAGCGCTGAGGCCGGCGCTACCCAGTGGCTGCAGATCGCCGTCGAGCACACCGACCCAGCCCTGCTCACGCTGGCGCATGCCGGCCAGCCAGCGGTCCACCCCCGCCTGGCCGTCATCGCGCCAGGCCTGCTCCGCCTCGCTGGCATAGCCGCGCAAGACCTCGCGTGCCGGCTCGGCGAGAAAGGCGTTCTGGGTTTCCATGTGCCGGCCCCAGGTGTAGCTCAGGCCGATCATCAGCAGGCAGAAGCCCACCAGCAGGATGGCCAGTTTCCAGAACAGCGAGTGGCGATCGAGCACGGCTCAGTCCGCCTCGCCCGCGCCGAACAGGTAACCCTTGCCCCACACCGTGCGCACCTGGCACTCGTGGTAGCCGATGGCTTTGAGCTTGCGGCGGATCTGGCTGACGTGCATGTCCAGGCTGCGGTCGTGACGCGCATAGCCTCGCTGCAACACCTGCTGATAGAGAAACGCCTTGCTCAGCACTTCGCCGTGGCTCTGGTGCAAGGTTTCCAGCAGGCGAAACTCGCTGGGCGTGAGGCCGGCCCAGGCGCCGTCCAGGCTGACGTCGCAGGTTTGCTCATCGAAGCGCAGCTGCCCCGCGGGCACCTCCTGGGCGGGCCGACCACGGCGCTCGAATGCCACCCGCCGCAGGATCGCCTCGATGCGCACACGCAGTTCAGTAAAGCTGAACGGCTTGGGCAGGTAGTCATCGGCGCCGCGCTCGAAGCCGCTGATGCGATCGGCCTCGGCCCCCAGCGCCGACATCAGGATGACCGGCGTGGCGCTGTGCCGACGCAACCTGGCCAGGGCGTCCAGGCCATTGAGCCCCGGCAGCAGGATGTCCATCAGCACCAGGTCGAAGGCCTGCCGCGCGGCAGTTTCCAGGCCCTCCAGGCCGCTGCGGCACCAGGTCACCTGGTAACCGCCGCGCTGCAACTCTTCGTGCAGGTAGGCGCCGAGGACCGGATCATCTTCGATGGCGAGGATAGTGGATGAGTTGATCGTTACGGGATGCATTGGCAACTGCCATCAATTCTCAGTTACGCGATTATTGGGCAAGCCTGCTTGCCAAGCAACCACGGCACGACCGGCGTGGTGGGTATAGAGCAATCATCTGCTGGCTCACATGCCCCCTGTAGGAGCGGCCTCGTGCCGCGAAAGGGCCGCAAAGCGGCCCCAGGATTTCCAATACGCCTCAAGCCTGCTGGGGCCGCTACGCGGCCCTTTCGCGACACAAGGCCGCTCCTACAGGAGTCACGTATTTCAGCGTTCTAACCAAACAAAAACAGATACAAATGAGTGCATTGCCCGGGCACCCGGAGTAACGTTCCCGCTCTAGTGCGAACCGCGCACCAGGCACATGACAGGAGACAGGTGTGCTCGACCGTTTGGGAATCCGCAGCCGCGTGCTGCTATTGGCCCTGCTGCCCGCCAGCCTGATGGCCCTGGTGCTGGGCAGCTATTTCACCTGGTTGCAGCAAAGTGAATTGCGCACCCAGTTGCTGCAACGCGGCAAGATGATCGCCGAACAACTGGCCCCGCTGGCCGCCCCGGCCCTCGCCAACCCCGCCCCGGCGCAACTGGAGCGCATCGCCGCCCAGGCCCTGGAGCAGACCGACGTGCGCGCCGTGGCCTTCCTCGCCGCCGACCGATCGCGGCTGGCCCACGCCGGCCCCAGCATGCTCAACCAGCCACCGAGCGGCGGTACTGGCACGCAGTTGCTGCAACGCACCGGTAATGACGCCACCCGCTACCTGATGCCGGTGTTCGGCCATCACCGCGACCTGGCCGCCAGCGATGCCGTGCCCGCCGAGGCCGAGCGTCTGCTCGGCTGGGTGGAGATCGAACTGTCCCACGACGGCACCCTGCTACGCGGCTACCGCAACCTGTTCACCAGCCTGCTGCTGATCCTCGCCTGCCTGGGCCTGACCGGGCTGCTCGCCGTGCGCATGAGCCGCACCATCAACGGCCCGATCAACCGCATCAAGCATACGGTCAACCAGCTCAAGGACGGCCACCTCGACGAGCGCCTGCCGGCGATGGGCAGCCATGAGCTCGACGAGCTTGCCGCCGGCATCAACCGCATGGCCGAAACCCTGCACAGCGCCCATGAAGAGCTGCAGCACAGCATCGACCAGGCCACCGAAGATGTACGCCAGAACCTGGAAACCATCGAGATCCAGAACATCGAGCTGGACATGGCGCGCAAGGAGGCCCTTGAGGCCAGCCGCATCAAGTCCGAGTTCCTCGCCAACATGAGCCACGAGATCCGCACCCCGCTCAACGGCATCCTGGGCTTTACCCACCTGCTGCAAAAAAGCGAACTCACCCCGCGCCAGCTCGACTACTTGGGCACCATCGAGAAGTCCGCCGACAACCTGCTGGGGATCATCAACGAGATCCTCGACTTCTCCAAAATCGAGGCCGGCAAGCTGGTGCTCGACAGCATCCCGTTCAACCTGCGCGACCTGATCCAGGACACCCTGACCATCCTCGCCCCGGCCGCCCACGCCAAGCAGCTGGAGCTGCTCAGCCTGGTGTACCGCGACACCCCACTGTCGCTGGTCGGTGACCCGCTGCGGCTCAAGCAGATCCTCACCAATCTGGTGAGCAATGCGATCAAGTTCACCCGTGAAGGCACGATCGTCGTACGCGCCATGCTCGAAGACGAGCAGGAAGACAGCGTGCAATTGCGCATCAGCGTGCAGGACACCGGCATCGGCCTGTCGCCGCAAGACGTGCGCACCCTGTTCCAGGCCTTCAGCCAGGCCGACAACTCGCTGTCGCGCCAGCCCGGCGGCACCGGCCTGGGGCTGGTGATCTCCAAGCGCCTGATCGAGCAGATGGGCGGCGAGATCGGCGTCGACAGCACCCCTGGCGAAGGCTCGCAGTTCTGGATCAGCCTCAACTTGCCACGGGCCCACGACGATGCCGAAGAGCAACCGCTGCAGGCGCTGCTCGGTCGCCGCGTGGCGGTGGTGGATGGCCACGACCTGGCCCGCCAGGCGCTGGAGCATCAGCTGGAAGATTGCGGCCTTTCGCCATTTCTCTTCACCTCCTACGACCAGTTGCTGCACGCCGTGCAGGCGGCGGCGCAGGCCGGGCAGCCGTTCGAGTTCGCCGTACTCGGCGCCAATCTGGGCAGCCTGTCGCCCGAGCAGCTCGGCCAGTACCAGCAGCACCTCGACCGCCTGGGCTGCCAGTGCGTGGTGCTGTGCCCGACCACCGAGCAGACCCTGTACCACCCCTACCTGCCCAACGCCCACGGCCAGCTGCTGGCCAAGCCGACCTGTACCCGCAAGTTGCGCCGGCTGTTGCTGGAGCTGGTGCAGCCACGCCGCCCCCTGCCCGAACCACGCATCGCCACGGGCCAGCGCGTGCCAAAGATCCTCTGCGTCGATGACAACCCGGCCAACTTGCTGCTGGTGCGCACCCTGCTCGAAGGCATGGGCGCCGAAGTACTGGCGGTGGACAGCGGCTTCGCCGCGGTACAGGCAGTGCAGGACGAACCTTTCGACCTGGTGCTGATGGATGTGCAGATGCCGGGCATGGACGGCCGGGCCTGCACCGAGCAGATCCGTCAGTGGGAAAACAGCCAGAGCGGCCCGGCACTGCCGATCGTCGCCCTCACCGCCCATGCCATGGCCAACGAGAAGCGCGCCTTGCTGCACAGTGGCATGGACGACTACCTGACCAAGCCGATCAGCGAGCGCCAACTGGCCCAGGTGGTGATGAAATGGACCGGCCTGAGCCTGGGTGCACCGCAACCCGAACGCGCCTCCGAGCGCCTGCCGGAGAGCCGTGAGCTGAAGGTGCTGGACCCAGAGGAAGGTTTGCGCCTGGCGGCTGGCAAGGCCGACCTGGCCGCGGACATGCTGACCATGCTGCTGGCTTCGCTGGAACCTGAACGCAACGCCATTCGCGCTGCCCGCGAAGCCTGCGACCGCACGGCGATGATCGAGCGTGTGCATCGCCTCAATGGCGCCTCGCGCTATTGCGGGGTACCGCAACTGCGCGCGGCCTGCCAGCAGAGCGAAACCTTGCTCAAGCAGGACAGCCCACAGGCGCAACAGGCGTTGGATGAGCTGGACCGGGCGATCGAGCGGCTCGCCGCGCAGGCCCAGTTGAGTGCCTGATAGCGGGGCAAGCCCGCTCCCACATCGCCGTTGTGGGAGCGGGCTTGCCCCGCGACTGGCTCGGTACAGCCGCTGCAGATCAATGCCCATCCTGTTCAATTGGCTAGAATGGCGGCGTTGCCCCTAGAAGGAACCCGACCATGCGCGCTCTGTTGTTCAGCAGTCAGCACTACGACCAGGAAAGCTTCACCCGTGCCGCCGCTGGCACAGCCCTGGAGCTGCACTACCAGCCGGCTCGCCTGACCCTCGACACTGCCGCCTTGGCCTGCGGTTTCGACGTGGTCTGCGCCTTCATCAACGATGAACTTGACGCCTCGGTGATCGAGCGCCTGACCGCCGGTGGCACGCGCCTTATCGCCCTGCGTTCGGCCGGCTACAACCATGTCGACCTGGCTGCCGCACGGCGCCTGGGGATTGCCGTGGTTCGCGTTCCAGCCTATTCGCCGCATGCCGTCGCCGAACATGCCGTGGCATTGATCCTGGCCCTCAATCGCCGCCTGCACCGGGCTTACAACCGCACCCGCGAGGGCGATTTCACCCTGCATGGGCTGACCGGCTTCGACTTGCACGGCAAGACTGTCGGCGTGGTCGGCACCGGGCAGATCGGCGCGGCCTTCGCCCGCATCATGGCCGGCTTCGGCTGTCAGTTGCTGGCGTACGATCCGTACCCCAACCCCGAGCTGATCGCCCTGGGTGCCCGCTACCTGGAACTGCCCGACCTGCTGCGTGAAGCGCGGATCATCAGCCTGCACTGCCCGCTGACCGAGCACACCCGGCACCTGATCAATACGCGCAGCCTGGCCCAACTGCAACCCGGCGCCATGTTGATCAACACCGGCCGCGGCGCGCTGGTCGACACCCCGGCGCTGATCGACGCACTCAAGTGCGGCCAGCTCGGCTACCTGGGCCTGGATGTGTATGAAGAAGAAGCGCAGTTGTTCTTCGAGGACCGCTCCGACCTGCCGTTGCAGGACGACGTACTGGCGCGGCTGCTGACCTTCCCCAATGTGATCGTCACCGCCCACCAGGCCTTCCTGACCCGCGAGGCACTGGATGCCATCGCCGCGACCACCCTGGACAACATCACCCGCTGGGCGGCAGGCAATCCGCAGAACATCGTCGAAGGTTGATGCTAGGATACGCGGCAATTCTGGAGGACCCATGGTCGAACACGATTTCCGCTACACCCTTTTCAACCCGCAACACACCCTGATCGAGTGCCGCGCGCTGGTGCCAGGCCGTTACCAGGTCACCGGCAACGGCGGCTCGATCCAGAAGGACGACGTGCTGCTGGTCTCCCTCAAAGGCAGCAAGACCCTGTCGATGCGCCTGACCGTGGAAACCGTGCGCCACCTGATCAACCCGAGCGGCCAGTGGGTCGCCGTGGCCAAGGGCCCGGTGTTCAACGAGCTGGAAATCCTCGAATGGCAGGTCAAGTGCGACAGCTGCGATGCGGTACTGGACTTCGAGTTCGCCGCCGAAGCCAAGCTGGGCAAGAAAGGCCACGCACCGGCCGCCAGCGCCCGTGTGGCAGAGCTGGGCTGGGCCAGCCAGGGCGACAAGCACCTGTGCCCACAGTGCCAGGAGCGCGGTTGAGTGAAACAGCTGTTGAGCGCCGCGCTGATCGCCGGCGGCCTGATGGGCTGCGCCTCGCAGCCTTCGCCGCTGCAACAGGAACAGAGCTATGTGCTGGAGTGGATCGGTGAACGCCCGCTGATCGACTACAGCCACCTGACACTGACGCTGGCCGACGATGGCCGCGCCTACGGCAACGCCGGCTGCAACCATTGGTTCGCGCCGTACACGCTGGAAGGTGAGCACATCAGCTTCGGCAAGGTCGGCAAGACCCGCAAACTGTGCGCACCAGCGTTGATGGACCAGGAAAAACGCTTCCTGCAAGCGCTGGAAACGGTGCAGCGCTGGGATGTGTCGCCGATCGAGCAGATCCGCTTCTGGCCGGTCGAAGGCAAGCCGCTGCGCTTCTGGCCTGAGGAAGGCTGATCGGGCCTCTTCGCCGGCAAGCCGGCTCCCACAAAGGCAGCGAGAACCCTGTGGGAGCCGGCTTGCCGGCGATGGCCGCGACGCGGCCCGGGCCCGCTATCAGGCGCCGCCCTTGAGCGCCTTGATCTTCGCTTGCAGCCCTTCGAGGGTCTGCTCGCCCATCAACTGCTCACGCACCTTGCCCTTGTCGTCGATGATGTAGGTCACCGGCAGCGCCTCGCTGCGCGGCAGCTCGTAGCGCTCGGCCGGGTCCTGGGCGAGCACGGTGAAGGCGATGCCCAGGGTGTCGGCAGCCGTCTTCAGGTCAGCGCCCTGCAAACCATCGAAGTTCACCCCCACCACCTTGATGCCCTGGGCTTCCCACTGCTTGGCCGCGGCGTTCAGTTCAGGGATTTCCGTGCGGCACGGGCCACACCATTCGGCCCAGTAGTTGAGCACCAGCCAGTGCCCGTCGATCTGCTGCGCCTTTACCGTGTTGCCGTGCTGGTCCACGCCGTAGTCCGCACCGCAGCCGCCAAGCAACAGGCTTGCGGTGATGGCCAGTGCTACTGCCAAACGCCTTGCCATGGGTCAATCCTTCTCGAAGTTTTCAAGCATTGAAGTCGATCGCTGCGGTTAGAATAGCCGCCACACCCTGCTGGATGCGACCCGCCATGACCGATCTGACCCTGTATCATAACCCGCGTTGCTCGAAATCCCGTGGCGCCCTGGAGCTGCTCGAGGCACAAGGCTTGTCGCCCACAATCGTGCGCTACCTCGAAACCCCGCCGGATGCCGCCACCCTCAAGCAACTGCTGGGCAAGCTGGGCATCACTGCGCGCCAGCTGCTGCGCACCGGCGAAGACGAATACAAGGCCCTCGACCTGGCCAATCCGGCCCTGACCGACGCCCAGCTGATCGAGGCCATGACCCAGCACCCCAAGCTGATCGAACGCCCCATTCTCGTCGCAGGTGACAAGGCCGTGGTCGGCCGCCCACCGGAGAAGGTCCTGGAGATCCTGCCGTGAGCGCCCCCTACATCCTGGTGCTGTATTACAGCCGCCACGGCTCGACCAGCGAGATGGCCCGGCACATCGCCCGCGGCATCGAGATGGCCGGCCTGGAAGCTCGCCTACGCACCGTGCCGGCGATCTCCACCGAATGCGAAGCCGTGGCCCCGGACATCCCGGCCAGCGGTGCGCTGTACGCCACCCTCGACGACCTGCGCCACTGCGCGGGCCTGGCCATGGGCAGCCCGACCCGCTTCGGCAACATGGCCGCGCCATTGAAGTACTTCCTCGACGGCACCAGCAGCTTGTGGCTGGGTGGCGAGCTGGTGGGTAAGCCGGCAGCGGTGTTCACCTCCACTGCCAGCCTGCATGGCGGCCAGGAAACCACCCTGCTGTCGATGCTGCTGCCGCTGATGCACCACGGCATGCTGGTGCTGGGCCTGCCCTACAGCGAGTCGGCGCTGCTGGAAACCCGCGGCGGCGGCACCCCGTATGGTGCGAGCCACCATGCCGGCGCCGATGGCAAGCGCGAGCTGGACCAACACGAGATCGCCCTGTGCCGGGCGCTGGGTCAGCGGTTGGCCAACACTGCCAAGGCCCTGGGTGGTGAGCGTGGCTAGAAAACCCAAGGTGCTGCCGCCGCTGGACTGGCTGGCGCCACGGGTGCGCCTGACCCGGGCCCTGAGCCTGGCCTGCTTCTTTGGCTTGATCGCATTGCTGGTGGTGAACAACCTGTGGTTCGCCAACCTGCACGGGGCGCGGGTCGAAGTGATCCTGGCCATCGAGCTGATCCCCCTGCTGCTGCTGTTGCCGGGCATGCTGCTGGGCAGCGCCCGGGCGCATGCCTGGACCTGCTTCGTGGTGAACATCTACTTCATCAAGGGCGTGCTGGCGGCGTTCGACCCGGCGCGGGCGGTGTTTGGCTGGGTGGAGGTGCTGGTGAGCCTGGGGTTGTTCGTGGCCGGGCTGCTGTATGTGCGCTGGAAGTTTCAGTTCGAGCGGCGCATGGCCGGCGAAGGGCGCTGAATTCATCGCGGGGCAAGCCCGCTCCCACAACCTTACGTGGGAGCGGGCTTGCCCCGCGATGGCCATTACAGCCTGAGTCAATGGTTGACGGTATGCGCCAGCATCACTGACAACTGGCACAGCGGTCGCCCGCTTTCTGTGTGCCACTGGTTGAACGCTTCCTGCACCAGCGCCAGGTCGCGCTGGCTGGTCGGTGGCTTGTCGATGATCTTCTGCGCGATCAGCGCCGCCGCCATGTCGTCGGTGGGGATGAAGGTATCCTTGCCGACCATGCGCAGGAAGCGCGGCGCCGACAACCCGCCCAGCTGGTTGCCATGCTTGGCCAGGTACTTCCATAACCCCACGATGTCGGTCACCGGCCAGTCGGCGATGAATGCACCGAAACTGCCGTGCGCCTTGGCCACATCCAGCACCATCTGCGCATTGCGCGGCACGCTCTTGAGCTTGCCCAGGTGGCGGATGATGCGCTCGTCGTGCATCAGCCGCTCCAGGTGCTCGGCGCCCATCAACACCACCTTTTCCGGATCGAAGTCGAAGAACACCTGCTCGAACGCCGGCCACTTGGCGTCCACCAGGCTGTGCTTGAGCCCGGCGCGGAACACCCGCAGGGCCAGGGTGGACAGGTAGCGATCATTTGCGATGTCGCGCAACTGCGCGGGCGTGCGCGGCTGCGGCAGGAAGGCTTCCAGCGCCTCGGCAGAGCCGAAGCGGTTCAGGCAGTACTCATGCAGCCACGGGTAGTCGCGCATGGGTCAGAGGTTGACCACGTCGAGGAAGCGCGGGGTGGCGTTTTCGTCGATCGTAAGGCTGGTGAAGTCGAACAGGTTGCGGTCGGCCAGTTGCGACGGCGCCACGTTCTGCATCGCGCGGAAGATGCTTTCGGTGCGGCCCGGGTGCTTGCGCTCCCACTCCACCAGCATGTCCTTGACCACCTGGCGCTGCAGGTTCTCCTGCGAGCCGCACAGGTTGCACGGGATGATGGGGAATTCCTTCATGTCCGAGTAGGCCTGAATATCCTTCTCGCTGCAGTAGGCCAGCGGGCGGATCACCACGTTGCGGCCGTCGTCGGCACGCAGCTTGGGTGGCATGCCCTTGAGCGCGCCGTTGAAGAACATGTTGAGGAAGAAGGTCTCGACGATGTCGTCGCGGTGGTGCCCCAGGGCCATCTTGGTCGCGCCGATCTCGTCGGCGAAGGTGTACAGGGTGCCGCGGCGCAGGCGCGAGCACAGCGAGCAGGTGGTCTTGCCTTCGGGCACCAACTCCTTGACCACCGAGTAGGTGTCCTTCTCGACGATGTGGTACTCGACGCCCAGCTCTTTGAGATAGGCCGGCAGCACGTGCTCGGGGAAGCCTGGTTGCTTCTGGTCCATGTTCACCGCGACGATGTCGAACTTGATCGGCGCCACCTTCTGCAGGTGCAACAGAACGTCGAGCATGGTGTAGCTGTCCTTGCCGCCGGACAGGCAGACCATGACCTTGTCGCCATCCTCGATCATGTTGTAGTCGGTGATGGCTTCGCCAGCGAGGCGACGCAGGCGTTTTTGCAGTTTGTTCTGGTTGACCGAGAGGGTGCCCATAGCGCTTGGATCCGCGAGGTGTGACAAAAGCCGGCTATTTTACGCACAAACCGGGCGAGGCAGTAGGGCATTCCGATAAAGACTTCAACGGAATCAGTACCCCGCCAAGCAGCACAATTTGCTCTAAAAAGCGGGATTTGTGCCAGGAAACGCTTCCTATACTGCGACATAAGGCCACATTACCGCAGCCATCGGTTTCCTGGCCTCGGGCCGCTTGCGCTCCACGTGGGGGGCGATTGGCAACACGCAGAGGAGTGACCGGCATGATTCATCACGTTGTAGGGCTGTTTACCCATCCCGACCAGGAGTGGCGGGAGATTCGCGGTGAAGAAGAATCCATCAGCCACATGTACCTGACCCACACGCTGATCCTGGCGGCGATCCCCGCCATCTCGGCGTTCATCGGCACCACCCAGGTGGGCTGGGTGATCGGCGACCGCCCGGCGGTGATGCTAACGATGGAAAGTGCGCTATGGATGAGCATCATGTCGTACCTGGCGATGCTCGCCGGGGTGGCGGTGATGGGTGCCTTCATCCACTGGATGGCGCGCACCTACGATGCCAACCCGAGCATGGCGCAGTGCATCGCCTTCGCCACCTACACCGCCACACCCCTGTTCATTGGTGGGCTGGCGGCGCTGTACCCGCACTTGTGGCTGGGCATGCTGATCGGTACCGCGGCGATCTGCTACACGGTGTACCTGCTGTACGTGGGGCTGCCGACGTTCATGAACATTCCGTCCGACGAGGGTTTCCTGTTCTCGAGTTCGGTGCTGGCGGTGGGCCTGGTGGTCCTGGTGGCGATCATGGCTGCCACGGTGATCATCTGGGGACTGGGCGTGGGGCCCGTCTACACCAACTAGCAACACAACATCATTAGATCCAAACCGACACTGGAGCATCACCCGAGGCCGCCGCAAGGCGGCTTCGTTTCGTCTGCTGACCGGTGGCTCGGCAGGCCGTTCATGCTTGCGGCATAATGCCCGGCCAGGAGAACCACCCCGCCATGCCCGAGCAGCTCAAGCAACGCGTCGAAACCTGTTACCAGCAAGCCGAAGCCTTCTTCAAACGCCCCTTCCCCCGCCCTGAAGTCAGCTTCAAGCTGCGCGGGCAGAAGGCCGGCGTCGCCCACCTGCACGAGAACCTGCTGCGCTTCAACCTGCAGCTGTACCGCGAGAACCAGGAAGACTTCCTGCGCCAGACCGTGGCCCACGAAGTGGCACACCTGGTGGCCCACCAACTGTTCGGCGACCGTATCCAAGCCCATGGTGAAGAGTGGCAGCTGATCATGCGTGGGGTGTATGAACTGCCGCCGAACCGTTGCCACAACTACGAAGTGCAGCGGCGGCTGGCGACGCGCTACATCTACCGTTGCCCGTGCCCGCAGAGCGACTTCCCGTTTACCGCGCAACGGCACAAGCTGGTGCGCCAGGGGCGACGCTACCTGTGCCGGCGGTGCCGGGAGATATTGGTGTACAGCGGCGAGACCCGCGTCGAGTAAACGCAGGCGGCGGGGGTTGTTTGTAGGAGCGGCCTTGTGCCGCGAAAGGGCTGCAAAGCGGCCCCGGCTGGCGTTACATCAACACTGAATTGCTGGGGCTACCATGCAGCCCTTTCGCGGCACAAGGCCGCTCCTACAGAGACGGCGCAAACCCCGATGACAAAGCACAAAAAAGGCGACCCGAGGGTCGCCTTCTTCATTTCAAGCAGCGATCAACGCGCCGGGCCTTCAGCCACGCCCAGGTCGTCGGTCGGGCGGGTGTCGATCAGTGGCGAACCACCAGACTCCAGCTCCGATTGCAGCTTGTCGGTGTCCAGCTCCTTGACCCACTTGGCCACGACCACGGTGGCCACGGCGTTGCCGATCAGGTTGGTCAGGGCACGGGCTTCGGACATGAAGCGGTCGATACCCAGGATCAGCGCCAGGCCGGCAACCGGCAGGTGGCCCACGGCGGACAGGGTTGCGGCCAGGACGATGAAGCCCGAACCGGTGACGCCCGCGGCACCCTTGGAGGCCACCAGCAGCACCAGCAGCAGGGTGATCTGGTGGGTGATGTCCATGGTGGTGTCGGTGGCCTGGGCGATGAACACCGCGGCCATGGTCAGGTAGATCGAGGTGCCGTCGAGGTTGAACGAGTAGCCGGTCGGGATCACCAGGCCCACCACCGATTTCTTCGCGCCCAGGCGCTCCATCTTGGCCAGCATGCGCGGCAGGGCCGACTCGGAGGACGAGGTGCCGAGCACGATCAGCAGTTCTTCACGGATGTAGCGGATCAGCTTGAGGACGCTGAAGCCGTGGGCGCGGCAGATGCCACCCAGCACCACCAGCACGAACAGCACGCAGGTGATGTAGAAGCAGGCCATCAGGTAGCCCAGCTGCACCAGCGAACCCACGCCGTACTGGCCGATGGTGAAGGCCATGGCACCGAAGGCACCGATCGGGGCCAGCTTCATGATCATGTTGATGATGTTGAACATCACATGGGCGAAGCGGTCGATCAGGTCCAGCACCGGCTTGCCGTAGCTGCCCAGGCGGTGCAGGGCGAAGCCGAACAGCACCGAGAACATCAGCACCTGCAGGATGTCGCCGTTGGCGAAGGCACCCACCACGGTGTTGGGGATGACGTTGAGCAGGAAGCCGACGGTGGTCTGCTGCGCGCCGGCCGAGGCATAGGCGGCCACGCTGCTGGCGTTGAGGGTGCTGACGTCGACGTGCATGCCGGCGCCCGGCTGAACCACGTTGACCACGACCAGGCCGATGATCAGGGCGACGGTGGAGACGATCTCGAAGTACAGCAGCGCGTAGCCGCCGGTCTTGCCGACCGACTTCATGCTCTGCATGCCAGCGATGCCGCTGACCACGGTACAGAAGATGATCGGGGCGATGACCATCTTGATCAGTTTGACGAAGCCGTCACCCAGCGGTTTCAGGGCGACGCCGGTCTCCGGGTAGTAGTGGCCGAGCAGGATACCGATGGTGATCGCGACGATCACCTGGACATACAGCGATTTGTACAGCGGCTGACGAGTCGTCATGGCTTGTTAATCCTCAAGTGGGCCGGCGCATCCTTCCCAGGATGACGGGGCACCTGAATCGCGAACCCTCCTGTACCCGGAGGGATTTGTCGTTGTGGGCGAGGGCCTGGCTGGGCCTCTGCCAGGTGAATAGCAAGGGCGATGCCAAAGTGCCCGCTTGAGGTGCGAGGGCAATGTTTACGGGGGATATGTGCCCCGAGACGGGGCGAAAAAGCAGGTAGGAAATGGCGGATTTCCGCCCGATGGCGGAAATCGTACAAGGCAGGTTGGCGGGAATCCGCCCGATAGCCTGAAGGGCCTCTTCGCCGGCAAGCCGGCTCCCACAGGAACTACGCCGATCGCAACTGCCTTGCAGCGCTTTATTGTAGGAGCGGCCTTGCCGGGGGCCGGACCGGCCGGAAAGGGGTGCGCAGCGCCCCCAGGATCTCGAGTATGCCCAAGATCGCCGGGGCCGCTTGCGGCCCTTTCCGAACGGTCCGGCGCCCCGGCAAGGCCGCTCCTACAGAGACCGCGCAAGATGTGGGAGCTTGCCGGCGATTGGGCCGGTGCATTCACTCCAGGTGGAAGACGATCCGGAACGCCGCCCCGCCCAAGGGCGAATCACCCAGGCTCAGTTCGGCGTCATAGCTGTCGATGATGTCCTTGACCACCGCCAGCCCAATACCCTGCCCTGGATGCTGGCTATCCAGCCGTTCACCGCGCTCAAGGATGCGCTCGCGCTGGTCGGGCGGCACGCCGGGGCCATCGTCCTCGACGCACAGCTCCAACAGCCCCGGGGTCTCGAGCAGGCTCACCCGCACCTGCCCCAGGCACAGCCGATAGGCGTTCTCCAGCAAGTTGCCGAGCAGTTCGAGCAAGGCGCCCTGCTCCATCGGCACCCGGGCCTGGCCGGGCACCTGCAAGCTCACCTCGACGCGCTTGTCGCGATAAACCTTGGCCAGGGTGCTGCACAGGCTGTCGAGCAGCGGTTCGAGCTGCACCTGATGGCGCACCAGGCCGCTCTTGCGCAGGCTGGCGCGTTGCAACTGATAGTCGACCTGCTGGCTCATGCGTTCGATCTGGCTTTGCAGCACCCGCCCCTGCTCCGGCGCCTGCTTGCCCTGGGCCATGTCTTCACCAACCCCCTGCAAGACCGCCAGCGGGGTCTTGAGACTGTGCGCCAGGTCATCGAGCGAGTCGCGATAGCGCTGGCGCTGCTCGCGTTCGCTGCGCAGCAGGCGGTTGAGCGAGCCGGTCAGGCGCAGCAGCTCGCGCGGGTGTTCACGGCTCAGCCCATCGCGCGCACCGGCCTCGACTTCGTCGAGCTCGACGCTGAGCCGGCGCAATGAGCGCAGCCCCCAGGTCAGGCCGGCCCAAAGCAACGCCAGCAACGCCAACAGCGCGGCACCGAAGCCCAGGTAGAGCTTTTCGCGCAGGCCGTCGAGGGTGTGCTGGTACTCGCTCACCGGCTGCAAGGCGACGATGCTGAACGCCGCGCTCTTGCCCCCCAGCAGCTTGACCTCGACGTCATAGACGAAGAACTCGTCGCCATCACCCTGCTGGATGCGCGCGAATTCGTTGCCGCGCCCGTCGTAGCGCGGCTGGTAGTTGATGTTCTGGTTGCGGGTGGCCCGCGACTGCCAGACCAGCTTGCCCTGGCGGTCGAAGATATAGCCGAGCAGGCCGGTGTAGGGCAGGTTGAAGCGCTCGTCGGGCAGCAGCGCCGGCATCTGCAGCTGGCCGCGCTCGATGCGCGCAGCGGAAATCAGGGTGGTCACGTCCGAGGCCAGGCGCTGCTCGATGGACTCCTGCAAGGCCAGGCTGAAGGCCTTCTGCAACGCCGGCAACAGCGCCAGCATGAACAGCAGCGCCAGCAACGCCGCCGCCAGCATCAGGCGCACGCGCAGCGAGCGGATCATCGGCAGCGCTCGGTGAACAGGTAGCCCAGGCCACGTACCGTGTCGATTGGCTTGAAGCCGTGAGCGCCCTCGAGCTTGCGCCGCAGGCGGCCGACCAGCACCTCGATGACGTTGGGGTCGCGCTCTTCGTCGTCTGGATAGAGCTGCTCCATCAGCCGGTCCTTGGCCACCACTTGCTGGTGATGGCGCATGAGGTATTCGAGGATGCGGTACTCGTAGGCGGTGAGCGCCAGCGGCGCGTCGTCCAGGGTGGCCTGCTTGCGGTTGAGGTCGAGCACCAGGGGGCCGGCGGCGATGGTCGATTGGGTGAAGCCGCTGGAGCGACGCAGCAAGGCGTTGAGACGCGCCTCCAACTCTTCGAACTGGAAGGGTTTGACCACGTAGTCGTCGGCCCCGGCGGCCAGGCCCTCGACCTTGTCCTGCCAGTTGCCACGGGCGGTAAGGATGAGGATCGGGAAGGTCTGGCCGAGGCTGCGCAGCTGGCGGATCAGGTCAAGCCCGCTCATGCCCGGCAAGCCCAGGTCGATGATCGCCAGGTCGTGGTTGTACTGCTCGGCCTGGTACAGCGCCTCTTCGGCGTTGGCCACCGCCTGCACCACATGGCCGCCTTCGCCCAGGCGGGTGAACAGGTGGTGACGCAGCAGCGCCTCGTCCTCGACCACCAGCAATTTCATGTGGATCTCCTTTTTCGGGTTGCCTCTATGGGCACTATCGCGGGGCAAGCCCGCTGCCACAGGTGTTTGTGGCAGCGGGTTTGCCCCGCGATAGTGCCCGTACAGGATAACAGCGGCCTCAGAACTTGTAGTTGGCCGCCAGGTAGGTCTGGGCGCTGCTGTCCAGGCGCAGGGTACCGCTCTTTGCGCCGCCGTGGGGCGACAGCTCGGTGGCGGCGTTGCTGCGCAGGTAGCGGTAGCCCAGCTCTACCGAGGTATTGTCGGTGACCTGTTGCAGCACGCCGGCCTGCAGGCCGATGGCGTAGCCGGTGTCGGTGTCGCGGCTGTAGCCGGAGGACTCCTGGGACAGCTTGGTCACACCGATCGAGCCACCGCCGAACAGCTTGGTGGTGTCGCCCACCGGCAGGAACAGGTCGTAGCTGCCCAGCAGGTTTTCCTGGCGCAGCTTGAGGCCGCTGTGGTCGCCGGAGACGTTGTCGTAGGTGAGGTAGTAGCGGCCCTGGTCGTTCATCTTGCCCACGCGCACGCCCCAGGTACCGTCCTTGGCGATGATGCCGTCGGTGTTGAGGTGGTCGGTGTTGCTTTGCAGCAGGCCGGACTTGCGCACTTTGTCGCTGGTCTGGCCGTAAGTCAGGCTGGCGAAGGTGTCGTCGGCCTGGGCGGTGGTGGTCAGGCCAGCGGCGCAAACGGCCATGGCGGCGATGAGGGTATTGAGGGTTTTCATGGTTCAGGTACTCCCGTTGGATGCGTTGTTACTGTCTGGGGGCTAGAGTAGGGAGGTCGCCCTGAACGACCGCTGAACCCAGCCTGAACTGCGGCTGAACGAAGTACCCAACGCCGAAGAAGGAGCTTTGCCCATGCGTTCCCTGCTTGCCCTGGCCCTGCTGTGCAGTACCGCCCTCGCCCAGGCGGCGGTGCAGACCCGTGAAATCCCCTACCAGGACGCCGACGGCAAGCGCTACGTCGGCTATTTCGCCTACGACGACGCGATCGAGGGCAAGCGCCCCGGCATCGTGGTGGTGCATGAGTGGTGGGGGCTGAACGACTACGCCAAGCGCCGCGCACGTGACTTTGCAGCGCTGGGCTACAACGCCCTGGCCATCGACATGTACGGTGACGGCAAGAACACCGAGCACCCGCAGGATGCCCAGGCGTTCATGGCGGCGGCGATGAAGGACCCGCAAGCGGCGGCCCGGCGCTTCGATGCAGGCCTTGAGCTGCTGAAGCTGCAACCGAACACCAACAAGCACCAGTTGGCAGCCGTGGGCTACTGTTTCGGCGGCAAGGTGGTGCTCGATGCCGCGCGCCGGGGCGAGAAGCTCGATGGCGTGGTGAGCTTCCATGGCGCGCTGGCGACGCAAACACCCGCCAAGCCTGGCATCGTCCGGGCGAAGATCCTGGTGGAGCATGGCGAGGCCGACAGCATGGTCACGCCGGAGCAGGTGGCGGCGTTCAAGGCGGAAATGGATGCGGCCAAGGTCGACTACAAGTTCGTCGGGATTCCAGGGGCCAAGCATGGGTTCACCAACCCCGACGCCGACCGGTTGAGCCATGGCGGGCATGGCGGGCCGGATATCGGCTATGACAAGGCGGCGGATGAAAGCTCGTGGAAGGACATGCAGGCGTTCCTCAAGACCGCGTTCGATTGAGGATTGCCGGGGCCGCTTTGCGGCCCATCGCCGGCAAGCCGGCTCCTACATCTTGCGCGGTCTCTGTAGGAGTGGCCTTGTGCCGCGAATGGGCCGCAGAGCGGCCCCAGCGATTTTGGGAGTACTCGAGATCTTGGGGGCGCTGCGCACCCCTTTCGCGGCACAAGGCCGCTCCTACAGGAACTGCGCGGTCTTTGTAGGAGCGGCCTTGCCGGGGCGCCGGACCGGCCGGAAAGGGCTGCACAGCAGCCCCAGCAATTACAGCTCCACCGCCCACCCAACGGCTGGCACAATACCCGCCATGAACAGACTCCCCACCTGCTGCGCCCCGCTCCAGCACCACTGGCCCCTGCCCCGCCCGCTGCCCGGCGCGGTGCTGGTCAGTTGCGCCTTCGACCCGAAAAAGCTCGCCGCCGACGACTTCCAGCGCGCCGGCATCGAACACAGCGCCAGCCTGCAACGCTCGGTGGCCAAGCGCCAGGCCGAGTACCTGGCCGGCCGGGTGTGCGCCCGCGACGCCCTGCAACGCCTGGACGGCCGCGACTACGTGCCCGCCACCCACGAAGACCGCTCGCCCATCTGGCCTGCCGGCATCCACGGCTCGATCACCCATGGCCAGGGCTGGGCCGCGGCCGTGGTGGCCGCCGACGGCGCCTGCCAGGGCCTGGGGCTGGATCAGGAAACCCTGCTCAGTGACGAGCGCGCCGAGCGCCTGGCCGGCGAGATCCTCACCCCCGCCGAACTCGAACGCCTGGATCGCCGCCAGCAGGCCCTGGTCGTGACCTTGACCTTCTCGCTCAAGGAAAGCCTGTTCAAGACGCTCTACCCGCTGACCAGGCAGCGCTTCTACTTCGAGCACGCCGAAGTGCTGCAATGGTCGGCCGATGGCCATGCCCGCCTGCGCCTGCTCACCGACCTGTCGGCGCAGTGGCGCCACGGCGTCGAGCTCGATGGCCAGTTCTGCCTGCAGGATGGCCACCTGCTCAGTTTGATCAGCGTTTAGTCGCCTGGCTGCTCGCGCGGCCAGCTCAGGCTGAAACACGCCCCGCCCAGCTGCTCGCTGCGCCCGACCAGGGCGCGGCCGCCGTGCCAGTAGATGATCCGCCGCACGATCGACAACCCCAGCCCGTGGCCGCCCGACGCGCGCGTGCGGCTGTCGTCGAGGCGGGTGAAGGGCGTGAAGATACGGTCCCACACCCCTTCCGGAATGCCCGGGCCGTCGTCTTCCACATCGATGCGGCAGCGCTGCTGGCCCAGCTCATAGCTCAGGCGCACTTCGGCTTCGGCATGGCGCATGGCATTGCGCACCAAGTTTTGCAAGGCCCGGTGCAGGTAGCGCGGCTCGGCCTCGACCCAGGCGCCGCCACCGTCCAGCCCATGGCACTCGCCGCGCAGCACCCGCACGTCGGCCCGTAGCGGCGCCAACTCATCGATTACCCGCGCCAGCAGCTCGTCCAGGTCCACGGCCTGGAAGTTCAGGGCTGGCGCCCCCTGCTCCAGGCGGGCGTAGGTGAGCATCTCGTCGACCAGCTTGTCCAGGTCCTGGATATCGCCGTCCATCCCGGCCAGGTGCTTGGCGCGGGCCTGCTCGGTGCTGGCGCTCTCGATCATCTCCAGGCCGAAGCGCAGGCGCGCCACCGGCGTACGCAGCTCGTGGGACACCGCGCGCACCAGCTCGCGCTGCATGGTCAGCGAGCGTTGCAGGTGCTCGGCCATGCCGTTGAAGGCTTCGGCCAGGCGCCCCACCGAGTCGGCGTCGCCCGCCGGCACGCGGGTGTCGAGGCTGCCCTGGGCAATGCGCGTGGCGGCCACCTCCAGGCCCGACAGGCGCCGCTCGAGCTGGCGCACCAGCAGGTACACCACCAGGCCGATCAGGCACAGCCCAAGGAAGGCGATAAGGATCAGCAACTGCGGTGGATACGGGTTGAGCTGGTACAGCGGGCCGATCTCCAGCACCCAGGGCGAGCCGGTCAGGCCCGCGAACACCCGGATCGAATCGCCATCCCGGCCCAGGGCCATCACCGTGTCGCCCTCCTCCACCCGCCGGCGCTGGTCGTCGTCCAGCGCCGCGCGCTCGATGCGCTGCAGGGCGACATCGAAGCCAAAGCCCTTGCTCTGGCGGATCTGCGCCAGGCGGTTCTGCTGCTCGGTCACGGGGTAGCGCACCAGCTCGTCGGCCAGCAGGTAAAGGGTGGCGCGGGCCAACTGCTCGCTGATCTGCTTGACCTCGGCCACCAGCAGCTGGTCTTCACGCCCGATCCGGCGCAGCACCCGGGCCGCGTGCGGGCCAGTCTTCTCCACCACCACCAGGTCGCGGTACAGCCGCGCACGCTGGCCACCGTCGAGGGTGAACGCGGTCATCGGGCGTACGTCCAGCGGCACCCCCAGCAGGCGCTCCCAGATCACCAGCGAGCGCTGGCGCTCCACCGCGTTCTGCTGCGCCAGGTTGTCGGCCATCAGGCTGAAGGTGCCCTGGGCCAGGCGCTCACGGTGCTGGCCGGCACGCACCTCGTTGAGCAGGTGCAGGCTGAGCACACCGAGCACGGCCACCAGCACCAGCACGGCGAGCATGCCGCCGTAGATGCGCAGGAAGATCGAATTCATGGGGCCTCGCCGACGAACAGGTAGCCCTTGCTGCGCAGGGTCTTGATCAGCCGCGGGGTGATCGGGTCGTCGCCGATCTTGGGGCGGATCTTGGAAATGCGCACATCGATGGAGCGGTCCTGGCCGTCGTAACCGACCCCGCGCAGCGAGGTAAAGATTTCTTCGCGGGACAATACCCGCCCGGCGTTGCTGGCCAGCAGCCACAGCAGGTCGAACTCGGCGCCGGTCAGGTCGATGAGCTGCCCGGCCAGCCGAGCCTCGCGCAGGCGGTTGTCGATATGCAGCGGGCCGAAGGCCAGCTCCTGCCGGCGTTCGGGGGCTTCGCTACGGCGCAGCAGGGCGTTGATGCGCGCCAGCAGCAGGCGTGGGCGCACGGGCTTGCACACATAATCGTCGGCGCCCTGGTCGAGCCCCTGCACCTGGTCGAGCTCGTCGCTGCGGGCGGTGAGCATGAGGATGGGGCCGGCGTACTGGCCGCGCACCCGCCGGCAGATGCTCAGGCCATCCTCGCCGGGCAGCATCAGGTCGAGGATCACCAGGTCCGGCTGGCTGTCGATGATGCGCCGCGCGGCGCGGCCACCGTCGCCCTCCACTGCCACTTCGAAGCCGTTGGCCTGCAGGTACTCGGCGGTGAGCTCGGCGAGGCGCTGGTCGTCCTCGACGATGAGGATGCGGTTGTTTGGCTGGTCCATGGCCTCTGCCTTTTGATTGTTGTTTTATGGATGCCAGTGCCGGCCTCTTCGCGGGTAAACCCGCTCCCACAGAACCCGAGCAGTACCTGTGGGAGCGGGTTTACCCGCGAAAGGGCCGGCACAGGCAACCTGATCCCGTGATTCGCGTGATGATTCCCGTTCATCAACAAGCAACATCGCCCCCGGATACTACGTCCCGCCCCCACCCCTGCCAACCTCATCACAAGCCTCTGGACTGAAGCGGTTTTTGTGATAGGGTTCGCGCCCGCAAAATTCTGCGCGGGGGCACGGCAGCGCTAAAAAATAGTGCAAACCTCTTGGGACAAGGCCTACAACCGATACCCACGAATCACTCACAAAGTACCCACAAGTTATCCACAGGCGCCCGCCTTGCAAAGCCCCCCAGACCGCATTATCTTGTATCCCCATCGCAGCGAACCACTAGATGTTGGGGTTTGCGCAAAATCACAAACACAAGTCAGCAGGCAAATTCAAGCGAATTTTCTGGCTGAACTTAACGTGATTTCATGAGCCAAACCGCTCCTGCGGAGGCGACCGAGGCAACGCCGCTGACGGCCTTGTTCGGGTATGAGTGTTGCAGGCAAGGCCGCGCACTCATCAGCAACAGATTTTGGGCACGGCCCAGAACCTTTGACTTCGGCCAGGGAGCGGCAGGTTATTGCCCTTATTCCTGAGTCTGTCCCGAAGTCGGTGAGCCCGAGCGGGCGCATGCGCGTGCATGCCGCCGCCCGCACAGGCCCACCAGGCTAGTGGATGGAACGGTGGGCGCTGAACAGGCGCCTGAACAATATAGAAACTGTGGAGACACCCACCCATGCAAACCGACACAACTCGCGAGAACCCGCAGGCCAAGGCGCCGCTGGCCGATTCCAACCAGGATCTGGCCGCCACCGCCCCGGGCCAACTGCGCGTGATCAAGCGCAACGGCACTGTCGTCCCCTACACCGACGACAAGATCACCGTGGCCATCACCAAGGCGTTCCTCGCAGTTGAAGGCGGCACCGCCGCCGCCTCGTCGCGCATCCACGACACCGTCGCGCGCCTGACCGAGCAGGTCACCGCCACGTTCAAGCGTCGCATGCCATCGGGTGGCACCATCCACATCGAAGAAATCCAGGACCAGGTCGAACTGGCCCTGATGCGCGCCGGCGAGCAGAAAGTCGCCCGCGACTACGTGATCTACCGCGACCAGCGCGCCAAAGAGCGCGCCACCCGCGCCAACACCGGCGCCGTGGTCGAGCCGCACCCAAGCATCCGCATCACCCTGGCCGACGGCAGCCTGGCGCCGCTGGACATGGCGCGCCTGAACACCATCATCAGCGAAGCCTGCGAAGGCCTGGCCGAAGTCGATGGCGAGCTGATCCAGCGCGAAACCCTGAAGAACCTGTACGACGGCGTGGCCATCAAGGACGTCAACACCGCCCTGGTGATGACCTCGCGCACCCTGGTGGAGCGTGAGCCGAACTACTCGTTCGTCACCGCCCGCCTGCTGATGGACACCCTGCGCGCCGAAGGCCTGGGCTTCTTGGATGTGGCCGACAGCGCCACCCACCACGAGATGGCCGACCTGTACGCCAAGGCCCTGCCGGCCTACGTGGCCAAAGGTATCGAGTTCGAACTGCTCAACCCGGCCCTGGCCGACTTCGACCTGGAAAAACTGGGCAAGGCGATCAACCACGAGCGCGACCAGCAGTTCACCTACCTGGGCCTGCAGACCCTCTACGACCGCTACTTCATCCACAAGGATGGCGTGCGCTTCGAACTGCCGCAGGTGTTCTTCATGCGTGTGGCCATGGGCCTGGCGCTGGAAGAGAAAGACAAAGAAGCCCGTGCGATCGAGTTCTACAACCTGTTGTCGTCGTTCGACTACATGGCCTCGACCCCAACCCTGTTCAACGCCGGCACCCTGCGCCCGCAACTGTCCAGCTGCTACCTGACCACCGTGCCGGATGACCTGTCGGGCATCTACCACGCGATCCACGACAACGCCATGCTGTCGAAATTCGCTGGTGGCCTGGGCAACGACTGGACCCCGGTGCGCGCCCTGGGTTCGTACATCAAGGGCACCAACGGCAAGTCGCAAGGCGTCGTGCCGTTCCTCAAAGTGGTCAACGACACCGCCGTTGCCGTGAACCAGGGTGGCAAGCGCAAAGGCGCCGTGTGTGCCTACCTGGAAACCTGGCACCTGGACATCGAAGAGTTCATCGAGCTGCGCAAGAACACCGGTGATGACCGTCGTCGTACCCACGACATGAACACCGCCAACTGGATCCCTGACCTGTTCATGAAGCGCGTCTTCGATGACGGCAAGTGGACCCTGTTCTCGCCAAGCGAAGTGCCTGATCTGCACGACCTGACCGGCAAGGCCTTCGAAGAGCGCTACGAGTACTACGAAGCCCTGACCGAGTACAACAAGATCAAGGTGTTCAAGACCATCCAGGCCAAAGACCTGTGGCGCAAGATGCTGTCGATGCTGTTCGAGACCGGCCACCCATGGCTGACCTTCAAGGACCCGTGCAACCTGCGCAGCCCGCAGCAGCACGTGGGCGTGGTCCACAGCTCGAACCTGTGCACCGAGATCACCCTGAACACCAACAAGGACGAGATCGCGGTCTGCAACCTGGGCTCGATCAACCTGCCGAACCACATCGTCGATGGCAAGCTGGACACCGCCAAGCTGCAACGCACCGTGAACACCGCCGTGCGCATGCTCGACAACGTGATCGACATCAACTACTACTCGGTGCCGCAAGCGCGTAACTCGAACTTCAAGCACCGCCCGGTCGGCCTGGGCATCATGGGCTTCCAGGACGCGCTGTACCTGCAGCACATTCCGTACGGTTCGGATGCCGCAGTAGAGTTCGCCGACAAGTCGATGGAAGCGGTCAGCTACTTCGCGATCCAGGCTTCCTGCGACCTGGCCGACGAGCGCGGCGCCTACGAGACCTTCCAGGGTTCGCTGTGGTCCAAGGGCATCCTGCCGCTGGATTCGCAACAGATCCTGATCGAAGCCCGTGGCCAGAAGTACATCGACGTCGACCTGACCGAAAGCCTGGACTGGGCACCGGTGCGTGCTCGCGTACAAAAAGGTATTCGTAACTCGAACATCATGGCCATCGCGCCGACCGCGACCATCGCCAACATCACTGGCGTGTCGCAGTCCATCGAGCCGACCTACCAGAACCTGTACGTGAAATCGAACCTGTCGGGCGAATTCACCGTGATCAACCCGTACCTGGTGCGCGACCTGAAGGCCCGCGACCTGTGGGACTCGGTGATGATCAACGACCTGAAGTACTACGACGGTTCGGTGCAGCAGATCGAGCGCATCCCGCAGGAGCTCAAAGACCTGTACGCCACCGCGTTCGAAGTCGAGACCAAGTGGATCGTCGATGCCGCCTCGCGTCGCCAGAAGTGGATCGACCAGGCCCAGTCGCTGAACCTGTACATTGCTGGCGCTTCGGGCAAGAAGCTGGACGTGACCTACCGCATGGCCTGGTACCGTGGTCTGAAGACCACCTACTACCTCCGTGCCCTGGCCGCGACCAGCACCGAGAAGTCGACCATCAACACCGGCAAGCTCAACGCCGTGTCGAGCGGCGGCGACAGCGCCCCGGTCCAGGCCGCAGGCCCTGCCCCGGTACCGAAGGCTTGCGCCATCGACGAGCCGGATTGCGAAGCCTGCCAGTAAGGCTTGGCTGAGGCTTCCCCCGGGAAGCCTCTTTTCCGTGTAGCCACACGGAACCCTGTGGGAGCGGGTTTACCCGCGAAGCGGCCAACACCGCCCTTCAGCCAGACATAAAAAGCCGCAGCCCACCGCTGCGGCCAGCCCTCAAAGGGCATCCAGATTTGCGTGCACCGCACCGCAACCAAGATCCACCGGCCATACTCAAGATGGCCCTCAAGCAGGAGAACTCACCATGCTGAGCTGGGACGAATTCGATAAAGAAGACGGCGAAGTAGCCGCCAAGGGCAACACCGGCGCACAAGCCGCCGCAGCCGCCACTCTGGACAAGCTCGACAGCGCCGGCGGTGCCGCCGCCCTGGAAGCCCGCGCCGCCACTGCCTCGGACTCCGACGCCGTCAAGCGCGCCAAGGCTGCCCTGGACGCCCTGGACATCGCCGAAGGCCTGGCCGAGCTGGAAGGCTCCTCGGCCCGCGTCGCTGTTGACGAAAAGCGCATGATCAACTGCCGCGCCGACCTCAACCAGCTGGTACCTTTCAAGTACGACTGGGCCTGGCAGAAGTACCTCGACGGCTGCGCCAACCACTGGATGCCGCAAGAGGTCAACATGACCGCCGACATCGCCCTGTGGAAGAGCATGGACGGCCTGACCGAAGACGAGCGCCGCATCGTGATGCGCAACCTCGGCTTCTTCTCCACCGCCGACTCCCTGGTTGCCAACAACCTGGCCCTGGCCGTGTACCGCCTGATCACCAACCCCGAGTGCCGCCAGTACATCCTGCGCCAGGCCTTCGAAGAGGCGATCCACACCCACGCCTACCAGTACTGCATCGAGTCGCTGGGCATGGATGAAGGCGAGATCTTCAACATGTACCACGAGATCCCATCGGTCGCGAAGAAAGCCGCCTGGGGCCTGAAGTACACCCGCGCCATCTCCGACCCGGAGTTCAACACCGGCACCGTCGAGACCGACAAAGAGCTGCTGCGCAACCTGATCGCCTACTACTGCGTCCTGGAAGGCATCTTCTTCTACTGCGGCTTCACCCAGATCCTGTCCATGGGCCGCCGCAACAAGATGACCGGCGTTGCCGAGCAGTTCCAGTACATCCTGCGTGACGAGTCCATGCACCTGAACTTCGGCATCGACGTGATCAACCAGATCAAGATCGAGAACCCGCACCTGTGGGATGCCGCGATGAAGGAAGAAGCGACCCAGATGATCCTGCAAGGGACTCAGCTGGAGATCGAATACGCCCGTGACACCATGCCACGCGGCGTGCTGGGGATGAACGCAGCGATGATGGAGGATTACCTCAAGTTCATTGCCAACCGTCGTTTGACCCAGATTGGGTTGAAGGAAGAGTATCCGGGGACTACTAACCCGTTCCCATGGATGAGCGAGATTATGGACTTGAAGAAGGAGAAGAACTTCTTTGAGACTCGCGTGATTGAGTATCAGACTGGTGGTGCTCTGAGCTGGGACTGATTTGTCCGGCTACTCCAGGAAGGCTGCCCTCGGGCAGCCTTTTTTGTTGCGTGTTCAAACCGTGCACCTCAAGGTGTTCCCTGATGGCTACCAAATGTTCGTCGGCATTTTTGCAGCGCCTATGAGATCGAGCGGCGCATCGCGGCACAAGGCCGCTCCTACATCTGTTTCGGGCCAATTACGCCTGGACCATTACCGCTGTCCGCCTTGTTGGCATGACGCGATATCGCGGTGGGCGTTGCAGTCGTCCCGCACTACGTGAGACATGCACCAAAGCAGGCGCCGCCTCTCTCACAGGATTGCCGCAGCCGAAACAGATGTAGGAGCGGCCTTGTGCCGCGATGCGCCGCGCGGGCGGCGCTCGATCTGATAGGCGCCAAAAGGCTTTCGGCGAACACTTGGTGGCCCTCACGCTATAGCACTCAAAATGCCCCTCAAACATCAGATATCAAATCAAGAAACACCCTACAGATTTGCCGCTGTTTAACCCCGGCAAACCACGCTAGTTTCTCCAAGCGCTAAGAACGCTCACGCGGCGGAATCCCGTTCCCGTTAGAAACGGCTCTCCTGATTCTGGATAGCCCATCATGGACAACCACTACTCCTCCACCCTCTTCACCCGCCACAACCGCCCCCTCCACACTCTCTGGCTCGAATCCCAAGCCTGGTTCTGCGCCCACGAACTCGGCCGGATGACCGGGCGCTTCTTCGACGAACACTGCATCCGCAAGCTCGACCCGGACCAGCATCGCACCGTGCAACTGCTGCGCTACGGCCAGTACAGCGAGACCACCCTGGTCAGCGAGTCCGGGGCCTATACCCTGCTGGCCCATCACCATATTCCGGAGAACCGCCACCTGCGCCACTGGCTAACCCATGAGGTGGTGGCGGTGCTGCGCGATGGGCAGGACTCGGCGCTTCACGACCTGCCGCGCCTGGGCAGGATGTGCTGGCCGGGTGGGCAGACGGCGAGTTTGCTGTATTGGCAAAGCGAGCCTTGGGTACGGATGCGGGATATGCCGGTGGTGATGGCGGCGGAAGTGCCTTTGGCCGTGGCGGCTAAGCGCAAGCTGAGCTGGAAGGAATGTGCGCAGCGGGCGTTGCGGTTGCATGGGGTTGGGGATTGACGAGCCCTGTGCCGTATTGGGGCCGCTCTGCGGCCCTTCGCGGGTAAACCCGCTCCCACAGAAATCAGTGATGGCAGTAAGAGGGCTTGCCCTCGCCACAAAGGGCATCGGTGTGCCGGACTGGAACATGCCAGTCACGTGGTCGAGGGCAAGACCGTAGATGAGTATAGAGCGGGACTTGGATCACGCCACGGGTGTTCGGTCGACCGCAGCGAAAAACGAAGAAGGTGGGTCCCTCGCAGTGTCATGCAAGTAAGGCAACGCACTCATTGATTCAAGTTTGATTCGCGCCCTTGCCCGGTACTGGTTTGTTTGCTTCTGATGCGCTGGCGCTTGGCCCCCTGCTCATAACGCTGCAGATCGGCAAGGCTGTCGAGCTTGGGCAGAAACAGGCTTTCAAGCTCCTTGGCCCGCCCCAGCACCATGGCGACCCGCACCAGGTTCTCGAACCCCACATTACGCCCGGCTTCCAAGTTCGACACCGTATTGGTAGCGATACCTGCGCGCCCAGCTACCTCCGCTTGCGTCATCTGCTGAGCAAGCCGCTCGGTGCGCAAGCGCTCGCATAGACGCCTGACGATCTCGCTGGGCTTAGTGAGACTTAAATCCAACATGACGTGGCTTAACCTCATAAAAACGACTTAAGCCACAAAATTATAGGCCTAAAGATAATCAACTCAAATCAGCAAAACAACCGTCTACGGCCTTGGTAAACATTCATTGCTCGAAAAGCACAAAGCCCGGAATCCTGGGCATTGGAACTGAAAACAATCCAGTAAGCCCAGAATTCCAGGCATTAGCGACTTCCCTTCAGCGCTTGGCAATTACCAACAATCGCGAATGCACTCACGCCTCGCCGCGATACCGCTCAGCCACCAGGGACTGGCGCAGATCCCCCATCAACATCTGCCGCGCACCGTCCAGCGCCGCCCAACGCTCGGCATGCTGCAACGGCGGAATGGTGATCCCCTCACGCCGGTCATAACCCACCAGCGCGGCATCGACCAGATCCTCCACCTCCATCACTTCAGGCAGCGAATCGATATCCAGCCCGGAGCGCGACCAGATCTCGGTGCGGGTTGCCGCCGGCAGCACGGCCTGCACGTAGACGCCCTTTGGCCCCAGCTCCAGCGCCAGCCCCTGGGACAGGAACTGCACGAACGCCTTGGTAGCGCCATACACCGTCATGCCCAGCTCCGGCGCCAGCCCCACCACCGAACCGATATTGACGATCGCACCACTGCCCTGCTCGGCCAGGCGCGGCGCGACGGCGGCCGCCAGGCGGGTGACGGCGGTGACGTTCAGGCCGATCAGGCGTTCGAGGCTTTCGCCGTTCTGCCCGAGGAAGCCGCCCGACTGGCCTTGGCCTGCGTTGTTGATCAATACACCGATGCGGCCATCTTCACGCAGACGGGCTTCGACCCGGGCTAGATCGTCTTCCTGGGTCAGATCGGCGACCAGCACTTCGACTGCGACGCTGAACTGCTCATGCAGGCGATCGGCCAGGGCCTCCAGCCGGGCCTGATCGCGGGCGACCAGCACCAGGTCGTGGCCGCGCTGGGCGAAGCGTTCAGCATAGGTGGCGCCGATGCCGCTGGAGGCGCCGGTGACAAGAACAGTAGGCAAGGCACTCATGGGTAGATCCTCAAGTTTGGGGGTGTCTGCCATTATGATTACGATCATAATCTAACCATGTCAACGTTTTGATGATGAACGACATCAATGTATGATGAGCCTCACCACCCCGGTGCAGGAGTCGCCCGCCATGAAAGTCACCAAGGCACAAGCCCAAGCCAACCGCGCGCACATTGTCGAGACGGCCTCTGCGCTGTTTCGCGAGCGGGGGTATGACGGAGTTGGGGTGGCCGACCTGATGGCCGCTGCCGGTTTTACCCATGGCGGGTTCTACAAGCACTTTGGCTCCAAGGCCGATCTTATGGCCGAAGCGGCGGCCTGTGGCCTGGCCAGCAGCACGGCACGCAGCGAAGGGGTCGATCTGGCGCAGTACCTAGATCGGTATCTGTCGCGCGAACATCGGGACAACCCTGCCGCAGGCTGCACCCTGGCGGCACTGAGCAGCGACGCGGCGCGCCAGCCCGATGCGGTCAAGGCGGTGTTTGCCGAAGGCTTGGAACAGTTGTTGGAGACGCTGCAAGCGGCTGATGGGCCAGCCGATGCTGTCGATGAACAGGCTCAGCGTGCCCGGCGCTTGAGCGTGATTGCCACACTCGTGGGCGCCATCACGCTTTCCCGAGCCTGCCCGGATGATTCGGCGTTGGCGGATGAGATTCTTGAGGCTTGCCGGGACCGGCTGCTTCCACCGCAATAACTTTCACTCGGACACTGCCCAGCACTGTGGGGGCAACTGTCTCGCACAGTTTTTGTAGGAGCGGCCTTGTGTCGCGAAAGGGCCGCAAAGCGGCCCCAGCGATCTTGAGGTGTAATCGAGATCCTGGGGGCGCTGCGCACCCCTTTCGCGACACAAGGCCGCTCCTACAGGTATTGCGCCGGGCGTTCCGATTTTGAGCAAGGCAGGTGCTCGCGCAAGCCGCCTCCCGCTGTATTGAAAAATCCCGATTTTCTGTATCTGTCGCCCTCCCCTCCCGCACCCGCACCATCACTTCCGCAGCGTCAGGCCAAGTACCTGCCGCGCACTTGCATGCCAACCCCAACATCATGAGCAACATCGTTTCCACGGATGGAAAGCGCGTTTGTAAATAACCGTAGAACAGGCAAGCGCTACCACCCGGTACTCAACTTCCCTGCTGCCCCGTTATTTCCAAGCCGCCCGGCACCCCGCCGGACGGCCCGCTTCGTTCAGGAAATCTGACAGGGATGCCCCAATGATCAAGCAACTGATAAACGAAAATAACTACATCCAGGTCGATCAGCTGTGCAGTGCCAAAGTGCACTTGAAGATCGAGGGCCTGAACCCGGCCGGCTCCATCAAGCTCAAGACCGCCCATGCGATCGTCGCCGACCTTGAAAGCCGTGGGCTGATCACACCCCGCACGCGGCTGATCGAATCGTCCTCGGGCAACCTTGGTGTGGCCCTGGCGATGGTCTGCGCTGCCAAGGGCTACCAGTTCGTCTGCGTCATTGACCCCAACACCTCGGCACCCAACCGCAAGCTGATCCAGGCCCTGGGCGCCCAGGTGATCGTGGTCGACCAGCGCGATGAGAACGGCGGCTTTCTGTATTCGCGCATCCGCCTGATCGAGCAGATGGTCGCGCAGAACCCCGACTACATCTGGCTCAACCAGTACCAGAACCCGAACAACCCGCTGGCCCACTACAACGCCACTGCACGGGCCATTGCCGAGAAGTTCGGGCAGGTCGACTACCTGTTCGTCGGCGCCGGCACCACCGGCACGCTGATGGGCTGCAAGCGTTATTTCGCCGACCACTCTCCACACACCAAGGTGATCGCGGTGGACTCGGTGGGTTCGGTGACCTTCGGCCTGCCCGGCGGCACCCGCCATATCCCGGGGCTGGGCACCAGCCGCCGCCCGGAAATCTACGAGCCCAGCGATATCCACGCCTTCCTCACCGTGCCCGAGGTGCGCACGGTGCAGGTGTGCCGCTGGCTGGCGCAGCGTTACGGGCTGCTGTTCGGTGGCTCCACCGGCACGGTGCTGGCCGGCGTGCAGCAGTGGGCGGCGCAGATCCGCCCGGACGATGTGGTGGTGGCGATCTCCCCGGACATGGGCGAGCGCTACCTCGAAACCCTCTACAGCGACGAGTGGGTCAGCCAGCGGCTGGGCCCCGACGCGTTGCAACCGCTGTTCCCCGAATTCCCTCTGTCACTCACGGCGTAACCAGTCATGACCGCACAAGCTTCGATTCCCCCGTTCCACGTGATCCCCGGCGCCACCGTCAAGGCCATCCTTGGCGGCATGCGCCAGGAAGCCATCGAGGTGGTCGCGCAGACCTACCTCACCCACGAGCGCGGCGAAACCGTCAACCCGGACAGCTACTTCCTGCGCTTCCCCGAAGAGCCGGCCAACCGCATCATTGCCCTGCCGGCAGCCATCGTCGACAAACAAGGCGAGCAGTCGGTGTCGGGCATCAAGTGGATCGCCAGCTACCCCGACAACATCCACTCAGGCATCCCCCGCGCCTCGGCGGTGCTGGTGCTCAACGACCCGCACAGCGGCTACCCCTACGCGCTGCTCGAAGGCGCGCTGATCAGCGCGGTGCGCACCGCAGCTTCGGCGGTGCTGGGCGCCTGGCTGCTCAATGACAAGCAAAAGCGTGCCGGCAGCCTGTCGATCATTGGCGGCGGGGTAATCGCGCGGAACATCCTCGACACCTTCATCGGTGACGACTGGTCGTTCGGCCAGGTCGGCGTGCATGACCTCAACCGCGAGTCGGCCGAGGCACTGGCCGGTTTCGGCGAGCAACTGGGCCTGCCGCAGGTGCAACTGTGGTCGCTGGAAGAGGCGCTCAAGGCCGATATCGTGGTGTTCGCCACCAGCGCCGGCACCCCGTACGTGGTCGGTGACGACACCTTCCGCCCAGGCCAGGTCGTGCTGAACATCTCGCTGCGCGACATCGATGCCGGGATCGTCGCCGGGGCCTACAACTTCTTCGACGACGTCAGCCACTGCCTGAAGGCCAACACCTCGCCGCACCTGGCCGAACAGCGCTTTGGCCACCGCGACTTCGTCACCGGCACCGTGGCGCAGATCCTGCGCGGCGAGCTGCCGGTGAACCGCGACAAGCCGCTGATCTACTCGCCGTTCGGCATGGGCATCCTCGACCTGGCCCTGGGCCGGCGCATCCACGAGGTCGCGCTCGAGCAAGGTTCGGCCATCGAAGTACCGTCATTCTTCGGGGAGGAGCGCAGATGGTGAGCCAAGCCCTGCACATTGGCCTGGTGGGCTGCGGCTCGCGTGGGCTGTCGATCCTCGAGCGGCTGCTGAGCATCGCCGAGGGGCGCCCGGACCAGCCGCTGGTGATCGATATCTTCGACCCCAACGCCTTCGGCACCGGCGCGCACTGGCCGGACCAACCGGACTACCTGCTGCTCAATACCGTGGCCGGCCAGCTGGGGGTGTACCCTGACGCGGCGTCGCTGGGCAGCCTGCACGATGCCCGCGAGCGGTCGGGCCCGGACTTCCTGGCCTGGTGCCAGGCCGAAGGGGTCAAGGTCGACCCCAAGACCGGCCTGGTGGCCACGGAGGGTCGCAGTGTCGAGCCGGAAGATTTCCTCCCGCGCCGGCTGCTCGGCGCGTATCTGGCCGATGCCTTCCTGCGCATCCTCGCCACGGCGCCCGCCTGGGTGAACGTGCGCCTGCACCCGCAGCGGGTGCAGGCCGTGCGCACCGACGCCAATCAGGCCTACGTGCTCGACCTGCCATCAGGCGAGAGCATTACCGTGCAGCGCCTGGTGCTCACCGTCGGCCACACCGGGCGTGAGCGCCCGGTGGAGGAAGACCGGGTCGGCGATATCTACCCGCTGCCGGGCAGCCTCGACAGCATCGCCCCCGGCGAGGCGGTGCTGATCGAAGGCCTGGGGCTGGGCGCCATGGACACCCTGGCGGCGCTCACCGCCGGCCGCGGTGGCGCCTACCACCGCATGGCCGACGCCAGCCATGTGTACTTCCCGTCGGGCAAGGAGCCGATCCTCTACATCCAGTCCCGCGACGGGCTGCCGTTCCGCGCCCGCCCCACGGGCCTGACCCGCGCGCCCCGGCACAAGGCGATCTTCCTCACCAGCACGCGCATTGACCTGCTGCGCCAGCAGGCCCCCGGCGGGCAACTGGACTTCGAACGCGACATCCTGCCGCTGATGCTGCTGGAGATGCGCGCGGCAGCAGTGGCGGTGCTGCATGCCAAGAGCGACCCAGCGCGCCACCGCGAAGTGCTCGAACAACTGCGGGTGGTGAGCCTGCAAAGCCAGGTGGACCTGCACGAAAGCGAGTCGCTGCTGAGCCACTATGAGGCACTGGACGGCAAGATCGACCCGCAGGCGTTGATCCTGCACGCGCTGCCGGACAGCGTGAACGCGCACAACTACCATGCCTGGATCTACGACAGCATCGAGGCCGACCTGCAGGAGGCCCGGGTGGGCCGCGCCGAATCGGCGGTCAAGGCGGCCGTCGAGGTGTGGCGCGACCTGCGTGACCGCCTGCGCGAAGCGGTGGATTTCGACGGCCTGACCGAGGCCTCGCACCGCCAGTTCTATGGCCGCTGGCACAAGGCGATCAACCGCCTGGTGGCCGGCCCGCAAAAGGAACGCCACGCCGACCTGCTGGCCCTGAGCGACGCGGGCCTGCTGACCTTCCTGCCGCCCGGCGCGGTGCCGGCGCACAAGCCGTTCCGGCGGGTGGCCGGTTACGTGCAGGGCAGCGGCATCACCGACAGCGACTGCGCCCCGGTGCGCGACCTGGCCGCGCTCGGCCTGATCCGCCCACGCACCGACGTGCCCGGCATCGATGGCATCGAAGTCGACGCCGCCTGCCACCCGCGCGCGGTGAACGGTGAACCGGTGCGCAACCTGTGGGTGCTCGGGCCGCTGGCCGAAGGCTCCTGCTACTACAACCACTACGTGACCTCGGCCGGCGCACCGTCGCGCCTGTTCATCGACGCCCACAAGGCCGCCGCCGCCATCCTCGACACAGGGACCACCCCATGAAGCTCTACTACCAGACCCACTCGCCCTATGCCCGCAAGGTGCTGGTGATGGCCCACGAGCTCGAGCTCGCCGAGCGCCTGGAGGTGATCCACCACGAGACCAGCCCGACCACCCGCAACGCGACCATCTATGAGGCCAACCCGCTGGGCAAGGTGCCGGTGCTGGTGCTGGATGACGGCGAGGCGCTGTTCGACTCGATCGTGATCTGCGACTACCTCGACACCCTGCACCAGGGGCCAAAGCTGATCCCGGCGCAAGGCCCCGAGCGCTACCAGGCCCTGCGCCTGCAAGCGCTGGCCCAGGGCCTGTGCGATGTCGGCATCAAGTTGCGTTGGGAAACCGAGCGCCGCCCCGAGCACCTGCGCTACCCAGCCTATGGCGAGGGCCAGAAGTACAAGCTGGAGGAGTCCTACCGCTACCTCGAACAGCAGGTCGACCTCGATGGCCCGCTGAATGTCGGACACGTGGCCCTGGGCACCGCGCTGGACTGGATCGTGTTCCGCGAGCTCTCGGACTTTTCCATGCACCCTCGCCTGAACGCCTGGTACCAACGCTTCTGCGACCGCCCCTCGATGCGCGCCACCGAGTACAGCGGTCAGACCCACGATTAAGGAACACAGCACATGGCTGCTCTCTTGTTGCAAATGTCGCCCATTGGCCTGGTGATCGCGCTGATCCTGCTGGTGCGTCGCCCGCCGGTGCAGGCGGCCCTGGCCGGCGTGGCGGTGGTCTTCCTGCTGTGGGGCCTGGGCGCTGCGGCGCCGCTGTCGGCCGCCGCCAGCTCGGCGATCATCAAGGATACGACAATCCTGTTCCTCAGCACCGCCTGTGTGATCGTGCCGGGGCTGGCCTTCGTCATCCTGGTGGAGCGCGGCGGCGCGCCGCAGGCCATCGGTGCCTGGGTGCGCGAACTGGGCTGGAAGCCACCGGCGCAGGTGATCTTCATCGTGCTGGGGCTGGCACCGCTGCTGGAGGCGATGACCGGCTTCGGCGTCTCGCTGATCGCCACTGTGCCGCTGCTGATGGGGCTGTTCTCGCGCCAAGCGGGCATGAAGATCGCCCTGGCCGGTATGGTCATCATGCCCTGGGGCACCCTGGGGCTGGCCACGGTGATCGGCGGCTTGCTTACCCACCTGCCGGCCAACGAGCTGGGCAGCCATTCAGCGCTGATCAGCGCGCCGGTGTTCCTGGTGCTGGCGGGTATCGCCCTGTGGCAGGCCGGGATTCGCAGCGCCCTGCCGTGGCTGGGGCTGTGCCTGGTGTCGCTGCTGTTCAGCGCGGTGCTGTACGGTATCAACCGCTTCGTCGGGCCGGAAGTGTCCGGCGTGCTGGCGGGGCTGACGGTGGCCTGCGTGGGCCTGGTGATTTCGTTCGTGCAGCGCAAGCGCCTGGTGCGCTGGCCGGCGGCGGCCTGGCCGTACCTGGCGCTGCTGGGGGTGATCGTGGCTTCGCGGGCGCTGTTCGTGCTGTCGGGCTGGGATGGCGTGTGGGTGATCAAGGGCGAGCATGTGTCGTGGAAGCCGCTGGCTTCGCCGGGGCTGGCGCTGCTGATCGTCACCGTGCTGATGACCCTGCGCCAGCGGGCTGAGGGTAGCTTCCCGTGGGCGTCGCTGCTCAAGCGCGCCAAGTTCCCGGTGGCGACCATCTTCCTGTTCCTGCTGCTGTCGCAGGTGATGGTCAACGCGGGCTTTTTGGTCGAGGCGCAACGCGCCCTGCAATCGTTGTCGGGGGTGTCGCTGGCACCGACCGTGGCGCTGCTGGCGGGTATCGCGGGCTACGTCACCGGCTCCAACGTGGGCGGCAACACCCTGGTGATGCCATCGATCGCGGCCTTGGGCAGCGACTACGGGCCGTGGCTGGCGGCCATGGTCAACAGCGCCGCCGGGCATGGCGCGCTGGGTTCGCTGTCGATCCTGTCGCTGATCACCGGGCTGGCGGCGGCCAACCGCGATGAGGAGCACGGGCTGATCCGCTTCGCCTTTGGCCTGGTGGCGCTGAACATCGTCATCGTTGCTGCAACCGGGGTGGTTTTACTTTATGTTCTGGGGGGTCATTCCTGAGTCACCAAAGGCCCCCATGGATCGGTTCGACGTACCTGATAAACGCTGGTGGATAGTCAAGGACTGGATCATCCGCCAGATCGACAGCGGTGAGTGGCCGGCGCAAACCAAGCTGCCGTCCATCCGCACCCTGGCCCGGCTGTTCGACACCAGCATCACCACCGTGCAGCGGGCCCTGGCCGACCTCGAAGCCAACGCCTATGTGCTGACCGAGCCCAGGGTCGGCTACTTCGTCTCGGCGGCAGGCGGGGCCAGCCCCGGCAGCCGCTTCGACTTCTCCAGCGTCACGGTCAACGTCAACCACGCAGTGGTCGCCATGCTCTCGCAGGCGGCCAGCCGCACCACGCTGTCGCTGAGTTCGGCGGTGCTGCACGGCGACCTCACCCCCCACGTGCTGCTCAACAAATGCCTGGCACACATCGCCAGCAAGGCCGACCAGTCCGTCGCCGGGTTGGTGACCCCACCCGGGCACGCGGCGCTGCGCCGGCGCATCGCCGGGTTGATGCTGACCCGGGGCGTGGTTTGCGGGCCGGACGAGGTGCTGGTCACCTCGGGCGATACCGTGGCTTTGGAGCTGGCGCTGGAGGCCGTCGCCCGGCCCGGCGCCACCGTGGCCATCGAAACCCCCACCTACTACGGCATCCTGCAGACCATCGAGCGCCTGGGGATGCGCGCGCTGCCCATGCGCACCGATGGCCGCAGCGGGCTGGACATGGCGCACCTGGAAGAGGCGCTGAAGCTGAAGAAGGTCGATGTGATCTTCCTCAACCCCACGCTGCAGAACCCGCGTGGCTTCATCATGCCCGAGGCCGCCCGGGCTCGGCTTTCGCAGCTGGCCCGCGAGGCTGACGTGCCGATCATCGAGGACGACATCTTCTTCGACCTGGTACCGGAAGCCGAGCGCCCGCGGGCGCTCAAGAGCTACGACAGCACCGGGCAAACCATCTACTGTTCGTCGTTCTCCAAGACCGTCGCCCCGGGCTACCGGGTGGGCTGGTGCGTGGCCGGCAAGTACCGCGATGCGATCCTTGCGCAGATGTTCTCGCGCAACCTGGCGGTGTCGAGCCTGGCGCAAAGCGCGCTGAACGAGTTCATCGGCCGCGGCTACATGGACGAGCACTGCGCCCGGCTACGCGGGCAACTGGCCACGGTCAACGAAACGATGCTGGGGCTGGTGCGTTCGGCCTTCCCGGCGGGCACGGTCTACGTGCCGCCGCGTGGGGGGTTCATCCACTGGCTGGAGCTGCCGCCGGGTACCGATATGGCGCTGCTTCAGCAGTTGGCCCATGAGCGGGGTTATCACATCGCCGGCAGCGGGATTTTCTTCGCCGATGGGCAGCCCACCACGGGGTTGCGCCTGTGCCTGGGCAGGCCACTGTCGCCCGAGCTGAGCCAGGGGCTCAAGGTGTTGGGCGAATGTGCCCGGCAGGCGCTCGAAGAACCACAACTGCAGCTGTAGGAGCGGCCTTGCGTCGCGAAAGGGCTGCGCAGCGGCCCCAGCGCCTCAGCAGTGCGGCTTACATTGCTGGGGCCGCTCTGCGGCCCTTTCGCGACACAAGGCCGCTCCTACACAGGGATCGTACAACCCAAGAGTACTTGTACCCCATAGATCGTTGACAAGCCGATTCTCACTTGATAATAATCGCCACGGTTGTACGACAACACACAACAAAAACAACAATCAGTGAAGAGTCCCATGCCAACATTCCATTCGCGCACGCCGTGCCTGTCGCTGCACACCCGTCTCCCGATAACGCTCCCCGGCGAATCCTAGCCGCAGGCCCTGGCTACCTAGCGCCTTCCGGCTCGAACCCCCACGCCCTCACGGGCTGAACTGACCCGCCCCTGCCGTTGGCCGCCTGCGCGTGCCCGGCAATCGGCTGCCTCACATTCGGGAGCACAACCACCATGAACATCCGCCAACCCCTGCCTTTCGCCCTGCTCGGCGCCACCCTGCTCGGCAACCTGCCCAGTACCAGCCTGGCCGCCGGCTTCGTCGAGGATGCCAAGGCAACCCTGGGCCTGCGCAACTTCTACATCAACCGCAACTTCGTCGACCCGAGCAACCCACAGAGCAAGGCCGAAGAGTGGACCCAGAGTTTCATCCTCGATGCCCGCTCCGGTTTCACCGAGGGGCCGGTCGGCTTTGGTGCGGATGTGCTGGGGCTGTGGTCGGTCAAGCTCGACGGTGGCGGCGGCACCTACGGTACAGCCTTGCTGCCACGCCACGACGACGGTCGCCCAGCCGACGATTACGGCCGCCTGGCGGTGGCGGGCAAGGCGCGTATCTCCAAGACGGAACTTAAGATCGGTGAGTGGATGCCGGTGCTGCCGATCCTGCGTTCGGACGATGGTCGCTCATTGCCACAGACGTTCCGCGGCGGCCAGCTCACCTCCAGCGAAATCGCCGGCCTGACGCTCTACGGCGGGCAGTTCCGCGGCAACAGCCCGCGCAACGACGCGAGCATGGAAGACATGAGCTACGGCGGTGGCGTCTCGGACCGCTTCAACTTCGTCGGTGGCGAGTACACCTTCAACCAAAAGCGCACCCTGATCGGCCTGTGGAACGCCGAACTCAAGGACGTCTACCAGCAACAATACCTGCAGTTGAGCCACAGCCAACCGCTGGGCGACTGGACCCTCGGCGCCAACCTCGGCTACTTCCACGGCGATGACGACGGCGCCGCGCGGGCCGGGCAACTGGACAACAAGACCTACTCGGGGATGTTCTCTGCCAAGTACGCCGGCCACACGTTCTGGGTCGGGCTGCAGCGGGTCGATGGCGATACCTGGATGCGGGTCAACGGCACCAGCGGCGGCACCCTCGCCAACGACAGCTACAACTCCAGCTTCGACAACGCCGAAGAACGCTCGTGGCAGCTGCGGCATGACTTCAACTTCGTCACCGTCGGGGTGCCGGGGCTGACCCTGATGAACCGCTACATCAGCGGCGACCACGTGCACACCGGCGCGGTGACCGACGGCAAGGAATGGGTGCGCGAGACCGAGCTGGCCTATGTGATCCAGAGCGGCCCGTTCAAGGACCTGAGCGTGAAATGGCGCAATTCGTCGATCCGCCGCGACTACAGCAACAACGAGTTCGACGAGAACCGATTGATCTTCAACTACCCGTTGTCGTTGTTGTAGCAGCGCTGCCCACAGGGTTATTCATCGTCCAAAGGCAGCATTGACAATACTCAAAACCGCTGTCGATAATCCGCACAGTCATACGACAACCTACAACAATTAACAACAGAGCCGGCCATGACCCCTACCCCCTTCAAGCGCCTGCTGCTCACCGGAGCCGCAGGCGGCCTGGGCCAGGTCCTTCGCGAACGCCTGCAAGGCTGCGCCGAGGTCCTGCGCCTGTCTGACATCAGCCCCATGGCACCCGCCAGCGGCCCCCACGAAGAAGTGGTGAGCTGCGACCTGGCCGACAAGGCCGCGGTGCTGGCACTGGTCGCAGGGGTGGACGCCATCGTCCACTTCGGCGGCGTGTCGGTGGAGCACTCGTTCGAGGAGATCCTCGGCCCCAACATCTGCGGCGTGTTCCACATCTACGAGGCTGCGCGCAAGCATGGGGTCAAGCGCATCATCTTCGCCAGCTCCAACCACACCATCGGTTTCTACAAACAGGACGAGCGCATCGACGCCCATGCCCTGCGCCGGCCCGACAGCTACTACGGGCTGTCCAAGTGCTACGGCGAGGATGTCGCCAGCTTCTACTTCGACCGCTATGGCATCGAGACCGTCAGCATCCGCATCGGCTCGTCGTTCCCCGAGCCGCAAAATCGACGGATGCTCAGCACGTGGCTGAGCTATGACGACCTCACCCAACTGATCGAGCGCGGCCTGTTCACCCCGAACGTGGGCCACACCGTGGTCTACGGCGCCTCGGCCAACCCGACGCAGTGGTGGGACAACCGCTACGCCGCGCACCTGGGCTTCGCGCCGAAGGATTCCTCCGAGGTGTACCAGGCCAAGGTGCAGGCGCAGCCGATGCCTGCTGCCGACGACCCGGCGATGGTCTACCAGGGTGGCGCCTTCGTCGCTGCCGGGCCCTTCGATTGAGTCAACCTGCCAGGAGGCCGCCCATGCACGCAGAACTGATCCTCGACGCCCGCAACGGCACCGGTGAAAGCCCGGTGTGGCACCCCAGCGAACAGGCCTTGTACTGGGTCGACATTCCCGCCGGCCAGCTGCACCGCTGGCAGCTGGCGGATGGCGCGCACCAGCACTGGCAGGCCGATGAAATGCTCGCCTGCATTGCCCGCAGCGCCAGCCCCGAGGGTGGCTGGATCGCCGGCATGCAGAGCGGCCTGTTCCATCTGCAGGTCAGCGCCCAGGACACTTTGGCCAGCCGCCCGCTGGCCAGGGTGACCCATGCCCGCGAGGGCATGCGTTTCAACGACGGGCGCTGCGACCGCCAGGGCCGTTTCTGGGCGGGCACCATGCTGATGGACATGCAGCAAGGCGCCACGGTCGGCGCGCTGTACCGCCACGCCGGTGACGGCCAGCCGCTGCACCTGCAGCAGGACGGCATGATCGTGCCCAACGGCCTGGCCTTCAGCCCCGATGGCAAGCGCATGTACCTGTCCGACTCGCACCCCCAGGTGCAGGCCATCTGGGCCTTCGACTACGACACCGACAGTGGCACCCCACACAACCGCCAGCTGTTCGTCGACATGCGCGACTACCCCGGCCGCCCCGACGGCGCCGCCATCGACCAGGACGGCTGCTACTGGATCTGCGGCAACGACGCAGGCCTGGTGCACCGTTTCACCCCCGACGGCCGGCTTGACCGCTCGCTGCCGCTGCCGGTGAAGAAGCCGGCCATGTGCGCCTTCGGCGGCCCGGGCCTGGACACGCTGTTCGTCACCTCGATTCGCCCCGCAGGCGTGGACCTTGCCGACCAGCCGCTGGCCGGTGGCGTGTTCGCCCTGAACCCGGGCGTCAAGGGCCTGGAGGAGCCTGCCTGGCGCAACTGAGCCCGCTCCACCGCACTGACCACACGAACGAAACCAGACAATAACAACACCGGAGTTTCCTCATGACCTTGAAGCACAAGTGGCTACTGGCCGCCCTCCCCTTCGCCCTGTCCATGTCGGTCTCGGCCGCCACCCTGAACATCAAGTTCGCCGAGATCCACCCCAGCGGCTACCCGACCGTGGTCGCCGAAGAGCACATGGGCAAGAAACTCGAAGCGGCCAGCAACGGCGCGATCACCTTCAAGATGTTCGCCGGCGGTGTGCTGGGTTCGGAAAAGGAAGTGATCGAGCAGGCGCAGATCGGCGCCGTGCAGATGACCCGCGTGAGCCTGGGCATCGTCGGCCCGGTGGTGCCGGATGTGAACGTGTTCAACATGCCGTTCGTGTTCCGTGACCACGAACACATGCGCAAGGTCATCGATGGCGAGATCGGCCAGGAAATCCTCGACAAGATCACCAATTCCGACTTCAACCTGGTGGCCCTGGCCTGGATGGACGGCGGCACCCGCAGCCTCTACACGAAAAAACCGGTGCGCAGCATCGAAGACCTCAAGGGCATGAAGATCCGCGTGCAGGGCAACCCGCTGTTCCTCGACATGATGAACGCCATGGGCGGCAACGGCATCGCCATGGACACCGGGGAAATCTTCAGCGCCCTGCAGACCGGGGTGATCGACGGGGCGGAGAACAACCCGCCGACCCTGCTGGAGCACAACCATTACCAGAGCGCCAAGTACTTCACCCTGACCGGCCACCTGATCCTGCCGGAGCCGGTGGTGATGTCCAAGACCACCTGGGAAAAGCTCACCCCCGAGCAGCAGACCCTGGTCAAGACCGTCGCCCGCGAGGCGCAGATGGAAGAACGGGCGCTGTGGGACGCCAAGTCGGCCGCCAGTGAAGCCAAGCTCAAGGCGGCGGGCGTGGAGTTCATCAGCGTCGACAAGAAGCCGTTCTTCGATGCCACCGCCCCGGTACGGGAAAAGTACGGTGCGCAGTACGCCGACCTGATGAAGCGCATCGCCGAGGTCCAGTAACCCCGGCTCCGTTCCCAGATGATTCCTGCAGGGCGGCACGCGCCGCCCTGCAGCTTCGGTGATGCCCTATGAAAAATTCATTCCTGCGTCTGAACGACGCCCTGTACCGCGGCTGTATCTGGATCGCCGGCCTGTCGATCCTGACCATGACGCTGATCATTCCCTGGGGCATCTTCGCCCGTTACGTGCTGGGCACCGGTTCCAGCTGGCCGGAGCCGGTGGCGATCCTGCTGATGGTGGTGTTCACCTTCCTCGGTGCGGCGGCCAGCTACCGCGCCGGTGCGCACATGGCGGTGGCGATGGTCACCGACCGCCTGCCGCCGGCCCAGCGCAAGGCCGCGGCATGGCTGGTGCAGCTGCTGATGCTGCTGGTGTGCGTGTTCATGACCTGGTACGGCTACAAATTGTGCGTGACCACCTGGAAGCAGTTTCTCGCCACCCTGCCGTCGGTGCGGGTCGGGCTGACCTATGCACCGATCCCGATCGGCGGCGCGATCACCCTGATGTTCGTGCTGGAAAAACTCATGCTCGGCGACCAGAGCCAGCGCCAGGTGATGCGCTTTGATGCCATCGAAGAACACGAAGGAGTGGCATGATGGATGCGTTGATTCTGATAGGCAGCTTCCTCGCGTTGATCCTGCTGGGCATGCCGGTGGCCTATGCCCTGGGCCTGTCGGCGCTGATCGGCGCGTGGTGGATCGACATCCCGCTGCAGGCCATGATGATCCAGGTGGCCAGTGGGGTTAACAAGTTCTCGCTGCTGGCCATTCCATTCTTCGTGCTGGCCGGCGCGATCATGGCCGAGGGCGGCATGTCGCGGCGGCTGGTGGCGTTCGCCGGGGTGCTGGTGGGCTTCGTGCGCGGCGGCCTGTCGCTGGTCAATATCACCGCCTCGACCTTCTTTGGCGCGATCTCCGGCTCATCGGTGGCCGACACCGCCTCGGTCGGTTCGGTGCTGATCCCGGAGATGGAGCGCAAGGGTTACCCGCGCGAATTCTCTACCGCCGTCACCGTCAGCGGTTCGGTACAGGCGCTGCTGACCCCGCCCAGCCACAACTCGGTGCTGTACTCGCTGGCAGCCGGCGGCACGGTGTCGATTGCCTCGCTGTTCATGGCCGGGGTGATGCCCGGGCTGCTGATGAGCGCGATACTGATGGGCATGTGCCTGATCTTCGCGAGAAAGCGCAACTACCCCAAGGGCGAGGTGATCCCGCTGCGCCAGGCCATGAAGATCGCCGGTGAAGCGCTGTGGGGCCTGATGGCCATGGTGATCATCCTCGGCGGCATTCTGACCGGGGTGTTCACCGCCACCGAGTCGGCGGCGATCGCCGTGGTCTGGTCGTTCTTCGTGACCATGTTCGTCTACCGCGACTACAAGTGGCGCGACCTGCCCAAGCTGATGCACCGCACGGTGCGGACCATCTCCATCGTGATGATCCTGATCGGCTTCGCGGCGAGCTTCGGCTACGTCATGACGCTGATGCAGATCCCGTCGAAGATCACCACGCTGTTCCTGACCCTGTCGGACAACCGCTACGTGATCCTGATGTGCATCAACTTCATGTTGCTGCTACTGGGTGCGGTGATGGACATGGCGCCGCTGATCCTGATCCTCACGCCGATCCTGCTGCCAGTGATTACTGGCATCGGTGTGGACCCGGTGCATTTCGGCATGATCATGCTGGTCAACTTGGGGATCGGTTTGATCACCCCACCGGTGGGGGCGGTGCTGTTCGTAGGTTCTGCGATCGGCAAGGTCAGTATCGAATCCACGGTCAAGGCGCTGCTGCCGTTCTACCTGGCGCTGTTCCTGGTGCTGATGGCGGTGACCTACATTCCGGCCATCTCGCTGTGGCTGCCGAGCGTGGTGCTGTAACGCCACAAGGCGGGCCTTGATGGCCCGCCCTTCCCTGCAAACGGACCCTGCATCATGGCTGTCTCCCTCGCTACACCTCACCTCTTCCCCCGCAAACTGGCGGTAGCGCTGCTGGCGCTGCTGGCCTGTTGCTTCGCCGGCAACCACATCGCCGCGCGTATCGCCTTCGACGACGACACCGGCGTATTACTGGCCATCCTCTGCCGCTCGGGCCTGACCCTGCTGGCCCTGGGTGGCCTGGTGCTGTGGCAGCGCCAGCCGCTCGGGCTACCTGCCGGCTCGTGGCGCTGGCAACTGCTGCTGGGCCTGCTGATCGCCACCCAGAGCCTGTGCCTGTACTCGGCCGTGGCGCGGATTCCGGTGGCCCTGGCACTGCTGGTGGGCAACACCTTCCCGATCCTGCTGGCGCTGCTGACCTGGGCCCTCGGCGGACCACAGCCAACCCGGCGCACCGCGGCCTTGATGGGCTTGATCCTGTTCGGCCTGGTGCTGGCGCTGGACGTGCCCTCTCGCTTGAATGGCAGCGCCGAGGCCAACCCAGACTGGACCCTGGGGGTGAGCCTGGCGTTCTGCGCCGCCTGCGTGTTCGCCTGCGCCTTGTGGATCACCGACCACAAGCTGGCCGGCGTGCGTGGCCCGGTGCGCAGCATGCTGACCCTGCTGATCGTGTTCGCCAGCATGCTGCTGGCAGGCTCCGGCGGCCTGGTACCGGCCGGGCTGGCGCTGCCGGGCAGCAGTGGCGGCTGGCTGGCCCTGGCCAGCCTGGTGGTGCTGTACGGCACGGCGTTCACCCTGCTGTTCGTGTGCATGCCACGGCTGAACATGGCGCAGAACGCCCCGGTGATGAACATCGAGCCGATCGCCACCCTGCTGCTGGGCTGGGCCCTGCTCGGCCAGCACCTCAATACCCTGCAGCTGCTCGGCGCCGCCGTGGTGGTGTGCGGGATCGTCCTGTTGACCTATCGCAAGGCGGTGTGAAGCCGCCTGCAACGTCGGAGCGCTGCGATGCCTGTGCCTGAACTGCACCTGCAAGACCGTCTGACCCGCCTGAGCCTGGCACCCACCCTGGGCGCCAGCCTGATCAACTGGCAGGCCAAGGCCAGCGGCCAGGCACTGCTGCGCCACAGCGACAGCGCCGCACTGGCCAGCGGCTCGCCACGACGCCTGGGCTGCTACCTGCTGGCGCCCTGGTCGAACCGCATCGCCGGGGGCGGTTTCCAGTGCCCTGACGGCTGGCTGGCGCTGGCGCCCAATACCGACCATGACCCCTACCCTCTTCATGGCAGTGCCTGGCAGCAGCCCTGGCGAGTCGACAGCGTGGGTGATGGCCATGCCCACCTGAGCCTGAACAGCCAGGTGCCCTTTGCCTACCGCGCGACCCTGGACGTGCGCCTATATGAGGGCTGCCTGACCCTTGAGCTTGAAGTGACCCACCTCGACCCACGGCCGACCTGGCATGGGCTGGGGTTTCATCCGTACTTTGCGCGCTTTGCCGACACCCAATTGCTGGCGCCCGCGCAGCAGGTCTGGGTGGGGGACGAGGGGCAGTTGCCCTCGCGCCAGGCCACGATCCCGCCGCAATGGTGTTTCGACACGCCGCATGCCTTGCCCACCGAGGTGGTCGATCATGCCTTCAGCGGTTGGCAGGGCACCTGCAGCATTGTCCAGCCGACCGCGGGGTATCGCCTCGATTGCCATGCCAGGGGTGCCGATCACTACCTGTTGTACTGCCCCCAGGGCCAGGGGTTCTTCTGCATCGAGCCGGTCAGCCACCCGATCAACGCCCATCACCTGCCCGATCGGCCGGGCTTACGGCTGCTGCGACAACATGAACAACTGCGCCTGGGTTTCAGCTTGCAGTACCAGGCACTTGGCACCGACTGAAAACGCCAAAGGGGCTGTAAGCAGCCCCTTTGATACATCGCAACGTGGTTAACGGCTCGAGCCGACCTGCACCTGAATCGGTGCCGCCTCACGAGGTAAACACCTCAATCAATGTTGTACGACACCTTCAACTCAGATGCTGCTGCGCTCGTAAGTGCTCGGCCAGCATATCGATGAAGGTGCGCACCTTGGTCGAGCCGTATTTGCTTTCGCGGTGCAGCACATGGATCGGCCAGGGCGCCTCTTCGAACTCGGCGAGGATCACCCGCAAGCGCCCGGCCGCCAGCTCGTCGGCCACCTGGTAGGACAGCAGCCGAGCGATCCCCAGCCCCGCGCTGGCGGCGACGATGGCGGCGTCGTTGCTGGTCACGGTCAGGCGCGGCTTCATGCGGATCAGGGTCGGGTCGTCGATGGCGCCGAAGCGCCAGTCGGTACGCGGCGACAGGTTACCGGCGGCGATCACCGTATGGTATTGCAACTCGGACGGGTGGCGCGGCGTGCCGTGGCGTTCGAGGTACTCGGGCGAGGCGCACAGCAGCCGGCGCATGCTGCCCACACGCAGGGCCTTGAGGCCGGAATCGGGGAGCTGGCCGATGCGCACGGCCACGTCCATGCCCTCCTCCACCAGGTTCACCACGCGGTCGAGGAAGAAGGCCGATACGTCCACCTCGGGGTACTGCTGCAAGTAGCGCACGATACAGGGCATGACGAACTTCTTGCCGAACAGGATCGGCGCGGTCACCGCCAGGTCGCCCTTGGGCGCGGCGTTGATGCCGGCGGCGGCTTCGTTGGCCTCGACGATGCTGGCGAGGATGTGGCGGGTGTCTTCAAGGTAGCGCCCGCCGGCTTCGGTCAGGCGTACGCTGCGGGTGGTGCGCAGCAGCAGCTTCACGCCGAGCTGCTCTTCCAGGGCGGTCACGGCGCGGGTCACCGCTGCCGGCGAGATGGCCAGGCGGCGCGCGGCGGCGGCGAAACTTTCCAGTTCGCCGACAGTGACGAACACCTTCATCAGGTGGATCTGGTCCATGCGGGCTCCTGGGCCTCGGGGGTGCGGGGATTATCCGTCATAGCGGGGTTTTGTGCTGCCTTCACTGGCCCTATCGCCGGCAAGCCGGCTCCCACGCAGACCGCATGAATCCACCCTGTGGGAGCAACTGTCTTGCGCAGGCCTCTGTAGGAGCGGTCTTGTGCCGCGAAAGGGCCGCAAAGCGGCCCCGGCAGTCTTGAAGCGGACTTGAAATCCCGGGGCTGCTCCGCAGCCCTTTCGCGGCACAAGGCCGCTCCTACAGGGGAGTGCATGTAGCCACGAAGTGGGAGCCGGCTTGCCGGCGATAGGGTCGCTACGGCCAACCTCAAAGTTCCAGTACCAACGGCTGCGCGCCCTCCTCCGGCTGGGCCGGCAGCGCGCAGCAGATCAGCGCAAAACCACGCTCAGGCAGTTCCGCAGGCGGGTTGGGGTAATGCACCTGGCCGCTGACCACACGGGTCTTGCAGGTACCACAGGAACCTCCCCGGCAGCTGAAATCCGGTGACAGGCCACGGCTTTCGGCCAGCTCCAGCAGCGTGCCGCTGCTCGGCGACCAGCGCGCCTCCTTGGCGGAGTCGGCGAAGTACACCGGCACCGGCTCGGTGGCGGCAGGCGGTTGTTGCAGCACCGGCTGGCGGTCATCGGTGTGGCGGCGCAAGGTCGAGGGGCCGAAGGCTTCGGCATGGATTCGCGCATCGGGCACATGCACACCGCGCAGGCCTTCGTACAACTCCTGGGTGAAGGTGCCCGGGCCGCACAGGTAGAAATCGTAATCGTCCAGGGCCAGCGTGGCCTTTACCTGGGCGATACCCAGCCGACCGGCAGACTCGTAGTCACGCCCAATCGCTGCGTCGGCTTCTGGCTGGCTCAGGGCACGATGTACGCTCAACAGGCCACCGGCCTGCTGCCTGAGCGTCGCCAGCTCTTGCTGGAATGGCAGGTCGGCCAGCGTGCGTGCGCCGTGGAACAGGTGGATGCGCCGCGCCTGCCCGCTGCCCAGTTGCGCGCGGAGCATGGCGAGCAGCGGGGTGATGCCGACGCCGGCCGCGATCAGCACCAGTGGCCGTGTGCTCTGCATGTCCAGCGTGAAGCTGCCTGCCGGTTGGCGGACGTCCAGCGCGTCACCGACCTTCAACTGCGCATGAAGATAGCGGGACGCCGGGCCCTGCGCCTTGACACTGATCCGCAGGGTGCCGTCAGACGGTGCGCTGGACAGGCTATAGGTGCGGATCAGTGGCGCCTGGCCGTCGAGCTGCACACGCACGGGGATGTGCTGCCCCGGGGCGAAGCTCACCGCCTGGCCATCCTCGGGCTGCAGGTGGAACGAGCGGATATCGCGGCTTTCCTGCTCGATGTGCGTCACCCGCCAAGCCTGCCACTGGCGCTGGCGTTCGCGCTGTTGCAAGCGTTGCTCGGCCTCGGCCCAGGTGCCGGTGGCCAGGCTGGTCGGTGCATACTCCTGGAACGCCCAGCGCAGCGACACCGCTGCTGGGCGAAGCACCACGTGATCGATGTCCAGCGTCCAGAGCCGTTCGGCCCCTTCGAAGGCATTGATCAGCGGGCTGTCGAGGATCACCTCGGCACGCCCGGATAGCTGCAGCACGTTGCCGGTCTGGAAGTCGACGAACAACAGGCCGGCCAATGGATTCACCAACAGGTTGCCGAGGGTGTTGAAGTGCAGGTTGCCGGCGTAGTCGGGGATGGTCAGGCGGTTGCCTTCGACCCTGACGAAGCCTGGCCGGCCACCGCGATGGGAGACGTCGACCGCGCGCCGGCCATCGTCGTGCTCGACGAAGCTGGCGACGAAGAAGGTGTCGGCGCCCTCGATCATGGCGCGGGTGGTGGCATCCAGCGCCGTGGCGTCCAGGCGACCCTGCGGGGGCTCATCGACCCGAGTGTATTCACGCAGCTGGATGTACTGCGGGCAATTGCCGAACGACTGATCGACCGTCACCTCCAGCTGGCCAGCGCTGGCCTGGAGGATCTGGCCATTGAGGCGGTTGCGGCGGCGGGTGTGCAACTCGATGCCCAGCAGGCCGATGGCGCCGCCGTTGGCCAGGCCAGTTGCAGCCGGATCATCGGCGGGCACCTGGGTGTCGATCCGCAGTTGCCGAGGGTCGGGCGAACTGACGAAGCCTTGCGGGCCTTCGAGCAGTGTCGCCCAGGGCTTGCCGTCGGCATCCACCGCACCGGCGACGATGAACGGCAGCTGTTGGTAGAACAGCCGATGCTGGTCGGGCATATGGTCGCGGATGACCTTCTGCCCGAACGCCTCCATGCGCTCGGCAACGCCGACCTGCTCTTGCAGTCGTTTTTCACCTGCATGCCAGGGAGATCGCATGGCGGCATACCTCGGGGTTCAGAGGGTGGTTTGCAGGCCGATGACCGTACGTGGCATCGGCACGAAGCCCGGCAGCGCTTCGATCCGGGCAAGCCAGGCACGCACGTTGGGGTACGGCTCCAGCGATACATTGCCCTCGGGGGCGTGGGCGATGTAGGAGTAGTTGGCGATATCGGCGATGGTGGCGTGGTCACCGACCAGGAACGGCGATTCGGCCAGCTCGGCGTCGATCACCTTGAGCAGGGTGTGGGCGCGGCCGATCACTTCGTCGGTGTTGAACGAGGCACCGAACACGGTCACCAAACGCGCGGCGGCCGGGCCGAAGGCCAAGGGGCCTGCAGCCACCGACAGCCAGCGTTGCACGCGGGCGGCACCGAGCGGGTCCTGGGGCAGCCAGCGCTCACCGCCGTAGGCCTTGGCCAGGTACACCAGGATGGCGTTGGAATCGGCGATGACGGTGCCGTTGTCGTCGATCACCGGCACCTGGCCGAACGGGTTGAGGGCGAGGAAGTCTGGTTGCTTGTGCGCGCCCTTGGCCAGGTCGACGAATACCAGTTCGGTGGGCAGGTTCAGCAGCGACAGCATCAGCTCGATGCGGTGGGCGTGGCCGGACTTGGGGAAGTTGTAGAGCTTGATCGGGGTAGGCATGGGCTTGGCTCCGGGTCAGCGCCGGGAGTGGCGCTGCTGGAGACCATGCTGCACCGGATCGGCTGGCAGCAGAATCGGTGTTGGAAGCAATCCAGTATTTCGCTGGGTGGAATAATGGCGGGCTATTCCCGCAAGCCGGCACCTACCGTGGGAGCGGGCTTGCCCCGCGATGGCCTTTTCAGTGCCGTTGCTGTCTCTGGTACTGGTACAACCCGCGCGCGGCCTCGACCACCTGTGGCACGCAAGCCTGGTGCTCATCGAAACTCATCGAGTCGAGCAACTCGAAGTTGTCTTCCAGCCCGTGCAGGGAGATAGCCTTGAGCAGACGATCCTGCTCAGGTGGCAACTCATTCCATTCGGTCACTTGGGTGCCGCGCATGTAGCCGAAACACCACTCTTCGAGAATGATCGTGGGGCCCTCTTCGCCTTCACTCTCTTCGAACAGCGGCTCGAAATTGTCGAGGTTATCAGCCAGTTCTTCGGCGATCTGGCTGGCGTAACGCAGCATCAACGCCGTATAGGCCTCTTCATGGGCGGGCTTCTTGAATTTCGGGACCTTGCCGCCGGAGACGGCAGGCAGCCATTGCTCGGGATTGACCGTGACCGGGGAGCTGGCCAGGGCGGTGAAGAACCCGTTGAGCTCGGCCAGGTTGAGCACGGAATAATCGTTGCCGTAGGTGATCAGCAGGTCTTCGAGGCGGTCGAGTTCTTTTTCGCTGAGCGCGGGGAGCATGGGCGGGGGTGTCCTGGGGTAAATGTGTGTGCACCCTAGCACAGGCGGGGGGCAAGCGTGCCCGCTCGCAGGGAGCGGGCGTCGGTTCAGGCGCTCAGCCAATCCTCCAGTTGCTCCACGACATCTGCTCCAATCAACAGCCACAACAGGATGCGGCACTTGCGCGGGCACAAGCCGCCGGCCATGCGCATGCCACGGGCCTGCAGGTCGATCTCGCCGCCGACAAAGCCGTAAGTCGCCCTTGCCGTTGGGCCACTGCCGGTGCGTGTGGCGACCACCACCGGCATGTGTCGGGCAACGGTGCCCATCGTTTCGGCCCAGGTGACAGACACGTGACCTGCACCGAAACCGGCGACTACAAGCCCCTCGTAGCCCAGCTCCGGTAACGCGGTCAACAAAGCATTGTCGGCATCGAGGCAGGCCTCGAGCAGCGCGACACGATGCCCCGTCTGTATCGGCAAGGGCAGTACCTTGCGCGGCAACGGCTGGTGACGATAACGCGCAGCGCCTTCCACCACTGCCCCCACGGGCCAGCCGCCAGGTGACTCGAACGCGGCCATTGCCAGGCTGGCCGTCTTGCGCACCTGGGCGGCCGCGTGGATCTGATCATTGATCACCACCAGCGCTCCGCGCCCTCGGCTGCTTTCATCCAGTGCCACCTGTACTGCCGCCAGCAGGTTCGCCGGGCCATCGGCGCCTGGCTGGTTCGCCGCACGCATGGCCCCTGTCAGGACCAGGGGCACTGCGAAAGGCCAGAGTAGATCGAGAAACCAGGCCGTCTCTTCAAGGGTGTCGGTACCTTGAGTGAGCACCACGGCCTGGGCACCACGCGCCACCTCATCACGGGCCCAGGCCAGTACCTCGAGCAAGGTCTGGAAGGCCAGCGACGCACTGGGCTGCAAGCACAAGTTGGCCGTGCTGATCCGGGCAATGCTCCGCAACGGTGGGACCAACGCCAGCAAGGTGTCGGCGTCCAATGTCGGCGTTACCCCATGCCCTGCCGCCACTTCCTGCATGCTCACCGTGCCACCCAGGCTACCGACCGATACGCGCGGCAAATCGTGTGATTGCTTCACCCTTCACCCCCCATGAACATGCCTATCAACGGCACGATCAGCAGGGTGCTGATGGCCATGGACATGACATTGCCGATGTAACCGTGCATGTAGCCTGGCAGGCGCTGGCTGATCGCCGCCGCCAACGGTGGCGCCAGCAGTGCCCCCAGGACCGCGCTGGCCACCACCACTTGCCAGCTGCCCCCCAGCGTGAGAACAGCCGCCGGCACGATCGAGACGATGGGAATATAGGTGGGGTACCAACCACGCTGTATCCACTGCCGACGCCAGAGCAGCACCCCGACCAGTGAGGCGAGTGCCTGCCCGGCCACGATATGCAGTACCAGTTGCGAGCCGTACGCCGGCGCCCCGGGCGCCAATCCATAAGCCAGGAACACGCCCAGCAGGAGCCCGAGGCTTGCCAGTTCATTACCAAAGAACGGTGCTTCGCTGAAATCGGCCAGGACCCGGCGGAGTGTCCACACCACGCCGTAGTTCGGGCTCGATGCCGCCGGACTGGTGGGCATAACCGGACGCTGGCCACCGCGTACCAGCGCAGCGAAGCGCCTGCATAGCAGGAAGGCCAGCGCACTGGCCAGGGCCATACCCAGGACGTTGCCGACCACCACCGGCCACTGCAACGGGTAACACAGGTAGTTGACCAGCAGCAGGCTGGCAGGTGTCACCAGCAGTGCACCGAGCACAGCGCCACTGACCGTCACTCGCCAGCCACCACCGAACAGCAGCACCATGGCAGCGGGCAGAGAGACGAACGCCACGAAGGTCGGTTGCCAACTGCCGCTGTTGAGTGTCCAACCCCAAAGTGCATGGCTGAGCAACAGGCCGAGCAACGAACTGGTGAACAGCCAAGGCCACAGGCCTGTGCCATAGCAGATGGCAAAGCCTTGCCAGCGATGCCCCCGTAGATGGGCCCAGTGCGCAAGACTTGCACCCAGCAGCAGGCCGAGGGCTGGCAGCTCGTGTTTGTAGAAGGCGACTTCGCTGATATCACCGATGATCCAACGCAGCCGGCTCAGGGGCTGGTCGAGGGTCGCGGTGAGTTGCGAGTAGTCTGGCCACTGGCCAAGCGCAAGGCTGGCAACCAGCAGCGCGACCAGGCTGCCCAGGATCAGTGCCGGTGTACGCTGGCGAAATGATGGAAGGGTCTGTTCCACGGTAACCCCTCCTCAGCGCGGCATCGGCGCATGCAGCCGATAGCCCAGGGTGGCGTCATAGAGATCGGTACGCCGATCACGGGGCAGGTCGTTGAGGCTGTTCCAGATCGGCGCGGAGCGTGCGCTGCTGAGGTCGACGTCGGCGTAGAGGATGCATTCCTCCTCGGCATTGGCCACGTCACCGATGGGCCAGCCGTTGGTACCGGCGATCAGCGAGCAGCCGAGGAAACGACCACCGCGCTCATGGCCAATACGGTTGGCGGCTGCGATATAGACGTTGTTGACGTGGGCGGCGGTCATGGTGAGGTAGGAGGCCATGCAGCGGCCGGCCTCGTCGAACAGGGGCGGCGGCGTCCATACCCAGTTGTTCAGGCTGCAGATGATATCGGCCCCCTGGGCGGCCATGAGCCGTGGCACCTCCGGGAACCAGATGTCCCAGCAGATCAACAGACCGATTCGCCCGATGGGCGTTTCGAATACTGGGAAACCCAGATCGCCGGGCGTGAACCAGAGCTTTTCCTGGTTCCACAGATGCGCTTTGCGGTAATGCCCGAGCAAGCCGTCAGGCCCGTACAGCACGGCGCTGTCATAGAGTTTGAGGCCATCGCGCTCGGCGAAGCCCGCTGCCAGGTAGACTTGGTGCTCGTGGGCGAACTGCGCCCAGGCCCGCACAGTTGGGCCCTCATGGAGCAGCTCGGCGTGGGCATAGGCTTCTGCTCGTGACTGGAAGGTATAGCCCGTGTTGGCCAGCTCTGGCAGGACGATCAGGTTGGCGCCTTCGCTAACCGCTTGCCGGGCCAATGCTAACCCTCTGTTCAAATTGCTGGCGCAATGCTCCACGCCGACTTGGGGGTCGTATTGAATGACGGCTATGCGTACAGGGCTGATAGAGAGGTTTTGTTGCTGCATGGCGGCTTCCTTTTTTGGTTGTTATGGAAGGCCGCCAGTAAAGCGAGAAGCGCCTAGGGAGCAGTAGTCTGGAGATTCCCTTGGCTGCGCAGGAGATGATCAAGCTTTTTGGAAGAAACATCCTAGGAAGTTGTTTCACCCCGCTTGTGAGCGCACCTGATAGTGGGGGTAGTGGGCGAGCGTGAAGCCGCCATTGAAGTGTGCAGCCGTTTCCCTGCAAAGATTGATCACCGTATCGATGGCCGTGCGCAGGCAAGGCTCGGTCCAGCCAGCATCGACAGAAAACGACTCACCCGCAAGATAGAGCCCTGAGATGCCTGCTGTGTCACGGTTGTACTTCATCAGGCCCACGGCGTCGTAATAGGTGCCCGGACGGTACAATTTCGCACAGCCCAACGCATTTCGATCTGTCATCCACCGTTGTACCCGAATGTTTCGAGTGTCGATGTAGGGTGAAATCGGTTCACCGATATTGGTGCACCGCAACAAGATTCTATCGAGCTCCTTCACGCACTTGTCCACCAGCTCACTGTCGGTAAACACGGCCAGCTTGGTAGCGTCATCTTCCCAGGTGTAACTGAGTAAAATGCAGTCATTGGCGTAGCTGTCGTTGTAGCGATAGGCATAGACATCGTGGATGAAGCTGTCAGTGACCAGTATCTGTGGCATATGCGGATTACGGTCGAGAAATGCCTTGTGCAGTGGCGCATAAACCTTGCAGCTCGTTTCCCAATGGGCGTGCCTCCAACCATCGATGATCGTTTGCGGCAGCATCTGCCGGGTGAAGCCTTCAAGTCGCATTCCGGTCTCGATCAACCATGAAGGCGTGGTAAGCACCACACTGTCGAACACCTCGCTCAGCTGTCGTACCTTGACCGGGTTGCTATGGTGCCAGCGGTAATCAACCCGTATCTGGCCGGCGGCAAGTTTGCTTAGCCCAACGACCGAGCTGTCCGTCAGCAAGCCGTCCTCACGGGTCACGCATTGCTTGTACAACGAAGTGCCCAGTTCTTCGATATCCATGAACAACAGGGACTCATCCATCGCAGCAAGCCCTTGATAGGCCGGAGCCTGGAAATGCAGTCCCCTGCTGTCTGCAAGCGTGTCGACGTTACGATAGGGCGCGGCTAGAGGCACGCCGTCTTCGTTCACTCGCCCATGGACCAGTTGCAGATGGCTGCTGAAGCCGAAGATTGCAGTGCGTAATGGGTATAGGCAGCAGACGTCGTAGAATGCGCCCCAACTGCCATCACCAATGCCGATTGCATAGAAGATCGCAGACTCGTCGGCGTCCATGCCGAGGCCGCCGAAGTCGCCAGGCACAGCGGGATCCCAGACGTCTTGCGCAGACAAGTGCACCAGATCACGAAACGACATTTTGTGGTAGCGCTCGACGATCGCCGACCACATGGTTTCCCATCCCTCTGTGCCATAGACGCGAGCAACCTGTTCGGCAAACCGCTCGGCAAAGCGTTGCCATTTACCGTGAATGCTCTGCAGTACATCTGTGGGTGGTGGCGTGTGACCTTCAGGGTTCTTCCAGATGAGCAGCTTCGGCTCACCCTCACCTTCGAGCTGGCCTTCACGCAGGTAGATGCCTGTGGCATTGACCCATGGCGTGCCAGGGTTCGGGAAGTCCGATAGGTGCAGATTGAAGAGGTTGGCGTAATAGGCCATCAATGATCGGCCAGCCTTTGGTGGTTCACCGGTCCTATTGAAGAAAGGCATGCGCATGGCGCCCATCTCGAACGGTGCAGTGATATGGGTGGGATCGTTGCTGTTGTTGACCACTGTAAGGTGGCGACCGCCAATCCGTTGTGCCCGTTCGATCAAAGTGATGCGGGAAAAACCGCAGCGTAGCAGTTCACGGGCTACGGTGAGGCCCGTGATACCCGCACCGATGATGCAGATCCGATGTTCCGGTCGGGTGGCCTGGGCAACTCCACCTTGTTGCTCGACGAGGCGACGGTAGTCGAAGCACAGGTCCGGTGGATTGGGAAAGCGCGCTGCCCAAGGTAGAGCCGCAGAAGTTGGCTCGATATCAAGGTCGGCGGGATGGTTGTGCGTCGATCCGATGGTCATGATCTCGGGTTCTCCGTTGAGGATGAGGAACCTGAGCGTGCCTAAACCAGCGGAGGTGGGAGCGGTAGATGCTTATTGACGAAGATGACTGGCACGGCTTGATCAAATGCAATCGCCGGCATGCCGGCTCCCACAAACATCGTGGGAACCGGCTTGCCGGCGATGGTTTGCTACGGATTAGACCGTCAGCGCGCGCTCACGCAGCTCGCTGTTGAGGATGCGGTCGTTCTCGCTGTAGTCGACCGGGCAGTCGATCACGTGCACGCCCGGGGTCTTGATGCAGTGCTCCAGCAGCGGCAGGAAGCCTTCGGCGCTTTCCACGCGGTGGCCGTTGGCACCGTAGGCTTCGGCGTACTTGACGAAGTCCGGGTTGCCGTAGTCCAGGCCGAAATCGGTGAAGCCCATGTTGGCCTGCTTCCAGCGGATCATGCCGTAGCCGTCGTCGCGCAGGATCACCACGGTCAGGTGCATGCCCAGACGTACTGCGGTTTCCAGCTCCTGGCTGTTCATCATGAAGCCGCCGTCGCCGCACACCGAAATCACTGGGCGGTCCGGGTAGACCAGGTGCGAGGCCATGGCCGATGGCAGGCCGGCGCCCATGGTTGCCAAGGCGTTGTCCAGCAGTACGGTGTTGGGCTTGTGGGCCTTGTAGTTACGGGCGAACCAGATCTTGTAGATGCCGTTGTCCAGGGCGACGATGCCTTCGGACGGCAAGGCGCGACGGATGTCGGCAACCATGCGCTGCGGGTAGATCGGGAAGCGGTCGTCGTCGGCGCCTTCGGCGATCTGCGCTTCATTGGCTTCGCGGATGGCCATCAGGCGGGTGAAGTCCCAGTGGCTGGTGTCGGTCAGCGCTTCGCTGATCTGCCACACGGCGTTGGCGATGTCGCCGATCACTTCCACCTGTGGGAAGTACACCGCGTCCACTTCAGCGGAGCGGAAGCTCACGTGGATCACTTCGGTGCCGCCGCGGACCATGAAGAATGGCGGCTTCTCGATCACGTCGTGGCCGATGTTGACGATCAGGTCGGCGGCTTCGACGGCGCGGTGCACGAAGTCACCGGAAGACAGCGCAGCGTTGCCCAGGAAGCGTGGGTGGCGCTCGTCGACCACGCCTTTGCCCATCTGGGTGGTGATGAACGGGATGCCGGTCTTGTCGATCAGTTGCTTGAGAACCTTGGCGGTCATCTTGCGGTTGGCGCCGGCACCAATCACCAGGATCGGGTTGCGGGCGTTCTTCAGTTTCTCGACGGCGGCTTCGATGGCCACGTGCTCGGCCAGCGGGCGACGGTGCAGGCTGCGCGGGATCGGCAGAGCGTCGGTCTGCTCGGCGGCGATGTCTTCCGGCAGCTCAAGGTGCACGGCGCCCGGCTTTTCTTCTTCAGCCAGGCGGAAGGCTTCGCGCATGCGCGCCGGGATGTTGTCGGCGGAAGCGAACTGGTGGGTGTACTTGGTGATGGGGTCCATCATGCCGCACACGTCGATGATCTGGAAACGGCCCTGCTTGGACTTCTTGATCGGCTTCTGGCCGGTGATCATCATCATCGGCATACCGCCGAGATACGCGTAGGCGCTGGCGGTCACCAGGTTGGTGGCGCCGGGGCCGAGGGTCGACAGGCTGACGCCGGTCTTGCCGGTCAGGCGGCCGTAGGTGGCAGCCATGAAGCCTGCGGACTGTTCGTGGCGGGTCAGTACCAGCTTGATCTTCGACTTGCGCAGGGACTCGAGCAGGTCGAGGTTCTCCTCACCGGGAATGCCGAATACATACTCGACACCTTCGTTTTCCAGGCATTGCACAACGACATCGGCGGCCTTGGCCATCTTGCTTCTTACCTCAAGTAATAGGACGGTGAAAGTCCAGAAATGCGCAGCACGGTACGCTGGCATCGCGCTGTCCGGGCGCTAGGATTGCCCCGAACCTAAGCCTTGACGCAGGGTGGAGGCGGGAAAGTCACGCCATCGGGCGGTATTAATTGTCGCACCCCTGGCGTGGTTTGGTGAGGTAACCGATGAACAAGGTAAGAGCAGCAAGCGGCGCTGCGATTGTCGGTTGACACACCGTAGGAGCCAGCCTTACTGGCGAAGCGGGCCGCGCGGGGGTTGGCAGCGGCGCTACCGGTGTTCGCCAGCCAGGCCGGCGCCTACGGATGGGTAGGATTTTTACCGCACAAAGACAAAACCCCTACCTGCATGTGCAGATAGGGGTTTTGCGAAATGAATCTTGACGATGACCTACTCTCACATGGGGAAACCCCACACTACCATCGGCGATGCATCGTTTCACTGCTGAGTTCGGGATGGGATCAGGTGGTTCCAATGCTCTATGGTCGTCAAGAAATTCGGTTGCCGGTCTGTCTTTGCAGACAACCCAGCCAATTCGGATATGTGAATTTGTGAAGTTGCGAACTTTCGGTTCTTTCGTCTTCACCACCACAATCTGCAGTTGCAAATTGCTTGGGTGTTATATGGTCAAGCCTCACGGGCAATTAGTA
>NZ_JACAFQ010000011.1:0-38332 GCF_015354575.1 Pseudomonas sp. UFMG81
GCCCTCAAGATCGAGCGCCGCCCGCGCGGCGCATCGCTGGCAAGCCAGCTCCCACATTTGTTTCGGGCCAGTTACTCCTGGCCTATCTCCACTGTCCGCCTTGTTGGCATGACGCAGTATCGAAGTGGGCGTTGCCGGCCTCTCACAAGGCTTGAGACATGCACCAAGGCGGGCAGCGGTACCCTCACAGACATAATTGGCCCGAAACAAATGTGGGAGCTGGCTTGCCAGCGATGCGCCGCGCGGGCGGCGCTCGATTTCATAGGCGCCGAAAGGGTCGCGGCGAACACCTGTCAGCCTTGACGCGGTGGAGCGCCCTACCCTCGCCAACCACCCCGGTACCGCTCTTCACCCCAAGCCAGCACCGTCTCCAGCAACCGCCGCAACACCACCTGCGCCGGCCGCGCCAGGTCCTCGCGATAGCCGAACGGCTCCACCTCATTCATATAGGTGCACTGCCCCAGCTCCAGTTGCACCGCATGGACATGGTTGGCCGGATCGCCGTAATGACGGGTGATATGCCCACCCTTGAAGCGCCCATTGAGCACATGGCTGTATGCCGGGAACTCGGCGCAAACACCCTGCAACCGCTCAGCCAGTACCGGATCGCAACTGGCGCCATTGAAGGTACCCAGGTTGAAATCCGGCAACTTTCCATCAAACAGATGCGGTATTACCGACCGAATCGAGTGCGCATCCCACAGCAACGCATAGCCAAACTCCTCACGCATCCGCGCCAGCTCGCGACGAATCGTGTCGTGGTACGGCCGCCAGATCTGCTCAAGGTACACGGCCCGCTGCTCAGGGCTGGGCGCCTTGCCTTCCTTGAACAACGGCTCCCCCTCGAACAGCGTCGCCGGATACAACCCGGTGGTCGCCCCGGCATACAGCGGCGTGTCGTCATCCGGCCGGTTCAGGTCGATGACAAACCGCGAGTACTCCGCCGCCACCACGCTGGCCCCCAGCTCACGAGCAAAGTCGTACAACTGCGGAATATGCCAATCGGTGTCAGGCAGGCTGCGCGCCGCGTCGACCAGGCCATCACGCACGGCGTCGGTCAAGCCAAGCCCGGCATGGGGCATGCTGATCAACAACGGCAGGCGGCCCTGGTGGAAACTCAATACCTTGTCCATGTCGCCTCGCTCAGTTGGAAATTTCATGGCCCAGGCGCACCACGCGCTTGGGCAGGTCGCCGCCGAGCCAGTAGCTGAGGTCAGCCGGGCGTTCGATCTGCCAGGCGACGAAGTCGGCCACCTTGCCCACCTCCAGAGAGCCGTGGCTGTCACCCAGGCCCAACGCTGTCGCGGCATGCACGGTGACGCCGGCCAGCGCTTCTTCCGGGGTCATGCGGAAACAGGTGCAGCCCATGTTCAGCATCAGGCGCAGCGACAGGCCCGGCGAAGTACCGGGGTTGAGGTCGCTGGCCAGGGCCATCTTCACCCCATGGCGGCGCAGGGCATCCATCGGCGGCAGCTGGGTTTCGCGCAGGAAGTAGAACGCCCCCGGCAGCAGCACGGCGACGGTGCCGGCTTCGGCCATGGCGATGGCGTCCTCTTCGGTCATGAACTCCAGGTGGTCGGCCGACAGTGCCTGGTAGCGCGCCGCCAGGCTCGAACCGTGCAGCGACGACAGCTGCTCGGCATGCAGCTTGACCGGCAACCCCAGCTCGCGCGCCTTGATGAATACCCGCTCGACCTGGGCCGGGGAAAACGCCAGGTGTTCGCAGAAGGCATCCACCGCATCCACCAAACCCTCGGCGGCCAGCGCCGGGAGCATCTCGTCGCAGATATGGGCGATATAGTCGTCCGCCCTCCCCGCGTACTCCGGCGGCAATGCATGGGCTGCCAGGCAGGTGCTGCGCACGGTCAGCGGCAGCGCCTCGCCCAGGCGCCGGGCCACGCGCAGCATCTTGCGCTCGCTGGCCAGGTCCAGGCCGTAGCCTGACTTGATCTCCAACGTGGTGACGCCATCGCGCATCAGTGCCTGGACCCGCTGATGGGCACTGGCGAACAGTTCATCCTCGCTGGCCGCGCGGGTAGCCCGCACGGTGCTGGCGATGCCGCCACCCTGGGCGGCGATCTCGGCGTAGCTCACGCCCTGCAGGCGCTGCTCGAACTCACCGCTGCGGTTACCGCCGAACACCGCGTGGGTGTGGCAGTCGATCAGGCCAGGGGTGACCCAGGCACCGCCCAGGTCGACGATACGGTCGGCCGCCACCGGCGGCACGTCGTCGCGGGGGCCGATCCACTCGATCAGCCCGGCGCTGGTGACGATGGCCGCGTCCTCGATGACCGAGTAGCGGCCTTGGCTCATGGTCGCCGCGTGGCAGTGCTGCCAGAGGGTTCTCATCAGGGTCTCCTTAAGGTTTCAGCGGTGCAGCTCGGCGGGCTCACGGGCCGGCTCGCCATTGCCCGCGCGCGGCTTGCACCACAGCAGGTAGGACGCGACCAGGAACACCACCCAGATGACACCTACGATCAATGCCGCCTGGGTATCCGGGAAGTAACCCAGCACACCAAAGATGAACAGCATGAAGGCAATGGCCATGGCCGGGCCATAGGGCCAGAACGGCACGGGGAACTTGAGCTGAGCGACCTGCTCGCGGCTCATGCTGCGACGCATGGCCACCTGGGTGACCAGGATCATCAGCCACACCCACACAGTGGCGAAGGTGGCGATCGAGGCGATCAGCAGGAACACGTTTTCCGGGATCAGGTAGTTGAGCAGCACACCAACCAGCAGCGCCGCGCCCATCACCACCACGGTCATCCACGGCACGCCGTGCCTGGACAGCTTGCCGAAGCCACGTGGCGCCTGGCCGTGCTGGGACAGGCCGTACATCATGCGGCCTGCGCCGAAGATGTCGCTGTTGATCGCCGAAATGGCGGCCGAAATCACCACGACGTTGAGCACTGCCGCCGCCGAGCCAATCCCCAGGTTGCTGAAGATCTGCACGAACGGGCTGCCTTGGCTGCCGATCTGCGGCCAGGGGTACAGGCACATCAGTACGAACAGGGTCAGCACGTAGAACAGCAGGATGCGCAGCGGCACGGCGTTGATCGCCTTGGGAATCACGCGGTGCGGGTCTTTCGCTTCACCGGCGGTAACGCCGATGATCTCGATGCCGCCGAAGGCGAACATCACCACGGCGAACGAGGCGATCAGGCCACTGACGCCATTGGGCATGAAGCCGCCATGCTCGAACAGGTTGCTGACACCGACAGCTTGGCCGCTGCCGACCTGGCTGAAACCGAAGGCCATGATGCCCAGGCCTGCGAGGATCATCGCCACGATGGCGCCGACCTTGAGCAGCGACAGCCAGAACTCCATCTCGCCGAATACTTTGACGTTGCACAGGTTCAGGCCACCGATCAGGAACACGATGCCCAGCACCCAGATCCAACGGGCCACTTCGGGGAACCAGAAGCCCATGTAGATCCCGAAGGCGGTCACGTCGGCGATGGCGACGATGACCATCTCGAAGGCGTAGGTCCAACCGAGGATGAAGCCGGCCATAGGGCCGAGGTAGGTGGTGGCGTAGTGGCCGAAGGAGCCGGACACCGGGTTGTGCACGGCCATCTCGCCGAGGGCGCGCATCACCATGAATACCGCGGCGCCACCGATCAGGTAGGCCAGCAGCACGGCCGGGCCGGCCATCTGGATGGCCGAGGCCGAACCGTAGAACAGCCCGGTACCGATTGCCGAACCGAGCGCCATGAAACGGATATGCCGGGCCGATAGCCCGCGGGTGAGACCTTGAGCTTGTTGCATGTCACGTCCTTATTGTTGTTCTGGTCGTGATGCCTGGATGGGGTCTGCTGCGCAGCCCAATCGCCGGCAAGCCGGCTCCCACATAAGCGGTTGTGGGAGCCGGCTTGCCGGCGATGGGCCGCAAAGCGGCCCCTGAGGGCATTACAGACTTGGCAGGACGCCGGCCGGCAGCAGGCCGGTCAAGGTCCCTTGGGCCAGCAGCGCGGAGGCGGCCTCGATATCCGGCGAGAAGAAGCGATCGCGGTCATAGTGCGGCACTTCGCGACGCAGCGCCTGGCGCGCCTGCTCAAGCTTGGCGGAGGTCTTCAGCCCCTTGCGCAGGTCCAGGCCCTGGCAGGCACCCAGCCATTCGATGGCCAGCACGCCGCGGGTGTTCTCGGCCATTTCCCACAAGCGCTTGCCGGCAGCCGGGGCCATCGACACGTGGTCTTCCTGGTTGGCCGAGGTTGGCAGGCTGTCGACGCTGTGCGGGTGCGACAGCGCCTTGTTCTCGCTGGCCAGCGCGGCAGCAGTGACCTGGGCGATCATGAAGCCGGAGTTGACCCCACCGTTCTCCACCAGGAACGGCGGCAGCTGGGACATGTGCTTGTCCATCATCAGCGAGATGCGGCGCTCGCTCAGCGAGCCGATCTCGGCGATGGCCAGGGCCAGGTTGTCGGCGGCCATGGCCACCGGCTCTGCGTGGAAGTTGCCACCGGAAATCACGTCGCCTTCGGCGGCAAACACCAGCGGGTTGTCCGACACGGCGTTGGCTTCGATGCCCAGCACCTCGGCGGCCTGGCGGATCTGGGTCAGGCAGGCGCCCATGACCTGGGGTTGGCAACGCAGCGAGTACGGGTCCTGGACCTTGTCGCAGTTCTTGTGCGACAGCGACACTTCGCTGGAATCGCCCAGCAGGTCGCGGAAGCACGCGGCGGTGTCGATCTGGCCACGCTGGCCGCGTACTTCATGGATACGGGCGTCGAACGGCGAGCGCGAACCCAGCGCGGCTTCCACGCTCAGGCCACCACAGGCGATGGCCGCAGCGTACAGGTCTTCGGCCTGGAACAGGCCACGCAGGGCGTAGGCGGTGGAGGCCTGGGTGCCGTTGAGCAGGGCCAGGCCCTCTTTCGCGGCCAGGGTCAGCGGCTCCAGGCCGGCAACAGCCAGGGCTTCGGTAGCGGGCAGCCACTGGCCCTTGTAACGGGCCTTGCCTTCGCCCAGCAGCACCAGCGACATGTGCGCCAGCGGGGCCAGGTCGCCGGAAGCGCCGACCGAACCCTTGAGCGGGATGTGTGGGTAGACCTCGGCGTTGACCAGGCCGATCAGCGCGTCGATGACTTTGCGGCGAATGCCGGAGAAGCCACGGCTGAGGCTGTTGATCTTCAGCACCATGATCAGGCGCACCAGGGCGTCGTCCAGCGGCGCGCCGATACCGGCGGCGTGGGACAGCACCAGCGAGCGCTGCAGGTTTTCCAGGTCGTGGCTGGCGATACGGGTCGAGGCCAGCAGGCCGAAACCGGTGTTGATGCCGTAGGCGGTGCGGTCTTCGGCGATGATCTGCTCGACGCAGGCGACGCTGGCGTCGATGGCGGGCGCGGCACTGGCATCCAGTTGCAGGCGCACGGGCGCGGCATGGATCGCACGCAGCTGGGCCAGGGTCAGGGTGCCGGGCTTGAGGGTCAGTTCGGTCACTTTGCTACTCCAATCGCATGGGGGCCTTGGCCCCCTTCTTGTTGTTCAGTATCACCCTTGTGGGGTGCGATCCATAGCGTGGCGATCAGCCAGTGATCATCGGCAGGTCCAGGCCCTGCTCCTTGGCGCAGTCGATGGCGATCTGGTAGCCAGCGTCGGCGTGGCGCATCACGCCGGTGCCTGGGTCGTTGGTCAGTACGCGGGCGATACGCTCGGCCGCCTCGTCGGTACCGTCGCAGACGATGACCATGCCCGAGTGCTGGGAGAAGCCCATGCCCACGCCGCCACCGTGGTGCAGCGACACCCAGGTGGCGCCGCCCGCGGTGTTGAGCAGGGCGTTGAGCAGCGGCCAGTCGGAGACCGCATCAGAGCCGTCGCGCATGGCTTCGGTTTCACGGTTGGGGCTGGACACCGAACCGGAGTCCAGGTGGTCGCGGCCGATGACGACCGGCGCCGACAGCTCGCCGCTGCGGACCATTTCGTTGAACGCCAGGCCCAGCTTGGCGCGCAGGCCCAGGCCAACCCAGCAGATACGTGCCGGCAGGCCCTGGAAGCTGATGCGCTCGCGGGCCATGTCCAGCCAGCGGTGCAGGTGGGCGTCGTCGGGGATCAGTTCCTTGACCTTGGCGTCGGTCTTGTAGATGTCTTCGGCGTCACCGGACAGCGCAGCCCAGCGGAACGGGCCGACACCGCGGCAGAACAGCGGGCGGATATAGGCCGGGACGAAGCCTGGGAAGTCGAAGGCGTTGGCCACGCCTTCTTCCTTGGCCATCTGGCGGATGTTGTTGCCGTAGTCGAAGGTCGGGATGCCCTGCTTCTGGAAGTCGAGCATGGCTTGCACGTGCACGGCCATCGACTGCTTGGCGGCCTTGACCACGCCCGCCGGGTCGGTCACCGCACGATCGCGGTACTCTTCCCAGGTCCAGCCGGCCGGCAGGTAGCCGTTGAGCGGGTCGTGGGCGCTGGTCTGGTCGGTGACCATGTCCGGGCGCACGCCACGCTTGACCAACTCTGGCAGGATTTCGGCGGCGTTGCCGTGCAGGGCGATGGAGATGGCCTTACCTTCGGCGGTGTACTTGGCGATGCGGGCCAGGGCGTCGTCGAGGTCGGTGGCCTGTTCGTCGACGTAGCGGGTCTCAAGGCGGAAATCGATGCGGCTCTGCTGGCACTCGATGTTCAGCGAGCAGGCGCCGGCAAGCGTTGCGGCCAGTGGCTGGGCACCGCCCATGCCGCCCAGGCCGGCAGTGAGTACCCACTTGCCTTTCAGGCTGCCGTTGTAGTGTTGGCGGCCGGCTTCGACGAAGGTTTCGTAGGTGCCCTGGACGATGCCCTGGCTGCCGATGTAGATCCAGCTGCCGGCGGTCATCTGGCCGTACATCGCCAGGCCCTTGGCATCCAGTTCGTTGAAGTGTTCCCAGTTGGCCCAGTGGGGTACCAGGTTGGAGTTGGCGATCAGCACGCGCGGGGCGTTGCTGTGGGTCTTGAACACGCCGACCGGCTTGCCCGACTGCACCAGCAGGGTTTCGTCGTCTTCCAGGCGGGTCAGGGTCTCGACGATCTTGTCGTAGCACTCCCAGTTGCGCGCGGCACGGCCGATACCGCCGTACACCACCAGTTCTTTCGGGTTCTCGGCGACCTGCGGGTCGAGGTTGTTCATCAGCATGCGCAGCGGCGCTTCGGTCAGCCAGCTCTTGGCGGTCAGCGTGTTGCCACGTGGAGCACGGATTTCTACGTCACGGTATTTGTTGTTGTCGGTCACGGGGATGTCCTCTGCGGTCATGCGACGGCGTGTGTTTGTGTCGTGGTGCTATACAAACACATCTTTACTTGTATGTACAAGCATGGACAACCAAATTAATCAGACCACTCCTCGGAAGATTTCGTAAAACCAAAGGGGCCGCTGCGCGACCCTTTCGCGACACAAGGCCGCTCCTACAGGGAATCGCATACCCCTGTAGGAGCGGCCTTGTGTCGCGAAAGGGCTGCGAAGCAGCCCCCACTCACAGAACTCGAATTCAGCGCGGCATCAGCTCGATCAGGCAGAACCGCCCCTGCACATCCAGCGCCAGCAACCCTTCGTTGCCTTCCAGCCGCAAGCAGTCATACCGGCCCAGCTGCTGGGTCTTCTGCCCCGACAGCCCGACCTCCACATGATTGCTCGCCGCAAACAACAACACCGTCGACGCCGAGCTGAACAGCCGGCTGCTGCCATCGAACCACTGCAACCGCGCGCGATACCGCTGCGGTGCATAGATCAGGTTGAAGTCGCGAATCGCCCCACCCAGCAGCTTGCATCTGACCTGGCTCTCGCCGCTGAAGGCGAAGGCATCGAACGGCAGCAATGGCCGACTGGCCTGGCCGTCCACCAGCAGGCGCATGCCGTCACCCTGCAGCACGGTGATGATCCGCTGATAACCGGCAAAGGTGGAAAAGCCGCCGGATTCCTCGATATCGGCAATCGACAGGCGCCAGCCGAAACCGTCCAGGCCGTCGCCGGCATCGCGGGTGATCTCTTCGGTGAAACCGCCACCGTTCTTCCAGGGCATGCGCGGGTAATCCTGCGCACGCAACAGCTGCAACGCACTCATTTACTGAATCGTCCTTCCAGGCGATGACGGGAACCGGGGTGGATCAGGCGCGCGGCGGTCACCGGCTGGCGGCCCGACCAGGTGCGGCGGCGGATCAGCAGGCACGGCTCGCCGCGCTCGATCTGCAACAGCTGGCACTCGTCAGGCTCGGCAAGAATGGCCTCGACCACGTGCTCGCCTTCGGTGAGCGGCGCCACCTGCGACAGGTAGGCGTAGGGCGTCTGCCGGGTGAAGTCCTGCTTGAGGTACTCGGGGGCGATGGCGGCGTTGACGTAGCGGTCTTCGATCTGCACCGGCACGCCGTTCTCGTAGTGCACGATCAGCGAATGGAACACCCGCTGGCCCTCACGCATGTCCAGCGCCAGGGCACGCTCGGAGCCGGCGGCCTCTTCGGCGAGCTTGATCACCTGGCAGCTGTGCTGGTGGCCACGGCTGGCGATTTCATCGGCGATGTTGTTGACCTCGAACAACGCCGAGCGGGTCTTGGGTTCGGCGACGAAGGTGCCGACCCCCTGCATGCGCACCAACAAGCCTTCGGCGGTCAGCTCGCGCAGGGCGCGGTTGATGGTCATGCGGCTGAAGCCCAGCTCGCTGACCAGCTCGCTCTCCGACGGTACCCGGTGATGCGGCGGCCAGCTGCCGTTTTCGATCTGCTGGGCAATCATCTGCTTGACCCGGGCATAAAGCGGCGCCGGCCCTTCGCCCATCTGGGCAACCAGCGCGGAGACAGGAGGTGTCGGCACGGCGTGGAATCCTTGTACGGTTGGAGTGAACGGTAGCTTGCCGGAGTTTACCCGGCAGGCAAACGGCTGTATATGTATATACAAGTTAAACAATAACAGGATTTCACCGATGCCCGCCTATTTCGCCGAACGCGCCTTGCTGCCCACGGGCTGGGCCCGCCATGTCCGCCTCGAAGTCGCCGCCGATGGCCGGCTGACGTCGATCGAGGCCAATGCCAGCGCCGAGGGTGCCGAGCGCCTGGCCGGGCCGCTGCTGCCGGGCATGCCCAACCTGCACTCGCACGCGTTCCAGCGGGCCATGGCGGGGTTGGCGGAAGTGGCGGGCAACCCCAATGACAGCTTCTGGACCTGGCGCGACCTGATGTACCGCCTGGTCGGCAAGATCACCCCCGATCAACTGCAGGTCATCGCCCGCCAGCTGTACATCGAGATGCTCAAGGCCGGCTACACCTCGGTGGCCGAGTTCCATTACGTGCACCATGACCAGAACGGCCAGCGCTATGCCGACCCGGCCGAGCTGTCGCGGCGCATCAGCGCCGCCGCCGCCGCCAGCGGCATTGGTTTGACCCTGCTGCCGGTGCTCTACAGCCACTCAGGCTTTGGCGGGCAAGCGCCCAACGAGGGGCAACGGCGCTTCATCAACACCACCGAACAATACCTGGCGCTGCAACAGCAGCTTGCACCCGTGCTGGCCGCGCAACCAGCGCAACAGCTGGGGCTGTGCTTCCACTCACTGCGCGCGGTCACGCCGGGGCAGATCGCCGAGGTTCTGGGCGCCAGCGACAAACACTGCCCGATCCATATCCACATCGCCGAGCAGCAGAAAGAAGTCGACGACTGCCTGGCCTGGAGCGGCCTGCGCCCCTTGCAATGGCTCTATGAACACACCGAAGTCGATTCGCGCTGGTGCCTGGTGCATGCCACCCATGCCGAACCCGACGAGGTCACCGCCATGGCCCGCAGCGGCGCGGTGGCCGGCCTGTGCCTGACCACCGAGGCCAACCTGGGCGACGGCATCTTCCCGGCAGTGGATTTCCTGGCCCAGGGCGGGCGCATGGGGATTGGCTCGGACAGCCATGTGTCGCTGAGCGTGGTCGAGGAGCTGCGTTGGCTGGAATACGGCCAGCGCCTGCGCGACCAGCGCCGCAACCGTCTGTATCGCGCCGATCAGCCGATGGTCGGGCGCACCTTGTACGACGCCGCGCTGGTGGGCGGTGCCCAGGCGCTGGGGCAACCGATCGGCGAACTGGCCGTGGGCAAGCGCGCGGACTGGCTGGTGCTGGATGGGCAGGACCCGTACCTGGCCGTGGCTGACGGCGATGCCATCCTCAACCGCTGGTTGTTCGCCGGTGGCGATCGCCAGGTGCGCGATGTGATGGTCAATGGGCAGTGGGTGGTGCGCCAGGGGCGGCATGGGCAGGAAGAAGAGAGTGCGCGGGCGTTTACCAAGGTGCTGCAGGAGCTGCTCAGCTAGAACCCAAATCCTGTAGGAGCGGCCTTGTGTCGCGAAAGGGCCGCAAGGCGGCCCCGGCAATTGCTGCTTTGATCACAGAATGCTGGGGGCGCTTCGCACCCCTTTCGCGACACAAGGCCGCTCCTACAGGGACCGTGTTCCGGATCAATGCCGGGCGACGATCTCTTTGTCCGCCGTGCGCCAGATCAACCGGCTGGTGTCATACCCCTGCTGGCGCGCCTTGGCCAACAGGTTCTCGCGCTGCCACGCCGGTAGCGTCGGCGTGCGCGACAGGATCCACAGGTACTTGCGGTCCGGGCTGCCGACAATTGCACTGTGGTAGCGCTCATCGACGAACAGGATCCAGTAGTCACCCTTGGCCACCCCCGGCACCAGGCGGGTGAACCAGTTGTCGAACTCCACCCACAGCTTGTCGGTGTGCCCATCCTGCTGCGGCGTGGCATGGCCTTCGGCGCGCAACCACTCGTCACCCATCGTGCGGCAGCGGTTGAGCACGCCCACCGTGCCATCGGGCTTGAGGTTGTAGTGCGCCTCGCTTTGGGCGCAGCCGTCCTGGTACTTCATGGGCAGGCGAGCCAGCTCGAACCATTTGCCCTGGTAACGCTTGAGGTCGACCGCACCTGCGGTCTTCGGCGCCAGCGGGTCGGTGGCCGAGGTGGCGCAGCCACCCAGCAGCATCACCAGGCACACGCCCAGCAGCAGGTGCAGACGCCTCATTTGAGACCCTGCCCGGAATACATCAACACCTTGTCCGCCGCGTACTGCACGCTGATGAAGCTCTTCTCGTCCCCCCAGGTGCAACTGCTCATGCCCAGCGCACCAGAGCACTCCTTGGGCGTACCCAGCAGTTGCTCGACCTCGGCCTTGTTCATGCCGGCCTTGAGCTTGGAATAGTTTTCCTGGTTGATCTTGCTGCACGCGGTCAGGACGACGCACAAGGACAACAGGGCGAGGGAACGCAACGACATGAAGGGACACTCCTGGAGGTGGATACACAGGTGCGAGGAACCTGCAGGGAGCTTAGAAGGGAAAAAGGCTGCTCGGTTCCCTGGCCATGTGGCTTTTGTCATAGGCCATTGGTCGGCTGGCGCGCAAACGATTCATGTTTTCCCCCGAACTGTCGAAACAGATCCGACGGTGTGGCCTTTTGCCGCACCTGCCCTCCTCCGTGCCCGTGCGCAGACTTCTAGAAAAATGACCAGAAACCTCAAGTTCAGCCACAAGATCCTGCTGGCCGCCGCCCTCGTGGTGGCCGTCGCCTTCACCTGTTTCGTGCTGTTCAACGATTACCGACAACGCCAGTCCCTGCGCAGTGACACGGAGGCCACGCTGCAGGACCTGGGCAATCTCACCGCCGGTAACATTCGCAACTGGCTGGACAGCCGCATCCAGCTGCTCGACTCGCTGGCCCAGCAGATCGTCGTCGACGGCCCGAGCAAGGCCAGCCTGGCCCGCAGCCTGGCACTGCCGGTCTACGGCAACAACTTCATGCTCACCTACTTCGGTGGCCAGGACGGCAGCATGCAGTCGGTGCCGGTGGGCAGTCGCGCCGCCGACTACGACCCACGCGTGCGCGGCTGGTACAAGGCGGCCAGCGCCGCTGGCCAGACCATCGTCACCGAGCCGTACATCTCGGCCTCGGCCGGCAAGCTGGTGATCACCCTGGCCACCCCGGTGAACCAGGCCGGCCGAATGATCGGCGTGAGCGGCGTCGACACCGACCTGCAGACCATCAGCAAGCTGATCAACGCCCTGGACTTCGACGGCCGCGGCCATGCCTTCATCGTCAACGGCGAAGGCAAGATCCTCATCCACCCCAAGGGCGAGCTGGCGCTCAAGTCCCTTGCCGACGTCTATCCCGACAACACCCCGCGCATCGGCAGCGGCCTGAAAGAGGTCGAGGTCGAAGGCCGCAAGCAGTTCATCAGCTTCACCCATGTCGACGGCGTGCCTTCGGCGGACTGGTACGTGGCACTGGTGCTGGACCAGGATGCGGCCTTCGCCATGCTCGGCGAGCTGCGCACGTCGGCGGTGGTGGCAACCCTGATCGCGGTGGTGGTGATCATCGCCCTGCTCGGCCTGCTGATCCGCGTGCTGATGGAGCCTCTGCACGTGATGGGCCGCGCCATGCATGACATCGCCGAGGGTGAAGGCGACCTGACCCGCCGCCTGAAGATTCACGCCCAGGACGAATTCGGCAGCCTGGCGCAGTCGTTCAACCGCTTCGTCGAGCGCATCCACGAATCGATCCGCGAAGTGGCCTCGGCCACCGGCCAGGTCAACAGCGTGGCCGGCCAGGTGGTCAGCGCCTCCAACGCTTCGATCCATAACGCCGACCAGCAGTCCAGCCGCACCAGCAGCGTGGCCGCGGCGATCAACCAGCTCGGCGCCGCCGCCCAGGAGATCGCCCAGAACGCCGCCCTGGCCTCGCAGCACTCCAGTGCCGCGCGCGGCCTGGCCGAGGAAGGCCAGCAGGTGGTCGGCGAGACCATCGAGGTGATGAACCAACTGTCGGCGCGCATCAGCGACGCCAGCGGCAACATCGAGACGCTGAACAACCACACGGTGAACATCGGCCAGATCCTCGATGTGATCAGCGGCATCTCCCAGCAGACTAACCTGCTGGCGCTCAACGCTGCCATCGAAGCAGCCCGTGCCGGCGAGGCCGGGCGTGGTTTCGCAGTGGTGGCCGACGAGGTGCGCAACCTGGCGCACCGCACCCAGGATTCGGCGCAGCAGGTGCAGCGCCTGATCGAAGAGTTGCAGGCCGGCGCGCAGATGGCCGTGAGCACCATGAACCAGAGCCAGCACCACAGCGACCGCAGCGTGGGTATCGCCAACCAGGCCGGCGAGCGCCTGGGCAGCGTGACCCAGCGTATTGGCGAGATCGACGGCATGAACCAGTCGGTGGCCACCGCCACCGAAGAGCAGACGGCCGTGGTCGAGTCGATCAATGTCGACATCACCGAGATCAATACGCTGAATCAGGAAGGGGTGCACAACCTGCAGAGCACCTTGCGTGCCTGCACCGACCTGGAACGCCAGGTGGAGCGGTTGAAGCATCTGGTGGGGAGCTTCAGGATCTGAAATAGCTGGGGCCGCTTTGCGGCCCTTTCGCGGCACAAGGCCGCTCCTACAGAGGGACGCGATCTCCTGTAGGAGCGGCCTTGTGCCGCGAAAGGCCTGCGCAGCAGGCCCAGCGATTCAGAACCTGGACCCAGGCTCCAGCAAAAAGTCCATCTCTTCGCTGGTACTCGGCCGCTCCAGCACCAGGTTGCGGTGCGGGAAGCGCCCGAAGCGGGCAATCACCCGCTGGTGCTGTTCGGCATAATCGAGGAACCCTTCGAACAGCCGGCGGTTCGCCTCCGGCTGCTCACCCAGCAACAGCTGGTAGCGCTCCACGCACAGGTTCTGCCAGTCCAGCACTTCGGCGTGCTCCAGCACCAGCAGTACGAACACCCGCTGGATCGGCAACAGCTGGTAGTCCCAGCCCTTCTGCAAACCCTGCATGGCCACCACCTGCGCCCGCCGGTCGCCGTCGAAGGCGCGCGGCGTGTCGCGGTGAATCATGCGTGGCAGCTGGTCGAGCAACAGCAGCAAACCAAGCCAGCCTTGCGGGCTCTGCTGCCATTCGTCGAGCCCGCCCGCCAGGGCCTGCTCGCACAGGTCGCCGAACAGCGCCTGGGCGTCGGCATCATGGTGCTTGCCGAACCACAGCGTGCTCTTCTCGTCAGCCACGGCCTGGGCACTGGTGCCCCAACCGAACCACCATTCCAGCAACGGCTGCCAAGGTGCGAGCATGGTTTACTCCTTGTGGTACGCGGTGACGCGCTCGACCTCTTCCTTCGAGCCCAGAATGACCGACACGCGCTGGTGCAGGCCTTCAGGCTTGATGTCGAGGATGCGCTGGTAACCATCGGTGGACACGCCGCCGGCCTGTTCGATGATGAACGACATCGGGTTGGCTTCGTACATCAGGCGCAGTTTGCCCGGCTTGCTTGGGTCGCGGCCGTCGCGTGGGTACATGAACAGGCCGCCACGGGTCAGGATGCGGTGCACATCGGCGACCATCGAGGCGATCCAGCGCATGTTGTAGTTCTTCTTCAGCGGGCCGGTCTCACCGGCCAGCAGCTCGCCCACGTAACGCTGAATCGGGGCTTCCCAGTGGCGCTGGTTGGACATGTTGATGGCAAACTCGGCGGTGCTTTCCGGCACGCGGATGTTCTCGTGGGTGAGCACGAAGCTGCCCAGTTCGCGGTCCAGGGTGAAGCCCTTGACGCCGTTGCCCAGGGTGAGGATCAGCATGGTCTGCGGGCCATAGATGGCGTAACCGGCGGCGACCTGCTGGGTGCCTGGCTGGAGGAAAGCGTTTTCGTTGAGGGTTTCGTTCTGGCTCAGGTACTCGTTAGGGCAACGCAGCACCGAGAAGATGGTACCGACCGAGACGTTGACGTCGATGTTCGACGAGCCGTCCAGCGGGTCGAACACCAGCAGGTAAGCACCTTTGGGGTATTTGCCCGGAATCTGGTAGGCGTTGTCCATCTCTTCGGAGGCCATGCCGGCCAGGTGGCCGCCCCACTCGTTGGCTTCGAGCAGGATGTCGTTGGAGATGACGTCGAGCTTCTTCTGCACTTCGCCCTGTACGTTTTCGGTGCCCATGCTGCCCAGGACACCACCCAGCGCGCCTTTGGAGACGTGGTGGCTGATTTCCTTGCACGCACGCGCCACCACTTCGATCAGGAAGCGCAGATCGGCAGGGGTGTTGTTGCTGCGGGTCTGCTCAATCAGATAGCGACTCAGGGTAACGCGGGACATGTATGGCTCCGAAAGGGAAAGGGGTAGAAAACCCCCGCAGTTTACAGGGAGAGTGCAACGCTAGCGAGCAAAGAGACTCGCTGGGCGGGCTTGAGTTCAGCATGGACCTTGCCGATGGTCGGTAGGGTCTGCTGCACAGCCCTTCGCGGGCAAGCCCGCTCCCACAGGTATAGCGCTGCCACCAAGGGCGGCGAAGTACCTGTGGGAGCGGGCTTGCCCGCGAAGGGCCGCGCAGCGGCCCCAATGAAATCAATCCAACGCCTTCCAGATCTCGGTGGCATATTCGCGAATGGTCCGGTCCGATGAGAACCAGCCCATCCGCGCGGTATTGAGCACCGCCATGCGCCACCAGTCCTGCGGCGCATGCCACAGCTCCTCGACCCTGCGCTGGGCATCCCAGTAGGCGTCGAAATCGGCGCACACCAGGAAACGGTCATAGGCGATCAGCCCATCCACCAGCCCGGTGTAGCGCGACGGATCATCCGGTGAAAACACCCCACTGCGGATCGCCTGCAATACATCGCCCAACCGGTGCGAAGCGGCAATTGCCGCGCTGGCGCCAAAGTCGCCGCTGCGCTTGCGCGCCTCCACCTGCTGGGCAGTCAGCCCGAAGATGAACATGTTCTCGGCGCCGACCTGTTCACACATCTCGACATTGGCACCGTCCAGCGTGCCGATGGTCAGCGCGCCATTGAGCCCGAACTTCATGTTGCTGGTACCCGACGCCTCGTACCCGGCCGTGGAGATCTGCTCGGACAGGTCTGCCGCCGGGATGATGCTCTCGGCCAGGCTGACGTTGTAGTTGGGCAGGAACACCACCTTGAGCAAGCCACGCACGGTGGGGTCGTTGTTGACCACCCGGGCGATGTCATTGGCCAGCTTGATGATCAGCTTGGCCTGGTGGTAGCTGGCTGCCGCCTTGCCGGCGAAGATCTTCACCCGGGGCACCCAGTCGGTGCCGGGGTCGTGGCGCATGGCCTGGTACAGCGCCACGGTGTGCAGCAGGTTGAGCAGTTGGCGCTTGTATTCGTGGATGCGCTTGACCTGCACGTCGAACAGCGCCTCGGGGTTGACCGTCACCCCCAGCCGATCCTGGATGATGCCGGCCAGGGCGCGCTTGCTGTGCAGGCGCTGGGCGGCGAACTGCTGGCGAAAATCGGCCTTGTCGGCGAAGGGCGCCAGGGCCTTGAGCTTGCCTTCCGGGTCGTCCAGCACTTCCGGGCCCAGGGCCTCGATCAGCATCGCCGTGAGCGGCGGGTTGGCCTGGTACAGCCAGCGGCGGAAGGTGATGCCGTTGGTCTTGTTGTTGATCCGCTGCGGGTAGAGCTTGTGCAGCTCGGCGAACACGGTGCTTTTCATCAGCTTGCTGTGCAGCGCCGATACGCCATTGACGCTGTGCGAGCCGAGGAATGCCAGGTTGCCCATGCGCACGCGGCGGCCATTGTCCTCTTCGATCAACGACACCGCGCGCAGCACGTCGAAGTCGTGCAGGCCTTTGGCCCGCAGGGCGTCGATGTGATAGGCGTTGATCAGGTAGATGATCTGCATGTGCCGCGGCAGCATGCGCTCCATCAACGCCACCGGCCAGGTTTCCAGGGCCTCCGGCAGCAGCGTGTGGTTGGTGTAGGCCAGGGTGCCGACGGTCAGCTGCCAGGCGGTGTCCCAGGGGATCTCGTGCTGGTCCACCAGCAGGCGCATCAGCTCGGCCACGGCAATCGACGGGTGGGTGTCGTTGAGCTGGATGGCGGCGGCATCCGGCAGGTTGAGCAGGCTGTCGTGCATGTTCAGGTGACGGCGCAGCAGGTCTTGCAGGGAGGCGGAAACGAAGAAGTACTCCTGGCGCAGCCGCAGCTCCTGACCGGCCTCGGTGCTGTCGGCCGGGTAGAGCACGCGCGAAATGCTCTCCGCCCGCGCCACCTCCGCCACGGCCCCCAGGTGGTCACCGGCATTGAAGCGTTCCAAGTGCAGCTCCTCCAGGGCCCGGGCTCGCCACAGGCGCAGGGTGTTGACGCTGGAACCACGCCAGCCGACCACCGGCGTGTCGTAGGCCACCGCCCGCACCGTCTCGCCCGGCCACCACACCTGGCGCTGCTGGCCGCTGCCCTCGTGCACGGTCTCGACGCTGCCACCGAAGCTGATCGGGTAGATCACCTCGGCGCGCTCGAACTCCCACGGGTTGCCGAAATCCAGCCAGTTTTCGGTTTGTTCCTGCTGCCAACCATCGACCACCGCCTGGCGGAACAACCCATGCTCATAGCGGATGCCATAGCCATGGGCGGCGATCCCCAGCGTCGACATGCTCTCCATGAAGCACGCCGCCAGGCGCCCCAGGCCACCATTGCCCAGCGCTGCGTCGGGCTCGAGCAGGCGAATGCGTTCCAGGTCCACGTCCAGCCCTTGCAGGGCTTCGCGGGCGATCTCCAGGTAGCCGAGGTTGCTCAGGCTGTCATACAGCAGCCGGCCGATGAGGAATTCGAGGGAGAGGTAATAGACGCGCTTCTGGCTGCGCCGGTAGGCACGCCGGGTGTGGTCCATCCAGTGGTCGACCATATGATCGCGCGCCGCCAGGGCGATGGCCTCGAACCAGTCGTGGTCGAAGGCGTGTTCCGGGTCCTTGCCGACCGCGTAGGTCAGCTTGGCCAGCACGGCGGCGCGAAACTCGGCCACCTCTTTGTCATGAGCTTTGGCCTCACGGGCCTTGTTTTCCTGGGACATGCGACATCCTCGGGCAAGTAGGCTAAAGCGTAGGGAGAGTGTTCAGCCTAGACGGTCTGACACGGAGCGACAGCGACCGTTCGCGGTTTTCATGCAGCGCCGGTAAATCAGGCAAAAGGTTGTTCACAATTTGAACAACTCCGGTATGATCGCGCGCCCCAAGACCGTGATTCGCCCCCCAAAAAATGAAAACGACCCTGATCGCCGCCGCCGAAGTCGACCGCCTGGAGACTTGGCAGCGCTATGCCAGCCATATGTGCGGTGGCTGCCACTCGACCTGCTGCACCTTGCCGGTGGAGGTGAAGATCAAGGATCTGATCCGCATTGGCGTGGTGGATGAGTTCGAAAAAGACGAACCGCCGAAGAACGTGGCCAAGCGCCTGCAGAAGGAGGGCATCATCGAGCGCTTCAACCAGAAGTCGGGGATCTTCACCCTGACCCGGATGAGCAACGATGACTGCATGTACCTGGACCGCAAGAGCCGGCTGTGCACCATCTACGACAAGCGCCCGGACACCTGCCGCAACCACCCCAAGGTCGGGCCGCGGCCAGGGTACTGTGCGTACAAGCCCAAGGTGGTCGGGCGCTGAGGCGGCTTTACATTTGAGAGATTGGGGCTGCTTTGCAGCCCTTTCGCGGCACAAGGCCGCTCCTACAGGAGATCGCGTTCCCTTGTAGGAGCGGCCTTGTGCCGCGAAAGGGGCGCAAAGCGGCCCCAGTTTTTTGAAGGCAAACAAAAACGCCCCCGGCCTTTCGACCGGGGGCGTTTTCATTGCGCCTGAACTAACTCAGTTCTTGGCTTTCTTGGCAGCGCGGGTACGCTCGCCTTCGTCCAGGATCTTCTTGCGCAGACGGATCGACTTCGGCGTGACTTCGCACAGCTCGTCGTCCTGGATGAACTCCAGGGCCTGTTCCAGGGTGTGGCGAACCGGCGGCACCAGGGCGATGACTTCGTCCTTGCCCGAAGCACGCATGTTGTCGAGCTTCTTGCCTTTGGTCGGGTTCACGCCCAGGTCGTTGTCGCGGCTGTTCAGGCCGATGATCTGACCGTTGTAGATCTCCTGGCCGTGCTCGACGAACAGCTTGCCGCGCGCCTGCAGGGTTTCCAGCGAGTAGGTCAGTGCCTTGCCGGTCTCGACCGAAACCAGAACACCGTTCAGGCGGCCGGACATCTGGCCGGACTTCATGGTGTCGTAGCGATCGAAGATCGAGGTCAGGATGCCTGCACCGTTGGTCAGGGTCAGGAACTGGTTACGGAAACCGATCAGACCACGGGCCGGGATGTTGTACTCCAGGCGAACACGGCCCTTGCCATCCGGGACCATGTTGGTCAGGTCGCCTTTACGCAGGCCCATCTCTTCCATGACCTTGCCCTGGGATTCTTCAGGGATGTCGATGGTGACGTTCTCGAACGGCTCTTGCTTGACGCCGTCGACTTCGCGAATGATCACTTCAGGACGGCCAACGGCCATCTCGAAGCCTTCACGACGCATGGTTTCGATCAGTACCGACAGGTGCAGCTCACCACGGCCCGAGACCTTGAACTTGTCTGGGGAGTCGGTTTCCTGAACGCGCAGGGCAACGTTGTACAGCAGCTCTTTGTCCAGACGGTCCTTGATGTTGCGGCTGGTGACGAACTTGCCTTCCTTGCCGCAGAACGGCGAATCGTTGACCTGGAAGGTCATCGAAACGGTCGGCTCGTCGACGGTCAGCGGCTTCATCGCTTCTACCGCGTCCGGGGCGCACAGGGTGTCGGAGATGAACAGCTCGTCGAAACCGCTGATGCAGACGATGTCGCCAGCCTGGGCTTCTTCGACGTCGACGCGGTGCAGGCCGTGGTGGCCCATCAGCTTGAGGATACGGCCGTTACGCTTCTTGCCGTCGACATCGATGGCAACAACCGGGGTGTTCGGCTTGATGCGACCACGGGCGATGCGGCCAACACCGATAACACCCAGGAAGCTGTTGTAGTCCAGTGCCGAGATCTGCATCTGGAACGAACCGTCACGGTCAACGTCCGGCGCCGGTACGTTGTCGACGATCGACTGGTACAGGGCAGTCATGTCTTCGCCCATGGCGGTGTGGTCCAGGCCGGCGATGCCGTTCAGGGCCGAGGCGTAGACGACTTTGAAGTCCAGCTGTTCGTCGGTGGCACCGAGGTTGTCGAACAGGTCGAAGATCTGGTCCAGCACCCAGTCAGGACGCGCGCCCGGACGGTCGACCTTGTTGATCACGACGATTGGCTTGAGGCCAGCTTCGAAGGCTTTCTTGGTCACGAAGCGGGTTTGCGGCATCGGGCCGTCTTGCGCGTCGACCAGCAGCAGCACGGAGTCGACCATCGACATTACACGCTCGACCTCGCCACCGAAGTCGGCGTGGCCGGGGGTGTCGACGATGTTGATGTGGTAGCCGTTCCAGTTGATGGCGGTGTTTTTCGCCAGGATGGTAATGCCGCGCTCTTTTTCCTGGTCGTTGGAGTCCATGACGCGCTCGTCGTTGAGCTCGTTACGCTCCAGGGTGCCGGACTGGCGCAGGAGTTTGTCGACCAGGGTGGTTTTACCATGGTCAACGTGGGCGATGATGGCGATGTTACGCAGATTTTCGATCACAACTGTATCTCGATCAGAGGATTCGGTTGCCGCCAGTGTAGGCGGCGAATATGTACGGTTTGAGGCTCAGCGGGCCCGATGGTCGGGAGGGCGATGGCGGATGCTGCCGCCATACAGCCCTGGCGTCTTATGTCGGACGATAAACACGCACATTGGCATGTCCCTCACTGAGCAGGTGGTGTGCGTGCAGACGGCTCATCACACCTTTGTCGCAATACAGCAGGTACTGGCGGTTGCCGTCGAGCTGCTTGAATTTGCTGTTGATCGCGTAGAACGGCATGGCCTGGACTTCGACGCCTTCGATCAGCAGAGGTTCGTCCTCTTGAGCGTCGGGGTGACGAATGTCGATGACGATCTGCCCAGGCAGCGCCTCGCTGACTTCCTCGACTTCGATGTCCTTGCCCAGCTCGTCGATCACATGGTCGATGGAGATGAACTTGGCGCGTTCCAGGGCGCGCTCCAGCACGGCCATGTCGAACTGCTTCTCTTCGTGCTCCATGCGGTGGCGCTTGGCATGGGTGGTCGGGTTCACCGAGATCACGCCGCAGTACTCAGGCATGTGCTTGGCGAAGTCGGCGGTACCGATTTCGGTGGCCTGGTCGATGATGTCCTGCTTGTGGCTGGCCAGCAGCGGGCGCAACACCAGCTTGTCGGTGGCCGAGTCGATGATCGACAGGTTCGGCAGGGTCTGGCTGGAAACCTGGGAGATCGCCTCGCCGGTGACCAGCGCGTCGATCTGCAGGCGGTCGGCCATGTGGGCTGCGCCGCGCAGCATCATGCGCTTGAGGGTCACGCCCATGTAGCTGTTGTCGACCTTGTTGAGGATTTCGCCGACCACTTCCTCGAACGGCACGCTGATGAACAGCACGCGCTGGCTGCTGCCGTACTTCTTCCACAGGTAGTGGGCCACTTCCATCACGCCCAGCTCGTGGGCACGGCCGCCGAGGTTGAAGAAGCAGAAATGGGTCATCAGGCCACGACGCATCATCTGGTAGGCCGCCACGGTGGAGTCGAAGCCACCGGACATCAGCACCAACGTTTGCTCCAGGGCGCCCAGTGGGTAGCCACCGATGCCGTTGTGCTGGTTGTGGATCACGTACAGGCGCTGGTCGCGGATCTCGATGCGCACCAGTACTTCGGGCTTCTTCAGCTCGATGCCGGCCGCGCCGCATTGCTGGCGTAGCTGGCTGCCGACGTAGCGGTCGACGTCCATCGAAGTGAAGTCGTGGTGGCCGCCACGCTTGCAGCGCACGGCGAAGTACTTGCCGGCCAGCAGATGGCCGAAGTGCTGCTTGCACTTCTCGACGATGTCGTCGAAGTCGCCCAGCGGGTATTCCTGCACTTGCAGGAAGTGGGTGATCCCCGGGGTGCAGCGCAGGCGCTCGATCATTTCGCGCTGGATCTTCTCGTCCTCGACGCGGGTGACCACTTCGAGATTGTCCCAGACACCGTCGACCGCGAGCTCAGGATCCAGATCCTTGAGCACGTTGCGGATGTTCTTGCCGAGCTGGCGGATGAAGCGCTTGCGCACCGGCCGGCTCTTGATGGTGATTTCTGGGAAGACTTTGACGATGAGTTTCATGGGTTTAGCAGCGCGCCCAGGGCCTACCGAAAATGAGGGGCGCGAATTATAGCGGAAATTGCTCAGGTTTTGAGCAACTTTTGTACAGGAGGTTGCATTTAGGTTGCCGGGCCGCCCGCATCGCGGGGCAAGCCCGCTCCCACGCCGACCTCCGCGGGAGCGGGCTTGCCCCGCGATGAGGCCCACAAACACATCAAGGCACCATAATGGTGCGAACAACTCAAAAAGCGCATCTTAAGGGTGCAGTTTTTCTCCCCGCCCTACCCCCAAATGCCCGCAACCGCCCCCTTTTATCCCGTCCTCGCCATTTTCGGGCACTGGCATGCAATTTGCTCCCTTGTGAGGCAGGTAAGCTTGGCCGACTATCCGCGCCCAGCGTCACCCTTTTTCCAGGGCAGCGGCCCACCGCGCTCTAGACCATCCGGAGGACAACATGTCGAAGTCGGTTCAACTCATCAAAGATCATGACGTCAAGTGGATTGATCTGCGTTTCACGGACACCAAGGGCATTCAGCATCACGTGACCATGCCGGCGCGTGATGGCCTGGACGAAGACTTCTTCGAAGTCGGCAAGATGTTCGACGGCTCCTCCATCGCTGGCTGGAAAGGCATCGAAGCCTCCGACATGATCCTGATGCCGGTCGACGACACCGCCGTACTGGACCCGTTCACCGAAGAGCCGACCCTGATCATCACCTGCGACATCGTCGACCCGTCGAGCATGCAGGGCTACGATCGCGACCCACGTGCGATCGCCAAGCGCGCCGAAGAGTACCTCAAGAGCACCGGCATCGGTGACACCGTGTTCGCAGGCCCGGAGCCTGAGTTCTTCATCTTCGACGAAGTGAAGTTCCAGTCGGACATCTCCGGCTCGATGTTCAAGATCTTCTCCGAGCAAGGCTCGTGGATGACCGGCGCTGACGTGGAAGGCGGCAACAAAGGCCACCGTCCAGGCGTGAAAGGCGGCTACTTCCCGGTTCCGCCGTTCGACCACGACCACGAAATCCGTACTGCCATGTGCAACGCACTGGAAGAGATGGGCCAGATCGTCGAAGTTCACCACCACGAAGTGGCGACTGCCGGCCAGAACGAAATCGGCGTCAAGTTCAACACCCTGGTGAAGAAGGCCGACGAAGTACAGGCGCTGAAATACGTCGTGCACAACGTTGCCGACGCCTACGGCCGCACCGCTACCTTCATGCCGAAACCGCTGTACGGCGACAACGGCTCGGGCATGCACGTGCACATGTCGATCTGGAAAGACGGCAAGAACACCTTCTCCGGTGAAGGCTATGCCGGCCTGTCCGACACCGCCCTGTACTTCATCGGCGGCATCATCAAGCACGGCAAGGCCCTGAACGGCTTCACCAACCCGTCGACCAACTCCTACAAGCGCCTGGTCCCAGGCTTCGAAGCCCCGGTGATGCTGGCCTACTCGGCCCGTAACCGTTCTGCCTCGATCCGCATTCCTTACGTCGGCAGCCCGAAAGCCCGCCGTATCGAAGCGCGCTTCCCGGACCCATCGGCCAACCCGTACCTGGCCTTCGCGGCCCTGCTGATGGCTGGCCTGGACGGCATCCAGAACAAGATCCACCCAGGCGATGCTGCCGACAAGAACCTGTACGACCTGCCGCCAGAAGAAGCCAAGGACATCCCGCAGGTATGCGGCAGCCTGAAAGAGGCCCTGGAAGAACTGGACAAAGGCCGTGCGTTCCTGACCAAGGGCGGCGTGTTCTCCGACGACTTCATCGATGCCTTCATCGAACTCAAGAGCGAAGAAGAGATCAAGGTCCGTACCTTCGTGCACCCGCTGGAATACGAGCTGTACTACAGCTGCTGATCTGATCGGCGCACCGCGCCGGTGATGTGATCAAGACGGCCTCCTTCGGGAGGCCGTTTTCGTTTCTGCGCCTGAAAGTCATCACGCAATCGTCTGTAGGAGCGGCCTTGTGTCGCGAAAGGGGCGTGCAGCGCCCCCCTGGACTTAAGCATCAATCCCAACAACGCTGAGGCCGCTGCGCAGCCCTTTCGCGACACAAGGCCGCTCCTACAGACAGCTCACGCTATGCTCTATATTGGTGCACAACTTGAGGGGGCGCCCCGTGCTGCAGCCCAATCTGGTTCAACTGAATCGATAAACCAACGATTTCTGTCCCGAATTCGCGCAGCCACAGGCGTTTTTGTGGAAATTGCGCTTCTTTTCGGAGCCTTGGTTTGTTTCTTGCATTTTCCCGGCATCACGCGCATCAACCGCGCGCCTGCCCGGCGCCCCATGTGCCAAAAGAGGTCGACGACGCCCCATGACCATCAGCGATGCACAGCACCGTCTGCTTCTGGACAACCTGACCACGGCCACGCTCCTGCTCAACGCCGAGTTGCGCCTCGAGTACATGAACCCAGCCGCGGAAATGCTCCTGGCCATCAGCGGCCAGCGCAGCCATGGGCAGTTCATCAGCGAGCTGTTCACCGAGTCGACCGAGGCGCTCAACTCATTGCGCCAGGCGGTGGAGCAGGCGCATCCGTTCACCAAGCGCGAAGCCCAGCTGACCTCGCTGACCGGCCAGAGCATCACCGTCGACTACGCCGTCACACCGATCCTGCACCAGGGCAACACCCTGCTGCTGCTCGAAGTGCACCCGCGCGACCGCCTGCTGCGCATCACCAAGGAAGAGGCCCAGCTGAGCAAGCAGGAAACCACCAAGATGCTGGTGCGCGGCCTGGCCCACGAAATCAAGAACCCGCTCGGCGGTATCCGTGGCGCGGCGCAGTTGCTGGCCCGCGAGCTGCCGGACGACGGCCTGCGCGACTACACCAACGTGATCATCGAAGAGGCCGACCGCCTGCGTAACCTGGTCGACCGCATGCTCGGCTCGAACAAGCTGCCCTCGCTTTCAATGACCAACATCCACGAAGTGCTGGAGCGCGTGTGCAGCCTGGTCGAAGCGGAAAGCCAGGGCGGCATCACCTTGGTGCGCGACTACGACCCGAGCCTGCCCGACGTGCTGATCGACCGCGAGCAGATGATCCAGGCCGTGCTCAATATCGTGCGCAATGCCATGCAGGCCATCGGCGGGCAGAACGAACTGCGTCTGGGCCGCATCACCTTGCGCAGCCGCGCCGTGCGGCAGTTCACCATCGCCCACGTTCGCCATCGCTTGGTGGCCCGGGTCGAGATCGTCGACAACGGCCCCGGCATCCCTGCGGAGCTGCAGGACACCCTCTTCTATCCCATGGTCAGCGGCCGCCCGGACGGTACCGGGCTGGGCCTGGCAATCACCCAGAACATCATCAGCCAGCACCAGGGCCTGATCGAGTGCGAAAGCCACCCCGGCCACACCGCCTTCTCGATCTACCTGCCCCTGGAACAAGGAGCCACTGCCTCATGAGCCGAAGCGAAACCGTCTGGATCGTCGATGATGATCGCTCCATCCGCTGGGTCCTGGAAAAGGCCCTGCAGCAGGAGGGCATGACCACCCAGAGCTTCGACAGCGCCGATGGCGTGATGGGCCGCCTGGCCCGCCAGCAGCCGGACGTGATCATCTCCGACATCCGCATGCCCGGCGCCAGCGGCCTCGACCTGCTGGCACAGATCCGCGAACAGCACCCGGGGTTGCCGGTCATCATCATGACCGCCCATTCCGACCTGGACAGCGCCGTGGCCTCGTACCAGGGCGGCGCCTTCGAGTACCTGCCCAAGCCGTTCGACGTCGACGAAGCGGTGTCGCTGGTCAAGCGCGCCAACCAGCACGCCCAGGAACAGCAGGCGCTGGAGGTGCCTCAGGCCCTGGCCCGCACCCCGGAGATCATCGGTGAAGCGCCGGCGATGCAGGAGGTGTTCCGCGCCATCGGCCGGCTCAGCCACTCCAACATCACCGTGCTGATCAATGGTGAGTCGGGCACGGGTAAAGAACTGGTGGCCCACGCCCTGCACCGCCACAGCCCACGCGCGGCCGCGCCGTTCATCGCGCTGAACATGGCGGCGATCCCCAAGGACCTGATGGAGTCCGAGCTGTTCGGCCATGAAAAAGGCGCGTTCACCGGCGCCGCCAACCTGCGCCGTGGCCGCTTCGAGCAGGCCGACGGCGGCACGCTGTTCCTCGACGAGATCGGCGACATGCCCGCCGACACCCAGACCCGCCTGCTGCGCGTGCTGGCCGACGGCGAGTTCTATCGGGTCGGCGGCCATGTGCCGGTGAAGGTGGATGTGCGTATCATCGCCGCCACCCACCAGAACCTGGAAACCCTGGTGCAGGCCGGCAAGTTCCGCGAAGACTTGTTCCACCGCCTCAACGTGATCCGCATCCATATCCCGCGCCTGTCCGACCGCCGCGAGGACATCCCGACCCTGGCCCGCCACTTCCTCGGCCGCGCCGCCCAGGAGCTGGCGGTCGAGCCCAAGCTGCTCAAGCCGGAAACCGAGGAGTTCATCCGCAACCTGCCATGGCCCGGCAACGTGCGTCAGTTGGAGAACACCTGCCGCTGGATCACCGTGATGGCCTCCAGCCGCGAAGTGCTGATCGGCGACCTGCCACCGGAGCTACTGAACCTGCCGCAGGACGCTGCGCCGGTGACCAACTGGGAGCAGGCCCTGCGCCAGTGGGCCGACCAGGCCCTGGCCCGTGGCCAGTCGAGCCTGCTCGACAGCGCCGTGCCCAGCTTTGAGCGGATCATGATCGAGACCGCACTCAAGCACACCGCCGGGCGTCGTCGCGATGCCGCAGTCTTGTTGGGTTGGGGGCGCAATACCCTGACGCGCAAGATCAAGGAGTTGGGGATGAAGGTGGATGGCGGTGACGAAGACGAGGGTGAGGACCACTGATTGTGCTGTAAGTCAGTGACATCCTGGGGCTGCTGCGCAGCCCATTCCGGCCGGTCCGGCGCCCCGGCAAGGCCGCTCCTACAGGAGAAACGCTATCCCCTGTAGGAGCGGCCTTGTGCCGCGAAAGGGCCGCAAAGCGGCCCCAGCCATTTCAGCCCTGATGCACCGATCCTGTGCCCCACGCACCCGATGAAGGCACAAATCCCCTCGAAACCCGGCCAAATAGCCCTGAAACCCAGTATTCCCAAGCGTTTCAAAACTGGCACGCCCCCTGCAATAGACACTGCATCTCCAGTTTCGGGGGCCTCGGTACAGGCAGGCCGGGATATCCCCTCTTTTATTTGCACGACGCAACACCGTTTCGGGGACCCTGGTACAGGCAGGCCGGGAAATCCCCCTTTTATTCGCAGCAGCAACCCGCTTTGGGGACCTCGGTACAGGCAGGCCGGGACATCCCCTCTTTTATTCGTGCAGCCTCACCTGCACCTTCCAGCGCCCGTCGTCCTCTGCACCTGACCATTCCCCTTGCAGAGGGCGCGCGGCAATCAGCGTCAGCAGCAAGCCTTCCTTGCTCTTCTGCACCCGCCAGCCCACCGGCTTGCCCTGCAACAGCAACTGCCCTCGCTGGGCCTTGCCCTCGGCCTGGAACACCAGCGCCACGGTGCCTTCGACGTTCTCGCCATGCAGCTGGGGTTCTTCGTTGAACCACAGGTCCAACCCGTCCTGCACCACGTCGACCTGCTCCAGCACCCGCTCCTCGGGGGTGGTCAGGCGGCCGATCATCAAGCCCACCATCAGGCCGACGATGGCCAGTGACAGGATCACCCGTGGGAACGCCTTCGAACGCGGGTCCGGTTCGGGGGTAGAATGCCCGTCATCTTCACGCTTGGAGCCGTGCATGTTTCACGTCATCCTTTTTCAACCAGAAATTCCGCCGAATACCGGCAACATCATCCGCCTGTGCGCCAACAGCGGTTGCGACCTGCACCTGATCGAGCCCATCAGCTTCGAACTGGACGACAAGCGCCTGCGCCGTGCAGGGCTGGACTACCACGAGTATGCCACGCTCAAGCGCCACGATAGCCTGGCCGGATGCCTGGAGAGCCTGGGCCAGCCACGCCTGTTCGCCTTCACCACCAAGGGCTCGCACCCCTTCCACGAGGTCGAGTACCAGCCCGGCGATGCCTTCCTGTTCGGGCCCGAAAGCCGCGGCCTGCCAGCCGAGGTGCTGGACAGCCTGCCGCCGGCGCAACGCCTGCGCCTGCCGATGCGGCCGGGGTGCCGTAGCCTGAACCTGTCCAATACCGTGGCGGTGACGGTGTATGAGGCCTGGCGGCAGCAGGGGTTTGCCGGAAGTTGAGTATCGCCTGGCCTGGCCCTATCGCCGGCAAGCCGGCTCCCACAGGGACCGTACTGTACTTGTGGGAGCCGGCTTGCCGGCGATAGGGCCGCAACAGACAAACAAAAAGGGCGACCGAAGTCGCCCTTTTTGTTTACCGCGATTACTGCACAGTCGGCACTTCACCGGCTTCCTGCATACGCTGCAGCTCTTGCGCGTACAGGGCGTCGAAGTTGACCGGCGACAGCATCAGCGCCGGGAACGAGCCACGGGTCACCAGGCTGTCCAGGGTTTCGCGAGCGTACGGGAACAGGATGTTCGGGCAGAACGCACCGAGGGTGTGGCTCATCGAAGCGGCGTCCAGGCCTGCGATCAGGAAGATGCCTGCCTGCTGCACTTCGGCGATGAACGCCACTTCGTCACCGTTCTTGACGGTCACCGACAGGGTCAGCACCACTTCGTGGAAGTCGCCTTCCAGGGCCTTCTGGCGGGTGTTCAGGTCCAGCGAAACACTCGGTTCCCACTGCTGGCGGAAGATCTGCGGGCTCTTGGGGGCCTCGAACGACAGATCGCGCACGTAGATGCGCTGCAGGGAGAATTGCGGTGCGTTTTCTTCGGCGGCGGCGCCGTTGGTCTGTTGCTCAGTCATTGCAGATCCTTGTCCTAATGTTCTTGAATGCAGTGCGAATCAGGCCGCCAGCAGCGCGTCGAGCTTGCCCGCGCGCTCCAGGGCATAGAGGTCATCGCATCCACCGACGTGCGTGCTGCCGATCCAGATCTGCGGCACCGAGGTGCGGCCGGCCTTCTGGCTCATTTCGGCGCGTACCTGCGGTTTGCCATCGACCTTGATCTCCTCGAACGCCACGCCCTTGCTTTCGAGCAGGTACTTGGCGCGCATGCAGTAGGGGCAGTAGTCGCTGGAATAGACGATGACGGGCTTCATATCACTTCACCAGGGGCAGGTTATCGGCTTTCCAGCTGGAAACGCCACCGCTGAGCTTGGCAGCGGTGAAGCCAGCCTTGAGCAGTTCACGGCAGTGGGTGCCAGACTGCTGGCCCATCGCATCGACGATGATCAGGGTCTTCTCTTTGTGTTTTTCCAGCTCGGTCATGCGGTTGGCCAGCTTGTCGTGCGGGATGTTGACCGCGCCGACGATATGCCCGGCCGAGTATTCCTTGGCGGGGCGGATATCCAGCACCAGGGCCTTGTCGGCGTTGACCAGCGCGGTCAGCTGGCCGTTGCTCAGGCTCTGGCCACCACGACGCACTTCGTTGATCAGCAGCAGGACCAGCAGAACGACGAAGATCGCTACCAGGATGAAGTGATCTGTCGCGAATTGAATCAGGTGAGCAACCATCGGGGGTGTTCCAGGCGATTGAAAATGGCGGCCAGTATACACACCCCCTTATGACCACCAAAGCGCCCGGAAACGGCCGGCATGCCGTATGTCCGACCGCGCTGGTCGGGCACTGGGAGGAATATTCGCCGTCGGTGGCGGATTTGCCCTAAAATGCGTGTCTTTATCATCTTTGAACAACCGTGAGTTTGATTGATGACGAGTACGCCTAAACCCTTGGTCCTGATCATCCTGGATGGCTTCGGACACAGCGAAAGCCCCGAATACAACGCCATCTTCGCCGCCAACACACCGGTCTACGACCGCCTGCGCGCCACTCAGCCGCACGGCTTGATCTCCGGTTCCGGCATGGACGTGGGGCTGCCCGACGGGCAGATGGGCAACTCGGAAGTCGGTCACATGAACCTCGGCGCCGGCCGCGTGGTGTACCAGGACTTCACCCGGGTCACCAAGGCCATCCGCGACGGTGAGTTCTTCGAAAACCCGGTACTTACCGGGGCTGTCGACAAGGCCGCCGGTGCCGGCAAGGCCGTGCACATCCTCGGCCTGCTCTCCGACGGCGGCGTGCACAGCCACCAGGATCACCTGGTGGCCATGGCCGAGCTGGCCGCCCAGCGCGGTGCCGAGAAGATCTACCTGCACGCCTTCCTCGATGGCCGTGACACCCCGCCACGCAGCGCCCAGTCGTCCATCGAACTGCTCGACGCCACCTTCGCCAAGCTCGGCAAGGGCCGCATCGCCAGCCTGATCGGCCGCTACTACGCGATGGACCGCGACAACCGCTGGGACCGCGTGCAAGCCGCCTACGACCTGATCGTCGACAGCACCGCCGCGTACACCGCCGACAGCGCCGTGGCCGGCCTTGAAGCCGCCTACGCCCGCGACGAGAGCGACGAGTTCGTCAAGGCCACGCGCATCGGCGCAGCGGTCAAGGTCGAAGACGGCGACGCGGTGATCTTCATGAACTTCCGCGCCGACCGCGCCCGCGAGCTGTCGCGGGTGTTTGTAGAGCCGGACTTCAGCGAATTCCCACGCGCCCGCCTGCCAAAACTGGCCGCCTACATCGGCCTGACCCAGTACTCGGCGAAAATCCCGGCGCCAGCGGCCTTTGCGCCGTCCAGCCTGAACAACGTGCTCGGCGAATACCTGGCGAAGAACGGCAAGACCCAACTGCGCATCGCCGAAACCGAGAAATACGCCCACGTCACCTTCTTCTTCTCCGGTGGCCGTGAAGAGCCGTTCGAAGGTGAAGAGCGCATCCTGATCCCGTCGCCGAAAGTCGCCACCTACGACCTGCAACCGGAAATGAACGCCCCCGAGGTGACCGACCGTATCGTCGAGGCCATCGAGCAGCAGCGCTTCGACGTGATCGTGGTCAACTATGCCAACGGCGACATGGTCGGCCATACCGGCGTGTTCGAGGCCGCGGTCAAGGCGGTCGAGGCCCTGGACGCCTGCGTCGGCCGCATCGTCGAAGCACTGGCGAAGGTCGATGGCGAAGCGCTGATCACCGCAGACCACGGCAACGTCGAGCAGATGGAAGACGCCTGCACCGGCCAGGCGCACACCGCCCATACCAGCGAGCCTGTGCCGTTCATCTATGTCGGCAAGCGCAACATGAAAGTGCGTGACGGTGGTGTGCTGGCCGATGTGGCGCCGACCATGCTCAAGCTGCTGGGGCTGGAAAAGCCTGCCGAGATGACCGGCACGTCGATTCTGCTCGACGCTTGAGCAGTGTATTGGGGCCGCTATGCGGCCCTTTCGCGGCACGAGGCCGCTCCTACAGGTAATGCGCAAACTCCTGTAGGAGCGGCCTTGTGCCGCGAAAGGCCTGCGCAGCAGGCCCAGAACACATGAATTCCAGACAAACGCCCCGCCGCACACGCCGCGGGGCGTTTTTTTTGCGGCGATGCGCGGGCATACTAGGCCAGTCTCCATCCCTGGTACGCCCAACCCCATGCTCCGCGCCCTGTTCATACTCGCCCTGTCATGCCTGCTCAGCCCGGCCTTCGCCGACGAGCGCGCACAGACCCAGCAACAGCTGGACGCCACCCGCCAGGACATCGCCGAGCTGAAAAAGATGCTGGGCAAGCTCCAGGAGGAGAAGTCCGGCGTACAAAAAGACCTCAAGTCCACCGAGACCGACATCGGCAACCTCGAAAAACAGGTGGAGGCACTGCAACAAGAACTAAAAAAGACCGAGGGCGAGCTGGAGCGCCTTGATCACGAGAAAAAAAAACTCCAGAGCGCCCGCGTTGAACAACAACGCCTGATTGCCGTCCAGGCCCGTTCGGCCTACCAGAACAACGGCCGCGAGGAATACCTCAAGCTGCTGCTCAACCAGCAGAACCCCGAGAAGTTCGCCCGCACCCTCAGCTACTACGACTACCTCAGCAAGGCCCGCACCGAGCAGCTGCGCGCCTTCAACGAGACCCTGCGCCAACTGGCCAACGTCGAGCAGGACATCGGCCGCCAGCAAGAGCAACTGCTCACCCAGCGCGCCGACCTCGACAGCCGCCGCCAGGCGCTGGTCAGCGAGCGCGACAAGCGCCAGCAGGTGCTGGCCAAGCTCAACAGCGACCTGAAAGAGCGCGACCAGAAGCTGCAAAGCCGCGAACAGGACCAGGCGGACCTGGGCAAAGTGCTCAAGACCATCGAGGAAACCCTCGCCCGCCAGGCCCGCGAAGCCGAAGAGGCCCGCCAGCGCGCCCTGCTCGCCAAGCAGGAAGAAGAAAAACGCCGCAAGGAACAAGCCCTGGCCGCCGCGGCCCGCGACAAACAAGCAGAGCCAGAAGAAGCCCCGAAAAAAGCCCGCACCACGCTGGGCCCGGTGGTTTCTAGCGACGGCGCCAGCTACGGCGGTGCATTTTCCGCAGCCCGGGGAAAACTTCCGTGGCCAGTCAATGGTCGACTGCTGGCACGCTTCGGCGACATGCGCGGCAGCGATGCCCGGGCCAAGTGGGATGGCGTAATGATCAGCGCCAGTGCCGGCACCCAGGTACGCGCCGTGCACGGCGGGCGCGTGGTGTTCGCCGACTGGTTGCGCGGCGCCGGGCTTCTGGTCATTCTCGACCACGGCAATGGTTACCTGAGCCTGTACGGCCATAACCAGAGCCTGCTCAAGAGCGCCGGCGACATCGTCAAGGCCGGCGAGGCCATCTCCACCGTCGGTGACAGCGGTGGCCAGGACAGCGCCGGTTTGTACTTCGCGATTCGCCAGCAGGGCCGGCCCACCGACCCTGCGCAATGGTGCCGAGGCTAAGCACCGACTACTTTTACGGCGCGGCGCTTGAAAACGCCGGGCCGATGCTCCCGAGAGGGGCGCCTACAGGATCAGGAGTTCGTTCGACATGCTGCACTCGCCTCGCCTCACCCAGCTGGCCCTGACCATCGCCCTGGTCATCGGCGCACCCCTGGCCCTCGCCGCCGAGCCGGCCAAGCCAGCCGCCGCCAAGCCAGCCACGGTGCCCGCCACCGAGGTGACCGCCAAGGCGCCGCTGCCGCTGGAAGAGCTGCGCACCTTCGCCGAGGTCATGGACCGCATCAAGGCCGCGTATGTCGAGCCTGTCGATGACAAGACCCTGCTGGAAAACGCCATCAAGGGCATGCTCAGCAACCTCGACCCGCACTCGGCCTACCTCGGCCCTGAAGATTTCCAGGAGTTGCAGGAGAGCACCAGCGGCGAGTTCGGCGGCCTGGGTATCGAGGTCGGCCAGGAAGACGGCTTCATCAAGGTGGTCTCGCCCATCGACGACACCCCGGCCTCCCGCGCTGGTGTGCAGGCCGGCGATCTGATCGTCAAGATCAACGGCGCGCCCACCCGTGGCCAGACCATGACCGAAGCAGTCGACAAGATGCGCGGCAAGGTCGGCGAGAAAATCACCCTCACGCTGGTGCGCGACGGCGGCAACCCGTTCGACGTGACCCTCACCCGCGCGGTGATCCAGGTCAAGAGCGTGAAAAGCCAGCTGCTGGAGAACGACTACGGCTACATCCGCATCACCCAGTTCCAGGTCAAGACCGGCGACGAGGTGGGCAAGGCCCTGGCCAAGCTGCGCAAGGACAACGGCAAGAAGCTGCGCGGCGTGGTACTGGACCTGCGCAACAACCCCGGCGGCGTGCTGCAAGCCGCGGTGGAAGTGGCCGACCACTTCCTCACCAAAGGCCTGATCGTCTACACCAAAGGCCGCATCGCCAACTCCGAACTGCGCTTCTCCGCCGACCCGGCCGACGCCAGCGAGGGCGTACCGCTGGTGGTGCTGATCAACGGCGGCAGCGCCTCGGCCTCGGAAATCGTCGCCGGCGCCCTGCAAGACCAGAAGCGCGCTGTGCTGATGGGCACCGACAGTTTCGGCAAGGGTTCGGTGCAGACCGTGCTGCCACTGGCCAACGACCGCGCGCTCAAGCTCACCACCGCGCTGTACTTCACCCCCAACGGCCGCTCGATCCAGGCCCAGGGCATCGTCCCCGACATCGAAGTGCGCCCGGCCAAGCTCACCGCCGAAACCGACACCGACAACTTCAAGGAAGCCGACCTGCAAGGCCACCTGGGCAACGGCAACGGCGGCGCCGACCGCCCCACCGGCAGCGCCAAGCGCAAGGAGCGCCCGCAGGACAACGACTTCCAGCTCAGCCAGGCGCTCAGCCTGCTCAAGGGCCTGAACATCACCAAGGGCGAATAAGCACACCCCATGCGTTTTCTGCTGTCCCTTCTGTTCTGCCTGCTGGCCGGCGCCGCGCACGCGGCCCCGGCCAAGGCCTACCTGAGCATCATCATCGACGACCTCGGCCAGAGCGAGGCGCGCGATACGCGTACTCTCGCCCTGCCCGGCCCGGTCACGATGGCGATCATGCCCGACACCCCCCATGCCACCACCTTCGCCCGCCAGGTGCACAAGGCCGGCAAGACGGTGATCCTGCACATGCCCATGGACCCGGCCACCGGCCCCTACGCCTGGCACCCCGGCACACCGCTGCCGGAGCTGGCCCAGCGCCTGGACGCCGCCCTGGCCAAGGTGCCCTTTGCTGCCGGCATCAACAACCACATGGGCAGCCGCATGACCTCGCAGCCCGAACCCATGGCCTGGCTGATGGGCGAGTTGCAGCACCGCCACCTGTTCTTCGTCGACAGCCGCACCAGTGCCGCCACCGTGGCTGCAGCCAAGGCCCAGGAGGTGGGCCTGGCTCATGTTTCGCGGGATGTGTTCCTGGATGACGTGCGTACCGTCGAAGCAATCGCTGCGCAGTTGCAGCAAGGCATCGAGCTGGCGCGCAGGCAGGGTTCGGCGGTGCTGATCGGCCACCCCTACCCACAAACGCTCGATGTGCTGGAAAAACAGCTACCCCGGCTCAAGAGCCAGGGCATCGAACTGATCACGATCCGCCAGATGATCGCCGAGCGCGGCAACCAGGCGATGCCCGCCCATGGCAAGGGCGGGCGCTACAGCAACCGCTGAGCCTGCCAGCCATCAGGCCAATGGCAGAATGTCGCGAACATCGCGCAGCTTGAAGGTGGCCCTGTGAATGTTCAGCGCATTGCCCTGCCTCATCGCCTGCAATTGATCGCGATAACCAAGCTTGCGCTGCTTCCAGGCTTTCAAGTGACCGCTGTCGAAATCTGCGGCGGGCGCAGCCTGGTCCTGGTAATGCAGGTGGGCTTCCCACAGGGGCTTGCCAACCAGGTCAGCCGGGCCGCTGCGCAGATAGATGGGATACTTGTCCAGCGCCGAAGTGTCCCCAAGCACATGACGCTTGCCTTCGTAGGTGACCCGCAGCCGCCCCTGGGCATGCAGGTCCCTTAACAACGCCACAGTAGGAAACTCGGTGGCTTTGGCGACCTCCACCAGCAACGCGCCGCGCAACTCGGTCAGCTCGGTCTGCGCAGCCTGGAGGCGCGACACCAGGTCAATGCTGCCCACGTCATTACCCAGTTCGCTGGCGGCTTCCGCCAGAAGGCCCGTGTGCCCTTCGATCAAGTCGACCACACCTTTGCCGTGAAGCGCCCCGGCCTGGCGCCGCGCCTCTTCGATCACCCACTGCTGATGCCCCAGCAGGGCCTCGCCCTGGGCCTTGGCTTTGCGCACATCCGTTGCGGGCAACTCGGGCCCCGGCAAATCGACGTTGTCATCCTGCAATGCCCAGCCCTCTGCCTGAGCTTGGTAGGTGTCGACCACCGCACCCGCCTGGTCAAGTTGCTGGATGACCTCGACACCGTCCACCGTGCGCCGCTCCCCGAGGAATGTCTCCCCGCTGGTGGTCTGCACCACCGCCGGTGGGTTCGCTGGCGTGTCGTAGGCGCCACCGAGCACAACCGGTGCTGCCAACTGCTGCTCAGCGACAGCCACGCGCAACGCCCGCTCGGCCTCGTCCCGCAGCCACACCAACGCCTGCCTGTAGTGCTGCAGCCATTGCACCTCGAGCTCTTCGCCGCCCGTCTTGATCAACAGGTCGGCGTTGACGATCGCACTTTCGTAGGCATCCAACGCACCGGCCAGCACCTCGATGCGATCCTTGGCGGCCAGCCCCTCGAAGCCAAGGTGCCCGTGGGAGGTCACCGCCCTGCGCAGCTTGGGACCATGCAGCATGTGCTCGACAAGCTTGAGCTGCACATTGCTGATCGCCTTGTCCGCACGCATGGCCAAGCTAACCAGGTACGTCAGTTGGCTTGACTGGATGATCACTGTGGTGACGTGACGCTGCTCCTTGATGGTGGCCAGCACCGCATCCTTGTCCTCGAACATCAGGCTGGTGTCACCTGCTGTCAGCGGGATCAGGCGGTCAAGGCTCTTGCTCGCACTCAAGGCGCTTTCGTGCAAAGCGACCAAACCTTCGAGCGCTTGCCGATACCGCTGGTAAGGAACGGCCACGTCCGCGACCAGTTTCCCCTTGATGTCTGCTTCAAGTTGATGGAGGGCCTCATAGTCGCCACCAAACCAGGCGTAGTGCAGGGCGGCCTGTTCATAGCCCAGTAGGTTCAGCCGCGCTTCCCCACGAGCCCGCTCGAGCCGCCCCGCCAGGGCCTCACCCTCCTCATCGGCGTAGCGCATCAGCACCGACGCATTGAGCCTGTCGTCATTCTCGCGGGCAGGCTCGATCATCGATTCAATCAACGCCAAGGCCTGCACGCGCGCCTCGCGCAGTTTGCGCACTGCGTCTTTCAGCGCCTGGTCAAGCTGCGTATTGGCTGGCTGCTGTTCGACCTTGGGAATCAGCTCGACAACCATGGCGTCAAGCGCTGTTACGACGCTGACATGCTGCGCATAGGCCTTTCTGGTCGACCTTGCCTCCAGACCGTATGCCAGATCATCCTGCAATGCGCTCTGTATACGCGCCTTGGCGTGTGCCGACAGGTCGACGGGCGCCCCCGCGGCCAGGCGCAAGCCGTCCAGTTGCCAGCGGCCACCCACCCGCCTGATGAAGGGCCCCTGTTCGCCCTCGGGGCCGACCAGATCAAAGACGCCCTCCCCACGCCGTACGCGATAAACATCCCCCCCCAGGCTCAGGTAGTAGTCGCCCTTCACTTCGTACAAACCCGCCGCACTGCCCGATGCCACTGGCTTGATGCCGGCAAGGGACACTGTGGAGCGCAGGCGCTTCAACGTCGCGCGCTGCATCGACGACAAGCCATTGAAGTTTTCTCCCCCGACAAAGGCATGGTCGAGCATCCGCTCTGGTACGTTGCCAGCAGTCAATGTGTCGAGCGCAGCCGCCTCGAACGGCATGCCCTGGGTCCGCGGCGTTGCACCGGCGTCCAGCAAGGGGCGAGGAGGCCGCTCGGCCAACTGCTGGGCAGCACCGGGCAAACGGGCATGCATCAGCACCATGGCGAAATTGAGCAGCAGGTCGACCACCGCTGCCGAGCGCTCGAAACCACTTTCGCCGCGCAGGGCCTCGAGGTCGTTGGCCAGGGAGGTGACGCCCTGCATGACCCACAGCAGCACGCCAACCGGCCCACGCACCAGCAGCGAGGCCGTATCGAACAATAGCCATGCACCCTGGGTGAACAAGGCCCAGCGACTCTCTGCGGTAGAAACCGACTGACGATCGGCCAACTCGATCAACTGCGCCTTGTTGATGTCGTACATGCCCTGGTCGATGTCGTGCAGTCGCTCAAGCACCACCCTTGGCGGCTTGGGCCTGGCAGGCAGGATCGAGGTGTCGTCGATCGCAACCTTCAGGTGCGGTTCGAGGAAGCCGCCATGGTCATAGACCACGCGTGCATCGGGGCTCATCCAGTCGAGCACACTGTCCTGCAGCTCGCCTGGCTGTTGCAGCAGGCTCAGCAGGTGCGCCTGGCTGCTGGTTTCGAGCAACGGCCGGTCGGCATACAGCGGCCGGTACAACACGCCTGGCAGGCTGGCGTCGCGCGGCCGGATGACATACATCCCGTGCACGTAGTCCAGCGCCGAGGCCTGCGCCTCGCGGCGCAGTGCCAATTGGGCGATACCAGCCCTGCGCGGAGGGTGCTGATCATCGGCATCACAGAAATCCGCGACCATCCGCCAGGCAGTTTCACCGATCTGGCCGGTGATCCATGCCTTCAAGGCATCCAGCCGCAGCCGGCAACGCCATTCGCGGGCAAAACACTCCAGCCGTTGCGCAAGACCGATGGGGTTGCCGAGTTTCTCGGCAACATATACGGGATAGCGCCCACCAATATCGACCCTTTCCACCAGATCGTAGAGGTAGGCCGGGGTCATCCAGTCCATGATCAACTGACCGTCGCGATGAGTGATCCGGCTGATCCTTGCCGCACCGAGGCTACTGAGGTTACCGATAGCGAACTGGGTCAAGGTCTGGATACCCGCCGAAACCAGGGGTTCACCTCCCCCCGGCCCCGTGCCAC
>NZ_JACAFQ010000011.1:38353-300368 GCF_015354575.1 Pseudomonas sp. UFMG81
CCCTGGGCAATGGTCAGATGCAGCAGCAGATCATTCGGAAAATAGTTGGCCTCATCCGGGTAGTCATCCAGCAACTGCTCACGCAGGCGCTCCCTGGCGAAACCATGCAGATCCAGCACACCGTCCTGCGCCGAGCGCCCCACCGACTCACCCTGGGCCAGCGCCAGCTCCAGCGTCGCCGCCTGGTACGCGAAGCGCTGACTCTCGCTGGCCGCTTGCAACCAGTCGGGGGCGGCCAGCACCTGGCCGGTGTCACCTGACTGGTCGCCGGCAGTGAACCAGCCGGCAGGATCGCCGGCTGCTGCGAATGCACTCTCCAGGTCAGCGACCGAAGCGATCCATTCGTAGCGCAACTGCCGGATATCGGCAAATATCACTTCGAGCATCAACGCCGCCTGCTGGGCAAAGGGGTCGCCGTCCACTGGCTGGCGGCTCCAGCGCAGGCTGTCGAACGCGTAGGACTCGGCGAACACATCGCGCAGGCCAATGGCGAAGCTGTCCAGCGAATCGAACGCACTGACCAGCCCCGAGGGCGAACACCACAGCACCTGCCCCGCAAGCTCCTGCTCGCTGCTCACCAGCAAATCTGGCAACACATGCAGGGATGACTTGCCACGCCATTGCAGTTCCACCTGCAGCGAATGCACGGTCGGCCGGCGTTTGCCGCCCACCAGCATCCCACGCAGTACGTTCGTCTGCTCCTCGTCGAGGCCTTGATCGCGCAAGCGGGTGGCCAGTGCCAGGCGCAATACCTGGCGTAACCAGTACGAACGCTGAACACCTCCGGCGCCGTTGGCTTGCCAGTAGTCGAACTGGGCCTGACGAAAGTCGTCTGGCAGGTTGGCCAGCAACGCGTTGATCTGTGTACTGAGGGCACTCAAGTGCACGTTGACCTGATCAATTGGTGTTTGTGGCGGGATGTTCTGGAAAGCCCGAAACCTGTGAGGGGGATCGAGGCTCAAGTGATGATCTTCGCCAAACGCAACGCCTTCACCGGCCAGCAATGCACGCAATAGCGCGTCCATCAGGGGCTCGACCTTGACGAAACCCCGGGCGTCCGGCGGATACATCAGGCTGAACGCGTCAGCATCGCTCAGCTCGGGGTACTCGGTCGCGACGCCAGGGTAATGACTGATAAGCACCTGGAGCACGTCTTCGGCAAGAATGCCCCTCAAGGTCGGTCGCCGGTCGAACTGCTGGGCGATGAGGTGGCGGGGTGAAAGCGAAAAGCTCGACATTGGCGTAACACTCGGGTCGTAAAAGGCCCATGACCTTAACCACCCTTTCCATCCGCGAGGCTTTACATAGTTGTTCTGCGGGCCTGCACCTTGGACCGTGCGCGCTAAAGTTGCGCCCACTGCACCCGGTCGAAGGGCAGAAGCGTTGCCCGGCCACGACCTGCGCGGGCAACGCTGCTACTGCAAGTGCTGGAGACTGTCGATCAGGGTACGAAGGAAAGAATGCCAACCACCTGCTGGCGGCTCAACCTGCCGCGATGAAGGATTCTGCCCTCTTCGCGCAGCCTACGTTCGTCCTCTCTGCCAAACTTGCGCTCGCGCCACAATTTCAGATGCCCGACCGTGAAATCACTGGCATTGGCGTCCTGGCTGGCCAGGTGAAAATGCGCGGCCCACAGCGGTTTGCCACGCTTGGCTTCGGCGCTGGGCAACAGATTGATCTGGTACTCGTCAAATACGCCTGCCCCACGGGTTACCTCGCGACGTACATAGGTAATGCGCAGCAAGCCTTGCTCATGCAGGAACGCGAGCGCTGATGCACCCGGTTTGGCGGTTTGGCTGTACAGATCGGTTAACCACTGTGCCTTGTTGGCACGACTGTCGCTCACGGCATCGGCCAACGCCTTTTGCAGCGTCTCATCAACCGCAATGGCATCCTGCGCCTGCTCCAAGCGCTGGATATGCTGGTCCACCGCGTCGATCAACTCCAGCGGATCCAAGTCGTTGTCTATGTACTCCTGCGCAAGCAACTTCAGCGCCGCCCCCTCCTCGAGCACCGTGCGCGCATGCGCTTCGATCACGGCGACCTCTACCGGCAACGGCTGGGGCGCGGCAGGCTCGGGCACGATTTCGCGCCACGCCTCATCCTCGCGACGGAAACGATGGATAACCGTTGACGCTGCGTCGCTCACGACCAGCTGCAATTCCCCTGCCTCGGTCAACTGCTCGGTGGCGACCACCAGCCGCCCTTGCGCCGTGCGCACCGCCCTGCGCACCTGCTGGCTGACGGGGTAGACCGAACGCGGGGTGCTGCCTTGTTCATCGCCGGTTTGCAGCAAGGCGTTGACCGATGCCTTGAGCAAGGCCATCTGTTCCTTGTACGCATTCAATCGGTCGACATTCACCAACGCGCCTGCGTTGTTGCTCTGTTTGGTCGCCCGGTAGATGGCCATCGAGTACTGGTGCCAAGCCTCCTGCAGGATCTCGGCGCGATCCTCTAGGCTCAGGTTGCTGGTCAACACATCGGCGTGAGCTGCGGCGGCCGCACGTAACACACTGCCCGACAGCTGATTGATAGCCTTGTGCCAGCGCGGCACACTCTTGGCCTTCGACGGATTCAACGCAAGTTCGGCCAGCCCGATGATGTGTTCGAAGCGCATATGAATGATATTGAACGGGCGTTGTTCGATGAAACGGTCAACCGTGAAGGGCGTGGCGTCCTGATGAAATTCCGTCGTGTCAGGCAACTTGGCAAGCAGGTCATCGATCGTCTGCATCGCCGAAAGCGCCCTTTCCAACAGTGGCGCCGAGTTCGCAAGACGAAGACGATAAGCGGCCAGTTCCTTGACGATCTCCACCATGTATCGGCCATTCAAGGCGACGGCAAGTTCATGCAGCGCCGTTCGTTCGCTCAACCGGAGCAGCTCATCACGTATGTACAGGGCATCGGTCAGCGAGTAACCGAGCATTTCATTGCGCTTGTCAGTCAACACTTTCTGACCCGACTCCGGTGTCAGCTTGATCAGTTTGAGGTAGTGCGCGTCCAGTTGTTCTGCGACCGCCTGGGCTTGCTCCTTGGTCGTCACTGCCTCGAGCCTCATGCTATGCAACTGCGCCTCTAAGCTCGCGATCTTGCGATCAATGTCAGCCACTCGCATCTGGATTTGCTGTTCGGTCAATCGGTCACCGGGATTTTTCTGCGTGAGTTCGCGCCTGGCCTTCTCACGATCCACCTCCTCGCGCTTGGCATCGAGTGGCTTGATCAAACGAAGGAACGCGTTCTGCAACCTCAAGTTCTCATCGGCAAGGCTAAAAATCCTGGCCCGTGTGGTTTCACGGGTTTTCTCCAAGTGCTTGTTCTTCGCACCAGCCCGAACAGCACCACCGTACAGTCCGCGCTTGAGATGCCACTGCTGATCACGCCACAACGCCGGCCCCAGCTGACCGTCTGCCGCAACGATCCTCACTTCATCGCCCTCGCGCTGCACCTGATAGGGCACACCGTCCATCTCGACGTAGTTCAAGCCATCGATGGCGTACACACGGCTGCCGTCGTCACGTGTCGCCCCCCCAAGATCCACTTTCGCCGCAAAGCCAGACAACGCCGTGCGCCTTGCAACCGGCCCCTCACCCCAACCGGACCGGATCAATACCGCTTGCGCCGGCCGCCGCTCCAGTTCACCGGCAAAGTGGACCGCGCCAACGGCAGCGCTGGCTTTTGGCAGGGCAATGCGCGCTGACCTGACGGGGATACCGTCGATATCCACAAAAGGCTCGGCGATGGCATGGTCCACCTCTGCCAGCAGATTACTCACCAGCAGGTTCCAGGCCATGTCCTGGAATCTGTTCAGCATCCGCTCGCGCAGGGCCGACTCGCTGAAGTACGCCTGCTCATCCAGCAAGCCATCCAGCGACGCCAGTACCAGCACCACCCGTGCCGCATCACCGACAGGGCCCGGCAACAGGCTCACCAGGCGGGTCATGGTACTCACCAGTTCGGCGACCTGGGCCCAGCGTTGCTCGCTGTTGGACACGGTGCTGGTGTCGGCCAGGCGAAGGATCATGGCTCGCCTGTGTTTGAACACCTCCACGTCGATATCGCTGAGCCAGGACCTGAAGCCTATCTCGACCGGCCCGATGTCCGGGATCGGCAATTGGTCGGGCGGCAACCCCACGCCTTGCGTCAGATGAGGCTTGTCGAAGCCACCGTTGTCGTAGGTCGCCCTGGCGGCAGGGGAAAGCCACTCGAGAATTCGCGATTGCAGGCTGGGCGAACCTTTGATATCCGCCATCAGCCCGGCCAGATCGTCGGCGCAGACCAGCGGTTCCTGCTCATAATGCGGGCAGTAGAGCAGCGAGAACGCCGGTTCGCGGAACTTCAGCACGAACATGTAGGTGGCCTCGTCGCGCTTTCGCAAGTTCCTGACCCGGAACGTCAAGGGGGCGATGTCGACATTGGTCTTGAGGTCGAGCATGCTGCGGCAGAATTCGGCCAGCGCCTGCCAGCGTGCCTCACTCAATGTACCCTTGGCCCAGGCCCGAAGCCCGAACACCAGCAGCTGCTGGCGCCACTCCGTGGCAAACCGCTGGATCCGCGGCGAAATCAGGTCCGGATCATCGATTCGTGCACGCACGTAGTCGGGATAGTGCCCCCCGACATCCACCTCATCGACCAGCTGGTTCAGCGCCGCCACCGTCACCCATGCCGGCAGCGCCGTACCTTCGATGCGGTGGTGAACGGCCTTCGGCGTTGCGCCCTTGAGTGCCAGATGCTTGTTCACCGCCCACTCGGTGAGGCTGACACTGCCGGCCTCTTCCTCGTCATTCGCCGATTCCAGCGTAATCAGCACATCGTCGCTGGCAAGATCGGCCTGCGCCGGGTGCAGTTCGCGAATTCGCTGTAACAGGCGCTGGCTGGCATAGGCATGGGGCCCCTGGATACCTTCGAGCGAACTGGCACTCGACGTTTGCGCCTGCTGCAGACCGAGGTCGAGCAACACCCGCCCCGTACCGATGCGTCGCCTGCTCGGTCCGCCCATCATCCAGGGCAGCAGGTCGTCACCTGAAACATCCTGCTCGGAAACATCCAGGCTGAGCATGAGTGCTGCCGGATCGGTAAGGCTAGACAGGCTTTGCTCCAAGTCGGCAACACTTTCGCAAGCGGGAATCTGCAACCTGCGAACCCTTTCGAGCAGAAACTCCAGCATCAGCCCGGACTGCTGCAACATCACGTCCCCTTTCAGCTGGTAGCGCTGCCAACTCAAGGTGTCGAAGGTGTAGCGGCGCGCCATCATCTCCCCGAATGCCTCATTGAAGTCCGCCTGGTCTTCGAAGCTCTGGACATGCCCGCTCGGCGTACACCAGAGCCAGACCTGGCTGACCTCATCCTCTGCATGAACCAGCAGCCCGGGCTGCAACTCCTCGAAGGTTTCATCATCCCGGCGCAGGCGGGCCTCGACCGCGTACAACCCGAATGATCGGGTGTCGCCCAACAGCAGCTCCACCAGGCAGGCACGCTGCCCTGCACTCAGCCGAGCGGACTGCAGGCTGCAGGCCATGCTGATTCGCACCATCTCGCCCAGCCACTGGTGGCGACTCACCCCACCGCTATTCGCATCCCGATAGCTGGAGGCGTTCCAATAGCGGATATGCGCCTGGGTGAAATGTTCGATGGCCTCAGCCAGCAGTTCATCGAGGCTTGCATTGAGCAGGCTCGGGTCCAAGATGACCTGCATCAGGATGTGCCCGTCCTTGACGACCAGGTCATGGCGCAAGGTGCCGTCGGCTTTACTTCTGAATACATGCTCCCTGGTAAAAGCGACAGGCTGCCCGTCGACCATCGCCTGCAGCAGTACATCCAGCAGCGGCAGAACAGGAAGGAAACCGTTGTCCTGCTGCGGAAACTGCACGTAGATATCAGCCGCAGAATGCAACTGTGGCTGATAGGTGAAGACCGTCGGGACTTGCCGCGTCAGGAGCTTGTATACCTGTTGCTCCAGCACCTGGCGCAACGTTGGGCGGGACTTGAAGCAACTGGACACCGCCTGGCGCACAGTGGTTGGGGGTAAAGCGGAAGATATGGGCATTATCGATACCTCTGGATCGTGATGAATGGCTCACGATGCAGCAGGGCCGACAGGCCATTGCGGTACTTAATTGCAGTGCATGGCCTCAACGGTTATCGGCCGTAAAACGCCCGGCCTCGAACTGATCGCGACCTGCCCTTGCGGGTGCAGGCACTGCAAAGCTGGCCCACTGCACGTGCGCACTATCCCGTTACCGCCATCGACGGACTGGTTCGAACGAAGGTGAGTGCTCCAACATCAAGGAGACTCACCATGAACGGATTGCACTCAACCTTGCTCGGTCTTGTACTCGCCGGCTTGTCACTGCATGGCCTGGCCATGGACTATGGACAGGATCTGCCCTCGCCGTCCGGGCCGCAGGTACTGGCCAACGCCCACGGCGAGCACAATCACTGGAGCGGTATCGGACGCTTGACGGTGGAGGGCGGCCGGCAATGCATTGGCTCGCTGATCGATACCCGCAGCGAGCAAGGCGAGACCACTGGCCCGGCCTACGTCGTCACCGCCGGCCATTGCATCAGCCTGCACAACGGCATCATCGTGCAGGACAAGCCGATGGAGGCGAAGATCGCTTTCAATCACTTCGGCGACACCCGCGATGCCCGCCGCGAGTTCCCCACCCGGCGCATCATCTGGAGCAGCATTCAAGGCAGTGATCTCGCCCTCGTGGAGCTGGATGCGTCACTGCAACAGGTGATGGACCAGGGTATCGAACCGATGAAACTGGGCGAGCCCGTACCGTCGGGCAGCGAGGTAGTGGTGGTCGGCGAGCCATCCAGCGCAGGCACCGGGCTGCGCCTGTCAGCCTGCACCGAGCAAGACCTGCCGGTCCTCAAGCAGGGCCTGTGGGTCTGGCGCAACCTCAAGCTCAACAACTGCCCCGGCATTGCCGACGGTGCCTCGGGCAGCCCGGTGATCGACCGCGCCAGCAACCGTATTGTCAGTGTGATCAACACCCTCACCCAAGACGCTGTGGGTGCCATTCCAGTTCGACGGATGCTGGGGTGCTTCGCCCAGGGGCATGCCGATCTGAATCAGCCCGCGTGTGAACTGTTGCCCGGATTCCAGTTCCAGCAAACATCACTGGAGAGCTTCAGCCAGTTCCGCAGGATCGCCCTGGATGCTGAAGGCAATACCCTGCCACCCACCTGGAAGGTTGCGTTCACCCTGGACACCCCACGCTATCGCTACAAGGCCGTGCGCGACCCCTTGGCGTGCGAGCGCCCGGAAGGGTACAGCGGCACGCTGGCCAGTAGCACCGGGTTGATCGACGCCCCGATCGCGGCCGAAGCCGGCTGGCATTACCTGTGCGTTGTCGGGGTCGAGTCCGCCGATGCGCTGTCATGGCCTGGGTTGATGGCCAATGCCGTGAGCTTGCCGGTACAAGTACTGGAAGCCGGCGCGGTAGCGGCGCCCCACGTGACGGTCGAGCGCCTGGAAAACGGCGACGCCAAGCTGAGCTGGCACGTGAAACCGCCGCATATCGTCCGCTACCGCGTCAAACGCGGCCCGCCCGCCATCACCGACTGCGATGACCTCAAAGGCTATGGCGGACGGGTCGGTCCAAGCTATGTGTTCAAGGCCGACACGCTGCCGCTGAAGGTGTGCACCATCGCCATCGATGGCCTCAAGGAAAGCTCGACACCCCGCACCGACCTGCTGCTGCCCGACCAGGGCTGAAACGACGAGGGCCCGGTGCTTTCGCACCGGGCCCTCGTTTCACCGCAACAGCCGTCAGCTGTAAACACGCCCCAGCAACTGGCGGTGGCTTTCGAACTGGTCGAGCACATCACGCACGATCTGCTCGCGGGTGAAGCCCATCAGGTCGTATTCCTGGCTGCCGTCGTGCAGGTACACCTCGGCGCGGTAGAAGCGCTGCTGCACTTCTGGCTCGCCTTCGACCGGCGCCTCGCTCGGCGCGGCCAGGTAACCGTCCAGGCTGGCTTCATAGACGAAGGGGTTGCCCTCTTCCATCATCACCCGCAGGCCCATCATGTTGCGCGACTGGCCAACACGGGTCTCCACTTCAAAGCCCAGGGTGCGCAGTTGCTCGGCGGCTTCCTTGAGCGCCGGGCTGACCTGCTTGTCCATGAAGCGCTGTACCACCGCCTGGGTCGGCTGCAGGTCCAGCTGGCTCAGGCGCTCGCTGAAGCCGCGACGGCCACGGGCGGCCAGCTCGGCGCGCTCGCTCTCGACGGCAACGTCCTGCTTCATCGCCTTCATCAGGCCGAACATGAACAGCACCAGCACCACCGAGAACGGCAGGCCGGCCAGCACCACCATGGTTTGCATGGCTTCGAAGTTACCGGCGAACAGCAAGCCGATGGTCACCAGGGTGATCACCACCGACCAGAACACCACCATCCAGTGCGGGGCGTCTTCGTCGACCTTGCCGCCTTTGCACGACAGGTTGGCCATCATCACCGCGCCGGAGTCGGCCGGGGTGAGGAACAGCACGAAGCCGACGAACACCGCCACACCGATGACGATCTTCGACGCCGGGAAGTATTCGAGTAGCTGGTAGATCGACATTGACGGCTGTTCAAGTGCCGTCTTGCCTAACTCCACCGCGCCCTGGTTGATCACCAGGTCCAGCGCGGTGTTGCCGAAGATCGACAGCCAGGCCAGGGTGAAGCCCAGCGGGATCAGCAGCACGCCGCTGACCAGCTGGCGCACGGTACGGCCCTTGGAGATACGGGCAATGAACATACCCACGAACGGGCCCCAGGAGATCCACCAGGCCCAGTAGAACACGGTCCACAGGCCCAGCCAGCGCTCGGACTTGTCGCCCGCGCCTTCGTACACATAGAGGTCGAAGGTCTTGAGCACGATGCCGTTGAGGTAGTCGCCGATGTTCTGCACGAAGGCGTTGAACAGGTGCAGGGTGTTGCCAGCCAGCAGCACGAAGATCAGCAGGCCGCTGAACAGCACGATGTTCAGGTTGGACAGGCGGCGAATGCCGTTTTCCACGCCCGATACCGCGGCGATGGTGGCCACGCCGGCCATGGTCAGGATCACCGCCAGCAGGTTGGTCTTGCTGTGGTCCATGCCGAACAGGTATTCCAGGCCCGAGGCCACCTGCATCGAGCCGATCCCCAGGTTGGTCACCAGGCCCAGCAGGGTGACGAACATGCCGAAGATGTCCACGGCATGGCCGGCACCGCCCTTGACCCAACGCTCACCGACCAGCGGGTACAGCGCCGAGCGCAGGGCCAGCGGCTGGTTGTGGCGGTAGGCGAAGTAACCCACGGCCAGGCCGACCAGGGCGTAGATCGCCCAGCCGTGCAGGCCCCAGTGCAGGAAGGTCAGCTGCAGGCCCTGGCGCGCGGCCTCGAGGCTGGCAGGGGTACCTTCCGGTGGGTTGAAGTAGTGGTCCAGCGGCTCGGACGCGCCAAAGTACAGCAGCGAGATACCGATACCGGAGGAGAACAGCATGCCGGCCCAGGCACCGTAGCTGAAATCGGGGGTGTCGTCCTTGCCGCCCAGCTTGAGCTTGCCGTAGTCGGAGAAGGCCAGGTAGACAACGAACAGCAGGTAACCGCAGATCACCAGCATGTAGTACCAGCCGAAGGTGCGCGTCAGCCATTTCTGGGCGACACCGAGCACTTGGCCGGCGGTTTCGGGTACAGCGATCAGCAAGGCAGTCAGAACGAGGATCAGCAGCGCCGAGGTGTAGAACACCACGCGGTTGACCCGTACCCGCTCTGCAGGCGGGTTGGTTAGGGAGGCAGAACTCATTGCACGAATGCTCCGGGCAGTGCGGCAGTGGAGGCTAATCAGTCATTTCCCGAGCAATTGGTGCAATAGCCCCACTGCGTCAGGTGTTATAAAAGCACCCTGGAAACCGTGATCCCGATTCGAAACGTTGCAAAAAAACCAGACCGGCCGTCTGTCGCCTTATTCACGCAATCCCTCGCCGGGTGCGCGCATTGGCCACAGACACCTGGCCCGCTCCAAGGGCCGACCGCGCGGCCCGTGACCGCTCGGCAGAATCTGTATTTCGCAACGTCCGCGCCCGTCAACGCCTTGTATTCCGGGGGTTGCGCGGTTTCCTGAGGTGTCGATTCGTGAACCCTTGACCGCCTGTAAAACTGTCAATGGCACAAATTGTCGCAGAGCTTATTCTTTATTGATTGAACGTTCAATCAAAACAAAATAGACTGGCCTTCGCCGAGTCAGCCGCCCGTCGTCTGCTCGCAGGCCTGAGGAGATAGCAAGATGCCCAAGGTCGGTATGCAACCCATCCGCCGCCAGCAGTTGATCGAAGCCACATTGCAGGCGGTCGATCAGGTCGGTCTGGGGGACGCCAGCATTGCGCTGATTGCCCGTTTGGCCGGCGTGTCGAACGGCATCATCAGTCACTACTTTCAGGACAAGAACGGCCTGATCGCAGCGACGATGGGCTACATCATGAGCATGCTCAACGAGGGCGTGGCCGCACGCCGCCAGGCCCTGACGGACGACAGCCCGCGCGCTCACCTGAAAGTGATCATCGAGGGCAACTTCGATGCCAGCCAGGTGAACGGCCCGGCAATGAAAACCTGGCTGGCCTTCTGGGCCTCCAGCATGCACCAGCCGTCTTTGCACAGGTTGCAGCGGATCAACGATCACCGCTTGTATTCCAACCTGTGCTGCCAGTTCCGCCGCGTTTTGCCGCTCTACCATGCGCGCAAGGCCGCCCGCGGGCTGGCAGCCTTGATCGACGGCCTCTGGTTGCGTGGCGCCTTGTCGGGTGACGCATTCGACACCGACCAGGCGATACGGATTGCTTACGAATACATGGATCTACAACTGGCTAAACAGCACACCCTGGACACACCAGACCAGGCCGCTGAACCACCGCGCACAGCCACTGGCCAACCGGCAGGAGCGTGACGCGGCAGCCAACCACACACTGCACTTGCGAGGACACTATGGCCCGTTTCGGAACGCAAAAACTCTACATTGATGGCGCTTACGTCGACGCCGGCAGCGATGCCACCTTCGAAGCCATCAACCCGGCCACCGGCGAAGTCCTCGCCCACGTGCAGCGTGCCACCGAGGCTGACGTCGAGAAGGCCGTCGAAAGCGCCGAGCGTGGCCAGAAAGTCTGGGCGGCGATGACTGCCATGCAGCGTTCGCGCATCCTGCGCCGCGCCGTCGACATCCTGCGCGAGCGCAACGACGAGCTGGCCATGCTGGAAACCCTGGACACCGGCAAGTCGTACTCCGAAACCCGCTACGTCGACATCGTCACTGGCGCCGACGTGCTGGAATACTATGCAGGCCTGGTACCGGCCATCGAAGGCGAGCAGATCCCGCTGCGTGAATCGTCCTTCGTCTACACCCGCCGCGAGCCGCTGGGCGTGACCGCCGGTATCGGCGCGTGGAACTACCCGATCCAGATCGCCCTGTGGAAATCCGCCCCGGCCCTGGCCGCCGGCAACGCGATGATCTTCAAGCCATCGGAAGTCACCTCGCTGACCACCCTGAAACTGGCCGAGATCTACACCGAAGCCGGCCTGCCGAACGGCGTGTTCAACGTCCTGACCGGCAGCGGCCGTGAAGTCGGCACCTGGCTGACCGAGCACCCGCGCATCGAGAAAGTCTCGTTCACCGGCGGTACCACCACCGGCAAGAAAGTGATGGCCAGCGCCTCGAGCTCGTCGCTCAAGGAAGTCACCATGGAACTGGGCGGCAAGTCGCCGCTGATCATCTGCGCCGACGCCGACCTGGACAAGGCCGCCGACATCGCCATGATGGCCAACTTCTACAGCTCCGGTCAGGTCTGCACCAACGGCACCCGCGTGTTCATCCCTGCCTCGATGAAAGCCGCCTTCGAAGCCAAGATCGCCGAGCGCGTTGCCCGCATCCGCGTCGGCAACCCGGAAGACGAGAACACCAACTTCGGCCCGCTGGTCAGCTTCGCTCACATGGAAAGCGTGCTGGGCTACATCGCCAAGGGTAAAGCAGAAGGTGCCCGCGTACTGTGCGGTGGCGAGCGTCTGCTGGACGGCGCATTCGCTAAAGGCGCCTTCGTGGCCCCGACCGTGTTCACCGACTGCACCGACGACATGACCATCGTCAAGGAAGAGATCTTCGGCCCGGTGATGAGCATCCTCACCTACGAAACCGAAGAAGAAGTCATCCGCCGTGCCAACGACACCGAATACGGCCTGGCCGCCGGTGTCTGCACCAACGACATCAGCCGCGCCCACCGCATCATCCACCAGCTCGAAGCCGGTATCTGCTGGATCAACGCCTGGGGCGAGTCGCCGGCCGAAATGCCGGTTGGCGGCTACAAGCAGTCGGGCGTCGGCCGTGAGAACGGTGTCAGCTCGCTGGCTCAATACACTCGCATCAAGTCGGTCCAGGTCGAGCTGGGCGGCTACAACTCGGTTTTCTAAACCCTGTATAGCCACGCCCGTGCCCTTGCGCACGGGCGTTCCCGCTCCCTGATCACCGCCAACACGAGGGTACTTCCATGTCCCATGAATTCGATTACATCATCGTCGGTGCCGGTTCGGCCGGTAACACCCTGGCCACCCGCCTGACCGAAGACGCCAGCGTCACCGTGCTGCTGCTCGAAGCCGGTGGCCCCGACTACCGCTTCGACTTCCGCACCCAGATGCCGGCCGCCCTGGCCTTCCCGCTGCAGGGCCGTCGCTACAACTGGGCCTACGAGACCGACCCGGAGCCGTTCATGGACGGCCGCCGCATGGAATGTGGCCGCGGCAAGGGCCTGGGTGGCTCGTCGCTGATCAACGGCATGTGCTACATCCGCGGCAACGCCATGGACTTCGACGGCTGGGCTGAACTGCCAGGCCTGGAAGACTGGACTTACCTCGACTGCCTGCCGTACTTCCGCAAAGCGGAAACCCGCGACATCGGCCCCAACGACTACCACGGCGGCGAAGGCCCGGTCAGCGTTGCCACCCCGAAAGCCGGCAACAACCCACTGTTCCACGCCATGGTCGAAGCCGGCGTACAGGCCGGTTACCCGCGCACCGAAGACTTGAACGGCTACCAGCAGGAAGGCTTCGGCCCGATGGACCGTTCGGTGACCAAGAACGGCCGCCGTTCCAGCACCGCCCGCGGCTACCTGGACCAGGCCAAGAAGCGCCCGAACCTGACCATCGTCACCCACGCCCTGAGCGACCGCGTGCTGTTCGATGGCAAGCGCGCCGTTGGCGTGACCTACCTGGTCGGCGACAGCGAAGAGCGCGTGGAAGCCCGTGCGCGCAAAGAAGTCATCGTCAGCTCCGGCGCCATCGCTTCGCCGCAGCTGCTGCAGCGCTCCGGCGTCGGCCCGCGCGCCCTGCTGGAAAGCCTCGAAATCCCGGTGGTCCACGACCTGCCGGGCGTCGGCGAGAACCTGCAGGACCACCTGGAGCTGTACCTGCAATACGCCTGCACCCAGCCGGTGTCGCTGTACCCGTCGCTGCTGTGGTGGAACCAGCCGGCCATTGGCGCCGAGTGGATGTTCAACGGCACCGGCATCGGCGCCAGCAACCAGTTCGAGGCCGGTGGTTTCATCCGTACTCGCCCTGAGTTCAAGTGGCCGAACATCCAGTACCACTTCCTGCCGGTAGCGATTAACTACAACGGCTCGAATGGCGTTAAAGAACACGGCTTCCAGGCGCACATGGGCTCCATGCGCTCGCCTGCCCGTGGCCGCATCCAGGCCAAGTCGAAGAACCCGCGCCAGCACCCGAGCATCCTGTTCAACTACATGGCCACCGAGCAGGACTGGCAGGAATTCCGCGACGGTATCCGCCTGACCCGCGAAATCATGGCCCAGCCGGCGCTGGACCCGTACCGTGGTCGCGAGATCAGCCCGGGCGCCGATGTGCAAACCGATGAACAGCTGGACAAGTTCATCCGCGAGCACGCCGAAACCGCCTTCCACCCGTCCTGCTCGTGCAAGATGGGCACCGACGACATGGCGGTCGTGGATGGCGAGGGCCGCGTGCATGGCATGCAAGGCCTGCGTGTGGTCGATGCGTCGATCATGCCGCTGATCATCACCGGCAACCTCAACGCCACCACGATCATGATCGCCGAGAAAATCTCCGACAAGATCCGTGGCCGCAAGCCACTGCCGCGCAGCACCGCCAAGTACTACGTGGCGGGCGATGCACCGGTGAAGGGCAAGCCGATGCGTGAAGTGAAGCAGGCGTAAGCCTGCCCCGGCCTCTTCGCGGCTAAAGCCGCTCCCACATGAATTGCACGAACCCTGTAGGAGCGGGTTTACCCGTGAAGAGGCCCGCACAAGCAACACAAGAAAAGGCACCCCTCGAGGTGCCTTTTCTACATCTGCAGAAACGCTTTACAGCCTGCCAATTCATCAGGTTAGAATCGATTGGCACGCGACCTGCTAGTTCACGGCTGCATGTCCCTCTTCCCCCGCTGTCCCGGAGTACCTGCCTTTGGATGCAAGCACCATCAACAGCCTGTTCTTGATCGGCGCATTGCTGGTGGGTGCAAGTATCCTGGTCAGCTCGCTGTCATCGCGCCTGGGCATCCCCATTCTGGTCATCATCCTCGCCGTCGGCATGATCGCCGGCGTGGACGGTGGCGGCATCATCTTCAACAACTACCCGACCGCCTATCTCGTGGGCAACCTGGCACTGGCAGTGATCCTGCTCGACGGCGGCCTGCGCACCCGGGTGGCCAGCTTTCGCGTAGCGCTATGGCCGGCACTGTCACTGGCCACGGTGGGGGTGATGATCACTACCGGGCTCACCGGCATGGTCGCCGCCTGGCTGTTCAACCTGAGCCTGATCCAGGGCCTGCTGATCGGCGCCATCGTCGGCTCCACCGACGCCGCAGCGGTGTTCTCGCTGCTCGGGGGCAAGGGCCTCAACGAGCGGGTCACCGCCACCCTGGAGATCGAGTCGGGCAGCAACGACCCGATGGCGGTGTTCCTCACCGTCACCCTGATCGACATGATCGCCAGCGGCCAGACCGGCCTGCACTGGAGCCTGCTCACCCACCTGCTGCGCGAGTTCGGCATCGGTACGCTGCTGGGCCTGGGCGGCGGCTGGCTGATGCTGCAACTGGTCAACCGCATCAACCTGGCCGGCGGGCTGTACCCGATCCTGGTGGTGGCGGGCGGCCTGGCGGTGTTCTCGCTGACCAACGCCCTGCACGGCAGTGGCTTCCTCGCCGTCTACCTGTGCGGCCTGGTGCTGGGCAACAAGCCGATCCGCAGCCGCCACGGCATCCTGCACATGCTCGACGGCATGGCCTGGCTGGCGCAGATCGGCATGTTCCTGGTGCTGGGCCTTTTGGTCACGCCCCACGACCTGCTGCCCATCGCCTTGCCGGCACTGGGCCTGGCGCTGTGGATGATCGTGGTTGCCCGGCCCTTGTCGGTGGTCGCCGCGCTGCTGCCATTCAAGGCCTTCCATGGCCGCGAGAAGGGCTTCATCAGTTGGGTGGGCCTACGCGGTGCGGTACCGATCATCCTGGCGGTGTTCCCGCTGATGGCCGGCCTGCCGGACGCGCAGCTGTTCTTCAACCTGGCGTTCTTCATCGTGCTGGTGTCGCTGCTGGTGCAAGGCACCAGCCTGCCGTGGATGGCCAAGCTGCTGAAAGTCACCGTACCGCCAGACCCAGCGCCCATCTCGCGTTCGGCGCTGGAGGTGCACATCACCAGCGAGTGGGAGCTGTTCGTCTACCGCCTGGGTGCGGAAAAATGGTGCATCGGCGCCGCCCTGCGCGAACTGAAGATGCCCGAAGGCACGCGCATCGCCGCACTGTTCCGTGGCGAACAACTGCTGCACCCCTCGGGCAGTACCGTGCTGGAGGTCGGCGACATGCTCTGCGTGATCGGCCACGAACACAACCTGCCGGCGCTGGGCAAGCTGTTCAGCCAGGCGCCGCAACGTGGGCTGGACCTGCGCTTCTTCGGCGACTTCGTGCTCGAAGGCGATGCCGAGCTGGGCGCGGTAGCCGCACTGTATGGCCTGAAACTCGACGGCCTGGACGCGAAAATGCCCCTGGCGCAGTTCATCCGACAGAAGGTCGGCGGCGCGCCAGTGGTAGGCGACCAGATCGAATGGCACAGCACGATCTGGACTGTCGCAGTCATGGACGGCGACAAGATCCAGAAAGTCGGTGTCAGGTTCCCCGAAGGTACCCGCCCTGGCCCAGGGTTGTTCCTCTGAGCGGAGCAACCCTAGCCCAGGACACTCATCAGCCTGGGCCCTGCGACCGTCAGTAGAACTCCCAGGAATGTGCGCTACCAACGGTCACTGGCGCCTTGCCTGTATGTCGTCGATAGGGGAACAAGTCGCCGACCCGGTCCTCATAGCGTCTCATGCGAACCCAATCCGGCATCGGCGCAAGGCCTGCGCTGTAATAGTCGGGTCGATACTTGCTGATCACATCGTTCAGCATGTCCGGGCCGGTGACGCTGGAGATGATCCGAATGTAGGCTTCCTTCAATTCCTGCGATGCACCGTCGCGCGGCCGCGGCGTTTCGAAGAACGCCTCAGGCAAGGCAGCGAAGCGCTCATTGGCGGTATCCAGCACCTTCTTGAGCAGTGGGTTGCCTGCATGGCTACCGAAAATGGAATTGTTGTATTTGTTGCCACCGCCCTGCGTCCAGACCATAGGGAAGGCATCACCGAGCAGAATATCGTTCGGCCCGGCGTTCAGTTTGGCGCCAATCCATGAGCCCAGGACATCGTCGATATCCTTGTAGGTGCCGCCATATTCGTAAATGATGCGGTAGCGAAGCAGATCTGCGGCCGCCGCAAAGGTCTGGTGCGTCGACCCCGGGGTACTGAACAGCACATAAGCCTCACTGTCGAGCCCGTTGGCGAACTCGGCGTAGAAGGGCTCATCGGGCAAATGCTTCACGGTGATACCCGGGTTCCTGCCTTGCCACGCCTGGCGCGCTTGCTCAGTCGCCAACGACTCATGCGTGCAGTCGACATGCAAGACTATGTTTCTCCCCGAGGATCGGGCCGACAAAAGCCCTGCATTGTAGCGGTGGCCGATAGGCTGGTCGCCAAGCCAGATCATGTGCACTTCCTGCGGAATTTCCGAGGTTGCCTCGGCCAACTGCGGGACACCTGGAAGGCTCACGACCTCGAACTTGCTGGCGACCGAAGCCTTGCTTCTGGCAAGTGCGAAGTCCCGGGCACTGCCGTGCACCCACCTGCTACCCCAAAGCTTCGACGGTTCTCGCCAGAGGTAATAACCCCCCCCTTGCGCTCGCCAGCAGCCCGCATCGACGTCGTAATACACGCGCACCCGGGTCTTCACGTCCGGCTCGTCCTCTGGTGCGATCGGGTCGCGCTTGAACTCCACATAGAAGTCGAGTCTCTCGCCCTGCACCTTGACCACACCCGCCATCGGCAACTTGACGTTCACCATCGGGTCCAGCGGTTGTTGACGTATACCGTCCAGCTCGACACCGCCGCCCTGCACAGTAGGAGCCGTCGGGGACGCAGCCTGCGCATCGTGCACACTCTCACGCAGGTCCAGGTCCCAGAAACCTGAGTCATCGGCGCGCAGGAACGGGCCCCATTTGGGGGGATCGTCCCTGCAAATACGATACTGCTGCTCATCCACCAGCCATTTGACCTGATAAGCCTCTTCGCGCATCCGGACGTAGTCGATACCGTCAGCATGCAACACGCCTCGGGCATCGCCATAGTCCGGCAATATCTGGCGAACCCTGAAGCGCTCCAGTTGGTTCAATTCGCCCTGCGACAGGTTGTCCAACACCGGGCGCACCTGCGCCAGGTCCGAAACCGACGGGGTCAGATCCTGAAGTTCGATATCCACGCCATGCGCCTGGTCCGCCGCGGCGGCCCTGTCCAGCTTGCCCTGGTGATGCGACATCGCGTTATCGGCTTGCTGCAGTTTGGTCCGGGCCTCCACATGTGCTGCGGTATCGGAAACAGGCTCACCCTCGAGTTTCTCGACCTGAGCCCTGGCCTGCGCCACTTCGCTCGCAAGCGCCTCGCCCTCGGCCGCCAATGCTGCCCTCCCCGCCTGGAACTGCGAAGCGACTTGGGGCACCAGTGGCAAGGCGTTGAGCAGGCCATAGACCACCCTGCCCGCGCCTTCCTTGAAGCCTTTGCTGTCCCTGGCCATGATCATGTCGCCACCGCCCATCACCACCTGCCCAGCGCCCAACGCAAGCAGCACCGGCAACAGCTCCGGGACCACCATGCAGGCAGCACCCACCACCGTGGCCGCGGTATCCACCCCTTGCGCCAGCTGCTGCCGATAGTAGTCAGCCTGGGTGCTGATCTGTTGCTTGCCGTCGGTGAGTGATCGCGCCTTGATCGAGCCCTTGAAATGGCTGAAGGGATAAGGGCTCAGTGGTTCACCCAGATTGATGTGTTCGTGAGGTGCCCAACGGCCGATGTTGATCAGGGTGAGGGGATAGATGGCAAAGCTTTCCAGCACCGTGTCGACACCACAGTGCAGGCCACCGTCGGCGCGATCTGCCGCACTGAAGTGGCTGGCCAGCGCCGCACGCTTGCGCACGTCCCGGCATTGGTCGGCGAACCAGCGCTGCAACTCCTCGAAATCGGAAAAACCGTGCAAAGGCGAGGAGTTGCCAGGGAGGTACAGCACCACGTCATCCATACCCTTGCCGTCGATGACCATCATGTCGGTGGCGGTGTAGCGGTAGACGTGGAGTTCGCTGATCCGATAGGTAGCGCTGAGCGGCGCCTTGTCGAAAGAACGGAACGTGGTTGTATCCCAGGCCACATCGTCCGCCAGCCCCATGCTGCGCAACACCATGTGCACATGCTTGGCGTCGAGCGTGCCTTCATCGCGCTGGTACAACGCCGCGCGCAGCAGGCTGCCCTTGATCAGCATGTTGAAGCCGTCTTCGTGTTTCGCCCAGAATTCCTCGATGTACTTCTGGTAGCGGCTTTGCAGCTGTTCCTCCCAGACGAAACGGGTGAAGGCTTCAGGATCGAGGTCAACCTGGGCGGCCGGCGTGTAGACCTGCGGCTCGCTGCTTCGGTAGATGGCGTCGTAGGCGTAGGCGAACGCGCTGACGCCGATGTTCGGGTCGAGGGTTGTGACGGGGTAGCCCGCCTCGCGCCATTTCAGCACCCTGTCAGAGTAAGGCGCCCACCAGTGTGAACGGTCGACCGTCGATTGCTGGTTGGACAGCAGCGCCTGGGTGAGCGTCATGGCTGCCGAAAGCCTGGCACCCACGATTTCATCCGCCCTTCCACCTTGCCTTTCGTCGAACTTGATCAGCAACGTGGCCCAGATCAAGGTGTCGGGATCTTCGTCGTGGCCTTTGCTCACGAGGTACCCACGCAGCCGTTCCACGGCAAAATCGTGGGGGGTCTGCAGCATCACCCCTTTGCCTTTGAAGGCCATCGCCCGGGCCAGCGGAAGATCGTCGATATCGAGGTCATCGTCTTCTTCAGGCCTTGCCGGTATCAGCAGCCCGCTGGAGGGGTCATTCACTGGATCATTCATACGCGCACTCGCTTCACATTGATCGGTATTTGCGAGTAGGAAGTTTCTCGATTTGCGGCCGTGCGATGTGGTAACTATGTACAGCGCCGGGCAAACCGACGGAAGGTCGCAGACCTTCCCGCAGTAGGCGAGCGGATCGACTGTCGCGGTTCGATGCATGCCCCACCCGACGCTGGAGGGGAACAACCGGCGTAATGCGGCCGTCAGATGGCCGAAGCAACCCGCCTGTGGTGTTCCTCTAAACCCAGTCTCGCCCCCGTAGCACAAGAATCCTGCCTATGTCCCTGCGCGTGTTTTGCCGTGCAGCCCTGCTGGGGCTGTCCCTGACCCTCTCGTTCGCGGCCACCGCCGCGGAAGTCCCGACCACTGCGGGCATCCAGAACAGCCTGGACAAGATCGCCGAGCGCAAGCTGCCCGAAGCCGAACAGAAGGCCGTGCAGCAGGTGCTGGAACAGACCCTGGCGCTGCTGGCCAGCAAGGAGGACAGCGAGAAGAAACTCGAGGCCCTCAAGCAGCAGCTGGCCAATGCCCCCCAGGAGACCCGCGACAGCCAGCGCGAGCTGATCAAGCTCCAGGGCGCCAGCGCCGTGCCGGTGGCCCAGCGCTACGCCAACCTCAGCGTGCCACAGCTGGAGCAGATGCTCAGCGAGCGCAGCACCCAGCAGGGTGAGCTGCAAAAAGCGCTGTCCGAAGCCAACAGCCTGATCATCAACTCGCAGACCCGCCCGGAGCGGGCCCAGGCCGAGATCAGCAGCAGCCAGACCCGCGCCCAGCAGATCAACAACAGCCTCAAGAGCGGCAAGGACGGCGGCAAGGCGTTGACCAGCGACCTGCGCAACCAGCTCAACGCCGAACTGGCCTCGCTCAACGCCCTGACCCAACTGCGCCGCCAGGAGCTGGCCGCCAACAGCCAATTGCAAGACCTGGGCAACGCCCGCCACGACCTGCTGATCGCCCGTGCCGCGCGCCTGGAGCAGGAAATCCAGGACCTGCAGACGCTGATCAACGACAAGCGCCTGGCGCAGTCGCAGCAGGCCGTCACCCAGCAGTCGCTGGAGGCGCAGAAAGCCGGCGGCAGCACCCTGCTGGCCAACGAGAGCGCGGCCAACCTCAAGCTCTCCGACTACCTGCTCAAGAGCACCGACCGCCTCAACGAACTGACCCAGCAGAACCTGCGCACCAAGCAGCAGCTGGACAGCCTGACCCAGGCCGACCAGGCCCTGGACGAGCAGATCAACGTACTCAAGGGCAGCCTGCTGCTGTCGAAGATCCTCTACAAACAAAAGCAGGCCCTGCCCCACCTGAAGCTCGACCGCGACCTGGCCGACCAGATCGCCGACATTCGCCTCTATCAGTTCGAAATCAACCAGCAACGCGAGCAGATGAGCAGCCCGTCCAGCTACGTGGACAAGCTGCTGGCCAATCAGCCGCAGGAAGACGTCACGCCGCAGCTGCGCAAGGCCCTGCTGGAGGTAGCGATCACCCGTGGCGACCTGCTCGAGCGCCTGAACCGCGAGCTGTCGGCGCTGCTCAACGAATCGATCACCCTGCAACTGAACCAGAAGCAGTTGCTGAGCACCGCGCAGAACCTGCGCACCACCCTCGAAGAGCAGATGTTCTGGATCCCCAGCAACAAACCGCTGGACTGGGACTGGTTGCGCTATGTGCCCGAGCGCCTGGCCGACCAGGTCGCCAGCCTGCCCTGGGGCTCGGGTGTGAAAGAGCTGGCCGACGGCCTGAGCCAGCGCCCGCTGCTGTTCCTGCCGCTGCTGCTGGTGATCGGCGCCTTGCTGTGGAAGCGCAAGTACCTGTACCAGCGCCTGGGCAAGGTCCACCAGGACATCGGCCACTTCAAACGCGACAGCCAGTGGCACACGCCCCAGGCGATCCTGATCAACATCCTGCTGGCCATGCCGGTGGCCCTGGCCCTGGCCCTGGGCAGCTATGCCCTGCAGATCGACGCCCGCGGCCAGAACGCCAACCTGGGCGCGGCGCTGTGGCAGATCGCCCAGGCCTGGCTGGTGTTCTACACCGCCTACCGCATCCTCGCCCCGGGTGGGGTGGCCGAAATCCACTTCCGCTGGCACAAGCCGCAGGTCGAGTTCCTGCGCGGCTGGGTACGCCGGCTGGGCACCGTGGTGCTGGCCCTGGTGGGCGTGGTGGCGGTGGCCGAGCACCAGCCCTCGGCGCTGGCCGACGACGTGCTGGGCATCGGCGTGGTGCTGGCCTGCTACGCACTGATGGCCTGGCTGCTCAGCCGTCTGCTGCTGAGCAGCCCGGCGCACCGCGACACCTCGCTGTTCCGCCGCGCGGTCGGGGTGGCCTTCACCGCCCTGCCCATCGCCCTGTTCGTGGCCGTGTGCTTCGGCTACTACTACACCGCCCTGAAGCTCACCGACCGGCTGATCTACACCCTCTACCTGCTGCTGTTCTGGCTGGTGATCGAGGCCGCGTTCGTGCGCGGCCTGTCGGTGGCCGCGCGGCGCCTGGCCTATCAGCGGGCGCTGAGCAAACGCCAGGCGGTGAAGGAAGGGCTCGATGGCGAGGTGCCGATCGAAGAGCCGACCCTGGACATCGAACAGGTCAACCAGCAATCCCTGCGCCTGATCCGCCTGGCGCTGCTGGGTGGTTTCATCGCAGGGCTCTACTGGGTGTGGGCGGACCTGATCACGGTGTTCTCCTACCTCAACAACTTCACCCTGTACGAATACACCAGTGGCACCGGCGCCGCCGCCAGCATGGTGCCGATCAGCCTCGGCGACCTGCTGGGGGCGCTGGTGATCGTCGGCATCACCTTCGCCCTGGCCGGCAACCTGCCAGGCCTGCTCGAGGTACTGGTGCTGTCGCGCCTGAACCTGGCCCAGGGCAGCGCCTACGCCACCACCACGCTGCTGTCGTACATCATCGTCGGCGTGGGTATCGTCAGCACCCTGTCGACCCTGGGGGTCAGCTGGGACAAGCTGCAATGGCTGGTGGCGGCGCTGTCGGTGGGCCTGGGCTTCGGCATGCAGGAGATCTTCGCCAACTTCATCTCCGGCATCATGATCCTGTTCGAGCGCCCGGTGCGCATCGGCGATACCATCACCATCGGCAACCTGTCCGGCACGGTGAGCAAGATCCGCATCCGCGCCACCACCATCACCGACTTCGACCGCAAGGACATCATCGTCCCCAACAAGACCTTCATCACCGGCCAGCTGATCAACTGGTCGCTGACCGACACGGTCACCCGGGTGACGTTGAAGCTGGGTATCGACTACGGCTCGGACCTGGACCTGGTGCGCGATATCCTGCTCAAGGGCGCCCACGAGAACCCACGGGTGCTCAAGGACCCGGAGCCGATCGTGTACTTCCTCAACTTCGGTGAAAGCTCGCTGGACCATGAACTGCGCATGCACGTGCGCGACCTGGGCGACCGCAACCCGACGCTGGATGAGCTCAACCGCTACATCAACCGTGAGTTCAAGGCGCACAACATCAAGATCTCGGTGCGCCAGGTGGAGGTGTTCGTGATGGACACCAAGGGTGGCAAGCAACAGTTGATTCCGATGGAACAGCCCAAGCCGGATGGCACTGCGTCCAGCTGAGTGGACTCGAACGGGCATGCGCTCCAGAATGCTGGCAAGCCGGCTCCCACAGGTCGTGCAGTGATCTTGTGGGAGCAACTGTCTTGCGCAGGCCTCTGTAGGAGCGGCCTTGTGTCGCGAAAGGGGTGCGCAGCGCCCCCAGGATCTCGAAGACACCTCAAGATCGCTGAGGCCGCTTTGCGGCCTGTTCGCGACACAAGGCCGCTCCTACAGAAAGAGTGCAACCCATACAATGTGGGAGCCGGCTTGCCGGCGAAAGGGCCGCAAGGCGGCCCCAATGGCACCGATCCCCAGGAGCAGGCCCCGTGAAGTCCCTCGACCACCTCAGCTTCGACAACCGCTTCGCCCAACTCGGCGACGCCTTCTCCACCCAGGTCCTGCCCGAGCCGATCGCCGAGCCGCGCCTGGTGGTGGCCAGCGAATCGGCCATGGCCCTGCTTGACCTCGACCCGGCCCAGGCCGAGCTGCCGGTGTTCGCCGAACTGTTCGGCGGCCACAAGCTATGGGAAGAGGCCGACCCACGCGCCATGGTCTATTCCGGCCACCAGTTCGGCTCCTACAACCCGCGCCTGGGCGACGGCCGCGGCCTGCTGCTGGGCGAAGTCCTCAACGACGCTGGCGAGCACTGGGACCTGCACCTCAAGGGCGCCGGCCAGACCCCCTACTCACGCATGGGCGACGGCCGCGCGGTGCTGCGCTCGTCGATCCGCGAGTTCCTCGCCTCCGAAGCCCTGCACGCCTTGGGCATCCCCAGCAGCCGCGCGCTGTGCGTGATCGGCTCGAGCACCCCGGTGTGGCGCGAAACCCGCGAGAGCGCCGCCATGCTCCTGCGCCTGGCACAAAGCCACATCCGCTTCGGCCACTTCGAGTACTTCTACTACACCCAACAGCCCGAGCAGCAGCGCGTGCTGATCGACCATGTGCTGGAGCAGCACTACCCCGAATGCCGTGACCAGGCGCAGCCCTACCTGGCCATGTTCCGCACTATCGTCGAGCGCAACGCCGAGCTGATCGCCCGCTGGCAGGCCTATGGCTTCTGCCACGGGGTGATGAACACCGACAACATGTCGATCCTGGGCATCACCTTCGACTTTGGCCCCTACGCCTTCCTCGACGACTTCGACGCCAACTTCATCTGCAACCACTCCGACGACCGCGGGCGCTACAGCTACGCCAACCAGGTGCCGATCGCCCACTGGAACCTCAGCGCCCTGGCCCAGGCGTTGACCACGGTGATCGAAGTCGAGCAGTTGAAAGAGGCGCTGGGCTTGTTCCTGCCGCTGTACCAGGCCCACTACCTGGACCTGATGCGCCGCCGCCTGGGCCTGACCACCGGCGAGGATGACGACATGGCGCTGGTCGAACGCCTGCTGCAGCGTATGCAGAGCGGCGGCGTGGACTACAACCTGTTCTTCCGCCGGCTCGGCGAGCAGCCGGTGGCCGAAGCCCTGAAAACGGTACGTGACGACTTCATCGACCTGGCGGGTTTCGACGCCTGGGGCGCCGATTACCTGGCGCGCTGCCAGCGCGAACCGGGCAATGCCGAGGGGCGGCGTGAGCGGATGCATGCGGTCAACCCGCTGTACGTGCTGCGCAACTACCTGGCGCAGAAGGCCATCGAAGCGGCCGAGGCGGGGGACTACAGTGAAGTGCGGCGGCTGCATCAGGTGCTGAGCAAACCGTTCGAGGAACAGGCCGGAATGCAGGCTTATGCCGAGCGGCCGCCAGAGTGGGGCAAACATCTGGAAATCAGCTGCTCGTCCTGATTGCATCGCTGCACGTGAAACCCTGCGAGGGCTTCGCCCTCGATCGCGACACAAGGCCGCTCCTACAGGCATCGCACATATCCTGTAGGAGCGGCCTTGCGTCGCGAAAGGGCCGCAACGCGGCCCCAAAAATCTTCAAGGAGCTGAAATGTCCAACCCGCTGGTAATCCCCTGCCCCCACTGCAACGGCCTCAACCGCATCCCCGCCGACCGCCTGGGTGACACCCCGAAATGCGGCCGCTGCAAACAAGACGTGCTGCTGAGCACCCCGTTCGACCTGACCGAAGGCAACTACGCCGCCCAGATCAAGGGCGACCTGCCGCTGCTGCTGGATGTCTGGGCCGACTGGTGCGGCCCGTGCAAGAGCTTCGCGCCGACCTTCGAACAAGCCGCCCGCCAGCTCGCCGGCCGCTGCCGCCTGGCCAAGCTCGACAGCGAAGCCAACCGCAACCTCGCCGGGCAACTGGGTATCCGCTCGATCCCCAGCCTTATCCTGTTCAAAAATGGCCGTGAAGTGACCCGCCAGGCCGGCGCGTTTCCACTCCAATCGCTGCTGGAGTGGCTGCGCGGGCAAGGGGTTTGAGGGGATTGCGTCAGGGCTGACAGGTGGTTGGCGAGAGATTTTCAGCGCCTATGAGATCGAGCGCCGCCCGCGCGGCGCATCGCTGGCAAGCCAGCTCCCACAGTTTGTTTCGGGCCAGTTATTCCTGTGAAAGTACCGCTGTCCGCCTTGGAGCATGCCTTGAGTCATGTGGAGCGACGGCAACGCCCACGCCGAAACCGCGTCGTACCAACAAGGCGGACAGTGATGACCTTGCAGGAGTAACTGGCCCAAAACAGATGTGGGAGCTGGCTTGCCAGCGATGCGCCGCGCGNGCGGCGCTCGATCTCACAGGCACTAAAAAACCTTTAGCGAACACCTGCGGGTCATCACGCACTTCTCTCCAGCAAATCATGCAACTCGACGAACTGCTGGGTCAGCTTGTGCCGTGGCTCCAGGTGGATCAACGGCAGGCTGGCGTGGTGGGATTCGCGCATCTTCACCGAGCTGCCCAGGTACACCGGCAGCACCGGCAGGCCCTCGGCCAGCAGCTCGTCGAGCATCTGCTGCGGCAGGCTGGCCCGTGACTGGAACTGGTTGACCACGATGCCCTCGACCACCAGGTCGTCGTTGTGGTCTTCCTTGAGCTCATCGATCTCGGCCAGCAGGCCATACAGGGCCTGGCGCGAGAAACTGTCGCAGTCGAAGGGGATCAATACGCGATCAGCGGCGATCAGTGCGGAAACCGCATAGAAGTTCAACGCTGGCGGGGTGTCGATGTAGATCCGGTCGTAATCCTCGTCCAGTTCTTCCAGCAACTTACGCAGCTTGTTGATCTTGTGCTTGGCCTCGAGCTTGGGTTGCAGGTCGGCCAGCTCCGCCGTGGCGGTGACCACGTGCAGGTTGTCGAAGGGAGTCTCGTAGATATCGACCTTGTTCTTCTTGGCGAACGGGCCGCTGGACAGCGACTGCTTGAAGAAGTCGGCGATGCCCATGGGGATGTCGTCGCCGGTCAGGCCGGTGAGGTATTGAGTGGAATTGGCCTGGGCATCCAGGTCGATCAACAGGGTCCGATAGCCTTCGCTGGCACTGACCGCCGCCAGATTGCAGGCAATGCTCGACTTGCCCACACCACCTTTCTGATTGAACACCACGCGCCGCATGACAGACCTCCGTGTATCAACGAATGCCCGAGTATGTGGCGACACTGCGCCATTGGCCAGCGTTGTTCGCGCAAGCCGTCCGACAACCGATTATCGGAAATCACCCCGGCAAGGATGCAGAGATATCTCAGATGCGTGTGAAGAATGTCTAAGAGCCACCAGGTGGATTGATACAGGTCCCGTGCACCGCGATAATGCGCGCCACCTCCCCGTGCGCCATGCCCGCTGGGCACGTGCTTCGAGTCATTCCCACGGATAGGAACCCCCCTCAGGGCGGAACGTCATACTCATCATGATCACTTTCGACATCAGCCAATGGCGCGCCTGGGCCCCGGGCCTCTCGACCCCAGCCGCCTGGCAGGCCTGGGCGCACGGTGCCGAGCACGTGGCCGACGCCGACCAGGCGCCGGACGTGGCGTTCCTGCCGGCCCTGCAACGCCGGCGCCTCAGCCCTATGTCGCGGATGGCCTTCGCCGTCGGCTGGCCCTTGGCCGAAGGCCACGACAACCTGCCGCTGGTGTTCGTCTCGCGCCATGGGGAAACCCCGCGCACGTTCTCGCTGCTTGGTGAACTGGCCAACCAGCAACCGTTGTCGCCCACCCAGTTCAGCCTGTCGGTGCACAACGCGATGATCGGCCTGTGGTCGATCATGCGCGGGCAAACCTGCGAGATGACCGCCCTGGCCGCCGCTGGCGACGGTTTCGAGCACGGTATCGTCGAAGCGGCCGCGCTGCTGGCCGAAGGCGCCCCCGCGGTGCTGCTGATCGTCACCGAAGAGCAACCGCCGGCCGCCTACGCGCCGTGGATCGACGATGTGCCGTTCGCCTATGCCATGGCCCTGCTGCTCACACCTGGGCAGCAGTGGTGCCTGTCACCGGGACCGACACCCTCCACGTCCGCCACCACACTGCCTCATGCCCTGGCCTGGCTGCGCGCCTCGCTCAGCGGCCAGGCCTCCTTTTCACACACCTGGGAACGTCGCACATGGAACTGGCAACGACAGCCATGAACCGCCCCCGCGACGCCTACCTGTGGCGCCTGCTGGCCACCGCCCTGAGCTTCCTGCTGTTCGGCCTGGGCGGGCTCTGCCTGCGCCTGCTGGTGTTCCCGCTGCTGGCTTGCCTGCCCGGTGGCGCCGAACGACACCGCCAGCGCGCCCGGCGCACCATCGGCTGGCTGTTCTGGCGCTTCATCGGCCTCATGCGCGGCCTCGGTGTGCTCACCTTCGAAGTGCAGGGCGCCGAACGCCTGGGCCGCCAGGGGCAGCTGATCATCGCCAACCACCCCTCGTTGATCGACGTGGTGTTTCTGCTGGGGCTGGTGCGTGACGCCAACTGCGTGGTCAAGCACAGCCTGTTCGGCAACCCCTTCACCCGCGGGCCGGTGCGCGAGGCGCAGTACATCGGCAACGACGGCAGCCTGGACATGCTCGACAACGCCGCCGCCTCGCTGCAACAGGGCCAGCCGCTGGTGATTTTCCCGGAAGGTACCCGCACCCCGCCAGGCTTGGCCCCGGCCTTCCATCGTGGCGCCGCCGCGATCGCCCTGCGCGGTGCGAAAATCATCACATCGGTGATCATCCAGGTCAGCCCCACCACCCTGACCAAGCACGACCCCTGGTACCGCATCCCCAGGCGGCGCGTGCACTTCAGCCTGCGCGTGGGCGACGACCTCGACCCGCAGGCCTTCGCCAGCCTCGGGCCGCCCCCCCTGGCTTCGCGCAAACTCAACGATCATCTGCACCAGTACTACATCAAGGAGCTCGCCACCGATGAGCGATGCACAGCACGACCTGAACCGTGACCTCAAGCAACTGATCATCGACGCCCTGGGCCTGGAAGACATCAGCGAACAGGACATCGATGACCAGCAGCCCCTGTTCGGCGAAGGCCTGGGCCTGGATTCGGTGGACGCCCTCGAACTGGGCCTGGCCATCCAGAAGCGCTACGGCATCAAGATCGACGCCGACGCCAAGGACACCCGCAGCCATTTCACCAACGTCGCCAGCCTCGCGGCGTTCATCACTGCCCGTAAGGCCGCCTGAGACCGCACCATGCAAACCCGCGAAGACATCTTCAACACCCTCCGTGACGCCCTGGTCGAGCTGTTCGAGCTCGACGCCGACAGCATCAGCCTGAGCTCCAACCTGTACCAGGACCTGGAGATCGACAGCATCGATGCCGTCGACCTGCTCGACCATATCAAGCGCCAGACCGGCAAGAAGATCGCCGCCGAGGACTTCAAGCAGGTGCGCACCGTCAACGATGTGGTCGAAGCGGTGTTCCGCCTGGTCAATACCGCGGCATGAAGCGCCTGGTCGGCCTCGGCCTGCTGCTGGCCGGCGTGCTGTATCCGTTCGCCGTGTACTACGGCCTGGATCATTTCGCCCCCTGGCAGTTCGCCCTGCTGCTCGGCGCCCTGTGGCTGGCCCGGGCGCTGAGCACCCCGCAACGCCCGGGCGGGGCATGGCTGGCACTGGCGGCGCTGGGCTTCTGCGCGCTGTTGGCGCTGTCGGGCAGCGCGCAGCTGCTGCGCTGGTACCCGGTGCTGGTCAACGCGCTGCTACTTGGCCTGTTCGGCGCCAGCCTGCGCCACGGCATGCCGCTGGTCGAACGCATCGCCCGGCTGCGCGAGCCCGACCTGCCGCCTGAGGCCGTGGCCTACACACGCCGGGTGACGGCGGTGTGGTGCCTGTTCTTCCTGGCCAACGGCCTGGTCGCCGCCAGCCTCACGCTGTGGGCGCCGCTGGCCTGGTGGACCCTGTACAACGGCCTGATCGCCTACCTCGCGATGGGCCTGCTGTTTGCCGGTGAATGGCTGGTACGTCAACGTGTGCGAGGACGCTCATGACCTGGATCAACCTCGAACACCTGCTGCGCCCGCTGGCTGCACCGCGCCCGGTAACCCAGGCGCCCGCGCTGGACCACGCCGCGCTGTGCGCGCAGGCCCTGCGCCTGGCCGGCGGCCTGCGCCAGCGCGGCGTGCGCCGCCTGGCGGTGCACCTGGAGGACGGCGCGGCGCTGGCCATCGCCCTGCTTGGTGCCTGGCGCGCCGGGGTCGAGGTGCTGCTGCCCGCCGACCTGCAAGCGCACACCCGCGCCCGCTGGCAGGCGCAGGTCGACCTGTGGCTCAGCGACCAGCCCGGTGACGAGCGACTCGACACGCTGCAAGGCGAGGCCCTGGCCAGCGCCGACCTCGACCCGGACCAGTGCCGCATCAGCCTGTGCACCTCCGGCTCCAGCGGCGAACCCAAGCGCATCGACAAGTGCCTGCGCCAGCTGGGCAACGAAGTCGCTGCCCTGGAGCAGCTGTGGGGCGCCTCGCTGGGCGACGCGTTCATCCTCGGCAGCGTCGCCAGCCAGCACATCTACGGCCTGCTGCTGCGCGTGCTGTGGCCGCTGTGCGCCGGGCGCGGCTTCGCCCGCAGGCCCCTGCCGTTCCCCGAGGACCTGCAACGCGCCAGCCGCGAACACCCGGCCTGCGCCTGGGTGGCCAGCCCGGCGCTGCTCAAGCGCATGGGCGACAACCTCGACTGGCCAGCACTGCGCGCGGTGCGCCGGGTGTTCTCTTCCGGCGGCGAACTGCCGGCCGAGGCCGCCGCCCGTCTGCACCAGCGCCTGGGCCAGTGGCCGACGGAAATCCTCGGCAGCTCCGAGACCGGCGGCATCGCCTGGCGCCAGGGGGACGCGCTCTGGCAGCCGTTCGCCGGGGTCGAACTCAGCCAAGGCGCGGACGGCGCCCTGTGCATCGCCTCGCCGTACCTGCCGGCTGGCCATGTGGAGCACAGCGCCGACGCCGCCGAATTCTCCGCCGACGGGCGTTTTCGCCTGCTCGGGCGCCTCGACCGCATCGTCAAGCTGGAAGAAAAACGTATTTCCCTGCCCCTGCTCGAACAGGCCCTGGGCAGCCACCCCTGGGTCGCCGAAGCGCGCCTGGGTGTGATCGAGCAAGGCCGCGCCTACCTCGGCGCGCTGCTGGTGCCCAGTGCCGCCGGCCTGCACGCCCTGCGCAACCAAGGGCGCCGCGCCCTGGTCGAGGGCCTGCGCGCCCACCTGGCCGGCCACTGCGAGGCCACCGCCTTGCCCCGCCGCTGGCGCCTGCTGCGTCAGTTGCCCTGCAACAGCCAGGGCAAGCTGCCCCAGGCCGAGCTGAACGCGCAGCTCAACGCCCCACGCAGCCAGGCGCCCGAGGTGCTGGAACAGGCCCGTGACGGCGAACAGCTGCAACTGCGCCTGGCCGTGCCGCTGGACCTGCCCTGCTTCACCGGGCATTTCCCGCAGACCCCGGTGCTGCCCGGCGTGGTCCAGGTCGACTGGGCCATCGCCCTCGCCGCGCCCTTGCTGGCGCACGGCCTGCGCTTCGCCGGCATGGAGGTGCTCAAGTTCCAGCAGCTGGTGCGCCCGGGCGACCAGGTGCAACTGACGCTGCGCTTCGACGCGGCCCGCGCCAAGCTGTACTTCACCTACACCCTCGCCGGCCAGCCCTGTTCCAGCGGCCGTATCCTGCTGGAGGCCGGTGGTGCATAAGCCTTGTGCGGTGATCCCGGTGTACAACCACGAACGAGCGGTGCCCAAGGTGGTCGACGACCTGCTGCGCGCCGGCCTGCCCTGCGTGCTGGTGGATGATGCAAGCGGCGCCGCCTGCGCCGAGGTACTGCGCCAGCTGGCCGAGCGCGAGCAGGTGCACCTGGTGCGCCTGGACGCCAACCAGGGCAAGGGTGGCGCGGTCATGGCCGGCCTGCGCGAGGCGGCGCGGCTGGGCTTCAGCCACGCCCTGCAAGTGGACGCCGACGGCCAGCACGACCTGGGCGATGTCGGCCGCTTCATCGAGCAGTCCCAGGCCTATCCCCAGGCGCTGGTGTGTGGTTACCCCCAGTACGATGCCAGCGTGCCCAAGGGCCGCCTGTACGCCCGCTACCTCACCCACGTGTGGGTGTGGATCAACAGCCTGTCGCTGGCCATCCCCGACTCCATGTGCGGCTTTCGCGTCTACCCGCTGCCCGCCACCCTGGCGTTGATCGACCGCGTGCGGCTGGGCAGGCGCATGGACTTCGACCCCGAGATCCTGGTGCGCCTGGCCTGGCGCAACCAGCCGATGCAGTGGCTGCCGACCCGCGTGCACTACCCGCAGGACGGCCTCTCGCACTTTCGCCTGTTCCACGACAACGCGCTGATCTCGAAGATGCACGCCAAGCTGTTCTTCGGCATGCTGCTGCGCGCGCCGCTGATCCTGTTGCGCAGGTGGCGCGGATGAGCGGGCAACAGCACTGGGCCGAGCAACGCGAGCGCGGCAGCCTGCGGCTGATGCAGCTCACCGCGTGGCTGGCGCGCAGGCTCGGGCGCCGCTGGCTGAGCCCGCTGATCCATGTGATCGTCGCCTACTTCTTCGTGTTCGGCCGCCGCGCCCGACGCAGCGCCTGGCAGTATCAACAGCACCTGCACCGGTTCAGCGGCCAGACGCCGGCGCCAAGCCAGTGGCGGGTATTCCGCCAGTTCATGGCCTTCGCCGACGCCCTGCTGGACAAGCTCGACGCCTGGAACGGCCGGCTGCGCCTGGCGGACATCGACATCGTCGACCCGGCCGGGCTGCGCGGGCAGTTGCGCGGCGCACGTGGCCAACTGCTGGTCGGCGCGCACCTGGGCAACCTGGAAGTGTGCCGGGCCCTGGCCGAGCTGGGCGAGCAGGTGACCATGAACGTGCTGGTGCACACCCGTCACGCCGAGCAGTTCAACCGCCTGCTGGGCGAAGCCGGCGCCAGCCACCTGCGGCTGATCCAGGTCAGCGAGCTGGACCCGGCGATCATGCTGCAACTGTCGCAGCGCCTGGAGCGCGGCGAATGGCTGGCGATCGCCGGCGACCGCGTGCCGCTGCATGGCGCGCGCACCTGCACCGTGGACTTCCTCGGCCAGCCAGCCGCCTTCCCGCAAGGCCCATGGCTGCTGGCCGGGCTGCTGGGTTGCCCGGTCAACCTGCTGTTCTGCCTCAAGCGCGAAGGCCGCTACCAGATCACCCTGGAGCCCTTCGCCGAACAGCTGCAATGGCGGCGCGCCGAACGCGAGCAGGTGATCCGCCAATGGGCGGCCCGCTACGCCGAGCGCCTGGGCCATTACTGCGGCCACGCCCCTTTGCAGTGGTTCAATTTCTACCCCTTCTGGAAGAGCGATGACGATGCAACCCCATGAGCCTGTCACCTTCGGCGAAGCGCCGCTGGCCATCGAGGACGTACTGGCCGTGGCCGAGCGCCGCGCCCCGAGCCGTTTGCAGGCCGACGCCGAATACCGCGCGCGCATTGCCCGTGGTGCGCGGTTCCTCGACACCCTGCTGGACCAGCAAGGGGTGATCTATGGGGTGACCACCGGCTACGGTGACTCCTGCGTGGTGGCCGTGCCGCTGGAGCATGTCGAAAGCCTGCCGCGCCACCTGTACACCTTCCACGGCTGTGGCCTGGGCCGCCTGCTCGACGCCCCGGCCACCCGCGCAGTGCTGGCGGCGCGCCTGCGCTCGCTCAGCCATGGCATGTCGGGGGTACGCCTGGAGCTGCTGGAACGCCTGCAACAGTTCATCGAGCACGACATTCTGCCGCTGATCCCCGAGGAGGGCTCGGTGGGTGCCAGCGGCGACCTGACCCCGCTGTCGTACGTGGCCGCCACGCTCTCCGGCGAGCGCGAGGTGCTGTACCGCAGCGAGCGCCGCAGCAGCGCCGAGGTGCACCGCGAGCTGGGCTGGCAACCGCTGGTGCTGCGGCCCAAGGAAGCCCTGGCGCTGATGAACGGCACCGCCGTGATGACCGGCCTGGCCTGCCTGGCCTACGCCCGCGCCGACTACCTGCTCAAGCTGGCCACGCGCATTACCGCGCTCAATGTCATTGCCCTGCAAGGCAACCCGGAACACTTCGACGAACGCCTGTTCGCCGCCAAGCCGCACCCCGGCCAGACCCAGGTCGCCGCCTGGCTGCGCCAGGACCTGGCCATCGACGCCCCGCTGCCACCGCTGCACCGCCTGCAAGACCGCTACTCACTGCGTTGCGCGCCCCATGTGCTGGGGGTGCTGGCCGACAGCCTGGGCTGGCTGCGCGGCTTCATCGAGACCGAACTGAACAGCGCCAATGACAACCCGATCATCGACGGCGACGCCGAGCGCGTGCTGCATGGCGGGCATTTCTACGGCGGGCATATCGCCTTCGCCATGGACAGCCTCAAGACCCTGGTGGCCAACGTCGCCGACCTGCTCGACCGCCAGCTCGCCTTGCTGGTGGACGTGCGCTACAACCACGGCCTGCCCAGCAACCTGTCCGGGGCACAGGCCGAGCGGGCGATGCTCAACCACGGTTTCAAGGCGGTGCAGATCGGCGCCAGCGCCTGGACCGCCGAGGCCCTCAAGCAGACCATGCCGGCCAGCGTGTTCTCGCGCTCCACCGAATGCCACAACCAGGACAAGGTGAGCATGGGCACCATCGCCGCGCGCGATGCCCTACGCGTGCTGGAGCTGACCGAACAGGTCGCCGCCGCCACCCTGCTGGCGGCCAACCAGGGCGTCTGGCTGCGCACGCACCAGGCCGACGCCCGGCCCCTGCCGCCAACGCTGGCGCAGATGCACCAGGCACTGCTGGCCGACTTCGCGCCGGTGGTCGAAGACCGCGCCCTGGAACATGAACTGCGCCTGTGCCTGACCCGCATCGGCCAGCGCCACTGGAGGCTGCATGCGTAACCCCGGAGTGTTCCACGTCGACAGCGAGATCAGCGTGCCGTTCTTCGATGTGGACAGCATGCACATCGTCTGGCACGGCCATTACGTCAAGTACCTGGAAGTCGCCCGCTGCGCCCTGCTCGAACGCCTGGAGCACGACTACCGGCGCATGCACGCCTCTGGCTACCACTGGCCGGTGATCGACCTGCAACTGCGCTACATCCGCGGCGCCATCTTCGGCCAGCGCCTGACCGTGCGCGCCAGCCTGGTGGAATGGGAGAACCGCCTGAAAATCCACTACCTGATCAGCGATGCCGCAACCGGTGAGCGCATGACCCGCGCCAGCACCGTGCAGGTGGCGGTGCACACCGCCAGCGGCGAGATGCAGCTGGCCTCGCCGCAGGTGATGCTCGATGCCGTCGCCAGGGTGCTGGGATGAGTCGCCTGGCCCTGGATCGCCGGCAAGCCCGTTCTCATAGAACCGGCCATAACGCCTCCATTTTGCTGGAGCAGCGTGGGAGCGGGCTTGCCCCGCGATCACCGGCAGAGCCGGTGCCAAGCACCACAGCGCTCCAATCGCGGGGCAAGCCCGCTCCCACGCCGGTCTCTGTGCAACAACGCAGTCCTTTGCGCGTTCTCCTGGCCTTCGCCCTGCTGCTCATCAGCCCCCTGACCCTGGCCTTCGGCCTCGACGACCTGCAACAGCAGCTCAGCCAACCCGCCGTGGTCAAGGGCCCGTTCATCCAGGAAAAACACCTGCGCGCCCTGCCCCAGCCGCTGCTGAGCAAGGGCCGCTTCGTGCTGGCCCGCGACCATGGCCTGCTGTGGCTGCTGCAAACCCCGCTGCGCCAGGACTACCGCATCGACGCCCAGGGCATCGCCCGCCGCGACCCCGGTGGCTGGCAGACCCTGCCCAGCCGCAGTGCCGGCGCCGAGCAGAACCGTTTGTTCTTCGCCGTGCTGCAAGGCGACAGCAGTGGCCTGCAACGCGACTTCGAGCTGGCGCTGACGGGCGATGCCGAACACTGGCAACTGCGCCTGACACCGCGCTCGCTGCTGCTCAAGCAAGTGTTCAACCGCATCGATATCGCCGGTGGGCGCTTTGTCGAGCGGATCGAGCTGAGCGAAACCCAGGGCGACAGCACCGTGCTGCGCATGCCCGCCAGCACCGGCGCCGCCGCCCTGAGCGACACGGAGCGCAGCGACTTTGCCGACTGAACGCCTGTTGCCGCGCCTGTTCCTTGGTCTGCTGCTGATCATCCTGGCCATCGCCGGCTGGCAGTGGCACCGCGGCGCGCCGTTGTCGGCGGACCTGATGACCCTGGTCCCCGGCGCCACCCAAGACCCGCTGGTGCAACGTGCCGAACAACGCATGCAGGCGCCGCTCAACCGCGAAATGCTGGTGCTGGTCGGCCACCCCGAGCGCCAGCAGGCCGTGGCCCTGGCCGAGCGGCTGGCCGGGCAGTGGCAGGCCAGCGGCCTGTTCGAAAAGGTGCAGTGGAGCCTGCAAACCGACCTTGCCGCCTTGCGCACCCAGCTGTTGCAGGGGCGCCTGGCGCTGCTGCCGGCAGCGGACCGTACGCAATTGGCCGAACAGCCCGAGGCCTTCATCGCACAACGCGTGCAAAGTCTGTTCGACCCCTTCGCCGGGTTCAGCCTGGTGTCCAGCCAGGACGACTGGCTGGGCCTGACCGGGCGCATCCAGAACGGCCAACCGCTGCCGGTCAACGTGAAACTGGACACCGCCAGCGGCGCACTGGTGGCCGAGGCCGACAGCCAGCACTGGGTGCTGCTGCGCGCCCGCACCCAAGGCACGGCCTTCGACCTGAAGCTGCCGCTGCAGGTGGCCGACCTGCTGGCCGCCAGCCGCGTCGATGCAGAACACGCGGGGGCCCGGCTGCTGGCGGCCAGTGGCCTGCTGTACGCCGCCGCTGGCCAGCAACAGGCCAGCCGCGAGATCACCTGGGTGGGCGGTGGCGCGACCCTGGGCATCCTGCTGTTGCTGTGGCTGGCCTTCCGCCGCTGGCGGGTGCTGCTGGCCTTCGTGCCGGTGCTGGTGGGCATGCTGTTCGGTGCGGTGGCGTGCGTGGCGCTGTTCGGCCAGATGCACGTGATGACCCTGGTGCTGGGTTCGAGCCTGATCGGCGTGGCGGTGGACTACCCCTTGCACTACCTGTCCAAGGGCTGGAGCCTCAAGCCCTGGCGCAGCTGGCCGGCCTTGCGCCTCACCTTGCCGGGCTTGAGTCTGAGCCTGGTCACCAGTTGCATCGGTTACCTGGCCCTGGCCTTCACCCCCTTCCCGGCGCTGACCCAGATCGCCGCGTTCTCCGCCGCCGGGCTGCTTGGCGCCTACCTGTGCGCGGTGTGCCTGCTGCCAGCGCTGCTGGCCGGGGTCGAACTGCGCCCGGCGCAGTGGCCGCTGCGCATCGCCCAAACCTTGACCACCCTGCGCGAACGCCTGCTGGCCCGGGTGCCGAGCGGCGCGCTGCTGGTGCTGGTGCTGCTGTTCTGCGCCGCCGGCCTGTGGCGCCTGGACAGCCGCAACGATATCCGCCAGTGGGTCGGCAGCCCGCCGCAGTTGCTGGAGGAAGCCCAGGCCGTGGCACGGATCACCGGCTACCAGCCCACCAGCCAGTTCTACCTGGTGCGCGGCGAGAATCAGCAACAACTGCTCGAACGGTTGCGTACGCTGTCCGGCAAGCTGGATGAACTGGTCGAGCTGGGCAAGCTCAAGGGCTACATGAGCCTCAGCCAACTGCTTGCCAGCCCCGACGAGCAGGCCCGCCTGCAACACGCCCTGGTCACCTTGCCCGCGCACTGGCAAACGCTTGTCGCCGTGGGCGTGCCTGAGGCCGCGCTGGCCGACGAACTCAGGCAACTGCGCCAGTTGCCGGCGCAGGGCATCGACGACGTACTGGCCGGCCCGCTGGGCGAAGCCTGGCGCCCGTTGTGGCTGGGCCGCGAGGGCGGCGGCGTGGCCGCCATCGTCAGCCTGCAAGGCCTGGGCGATACCGCGCTGCTGCGCTTGCAGACCGACGACTTGCCCGGTGTGCAACTGGTCGATCGGCTTGGCGAGCTGAACCAGCTGTTCGCCGCCACCCAGCTCAGCGCCGCCGAGCTCAAATTGCTGTCGTGTGCGCTGATCCTGGTGCTGCTGGTGTTGCCGTTCGGTCTGCGCGGCGCCCTGCGCATCGTCGCCCTGCCACTGCTGGCGGCATTGTGCAGCCTGGCCAGCCTCGGCTGGCTGGGCCAGCCGCTGACCCTGTTCAGCCTGTTCGGCCTGTTGTTGGTGACAGCGATCAGCGTCGACTACGCGATCCTCATGCACGAGCGTATCGGTGGGGCCGCGGTGAGCCTGCTCGGCACCTTGCTGGCGGCGCTGACCACCTGGCTGTCGTTCGGCCTGCTGGCGCTGTCGAGCACCCCGGCGGTGAGTAATTTTGGCCTGGCGGTAAGCCTGGGCCTGGCCTTCAGTTTCCTTTTGGCGCCCTGGGCCGCCAGCCGCGAAGAGGCGCACACGCAACCATGAAACCCCTGCTGACCTTGCTGCTCTGCCTGACGCTCGGCGCCTGCGCCGCGCGTCCGCCGCTGCCCGAGCAGTTGCCCGGCCTGGAACTGCCGCGCCAGTTCCACGTCCAACGCGAGCAGGCCGGGCAACGCCAGGACTGGCTGCTGGTGATCCAGCGCGAGGACGGGCGCCTGCGCTGGTCCTTGCTCGATTTGCTGGGTATCCCCCAGGCCCGCCAACTGCTCGATGGCCAACGCTGGCAAGCCGACGGGCTGCTGCCGCCGAACCCGGCGGCGCGTGAGCTGTTCGCCGCCGTGCTGTTCGCCCTGACCCCGGCACCGCAGCTGGCGCAGGCCTACCCGCAGGCGCAGCAGCAGGGGCAACGGCGCTGGCTGGGCGAACGCTGGCAGGTGCGCTACCAGAACACCGACACTTTCACCTTGAACCTTGGCCAGGGCCTGCGTTACCACCTGGCCCCCTTGCCTGACGAGAACACCCCATGAGCGCCTACCTCACTGCCCTGGGCCTGGTCTGCGCCCTCGGCCATGGCCAGGCCGAAGTCGCCCGCCGCCTGTTCGCCGGCGACTGCTCGGGTATTGCGCCACAAGCCGGCTGGGTACCCGGACGCAGCCTGCCGGTGGGCGCGGTGACCGGCGCCCTGCCAACGTTGCCGCTGCCCGCGCAGCACAGCCGCAACAACCAGTTGCTGTACAGCGCCGCGCTCCAGATCGAAGGCAGCATCCGCGAGGTAATTGCGCGTCACGGTGCACACCGGGTCGGCGTGGTGCTGGGCACCAGTACCTCGGGCATCGCCGAGGCCAGCACTGCCGTCGCCCAGTACCTGCAAACGCAGCACTTCCCCACCGGCTACAGCTATCACCAGCAGGAGCTCAGCGCCCCGGCCACCTTCCTCGCCGACTGGCTGCAACTGAGCGGCCCGGCCTACGTGATTTCCACCGCCTGCACCTCTGGCGCCAGGGCGCTGATGAGCGCCCGTCGCCTGCTCGACCTGGACCTGTGCGACGCCGTGCTGTGCGGCGGCGTCGACAGCCAGTGCAGCTTGACCCTCAACGGGTTCAGTGCACTGGAAGCGGTGAGCGCGCAGCGCTGCAACCCGTTGTCGCGCAACCGCGACGGGATCACTATCGGTGAAGGTGCCGCACTGTTCGTCATGACCCGCGAGGCAAACCCGAATACCCCGGGCATCGCCCTGCTCGGCGCCGGCGCCAGCTCTGACGCCCACCATATCTCGGCGCCGGAACCGACCGGCAAAGGCGCCTTGCAAGCCATGGGCAAAGCCCTGGACAATGCAGGCCTTGCGCCATCACAGATCGCTTACCTGAACCTGCACGGCACCGCCACCGTGCACAACGACGCCATGGAGAGCCTGGCCGTGCACCGCCTGTTCGGTACCGGCATGCCCTGCTCGTCGAGCAAGCCCATGACCGGCCACACCCTGGGTGCCGCCGGCGCGCTGGAAGCGGCGTTCTGCTGGCTGGCCCTGAGCGAACACAACCCGCTGGGGCTGCTGCCACCGCACGTGTGGGACGGCCAGCAGGACCCCGCGCTACCGGCCCTGGCGCTGGTCGAAGGTCACCAACGGCTGCCCGCCCAGCGCCCACGGCGCCTGATGAGCAACTCGTTCGCCTTTGGCGGCAACAATGTCAGCCTGATTCTCGGAGACGCCCCATGATCCCCTGGCCCCTGGCCGAACTGCTGCCCCATGCCGGTGACATGATCCTCATCGACCAGGTGGACAGTTGCGACGACGAACAGATCCACACCCGCGCCACCGTGCGCGCGGGCGGCCTGTTCAACCGTGCCGACGGCAGCCTGCCGGCCTGGCTGGGCCTGGAGCTGATGGCCCAGAGCGTGGCCGCCTATGCCGGCTGCCGCGCACGGCGCCTGGGCCAGCCGGTGGAGATGGGCTTCCTGCTGGGCACCCGCAAGTTCGAATGCGCCGTCGACCACTTCCCCGTCGGCGCCGAGCTGACCATCCACGCTCAACGCTCGCTGGAAGACGACAACGGCATGGGCGTATTCGAATGCCACCTGCGCGGCCCGGGCATCCATGCCACCGCACGCCTGAACGTGTATCGCCCGCCGCAAGCCGCCAGCTACCTGGCCGAGGCCGGCCCAGAGGAACCGCACCATGACTGACAGCATTCTCGTTACCGGCTCCAGCCGTGGCATCGGCCGGGCGGTTGCCCTGCGCCTGGCACAGGCTGGCTTCGACCTGGTTCTGCATTGCCGCAGTGGCCGTGCCGAAGCCGACGCGGTAGCGGACGAAGTGCGCGAGCTCGGCCAGCAGGCCCGGGTGCTGCAGTTCGACGTGGCCGATCGTGCGGCCTGCAAAGCGGTGCTCGAAGCCGACGTCGAGGCCCACGGTGCCTACTACGGCGTGGTGTGCAACGCCGGGCTGACCCGTGACGGTGCCTTCCCGGCGCTGAGCGAGGACGACTGGGACCAGGTGCTGCGCACCAACCTCGACGGTTTCTACAACGTGCTGCACCCGCTGACGATGCCGATGATCCGCCGCCGTGCGCCAGGGCGCATCGTCTGCATCACCTCGGTGTCGGGGCTGATCGGCAACCGTGGCCAGGTCAACTACAGCGCCTCCAAGGCCGGCCTGATCGGCGCCGCCAAGGCCCTGGCGATCGAGCTGGGCAAGCGCCGCATCACCGTCAACTGCGTGGCCCCTGGGCTGATCGACACGGCGATGCTCGATGACAACGTACCGGTGGACGAGCTGCTGAAGATGATCCCGGCCGGGCGCATGGGCACCCCGGAAGAGGTCGCCGGCGCGGTGAACTTCCTGATGTCCGCCGAGGCCGCCTACATCACCCGCCAGGTGCTGGCGGTCAACGGGGGGCTGTGCTGATGCGTCGTGTCGTGGTCACCGGCATGGCCGGCATTACCGCCCTGGGCAACGACTGGGCGAGCATCGCTACGCAGTTCGCGGCCGGGCGCAGCGGCATCCGGCGCATGGACGAGTGGGACCGCTACTGCGAGCTCAACACCCGCCTGGCCGGCCCCATCGATGACTTCCAGGTGCCCGCGCACTGGACCCGCAAGCAACTGCGCAGCATGGGCCGGGTATCGCGCCTGGCGGTGGCGGCCGCCGAACGCGCGCTGGCCGACGCCGGGCTGCTCGACGACCCGAGCATTCGCGACGGGCGCATGGGCGTGGCCTGTGGCTCGTCCACTGGCAGCACCGACGAGATCAAGACCTTCGGCAACATGCTGCTCAACTCGACTTCCGATGGCCTCAACGCCAACTCCTACGTGCGCATGATGCCGCACACCACGGCAGCCAATATCAGCATCTTCTTCGGCCTCACCGGGCGCCTGATCCCCACCTCCAGCGCCTGCACCAGCGGCAGCCAGGGCGTGGGCTACGCCTATGAGGCGATCAAGTTCGGCCGTGTGCCGCTGATGCTCGCGGGGGGCGCCGAAGAGCTGTGCCCCACCGAGGCCATGGTGTTCGACGCCCTCTACGCCACCAGCCTGAAAAACGACACCCCGCACCTGAGCCCGCGCCCCTACGACCTGGACCGTGACGGCCTGGTGATTGGCGAGGGCGGCGGCATGCTGGTGCTCGAGGAGCTGGAACACGCCCTGGCCCGGGGCGCGCGAATCCACGCCGAGATCGTCGGCTTCGGCAGCAACGCCGACGGCCAGCACATCACCCGCCCGGAGCAGGCGACCATGCGCCGGGCCATGGAACTGGCGCTGGAGGATGCCGCCCTGGCGCCCGAGGCCATCGGCTACGTCAATGGCCACGGCACCGCCACCGAACAGGGCGACATCGCCGAGACCCTGGCCACCCATGAGCTGTTCGGCCCGCGCATGCCCATCAGCTCGCAGAAGAGCTACCTCGGCCACACCCTGGGCGCCTGCGGGGCGCTGGAGTCGTGGTTCAGCATCGAAATGATGAACCGCGAGCAGTTCGCCCCCACCCTCAACCTCGACCGTGTCGACCCACGCTGCGGCGAGCTCGACTACCTGCAAGGCGCCTTCCGCGCCTTGAGCCTCGAGTATGTGATGAACAACAACTTCGCCTTCGGCGGCGTCAACACCTCGTTGATCTTCCGCCGCTGGCCATGACCTGCAAAACCACGGAGTAAAGGAATGTCCCGGATTCACCGCATCCTCGCCTTGCTGGCACTGGCCCTGGTCTTCACCGGGTGCACCAGCAAGCCGGTGTACAACGCCAAGGAAGACTTCGCCAAGGACCTCAATTTCACCGACGACCAGATGAAGCGCGCCATCGTCACCGCGCTCAACGACCGCCAGTGGATCGTGCAGTCGGTGCGTCCGGGCATGGTCAAGGCAGCCATCACCGTGCGTGGTCGCCACCATGCCGAGGTCGACATCCCCTTCAGCCCCACCGAGTTCCAGATCGTCTACCGCAGCAGCTGGGGCCTGGACTACAAGAACGGCAAGATCCACGGCAACTACAACCGCTGGATCAACCGCCTGCGCGACAACGTGCTCAAGGAGCTGTCGTTCAACCCGGACATCGAGGTGGTGAACAACCTGGGCATCATCAACCAGGGCGTCGACGGGCCGACCTACCTGAGCTTCCGCGAAGGCGTGAAGCGCGCCACCGAGGCGGGCCTGCTCGACGGCAGCGTGACCTTCTACCTGGCCGGCGAGGCCCTGCCGACCTCGGTGCGCACCCTGCGCACAGTGAGCAGCAGCCGCAAGACCAACGGCAGCAACAAGTCCGACAGCGAGGCCTGCTACTGGGCCCTGCAATCGGCCTTGGCGACCATGCAGCGCGCGGCCCAGGAGGCCGATGCCAACGCGGTGGTGAACATCGCCAGCGTCGACCAGCGCGCGCTGTACAAGGACTCAGAGAAGTTCCAGTGCCGCGCCGGCACCTTCGTCAGCGCCGTGGCGCTGCGCGGCGAACTGGCCCACGTCGACTGACCCTCAGGCGGGCGGCGTGACCGGCTGCCCGCCCAGCAAGGCGGCGAAGGCCCGCGCCATCGCCGAGCCTTCGCCGCTGCGCCGCACCAGCCACACGGCGGTGTCGGCGCCCTCGTCCAACAGGGTGCGGTAGACCACCCCGTCGATGCGCATGCGCTGGAACGACGCTGGCAGCACCGATACCCCCAACCCCGCCGACACCAGGCCGATGATGGTCATCGCCTCCCCCGCCTCCTGGGCGAAGTGCGGGCTGAAACCGGCCTGGCGCGCCAGGCTCAGCAACTGCGCATGCAGGCCGCTGCCGTAGCTGCGCGGGAAGAACACGAAGGGCTCGTCGGCCAGGGCCTGCATGTACAGCCCCTGCTCGCTGCCCTGGGCCAGTGGGTGCGAGGCATTGAGCACCACTACCAGCGGCTCGCGCAGCAACTCGGTGGCCACCACCCCTTCCGGTAGCGGCATCGGCCGCATCAGGCCCACTTCGATGGTTTCATCCAACACCCCCTCGGCGACATCGCGGCTGCTCAGTTCCTTGAGGTTCAGGTGCACTGCCGGGAACTGCTGGCGGAATGCATGCAAGGCCTTGGGCAGCCTGGAGGTGAAGGGCGCCGAGGAGGTGAAGCCAATCTTCAGCTCACCCAGTTCACCCAGCTGCGCACGCCGTGCCACATCAGCGGCTTTCTCCACCTGGGCCAGCACCTGGCGGGCTTCGTCGAGGAACAGCCGTCCGGCCTCGCTCAGTTCGACCCGACGGTTGGTGCGCTCGAACAGGCGCGCGCCGAGCTCCTGCTCCAGGGCCTGGATTTGCTGGCTCAGCGGTGGTTGCGAGATACCCAGTTGCTGGGCGGCGCGGCCGAAGTGCAGCTCTTCGGCCACGGCGATGAAATAACGCAGGTGACGCAGCTCCATGGCGGGCTCCGAACAGGTCGTCAAACGTCTTAAACAGGTCGAACAATATATTGGATCTAATCAATAGCCAGCTATATGATTTTTTCCATCGCAACGCCCGAGGTGCCCCTCCGTGAGATCTGCCGCCGCCCCCCTGCCTGTCGAACCCGAGCCTGTCTTCAACGACATCTGGATCGAAAAAGGCACCCCTGCCTTCATGAAAACCGTACTGGCCCTGTTCAGCGGCGGCTTCGCCACCTTCGCCCTGCTGTACTGCGTGCAGCCGATGATGCCGCTGCTGTCGCAGGAGTTCGCCATCAATGCCGCGCAGAGCAGCCTGGTGTTGTCGGTGTCCACCGCCATGCTGGCCATCGGGTTGCTGGTCACCGGGCCGATTTCCGACCGCATCGGGCGCAAGCCGGTGATGGTCTGCGCCCTGCTCTGCGCGGCCCTGGCGACCCTGGCCAGCGCGGTAATGCCGAGCTGGGAGCTGGTGCTGGCCAGCCGCGCGCTGGTGGGCCTGGCGCTGAGCGGCCTGGCGGCGGTGGCGATGACCTATCTGAGCGAAGAAATCCACCCACAGCACATTGGCCTGGCCATGGGCCTGTACATCGGTGGCAACGCCATTGGCGGCATGAGTGGGCGGCTGATCACCGGGGTGCTGATCGACTTCGTCAGCTGGCACACGGCGATGCTGGTGATTGGCGGCCTGGCGTTGGTGGCGGCCGTGGTGTTCTGGAAAGTGCTGCCCGAGTCGCGCAACTTCCGGCCGCAGACGCTGAACCCGCGCAGCCTGCTGGACGGCTTCGTCATGCACTTCAAGGATGCCGGGCTGCCCTGGCTGTTCCTCGAAGCCTTCCTGCTGATGGGCGCCTTCGTCACCCTGTTCAACTACATCGGCTACCGCCTGCTGGCCGGGCCCTATCACATGAACCAGGCGCTGGTCGGGTTGCTGTCGGTGGTGTACCTGTCGGGGATCTACAGCTCGGCGCAGGTCGGCGCGCTGGCCGACAAGCTGGGCCGGCGCAAGGTGTTCTGGGCCAGCATCGTGGTGATGGCCGGTGGGTTGCTGATGACCCTGGCCAGCCCATTGGCGCTGATCATCGTGGGGATGCTGGTGTTCACCTTCGGCTTCTTTGGCGCGCACTCGGTGGCCAGCAGCTGGATTGGCCGGCGGGCGCTGAAAGCCAAGGGGCAGGCGTCATCGCTGTACCTGTTCTGCTATTACGCGGGGTCGAGTGTGGCGGGGACGGCGGGTGGGGTGTTCTGGCACCAGTGGGGGTGGAACGGGATCGGGGTGTTCATTGGCAGTTTGCTGGGGGTGGCGTTGCTGGTGGCGGTGCGGTTAAGCAAGTTACCGCCAAAGACTGCCTGATCGCTGGGGCCGCTTTGCGGCCCTTTCGCGACACAAGGCCGCTCCTACAGGGGTACGCGTTTCCCTGTAGGAGCGGCCTTGTGTCGCGATGGGCTGCGCAGCAGCCCCTCATTCTTCAATCAGTTGATGATCTCTACGATATCCACATCCACCTCACGGCTCATGAGGTGCTTCTCCACCTCGCCGGTCAGCTTGACTTTGGTCTTGTCGTTGAACGGCGTCGGCGGCAGGTCTTCGTTGTCGATCTCGACGGTGATGGTGCCGGTGTTGTCCTTGAACTCGTACTTGTCGTCGTTGTTGATCTTCTTGGTCACGTAGCCTTGCAGCACCACCGGGGTGTCGTCGGCGGCGTCTTTAGCTGCAGCGACGGTGGTCACGGCCTGGGCGCCGGGGCCGGTGTAGCTGGTGGCCAGGGCGGCGGTGCTGAACAGCGGGGCGAGGATCAGGGCGAGGTATTTGGCTTTCATGGTGATCGTGTCCTGTTTGCGTTTTGATGGCACCAGATTAACGACGATCGCTGAATTGAAACTTAATGCAAAAAAAGCCCGGCACGTGGCCGGGCTTTTTCACGTTGCGCTTCGACTTACTGGTGATACTGCGCCGACAGCTCGTGCACGGCGTTGATGAACACGCCAGCGTGCTCTGGGTCAACTTCGGGGGTGATGCCGTGGCCGAGGTTGAACACATGGCCGCTGCCCTTGCCGTAGCTGGCGAGGATGCGCGCCACTTCCTTGCGGATGGCCTCGGGCTTGGCGTACAGCACGGTCGGGTCCATGTTGCCCTGCAACGCCACCTTGTCACCGACGCGGCGGCGGGCGTCGCCGATCTCGCAGGTCCAGTCCAGGCCCAGCGCGTCGGCGCCGGCCTCGGCGATGCTTTCCAGCCACAGGCCGCCGTTCTTGGTGAACAGGATCACCGGCACCTTGCGCCCTTCGTGCTCACGGATCAGGCCGCTGACGATCTTGCGCATGTAGTTGAGGGAGAACTCCTGGTAGGCCGCCGCCGACAGGTTGCCGCCCCAGGTGTCGAAGATCTGCACGGCCTGGGCACCGGCGAGGATCTGGCCATTGAGGTAGCTGGTGACCGACTGGGCCAGCTTGTCCAGCAGCAGGTGCAGGGCTTCGGGGTTGTCGTAGGCCATGGCCTTGGTCTTGCGGAAGTCTTTCGACGAGCCGCCTTCGACCATGTAGGTGGCCAGGGTCCAGGGGCTGCCGGAGAAACCGATCAACGGTACGCGGCCGTTGAGTTCGCGACGGATGGTACTGACCGCATCCATCACGTAGCCCAGGTCCTTCTGCGGGTCGGGGATCGGCAACGCCTCGATGTCCGCCGGGGTGCTGATGACCTTCTTGAAACGTGGGCCTTCGCCGGTTTCGAAGTACAGGCCCAGGCCCATGGCATCGGGGATGGTGAGGATGTCCGAGAAGAGGATGGCCGCGTCCAGCGGGTAGCGGTCCAGCGGCTGCAGGGTGACCTCGCAGGCGAACTGCGGGTTCATGCACAGGCTCATGAAGTCGCCGGCCTTGGCACGGCTGGCGCGGTACTCCGGCAGGTAGCGGCCGGCCTGGCGCATCATCCACACCGGGGTGACGTCTACGGGTTGCTTGAGCAATGCGCGAAGGAAACGGTCGTTCTTCAGGGCGGTCATAGCGATATCCGGCAGAATGGTGGGGGCATTTTCGCAGACCGCACGAGAAAAGGCACGGCAAGACACCGCGCCAATTTGTCTCTTCGGACAGGAAACCGCTAGGCCCCGCTCTGCTCGAAGGCATAGCCCAGCGCGAGCAAGGCTCGATCGCGCCATTGACCGCCGGCAAGATACAACCCGGCCAGCATCCCCTCGTCATCCCGCCCAGCGGGCACCATGAGCCCCGGATAGCCCGCCTGCGCGCCATACCCCATCAGGTTGCCCATCGGCAGGTCGACCAGCGCCTCGAGGTCATGGGCCTGGAGCGCGGTGTCGATCAGTGCACGACTCTGGTTGCGCAAGCTGTCAGCCAACAGCGAGTAGAACGGCTCGTTGAACATCAGTGCCTGGGCGCTTTCCAGCAAACCCTGGCCATGGCCTTCCGGCGATGGATTGGCCGCATTGAAGGCGATCACGTCGGCAAGGGTCTTTGGCCCGATGCCCGGTCGGCCCGCCAGGTAGTGTGCCAGCTCGCGCTTGAAGTCGAAGCGCAGCACCGCCAGTTGCGTCTGCATCAGCGGGGGAAAGACGAAATCGACCGGCACCAGTTTTGCACCGGCGCTTTCCAGGCGCCGCGCCAGCAAGGCAAAGGCAGGATCCTCGATCATCGCACCGCCCTGCGCGGTGACCGACGGGTAACCCAACCTGGCGCCCTTCAGCGCCTGCGCATCCAGGCCCGAGGCGTAGTCGATGAGTGAATCCGGTGCCCCTGCCGGCGCAGGCTCTGGCCTGTCCAGGCCGAACATGGCATCGAGCAGCAAGGCTGCGTCGGTCACCGTACGCGCCATGGGCCCAGGCGTATCCTGCCTGCTGGAGAGCGGTACCAGGCCGGATGTGCTGATCAGGCCTTGGGTCGGGCGCAGGCCCACCACCTGGTTCATGTAGGCTGGCCCCATTAGCGATCCATTCGTCTCGGTGCCCACGGCAACAGGCGCCAAGCCTGCACAAACGGCCACCGCCGAACCCGCGCTCGATCCGAACACCGGCCAGCCCTTGCCCAGCGCGCTTTGCGTCTGGCCACCACGGCTACTCCAGCCGTAGGGGGCCTGCCAATCGCGAAACCCCATCCATTCGGACATGTTGGCCTTGCCGAGAATGATCGCGCCCACGGCGCGCAGGCGCTGGACCAGGTAGGCGTCCGCCGGGGACGGTTGACCGACCAGTGCCAGCGAACCCGCACTGGTCTGCAAGTTGTCGCCGGTATCGATCGAGTCTTTGAGCAGCACGGGTATGCCGTGCAATGGACCACGGATTACCCCTCGGGCACGTTCGGTATCCAGGCATTCTGCGATATGCAGCGCGTCGGGGTTGGTTTCGATCACGGCCCTGAGCTGCGGGCCGCGCCGATTGAGCGCAGCGATGCGCGCGAGGCAGCGCTTGACCAGTTTGACGGAGGTCAGCGGGCCTTCGGCAAGGCGCGCCTGAAGCTGGGCGATGCTGGCGAAATCGTTGTCGTCCGGTTCGATGACCGAGGCGAACAACGGGCCATCGAAATCGGCTGCCGACGCATCGTTGAGAGGGAAAGGATGGGGTATTACATCAATCGGTGTTTGCTGCTTCGGCTCGTTCATTCATCTGATTCCTTGACTGAAATTTCTCTGCAATGGAGAACGCTTCGAGTCTCGGAATCAGTGAACTCAGGAGCCAGCCCGACATTTCGCCGGGCCGGGTAGGATCCGCCCTTTTTAATGTGCCCTCAATCACACACCCAGGTAATCGAGGATCCCCTCGGCCGCTGTCCGGCCTTCGAAAATCGCCGTCACCACCAGGTCGGAACCGCGCACCATGTCACCACCGGCGAACACTTTCGGGTTGCTGGTCTGGTGCTTGAACGTGCCCTTTTCCGGTGCCACCACGCGGCCCTGGCTGTCCATCTGGATGCCATGCTGCTCGAACCACGGCGCTGGGCTTGGGCGGAAGCCGAAGGCGATCACCACGGCGTCGGCCGGGAGGATCTCTTCAGAGCCGGGGATTGGCTCGGGGCTGCGGCGGCCACGGGCATCCGGCTCGCCGAGACGGGTCTCGACCACCTTCACGCCTTCGACCTTGTCCTCGCCGACGATGGCGATGGGCTGGCGGTTGTAGAGGAACTTCACGCCTTCTTCCTTGGCGTTCTTCACCTCTTTGCGCGAGCCCGGCATGTTGGCTTCGTCACGGCGATAAGCGCAGGTCACCGCCTTGGCGCCCTGGCGGATCGAGGTGCGGTTGCAGTCCATCGCGGTGTCGCCACCGCCCAGCACCACGACCTTCTTGCCCTGCATGTCGACGAAGTCTTCCGGCGACTTTTCAAAGCCCAGGTTGCGGTTGACGTTGGCGATCAGGAAGTCCAGCGCGTCGTGCACGCCCGGCAGGTCTTCACCGGGGAAGCCGCCCTTCATGTAGGTGTAGGTGCCCATGCCCATGAATACCGCGTCGTACTCGGCGAGCAGTTGCTCCATGGTGATGTCGCGGCCCACCTCGGTGTTCAGGCGGAACTCGATGCCCATGCCGGTGAAGACTTCGCGGCGATTGCTCAGCACGGTCTTTTCCAGCTTGAACTCGGGGATGCCGAAGGTCAGCAGGCCACCGATCTCGGGGTTCTTGTCGAACACCACCGGGGTCACGCCGGCACGCACCAGCACGTCGGCGCAGCCCAGGCCAGCAGGGCCGGCACCGATGATGGCGACGCGCTTGCCGGTGGGCTTGACCTTGGACATGTCCGGGCGCCAGCCCATGGCGAAGGCGGTGTCGGTGATGTACTTCTCCACCGAGCCGATGGTCACCGCGCCGAAGCCGTCGTTGAGGGTGCAGGCACCTTCGCACAGGCGGTCCTGCGGGCACACGCGGCCGCACACTTCCGGCAGGGTGTTGGTCTGGTGCGACAGTTCAGCAGCCGCGAGGATGTTGCCTTCGGAGACCAGCTTCAACCAGTTGGGGATGAAGTTGTGGACCGGGCACTTCCACTCGCAGTAGGGGTTGCCGCAGCCCAGGCAGCGGTGTGCCTGTTCCACGGATTGCGCGGGCTTGAAGGGTTCGTAGATCTCGACGAACTCCTTCTTGCGCTGGCGCAGCAGTTTTTTCTTCGGATCTTTACGACCCACTTCGATGAACTGGAAGTCGTTGTTCAGACGTTCAGCCATTTTTCAAAACCTCTTTACCGCAGTTGCCGGCATGCGCCGCAAGCTGCAAGACGATCACTTGAGCCGGGCCGGCCCCGCGCACGGGGCCGGCCACTTGCAGCTGTTGTTACTGCGGGTTGGCGCGGGTGCTGGACAGCAGTTGCTTGAGCGTGGCCGCCTTCGGCTTGACCAGCCAGAAGCGCCGTACGTAGTCGTCCAGGTTCTCCGAGAGCTCACGCCCCCACTCGCTGCCGGTCTCATCCACATACTCGCCCAGAACCCGCGCCAGGTGGCTGCGGTAGGCTTCCATCGCCTCACCACTGATGCGCTGGATTTCCACCAGCTCGTGGTTGAGTTTGTCGACGAAGCTGTTGTCCATGTCGAGCACGTAGGCGAAACCGCCGGTCATGCCAGAGCCGAAGTTGTAACCGGTCTTGCCCAGGACGCAGACAAAGCCGCCGGTCATATATTCACAGCAGTGATCGCCGGTGCCCTCGACCACAGCGTGGGCGCCGGAGTTACGCACAGCGAAGCGCTCGCCCGCGGTGCCGGCGGCGAACAGCTTGCCGCCGGTGGCGCCGTACAGGCAGGTGTTGCCGACAATGGCGCTGTGCTGGGTTTCGAACGGGCTGCCGGTCGGTGGCACGATGGTCACCTTACCGCCAGTCATGCCCTTGCCGACGTAGTCGTTGGCGTCGCCTTCCAGGTGCAGGTTCAGGCCACCGGCGTTCCACACGCCGAAGCTCTGGCCCGCGGTGCCCTTGAAGCGGAAGGTGATCGGCGCGGCGGCCATGCCCTGGTTGCCGTGCAGCTTGGCGATTTCGCCAGAGATGCGCGCACCGATGGAGCGGTCGCAGTTGCAGATGTCGAGGCTGAACTCGCCACCGGCCATGTCGCGGATCGCCGGCAATGCCATGGCGACCATCTTCTCGGCCAGCTCGCCCTGGTCGAACGGCGGGTTCTTGTCGACTTCGCAGAACTGCGGCTTGTCGGCCGGAATGTGCGAGCTGCCCAGCAGCGGCGTCAGGTCGAGGTGGCCCTGGCGCTCGGTGTCGCCCGGCAGCACGTCGAGCAGGTCGGTACGGCCGATCAGCTCGCCCAGGCTGCGCACGCCCAGCTTGGCCAGCCACTCGCGGGTTTCTTCGGCAACGAAGGTGAAGAAGTTGATCACCATGTCGACGGTGCCGATGTAGTGGTCCTTGCGCAGCTTGTCGTTCTGCGTGGCAACACCAGTGGCGCAGTTGTTCAGGTGGCAGATGCGCAGGTACTTGCAGCCCAGGGCGATCATTGGCGCGGTGCCGAAGCCGAAGCTCTCGGCGCCGAGGATTGCGGCCTTGATCACGTCCAGGCCGGTCTTCAGGCCGCCGTCGGTCTGTACCCGCACCTTGCCGCGCAGGTCGTTGCCGCGCAGGGTCTGGTGGGTTTCAGCCAGGCCCAGTTCCCACGGGGCGCCGGCGTACTTGATCGAGGTCAGCGGCGAAGCACCGGTGCCACCGTCGTAGCCGGAGATGGTGATCAGGTCGGCATAGGCCTTGGCCACGCCGGCGGCGATGGTGCCCACGCCAGCTTCGGCGACCAGCTTGACCGAGACCAGGGCCTGCGGGTTGACCTGCTTGAGGTCGTAGATCAGCTGGGCCAGGTCTTCGATCGAGTAGATGTCGTGGTGCGGCGGCGGCGAGATCAGCGTCACGCCCGGTACCGCATAGCGCAACTTGGCGATCAGGCCGTTGACCTTGCCGCCTGGCAGCTGGCCGCCCTCGCCGGGCTTGGCGCCCTGGGCCACCTTGATCTGCAGCACCTCGGCGTTGACCAGGTACTCCGGGGTCACGCCAAAGCGGCCGGTGGCCACCTGCTTGATCTTCGAGCTCTTGATAGTGCCGTAGCGGGCCGGGTCTTCGCCGCCCTCACCGGAGTTGGAGCGCGCGCCCAGGCGGTTCATGGCCTCGGCCAGGGCTTCGTGGGCCTCTGGCGACAGCGCGCCCAGCGAGATGCCGGCGGAGTCGAAGCGCTTGAGGATGGCTTCCAGCGGCTCGACTTCATCCAGCGCCAGGGCCTGGTCGGCCACTTTCACTTTCAGCAGGTCGCGGATCATCGACACCGGGCGCTGGTCGACCAGCGTGGTGTATTCCTTGAACTTGGCGTAGTCGCCCTGCTGCACGGCGGCCTGCAGGGTGTTGACCACGTCCGGGTTGTAGGCGTGGTACTCGCCACCGTGGACGAACTTGAGCAGGCCACCCTGCTGGATCGGCTTGCGCGCGCTCCAGGCTTCGGCGGCGAGCAGCTTCTGGTCGCTCTCCAGGTCTTCGAAACGCGCACCCTTGATGCGGCTCGACACGCCCTTGAAGCTCAGGCCGACCACTTCCTCGGACAGGCCGATGGCTTCGAACAGCTGGGCGCCACGGTACGAGGTGATGGTGGAGATGCCCATCTTCGACAGGATCTTCAGCAGGCCCTTGGAGATGCCTTTGCGGTAGTACTTGAACACTTCGTCCAGATCGCCCAGCACTTCGCCGGTGCGGATCAGGTCGGCCAGCACTTCGTAGGCCAGGTACGGGTAGACGGCCGAGGCACCGAAGCCCAGCAGCACGGCGAAGTGGTGCGGGTCACGGGCGGTGGCGGTCTCGACCAGGATGTTGCTGTCGCAACGCAGGCCCTGCTCGGTCAGGCGGTGGTGTACCGCACCGACGGCCAGCGAGGCGTGCACCGGCAGCTTGCCCGGGGCGATGTAGCGGTCGCTCAGCACCAGCTGGGTCTTGCCGCTGCGCACCGCTTCTTCAGCCTGGTCGGCGATGTTGCGGATGGCCGCTTCCAGGCCGACGCTCTGTTCATAGTTGAGGTCGATCAGCTGGCGGTCGAAGCCTTCGCGCTCCAGGTTCATCAGCGAACGCCATTTGGCGGGCGAGATGACCGGCGAGCTGAGGATCACCCGCGAGGCGTGCTCGGGGGACTCCTGGAAGATGTTGCGCTCGGCACCCAGGCAGATTTCCAGGGACATGACGATCGCTTCGCGCAGCGGGTCGATCGGCGGGTTGGTCACCTGGGCGAACTGCTGGCGGAAGAAGTCGTACGGCGAACGCACGCGCTGGGACAGCACGGCCATCGGCGTGTCGTCACCCATCGAACCGACCGCTTCCTGGCCCTGCTCACCGAGCGGACGCAGCACCTGGTCACGCTCCTCGAAGGTGACCTGGAACATCTTCATGTATTGCTTGAGCTGGTCGGCGTCGTAGCTGGCCGCGCCCTGGTCGTCGGTCAGCGTCGCCTGGATACGGGTGGCGTGCTGACGCAGCCAGCGCTTGTACGGGTGGCGCGACTTCAGGCGGTTGTCGATGGCGTCGGTGTCGAGGATCTGACCGGTCTCGGTGTCCACGGCCAGGATCTGGCCTGGGCCGACACGGCCCTTGGCCAGAACTTCCTCGGGCTGGTAGCCCCACACGCCGATTTCCGAGGCGATGGTGATGTAGCCGTTGGTGGTGGTCACCCAGCGTGCCGGGCGCAGGCCGTTGCGGTCGAGCAGGCACACCGCGTGGCGGCCTTCGGTCATGACGATACCGGCCGGGCCATCCCACGGCTCCATGTGCATGGAGTTGTATTCGTAGAAGGCGCGCAGGTCGGCGTCCATGGTCTCGACGTTCTGCCAGGCTGGCGGTACCAGCATGCGCACGCCACGGAACAGGTCGATGCCGCCGGTGACCATCAGCTCGAGCATGTTGTCCATGCTCGAGGAGTCGGAACCGACGCGGTTGACCAGCGGGCCGAGCTCTTCGAGGTCGGGGATCTGGTCGTTGGCGAACTTGGTGCGACGGGCCATGGCCCAGTTGCGGTTGCCGGTGATGGTGTTGATCTCGCCGTTGTGGGCGAGGAAGCGGAAGGGCTGGGCCAGCGGCCACTTCGGCAGGGTGTTGGTGGAGAAGCGCTGGTGGAACACGCAGATCGCGGTTTGCAGGCGCTCGTCACCGAGGTCCGGATAGAACGCCGCGAGATCGCGCGGCATCATCAGGCCTTTGTAGATGATGGTCTTGTGCGAAAAGCTGCAGATGTAGTGGTCGGTGTCGTGGGCGTTGGCCACGGACGAACGGCGACGAGCACTGAACAGCTTGATGGCGAATTCCTGATCACTCAGGCCTTCACCGCCGATGAACACCTGTTCGATCTGCGGCAGGCGCTCGAGAGCGAGGCGGCCCAGCACGCTGGTGTCGATCGGCACTTTGCGCCAGCCGACCAGCTTCAGGCCGGCGTTGACGATCTCGCGGTCCATGTTGGCGCGGGCAGCTTGGGCTTTGACCGGGTCCTGGTTGAAGAACACCATGCCGACGGCGTACTGCTTGGGCAGCTCGACGGCGAAGTGTTCCTGGGCCATGGCACGCAGGAAATGATCGGGCTTCTGCATGAGCAGACCGCAACCGTCACCGGTCTTGCCGTCGGCGTTGATGCCGCCGCGGTGGGTCATGCAGGTCAAGGCCTGCATGGCGGTTTGCAGAAGGTGGTGACTCGGTTCGCCCGTCATATGGGCGATCAGGCCGAAACCACAGTTGTCCTTGAATTCTTCGGGATGGTACAGACCTGTTTTCATAGACACTTTCTCACCAGGTTCACCTCTCAACCGGAGGCAAATCTCTTTTTTAACAACCACTTACCATCCACGCCGATCAAACGCCAGCTTTTTTGCGGTGGCCATGGAAAACCATTGTTGCACAGCGACAGCGATGCCCACAAATTTTCATGTCTCACCATTGAAAATTTATGTCGCAATTTTGAATGCTTTTGCGCCATGTGCCGTGGTAACGGCTTGGCTCGAGTCTGAAGCGTTTCAGCCATGACTGCAACTCGGGGCTTGTGGCCGGCAGTCTGGGACAGAAAAGCCTGCCGCACTTGAAGCGCAGCAGGCTAGTCGAAAGCTAGAAGTCGCTCAGCAACTGGGCGGCGGGGTGGTGCCGCCCGGAAGGTGTCAGCGGGCCGTGGCCAGCTCTTGTTGGACGCTGCCGACGGTACGTGGCCAAGGTTTACCAGCCTGGACCTTGGCTGGCAAGTTCTTGATTGCCGCAGCGGCGGCGTCACGGTTGGCAAAGTTGCCATAGGTGACCACGTATAGAGGCTTGCCCTGCAGGTTTTTCTTGAAGTAGCGATAGTCGCCACCCTGCGCCTTGACGAACGACTGGGCCGACGCCTCGGAGCTGGTACCGAACAGCTGCACCACATAGTTGCCGGGCTTCTGGCCTGCATACCAGCTGCTGTTACCGGCGCCACCAGCTGCCGGTTTTTCGACTGGCTTGGCCGCAGGCTTGGCGGCAGCGACCTGAGTCGGGGCTGGGGCAGGCTTAGCCGGCGCAACCGGTTTTGCCGGCTGGGTTGCGACTGGTTTCGGGGTAGGTGCAACCGGAGCGGTCGTCACAGGCTGGGCCGGTACCGGCGCAGGGCTGGCGGTCGCACCCTGCGGCGGTGCGATGGTGGTCACGGTGGGCGGCACAGTCGCCGAAGGGGCCGACGGCTGCAAGGCGGTATTGCCTGCCGGGCCACCCTCTTCGCCCTCACCCATACCAGCGGCCTGGGCCAGGGGCTCGCGCATGACTGGCTGCGATTGACCCACCAGCGGCAACGGCATGGGTTGCGACGAACCGGAGAATTCGATGGCCGGCGCGCCATTGCCACCCTGCCCCAGCGGCAGCTGGGCCTGGGCGGCAGGCACTTCGGCCGGGGCCTTGTCGCCTTTCTTCGGCATCAGGACCGCCGCACCAACGGCGACCACGACCACAGCGGACAGCGCAAGCACGTGTTTCTTAGGCATTTTGAACCCCATGGATGGTCGCTTCACCGTGGTGCGGCTGGCGATCATGGCTTCGATCAAGGTATCGCGAGCGACCTGGTTGATGGTCCCAGGCCACCCGTCGGAGTTTTCGTGGATGTCGACGATCTGCTCGCGGGTGAACACGTCGATGCCCCGTCCGGCGCCATCCAGGCGCTGTTCCAGGTACTCGCGGGTTTCCTCCTCGCTATAGGGGGCCAGCTCGATGATATGGAACCGCTCTTCATCGATGCTCAGCTCCTCCAGCCCTGCAATCAGCGAGGGCTCGCCGAACAGGAACACATGAGGACGCCCTTCGGCCACACCTGCCGCCAACTCCAGCAACGCTTGGAGTGCCGACTCGTCGAGTTGTTCCGCATCGTCCACCAGCAAGTAGACTTCCTGGCCGGTCAGTGCCAGTTGCACCACCTGCGTCAGGATCGCCTGCACTTCTGGCTGGGCCACGTTCAGCGCCTGGGCCACCTGGCCGAGCACGCTGGCAGCATCGGACGCACCACGGGCGGAAACCACCACGCTCTGCACCGACTGCTTGTTGGTGCTGGCCACCAGCGCTTGGCGCAACAGGGTCTTGCCGCTGCCCACGGGGCCGGTGACCACCAGCATCAGCTGGCTGTAGCGCGCCAGGTGGTGCAGCTGGCCGAGCACCGGCTTGCGCTGGGCGGGGAAGAACTTGAAACCGGGCACCCGCGGCGCGAACGGATCGTGGCTCAGCTGGTAATGATCGAGAAACGCCTCATCGGCATGCAGACTGGTCATTGCGTTGTCACAACCTCAAAGCTGGGCCACGATCGCGCGGTAGTCCGCCGCCAGCGTGGCCTGGAGAATCTCTGTCGGGTAGTCGTCGGTGACGACGGCCTCGCCCATCGTTTGCAGCAGCACCAGGCGCAGACGCCCGTCGAGCACTTTCTTGTCGACCGCCATGTGTTCCATGAAATGCCCCGGGGTCATTTCCTGCGGCGGCACCACTGGCAGCCCTGCCGCCTGCAGCAGGCGAATGCCGCGATCGCGCGCCGGTTGGTCGATCCAACCCAGGCGCATGGACATTTCCAGGGCCATCACCGTCCCCGCCGCCACGGCTTCGCCGTGCAGCCAGACGCCGTAGCCCATGTGGGTCTCGATGGCATGGCCGAAGGTGTGGCCAAGGTTGAGCGTGGCGCGCACGCCCGATTCGCGCTCGTCGGCACCGACCACCGCGGCCTTCGCCGCGCAGGAGCGACGGATGGCTTCGGTCAGGGCCGTTGGGTCAAGCGCGCGCAGGGCCTGCATGTTGTCTTCGAGCCAGCCGAGAAACGGCTCGTCGCAGATCAGGCCGTACTTGATGACTTCGGCCAGGCCGGCGGACAGTTCACGCGCGGGCAAGGTCTTCAGGCTGGTGGTGTCGATCAGCACCGCGTTGGGCTGGTAGAACGCACCGACCATGTTCTTGCCCAGCGGGTGGTTGATGCCGGTCTTGCCGCCGACCGACGAATCCACTTGCGAGAGCAGCGTGGTCGGCACCTGGATGAAATCGACGCCGCGCTGGTAGCAGGCTGCCGCAAAGCCCGCCATGTCACCGATCACCCCGCCGCCGAGGGCGACCACGGTGGTGCGGCGATCGTGGCGCGCCGTGAGCAGGGCATCGAAGATCAGCTGCAGGGTTTCCCAGTTCTTGTGGGCTTCGCCATCGGGCAGTACCACCGGCAGCACCTTGTAGGCGCCGAGGGTGTTGCTCAGGCGTTCGAGATACAGGGGGGCGACGGTCTCGTTGGACACGATGGCGACCTGCCGGCCGGCGATGTGCGGCGCCAGCAGCTCGGGCTGGTCAAGCAGGCCCTCGCCAATGTAGATCGGGTAGCTACGTTCGCCCAGGTCGACCTTTAGTGTCTGCATGTATCCCCACAATGTGCTTGGGCGCGGTGACGCGCTATGCGGCGCCGCGCGATGACGTTCAACCCCATCTCGGCGTTGGTCGCCGAGGATAGACCCCGCTTACCGGGGCGGCAACTTGTGCAACCGCTCGAGAATGTCGAGCACCACCATGCGCGGTGGCCGTTCGTCGGTTTCCACCACGATATCGGCAATCTCGCGATAAAGCGGGTCGCGGGTCTCCAGCAACGCACGCAAAGTGGCTTCCGGGTTGGCGGTGCGCAGCAGGGGCCGGTTGCGATCCCGTGCGGTGCGGCCGACTTGCTGCTCCACCGAGGCATGCAGATAGATCACCCGGCCGCCGGCATGCAGCGCGGCGCGGTTGGCATCGCGCATCACCGCGCCACCACCGGTCGCCAGCACCACACCGTCGAGCTCGCAGAGCTCGGCGATCATCGCCTGCTCGCGGTCACGGAAGCCCGGCTCGCCTTCCTTGTCGAAGATCCACGGGATGTTGGCGCCGGTTCGCAGTTCGATTTCCTTGTCGGAATCCTTGAACAGCAGGCGCAGCTCTTTGGCCAACAGGCGTCCGATGGTGCTCTTTCCAGCGCCCATGGGCCCCACAAGTATCAAATTTCGCACAGAATCAACGACTCACAGCAATCGCCTGGTCACTCATGATACGCGGAGTCAGGAAGACCAGCAGCTCGGATTTTTTCTCTTGTAATGCATCGCGTCGAAACAGCCGCCCAACATACGGCAGATCGCCAAAAAATGGCACCTTGTCGACCACTTTGTTCTGCGACGTCGAATACACGCCACCAATCACAATGGTTTCGCCATCGGCCACCCGCACCTTGGCGCTGACCTCGTTCTTGCGGATCGGCGGCACGTTGTTCAGGGCATTGATGAAGTCCGGCTCGTCCTTGGTCACCCGTACTTCCATCACCACCTTGCCGTCCGGGGTGATCTGCGGCGTCACTTCCAGCGACAACGAGGCCTCGCGAAAAGCGATGGAGGTCGCGCCGCTCTTGGTGGTTTCCTGGTAGGGCACTTCGGTGCCCTTGAGAATCCGCGCGGTCTCCTTGTCAGCGGTAACCACCTTGGGCTGGGAGATGATTTCGCCGTTGCCGCTTTTTTCCATGGCGCTCAACTCCAGGTCCAGCAGGATGTCGCTGCGCAACAGCCCGACACCGAGCCCCGAAGTGCCCCGCTCCACCCCCAGGTCGACGAACAGTTCGCTGCCCAGGCGGTTGTTCTGGCCATACAGCGGGCCACCCCAGCGCACGCCGAGTGCCTTTTCGTAATCGACGCCCGCTTCGACGATACGCGCCTCGATCATCACCTGGCGTACCGGGACATCCAGCTGCGCCACCAGCTTGCGCACTTCGGCCAGCCGGTCGGCGGGCTGGGCGACCACCAGGGTGTTGGTGCGCGCATCCACGCTCAGGCTGCCGCGCCCGGCGAGGATGCCATCATCGGCGAGGCTGGCCAGCAGCAGCTCGGCCAGCTCCGCCGCCTTGGCGTGATACACCGGGATCAGCTCGCGGCGCAACGGCTCCAGCTGAGCTTCCAGGGCCTGCTCCAGGTGCACATCGCGTGACTGCTCGTGAAGTTCGCCAAGCGGCGCCACCAACAGCACATTGCCCTCCAACCTGCGCCCCAACCCCTTGCTGCGTAGCACCAGATCCAGTGCCTGCTGCCAGGGCACCTCTTCCAGGCGCAGGCTGATGCGCCCTTGCACCGTGTCGCTGGCCACCAGGTTGATCCCTATATAGTCGGCCATCACCTGCAACACCGCGCGCACCTCCACATCCTGGAAATTCAACGATATCGGCTCCGCCTCAAACTCCGCCGCCATTGACACGCCTGCGCTGCTCAGCAGGCCCATCACCAAGCAGCTCGACCAGCGCTTCAACTTCATCCCTGCCCCCTCCATAGGCACCCTTCCCGAGTGCCAGGTACCTGGACCGCTGCTGCCAGCCACCATTGATATACAGCCGTTCGCGCACCTCGACCTGATGAGCGTCGACGCGCACCACGACCCCTTCATCACGCCCCAATGCCTCCCCTACACCCACTCGATACAAGCGGCCGGCCGAGCGCAGCAATGCCTGTCGATGCCCAGCCTGCGACAGGCTGCCAACCATCTCCAGCTGCTCCAGAGGGATGCGACCCATCCCGTGGGCCGCGACAGGGGATGACCATGCCTGGAAGGGATCGAACGCGCTGGTGGAGACAGGCCCGCGGGCCGGCTGGTGCGCGAGCGATGCGGGTGGCGCCAGATCCTCGTCGGGCCGATGGGCATTGACCTGCAGTTTCGCCCTGGCCAACCCTGATTGCCCGTCCACCGCCAGCAGTTCGATGTGAGAGACATCCAGCAGGCGCACCTGCCCCAGCCATTCCTCCAACCATGTACGCAACCCTGGGTAGCGACCCACCACGCTGATTTCCAGGGGTATCAGGTGGTAGCCGGCCTGCGGTTGCATACCCAGGACGTCGAGACGCTCGAACAGCAGGCCATGTTCATGCCCGGAAATGGCCAACTGATCGAGCAGCTCGCTCATGCCTTCTCCTGCCGCCAGGCGCCAACGCTCGTGATGTAGGCGCTGCTCGGCATCCCTCAGCGCCATTCGTGTCGATTCAAGCCCGGCGGCCTGGGCTGCCTTACCCTCAAGTGCGGTGTGCAATTGACCCAACTGCGCGGCGATCACCTCAGAGGCCTCGGCCAGATCCCGCAGGCGAGCCAGATAGCCCATGAACAGCACCGCCCCCACCAGCACGACCACCAACACCGCCCTGAGCGCGGCCGAGCGACGTACCAGTGATGGCCAGTCCGGGATTGCCATCCCCTTCACGAGCCAGTCACCGCGAGGCGCCCCGCCAGCTGAAACTCATCGCTCGCTTGCAGGTTGTGCAGATGCACCAGTTCAAGTGCATGCAACACCCCCGACGCTTGCAGCTCACGCATCAGCCGAGCGACCACCGCAGGCGATGCGGCCTGACCAGACAGCTGCACCTGCCCATCCCTCACCCTCAATGCGGTCAGGCGAGCCCCCTCGGGCATGGCGAGCTCCAGCTCGAGAAACAGCCTTGGCAGCGCCCCCTGGCGGGCGCGCAAACCGGCCAGGGCGGCATGTTGCTCAAGCATGGAGACGCGCGACTCACGCAGTTGCTCGATCTGCGCCATCACGGCATCGAGCCGTTGCGCTTCGGCCTGGTGAGCAGCAAGTGCCTCGGCCTGGCGCGCCAGGCGCGAACGTGCCAGCTGATCGAGCAGCATCACCACCAGCAACGCCATCAGCGCAGCGACGATCAATGCGACCTGAAAACGTCGCAGATCCCTCACCCGGCGCTGCTCACGCCACGGCATCAGGTTCACCCGCAGTCTCATCGCAGGCCTCCGAGCGCCAATCCACAGGCCAGTGTCATCGACGTCGCGAGTGCTGCGTCTTCGGCCAGCTCCGAAAGCGCGGCAGGGGTGGCGAACCTGCAATCTACGTTCAACCGCTCTGCCAGTTGCTCAGCACGCAGGGCAGTGGCGGCACCGCCTGTCAGCACGACCCCTTGCGCCTTGCACTGCCAACCACCCGATTGCCAGAGCCGGTCGACAGGGTCGAGCCACTGCTCCTGCGAGGCCAACGCAATGTGCGTGCGCTGCGGCAGCACTTCGCCCTGCCAACCATGCAGCACCGCCTCGTTGCCCTCCAGCTGGATGAGCGTCGAACTGCCCCCGTCGAACGGCAGGGCGCGGCGCAGGGCGATGCTGTCGACCTCCATGGCCACCACTTGCAGCCCGGCCCGAGCGAACAAGTGCTCGAAGGGATCGATCTGGCTTTGCCGGCAAGCGGCGACCAGCACATCGGCATGCCCAGGATGCCCGGCGGACACGCCAAGCACCTGGAAGTCCAGCGCCAGGTCATCCAGCGGGAAGGGAAACAGCTGTTCGGCCTGTTCGAGCAGTTGCGCCTCGGCATCCCGCTCAGGCTCACCGATCACCAACCGGCAGACCTTGCAGATCACGTGCGACGCCGGCAAGGCCAGGGCGACCTGACGCTGGCGGGTGGCACAACGCCGATGGGCCCGGCCCAGGGCCTGCAGCAGGCGCTCGTCTTCGTCGAGCACCTGCGGGCCGCGCAAGGGCGTCTCAAAATACTCCCGGGCCCAGCCCACCACCTTGCAACGCCCTCGCCGACGTTGCAGCTGGAGCATGCGTATCGAATCGGAGGCGATTTCCACCCCCAGCAGTGAACCGGCATCCCTGCCAAAGCGTCCCAACATGGTCGTACCTTCCTGGTCGTCAAACCCGCGCCATTGCAGTACGGGCGGTCATCGCAGCGCCCTGGCCGGTCACCCGGCGGGGCGAAAAATGCTTATAATGCCCAGCGATTTTTCCTGTCCGCCGGCCCCTAGCGCCCTCCACCCCTCAACCAGGACACCCCAAAGCCTTGATACGCCTGCTGAAGTTCTTCTGGTGGTCTTTCGTCGCAGTCATCTGCGCGCTCGTACTCGGTGTGAGCGGTGCGTTTCTGTATCTTAGCCCCAGCCTGCCGTCGGTCGATTCGCTGCGAAGCGTCCAGTTGCAAATCCCCCTGAGGGTGTACAGCAGCGACGGCAAGCTGATCGCCGAGTTTGGCGAGATGCGGCGCTCGCCGATCAAGTTCCAGGAAATTCCCCCACAGTTCATTCAGGCGCTGCTGTCGGCCGAGGACGATAATTTCCTCAATCACTACGGGGTCGACCCCAGCAGCCTGATGCGCGCGGCCACGCAGCTGCTCAAGTCCGGCCATATCCAGACCGGCGGCAGCACCATCACCATGCAGGTGGCGAAGAACTTCTTCCTCACCAGCGAGCGCAGCTTCTCGCGCAAGACCAACGAAATTCTCCTGGCCCTGCAGATCGAGCGTGAGCTGACCAAGGACGAGATCCTCGAGCTGTACGTCAACAAGATCTACCTGGGCAACCGCGCCTACGGCATCGATGCCGCGGCGCAGGTGTACTACGGCAAGTCGATCCGTGACGTGAGCCTGGCGCAGATGGCCATGATCGCCGGCCTGCCCAAGGCGCCGTCACGCTTCAACCCGCTGGCCAACCCGGTGCGCGCCAAGGAGCGCCGCGACTGGATCCTGGGGCGCATGTACAAGCTCGGCAAGATCGACGAAACCAGCTACCAGGCCGCCCTGGCCGAGCCGCTGAACGCCAGCTACCACGTGCCCACCCCGGAAGTGAACGCGCCTTACGTCGCCGAGATGGCCCGCGCCGAAATGGTCGGCCGCTATGGCAGCGACGCCTACACCGAGGGCTTCCGCGTCACCACCACGGTGCCCAGCGACATGCAGCAGTTGGCCAACAACGCCGTGCTCAACGGCCTCAGCCAATACGACGAGCGCCACGGCTACCGTGGCCCGGAAGCGCGCTTCCCCGGCAAGCCGCGCACTGCCTGGCTACAGGAACTGGGCAAGCAGCGCACTCTCGGCGGCCTGGAGCCGGCCATCGTCACCCAGGTCGAGAAGACCGGCCTGAAGGTGATGACCCGCGGCGGCCTGGAAGAAACCGTCGCCTGGGACACCATGAAATGGGCCCGCCCGTACATCAACAGCAACGCGCAGGGCCGTTCGCCACAATCGCCGGCCGACGTCGCCCAGGTCGGCGACCTGGTACGCCTGCAGCGCCTGGAAGACGGCAAGCTCAAGTTCAGCCAGGTTCCGGGGGCCCAGAGCGCCCTGGTTACCCTCGACCCGTATGACGGCGCCATCCGCGCCCTGGTCGGCGGTTTCTCCTTCGAGCAAAGCAACTACAACCGCGCCATGCAGGCCAAGCGCCAGCCGGGTTCGAGCTTCAAGCCGTTCGTCTACAGCGCGGCGCTGGACAGCGGCTACACTGCCGCCAGCCTGGTCAACGACGCCCCGATCGTGTTCGTCGACGAGTACCTGGACAAGGTCTGGCGGCCGAAGAACGACACCAATACCTTCCTCGGCCCGATCCGCATGCGCGAAGCGCTGTACAAGTCGCGCAACCTGGTGTCGATCCGCCTGCTGCAAGCGATGGGCGTGGACCGCACCATCGACTACATCGCCAAGTTCGGTTTCAACAAGCAGGACCTGCCGCGCAACCTGTCGCTGGCCCTGGGCACTGCGACCCTGACCCCGATGGAGATCGCCACCGGCTGGAGCACCTTCGCCAACGGCGGCTACAAGATCAGCCCGTACCTGATCGAACGCATCGACAGCCGTAACGGCGAAACGCTGTTCACTGCCAACCCACCACGCGTGCCGCAAGGTAACGAGGACCAGGCCGGCCTCGCCGCGCCCGAGCAGCCGATCAGCATTGCACCGCTGCCCGGCGAGGCCCCGAGCACCTTTGGCCAGCTGGCCCCGGCGCCACAAACCCCGGCCATTGCCGAGCGTATCGTCGACGGCCGCACCACCTACATCCTCACCAGCATGCTGCAGGATGTGATCAAGCGCGGTACCGGCCGCCGCGCCCTGGCCCTGGGCCGCAGCGACCTGGCGGGCAAGACCGGCACCACCAACGAGTCCAAGGACGCCTGGTTCTCGGGCTACAACGCCGACTACGTCACCACCGTGTGGGTAGGCTTCGACCAGCCGGAAACCCTGGGCCGTCGCGAGTACGGTGGCACGGACAAGCCTGAGCACACGCCTGCCGAGCCCGAAGGCATCCTCAGCCTGCGCGTCGACCCGATCAGCGGGCGCGCCGCCACACCAAGCACGCCAAACGCCTATTTCGAGCTGTTCAAGGCCGAAGACTCGCCGCCATCGGTGGACGAGCTGGGCAATGGCGCGGCGCCTGGCAGCCCGCTGCCGGCGGATGAAGCGGCGCCGATGGATCTGTTCTAAAGGCCAACCGCTCAAGGTTTTCGGTGAGGGCCGCCAGGTGCTTGCCGAAAACCTTGCAGCGCCTACCAGATCGAGCGCCGCCCGCGCGGCGCATCGCTGGCAAGCCAGCTCCCACATCTGTTTCGGGCCAATTATGCCTGTGAGGGTACCGCTGCCCGCCTTGGTGCATGTCTAAAGTCTTGTGAAGGGCCTGCATGCCCACCTAGATGCCGCGTCTGCGCCGCGCGGGCGGCACTCGATCTCAAGAGCGCTGCAAGACTGTCGGCGAGCACCTGGCAGCCCTGGCGCGATCGCCTTGAAAGGGATGCCATTGAACTCCACGAGAGCAAGCCTGCCCCGCAATAACGTGGGCCCAACAAAAAGCCCCGGCTCTCACGAGCCGGGGCTTTTTCATGACGCTACGGCTAGATCAGCCGTTGAACACGTCATCCACGCTTTTCAGCGGGTAGTGCTTCGGATACGGCAGGGTGGCCACGCCGGATTCGATGGCGGCCTTGGCCACGGCATCGGAAACCACGGTGATCAGGCGTGCATCCAGCGGTTTCGGGATGATGTACTCACGACCGAACTCCAGCGCCTGCACGCCGTAGGCCTCGCAGACTTCCTTCGGTACCGGCAGCTTGGCCAGGTCCTTCAGGGCGATGGCGGCGGCAATCTTCATTTCTTCGTTGATGCGCTTGGCGCGAACGTCCAGGGCACCGCGGAAGATGAACGGGAAGCCCAGTACGTTGTTGACCTGGTTCGGGTAGTCGGAACGACCGGTGGCCATGATCACGTCGCTGCGGGTGGCGTGAGCCAGCTCCGGGGCGATTTCCGGATCGGGGTTCGAGCAGGCGAACACGATCGGGTTGGCAGCCATCGACTTCAGGCCTTCCGGGCTCAGCAGGTTCGGGCCGGACAGACCAACGAACACGTCGGCACCATCCAGCGCGTCAGCCAGGGTGCGCTTGTCGGTGGCGTGGGCGAACTGGGCCTTGTACTGGTTCAGGTCGTCGCGGCCAGCGTGGATCACGCCGCTGCGGTCGATCATGAAGATGTTCTCGACCTTGGCGCCCATGCTCACCAGCAGTTTCATGCAGGAGATGGCCGCAGCGCCGGCGCCCAGACAGACGATCTTGGCGTCTTCGAGCTTCTTGCCGGCGATTTCCAGGGCGTTGATCATGCCGGCCGCGGTAACGATCGCGGTGCCGTGCTGGTCATCGTGGAATACCGGGATGTCGCACTGCTCGATCAGGGTGCGCTCGATTTCGAAGCACTCAGGTGCCTTGATGTCTTCGAGGTTGATGCCACCGAAGGTGATGGAGATGCGGCGCACGGTGTCGATGAAAGCCTGCGGGCTTTCCGACTCGACTTCGATGTCGAACACGTCGATACCGGCGAAACGCTTGAACAGAACACCCTTGCCTTCCATGACCGGCTTCGAGGCCAGCGGGCCCAGGTCACCCAGACCGAGGATCGCGGTACCGTCGGAAATCACCGCGACCAGGTTGCCCTTGCCGGTGTACTTGTAGGCCAGCTCTGGATCACGGCCGATCTCGCGCACGGGCTCGGCGACGCCTGGGCTGTAGGCCAGGGCGAGGTCACGGGCGGTGGCGGTGGGCTTGGAGAGCTCGACGCTCAGTTTCCCTGGACGGGGCTGGGCGTGGTATTCGAGAGCGGCGGTTTTCAGGTCTGACATGATGGGCATTCCGCTATTTACTGTTCTGACGGACCGCCGAGGATACGCAAAGTGCCGGGGGGCGACAAGACTGCCCGGTCACAAGTGTCAAGGCCTTTGGCCTACGACTTTACGCTATAACCCACGGGGCTGGAGAAAGCCCAGTGTGTACAATCCAATAGCAAACTGTCTACAACTATTTAGCCGGCGGCAGGCTGCAACATACTCGGATCAGTCAATGGCAACAGCCAGCGTCGCTGGCCGGGCTTGAGCGCTTCCTTTCGGGAACGATCCAGCACCCAGCCACGTACTTCGACCTGGCGTCCCTTGAGGTTAGCGAAGAAGTTGGCGGGGAAGTTGCGCCGCAGATGAGCGGGGATGCGCACCACGACGCTGCTGTCCAACTCCAGCCAGACGCCACCGCGATTGCGCTCGATGCCGTTGATTTTGCCGCTGATCAGTACGAAGCCGGAGCGTCGAACGTCCTGCGCGCGCAGCACCGGCGATTGCCGCCACACCCCGAGCCTGGCCTTGCGTGCCCGCTGCTCGGCCTGCTGCTGGCAGCCGGCCAGGCGCACATTGGGCGCGATGGCCACGCGATAGCCCAACCCCTCGCTGAGCAGTTGTGCTTCCAGATTGTTGCCAGAACGACCGTAGATATGCGCCAGGGTGCGCCCGTACTTGTCCTTGCCTTCGACGCCGGGAACCAGCCCGACCCGGCCACCGCTGGCCTTGACCAACGCCTGCAAGCGGCGCTTGGATGCCTCCGCATAGGGCTCACTGGGCCGCCCTTTACCTGCAATCTCCGGGGCATTGATACCAATCAGGCGCACACTGCGCCCATCGACCAGACGCACGGTGTCGCCATCGACCACGTAGCGCACCGCCACCTGCTGCGGCTTGTCGGGCAACGGGCAGAACGCCTGTGCCGGGAAGTGCCAGATCGCGCCCACAAAAAAGGCGCCCACAAGGGGCGCCTTCTTTTGCCACACTGCGAACCTCGAGAGATCCGCCATGCGCATGATTACTTCTTGGTACCGAACATACCGAAGCGATCGGCGAACTTCTGTACGCGACCACCGGTGTCCAGGACTTTCTGCTTACCGGTGTAGAACGGGTGGCACAGGTTGCAGACGTCGATCGCCAGGGTGCTGCCCAGGGTCGAACGCGATTCGAATTTGTTGCCGCAGCTGCAGGTGACTGCAACTACTTCGTAGTTCGGATGAATATTTGCTTTCATGGTCACTTCCTCGAGCTGCGTGCCGCCACCCAACACCTATTGTTGAATACCGCACGTAATTAGGCGGCGAATAATACCAGAGCACGGGGCCAGCGCAAGTTGTCGCTTGCACCGACCGTCGTCTGCTAGGCTCGCGTGATTTGTGAAACGCCCTCCAGAGACCTTCCGCGTGTCCGACGTCATCCTGCGCCTTGCCCTGCCCTCCCCCCTGCGTCGCCTGTTCGACTACCGGGCGCCGGCCAGCATGGCGCGCCAGGCATTGACCCCGGGCATGCGCATCCGCGTGCCGTTCGGCCGCCGCGAGATGATCGGCGTACTGGTGGAGGTGGCCGACAAGAGCGAAGTGCCCGCCGACAAGCTCAAACCGGCCAGCGCCCTGCTCGACCCGGTCTCGCCACTGCCGCCCGCACTGTTCAAGCTGTGCCTGTGGACGGCGCAGTACTACCAGCACAGCCTGGGCGACACCCTGAACTGGGCGTTGCCCACCCTGCTGCGCCAGGGCGAACCGGCCGAGGTACGCCAGGAGCGCTTCTGGCACGCCGCCGCCGATGCTCGCCTGGAAGACCCACGCATTGCCCGCGCGCCACGCCAGCGCGATGCGCTCAAGACCCTGTCGCAGCACCCCCACGGCGTGGCCCACAGCCTGCTTGGCAAACTCGGCTTGAACAAGGACAGCCTCGACCTGCTGCTGGCCAAGGAACTGGTCCAGGTCGAGGTGCGCCGCCACCTGCCGCCGCCACGCCACGAACGCTGGCTGGCCCAGCCAGAGCTGCCGCTCAACGACGAGCAGCGCGCCGCCTTCGAGGCCGTGCGCTCCGGCCTTGGCACCTTCCACGCCTTCCTGCTCGCAGGCGTTACCGGCAGCGGCAAGACCGAGGTCTACCTGCAACTGATCCGCGAAACCCTGGAAGCCGGCAAACAGGCGCTGATCCTGATCCCCGAGATCAACCTCGGCCCGCAGACCCTGCAACGCTTCGAGCAACGCTTCAACGCACGCATCGCCCTGCTGCACTCGGCCGTCGGCGACCGCGAACGCCTGGACGCCTGGCTGGCAGCCCGCGACGGCGAGGCGGACATCATCATCGGCACCCGCTCGGCGCTGTTCACGCCGATGAAAAACCCGGGGCTGATCATCATCGACGAGGAGCACGACGGCTCTTATAAACAGCAGGAAGGCCTGCGCTACCACGCCCGCGACCTGGCGGTGGTACGCGCACACCAGGAGAACATCCCGATCCTGCTGGGCTCGGCCACCCCGTCGCTGGAGAGCCTGCACAACGCCCACAGCGGCCGCTACGGCCTGTTGCGCATGAACCAGCGCGCCGGCGGTGCCCGCCCACCGCGCTTCCTGCGCCTGGACGTGCGCAGCCTGCCGCTGGACAGCGGCATCAGTGGCCCCTTGCAGCAAGCGATCCGGCAAACCCTGGAAGCCGGCCAGCAAGTGCTGGTGTTCCTCAACCGCCGCGGCTTCGCCCCCACCCTGCTGTGCCACGACTGCGGCTGGCTCTCGGAATGCCCGCGTTGTGACGCACGCATGACCGTGCACCAGCGCTCCGGGGTGCTGCGCTGCCACCACTGCGGCTACGACGAACGCCTGCCATTGCAATGCCCGCAATGCGCCCACGTCGACCTGCGCCCGGTAGGTGCCGGCACCGAGCGCGCCGAAGAACGCCTGAAAGTGCTGTTCCCCGACTACCCGATCCTGCGCGTGGACCGCGACAGCACCTCGCGCAAGGACGCCATGCACAACCTGTTCACCACCATCCAGCGGGGCCAGCCGAGCATCCTGGTCGGCACCCAGATGCTCGCCAAGGGGCACCACTTCCCGCGGGTGACCCTGGTGGCCATCCTCGATGCTGACGGCGGCTTGTTCTCCGGCGACTTCCGTGCCGGCGAGCGCATGGCCCAGCTGATCGTGCAGGTGGCGGGCCGCGCCGGGCGCGCCGAAGAGCCGGGCAAGGTCATCGTACAGACCCACCTGGCCGACCACCCGCTGCTAGTGCAGCTCACCGAACAAGGCTACTTCGCCTTCGCCGAGCAGGCCCTGAGCGAGCGCCGCGCCGCCGGCCTGCCGCCCTTCGCCCACCTCGCCCTGCTGCGCGCCGATGCACATAAACCAGGGCAGGCCGAGGGCTTCCTCGACGAAGCCTGCGCCGCCGCAGAGCGCGTGCTGGCCGAACAGGGCCTGCACGGTATCGAGCTACTGGGCCCGGTCCCGGCGCCCATGGAGCGACGAGCGGGACGGTTCCGTGCGCAACTATTGCTCCAGGCCAATGCCAGGGCGCCCCTGCATCGACTCATCAGCGCCTGGTTGCTAGTGTTGGAGCAGATGCCCTCGGGGCGGCAGGTGCGCTGGTCGCTGGATGTCGACCCGGTGGACCTATATTGAGCGGTCCGTGGGAGCGGGCTTGACCCGCGATTGAGCCCATCGCGGGGCAAGCCCGCTCCCACGCTTGACCGACGCCGCCGGCTCAGAGGTTGGCAACCCGCCCCCGGCAACGGATAATGCCCAGTTTTTCCACCTGCGCATCGAAGCGCTCACCGCGCTTGCGGTCGAAAAGAGACCCTCATGAAAGACACCATTCGCCAGCTGATCCAGCAAGCCCTCACCCAACTCGTCGCCGACGGTGTGCTGCCTGAAGGGCTGACGCCGGCGATCCAGGTGGAAAACGCCCGTGACAAGACCCACGGCGACTTCGCCAGCAACATCGCCATGATGCTGGCCAAGCCGGCCGGCATGAAGCCGCGCGACCTGGCCGACAAGCTGATCGCCGCCCTGCCCGCCAGCGCCGACATCAGCAAGGTCGAGATCGCCGGCCCAGGCTTCCTGAACTTCTTCCAGAACACCGACGCCCTCGCCCAGCGCCTCGATGCCGCCCTGGCCGATGGCCACCTGGGCGTGCGCAAGGCCGGCCCGGCGCAGAAGGTGGTGATCGACATGTCGGCGCCCAACCTGGCCAAGGAGATGCACGTCGGCCACCTGCGCTCGACCATCATCGGCGACAGCGTCGCCCGGGTGCTGGAGTTCCTCGGCGACGACGTCATCCGCCAGAACCACGTGGGCGACTGGGGCACCCAGTTCGGCATGCTGCTGGCGTACCTGCAAGAGAACCCGATCACCAGCGACGAGCTGTCGGACCTGGAGAACTTCTACCGCGCCGCCAAGAAGCGCTTCGACGAATCCGAAGACTTCGCCACCCGCGCCCGTGGCCTGGTGGTCAAGTTGCAGGCCGGCGACCCCGAGTGCATGGCCTTGTGGACACGCTTCAAGGACATCTCGCTGTCGCACTGCCAGAAAACCTACGAGCTGCTCAACGTCAAGCTGACCATGGCCGACGTGATGGGCGAGAGTGCCTACAACGCCGACCTGGCCAACGTGGTCGCCGACCTCAAGGCCAAGGGCCTGCTGGTCGAGGACCAGGGCGCCCAGTGCGTGTTCCTCGATGAATTCAAGAACGCCGAAGGCGACCCGCTGCCGGTAATCGTGCAGAAGGCTGACGGTGGTTACCTGTACGCCACCACCGACCTGGCCGCAGTGCGCTACCGCAGCAACACGCTGCAAGCCGATCGCGCCCTGTACTTCGTCGACCAGCGCCAGGCCCTGCACTTCAACCAGGTGTTCGAAGTGGCCCGCCGCGCCGGCTTCGTCGGCCACCCGATGCAGATGGAGCACATGGGCTTCGGCACCATGAACGGCGCCGATGGCCGCCCGTTCAAGACCCGCGACGGTGGCACCGTCAAGTTGATCGACCTGCTCACCGAGGCCAAGGAGCGCGCCTACGCGCTGGTCAAGGAGAAGAACCCGGCGCTGGCCGAGGACGAACTGCGCCAGATCGGTGAAGTGGTCGGTATCGGCGCGGTCAAGTACGCCGACCTGTCCAAGCACCGCACCAGCGACTACAGCTTCAACTTCGAACTGATGCTCAATTTCGAAGGCAACACTGCACCGTACTTGCTCTATGCCTACACCCGCGTGGCCGGCGTGTTCCGCAAGCTGGGCAAGGGCTTCGACGAGGTCGACGGCCAGATCGTGCTGCAGGCGCCCCACGAGCAAGACCTCGCCGCGCGCCTGGCGCAGTTTGGCGAGATCCTCAACAACGTCGCCGAAAAGGGCACCCCGCACGTGCTGTGCAGCTACCTGTACGACCTGGCCGGCCTGTTCTCCAGCTTCTACGAGAACTGCCCGATCCTCGCCGCCGACACCGCCGAACAGCAACAAAGCCGCCTGCGCCTGGCCGCCTTGACCGGCCGCACCCTCAAGCAGGGCCTGGAGCTGCTCGGCCTGGAAACCCTGGAGCGCATGTAACTTGGCTGCTGCAAAGAAAAAGCCCGCGCCCAAGCGCGGCGCCAGCCGCCACCAGCCGCCCGCCAAGCAGCCGATTCCAGGCTGGGTGTGGCTGGCGGTCGGCCTGACCGTGGGCGCGTTCATCGTGTTCCTGATGAAGCTCGAACCGGGCGGTGGCGACATCAAGCGCACCAAGCCCGAACAGCAGAAGGCAGAGAAAGTCGCCGAGGCGAGCAAGGCCACCACGCCAACGCCGCAGCAGCCGGTGAAGCCGAAGTACGACTTCTACACCCTGCTGCCGGAATCGGAAGTGATCGTGCCGCCAGAGGCCGTGCCCGAGAAAACCCCGCCAGTGCCGGCCGTGCCCACCACGCCGGTCACCCCGGCTGAAGCGGCGAAGATCGACACCGCCCGCGCCCAGGCCGCGTTGCTGGGGCAAACGCCACCACCAGCACCGCCAGTGATCAAGCCGGCGGCCACCACCCAGTTCTTCCTGCAAGCCGGCTCGTTCCGCAAGCAGGCGGACGCCGACAAGGTCCGCGCGCAGATCATCCTGCTCGGCCAGGCGGTCAAGGTGGAGTCGGGGACAGTCAAGGAAGAGACCTGGTACCGCGTGATGGTTGGCCCGTTCAGCAACCGCGAACAGCTGACCGTGGCGCAAAAGCAGCTAGCCGGGGCAGGCTTCAGCAACCTGCTCTTGCAACAGCGACGCCAGTAACGAAAAAGGCCTTGCCGCAATCAGCGACAAGGCCTTTTTTCATACCCGGCGACGCTCGGCGTTGACCTGGGAGATCTGGCTGTTGAGGGTCCAGAAGTCGTACAGCACCCCCAACAGGAACAGGCCACCGGTGAACAGGTAGATCAGCGCGCTGATCCACTTGCCCTGGTACAGGCGATGCACGCCGAAGATGCCGAGGAAGGTCAGGAAGATCCACGCCAGGTTGTAGTCCACCCCGCCCGACTCGAAGCGCAGGTCCGCCTCGCGGTCCATCGACGGGATCAGGAACAGGTCGATCAGCCAGCCGATGCCCAGCAGCCCGAAGGTGAAGAACCAGATCGTCCCGGTGATCGGCTTGCCGTAGTAGAAGCGGTGCGCGCCGGTGAAGCCGAAGATCCACAGCAGGTAGCCGAGGACCTTGCTGTGGGTGTCATGCGCAGGCACACCCTGTTGATAACCATTCATTCGAAGCCCTCGTGGGTTAGCCGAAAATTTTCTAACGGAAAATGTGACTTTTCCGTGTAGACCCGACATATGGTACGCGGCCGCGCGACCAACGGATCAAAAATTGATCAAAAAGCTGTTATAAAGTTGCGCGCCAACACCCTATAAGAGCATCAACTATGCCGCCTTTGTTCAAGACATGGCTGACCCTCTGCCTGTTATTACCCCTGGCCGCCCACGCCACCAATCGTGAGCAACGACTCCCAAGCGGTTTCACCGGTTACACGACCAACGCCGATACCACGGTGAAACGCGCCCCCGTGCAGTACCGCAAGATTACTGCGAGTGCCCGCCCGAACAACGCCAGCAAGCATGAGGCGTTGCAGGCCATCGCGATGTCGCCCAAGCAAAGCAGCGAGGTGCTCAGCCGCGCCGTCAATGTGCTGGGCACCCCGTACCGCTGGGGCGGTAGCAGCCCGAAAAAGGGCTTCGATTGCAGCGGCCTGGTCAAGTACGCCTTCAACGACGTGGCCGACGTCGACCTGCCGCGCACCTCCAACGCCATGGCCCAGGGCCAGGGCGTGAAGGTGGCCAAGAGCGACCTCAAGCCGGGCGACCTGATCTTCTTCAACATCAAGAGCCGCCGGGTCAACCACGTGGCCATCTACCTGGGCAACGACCGCTTCATCCACGCCCCGCGCACCGGCAAGCGGGTGAGCATCGACAGCCTGGACAAACCGTACTGGCAAAAGCACTACGTGGTGGCCAAGCGCGTCCTGCCAAAGGACCAGCAAGCCCTGGCCCTGGCCAAGCGCTGACGGGTGTTCTGTGGGAGCGGCGAACCGCCACTCCCACAACGCCAGCTATTCAATCAGACCCCGCATTTTCAAGCACTGCATAGCCGCTTCCATCGTCCGCATCCCCTGGGCCGCCCCGGCCTGCATCAACGACGGGATCTGCGCCATCCGCCCTTCGCGAATCAGGTTGCGCACAGCCGGCGTCACCACCAGCACTTCCCTTGCCGCCACCCTACCACCCCCTGCTCGCTTGGCCAGCACCTGGGCCACCACCAAACGCAGTGATTCAGCGAGCATCGTGCGCACCAATGGCTTTTCTTCCGCCGCGAACACCTCCACCAGCCGGTCGATACTGTTCACCGCCGAGCGCGTATGCACGGTCGCCAGCACAAGATGCCCGGTTTCTGCCGCACGCAGCGCCAGGCGGATGCTCTCCAGGTCTCGCAACTCACCGATCATGATCACATCCGGGTCCTGGCGCAGTGCACTGCGCAGGCCTTGCGCGAAGTCGTGGCTGTGCACACCGATCTCCCGCTGATTGACCAGGCAACCCTGGCCGCTGTGGATAAATTCGATGGGATCTTCAAGGGTAATGACCTGCTGAGTACGCTCGCGATTGAGCTGATCGAGCAGTGCCGCCAAGGTGCTGGACTTGCCGCTACCCGTCGGGCCACCCACCAGCACCAGGCCATCCCGGCACTGCGCAATGGCTTGATACACATCTTCAAGGTCGAGCTCATCGAGGCTGGGGATGCGCGCCGGAATCAGGCGCACGCTGGCGCCCAGCCCATTGCGCTGGCGGAACAGGTTCAAGCGCACACGCCCCACCGCGGGCAGCGTCAACGCCAGGTCCAGCTCATCACCGCCTGCCCACTGCCGCCGCTGCCCATCATCGAGCAGGCCGGCCATACCCTGCTCCAGGGTCGCGCAGCTCAGCGGTGGCAGATCCATGCGTTGCAGCTCGCCATCCAGGCGCAGCAGAGGGGGCTCGCCCGCGGCCAGGTGCAGGTCGCTGGCACCCGCAGCCATGGCCCGGGCCAGCAGGTCGGTCACATCCATGAGACTCCCCAACGGCGTTCAAGCAGGTAGAATGCCGCAGACCCCAAAGCCGTCGGCGACGAACCATGTCCACCCTAGCAGACAACATTGGCGCCATCGCCACCCGCATCGACAGCGCGGCCAGGGCCGCCGGACGCGACCCGGCCAGCATCCACCTACTGGCGGTGAGCAAGACCAAGCCCGCCAGCGCCATCCGCGAGGCCTACGCCGCTGGCCTGCGTGACGTAGGCGAGAATTACCTTCAGGAAGCCCTGACAAAACAACAGGCGCTTTCCGACCTGCCCTTGATCTGGCACTTCATCGGCCCCATCCAATCGAACAAGACCAAGGCCATCGCCGAGCATTTCGATTGGGTACATTCCGTGGACCGCCTGAAGATCGCCCAACGCCTCTCAGAGCAACGCCCGGCTGAGTTGCCGCCGCTGAACATCTGCTTGCAGGTGAACGTCAGCGGTGAAGACAGCAAGTCCGGTTGCGCACCCGCGGAGCTGCCCGCCCTGGCCCAGGCGGTAGCCGCCCTGCCAGGCCTGCGCCTGCGGGGCCTGATGGCGATCCCGGAACCGACCGAGGACCGTGCCGAACAGGAAGCCGCCTTCGCCACCCTGCGCCAGTTGCAGACGCAACTGGGCCTCGACCTGGACACCCTGTCGATGGGCATGAGCCATGACCTGGAGGCCGCCATCGCCCAAGGTGCGACCTGGGTGCGCATCGGCACCGCCTTGTTCGGTGCCCGCGACTACGGCCAGCCGTGAAACCATGCTTAACTCACTCTTCCCCTCAAGGACCTGACATGAGCAAGACTCGTATTGCCTTTATCGGCGCCGGCAACATGGCCGCCAGCCTGATCGGCGGCCTGCGTGCCCAGGGCCTGGACGCCGCACAGATTCGCGCCAGCGACCCGGGTGCCGAGACCCGTGCGCGGATCCAGGCCGAACACGGCATCGAAGCCTTCGAAAGCAACGCCCAGGCCATCGATGGCGTGGACGTGATTGTGCTGGCGGTCAAACCGCAAGTCATGAAAGCGGTTTGCGAAACCCTCAAACCCAACCTGAAAGCAGGCCAGCTGGTGGTGTCCATCGCCGCCGGCATCACCTGCGCCAGCCTGCAAACCTGGCTGGGCGCAATCCCGGTGGTACGCTGCATGCCCAATACCCCGGCCTTGCTGCGCCAGGGCGTCAGCGGCCTGTATGCCACCCGGGAAGTCTCCACTGAACAGCGCCAGCAAGCCGAGCAACTGCTGTCCGCCGTGGGTACCGCCCTGTGGCTGGAGCAAGAGCAACAACTGGATGCCGTCACCGCCGTCTCCGGCAGCGGCCCGGCGTACTTCTTCCTGCTGATCGAGGCCATGACCGCTGCGGGCGAAAAGCTCGGCCTGCCGCGTGAAACCGCCTCGCAACTCACCCTGCAAACCGCCTTGGGCGCCGCGCGCATGGCGGTGGCCAGCGATGTCGATGCCGCCGAACTGCGCCGCCGCGTCACCTCGCCGGCCGGCACCACCGAGGCGGCAATCAAGTCGTTCCAGGCCAGCGGTTTCGAAGCCATCGTCGAGCAGGCACTGGAGGCCGCGGCGAAGCGATCCGCCGAGCTGGCCGAGCAACTGGGCAAATAAGGAGCCATTGATGAATGCACTGTCCGGCGCCGCGATCTTCGTGGTGCAAACCCTGGTCAGCCTGTACCTGGTGATCGTCCTGCTGCGCTTCGTGCTGCAACTGGTGAAGGCCGACTTCTACAACCCGCTGAGCCAGTTCGCCGTGCGCGCCACGCAACCCCTGCTCAAGCCACTGCGCCGGGTGATCCCCAGCATCGCCGGCCTCGACACCTCGTCGCTGCTGCTGTCGATCATCATCCAGGGGCTGCTGATGGCCTTCGTGCTGATGGTCACCTACGGCACGTTCGGCGACATCCTGCACCTGCTGATGTGGGCGATCATCGGTATCACCTCGCTGTTCCTGAAGATCTTCTGGGTGGCGATGATCGTCATGGTGATCGTCTCGTGGGTCGCCCCCAACAGCCACAACCCCGCCGCCGAACTGGCCTACCAGATCAGCGAGCCGGTGCTGGCGCCGTTCCGCCGCCTGGTGCCGAACCTCGGTGGCATGGACATTTCCCCCATCTTCGCCTTCATCGCCATCCAGGTGATCCAGTCGTTCCTGATGCCGCAACTGGCCGCCTACGCCGGCATGCCACAAGAGCTGTGGCGGATGATCTGACCCACCTGCTGCCTGCGGCAAGCCATTGCTTGCCGCAGGGGGTAGCGCTCTTTAGACTTACGCCTCCGTCAAGCGTGAGCAGGGTCGATGTCCACTGTCTTTCCCGAAGATTCCGTCGGTCTGGTAACACCGCAGATCGCCCGGTTCGATGAACCGCTGGCCCTGGCCTGTGGCCGCGCCCTGACCGCCTACGAGCTGGTCTACGAAACCTATGGCACGCTCAACGCCAGCGCCAGCAACGCGGTGCTGATCTGCCATGCCTTGTCCGGCCACCACCATGCCGCCGGCTACCACGCCGTCACCGACCGCAAGCCGGGCTGGTGGGACAGCTGCATCGGCCCCGGCAAGCCGATCGACACCAACCGCTTCTTCGTGGTCAGCCTGAACAACCTCGGCGGTTGCAACGGCAGCACCGGCCCCAGCAGCGTCAACCCGGCTACCGGCAAGCCCTACGGCGCCGACTTCCCGGTGCTGACGGTGGAAGACTGGGTGCACAGCCAGGCGCGCCTGGCCGATCGGCTGGGGGTCCAGACCTGGGCCGCCATCGTCGGCGGCAGCCTGGGCGGCATGCAGGCGTTGCAGTGGACCATCACCTACCCGGACCGCGTGCGTCACTGCGTGGACATCGCTTCGGCCCCCAAGCTGTCGGCGCAGAACATCGCCTTCAACGAAGTGGCGCGCCAGGCGATCCTCACCGACCCCGAGTTCCACGGTGGCTCGTTCCAGGACCAGGGCGTGATCCCCAAGCGTGGGCTGATGCTGGCGCGCATGGTGGGGCATATCACCTACCTGTCCGACGACTCGATGGGCGAGAAATTCGGCCGCGAGCTCAAGAGTGACAAGCTCAACTACGACTTCCACAGCGTCGAGTTCCAGGTCGAGAGCTACCTGCGCTATCAAGGCGAGGAGTTCTCCGGGCGCTTCGACGCCAACACCTACCTGCTGATGACCAAGGCGCTGGACTACTACGACCCAGCGGCCGCGCACGGTGGCGACCTGGCGGCAACGCTGGCCCACGTCACGGCGGACTTCTGCATCATGTCGTTCACCACCGACTGGCGCTTCTCGCCGGCCCGTTCGCGGGAGATCGTCGACGCGCTGATGGCCGCGCGCAAGAACGTCTGCTACCTGGACATCGACTCGCCCTACGGCCATGACGCCTTCCTGATCCCCACGCCCCGCTACATCCAGGGCTTCGCCAACTACATGAACCGCATCGCCGTTTGAGGACCCCATGAGAGCCGACCTGGAAATCATCCAAGACTGGATCCCCGCCGGCAGCCGGGTACTCGACCTTGGCTGCGGCAACGGCGAATTGCTGGCCTCGCTGCGCGAGCGCAAGAACGTCACCGGCTACGGCCTGGAGATCGACGCCGACAATATCGCCGAGTGCGTGGCCAAGGGCGTCAACGTGATCGAGCAGGACCTGGACAAGGGCCTGGGCAACTTCGCCAGCAACAGCTTCGACGTGGTGGTCATGACCCAGGCCCTGCAGGCCGTGGAATACCCCGACCGAATCCTCGACGAGATGCTGCGGGTGGGCCGCCAGTGCATCATCACCTTCCCCAACTTCGGCCACTGGCGTTGCCGCTGGTACCTGGCGACCAAAGGCCGCATGCCGGTTTCGGACTTCATGCCGTACACCTGGTACAACACGCCGAACATCCACTTCTGCACCTTCGAGGACTTCGAGAACCTGTGCCATGAGCGCCACGCCAAGGTCCTCGACCGCCTGGCCGTCGACCACCTGCACCGTAATGGGTTGGGCGGTCGGCTTTGGCCTAATCTTCTAGGTGAGATCGGTATCTATCGGGTCAGCAGCCCGGGCCTGCAGGAGCACCAGCTCGCGGTCTGACCTCGCCAACGGAGGAATGGGATCATGCGTCGACTTGCACTGTTTCTGATCAGCCTGTGCCTGGCCCTGCCAGTGCTGGCTGCCGATGCCGCCAGGCCCGAACGCAAAGAAGTGTTCGGCGACGTGACGGTCCACTACAGCGCCTTCACCTCGAGCATGCTGCAACCCGACATCGCCGCGGCCACCGGCCTGACCCGCAGCAAGAACCAGGGCGTGCTCAACATCGCCGTGCTCAAGGCCGGCAAGCCTGCGATGGCGGTGGTCAGCGGGACCGTGAAAGACCTTACCGGACGCAGCAACCCACTGTCGTTCAAGCAGATAACCGACCAGGGCGCGGTGTACTACATCGCCCAGTTCAAGATCGACCAGCCCGAGACGCTGACCTTCGACCTCAATGTCGAGAGCGGCGGCGTCAGCCATCCACTGAGCTTCAACCAGGAAGTGTTCCCAGGCGAATGATGAATTTCCAGCAACTCGTATTGGCCAGCCACAACGCCGGCAAACTCAAGGAACTGCAGGCCATGCTCGGCGAATCCGTGCAGCTGCGTTCGATCGGCGAATTCAGCCAGGTGGAGCCGGAAGAAACCGGCCTGTCGTTCGTCGAGAACGCCATCCTCAAGGCGCGCAACGCCGCACGCATCTCCGGCCTACCGGCGCTGGCCGACGACTCTGGCCTGGCGGTGGACTTCCTCGGCGGCGCGCCGGGCATCTACTCGGCGCGCTACGCCGACGGCAAGGGCGATGCGGCGAACAACGCCAAGTTGCTCGAGGCGCTGAAGGATGTGCCTGAAGGCGAGCGTGGCGCGCAATTCGTCTGCGTGCTGGCGCTGGTGCGCCACGCCGACGACCCGCTGCCGATCCTCTGCGAAGGCCTGTGGCACGGCAAGATCCTGTTCGAGGCCAGCGGCGAGCATGGCTTTGGCTACGACCCGCTGTTCTGGGTGCCCGAGCGCAACTGCTCCAGCGCCGACCTGGCCCCCGTTGACAAGAACCAGCTCAGCCACCGCGCCCGCGCCATGGCCCTGCTGCGTCAGCGTCTGGGCCTGGCATGAGCGAAATGCTGTTGGTACAACCGGCGGGCCTGGTACTCCCCGAGCTCCCGCCGCTGTCGCTGTACATCCATATCCCCTGGTGCGTGCGCAAATGTCCTTATTGCGACTTCAACTCGCACCAGGCCGGGCCCACGCTGCCCGAAGACGAATACATCGACGCCCTGCTGGCCGACCTCGATCAGGAACTGCCTGCCGTGCAGGGCCGGTCGATCAGCACCATCTTCTTCGGCGGTGGCACCCCAAGCCTGTTCAGCGCCAATGCGCTGGGCCGCCTGCTGCGCGGCGTCGAGCAACGCATCCCGTTCGCCGCGGACATCGAGATCACCCTGGAAGCCAACCCGGGCACGTTCGAGCAGGAAAAATTCAAGGCCTACCGGCAAACCGGCATCAACCGCCTGTCCATCGGCGTGCAGAGCTTCCAGCCTGCCAAGCTCGAAAAGCTCGGGCGCATCCACAACGGTGACGAAGCGGTGCGCGCGGCCGACATGGCGCGTGCGGCGGGCTTCGACAACTTCAACATGGACCTGATGCACGGCTTGCCGGACCAGTCGCTCGACGACGCCCTGGGCGATCTGCGCCAGGCCATCGCACTGGCACCGACGCACCTGTCCTGGTATCAGCTGACGGTGGAACCCAACACCGTGTTCTGGAACCAGCCGCCGGAGCTGCCCGAGGACGACATCCTCTGGGATATCCAGGAGGCCGGCCAGGCACTGATGGCCGAACATGGGTACAAGCAGTACGAAGTCTCGGCCTACGCCCAGGCAGGCCGCGCCGCACGGCACAACCTCAATTACTGGCGCTTTGGCGACTTCATCGGTATTGGTGCCGGTGCCCACGGCAAGCTGTCGTTCCCCGACGGGCGCATCCTGCGTACCTGGAAGACCCGCCTGCCCAAGGACTACCTGAACCCGGCCAAGCCGTTCAAGGCTGGCGAAAAGCTGCTGCCGGCCGATGAACTGCCGTTCGAGTTCCTGATGAACGTCCTGCGCCTGACCGACGGCGTCGAAGCCGAACTGTTCAGCCAACGCACCGGCCTGCCGCTGGCGCAACTCGCCGAAGCCCGTCGCGAGGCCGAACGAAAGGGCCTTTTGCAGGTCGAACCGGATCGACTGGCAGCCACCCCGCGCGGCCAACTGTTCCTCAACGACCTGCTGCAGTACTTCTTGAATTAAGGATGACCCATGGACCTGGTACTGGACCTGCTCTCGACCGTTTCCCGCTGGAGCCGCAGCAACCTGTCGGAAATCTCGCTGGCCCTGGTGGGCTGCTTGCTGGTGCTGTTCGGCACCGATATCAAGGGCTGGGTGGAGGGGCGCCTCGGCGGCCTGGCCGGCGCCCTGCGCGTGCCGTTCATGGCGCTGCTGGTGATGATCGGCAGTGGTGCAGCGCTGATCTATGCCACGCCGTGGGTGGTGAAGGGGTTGGGGCAGTTCAACAACTATGCGCTGGCCCCGGTGCTGCTGGTGGTGCTGGTGCTCATCGGGGTGGTGGCTGATCGGCGGGGGTGATGTTGGGCGTCAGCCCGCAGAACGCTTGTGAGGCAGTATCGGCCCCTTCGCCGGCAAGCCGGCTCCTACGCAGGTACCTGCTAAAAGGCCACCCTGGCAAGCCAGGGTGGCCCCTCACTCGACTATGCCTTAGCGGGCATCATCGAAGTGATCGCGCAGGAAATCCCTTGCAGTCCTGAAAACGATCAGGATCCGGACGAGCTTCCAGACACGGCTCAGCGTATTCAGCAAACGCTTCATATGCCTTGGCCTCCGTGTTGGCTGGGCCAATCTTCCAGTGCCTAACCGGCGCTTCGGCACCTTCGGAGATCATGTGGTTGGCTCCAGTGAAGTGGCCAGGTTGATGGCCCTTCGATGAACATCACCGGCGCGGGTCGTAGGCCGCGTCGAAGGGGCCGAGAAACCATTGGTATTCCCAGCCCCCCACTGGATAAATCACATGGGAGCCCAGCGAGCTTACGTGAGCCGATACCTCATGGCTGTTTCCAGTGTTGTCACACGTAATGCCGGATATTTCCTTGATTGACGGGTTTTGCGGGCAGACCTAAGATCCAGCTGTGGTTGTCTCCAGTGAAACCCGCAGGCCAAGGATTCGTAACCCGAAGCCCGCACAAAAAAACCGCCCTTCGCAAGGCGGTTTTTTTGTCTGAAGCCGTATCGAACGCCACGATCAGGATCGTTCGCGCGTCGGCTCCGGCGCCAGCCTTTTCCTCCAGTTAGCCGCCCTTTCGCAGCCCAAGGCTTGCGACTGACGCAGCAGCGCCAAGCGCTCGGAGGGTTCCAAATCAGGCTGCATGGCCAAGAGATAGAGCCCCTCGGCCTTGAACAGGTCGTATGTCAGTGAACGCCCGGACGCCTCCAAGGCCTCGGCGAACCAGCGGGGGCCTCCTGGCAGTTTGACGGTAAAGGCGTTTGCCGGCGTTGAACAAACACTTTCACGCAGAACCTGCGGATAAAGCGACTGGAAGGGATCGTCACGCTGCACCGCACGCCTGAGCGCCTGGAACTGCTCGGCCTGTTCCGCCGTGTACTCAAAGACGTTGCCGGCGGGCCTGCACCGGTAATAGTAAGCAACCGCCGCTGCCAGGAATCCTTGATCCACCGCCTGATGCAAGCGAGCACAGGGCGCTGGCTGCGGCGCGTCGTCGTGCTCCCTACCAAGGGGATGGAGACCCGACTGCCAGAACAGCGCCAGCACCTCGCCCGCATCAGCCGCCTGCTCGATGTGAGTATGCGCCTGGGCGATTGAAACGCTCATCGCCGCGAGCCGCATAACGTCGTCGGCCTCCCCTCTTGCTTCGAGTGCGGCAAGCTCCCTGAGCTGCTCATTGGCCTGTCGCATCAGCGCCTGGGCATGCACCAGGTGCTGCTGGGAAGAGATTGGGGGCACACTCGACAGGGCGGCCATCCCAAGGCAAGCAACAAGCACGAGCCCGGCCAGCAACAACAGAACACGAGGTTTCAGAGCGCAGTCCTTTACGCATGGGAGGGGTGCCAGAGGCGCAACAGCACCTCTGGCATGGGGAGGGTCAAGCCAGTTTTTCGAACTTCAGGTCCCACACACCATGGCCAAGCCGTTCACCACGACGCTCGAACTTGGTGATCGGGCGTTCTTCCGGGCGCGGCACGTAGGCGCCATCGGCCGCCTGGTTGCGATAGCCCGGCGCTGCGCTCATCACTTCCAGCATGTATTCGGCATAGGGTTCCCAGTCGGTCGCCATGTGGAACACGCCACCGGGCTTCAACTTGCGACGCACCAGTTCGGCGAACTCCAGCTGGACGATGCGGCGCTTGTGGTGACGCGCCTTGTGCCAGGGGTCGGGGAAGAACAGCATCAGGCGGTCGAGGCTGTTGTCGGCCACGCAGCGGTTGAGCACTTCGATGGCGTCGCAGTCGTACACCCGCAGGTTCTTCAGCCCCTGCGTGAGCACGCCGTTGAGCAACGCACCGACACCCGGGCGGTGCACTTCGACACCGATGAAGTCCAGCTCAGGCGAGGCCGCGGCCATTTCCAGCAGCGAGTGGCCCATGCCGAAGCCGATCTCCAGGGTGCGCGGCGCCGAGCGGCCGAACACCTGGTCGTAATCCACCGGGCTGTCGACCAGCGGCAGGATGAACAGCGGGCCGCCTTGTTCCAGGCCACGCTGCTGGCCTTCGGTCATGCGCCCGGCGCGCATCACGAAGCTCTTGATGCGGCGGTGCGGGCGCTCTTCGCCTTCGGCGGGGGTCGGCGTTTCTTGCGATTCAGTCATCGGGGGCTCTTACTTGATCAGACCTTCCAGCGGCGAGGACGCGCTGGCATAGAGTTTTTTCGGCATGCGCCCGGCGAGGTATGCCATGCGGCCAGCGAGAATGGCGTGCTTCATGGCCTCGGCCATGACGATCGGCTGCTGGGCATGGGCGATGGCCGAGTTCATCAGCACTGCCTCGCAGCCCATTTCCATGGCGATGGTGGCGTCGGAGGCGGTACCCACACCGGCATCGACCAACACCGGGACCTTGGATTCTTCCAGGATGATCTGCAGGTTGTACGGGTTGCAGATGCCCAGGCCGGTGCCGATCAGGCCGGCCAGCGGCATCACCGCGATGCAGCCGGCTTCAGCCAGCTGGCGGGCGATGATCGGGTCGTCGCTGGTGTAGACCATCACGTCGAAACCTTCCTTGACCAGCACTTCGGCGGCCTTGAGGGTTTCGATCACGTTGGGGAACAGGGTTTTCTGGTCGGCCAGCACTTCCAGCTTCACCAGCGTGCGGGTTTCGTGGGACTTGCGACCATCGAGCAGCTCGCGGGCCAAGCGGCAGGTGCGCACCGCCTCGACGGCGTCGTAGCAACCGGCGGTATTCGGCAGGATGGTGTAGTGGTCCGGCGACAGCACGTCGAGCAGGTTCGGCTCGCCTGCATTCTGGCCCAGGTTGGTACGGCGCACGGCCACGGTGACGATCTCGGCACCCGAGGCCTCGGTGGCCAGGCGGGTTTCTTCCATGTCACGGTACTTGCCGGTGCCGACCAGCAGGCGCGACTGGAAAGTGCGCCCGGCCAGAATGAAAGGCTTGTCGCTACGAACGTTGCTCATCGTTGTTCCTCTGGAAAGGTTGCGGGACTTGCAGGTGAAGCATCGAATAGCGTCTAGCCGCCACCGATGGCGTGAACGACCTCAACCTGGTCGCCGTCATTGAGCAGCGTGCTCTCGTGCTGACTGCGCGGCACGATGTCCAGGTTCAGTTCCACCGCCACCCGGCGACCGGCCAGCTCCAGCCGACCCAACAGGGCCGCGACGCTCTCGCCTGCGGGCAGTTCGTAAGGTTCACCGTTCAATTGAATGCGCATGCGCACGGCCACCATTGTTCTTTGGGGGCACGCATTCTAGCGCCGATCCGCCCAGCACCCAAGGGTGGAGCGCGCCATTAGTCGCGATTGTGGACCGTTCGGTCAGCCCAGGCGCCAGGCGGCCAGGCCCAGGCACAGCCAGCCGGCGAGGAAGCACAGGCCGCCGAGGGGGGTGATCATGCCCAGCTTGCCCAGGCCGGTCAGGGTGAGCACGTAGAGGCTGCCGGAGAACAGCACGATGCCCACTGCAAACAAGCCGCCCGCCCAGCCGACCAGGCGCCCGGGCAGGTGCACCGACAGCACGGCCACGGCCAGGATCGCCAGGGCATGCACCAGCTGGTAGGTGACGCCGGTGTGGAAGATCGCCAGGTAATCGGCAGTCAGACGGTGCTTCAGGCCATGGGCGGCGAAGGCGCCGAGGGCGACACCGGTGAAACCGAAGAACGCGGCGAGCATCAGGAAGCTGCGAAGCATGGGACGACTCCTCGAAAGGGGTCTGTATAATGGCCCGTTCCAACGGTCCGGCCAAGCCATCACCATGCTGTCATCCTTTCTCCGACGCCTGTCCCGCGCGCTGCTCTGGTTCGCCGCCGGCAGCATTGCCGTGGTGCTGGTCCTGCGCTGGGTGCCACCGCCCGGTACAGCACTGATGGTCGAGCGCAAGGTGGAATCCTGGTTCGACGGCGAACCTATCGACCTGCAACGCGACTGGACACCCTGGGAAGACATCTCGGATGAGCTGAAGGTGGCGGTCATCGCCGGCGAGGACCAGAAGTTCGCCAACCATTGGGGTTTCGACATCCCGGCGATCCAGGCGGCGCTGGCTTTCAACGAGCGCGGCGGCAAGATCCGTGGCGCCAGCACCCTCACCCAGCAGGTGGCCAAGAACCTGTTCCTGTGGTCCGGGCGTAGCTGGCTGCGCAAGGGGCTGGAAGCCTGGTTCACTGCGCTGATCGAGTTGTTCTGGTCGAAAGAGCGGATTCTCGAGGTCTACCTGAACAGCGCTGAATGGGGCAAGGGGGTGTTCGGTGCCCAGGCTGCGGCGCGGTATCACTTTGGCGTGGATGCCAGCCGCCTGACCCGGCAACAGGCCGCGCAGCTCGCGGCGGTGCTGCCCAGCCCGATCAAATGGAGCGCCGGGCGGCCGAGTGCCTACGTGGCTGGGCGTGCGGGGTGGATTCGTCGGCAGATGAGCCAGTTGGGGGGGCCTAGCTACCTGATGCAGTTGGATGTGTCGCGTAGGCTCTGAAGTGGCTGGGTCGCGGTCGCGAATTTAGCGTGTGGGTGTTGGTATTGAGTGAATATCCATTGGCGATGGAGACGCTCATTCACCTTTCCGCCCTTACGGCGGGTAACTTTTTGAAGGATCAAAAAGTCACCAAAAAATCCTTGCTCCATTCATCCGGCCCCTACGCTTCGCTTCGGGGTTCCCTCACTCCGGCCTTGCTCCCGCGTGGACGCACTGAAGGGCCATCCATGGCCCATCAGTGCTCGATGGGCATCCATGCCCATCGCCCCGCTCCGCAAGTCCTACGTTCGGCCTCCTGAAGTCGCGTTTGGCGGTGACTGGACTATCGCGCGCTTAGAAGCAAGAGCAAGAGCAAGAGCAAGAGCAAGAGCAGATAGTGTTTAACCGTTATTGATGTGTAGCTTGTAATGGCCTGTTCGCCGGCAAGCCGGCGAATGCAATTTGATATCGAACACAATAAACATCTAGCGTCAGCTGCGCCAATATAGGCGCCGCCCCTAACTTCGCGACTTCAGGAGGCCGATCGGAGGGCTTGCGGAGGGAGGCGACGGGCATGGATGCCCGTCGAGCACCGATGGGCCATGGATGGCCCTTCGGTGCGTACTCCCGGGAGCAAGACCGGAGTGAGGGAACCCCGGAGCGAAGCGCAGGGGCCGGATGATGGGAGCGAGCGGTTTTGCTTACTTTTTCCAAGAAAAAAGTAAGCCGCCGTAAGGGCGGAAAGGTGAATAAGCGTCACCCAAGCAAATGGATATGCCCACAACTTTCAAAACCAACTAAACAACTAACCACGACACTAGAGAGCACATTCCATCATCATTCAATCAACAGTTGCACAAACCTAAAACGCTGCCCAAAGAAAAACCGCTGCCTCTCACGAGCACAGCGGTTTCTTCAAGCCAGCCAGGGCGCCGATCAGATCGCGATCAATGCCTTGACCTTACTCATCGCATTCTTCTCCAGCTGGCGAATCCGCTCAGCCGAAACGCTGTACTTCTCAGCCAGCTCATGCAACGTAGCCTTTTCCTCGGCCAACCAACGCTGATAGAGAATATCTCGACTGCGATCATCCAGACCTTGCAGCGCTTCGTGCAGGTTGCTGGTGGAGTTGTCGCTCCAGTCAGCGTCCTCCAACTGCACCGCAGGGTCGTAACGGTGGTCTTCGAGATAGTGCGCAGGCGACTGGAAGGCGCTGTCGTCGTCGGCTTCCGCCGCCGGGTCGAAGGCCATGTCCTGGCCACTCAAGCGGCTTTCCATCTCACGCACTTCCCGCGGCTCGACCCCCAGGCTCTCCGCCACACGATGCACTTCGTCGTTGTTCAGCCAGGCCAGGCGCTTCTTCTGGCTGCGCAGGTTGAAGAACAACTTGCGCTGGGCCTTGGTGGTGGCCACCTTGACGATGCGCCAGTTGCGCAGGATGAACTCGTGGATCTCGGCCTTGATCCAGTGCACCGCGAACGACACCAGGCGCACGCCCATTTCCGGGTTGAAACGCTTGACCGCCTTCATCAGGCCGACGTTGCCTTCCTGGATCAGGTCGGCCTGGGCCAGGCCATAACCTGCATAGCTACGGGCGATATGCACGACAAAACGCAGGTGGGCCATCACCATCTGGCGAGCGGCCTCGACATCCTGCTGGTAATAGAGACGCTCGCCCAGATCACGCTCCTGCTCGACCGTCAGCAGCGGGATGCTGTTGACCGTGTGCACGTAGGCTTCCAGGTTTGCACCGGGAACCAGGGCATGGGCAGGTTGCAACGATGTGGTCATTCAAGTACCTCCGGCTTACAGACTCGTGCCTTGTGGGCACTGCCAGCATAGACCCGGAACCGCTCAATAAGTTCCCAGATGAAAAAAGTCAATGCTGGCCAACAAACATTATCGCGGTGCCAGCTCGTTCAGATGCCGGGCCACTGCGATCCATGCACCGATATACCCCAACAGCACGGCGCCGATCAAGAGGGAAAGACCGTCCGAAGCGGGAACACCACCCAGGGCGAAATCGCTCCCATACAGCCCCGAAAGCCCGACGACCGCGTCGTTGAGCCAGTCCAGGCCGAAGGCCAGGATACCCCAGGCCAGCACGCCAGCACCCAGGCCGTACAGCGCCCCCATGTAGAGGAAAGGCCGACGAACGTAGCTGTCGGTGCCCCCCACCAGCTTGATGACTTCAATCTCTACACGGCGGTTTTCAATGTGTAGACGAATTGTGTTACCGATTACTAACAGCAGAGCGGAAATCAGCATCACCGCCAACCCGAACACGAACCGGTCACCCAGCTTGAGGATGGCCGCCAGACGCTCGACCCACACCAGATCCAGCTGCGCGGCTTCGACCCGCGGCAATTCCGAAAGGCGCTGACGCAGCGCTTCCAGCGCCGGTTTATCGACTTCGGCAGGGGTCACCACCACCACGCCGGGGAGTGGGTTGTCCGGCAGCTCGCGCAACGCCTCGCCCAGCCCGGACTGCTGCTGGAACTCCTCCAGCGCCTGCTCACGGCTGACATACTGAGCGTCGGCGACGCCCGGCATCCCCTTGATTTCGTCACGCAGCGCCTCGCCATCGCGGCTGCTGGCATCGAGCTTGAGGTACAGCGAGATCTGCGCCGCGCGCTGCCAAGAGCCGCCGAGCTTCTCGACGTTCTTGAGCAGCAGCGACAGGCCCATGGGCATGCTCAGCGCCACGGCCATCACCAGGCAGGTGAAGAAACTGCCGATCGGCTGCTTGCCCAGGCGGCGCAGGCTGTCGGCCAGGCTCGCACGATGGCTTTCCAGCCAGGCGTGCAGCAACGTACGGAAGTCCGGGCCATCGTCGTCGTGATCGCCGCGTTTCTTCTTGGTCGGTTGTGCATCGGCGGCCTTGGGCGCCACGCGCTCGGAAACCTTTGGTGTACGTGTGGTGCTCATTGCCCGGCCTCCCCATCGCCGATCAAGCGACCGCGTTGCAGCGTCAGCATGCGGTGGCGCATGCGCGCGATCAGCGCCAGGTCATGGCTGGCGATCAACACCGTGGTGCCCAGGCGGTTGATGTCCTCGAACACGCCCATGATCTCGGCGGCCAGGCGCGGGTCGAGGTTACCGGTGGGTTCGTCCGCCAGCAGCAAGGCCGGCTGGTGGACGATGGCGCGGGCGATGCCAACGCGCTGCTGCTGGCCGGTGGACAGGTCGGCCGGGAACAGCTCGCCCTTGTCACTCAACGACACGCGCTCCAGCGCCGAATCGACGCGCTTGGCGATCTCGGCCTTGGACAGCCCGAGGATCTGCAGCGGCAGGGCGATGTTGTTGAACACGGTGCGGTCGAACAGCAACTGGTGGTTCTGGAACACCACGCCGATCTGCCGGCGCAAGAACGGAATCTGCGCATTGCTGATCTGCCCCAGGTCCTGCCCGGCGAGCAGCAGCTTGCCGCTGGTCGGGCGCTCCATGGCCAGCAGCAGGCGCAACAGGGTGCTCTTGCCGGCACCGGAATGGCCGGTGACGAACAGGAACTCGCCACGGCGCGCCCGGAAGCTCAGCTCGTGCAGGCCGACATGGCCGTTGGGGTAGCGCTTGGCGACCTGTTCGAATCGGATCATGCAGGCTCTCGCTCGGCGAACAGCGCCTTGACGAAGGGTTCGGCCTCGAAGGTGCGCAGGTCGTCGATACCTTCGCCGACACCAATGAAGCGAATCGGGATGTTGAACTGCTTGGCCAGGGCGAAGATCACCCCACCCTTGGCGGTACCGTCGAGCTTGGTCAGCGCCAGACCGGTCAGCTCCACGCTCTGGTTGAAGTACTTGGCCTGGCTGATGGCGTTCTGCCCGGTGCCGGCGTCGAGCACCAGCAACACTTCGTGCGGCGCCTCGGCATCAAGCTTGCCGATCACCCGACGGACCTTCTTCAGCTCTTCCATCAGGTTGTCTTTGGTGTGCAGGCGACCGGCGGTGTCGGCGATCAGCACATCGACATTGCGCGCCTTGGCGGCCTGCACGGCGTCGAAGATCACCGAGGCCGAGTCGGCACCGGTGTGCTGGGCGATCACCGGGATCTGGTTGCGCTCACCCCACACTTGCAGTTGCTCCACTGCGGCGGCACGGAAGGTGTCGCCTGCGGCGAGCATGACCTTCTTGCCTTCGAGCTGCAGCTTTTTCGCCAGCTTGCCGATGGTGGTGGTCTTGCCGGCGCCGTTCACGCCCACGACCAGGATGACGTAGGGCTTGTTCTGCGCCTCGATCTTCAGTGGCTGCTCGACCGGGCGCAGCAGCGCGGCCAGCTCTTCTTGCAACGACTTGTACAGCGCATCGGCGTCTGCCAGCTGCTTGCGGGCAACCTTTTGCGTGAGGTTCTGGACGATGGTCGAGGTGGCCTCGACGCCCACGTCGGCGGTCAGCAGGCGGGTCTCGATCTCGTCGAGCAGGTCGTCGTCAATGACCTTCTTGCCCAGGAACAGGCTGGCCATGCCCTCGCCGATGCTGGCACTGGTCTTCGACAGGCCCTGTTTGAGGCGAGCGAAGAAGCCGGGTTTGGCAGGTTCTGCTGCAGCTACGACGACGGGTTCAGGTTCGACCGGTGCCGGAACGACGACAGGTGCGGTTTCGACAACCGACTCGACCAACGGGCGTGCCGGGATGACCGGCGGCGCCTTGGGCTCCAGGTCCTCAACCAGTGCCACCGGCTCTTCGGCGACTGGCAGTACCAGGTTGCTGACCGGCGCTGCTGGCACTTCGACCGGGGGCGGCGCAGCAGGCGTTGCTGGCACTGGTTGGGCAATGACAGGCGCTGCGACCGGAGCCTGTTGCGGTGCGGCAACCACCGGATCGGCAACAGGCACTGACTGCGGCGCGGCAACCACCGGCTCGGCAACAGGCGCTGGCTGCGGTGCGGCAACCACCGGCTCAGCAACAGGCACTGGCTGCGGCGCGGCAACCACCGGTTCGGCAACAGGCGCTGGCTGCGGCGCGGCAACCACCGGTTCGGCAACAGGCGCTGGCTGCGGCGCGGCCACCACCGGCTCGGCAACAGGCGCTGACTGCGGCGCGACAACCACCGGCTCGGCAACAGGCGCTGGCTGTGGCGCAGCAACCACCGGCTCGGATGCAGGTGCTTCGGCCACCGGAGCGGCCTGCTGGACCGGCTCTACGGCCTGCGGCGCTGGCGTTTGCGGCTGTTCGGCGACAGGTTGCTCCGGCTTCTTGCGGAACCAGCTGAACAGGCCTTTCTTCTCGCCAGCCGCGGCCGGCGCTTTTTTGTCGTCGTTGGAACCAAACATGGAAGACGGCTATCTCAGGGTAGCGATGGGCCAGCAGTGGCGCATCGGGAATTCTTACTCACGCAGAACAGACTACTTTGCATCCGCCAGGTTCATGCGCAACGTTTTGTCGTATAGGGCCTGCGGGCCAGAACGGCGACAGGCATGGTCGCCAGGCAACCGGATCAGTATCCTAGCACCTCCTGGCCCGCCGACGCTAAACCCAAGCGGGCCGCCGAACAGGTTGAACACCGTATGAATGCTCTAGCCCGCCGCGCCGCTGGCCTGTTGCTCGGCACATTGTGCCTGCCACTCGCGGCCTTCGCCGCCGATGTGCAACCCACCCACGAATTCATCCTCGACAACGGCCTGAAAGTGGTCGTGCGCGAGGACCACCGCGCCCCGGTGGTGGTCTCGCAGATCTGGTACAAGGTCGGCTCCAGCTACGAAACACCGGGCCAGACCGGCCTGTCCCACGCCCTCGAGCACATGATGTTCAAGGGCAGCGCCAAGCTCGGCCCCGGTGAGGCCTCGCGCATCCTGCGCGACCTCGGTGCCGAAGAGAACGCCTTCACCAGCGACGACTACACCGCCTACTACCAGGTGCTGGCCCGCGACCGTCTGCCGGTGGCCTTCGAACTCGAAGCCGACCGCCTGGCCAGCCTGCGCCTGCCGGCCGACGAATTCAGCCGCGAGATCGAGGTAATCAAGGAAGAGCGCCGCCTGCGCACCGACGACCAGCCCAACTCGAAGGCCTTCGAACTGTTCCGCGCCATGGCCTACCCGGCCAGCGGCTACCACACCCCGACCATCGGCTGGATGGCCGACCTCGACCGCATGAAGGTCGAGGAGCTGCGCCACTGGTACGAGTCGTGGTACGCACCGAACAACGCCACCCTGGTGGTGGTCGGCGATGTGACCGCCGACGAGGTCAAGAACCTCGCCCAGAAGTACTTCGGCCCCATCCCCAAACGCGCCGTGCCACCGAGCAAGCTGCCGCTGGAGCTCGCTGAACCCGGCCAGCGCAAGCTCACGTTGCATGTGCAGACCCAGCTGCCGAGCCTGATCTACGGCTTCAACGTACCGGGCCTGGCCACCGCCAAGGACCCGCGCACCGCCAACGCCCTGCGGCTGATTTCGGCGCTGCTCGACGGCGGCTACAGCGCACGCATGCCGGCACGCCTGGAGCGCGGCCAGGAGCTGGTGGCCGGTGCGTCGTCCAGCTACAACGCCTTCACCCGCGGCGACAGCCTGTTCCTGATCTCGGCCACGCCCAACGTGCAGAAGCACAAGACCCTGGCCGACGTCGAGAAAGGCGTCTGGCAGTTGATTGACGAACTCAAGACCACCCCGCCCACCGCCGAAGAGCTGGAGCGCGTGCGCGCCCAGGTGATCGCCGGCCTGGTCTACGACCGCGACTCCATCAGCAGCCAGGCCACCACCATTGGCCAGCTGGAGACCGTCGGCCTGTCCTGGAAACTGATCGACAGCGAGCTCGACGACCTCAAGCGCGTGACCCCGCAAGACATCCAGGCCGCCGCCCGCACCTACTTCACCCGCGAACGCCTGAGCGTTGCCCATGTACTGCCCGAGGAGTCCGCCCATGAGTGATCGCAGCGCACAGCGCTACACCCTGTTCGGTGTGGCGATCATCGCCGCGGTGGTAGGCACCGCCCTGCTGCTGGCGCGCCCGGCGCAGTCCGACAACGCACCCGCCAGCGCCGCGCGCCCCGCCAACGCGCTGCAGTCGCTGGCCGAGCTGGACGGCAAAGCCCCCAGCCGGCGCCAGCTGAACATCCAGGACTGGACCACCAAGGAAGGCACCCGCGTGCTGTTCGTCGAAGCCCACGAGCTGCCGATGTTCGACCTGCGCCTGACCTTCGCCGCTGGCAGCAGCCAGGACGGCGCGACACCAGGCCTGGCGACGCTGACCAATGCCATGCTCAACGAGGGGGTGGCCGGCAAGGACGTCACTGCCATCGCCGAGGGCTTCGAGGGCCTGGGTGCCGACTTCGGCAACGGCTCCTACCGCGACATGGCCGTGGCCTCGCTGCGCAGCCTCAGTGCAGCCGACAAGCGCGAACCAGCACTCAAGCTGTTCACCGAGGTGGTCGGCCAGCCGACCTTCCCCGAGGACGCCCTCAAGCGCATCAAGAACCAGCTGCTGGCCGGTTTCGAGTACGAAAAGCAGAACCCCGGCAAGCTCGCCGGCAAAACGCTGTTCGCCAACCTCTACGGCCAGCATCCCTACGGCCACCCCAGCGACGGCACCGCCCAGACCATCCCCGGTATAACCCTGGAACAGCTGCGCGCATTCCATGGCAAAGCCTACGCCGCCGGCAACGCGGTGATCGCCCTGGTCGGCGACCTCAGCCGCAGCGAAGCCGAAGCCATCGCCGCCCAGGTGTCCGCCGGTCTGCCCAAAGGCCCGGCGCTGGCCAAGCCCGCGCAGCCGGTCGAACCCAAGCCGGGCGTCACCCACATCGACTTCCCGTCCAAGCAGACCCACCTGATGCTGGCCGAGCTAGGCATCGACCGTAACGACCCGGACTGGGCTGCCCTGTCGCTGGGCAACCAGATCCTCGGCGGCGGTGCGTTCGGCACCCGCCTGATGAGCGAAGTGCGCGAGAAGCGCGGCCTGACCTACGGCGTGTACTCGGTGTTCAGCCCGATGCAGGTGCGCGGCCCGTTCATGATCAACCTGCAAACCCGCGCCGAACTCAGCGAGGGCACGCTCAAGCTGGTCCAGGACATCCTCGCCGACTACCTCAAGAGCGGCCCCACGCAACAAGAACTGGACGACGCCAAGCGCGAACTGGCCGGCAGCTTCCCGCTGTCCAATGCCAGCAACGCCAGCATCGTCGGCCAACTGGGCGCGATCGGTTTCTACAACCTGCCGCTGAGCTGGCTGGAAGACTTCATGCAGCAGTCCCAGGCGCTGACGGTCGAGCAGGTCAAGGCCGCCATGAACAAGCACCTGGCGGCAGACAAGCTGGTGATCGTCACCGTCGGCCCGAAGGTAGAGCAGAAGCCGCTGCCGGCCCCCACTGACAAACCCGCCGAGCAGCCGCTCGGCGTACCGGAGCACTAATGGCAAGACCCAACACACCAGGCGCCAGCAAAGGCCCAGGCCAGCTGCGCATCATTGCCGGCGAGTGGCGCAGCCGCCGCCTGGCGGTGCCCGAAGGCGACGGCCTGCGCCCGACCCCCGACCGCGTGCGCGAAACCCTGTTCAACTGGCTGGCGCCCTACATCGAGGGTGCCCATGTGCTCGATGCGTTCACCGGCAGCGGCGCGCTGGTGCTCGAAGCACTGTCGCGCGGCGCGGAAGACGCCGTGGCGCTTGACAGCAACCCGGCCGCCATCGCCAACCTCAAGGACAACCTCGAACTGCTGCGCTGCCCGCGCGGGCAAATCCTGCAAACCGACGCCCTGCGCTACCTGCAAGGTCCGGCCAAGAAACAGTTCGACCTGGTGTTCCTCGACCCACCGTTCCACCAGGACCTGCTGGCCAACACCTGCAACCTGCTGGAACAAGGCCAGTGGCTGCGCGAACAGGCATGGATCTACACCGAGAGCGAGGCCGCACCGTCGTCGCTGCCGATGCCGGGCAACTGGCGCCTGCACCGCGAGAAGAAGACCGGCCAGGTGCATTACGCGCTGTGGCAGCGCAGCGAGAATTAAGTAACGCCCCCTGCTGGCAGACTTGCCCGAAGCTGCTCCGCTCATCACTCGCGACGGAGCACTTCGAGCATGGCCCCCCTCCCCCCGGCAGTCAGCCTTTCTTCGCTGATCCCTGCGGCACAGCCGCCGCTGCACCATTTCGTTCTCGACAATGGCTTGAACGTCTACCTGAAAGAAGACCCACACAGCCCTCTGGCCTCTATCCGGTTCTGCTGTCACATCGGCGCTAGCCACGACCCCTTGGGGCACACCAACCTCGCCCACCTGCTCGAACATATGATGTTCGAGGGCAGCCACAAGCTCGCAGCCGGCCAGTTTTCGCGCGTCATCAGCCGGCTGGGTGGCGTGATCAATGCCGCGACTCAGGATGACGGCACCGTCTATGAAGTGACACTGCCAGCCGCGCGGCTGGAAGTGGCGCTGGAGATCCTCGGCGACACCATGGCCAACGCCAGCCTTACATCGGTGGGCTTCGACCGCGCCGTCAAGGCCGTCAACGACGAACGCCGGCTCAAGCTCGACAACAACCCCGAACAACAGGCGTACGAACACCACAAGCGCCTGGCCCACGGCAGCAGCCCCTATGGCGCCCCCAGTTTCGGTGATGCCGTGGACCTTCACTACCTCAAGCCCGACACTGTGCGAACCTGGTACCGCACTTGGTACCACCCCAACAACGCCACGCTGGTGGTGGTCGGCAACGTCGATCGGAGCCGTTTGCAGGGTTGGGTCGAGCGCCACTTCGGCCCTTGGAATACAGCGGTGTTGCCCGCATCGCCCGTTCCGGTTCAGCCAGCGCCCTACCAGTACCGTCAGCAGGTCATAACGCTGCCAGAGCTGCGCGATGGCCTGTACATATCCTTCAATGTACCGAGCCTGGCGACCGCTGATTCGCTTACCACGGCGGCCGCTTTGCTAGTGCTGCCAGAACTGCTGGCCAATGGCGCCGATTCCACCCTGTACGCCAGCCTGGTCCGCGATCAGCAAGTGCTCACCGGCATCGAGGCCTTCTATGACCAGATGACCCGCGGCGACACATTGCTGACCCTGTATGCCTACAGCAACGCCGATAAGGGCACCGCGCAACAGGCCGTCGAGCATGTACGCCAGGCCATCGAAACAATCCGACAAGCCCCGCCCGCCGCCAAGAGGCTCGAGGCGATCAAGTTCCGGCTGCTCACCGCGCATCTCATCGCCAAGGACACACCGCAAAGCCAGGCCGAAAACATCGCGTCGTATGCCCTCAGCGGGCTCAAGCCCGAGGTGCATGACCAGGTAATGCAGGCACTGATCCCACTCACGCCGGAAGATATCCAGCTGGCTGCACAGCGGTTTCTGACCGATGACCGCCTGGCGGTCACTCACTTGCTGCCACCACGGGAAACGGTCCCAGGCGAGCGCGAACAACCGCCGCTGACCTGCGCCGATCTAGGCAGCAGTAGCCTGGCAGTAGCGGATTTTTCCGCACTGGAGTCGGCTACAGACGTCGACACCCGCCAGCTGCCGCCCCCGAACCAGTCAGTGCAGACCTGGAACACCGCCAACGGCAGCCGCGTGGCCTTCGTCGCCAGGCAAGGCTCTGCGTTGTTCAACCTGCGCCTGCGCTTCAACGCCGGAGCCTGCCAGGACGGCGACACCCCGGGGCTGGCGGCGCTCACCCTGTATACCCTCGATCAAGGCATCGAAGCCCTGGACGCCCAACAGTTCGCCGAGCGGCTCAGCAGCCTTGGTGCAAGCGTGCAACTGGACATCAGCCACGACCATGCGCGAATTGACCTGAGCGCTCACTGCGCACAGACGCTGCGCGAAGCGTCACTGGTACTGTTCACGGCGATGGTTGCCCGCCCGGCCCTGGAAGCCGGCGCCTACTCCAGCATCCAGACGCGTTTGCTCCGATACCTGCAACGACGCGAAAGCAGCCCTGGGCAGCGCATCGACGTGGAAATGCTCGGCCGCCTGTTCCCACAACATGCCTATGGCCACGACTACTCAGGCACGAGCATCAGCGTGGCCGATATCGACGTAGAGGGCGTCAGGGCATTCCATCGGCGCGCCTACACGGCCGCAAACCTGGATATCACGTTGGTAGGGGATCTGACCCAGGCAGACGCCCGACACATGCTCGACAGGCTGACCCAGGCCCTGCCCGGCTCCCCCTCCCCACTCCCGCCGCCACCGCCCGCAACCCCGCTGGGCGAAGCCGTGGCCGTGCACATGGAACAGGACGGCAGCAATTGCGAGGTGATCCTGGCCCTGCCCCTGGACGTGGCGCGCTCGGATGCCGATTACACGGCCATGGTCGTGGCGCACGAAATTCTGGGCGCCGGCTTCGAGTCACGCCTGATTGCCGAACTGCGTGAGCGACGCAACCTGACCTACGACATCAGCAGCCACCTGCGCACCTACAAGGCGGCCACCTTCCTGTACATCAAATGGGATATCGACCCCGCCTACCTTGACGCCTCCCAGGCACTGGTGAAGCAAGTGATCCGGTGTTTCATCGATCACGGGCCGAGCCAGGACGAACTGGAGCTTGCCGTCAATCAATTGGTGGGCGCGTTACTGCGGGCATTTTCCGACAACGATGCATTGGCAGAAGAACTGGCCGACCTCGGGCCCGATGTGGCCCGCACAGACCACCTGGCGGTCTACCTGCAACAACTGGCACAACTGACCCCAGCAGCCGTGCAGGCCGCAGCAAGGCGCTTACTGGCCATCGAGCACAGCGTGTCCATCAGTGTCGGCCCGAGCACCGAGCAGCAAGCCCTACCGCCCCTGCCCGCAAACGGCCAGTAGCCCAGCGGCGCCCTCGACCTGATACCAGGGAACGGGCGCCTGCACCGAGACAAGAAGTCCTATTGCACGCTGTGCCAGGACGGCTGCTGCACACGTAGTCCGCTGGCGGTATCTATGTATCGCCAGCGGATCCCTTGAAGGCACGAAACTGCTCCGGCACACCAAGCCTTCAGGAGCCCTTTCTGTCATGACATCACCTTCCGGAGCGGATGCCCGCGCATCCGCCCTTCTGCAGCACTTCACACTCGACAACGGCCTCAAGGTCTACCTGCGCGAAGACCACCGCGCACCGCTGGCCTGCGCGCAGTTGTGGTATCACGTGGGCGCCAGCGATGAGCCTGTCGGCCTGTCCGGCCTCTCGCACATGCTGGAGCACATGCTGTTCGAGGGCAGCAGCAAGCTCGCCGCCGGCCAGTACTCCCGCCTGATCAGCCGCCTGGGCGGCACTGCCAACGCCTTCACCGGGCCCGACGCGACCTTCTTCCTGGCGACCCTGCCGGTTTCCCGCCTGGAGATCGCCCTGGAGGCCATGGCCGACACCCTGTCGAGCGCCACGCTCGATGAAGCCCTGTTCACCCGTGAACTGGCGGTGGTCATGTCCGAGCGCCGCTTGCGAGTCGACAACCTGGCAATCGGCCTGGCTGCCGAGCGCCATACGGCGCTCGCCCATGGCGACAGCGGCTATTCCATTCCGCTGATCGGGCATCATGCAGACCTCGAGCGAATGACCACCAGTGCCTTGCGCCAGTGGCACCGGCAGTGGTACGGCCCGAACAATGCGAGCCTTGTGGTGGTCGCCGACATGACCCTGGAACGCTTGAAAGCCATGGTCGAGGAGCACTTCAGCGCCATCGAGAGCCAGCAGTTGCCGGAGCGCACCCGCCCCTTGGCGCCAGCCAAGCTTGCTCGCCGCGAGCAGACGCTGGTCGAGCCGGGCCTGCAAGACGGCCTGATGATGAGCTTCAACACACCCAGCCTGGCCACCGCGTCCGACCCTGCGCATGCCCATGCATTGCGCCTGGCCTGCCACCTGCTCACCGAAGGCAACAGTTCCCGCATCGTTCGCCAGCTGGTGAACGAGGAGCAGACCCTGCTCAGCACCTATTCCAAGTACGATCACCTCACCCGGGGTGACACCTTGTGGTCATGCTTCGCCTATGTTGCGCCAACGGTCACACCCCAGGCCGCAGGCGAACAGCTACTGCTGCAGATCGAACGGCTGCGCACCACGCCTGCCACGGAACAGGAAATCAGCCGGGCCAAGACACGCTTGCTCGCTGGCCTGGTCTTCAAGCGCGACGATATCGAACTGCAGGCAACGACCATCGGCGAGGCGGCCGCCAGCACCCTGGACCCGCGCCTTCTGGACCAGGAACGCAACGACATCGAACGTATCACCCCTGAACAGATTCAACAGGCAGCCCAGAGCTGGCTGACGCCTGAACGCATGACCCTGACCTACCTGCAACGCAAGGAGCAAACCCATGAATGATGCCACCGCAAACGCGTCGAACCCCACCGAGGCTGGCATCATTCCTGAACAGTTCAGCTCGACCCGCAACCTCGACCTGAACCACATCGAACAGGTGCGCAAGCACGTCCAGCATTGGAACACCCAGTCCGGAACCCCCGTCTGGTTCGTGCCAAGTCACGAGCTGGCGCTGGTCGACCTGGTGCTCGAGTTCAAGGCCGGGCGCGCGCTGGACGGCGATCAGCCTGGCTTGTCCGCCTTGACCCTGTACACGCTGGATGAAGGCCTCCAGACCATGGAGGCCGGCCAGTTCAATGAAAGCCTGGAGCGGCTCGGGGTCAGCTTCGACAAGCGCCTGAGCACCGACTATGTAACCCTGAGCCTGCGCACCCTGGCCAGCGAGGCAGTGCTTGAACCCGCAGTCGACCTGATCCTCGCCATGCTGGCTCAACCTGCGCTGAGCGACGCAAGCGTGGAAAAGATCAGGCAACAATTGCAGGCGTTACGCGCAAGAACAGACGCATCACCCGTCACCCGGGCGCGCAACGAAGCCTTCCGGCAACTGTTCAAGGGCCATCCCTATGCCAACGCGTTGACACCCACACAGGCCGGGCTGGACGCCGTCACGGCTGAAGAGGTCAGGGCATTCCATGCGCGCGCCTATTCGGCCAACAACGTGCGCATTTCGATGGTTGGCGACCTGTCCCGTGCACAGGCCGACGCCATGGCCGAGCGGATCAGCCAGGCATTGGCACAAGCTTGGGCGGCGATAGACCCACCACCACTGCCGGTGGCGGCGCCGGAAACCCTCCATGTGCAAGCGGCTGGCGTGAACGCTGCCATCATACTGGCGGTTCCCCAACCGATCCTGCGGCGCGAACCGCTGTACCCGGCCCTCATGCTTGCCAACCAGATTCTTGGTGTCGGCCTCGAATCGCGCCTGATGCAGGCACTGCGCCGTGAGCGTGGGTTGACCTACGATGTGAGATCCACGCTGATATCCCTGCAAGCGGGAGGCGTGCTTGCCCTCGAATGGCAGGTCGCTGCGCACTACAACGCAGCCTCGCAAGCGTTGGTGATCGATCTGCTCAAGCAGTTCATCGACCAGGGTCCCACCGATGCCGAGCTGGCCCTGGCCCGACAGCAATTGGCTGGCAAGCATCTGCGCGAAGTCGCGCGCAACCAATCGCTGAGCCAGCTGCTGGCGCAACTGGGCAGGCACGACCTGGAGGACGATCACCTGTCCACGTATGTCGACCGCTTGATCGGCGTCAGTGCCCAGGACGTACGCCTGGCCCTGCAACAGCTGGACCTGGATGCCGTTGTCGCGGTGAGTGTCGGCCCGACGAAGCCGCAGGAGCCTTTGCCCGAGCCGGCCCCCCTCGCCTCGTAGGGCACATACAGTGGCGGTGTTTCATGGCACTCTAGGCCTGCACACCAAGAGTCGCCCAGCATGCCCAGCCCCACCGCCACCTTCCGCCCGGCCACCGGCCTGTCCAACCCCCACCTGCAAACCTTGTGGGGGCCGCTGTGGCGCAAGCTCCCCAACTTGCAACGCCACCGCGAACGCCTGTGGCTGGCCGACGGCGACTTCCTCGACCTCGACTGGCACGGCCCACACCAGCCGGCAGCACCGCTGGTGCTGGTGCTGCACGGGCTGACCGGGTCATCCAGCTCCCCCTACGTCAAAGGCCTGCAGCAGGCCTTGCAGGCACGCGGCTGGGCCAGCGTCGCGGTGAACTGGCGCGGCTGTTCCGGCGAGCCCAACCTGCTGGCGCGCAGCTACCACTCCGGCGCCAGCGAAGACCTGGCCGAGATCATCCGCCACCTGCGCGCGCAACGGCCGCTGGCGCCGCTGTATGCGGTGGGCTATTCACTGGGCGGCAATGTGCTGCTCAAGTACCTGGGGGAAAGCGGCACTGCCAGCCAACTGGAAGCAGCAGTGGCGGTCTCGGTGCCGTTTCGCCTGGACCAGTGCGCCGACCGCATCGGCCTGGGGTTCTCCAAGCTCTACCAGGCGCATTTCATGCGCGAAATGCTGGCCTACGTGCAGGACAAGCAGCGGCATTTCCGCGCCCACGGCCAGCATGACCGGCTGGCCGAGATCGAGCGCCTGGGTTCACTGCGCAACCTGCGCACGTTCTGGGATTTCGACGGCAAGGTCACCGCGCCGCTCAACGGTTTCGACGGTGTCCACGACTACTACCGGCGCGCCTCCAGCCGCTACTACCTGGGTGAAAACCGCACGCCGACGCTGATCATTCACGCCAGTGACGACCCGTTCGTGTTCGACCACAGCCTGCCGAGTGCCAGCGAGCTGGCGCCGCAGACCCAGTTCGAGCTGCATGCCCGCGGCGGGCATGTGGGGTTTGTCGAGGGCAGCCTGCGCAACCCGGGGTATTACCTGGAGCGGCGGATTCCGCAGTGGCTGGTGGACGGCGGTTAGACCCGCGACACGCTCATCGCCGGCAAGCCGGCTTGCACCCTGAAGCTTGCACGTCACCTGTAGGAGCGGCCTTGTGCCGCGAAAGGGCTGCGCAGCAGCCCCAGCAATTTATGCGGGAACGCAAAAACCTGGGGCCGGTCCGGCGCCCCGGCGAGGCCGCTCCTACAAAAAACTGAGCAAGACAGTTGCTCCCGCAGGGGCAGTGCACGCGGCCGATGGGAGCCGGCTTGCCTGCGGTGAAGACGACTTCAGTCGCCCGTCGCGACACCGCGCTGCGGGTCGTTGATCCACTCGCTCCACGACCCCGCATACAAGCGCCCCAGCGGATACCCCGCCAGCGCCAGCGCGAACAGGTTGTGGCAGGCCGTCACCCCCGACCCGCAATACGCCACCAGTTGCTCCGGCGCCCGCGTGCCCAGCTTTTCGGCAAACCGCTGCTTGAGCTGCGCAGCGGGCAGGAAGCGCCCATCAGCCCCGAGGTTGTCGGTGAACGCCGCGCACTGCGCGCCCGGAATATGCCCGGCCACCGGGTCGATCGGCTCCACTTCGCCACGAAAACGCGGCAACCCACGGGCATCCACCAGGGTCATCGCGGGGTCACCCAACCGTTTGGCCAGGTGCTGGGCATCGATCAGCAGCGTCATGTCCGGCTCACCGCTGAAGGCGCCCTCGCGGCGCGCGGGCGGGTCCAGGCTCAGCGGCAGGTGCGCCGCGTGCCAGGCCTTGAGGCCACCATCGAGGATGAACACCGCGTCACGCTTGCCCAGCCAGGCCAGCAGCCACCAGGCACGGGCGGCGAAGGCACCGGGGCCGTCGTCGTACAGCACCACCTGGCTGTCATTGTCCACGCCCCACTCGCGCAGGCGCTCGACCAACCGCTGTGGGTCCGGCAACGGATGGCGCCCGGTACGCCCCTTGACCACTGGCCCGCTCAGGTCACGCTCGAGATCGGCGAAGTGCGCCCCGGCGATATGCCCCTCGGCGTAGCTGCGTTGACCGTAGTCGACATCCTCCAGGGCGAAGCGACAATCGAGGATCACCAGGCCCGGCGCGTCCAGGCGGTCGGCCAGCTGCTGCGGGGTGATCAGTTGCGCTAGGGGCATGACAATCTCCTGATGAAAGGTTCGAAAGCCCGGGTTCAGTGCTCCAGGGCCTGGTTGAACGGAATGTGGAACTCGCCGCACAGCGCCTCCACCTCGGTGCGCGAACCAGGGGTGACGAACCCCAGCTCCAGCACCAGCACCTGATAGACACCGCGCATGAAGGCTTCTTCACCCATATGTGCCGAGTGCTCGCGGGTGGTGCTGAGAAAGCGCACCCATGACGTCAGCACGATCCAGGCATTGATAGTCAGCGACTCGATCTGCGCGGCGTCCATGGCCAGGATGCCGGCCTCGACGAAACCGCGGTAGATCGCCTGGCCCTGTTGCAGGCAGCGGCGGGAAAAGCGTCGGTAGCGGGCGGCCAGCTCCGGGTCACTGTCGAGCAGGTGTTCCAGGTCGCGGTGCAGGAAACGGTAGTTCCACATCGCCGCCAGTAGCGCCTTCAAGTAGAAGCGCTTGTCCTCGACGGTGGAGATACGCCCCTGGGGCGGGCGCAGGAAGCTGTCGACCAGTTCTTCGTACTGGCTGAACAACAGGGCGATGATCGCCTGCTTGTTGGGGAAGTGGTAGTACAAGTTGCCGGGCGAGATCTCCATGTGCGCGGCAATGTGGTTGGTGCTGACGCTGCGCTCGCCCTGCTGGTTGAACAGCTCCAGGCTGCTCTGCACGATGCGTTCTCGGGTCTTGATGCGCGGGGCCATGCTCAGCTCCAGTCTCCAGGCCTACAGGTGTCAGGGCATCTTACGGGCTATTGCCCACCGGCGTCAGGGCACGGCAGCGGAAATGTCCGCTGATCTGGCAGATAAATCACTCACCCAAAACGGAATTAGAGTATAGGCTCTATTCACTTCTTCCCACGGGTGCCTACGCCATGACCTCGATCACCATGCCGCCTCCTGTCTCCAGCGACCTCGATCTGGACGCGGTGTTCTCTGCCCAGCGCCAGGCATTCGCGGACAACCCCATGCCCCCGGCGGCCCAGCGCCGGCAATGGCTAAAGCACCTGCGCGAGGCCCTGGTGAGCGAGCAGGAAACGCTGATCGCGGCCATCGACAGCGACTTTTCCGGGCGCAGCCGCGACGAGACTCTGATCGGTGAGCTGCTGTCTTCGGTACAGGGCCTGCGCGATGCCGAGCGTCACCTGCAACGCTGGATGCGCCCGTCGCGGCGCAAGGTGGGGCTGGCCTTCCAGCCCGCCAGCGCCAAGGTGCTGTACCAGCCGCTGGGGGTGGTAGGGGTGATCGTGCCGTGGAACTACCCCTTGTTCCTCGCCATCGGCCCCATGACCGGTGCACTGGCTGCCGGCAACCGGGTGATGCTCAAGCTCAGCGAGGCCACCCCAGCCACGGGCCTGGCGCTCAAGGCGCTGCTGGAGCGGGTGTTCCCCGCCGACCTGGTCAGCGTGGTGCTCGGCGAAGTGGAGGTCGGCCAGGCATTCGCCCGCCTGCCGTTCGACCACCTGCTGTTCACCGGCGCCACCAGCGTCGGCCGCCACGTGATGGCGGCGGCGGCGCAAAACCTCACCCCGGTCACCCTGGAGTTGGGCGGCAAGTCGCCGGCCATCGTCTCGGCCGAGGTGCCACTGGACGCCGCCGCCGAACGCATCGCCTTCGGCAAGACCTTCAACGCCGGGCAGACCTGCGTCGCCCCCGACTACGTGCTGGTGCCCCGCGAACGCCTGGAGGCCTTCGCCGACGCCTACCAGCGCGCGGTGCAGCGGATGTTCCCGCGCCTGGCCGACAACCCCGACTACAGCGCGATCATCAACCAGCGCCAGTTCGAACGCCTGGAACGCCTGCTGGTCGACGCCCGTGAGCGCGGCGCCCAGGTGCGCGACCTCTACCCCGGCGAACCGCGCCAGGGCCGGCGCCTGCCGCCCCACCTGTTGCTGGCGGTGAACGACAGCATGCAGGTGATGCAGGACGAGATCTTCGGCCCGCTGCTGCCGCTGGTGCCCTACGACCACCTCGACGACGCCCTGGCCTACGTCAACCAGCGCCCCCGCCCGCTGGCGCTGTATTACTTCGGCTACGACCGCGCCGAGCAGGCCCGGGTATTGCGCGACACCCACTCCGGCGGCGTGTGCCTCAACGACACCTTGCTGCACGTGGCCCAGGACGACCTGCCGTTTGGCGGCATCGGCCCGTCGGGCATGGGCCACTACCATGGCCACGAAGGTTTCCAGACCTTCAGCAAGGCCAAAGCGGTGCTGACCAAGCAGCGCTTCAATGCCGCCCGGGTGATCTACCCGCCTTACGGCAAGGCCTTGCAGCGCCTGGTCTACAAACTGTTCATCCGCTGAGCGAGGGGCCGCTCGTATGCATCGTCGCGAGCTGCTCAGGTTCAGCCTGGGCGCCACCGTGTTCCTCGGTACCGCCAGCCTGGTGGGCTGTTCGCAGCAGACACCGTCGTCGGGTTACCAGGTGCTGCGCGAAAGCGATCTGCCGCTGTTGCGGGCGCTTATCCCCGTGGTGCTGGCCGGCACTCAAGCCACTGAAGCAGGGGTGCTGGAAACCCTCGACGGCAAGCTGGCGGCGCTGTCGCCGGCCATGCTCAAGCTCACCCGGCAGTTATTCGATGTACTGACGCTGCCACTGACACGGGGGCCGCTGACCGGCATCTGGGGCAGCTGGAGCACGGCCAGCGAGGCGCAGTTGCAGGCCTTCCTGGAGCGCTGGCGCACCAGTTCGCTGAACCTGCTGCGCCAGGGCCATAGCTCGTTGCTGCAATTGCTGTCGATGGCCTGGTACGAACGCCCCGAAGCCTGGGCCGCCTGCGGCTACCCCGGGCCACCGAGAATAAACCCGTAGACCACCAATATCCGTGCGGGAGCAACTGCCTTGTGTTGACGGTGCCACTCATTCGAAGGCAAGCCGGCGCCTACGTGTCCGGTAGGAGCCAGCCTTGCTGGCGAACCAGTCACCGCGATGGAGGGCACCGGCTACACCGGTGTTCGCCGGCAAGCCGGCTCCTACAGCATCTTGCGCATGACCGCTGCTCCCACAGGATTCGCTGCTGAAGGAAACCACCCCATGCCCGTCCCAGACCCGTTTCGCCAAGGCCTCGAGCGAGGCTGGATCACCCACGACGCCTCGCGCCTGGAGCACGACCTGACCCTCGAAGCCGATGTCGCGGTGATCGGCAGCGGCGCGGGCGGCGCCACCACGGCCGAAGCGCTGAGCGCCGCCGGCTTGAAGGTGCTGCTGATCGAGGAAGGCCCGCTCAAGACCAGCAGCGACTTCCACCTGCTGGAGCACCAGGCCTACGCCGACCTCTACCAGGAGGGGCTGGGGCGGATGAGCAAGGACGGCGCCATCACCATCCTCCAGGGCCGTGCGGTGGGAGGCACCACGCTGGTCAACTGGACCTCGAGTTTCCGCACGCCGCACCAGACCCTCGCGCACTGGGCCAAGGAGCACGCGGTCAAGGGCCTGGGCAGCGACGCCCTGGCCCCCTGGTTCGAGCGTATCGAACAGCGCCTGGGCATCGCCCCCTGGGCCATGCCGCCGAACGCCAACAACGACGTGCTGCGCCGTGGCTGCGAAGCGCTCGGCCACCGCTGGGCGGTGATCCCGCGCAACGTACGCGGCTGCTGGAACCTGGGCTACTGCGGCATGGGCTGCCCGGTCAACGCCAAGCAGTCGATGCTGGTCACCAGCATCCCCGCCACCCTGGAAAAGGGCGGCGAGCTGCTCTACCTGGCCCGTGCGCAGCGATTCGAGCACAACGGCCAGCGCATCGAACACCTGCAGTGCCAAGCCCTCGACACCCGCGGCGTTGCCCCCACCGGCCGCCAGATCCAGGTGCGCGCCCGCCACTACGTGCTGGCCGGGGGCGGCATCAACAGCCCGGCCCTGCTGCTGCGCTCCGACGCACCCGACCCGCACCAGCGCCTGGGCAAACGCACCTTCCTGCACCTGGTCAACTTCAGCGCCGCCCGCTTCGAAGAAAAGATCGACCCCTACTATGGCGCACCGCAGTCGATCTACAGCGACCAGTTCCAGTGGCAGGACGGCGTGACCGGGCCGGTCGGCTACAAGCTCGAAGTGCCACCGCTGCATCCGGCCCTGGCCAGCACCCTGCTCGGCGGCCATGGCCAGGACAATGCCCAGCGCATGGCCGAGCTGCCACATACCCATGTGATGCTGGCGCTGCTGCGCGACGGCTTCCACCCCGACAGCCCTGGCGGCCAGGTGGAGCTGCGCGGCGACGGCTCGCCGGTGCTCGACTACCCCCTGACCGACTACCTGCGCGACGGCCTGCGCCGGGCCTGGCACAGCATGGCGCAGATCCAGTTCGCCGCCGGTGCCCAACAGGTGATGCCGTTACATGGCGACGCACGCCCTGCGGCAAACGCCGAACAGGCGGCGGCGATGATCGACGCCCTGCCTTTGGAGCTGTTCCGCATGCGCCTGGGCAGCGCCCACGTCATGGGCGGCTGCGCCCTCGGCGAAGACCCGCGCCAGGCGGTGTGCGACAGCCTGGGCCGGCATCACCAGCTGGAAAACCTGTCGATCCACGACGGCTCGCTGTTCCCCACCAGCATCGGCGCCAACCCGCAGCTGTCGGTGTACGCCCTGGCCGCCCGGCTCAGCGACGCCCTGGTTGGCCGCCTGGCACCCGGCGCATGACAGCCCCTGTGCGCCCTGTCTATAGTGCCATCAGCCGGCCGCGCGACTTGGCCGGGGCGCGGTCGCTGCGCTACCATCCGACTCCCCAACGCACTCCAGCCAGGATGACGCGATGAACCGAGTGTTGTACCCGGGTACTTTCGACCCCATTACCAAAGGCCATGGCGACTTGGTCGAGCGCGCCTCGCGGCTGTTCGATCACGTGATCATCGCCGTGGCGGCCAGCCCGAAGAAAAACCCCCTGTTCCCGCTGGAACAACGGGTGGCGCTGGCCCGCGAGGTCACCCAGCACCTGCCCAATGTCGAGGTCATCGGCTTCTCTTCGCTGCTGGCGCACTTCGCCAAGGAGCAGAACGCCAATGTGTTCCTGCGGGGCCTGCGCGCGGTTTCGGACTTCGAGTACGAGTTCCAGCTGGCCAACATGAACCGCCAGCTGGCACCCGACGTCGAGAGCCTGTTCCTCACCCCGTCCGAGCGCTATTCGTTCATTTCTTCGACGTTGGTCCGGGAAATTGCCGCGTTGGGCGGCGATATCAGCAAATTCGTCCACCCGGCGGTGGCCGACGCCCTGACCGAACGCTTTCGCAAGTAAGCAGCAGGGGCATGCTGTCGCGCCCGCGTGCACTGCGGGCGCGAATCCGGCACAATTGCGCCCATCGCTTTGAAACATGCCCGGGCCTGACGCCCCGGCCGGAGTCCCCATGTCCCTGATCATCACCGACGACTGCATCAACTGCGACGTCTGCGAACCCGAGTGCCCGAACGAAGCCATTTCGCAGGGCGAAGAGATCTACGTGATCGACCCGAACCTGTGCACCCAGTGCGTGGGTCATTACGACGAGCCGCAGTGCCAGCAGGTTTGCCCGGTCGACTGCATCCCGCTGGATGAAGCCCACCCGGAAACCGAAGATGAGCTGATGGCCAAGTACCGCCGGATCACCGGCAAGGCCTGATGCCGTTCGTCACCGCGTTGCGCCCGGCACTGCTTGGCACCGTCCTGGCGCTGCTGGCCACTGCTGCCCAGGCTGATGGCCCAGGCCGCGCCGCCATCGCCAGCCCGCACAACGAGGCCACCGCCGCCGCCCGGGAGATTCTCCAGCACGGCGGCAACGCCTTCGATGCCGCCGTGGCCATCGGCGCCGCGCTGGCGGTGGTCGAGCCCTATGGCTCGGGCCTGGGTGGCGGTGGCTTCTTCCTCCTGCGCGAAAGCGGCGACAGCCCACGCTACCGTTTTCTCGACGCCCGTGAGCGCGCGCCTGCCGCCGCCCGGGCGGACATGTACCTGAAGGACGGCAAGGTCCAGCCCGGCCTGTCGATCAACGGCCCGCTGGCCGCCGCCATCCCCGGCCTGCCCCAGGCCCTGGCCGACCTGGCCGCCACCCACGGCAAGCTGCCGCTCAAGGACAGCCTGGCCCCGGCCATTCGCCTGGCCAACCAGGGCTTTGCCGTCGACCGCATCTACCGCGACCGCGCCACCATGCGCCTGAGCGCCCTGCGCGACGACCCGGAGAGCGCCCGGCTGTTCCTCGCCGCCAATGACGTCCCGGCCCTGGGCACGGTGATCCGCCAGCCTGAACTGGCCGCGACCCTGCGCAACATGGCCGAGCATGGCCGCGACGGGTTCTACCGTGGGCCAATGGCCCAGCGCCTGGTCGATGGGGTGCGCCAGGCGGGCGGTATCTGGACCCTCGACGACCTGGCCGGCTACCGCACCGCCTGGCGCGAGCCGCTGCGCTATCGGCTGGCCGACCAGCGCGAGCTGATCAGCAGCCCGCCACCCTCGGCCGGCGGCATCGCCCTGGCCCAGAGCCTGGCCATGCTGCAGCGCCTGCCCTGGCAAAGCGCCGAGCCCGTACAGCGCAGCCACTACGTGATCGAAGTGCTGCGCCGCGCCTACCGCGACCGTGGCCTGCTGGGCGACCCGGACTATGTGAGCAACCCGGTCAACCGCCTGCTGGCGCGCCAGTACCTGACCGGGCTGGCCGACAGCATCGACGTGCACCAGGCCACCCCCAGCAGCGCCCTGCCGCCCTCGCCCGCCTGGCGCGAAGGTGACCACACCACCCACTTCACGGTGATCGACGCAAACGGCAACGCGGTGTCCGCCACGCTGTCGGTCAACCTGCCGTTCGGCGCCGCCTTCAGCGTGCCTGGCAGCGGCGTGGTGCTGAACAACGAAATGGACGACTTCGCCGCCGACCCCGGCGGCAGCAACAGCTATGGCCTGGCCGGCAGCCAGGCCAACGCGGTGGCGGCGGGCAAGCGGCCGCTGTCGAGCATGAGCCCGACCTTTATCGAAAGCCCGAGTCAGTTCGCCAGTTTCGGCACGCCCGGTGGCAGCCGTATTCCGAGCATGGTGCTGCTGTCGGTGCTGGGCTTCCTGGAAGGCCGGCCCGTGGCCGAATGGCCGGCGACGCCGCGTTACCACCACCAGTACCTGCCGGATGTGGTGGAGCATGAGCCGGGGACGTTCAGCGATGCGCAGAAGGCCACGCTGCAGGCGCGCGGGTATCAGCTGAAGGATGTGGGGCGTCACTACGGCAATCAGCAGGTGCTGTATTGGGACAAGGCTGGCGGGACGGTCGAGGCGGCCAGTGATCCACGGGGTGTGGGCGAGGCGGTGATTGTCAACTGAACGGCTGTCGCCTGCTCCGGCCCTATCGCCGGCAAGCCGGCTCCCACAATTTACAGCGCAGCTCCCTGTGGGAGCCGGCTTGCCGGCGATAGGGCCGCACAGCGGCCCCTCCAAGGGTCAACGCTGGCATTTGGGACAGAACACACTCGCCCGCTGCCCCAGCTTCACCTCACGCAATTCGCTGCCGCACACCTTGCACGGCTGCCCACCGCGCCCGTAAACGAACAGCTCCTGCTGGAAATACCCCGGCTGCCCATCGCCGCCAATGAAATCGCGCAAGGTCGTACCGCCCTGCTCGATCGCCGCCGCCAGCACCCGCTTGATCTCGATCGCCAAGCGCAGGTAGCGCGCCCGGGAAATCCCGCCGGCCTCGCGCCGTGGGTCGATCCCGGCGGCGAACAGCGCCTCGGTCGCGTAGATGTTGCCCACCCCCACCACCACTGCGTTGTCCATGATGAACGGCTTGACCGCCATCGACCGGCCCCGCGACAGCTGGAACAGCCGCTCGCCGTCGAACAGGTCGGTCAGCGGCTCCGGCCCCAGGCGCAGCAGCAGTTCGTGGTTGAGCGGGTCGAGGCTCCAGAGCATGCAGCCGAACCGCCGCGGGTCGGTGTAGCGCAGCATCAGCCCCGACTCCAGCTCGATGTCCACATGCTCATGCTTGGCCGCCGGCAGGCCCAGTTCGACCAGGCGCAGGTTGCCCGACATGCCCAGGTGGCTGATCAGCGTGCCGACCTCGGCGTTGATCAACAGGTACTTCGCCCGCCGCTCGACGCTGACGATGCGTTGCCCCGACAGGCGCACGTCGAGGTCTTCGGGGATCGGCCAGCGCAGGCGCCGGTCGCGCACCACCACGCGGCTGACCCGCTGGCCCTCCAGGTGCGGCGCGATACCGCGCCGGGTGGTTTCGACCTCTGGCAATTCCGGCATGGTTCAGCGCCCGCCCAGTTCGCGAATGTCCTGCTTGAGCTGCTCGAAGTCGTATTCCGACAGCCCGATGTATTCCAGCACCAGCGGCCCGACCATATTCCACTCGTGGTCGACACTCTGGTTGCCCAGCACACGGTAAGAGGCGCAGATGTGCTCGGACATCTTCAGCACCGCCAGCAGGTTCTTCAGCTGGGTCTTGGTGTTGCACGAGGACTCGTCGCGGAACACCGCCAGGGCGTTGTGGTGGTTGGCGATGGCCGCGCTGATGTGTTCCGGCAGGCGCCACGACTTGGCGGTGAAGTAACCGACCACCGAGTGGTTGGTGTTGAACACGCGGTTCTCGGTATCCACCACGCGGATCTCGTCGTTGGCCTTGGCGTAGGACTCCTCCAGCACTTCCATGTAGTTGGGGAAGCGCTTGTGCATCAGCGGCACGCCGCAATCATGGAACAGGCCCAGGGTATACGCCTCGTCCACCGCCTGGATGCCGGTGCGCTTGGCCAAGGTGAGGCAGGTCATGGCCACGTCCTGGGCGGTGTCCCAGAAGGGGTTGAGGGTGACGATGGTCTCGTCGCTCATTTCACCCTTGATCGACTGGGCGTTGATCAGGTTGATGATCGAGCGGCTGCCCAGCAGGTTCACCGCGCGCTGGATCGAACCGATCTTGTTCGACAGCCCGAACTGCGCCGAGTTGACCAGCTTGAGCAGGGCGCCGGCCAGGCCGGGGTCTTGGGAGATCAGCTTGGCGATGGTTTCCAGGTCCGGGTCGGGCATGTACTGCTCGAACTGCAGGTCGACCATGATCTGCGGTTGCGGCGGGATGGTGATGCCTTGCAAGGCTTGCTGGATCTGTTCGGCGGTGAGTTCCTGGGACATGCGTGCTTACTCCATGGGGACCGGGGGATTCTAAACCCTGCAGTACAGCTCGGGGCACTGTTTTGCCATTCACGGCCCTGTTCGCCGGCAAGCCGGCTCCTACGGGCGATCGCATTCCCCTGTAGGAACCGGCTTGCCGGCGAACACGGCCCGCGCTTTGTCGCGCCCCACACCGAACACTGGGCCGACGCGGTATACTCCCGCTCTTTTTTCCCGGAGCGACGTCATGTCCCTGCCCAGCCTTCGCCTCAAAGCCAACGCCGACCGCCGCCTGCGCGCCGGCCACCTGTGGGTCTACAGCAATGAAGTCGACGTTGCCGCGACCCCACTGCAAGGCCTGAAGGCCGGCCAGCAGGCCATCCTCGAAGCCGCCAACGGCAAGCCCCTGGGCGTGGTGGCCATGAGCCCGAACAACCTGATCTGCGCCCGCCTGCTGTCGCGCGACGCAAAGCTGCCGCTGGACAAGTCGCTGCTGGTACATCGCCTGAACGTGGCCCTGTCGCTGCGCGAGCGGCTGTTCGACAAGCCCTGCTACCGCCTGGTGTACGGCGACTCCGACCTGCTGCCGGGCCTGGTGGTCGACCGCTTCTTCGACGTGCTTGTCGTGCAGCTGGCCTCGGCCACCATGGAAGCGCACAAGGACGAAGTGATCGCCGCCCTGGTGCAGGTGCTCAAGCCCAGCGGCATCCTGTTCAAGAACGATTCCGCCGCCCGTGATGCCGAAGGCCTGGAGCGCTACGTCGACACCGTCTACGGCGAAGTGCCGGACTGGGTCGCCCTGGAAGAGAACGGCGTCAAGTTCGAAGCCCCGGTGCGTGACGGCCAGAAGACCGGCTGGTTCTACGACCACCGCATGAACCGCGCGCGCCTGGCGCCCTACGTCAAAGGCAAGCGCGTACTCGACCTGTTCAGCTACATCGGTGGCTGGGGCGTGCAGGCCGGCGCGTTCGGCGCCAGCGAAGTGTTCTGCGTGGACGCCTCGGGCTTCGCCCTGGATGGTGTCGAGCGCAACGCCGCGCTGAACGGCATCAGCGAGAAAGTGACCTGCATCGAAGGTGATGTGTTCGAGGCCCTGCGCGAGCTCAAAGCCGCCGAAGAGCGTTTCGACGTGATCATTGCCGACCCACCCGCCTTCATCAAGCGCAAGAAAGACCTGAAGAACGGCGAGGCCGCCTACCGCCGCCTCAACGAACAGGCCATGCGCATGCTGAGCAAGGACGGCATCCTGGTCAGCGCCTCGTGCTCGATGCACCTGCCCGAGGACGACCTGCACAACATCCTGCTGACCAGCGCCCGCCACCTGGACCGCAACCTGCAACTGCTCGAACGTGGCGGCCAGGGCCCGGACCACCCGGTGCACCCAGCGATCGCCGAGACCCGCTACATCAAGAGCATTACCTGCCGGTTGCTGCCCAACAGCTAAGTGCGGCGGCCTGACAAGCCAGCTCCCGCAGGTACAGCGCAGGCCTTGAGGTTGGCGTGGTTGGTGTGGGAGCAACTGTCTTGTTCTGCTGTTCTGCTGTTCTGTAGGAGCGGCCTTGTGTCGCGAAAGGGGGCGCAGCGCCCCCAGGTTCTCGAGTACGCCCAAGATCGCCGGGGCCGCTCTGCGGCCCTTTCGCGACACAAGGCCGCTCCTACAGGTGACGTGCAAACTTCAGGGTGGGAGCCGGCTTGCCGGCGATGGGCTGCACCGCAGCCCCTGTTACCGCCTGAAGTCCTGCATCAACTCCTGCCCATCGATGCTCAAGGTCTTGTAGCGCGGGGTAACCAGCTTCACCGCCCCCTCGCGAATGCTGTTGGCCAACCCATCCAGGTTGTCCATGTTGCCGCTCAAACTCCCCACTTCACGCCATCCCTGGTTATCCCAGGTGAGCACGAACAGGCGCGACGCATAAGTGTGCCGGGGGATCATCAGCACTTCGTTGTGCCCGTCGCCGTCCAGGTCGACCGCCCACAGGTAGCACCCCTTGCCACCACACTGGCTTTCGGCCAGGGTCGAGTCGGCCAGGGCTTCGCTGCTGGACTGCACCGGCCCCAGCCACTCCAGTTTTGGCCCGCGTTCGACGGCCGCTGCCGGCCGCCGCACTTCCTCAAGCGTCGCCAGCAGTTGCGCACGCCCTGGCGCATCGAGCAACTCATCCGTCTGCAGCCGTTTTTCCAGCTGCTCGAAGGCGTCACGCCCCGGCTGGCCCAGGTTGTGGTACAGGGTTCGCGCATCGAAGTCGCCCACCTTCGTGCGCCCGCTGACCAGGCGTTCGATCTGGTTTTTCGCACTCAGCGCCTGTGGGGCGAGCAACGGCGTGTAGAACAGCACCACCAGCACCGCGCTCAGCAGAGCGATCCACGGGTTGCTCACCCGCAGGCTGTTCAGCCAGCCCTGGCGCGACGCCAGCACCGCCCAGACCGCCGCCAGGCCGTGGGCCAGCATCACCCCCACCAGCAACAGCGCCAGGATGCGCGATGGCGTCAGCCCGTACTGGTCGATGCGCATCCAGCTCGCATAGGCCGCCAGGCCCACCAGCACCGGCAGGCACAGCAGGCTGGCGTTTACCAGGCGCTTGAGCGCAACGGGGTAGACGCTGCCCTGATGCCCCTCCTGGAACACACCATTGACCAGGAACAGATTGATGGTCGCCAGTGCCAGCAGCAGGGTCGTCGAATAGCCGGTGTCCCACACCGGCTGCAGCCCGGTGAACGGCAGCGTCAGGGTGAACAGCACGGTAATCAGCGCGCCGAGTGGCAGCAGGAAGCGGCACAGCGTCAGCAGGATGCCGCGCAGCAGGCCGATGACCTTCTCGTTCTCCCGGCCCATACGCACACCCAAGGAGAACACCACCGGCAGCACCAGCCAGAGGAACACCGGCGACTCCACCGCCTCCTTCACCTGCGGGATACCGAGCATCCGGAACAGCAGCGCACACAGCCACAGCAGTTGCCAGAACAGACCCGTCAGCAACTGCGCCAGGAACAGGATGAACACATTGTTCCAGGCATGCCGGAACAGGTCTTCGTAGCGCGGCCGCAGCCCTTCGCGGGTTGGCCAGGCAAGGATGAACGCGGTGCCGATATAGCCCAGCACCACCGCCGCCAGGCACCAGGTCAGCTGCAGCCAGCCCTTGGGTTCGGCGGCGAACAGCCAGGCGCTGATCCCGCCGATCAACAGGCTCAGGCCCAGCACCAGCCAGCCGGTGCCGCGCTGGCGCACCGCACTGCCGAGCAATTGCAGGTTGAGGCCCGCCACCACCACCGTGGCGCACACGGCCACCGACAGGCCGAAGCCGAGCACTTCACCGCGCCCCAGCACGGTGGCGAGCAATACCAGGCCCTGGAACAGGCCGATGACAACGTAATACAACAACGAGCGGGTGGGCGCCGGCATGGCAAATCCTTTTGGCCAGTGGGGTACGAAGCGCGCCAGTCTACCGAACCCTGCGCAAACGATGCCAAGGCCTTTACCGTGCGGGCTGGGCCGACTGCCAATTATCACAACGGCATTCCCTCGCAGGCGCGGCGGTGTAGAATCGGGCCTATTCATCGCCAGACATCCCCGGCGGGTTTATGAGCTCTGGTCGAGCCTGCGGCGATCCCGCGTGGTCTTCGGCCCCCATCCTTGCCAGCGGCAACCGGCCTTCGGCGTTTCAGGACAAGAGAAGCTCACTCCCTATTTACGTGACGTGATTTAGCCGCCAGGAGCGCTCCATGCCTGATTACCGTTCCAAGACCTCCACCCACGGCCGCAACATGGCCGGCGCCCGCGCCCTGTGGCGCGCCACCGGGATGAAGGATGATGACTTCAAGAAACCGATCATCGCCATCGCCAACTCGTTCACCCAGTTCGTCCCGGGGCACGTGCACCTGAAGGACCTGGGCCAGCTGGTCGCCCGCGAGATCGAACGCGCCGGTGGCGTGGCCAAAGAGTTCAACACCATCGCCGTGGATGACGGCATCGCCATGGGCCACGACGGCATGCTGTACTCGCTGCCCAGCCGTGAGATCATCGCCGACGCCGTCGAATATATGGTCAACGCCCACTGCGCCGACGCCATCGTCTGCATCTCCAACTGCGACAAGATCACCCCCGGCATGCTGATGGCCGCCCTGCGCCTGAACATCCCGGTGATCTTCGTTTCCGGCGGCCCGATGGAAGCCGGCAAGACCAAGCTGGCCAGCCACGGCCTGGACCTGGTCGACGCCATGGTCATCGCCGCCGACTCCACCGCCTCCGACGAAAAAGTCGCCGAGTACGAGCGCAGCGCCTGCCCAACCTGCGGTTCGTGCTCCGGCATGTTCACCGCCAACTCGATGAACTGCCTGACCGAAGCGCTGGGCCTGGCCCTGCCGGGCAACGGCTCGACCCTCGCTACGCACTCCGACCGCGAGCAGCTGTTCCTCACCGCCGGCCGTACCATCGTCGAGCTGTGCAAGCGTTACTACGGCGAGAACGACGAGTCTGTGCTGCCGCGCAGCATCGCCAACTTCAAGGCGTTCGAGAACGCCATGATGCTCGACATCGCCATGGGCGGCTCGACCAACACCATCCTGCACCTGCTGGCCGCCGCCCAGGAAGGCGAGGTGGACTTCGACCTGCGCGACATCGATCGCCTGTCGCGCAAGGTGCCGCAGCTGTGCAAGGTGGCGCCGAACATCCAGAAGTACCACATGGAAGACGTGCACCGCGCCGGCGGCATCTTCAGCATCCTCGGCTCGCTGGCCCGTGGCGGCCTGCTGCACACCGACCTGCCCACCGTGCACAGCGCCAGCATGGAAGAAGCCATCGCCAAGTGGGACATCACCCAGACCGATGACGAAGCCGTGCACACCTTCTTCAAGGCAGGCCCGGCCGGCATCCCGACGCAGACCGCGTTCAGCCAGTCGACCCGCTGGGAAACCCTGGACGACGACCGCGAGAACGGCTGCATCCGCAGCTTCGAGCACGCCTATTCGCAAGAGGGCGGCCTGGCCGTGCTGTACGGCAACATCGCCCTGGACGGCTGCGTGGTGAAGACCGCCGGCGTGGATGAGTCGATCCACGTATTCGAAGGCACCGCGAAGATCTTCGAAAGCCAGGACAGCGCCGTGCGCGGCATCCTCGCCGACGAAGTGAAGGCCGGCGACATCGTCATCATCCGCTACGAAGGCCCGAAAGGCGGCCCGGGCATGCAGGAGATGCTGTACCCGACCTCGTACCTGAAGTCCAAAGGCCTGGGCAAGGCCTGCGCCCTGCTCACCGACGGCCGCTTCTCCGGCGGCACTTCAGGCCTGTCGATCGGCCACGCCTCGCCGGAAGCCGCCGCAGGCGGCGCCATCGGCCTGGTGCAGGACGGTGACAAGGTGCTGATCGACATCCCCAACCGCTCGATCAACCTGCTGGTCAGTGATGAAGAGCTGGCCGCGCGTCGCGTGGAGCAGGACAAGAAGGGCTGGAAACCGGTCGAAGTGCGCCCACGCAAGGTGACCACCGCGCTGAAGGCCTACGCCCTGCTGGCTACGAGTGCCGACAAGGGTGCAGTGCGTAACAAGGCGATGCTTGAAGGGCTGTGAGGCCTTGATGGCATAAAAAAACCGGCGCCTTGTGCGCCGGTTTTTTTATGCCTGTAGAGCCTCATCGCCGGCAAGCCGGCTCCTACAGGGTTATCACAGGCCTTGATATCGCACTGTACCTGTGGGAGCCGGCTTGCCGGCGATGAGGCCGGAACAGGCAACCCACCTGTTACTGAATCTGCTCCGGCGTCACGATCACCCAGTTCTTGTCCGCCGTCACCGGCAACCCCTCTTTGGCCTGCGCCGCCGCATGCTTGGCGATCATGCCGTTCAGCTGGTCCATGTACTTGGCCTTGCGGTTGATCCACAGGTGGATGCCACCCTTGCCCACATCGACGCTGTGGAACTGCATGTAGCCGTCGCTGGTTGGCGTGTCGCCGCCCACCAGCACCGGCTTCTTCCACTCATCGATATAGGTCAGGATCGCCGCCTGCTTGCCCGCCATCCAGGTCGCCGGGGTCCACAGGTAGGGGGTCAGTTCCAGGCCCTCGTTGGCCTTGGCCTCATAGTGCCCGGCCGTGATCTGCTTGCGCGCGGTAGTCAGCTGGCCCGTGGCGCGGTCCTTGAGCAGCAGGCTGACGCCGATCACGTTCTCCGGTTTGACGTTGTAGCCGTACTTCGGGTCGGAGGCGACCATGCGCACCAGCTCTTCCGAGGCGGCGGAGATCACATAGACCTCGATACCGTTCTCCATCAGCTTGTTGTACAGCTCGGCCTGGCCGGTGAAGACCTTGGGCGGCTGCACCTCGATCTGCTTGACCTGGTCGCCTTCGTAGTAAGTGCTGGGGATTGGCTTGCCCGAGGTCATCAACTCGTCGACCTGCTGCTTCAGCTCCTTGAGGGTGAAGCCCGAGAACACCTGGGCCACCCACGGGTAGCAGACCATGTCGTCGATCTCGCACAGCCGGTAGTAGTAGCTGAACAGGCTCTCCTTGTGCTCGGCGGTGTCCTTGAACGGGATCAGCTTGAGCGAGGGATCGAGCTTGTCGCGGGTCAGCAGGCCCTTGTTCTCCATGAACGGCAGCAGCGACTCTTCGAGGTCGTAGCGGTAACTGGTGTTGTCCATGTCGAACACCGCGTAGTTACCCTTGTTGGCGTTGGCGGCGATCATCGCGTCCAGCTTGCTGGCCGCCTCGGCGGGCCAATGCTTGAGTTCGGTGGCCGCCCAGCTGCTGGCGCTGAGCAACAGGACCAGACCGCCGGCAAGCAGTTTCGGAGCAGACATCATGTGCAGTTCTCCCAAAGACGTGGCCGCTCAACCCTAGACCCGTTTTGTGACAACCAGACGCTCGGCACCGACCCCGACACAGCCGCAAGCGCCATGCCGCTTGCCAATAACGACATGCCGTTATTCCAAAAACGACTATACAAATTACTTTTAGGTATAAATTCGTTTGTTTTCAGGCTGTTAGCATTTCGGTTCGCAATCGCTCACCAGAGGCGATGCCTCTTTCGCTTTTCCTGGAGCTTCAATGAACCTGCCGCTGTCTCTCAACCTGCTGGCGTTCCTGGCCCTGCTGCTGGGCCTGGCGCAAACCCGCCGCACCGACTGGAGCCTGGCCAAGAAAGTCCTGCTGGGCCTGGCCCTGGGCGTGGGCTTCGGCCTGGCCCTGCACACCGTCTACGGCGCCGGCCACCCGGTGCTCAAGGCGACCATCGCCTGGCTCGACCTGGTCGGCAACGGCTATGTCGGCCTGTTGCAGATGATCGTCATGCCGCTGATCTTCGCCTCGATCCTCAGCGCCGTGGCCCGCTTGCACAATGCCTCGAGCCTGGGCCGCATCAGTGTGCTGAGCATCGGCACCCTGCTGCTGACCACCGCCATCGCCGCGCTGATCGGCATCGCCCTGACCAACCTGTTTGGCCTGAGCGCCGAGGGCCTGGTGGCCGGGGTGCAGGAAAGCGCGCGGTTGCAGGCGATCCACAGTGACTACGCGGGCAAGGTCGCCGACCTCAACATCCCGCAGTTGCTGCTGTCGTTCGTCCCCAGCAACCCGGTGGCCGACCTGGCACGGGCCAAGCCGACCTCGATCATCAGCGTGGTGATCTTCGCCGTGTTCCTGGGCCTGGCCGCCTTGCAACTGATCAAGGACGACAAGGACAAGGGCGAACGCGCGCTGTCGGCCATCGATGTGCTGCAAGCCTGGGTGATGCGCCTGGTGCGCCTGGTGATGAAGCTCACCCCCTATGGCGTGTTGGCACTGATGACCAAGGTGGTGGCCAGCTCCAACCTCGAGGACATCCTCAAGCTGGGCAGCTTCGTGGTGGTGTCGTACATCGGCCTGGGCCTGATGTTCGTGGTGCACGGGGTGATCCTGGCGCTGACCGGCGTCAGCCCGCTGCGCTTCTTCCGCAAAGTGTGGCCGGTGCTGACCTTCGCCTTCACCAGCCGCTCCAGCGCCGCCAGCATCCCGCTGAACATCGAGGCGCAAACCCAGCGCCTGGGCGTACCGCAGTCGATTGCCAGCTTCAGCGCCTCGTTCGGCGCCACCATCGGCCAGAACGGCTGCGCCGGCCTGTACCCGGCGATGCTGGCGGTGATGGTCGCCCCGGCGGTGGGCATCGACACCTTCGACCCGCTGTGGATCGCCACCCTGGTGGCCATCGTCACCCTCAGCTCGGCCGGCGTTGCCGGTGTCGGTGGTGGCGCGACCTTCGCCGCGTTGATCGTGCTGCCGGCCATGGGCCTGCCAGTGGAGCTGGTGGCGCTGTTGATCTCGGTGGAACCGCTGATCGACATGGGCCGCACGGCGTTGAACGTGAATGGCTCGATGACCGCGGGCGTGGTGACCAGCCAGCTGCTCAAGCAGACCGACCAGCAGGTGCTGGGCGGGGATAAGCATGCCCAACTGAGTCATTCCTGAGAGATTGCTGGGGGCGCTTTGCGCCCCTTTCGCGACACAAGGCCGCTCCTACAAGTGAACGCGATCCCCTGTAGGAGCGGCCTTGTGTCGCGAAAGGGCTGCGAAGCAGCCCCGGCTATCTCAGATCCTTTCCAAAACCTCGAAATGATACTCAGGCCCTTTAGCTTCGGGAGGCTGCGGGGTTCTCGACGCCAAGTTCCACTGTTCCATAGCGAATTCCGGGAACAACGCGTCCCCTTCACCAGAGTAATCCACCTGCGTCAGGTACATCCGACTGACAAGCCCCTTCTCCAAGGCTTGCCTATACAATTGTGCCCCGCCGATGAGCATCAGCTCTTCGACGCCTTGGCCACGCGCCCATTCGCTTGCACGGATCAACGCGTCTTCAAGAGAAGGGAAAACTTCTGCGCCGTCAAGCTCAAGATTCGCTTGTCTGCTCACTACTATGTTCAAACGACCTGGCAAGGCACGACCTAGCGAGTCCCAAGTTTTACGACCCATGATGATGGGTTTGCCCATGGTTTGAGACTTGAAATACTTAAAATCCCCAGGCAAGTGCCAAGGCATCTGGTTACGTATGCCGATTACTCTATTGGTGCCAACGGCAGCAATCAGGCAGAGAGGAATTGGTGTCTTCATGACCGCGAGGATATCAAACAACCCGCAGAAGATATCTAGATAACTGACAAAGCAGCCCTCACAAAACGCTCCATCCGACGCCTGGGTTATGCTTGCGCCCTGACCTGTGCAATGGACGAGCTTGTGACTGCACCGACCGAACTGGACAAGCGTTGGCTCACCGAAGCGGTGCGCCTGCGTGAGGAACACGCCGGCCCCCTGGAAGACCAGGAAGCCAACCGCCGCGCGCGCCAGCAGGGTGGCGACCTGGCCACCCGCATCGAAACCCGCGCTTTGTGGCTGGCCGAGCGCGACGACATGGCCACGGCACTGCGCCATTGGAAGCAGGGCGCACGCCTGGCGCTGTTGGCGTTGATGGTGGTGGCCGTGTTCAGCGGCGCTGGTCTTGGGCTGGCGGCACTGGGCGACGGGCAACGGCCGGTCAACGTGTTCTGGGCCTTGGGCAGTCTGCTCGGGCTGAATCTTCTGCTGCTGATCGGCTGGGCCTTGGGCTTTTTCTTCGCCGGTGAGCAAGGCGCGGCGCTGGGCCGCCTGTGGCTATGGCTGAGCGAACGTTTCGCCCGTGATGCCAAGGCCGCGCAACTGGCCCCGGCGCTGCTGGTGCTGCTGCAGCGGCAGCGCCTCAACCGCTGGCTGCTCGGTGCGCTGGTGCATGGCCTGTGGCTGCTGGCGATGCTGGCGGCGCTGGGCATGCTGCTGGCGTTGCTGGCCACCCGGCGCTACGGCTTCGTCTGGGAAACCACCCTGCTCGCCGCCGAACCCTTCATCGCCCTCACCCATGCCCTCGGCGCCCTGCCCGCGCTGCTGGGTTTCGCCGTACCGGACGACGCAATGATCCGCGCCAGTGGCGCCACCCAGCCGGCGCTGGACATGGCCCGCCAGGCCTGGGCCAGCTGGTTGCTCGGGGTGGTGCTGGTCTATGGCGTGCTGCCACGCCTGGTATTGGCCGCGCTGTGCCTGTGGCGCTGGCGCCAAGGCCGCGAGCGCCTGGCGCTGGACCTCAACCTGCCCGGCTATGCGCAACTGCGCGAAGTACTGATGCCACGCAGCGAGCGGATCGGCGTACAGGACGCCGCGCCCGACACACTGCCCCACTTCGAGGCCGACTCGCTGGAAAGTGGTAGCAGCGGTGCGCTGCTGGTGGGCCTTGAGCTGGACGACCAGCGCCCATGGCCACCGGCCCTGCCAAAAAGCGTGACCAACGCCGGCGTGCTCGACAGCCGTGAATCGCGCAACAAGCTGCTCGAACAGCTCGGCCGCTTCCCCCCGGCACGCCTGGCCATCGCCTGCGACCCGCGTCGCTCACCCGACCGCGGCAGCCTGGCACTGCTCGCCGAGCTTGCGCGCAATGCCGGCGCCACGCGCATCTGGCTGCTCCAGGCGCAACCTGGCGAAGCTCTGGACGCCGCGCGCCTGGGCGACTGGCACGAGGCCCTCGACCGCCTCGGCCTGCCCCACGCCGACACCTCGCCACTGACCTGGCTGGAGCATGGCCATGACTGAGCCGCTGAAACTGGCCGTGGTCGGCCATACCAACGTCGGCAAGACCTCGCTGCTGCGCACCCTCACCCGTGACGTTGGTTTCGGCGAAGTCTCGCACCGCCCCAGCACCACCCGCCATGTCGAAGGCGCGCGCCTGTCGGTGGACGGCGAGCCGCTGCTGGAGCTGTACGACACCCCGGGCCTGGAAGACGCTATCGCCCTGCTCGACTACCTCGAACGCCTGGAGCGCCCGGGCGAACGCCTGGACGGCCCGGCCCGTCTGGAGCGTTTTCTCCAGGGCAGCGAGGCGCGCCAGCGTTTCGAGCAGGAAGCCAAGGTGCTGCGCCAGTTGCTGGCGAGCAATGCCGGGCTGTACGTGATCGACGCCCGCGAGCCGGTGCTGGCCAAGTACCGCGACGAGCTGGAGGTGCTGGCCAGCTGCGGCAAGCCTTTGCTGCCGGTGCTCAACTTCGTCGCCAGCCACCAGCACCGTGAACCAGAGTGGCGCGAGGCCTTGGCCCGCCTGGGGCTGCATGCCCTGGTGCGGTTCGACAGCGTGGCCCCGCCCGAGGATGGCGAACGGCGCCTCTACGAAAGCCTCGCCCTGCTGCTGGAAGAAGCCCGCCCCGCCCTGCAACGGCTGATCGACGACCAGCAGGCCCAGCGCCTGGCCCGCCAGCACAGCGGCAAGCGCTTGATCGCCGAATTGCTGCTCGACTGCGCCGCCTGCCGGCGCAGCGTCGAACCTGCCGAGCAAGCCCAGGCCATCGAAGCCCTGCGCCATGATGTGCGCCAGCGCGAGCAGCGCTGTGTCGAGGCGCTGCTCAAGCTGTATGCCTTCCGCCGCGAGGATGCCAATGCCGATGACTTGCCGCTGCTGGACGGGCGCTGGGGCGATGACCTGTTCAACCCGGAAACCCTGAAGCTGCTGGGCGTGCGCCTGGGCAGCGGCGTGGCGGCGGGTGCGGCGGCGGGTGCCGGTGTCGATCTGCTGGTTGGCGGTCTGACGCTGGGGGCTGCCGCGCTAGCCGGGGCCATTGCCGGCGGTGCGCTGCAAACGGCGCGCAACTATGGTGCGCGGTTGATGGGCAAGCTCAAGGGCCAGCGGGAATTGACGGTGGATGACACCGTGCTGCGCCTGCTGGCGCTGCGTCAGCAGCAATTGATGGTGGCGTTGGAGAGCCGCGGGCATGCAGCGCAGGACAGCATTCGCCTGGGTGCACTGGATGAGAAGGCCTGGCGCGAGGGCAAGCTGCCCGAGGCGCTGAACAAGGCGCGGGCGCATCCGCAGTGGTCGACGCTCAATCCGGGGGCGAAGGTGAACCAGGCTGAGCGGCAAGAGCAGCTGGAGGCGTTGGTTTTACAAATCTGAATTAGCAGGTCCGGCCTCTTCGCGGGCAAGCCCGCTCCCACAGGGACCGCGCCACATTCAGCACCGACCGATATCCTGTGGGAGCGGGCTTGCCCGCGAAAGGGCCAGTACAGACACCATCAGATCAAAGCCAGTGCCTTGGCCTTCAGGAGCTCTAGATCCAGCAATGCCACGCCCACTTCCTTGGCCTGCTCATCCCACTCCCGCATCCTTAGGCTCACCGCAAACAACGGATCGCCCTCGAACGCATCCGCCTCGGCCTCGCTCATCACCCCGCCCTGATACCCCAGCGTGCGTCGGCTCGCCTCGCTCAGCCGGTCGTAATACCCCGGCTGACGCAAGGTGAGGTAGCGCTTGGCCTCGACGTGGTACTGCACCAACCGCGCCATGCGCTCGCCAAAACCCACGCGGCGCAGGTACTCGGCGCCGAGGCGTTCGTGGCTGACCACACCAAAGCCGCCCATGCTGGCTTGGCCTTCGCCCAGCAAGTGGCCGATGTCGTGGAAGAACGCGGCCAGTACCACTTCATCGTCGTAGCCTTCGGCCATGGCCAGCTGGGCGGCCTGGGACATGTGTTCGAGCTGGGTGATGGCTTCGCCGATGTAGTCGGCGCTGCCGTGGTGTTCATAGAGGGCGAACGTGTTGTCGATGGTCGGGTGCGAATTGGGCATCGTCTTTTCCTTTGATGGCGTTATCGCGGGGCAAGCCCGCTCCCACGGCAATCGTGGGAGCGGGCTTGCCCCGCGATGGGGCCCTCACTGCTGGGCGACTTTCTCCGACTTGCCGTCATAGCGCTTGCGCCATTCGCTCAGGATCTGGTCGCGGTTCTTCGAGGCCCAGGCAAAGTCGTTCTTGATCAGCCGCTGCTCATAGTCCGCCGGCAGCTCGGTCTGTGGCTTGGCGATGCCCGGCGCGGCGAGCACGGCGAAGTTCTCTTTGTATAGCTCCATCGCCGCGGGGCTGGCGGAAAAATCTGCCAGGCGCTTGGCCGCATCGGCCTTCGGCGAACCCTTGATCACGGCAGTCGCTTCAATTTCCCAGCCCAGGCCTTCCTTCGGCAGCACGATATCCAGCGGCGCGCCCTGGCGCTTGAGCTGCACGGCCGGGTACTCGAACGAGATGCCGATCGGGAACTCGCCGGCGGCGGCCAGCTTGCAGGGCTTGGAGCCGGAATGTACGTACTGGCCGATGTTCTGGTGCAGGGCATCCATGTAGGCCCAGCCCTGCGGCTCGCCGAAGGTCTGCAGCCAGGCGCTGACGTCGAGGAAACCGGTGCCCGACGAGGCCGGGTTGGGCATGACGATCTTGCCCTTGTACTCGGGCTTGGTCAGGTCCTGCCAGCTCAGCGGCTTGCTCAGGCCCTGCTTTTCGGCCTCGACGGTGTTGAAGCAGATGGTCGCGGCCCACACGTCCATGCCCACCCAGGCCGGCGGGTTGGCGGCGTCGCGATAGTTGGGCGAGATCTTGCCCAGGTCCTTCGGTGCGTAGGCGTCGAGCATGCCGTTCTGGTCGAGGATGGCCAGGCTGGAGGCCGCCAGGCCCCACACCGCGTCGGCCTGCGGGCGGTCTTTCTCGGCCAGCAGCTTGGCGGTGATGATGCCGGTGGAGTCGCGTACCCACTTGATCTCGATGTCCGGGTTGGCCTTCTCGAAGGCTTGCTTGTAGCTCTTGAGCTGCTCGGCTTCCAGGGCGGTGTAGACGGTCAGCTGGGTAGCGGCAGCCGAGGCTTGCAGGCTGAACACGGCGGACACGGCAGCGGCAAGTGCGAGGGGCTTGAACATGGTGCGGTTCCTATCGTTGTGGGCAGTCGGTCAATGGCCGGGGGCGCGTTGGCGCCAGGCCTGGGAGCGGCGCAGCAGGCCGCGTGAAGCGCCGGCCAGCAGCAGCGAGGCGGCGGCACTGGTAAGCAGGATCAGGGTGGACATGGCGGCGGCGCCGCCGACGTTGCCGGCGTCGTCCATGTTCAGCACGGCAACGGCGGCGAGGATGGTGTCGGGGCTGTAGAGGAAGATCGCCGCCGAAACCGTGGTCATGCCCGAGACGAACAGGTAACGGACGATGTCCAGTAGTGCCGGCAGGCAGATCGGCACGGTGACCCGCATGAAGTGCTTGTACAGCGGCGCCTTGAGCGACAGCGCGGCGGCTTCGAACTCGCCGTCGAGTTGGCGCAGGGCGGTGGTGGCGGTCATCTGCGCGGTGGTCAGGTAGTGGGCGATGGTGCACACCACCAGCAGTGCCATGCTGCCGTAGAACACATGCAGCGGGTTGCCGTTGAGGTTGAAGAAGAACACGTAGCCCAGGCCCAACACCAGGCCAGGCACGGCCATGGGGATGAAGCTGAGCAGGCGCAGGGCCTGGTTGAGCAGGCGCTGGCCTTGGGTTTTCTCCATCAGGTAGGCGCCGCTGAAGATCACCACGCTGCCGATCAGCGCGGTGCACAGGGCCATGGTCACGCTGTTGCGGTAGGCCAGCCAGCCGCCACCGGCGGTGTCGTCGAACTGGTAGTGGTTGAGCGACAGCGACAGGTTGTAGGGCCAGAACTTGACCAGCGACGAGTACACCGCCATGCCGATCACCGCCAGCAACGCCGCGCACACCAGCAACACCAGGGCCAGGAAGCAGCCGTCACGCAGCCGGGAAGGCTTGGGCTCGAACACCTGGGCGCGGCCGCTCATGGCCTCGCCCTGGCGCCGACGCAGCCAGGCGTCGACGCTAAAGCTCAGCAGGGCCGGCACCAGCAGCACCATGCCGATCAGCGCGCCACGACCGAACTGCTGCTGGCCAACCACCGCCTTGTAGGCCTCCAGCGCCAGCACTTGATAGTCGCCACCGACCACCACGGGCACGCCAAAGTCGGTGATGGTCAGGGTGAACACCAGGCAGAACGCGGCGAACACCGCCTGGCGGGTGGCCGGCCAGGTGATGCTGAAAAACGCCCGGGCGGGCCCGGCGCCCATGCTCGACGCGGCATCGAACAACCGCGCATCGGCCAGCGACAGCGCCGACAGCAGGATCATCAGGGCATGGGGGAAGGTGTAGATGGCTTCACCAAGGACGATGCCCCAGAAGCCGTAGATATTGTCGCTGAGCAGCCCGCGCAGCAGGCCCTGGTTGCCGAACAGGTACACCAGGGCGATGGCCGGCAGCATTGACGGTGCCAGCAGCGGCAGCAATGAAATGCCACGCCACAGGCCCTTGGCCGGGATCAGCGTGCGTTGCAGGGCGTAGGCGAACAGGTAGGCCAGCGGCACGACGATGGCCGCGACGGTGAAGGCCACCGACAGGCTGTTGCCGAGCAGCCAGTGGAAGTTGGCGCTGGCGAACAGCTCGCGGGCCGCCACCAGGCCACCACCCTGGCCGGCATCGGCGCTGAAGCCTTTCCAGAAGATCGCCAACAACGGCAGCAGCACCGCCAGCACCAGCAGGAGCAGCAGCAGGCTCTTGCCACCGACGACGAACAGGCGGTCACCCAGGGCGACACCGCTGCGCGGGGCGGACTTGGCGGTGCTCAGGGGCAGGGTCATGGGCGCGGCCATCTCAGGCAAACACCTGCAGGCTCTGCGGTGGCAGGGCCACCCAGATGTCCTGCGAGCCCAGGCGCGGCATGGCTTCTGGCGCCAGCTCGGCGAGCAGCGCGTGGCCCGGCAGGGCCTTGAGTTCGAAGCTCATGCGGCAGCGGTTGCCGAGGAAAGTGATCTCGCGGACCTTGGCCGGGAACAGGTTTTCCTCGTGCACCACCGGGTTCACGGTGATCGCCTCGGGGCGGCAGAACAGTCGGCCGCTGCTGGCACGGCCGGCGTTGGCCGCCAGGCGCATGTTCATGCTGCCGACCCGGGCATGGCTGTCGCTGCTGCGCTGGAACGGCAGCCAGTTGCCCTGGCCGACGAACTCGGCGACGAACGGCGTGGCCGGCTGGTCGTAGATTTCCTGCGGGGTGGCGTACTGCTCGACCTGGCCGTTGTTCATCACGGCGATGCGGTCGGCCATCAGCATGGCCTCGTCCTGGTTGTGGGTGACCATCAGCGTGGTGATGCCCAGCTGGCGTTGCAGCTGGCGCAGCTCGGTGCACAGGTGCTCACGAACCCGGGCATCGAGGGCGGACATGGGCTCGTCGAGCAGCAGCAGCGAGGGTTTCGGTGCCAGGGCTCGGGCCAGGGCTACGCGTTGCTGCTGGCCGCCGGAGAGCTGGCCGGGGTATTTCTTTTCGCTGCCGGTAAGCCCCACCAGTTCGAGCATTTCTGCCACGCGACCACGGCTTTGGTCACGGCTGGCGCCGGTCAGGCCGTAGGCGATGTTGGCTTCGACGGTGAGGTTGGGGAACAGCGCGCGATGCAGCGCAGCAGGGTGGTCTTGCCGCATCCCGAAGGGCCGAGCAGGCACACCAGCTCGCCAGCGGCGATGTCGAGGGACACGTCGTTGAGCGCGGTGAAGGCGCCGAAGCGTTTGTGGATGCCGCGCACTTTCATCTGTGCGCCCGGGGTGACGTGGTTCATGGCAGGTCCTCATCGAAGCGATGGGGCCATGCTAGGCAGGCTGTGCGAAGGTTCCGTGGCGTTGGGGCAAAAGCGGGTGATAGTGGTATAGGCAGATTTTGTAGTGGCTTTGAGGGCCCTATCGCCGGCAAGCCGGCTCCCACAAAAGCAGACCAGCCTTGCCCCTGTGGGAGCCGGCTTGCCGGCGATGAGGCCGGTGCAGCCAGTGAAGAACGATCAGAATTGCGAACCCACCACTTCCTGCGCCACCCCCAGAAACGCCGCCGGCAACCGCGCCTGACGCCGCTCTTTCAGGCAGTACAGGTACTCATGCATCACCGGCGCATCCTCCAGCGCCAATACCCGCAGCTCGGGGTTATGCGGCACCTCATGGCGGGCAATGATGCTGATGCCGATGTTGCGCAGCACCGCCTCGCGGATCGACTCACGGCTGCCAATCTCCAGCAGCGCCCCAGCCTTCACCCCGGCGTCCTGCATCATCTGTTCGGTGAGTTTGCGGGTGGTGGAGCCCTTCTCGCGCATCAGCAGGCAATGCCCGGCCACCACCTCGATCGACACCNCGCCGGCAACCGCGCCTGACGCCGCTCTTTCAGGCAGTACAGGTACTCATGCATCACCGGCGCATCCTCCAGCGCCAATACCCGCAGCTCGGGGTTATGCGGCACCTCATGGCGGGCAATGATGCTGATGCCGATGTTGCGCAGCACCGCCTCGCGGATCGACTCACGGCTGCCAATCTCCAGCAGCGCCCCAGCCTTCACCCCGGCGTCCTGCATCATCTGTTCGGTGAGTTTGCGGGTGGTGGAGCCCTTCTCGCGCATCAGCAGGCAATGCCCGGCCACCACCTCGATCGACACCGCCTGGCGCTGGGCCAGCGGGTGATTGCGGTGCACCGCCAGCACCAGCGGGTCGGTGCCCAGCACCCGGCGCACCAGGCGTGCGTCTTCCAGCAACTGCGACGAGGCGGCGATATCCACTCGGTAGTCCTCGAGCATTTCCAGCACCTGCTGCGAGTTGCCGATTTCCACCGCCACTTCCACCTGGGGCAGGCGCTCGCGGAAGATCTTCACCAGGTCGAGGATGTAGTACGGCGCGGTTGCGGCGATGCGCAGGCTGCCCTGGGCCTGGCCGCTGTTGCGCAGCTCGAACTCGATCTCGGCCTCCTGCTGCAACAGTGCCTTGACCATCGGCAGCAGGCGCACGCCCTCCTCGCTCAGCACCAGGCGCCGGCCACCACGGTAGAACAGCTCGACGTTGTACTGGCTTTCGAGGTTGCGGATCTGCGTGGTCACCGTGGGCTGGCTGAGCCCGAGCTTCTTCGCCGCCAGGGTGATGCTGCCCTGGCGGGCCACCATGTAGAAGGCCTTGAGCTCGGCACTGAGCATTGTGGATAACCTCTTTTGGGACAGACATGACCCGTTGAACCAGCGCCGCCCCCTGTGTAGGAGCGCCCCGGCAAGGCCGCTCCTACACAGGGTGCGCACCCAGCCTTACTTGCGCAGCAGGCGCAAGCCGTTGAACACCACCAGCAGACTCACGCCCATGTCGGCGAACACCGCCATCCACAGGGTGGCCATGCCGGCAAAGGTGATCGCCAGGAAGATGGCCTTGATCCCCAGGGCCAGCACGATGTTCTGGGTGAGGATCGCCGCACTTTGGCGCGACAGCCTGACGAACGCCGGGATTTTGCGCAAGTCGTCGTCCATCAGCGCTACGTCGGCGGTCTCGATGGCGGTGTCGGTACCGGCGGCCGCCATGGCGAAGCCGATCTCGGCGCGGGCCAGGGCCGGCGCGTCGTTGATGCCGTCACCAACCATGCCGACGCGGTGGCCCTGGGCGTACAAATCCTCGATGGTCTTGAGCTTGTCAGCCGGCAGCAAATTGCCCTCGGCGCGGTCGATGCCCACCTGCGCGGCGATGGCCTGGGCGGTGTGGGGATTGTCGCCGGTCAGCATGACGGTCTTGATACCCAGCTCATGCAGTTCGGCGATGGCCTGGCGGCTGCTGTCCTTGACCGTGTCGGCCACGGCGAACAGCGCCAGCGGGCCGCTGCGGTCGAGCAGCAGGACCACGGTCTTGCCCTGGCGCTCCAGCACATCCAGTTGCGCCTCCAGCTCGGGCGAGCACAGGCCCAGCTCTTCCACCAGGCGGTGGTTACCCAGGTGGTAGGTTGCGCCGTCGATATCACCACGCACGCCACGGCCGGCAAGGGCCGCAAACTCGGTGACATCGTTCAGGGCAAGGCTTTGCGTCTTGGCAAATTGCGCGATGGCGCCGGATACCGGGTGGTCGGAGCGCGCAGCGAGGCTGGCGGCCAGGGCCTGGGCGCGGCCTTCGAACAACGGGTCGAGGACCTGGCTGTCGGTCTGCACCGGCTTGCCGTGGGTGAGGGTGCCGGTCTTGTCCAGGGCCAGGAAGTCCAGCTTGCGCCCGCCTTCCAGGTACACCCCGCCCTTGATCAGGATACCCTTGCGCGCGGCAGCGGCGAGGCCGCTGACGATGGTCACCGGGGTGGAGATCACCAGCGCGCACGGGCAGGCCACCACCAACAGCACCAGGGCACGGTAGACCCAGTCGAACCAGGCGCCGGCCATGAACAGCGGCGGGATGACCGCCACGGCAAGTGCCAGGGCGAACACTACCGGGGTGTAGATGCGCGAGAACTGGTCGACGAAGCGCTGGGTCGGCGCACGGGCGCCCTGGGCTTCTTCGACGGCCTTGATGATCCGCGCCAGTGTCGATTGGCCGGCGGCAGCGGTAACGCGGTACTCCAGGGCGCCTGCCTGGTTGATGGTGCCGGCGAACAGCTTGTCGCCCACAGCCTTCTCCACTGGCAGGCTTTCGCCGGTGATCGGTGCCTGATCGACGCTGGATTGCCCGCTGACCACTTCACCATCCAGGCCGATGCGCTCGCCGGGGCGTACCCGCACCTGGGCACCGATGGCCACCTCGCGCACCTCGACTTCGCGCCACTGGCCGTCGCTTTGCAACACGGTGGCGGTGTCCGGGGTCAGCTGCATCAGCCCGCTGATAGCGTTGCGTGCGCGGTCCAGCGAGCGGGCCTCGATCAGCTCGGCGATGGTGAACAGCACCATGACCATGGCCGCTTCCGGCCATTGGCCGATCAGCACGGCACCGGTCACGGCGATGCTCATCAGCGCGTTGATGTTGAGGTTGCGGTTCTTCAGGGCGATCCAGCCCTTCTTGTAGGTGCCCAGGCCACAGCCGAGGATGGCCGCCAGGGCTAGCGCGGCGACCACCCACTCTGGCGCTTTGCCGGAGAAATGCACGATTTCGGCGGCGATCGCCGCCACACCCGACAGCGCCAGCGGCCACCAACGGGTCTTGGCGGCAGGCGCGGCGCTGCTGTCATCGTCAGCGGCCAGCGGCTCGGCCTTCATGCCCAGGCTGTCGATGGCGCGCTCGATCTCGGCGGTACCGTCGAGGGTGTGGCGTACGCCCAACACGCGGTTGATCAGGTTGAATTCCAGCTGTTCGATGCCAGCCATCTTGCCCAGCTTGTCCTGGATCAGGGTCTGCTCGGTGGGGCAGTCCATGGCCTGGATGCGGAAACGGCTGAGCTGCGCCCCGGCGCTGGCCTTTTCGGTCAGTTGCACCAAGGCCGGCGAGGCACTGGCCCCGCAGCAGCTGTGGGTATGGGCTTCGTGGCGGTGACCTTGCTCGCCATGAGCGTGGTCATGCTTGTGTTCGGGGCTAACAGGCTGGTTCATGGGTTTGTCCTTAAAGGGAGCCTGTTGCCAAGTGAACACCCTGTAGCCACTATAGGGTCAACCCCCCTGCCGGAGATTTGCCATGAAGATCGGAGAACTGGCCAAGGCCACGGATTGCGCCGTGGAAACCATTCGCTACTACGAGCGCGAGCAACTGCTACCCGAGCCCGCCCGTACCGATGGCAATTACCGGCTGTACACCCAGGCCCATGTGGAACGGCTGACGTTCATCCGCAACTGCCGCACCCTGGACATGACCCTGGACGAGATCCGCAGTCTATTGAGACTGCGCGACAGCCCGGAAGGCTCGTGCGGAAGCGTCAATGCGCTGATCGACGAACATATCGAGCATGTGCAGGCGAGGATCGACGGGTTGATGGCGCTGCAGACGCAGTTGGTGGAGCTGAGGCAGCAGTGCAATGCGCAGGGGGCGGAGTGCGCGATCTTGCAGCAGTTGGAGACCAATGGGGCGGTGACGGTGCCGGAGACCGAGCATTCGCATGTGGGGCGTAGCCACGGCCATTGATGGTGCCTATACGAAAGCATTCGCGGGCAAGCCCGCTCCCACAGGGACAGCGCTGGAACTGAAATCAGCGATATACCTGTGGGAGCGGGCTTGCCCGCGAAGAGGACAACTCGATTACTGGATCAGACCGCCATCGGCGCCGTCATCGGCGCATGGTGCTCATAGCCTTCCAGCCAGAAGTCGCTCGGCTCGATCTTCTCCAGCCACTCCGGCTCGTACTTGCCGGTCTCGGCAAACGCCGGTACCCGGTCGCTGATCACCAGCTTCGGCGCCGCCAGCGGCTCGCGCTTCATCTGTTCGCCCAGCATGTCCAGGTGGTTCTCATACACATGGGCATCGCCGATGAAGTAGGTGAACCAGCGCGGGGTGTAGCCGGTCAGGCGGCCGAACAGCGACAGCAGCGCCGCGCCTTCGGTGAGGTTGAACGGTGTGCCCAGGCCCAGGTCGTTGGAGCGGATGTAGAGGGTCAGGGAAATTTCCCTGGTCTCGACATTCGGGTGGAACTGGTACAGCAAGTGGCACGGCGGCAGCGCCATTTCGTCGAGCTGGGCGCAGTTCCAGCCGTGGAACAGGATGCGCCGGCTGCCCGGGTCGTTGGCGATGGTGTCCAGGCACTGGCGCACCTGGTCGATGGCCTTGTACAGGATGACGAACGCCTGGCCGTCTTCCTCGTCCTGGGCGATCTGGCGGAAACCGGCCTTTTCGGCCATTTCGATGGCGGCCGGGTTGCTCAGCGCAATGCGCTTGTAGCCCGGCCACTGGCGCCATTGCACGCCGTAGATTTCGCCAAGGTCGTCATGGCCCAGGCGGAACGGGTTGGCCAGCCACTGGGCGTTCTCGTTGGCGTTCTGGTCCCAGACCTTGCAGCCCAACTCGCGGAATTCACCGGCGTTCTTCACGCCCCGCAAGAAGCCCACCATCTCGCCGATCGCCGACTTGAACGCAAGCCGGCGCGTGGTGATGGCCGGGAAGCCCTTCTGCAGGTCGAAACGCAGCATGGCGCCCGGCAGGCTGATGGTGCGGGTGCCGGTGCGGTTTTCCTGCAGCGTGCCGTTGTCGATGACCTCACGGACCAGATCTAGATACTGTTTCATGGCTTACCTGTAACAAGAACGGCAGGGGGATCGCCCCTGCCGTGGGAATCAGACGGCCGCTTTGGCCGTTGGTTTGCGGTTGTAGGCCCACCAGATCAGGAACAGGCCGCCGACGATCATCGGCACGCAGAGCAACTGACCCATGGTCAACCAGCCAAAGGCGATGTAGCCCAGCTGGGCGTCCGGCACCCGCACGAACTCCACGATGAAGCGGAAGATGCCATAGAACAGCGCGAACATGCCGGAAACGGCCATGGTCGGGCGCGGCTTGCGCGAGTACAGCCAGAGGATGACGAATAATGCCACACCTTCGAGGGCGAACTGGTACAGCTGCGACGGGTGACGCGGCAGTTGCGCCGGGTCGCTGAACGGCGGGAACACCATCGCCCACGGCACGTCGGTGGCCTTGCCCCACAGTTCGGCGTTGATGAAGTTGCCGATGCGCCCTGCGCCCAGGCCGATCGGCACCAGCGGGGCGACGAAGTCCATCAGTTCGAAGAACGACTTGTTGTTGCGCTTGCCGAACCACAGCGCCGCCAGCATCACGCCGATGAAACCACCGTGGAACGACATGCCGCCTTTCCAGACTTCGAAGATCAGCGTGGGGTTGGCCAGGTACTGGTGCAGGTCGTAGAACAGCACGTAGCCCAGGCGCCCGCCGACGATCACCCCCATCGACAGCCAGAACACCAGGTCGGAGAGCTTCTCGCGGGACCAGGTGGGGTCGAAACGGTTGAGCCGGCGCGAGGCCAGCAGCCAGGCGCCGCCGATGCCGATCAGGTACATCAGGCCGTACCAGTGGATTTTCAGCGGCCCGAGGGCCACGGCCACGGGATCTATCTGCGGGTAAGGCAGCATGGATTTTCCTCTTGGTTCAAATCAAAAAGCTCAGGCCGACGCAGAACAGCAGCGCGGCGAACAGGCGTTTGAGCAGGCGCGGCGACAGCTTGTGCGCCAGGCGCGCGCCAAAGCGGGCGAAGAACATGCTGGTCACGGCGATGCCGACCAGTGCCGGCAGGTACACATAACCCACGCTATGGGCCGGCAGGTGCTCCTCGTGCCAGCCCAGCCACATGAAGCTCAGGGCGCTGGCCAGGGCGATCGGCAGGCCGCAGGCCGATGAGGTGGCCACGGCCTTCTGCATGGGCAGGCTGCGCCAGGTCAGGAACGGCACGGTCAGCGAGCCGCCGCCGATGCCGAAGATCGCCGAGGCCCAGCCGATCACCCCACCGGCGCCGATCAGGCCCGGTTTGCCAGGGATACCCCGGCTGGCCTTGGGCTTGAGGTCCAGGGCCATCTGCGCAGCGATCACCAGGGCGAACACGCCGATGATCTTCTGCAGCATCGGGCCCTGGATCAGCGAGGCGGTCTTGGCCCCGACCAGGGCGCCGAGCAGGATGCCCACGGCCATCCAGGTGAAGATCGGCCATTGCACCGCGCCTTTGCGCTGGTGCTCGAGTACGGCGTTGATCGAGGTGAAGACGATGGTCGCCAGCGACGTGCCAACGGCCAGGTGGGTAAGGACCGCGGGGTCGAAGCCCTGCAAGGTGAAGCTGAACACCAGCACCGGCACGATGATGATGCCGCCACCCACGCCGAACAGCCCGGCCAGTACACCGGCGCAGGCCCCCAACAGCAGATAGAGTACGAATTCCATTCGCGGCCCCTGTGGAAAACAATCCGGCATGGTAACGGAAGCCACGCCTGGCGCTCTAGTGAAGTCTGTGTCAGGTGATGGATCGGCACCGGCGCCACGGGTAGAGTGGCCGAAAACACAGGGGACAACCTATGTGCCTGATCGTATTCGCCTGGCGGCCGGGGCATGCCCTGCCGCTGATCGTCGCCGCCAACCGCGACGAGTTCTACGCCCGCCCGACCCAGGCCCTGACGGCTTGGGAGGATGCGCCGGGGGTACATGCCGGGCGCGACCTGGAAGCCGGCGGCACCTGGCTTGGGGTCGGGCCGGGCGGGCGCTTCGCGGCACTGACCAACATCCGTGACCCAGGGCAGCCACTGGGGCCGCGCTCGCGGGGCGAGCTGGTGGCGGCGTACCTGCGCGGCGAACTGGCGGTGGAGGCCTATCTGGATGAAGTGGCCAGCCGCAGCGCGCAGTATTCGGGGTTCAACCTGCTGGTAGGCGATGGCGAGCGCCTGGGCTACCTGCATGCCCGGGCCCCGGCACCCCGTCTGCTGGAGCCCGGCGTTTATGGGCTGTCGAACGCGGGGCTCGACACTCCTTGGCCGAAGCTGGTCAAGGCGCGCTGCGGGCTACAGGCGCTGTTGGCGTCGGCCGACCCACAGCGCCTGTTGGCGTTGCTGGCCGATGCCGTACCGGCAGCCGATGGCGAGTTGCCGGAAACCGGCGTAGGCATGGCGACCGAAAGGCTGCTGTCGAGCGTATTCATCGCCAGCCAGAACTACGGGACGCGGGCAAGCACGGTGTTGATCGTGGACGACCAAGGGCGGCGGCGAATGGTCGAACGCAGTTTCGGGCCGTTCGGCGGGCATCTGGGCGAGGTGAGCCTGGAGGCCTGAGCCCCGCATGCATCGCCCACGCGGGGGGCTCAGGGCTTCTTGAACACGTAGAACAGGTTCGGCTCGCTGACCAGGTAGATGGTCCCGGCGTCGTCCATGGCAATCCCTTCTGCCTGCGGCACCGTCTGTTTCAAGCCCTGGAAGCCTTTGCGCAACGACAGCGTGCTCAACGGTCGGCCCTTCACATCCAGCTCCAGCACCAAGCGCGACTCGTCCGACAACGCCAGCAGGTGCCCGCTGCGCTCATCGAACTGCAGGCTGGACAGGTCGCGCACGAACAGCCGCCGGTCACGCTTGCGGTCCTGCACCACATGCACGGCGTAAGGCTTGTCGGGGTTGTCGTGGGGGAAGCCGTGCACCTCGTAGATCATCATCGGGTCGCGCTCCTTGGCCACGAACAGGCGCTTGCCAGCCGAGTCGTAGGCCAGGCCCTCGAAGCCCTTGTTGCCGTTGAGGCCAATGCCCAGCGACAACTGCTCGGCATCGTTGGCGTCGAGGAACAGGGTGTCGTCGTCCAGGCGCACACGGATCAACCGCTGCTCGCGCTCGTCGGTGATCACGTAGCTGTTGGGGCCCACGTACTCCACCGCCTCGGGGTCGCCGAAGCCGGTCAGCGGCACGCGGCGCAACACACGCCCGTCCAGCGACAGCTCGATCAGCTCGGACTTGGCGTTGGTCACGGTGAACAGGCTCTTGCGGTCGGGGTCGTAGGTCAGCGCCGAAATGTCGTCGTCCAGCCCCTCGATGGGCTGCGCCTCCACTACCATCCGGTAGCGGTCAAGCCCCATGCTTTGCTCGGCAGGCTGCCACCAGGCCTTGAGGTTGAACCATCCGCGCTCGAACAGGCGAAACTCGTGCCCCGCCACGCCCAGGGCAAGCAGCGAAGCAATCACGAAGAAGGCGGCAATCAGACGGTGGTTACGGCGCATGCAGGCAGACTCGGGTAAAGGAGCGTGCATCTAACCATCAGCAACTGAAGCGAAGCTTAATGCCAGCGGGCGAATTGTCTGATGGCGATATCAGTGCTTTCTGAAGCGATAGAACAGGTTGGGCTCACTGACGAAATACAGGTTGCCCTGGTCGTCCATGGCCACGCCTTCGGCCCGTGGGATGGTGTCCTTCAGGCCGTTGAAACCGCCAAGCACGGTCATGAAGCTGACCTGCTCGCCCTTCTCGTCCAGCTCCAGCAGCATGTTGGAGTCGGCGGACAGCACCAGCAGGTGGCCGGTGCGCGGGTCGACCGCCAACGCGGAGAGGTTGCGCAGGTCCAGCTCATCGCTAGGCAGCGCCTGCTTGTCGCCCTTGAGCGGGCTGCGCCCGTCGGTGCTCCAGGTGTACAGCCGGGGCGGGCGTTCCTCGCCGATGACCAGGCGCTGGCGCATCGCATCCCAGGCAATGGCCTCGAAGCCCTTGTTGCCCTTGTCGGCCTCGCCCAGGTCGTGGCTTTGGAAGTCTGCGCGATTCAGCGTGGTGGTGCTGGCGTCCACCTTCACCACGGTGAGGTCGTGATTGCGCTCGTCGACGATGGCGATCTGGCCGTCCTCCAACACCGCCACTCCTTCCGGATTGGACCAGCCCACCAGGGGCATCTTGCGCAGCACATCGCCCTCGAGCGTCAGCTCGACCAGGAACGGGTGCTTGCCCATCACCGCGAACAGCGTGCGGGTCTGCGGGTTGAACGCCAGGTCCGAAGCTTCGTCGCGCTCCATCCCTGGCAGCGGCTTGGCATCGATGTCTGCCACATAGTCCGGCAGCCAGATGCTCTCCTGGCGCTCGCCCGGGGTCTCGAAGCGCTCTTTTATCCACAGCAGCCCACGGTCATCCCAATGCATGGCCACGGCCAGCCCATAGCCAATCAGCGCCAGTGCAGCGAGCCAGACCGGCCAACGCAGCAGGGCATGGCGTTTGCGGGTGGGCGGAACAGGAGCGGTGGACGGGATGGCCATTGAAGGGTTTCCTGGTAATGAGCCGTGATGTCTTCCTTAACGTCGGCGAACGGACATGAAACTGCGCATTATCCGGATCGTTTGTGAAAAAAACGACAAATGCCACCAGGTGATGGCCACACGACGGCAGCAGGGCTACCGTCGTGCCCGCAGCGTCAGAGCACGCGGCCTTCGAACCGGCTGACGCCGGGAAGTTCCAACACCAGCTCGTCACCCACAGTGAACGGCCCCACGCCCGCTGGCGTGCCGGTGAGAATCACGTCGCCCGCCTGCAATGAGAAGTGCGCCGCCATGTGCTGGATCATCGGCACGATCGGGTTGAGCATCAGCGCGCTGTTGCCGTCCTGGCGGACTTCGCCATTGACGGTCAGGCGGATACCGATGTCGGTCAGGTCCTCGTAGGTGCCCGCCGAAACGAAGGGTGGCAGCACACAGGCACCGTCGAAGCTCTTGGCCAGCTCCCAGGGCAGGCCTTTTTCCTTCAGCTTCGCCTGTAGATCCCGCAGGGTGAGGTCCAGCGCCGGGGCGAAACCGGAGATGGCGTCGAGCACTTCTTCTTCGGACGGGTGGGTGGAAAGCGGCTTGCCCAGCAGCACGGCGATCTCGGCTTCGTAATGCACCGAACCGCGTTCGCTCGGGATCTTGAAGCCGCCTTCCAGGGGCACCACGCAACTACCGGGTTTGATGAACAGCAGCGGCTCGCTGGGGATGGGGTTGTCCAGTTCCTTGGCATGCTCGGCGTAGTTACGGCCGATGCACACCACCTTGCCCAGCGGGAAGTGGATGCGCGTGCCGTCTACGTACTGGTGCTGGTAACTCATGGCCGACTCCTGTGAATACTGCTTTTTATTCGGGAGCGAAGATCTTACCCGGATTCATGATGCCGTTCGGGTCGAACACCGCCTTGATCGCTTTCATGCAGGCGATTTCATCCGGCGAGCGGCTGTAACCCAGGTAGTCGCGCTTGGTCATGCCCACGCCGTGCTCGGCGGAGATCGAGCCGTTGTAGCGTTCGACGATCTCGAACACCCACTTGTTGACCTTGGCGCACGAGGCGAAGAAGTCGTCCTTGCTCATGTGCTCGGGCTTGAGGATGTTCAGGTGCAGGTTGCCGTCGCCGATGTGGCCGTACCAGACCACTTCGTAGTCGGGGTAATGCTCGGCGACGATGGCGTCGATGTCGCGCAGGAACGCCGGCACCTTGGAGACGGTGACCGAGATGTCGTTCTTGTAGGGTGTCCAGTGGGAGATGGTCTCGGACAGGTACTCGCGCAGCTTCCACAGGTTCTTGAGCTGCGTTTCGCTCTGGCTCATCACCCCGTCCAGCACCCAGCCCTGTTCGACGCAGTGCTCGAAGGTGGCGAGCGCCTCGTTGGCCACCTCCTCGGTGCTGGCCTCGAACTCCAGCAGTGCATAGAAGGGGCAAGCGGTTTCGAAGGGTGCGGGGACGTCACCACGGGCGAGGATCTTGGCCAGGCCCTTATCGGAGAAGAACTCGAAGGCGGTCAGGTCGAGCTTGCCCTGGAAGGCGTGCAGCACCGGCATGATCGAGTCGAAGTCCGGCGTGCCCAGCACCATCGCCGTAAGGTTGCGCGGCGCCCGGTCCAGGCGCATGGTGGCCTCGACCACGAAGCCCAGGGTGCCTTCGGCGCCGATGAACAGCTGGCGCAGGTCGTAGCCGGTGGCGTTCTTGACCAGGTCCTTGTTCAGCTCGAGCAGCTCGCCCTTGCCGGTGACCACTTTCAGCCCGGCCACCCAGTTGCGGGTCATGCCGTAGCGAATCACCTTGATCCCGCCGGCATTGGTGCCGATATTGCCGCCTACCTGGCTGGAGCCGCTGGAGGCAAAATCCACCGGGTAGTACAGGCCCTGGTCCTCGGCGAACTGTTGCAGCTGGCGGGTGATCACCCCCGGCTGGCAGACCACGGTGCGGTCGAAGGCGTTGAAACCGAGGATCTGGTTCATGTAGTCGAACGCCACCACCACTTCGCCGTTGGCGGCGACGGCGCCACCTGACAGGCCGGTGCGCCCGCCGGACGGTACCAGGGCGACCTTGTGCCGGTTGGCCCAGGCGACGATGGCCTGCACTTGTTCGATGCTTTTGGGGAAGACGATGGCGCTGGGCGCGGGTGGGTAGTGCTTGGTCCAGTCCTTGCCGTAGGCCTCGAGCGAAGCGGGGTCGGTGAGGACCTTGCCGGGGTCGACCAGGGTCATCAGCTCATCAATTACTGCGCAGTGGGTCATCGCCGGAACCCTCGACTTATTCATAGTCACCCTGAGCACGCTTCACCTGGCGGGATAAGCTCAGATCAGGTCGCGTATGCTAGCATAGCCCTCCCGCTGTTCGTGCTAAGGCCCAACCCCTTCAAGGTGCCCGGCATTTGCATCCGATTTACGTCCGTTGGGGCCGCTTCGCGCCCCTTTCGCGACACAAGGCCGCTCCTACAGAGAGACGCGGTGTCCTGTAGGAGCGGCCTTGTGTCGCGAAAGGGCTGCACAGCAGCCCCCTCAGGCTCGGATCAAACGCAAAATCAGGGCACTTTGAAGGGATTGGTGCAAAGCACGACGCCGCGCCGCTTCACCCCCCTCGCCATTTTTCTCCGGGATACAGGTTTACGCAGATGAGCAAGACTTCTCTCGACAAGAGCAAGATCAGGTTCCTTCTTCTTGAAGGCGTCCACCAGAATGCGGTGGATACCCTGAAGGCTGCCGGGTACACCAATATCGAGTACCTCACAGGCTCGCTGCCTGATGCAGAACTGAAGGAAAAGATCGCCGATGCCCACTTCATCGGCATCCGCTCGCGCACCCAGCTGACCGAAGAGGTCTTCGACTGTGCGAAGAAACTGGTCGCGGTCGGCTGCTTCTGCATCGGCACCAACCAGGTCGACCTGAGCGCAGCCCGTGAGCGCGGTATCGCGGTGTTCAACGCACCGTACTCCAACACCCGTTCGGTAGCCGAGCTGGTGCTGGCCGAAGCCATCCTGCTGCTGCGCGGCATCCCTGAGAAGAACGCTTCCTGCCACCGTGGCGGCTGGATCAAGAGCGCGGCCAACTCCTTCGAGATCCGTGGCAAGAAACTGGGCATCGTCGGCTACGGCTCGATCGGCACCCAGCTGTCGGTACTGGCCGAGAGCCTGGGCATGCAGGTCTACTTCTACGACCCGCTGACCAAGCTGCCGCTGGGCAACGCCACCCAGGTCACCAACCTGAACGAGCTGCTGGGCCTGGCCGACATCGTCTCGCTGCACGTCCCCGAGCTGCCCTCCACCCAGTGGATGATCGGCGAGAAGGAAATCCGCGCGATGAAGAAGGGCGCGATCCTGATCAACGCCGCCCGTGGCACCGTGGTCGAGCTGGACCACCTGGCCGCTGCGATCAAGGACAAGCACCTGATCGGCGCCGCCATCGACGTGTTCCCGGTGGAGCCGCGCACCAACGACGAAGAGTTCGAAAGCCCGCTGCGTGGCCTGGACAACGTCATCCTCACCCCGCACATCGGTGGTTCCACCGCCGAAGCCCAGGCCAACATCGGCCTGGAAGTGGCCGAGAAGCTGGTCAAGTACAGCGACAACGGTACTTCCGTGTCGTCGGTCAACTTCCCTGAAGTGGCCCTGCCGGCCCACCCAGGCAAGCACCGCCTGCTGCACATCCACGAAAACATCCCGGGCGTGCTCAGCGAGATCAACAAAGTGTTCGCCGAGAACGGTATCAACATCTCCGGTCAGTTCCTGCAAACCGACGAGAAAGTGGGTTACGTGGTGATCGACGTGGACGCCGAGTACTCGGACCTGGCCCAGGAAAAACTGCAGCACGTGAAGGGCACCATTCGCTCGCGCGTACTGTTCTAAGTTTTCCCGCTGCATGAAAAAGGGAGGCCCTGGTGGCCTCCCTTTTTTATTGGCGCTGCGAAATCAATCCCGTAGCAGCCGCGGCTGCCTTACTTGACGTTGACCGTGATCTTCTGCGACTCGACGCTCGGCTTGAACGGCACGTGATACTTGTCGCCCAGCACCAGTTGCAGGGTGTGCTTGCCCGGCGTGAGGGTGATGGTCGCTTCAGTCTGCGCCTTGCCGAAGTGCAGCACCTGCGGGCCGGCCGGCAGCGGGGCATTGTTTTCTGGCATCAGGCTGGTGGGCAGTGGCATGTCGGCTACCGGCTGCTTGTCGACATCCACCAGCAGGTGGTGATGGCCGGTGTGCGGGGTCTGGTCACCCGCGGGCTTGAGGCCCATGCCCTCGATGCCGAACTTGACGGTGAAGGTCTTGTCGACCGTGGCGCCGTCGGCGGGGGAAACGATGAACACCTTGGCGCCTTCCGGTGGCTGCTGGCTCTTGAGTGCGTCCGCGGCAACGGCGAATACCGATACCCCCATCAACAGACTGGCGACGGCAGCACGCGACAATAGGCTTTTCATTCACTTCTCCTGTGATTCACTTCAATTGACCGCTATCACTTAAACGCTGCGAAGCGGTAATTCACCATAGTCCAGATGCACCGCCAGAGGTTCAAACAGTGCGGCAGATTTTTTTGCGGCACGGTTAAACATAAAGGGAGGGCTGGGGTCATAGCCTGCGTTCGACCGGGGCGAAGGAAGAAAGGTCCGGCGAATGAAATTCATCTGCCAAGTACAAATAGGGGCACTCATGCGTTTGACCATTGGCGTACTGCTCGCCGTGTTGTTCTGTCCACTGGCCCAGGCCGAACTGATCGATGAAATCAACGACCGCGAAGAATTGCGCATCGCCGTAATCAGCGACGCGGCGCCCCACGCGTTCAGGCAAGACGAACACTTGATCGGTTTCGATATCGAACTGGGCAGGGCCTTGGCCAAGGAACTGGATGTGCGCGCCGAGTTCATCGAAGCCCCGGCTGAAGAGGTGCTGCCCGGGGTGAAAAGCGGCAAGTACGACATCGCCTTCAACAAGCCCGACCCGGAACATGCGCTCGCGCTGGCGACCAGCGAGCCATTCGGCCAGGAGCACCTGGTGATCCCCTTCCAGAAAGGCAACCCGGCCTTCGAAAGCGCCGTGAACAGAGCCTTGCAGCGGATCAAGGACGATGGCCGCCTGACTGCGCTGGAACAGAAATGGCTGCAGTGACTCCCCCGTAGGCGCCAGCCTTGCTGGCGAACAAGGCTGAACGCGGCGTGAAGCGGTTCGCCAGCAACGCTGGCTCCTACAGGGCCGCCAATGCCTGTTCAGCCTCGGCCAGCTCCAGCTCGCTGAACACCTGCACCCCTTCGCGGCGCAACAGTGCCGTGGTCACGCCCTCCCCGGCCACTTTCACACCGGTGAAGCTGCCATCGTAGGTGTGCCGGTTGCCACACGACGGGCTCCCGGACTTGAGCACCGCCACGCGAATGCCATGCCGACGCACCAGCTCCAGCGCCAGCCGCGCCCCGGCCAGGAATGCCTCGCTGACATCCTCGCCAGCCACCGTCAGCACCCGTGCCTGCCCATCCAGCACATACCCCCCCTGCCCGCCCGGGATTTCCGCGGGTGGGCGCGGCGTAGCCAGGCCACCGGCCACTTCCGGGCACAGCGGCACGACCCGCCCTTCGCCCTGCCAGCGTTGCAGCAAGTCGGGATGGCCACTGGCGCGCCCGTCGTAGCGCACCGGCTGCCCCAGCAGGCAGGCGCTGACGAGTACCTTGGGCAGGTCAGAACGGGTCGTTGCCACGGCGGCGGAACCAACCTGTCAACGACAGGCGCTCACGCCCAGCCGGCAGGACTTCGTGGGGGACGTCGCCCGAGAGAAAGACCACCAGCGTGCCAGCCAGCGGCTGCACGTCGTGCTCGGTGTCATCTTGCAGGAACATGCGCAGTTGGCCGCCATCCTCAGGCTGCCAGCCCTCGTTGAGGTAGAACACCGCCGACACCGCACGCCGGTCGTCGTCGCGGAAACGGTCGAGGTGGCGCTTGTAGAAGGCACCCGGCGGATACAGGGCGAAATGGCACTCGAAATCTTCCAGGCCCAGGAACAAGCCCTGGTTGATCGCCTGGCGCACGCTGTCCATCGCCTCCAGGTAACGGTCGCAATCCTGCGATTCCCCCGGTTCGAGCCACTGGATCTGGTCGCCACGAATGGCCTCGCGGATCTCTTGCCCGGCGCCGCGCCCCACCCCGGCAGGGTTGAGCTCGCCCTCGGCGTATCGGCGCCGGCATTCGGCCGCGAGCGCGCGTGACAGGTCGTCCGGCAGGAATAGGGGTTGCTGCGACCAGCCACGGGTGGCCAGGTCATCGACGATTGTCGACAGCAGCGGATGTTCGAGAGGAATGTGCATGGCGCATCATAGCCATTCGGCCTGCGCTCGCACAGCGCCACTTGGTCAGGAAGCCGCGCTGGCGACTCGACAAAGCCCCGCCACGCCTAGGACAATAGCGGCCTGCCGACAGGAGTCCTGAATGCGCCGTCTGTTTTCCCTGCTTCTGCTGATGATCTGCACCATGCCTGTCTGGGCAGACAGCCTCGATCAGCTGTACAAGGCCGCCGGCTGGCCCGACCAGCGCGCCCATTTCAACGATGCCGTGAGCGCCGCCCAGCAGCGCTACCGCAACAGCCTGCCGCCTGCGGTCTACCAGGCGCTGGTCAACAACAGCAACCAGCGCTTCCAGGCCCAGGCCATGGACCGCCGCGCCCAGGCGCAGTTGCGCAGCAACCTCAAGAACCCCACGCCGGCCCTGGCCTTTTTCCAGTCGCCGTTGGGGCGCAAGGTGGTGGCCGCCGAACTGCTCGCCACGCGCAAGGACCAGCTGGCCAAGAACGCCAAGGGCCTGCCGAAGATCCAGGCCAGCGACAACCGCCTGCTGATCGTCGGCCACCTGGCCCAGGCCCTGCCCGCCCGCGAGGCCGGTGCCGAAGTGAGCCTGGCGATCGCCGGGGTGGCCGCCGACAGCCTCAGTTCGATGCTCCCCGGGTTGTTCGCGGCCGGCCAGGCCCAAGGCCTGCTCGACGGCCAGCGCCAACGGCTGATGAACCAGGTGGGCGAAGACCTGAACAACACCCTGCTGTACGTGTACCGCGACCTGTCGGACACCGAGCTTGAGGCGTTCGCCAACTTCGCCGAGTCGGCCGATGGCCAGGCCTACTACAAGGCAGCCGTGGCCGCCGTGCGCGCCGCCCTGGCCGTCGGCCAGAACGCCAATGACCTGAACTGATCAGCCCAGGCGCTGATCGATGAAATCGAAGTAACGCTGGCGGATGCTCGGTAGCTCGTTGGCCAGGTGGTGCCGCGCCTCGGGCAACATGAGGATCTGCGGCTCGGCGAACTTGGCCCTGAGCACCTTGAGGTTGTAGGGCCAATCCACCGTGGCGTCCGCCTCCCCCTGCACGATCAATGGCCGCCGCGTGCTGCGCGGCGCCGCCTCGATGCGCCTGACCCACTTCATCAGCGCCCCCACCCAGGCCGTCGGCAAGCGTCGCGGCTGCAAGGGGTCGGCTTCGAGGAACGGCAGGAACGCCGGGTCGTTGGTGTTCTCACTGAAGCGCCGCTCGATGCCGTTGACGAAATGACGCAGCACCCGATAACTGAGCTTCGACCACGCCCAAGACCGTGGCCGCACCAGCGGCGCCAGCAGGATCACCTCGCCGTCGGCGGGGCTGCGTTCGCCACAGTGCAACAGGTGATCGACCACGATGGCACCGCCGGTGCTCTGCCCGCACAGGTGCCAGGGGTGCGGCAGCTCGAGCTGGTGCGCCTGCTCGAACAGTGCATCGAGGGCCTGCTGATACACAGCGAAGTCATCGATGCTGGCCCGCTCGCCGCTGGACAACCCATGCCCAGGCAGGTCACAGCTGATCACTGCATAGCCCTGCTCCAATGCCCACTCGATGACATGCCGGTACAGGCCCATGTGGTCGTAATAGCCGTGCAGCAGGAACAGCGTCGCCACCGGCTGCGCGGGCAGCCAGGCCTGGCCTACCAGTTCGAAGCCCGCCGCGCGAAAGCCGCCAAGCCAGCTGGGCACGCCCAGGTCCAGGCCGTAGAAGCGCTGGTAGTCGCGGGCTTGAGCGGACAGCGGTTGACGTTCGGCAAGCGGCGCCAGGCTGGCGCGCAACAAGTCGGGCTGGAAAGCGGCAGGCATCAGTACATCCACAACGAAGCGAGTATTGATCTGGGATATTCAGCTTATGGCAGCGCCGTGGCAAGCTTGGCGCCTTTCAACGAGCAACACCGTTCCGTTGTGGGAGCGGGCTTGCCCGCGAATGCGCCAGGCCTGGCAACGCGGGTGATCCTGCTGACGCTTTCGCGGGCAACCCCGCTCCCACAGGGTCCTGTACCGCTCCCAGGTGCTGCGAATCAAACATGTCATCGCGAAACACCAAAACACTGCTCGGCGCCCTTGCCACCCTGCTCTGCGCCGCCACCCTGTGGTGGGCCTACGCCAGCTTCCAGGCCCGCTACCTGCGCCCGTTCGACAACCAGGCGACGCTGTTCGACGGCAGCCAGTTGCGCCTGCCGCCGGAGCTGGCCGGCCCCGGCCCGATCCGCGTGGTGCATTTCTGGGACCCGGCCTGCCCGTGCAACGTCGGCAACCAGCAACACCTGGGCGAACTGGTGGAGCACTTCGCGCCGCAGGGCGTCAGCTTCCATGTGCTGCAAAAGCCCGGCAGCCATGGCCAGCTACCCGCCAACCTCGATGCGCTGAAGCCTCTGGCCGCCTTGCCCGGCAGCGCACAGCTGCCGGCCACGCCCGCCGTGGCGATCTGGGACCGCGATGGCAACCTGGCCTACTTCGGCCCGTACAGCGAAGGCGCAGTGTGCAATTCGAGCAACAGCTTCATCGAACCGATCCTCAAGGCGCTGAGCGAAGGCCGCCGAGTCCAGGCCAGCAACACCCTGGCCGTGGGCTGCTATTGCCCCTGGGCCGGCTGACGCACCCGCGCCGGGTTGCCCACCACCACCGCGCCCGCGGGCACATCGCGGGTGACCACGCTGCCCGCTCCCACCACCGCGTTATCGCCGATGGTGACCCCGGGCAGGATGATCGCCCCGCCACCGATCCATACGTTGTCGCCGATGTTCACCGGCCGCCCGCTTTCCAGCCCACTGCGGCGCAGCTCCGGCTCCAGCGGGTGGTCGGCGGTGTAGATCTGCACCGCCGGGCCTATCTGGCAATCGGCACCGATGTGCACCGGCAGCACGTCGAGGATCACGCAGTTGAAGTTCATGAAACTGTTGGCGCCGATGCTGATGTTGTAGCCGTAGTCGCAGTGGAACGGCGGGCGGATCACCGCACCGTCGCCGACACTGGCGAAATGCTCGACCAGCAGGCCGTGGCGCGCCTCGTTGAGCAGCTCGACGCTGCTGTTGTAGCGGTGCATCCAGTGCTTGTTGGCGATCTGCTCGGCCTGCAACTCCGGGCAACCGGCATGGTAGAGCTGGCCTTGCAGCATTTTCTGTTTTTCGCTGAGGGGCATGGAAACTCCTTGTTGAGGGCTATGCTCAGTGCGCGAATCCGCCGATGATCGGACCACATTTTTCGCTCGAGTGCACAAGGAGTCTCGATGAAGCGCAGCCTGACCCTGCTGGCCGTGGTGATCGCGGTGGCCGCCGCCGGCACCGGTTACTGGTATGTGCAGGGCAAGCAGCCCCTGCGTGACGGCGAAGTGACTGTGACCGGGCTACAGGCGCCGGTCAGTGCCCGCTATGACGCACGCGGCGTGCCGCACCTGCAGGCGCAGAACGAACAGGACCTGTACCGCGCGCTGGGCTACGTGCATGCCCAGGACCGGCTGTTCCAGATGGAGATCATGCGCCGCCTGGCCCGGGGCGAACTGGCCGAGGTGCTGGGCGACAAGCTGCTGCCCACCGACCGCCTGTTCCGCAGCCTGCGCATCCGCGAGCAAGCGGCGCTGATGGCCCAGCGCCAGGACCATCAGGGCCCGGCCTGGCAAGCGTTGCAAGCCTACCTCGATGGGGTGAACCAGTGGCAGGCGACCCACCCCAAGCCGATGGAGTTCGACCTGCTCGGTATCCCGCCGCGCCCGTTCACTGCCGAAGACACCCTGAGCATCGCCGGCTACCTGGCCTACAGCTTCGCCGCGGCGTTTCGCACCGAACCTGCGCTCACCTACATCCGCGACCAGCTCGGCCCTGAGTACCTGAAGATCTTCGACCTCGACTGGCAGCCCGACGGCGCCATCGCCACGCCCCTGGCCGCCGCCGACTGGCGCAGCCTGGAGCAGCTGGCGCGGCTCAGCCACGAGGCCCTGGGCGATGCCGGCATCCCCCAGTTCGAAGGCAGCAACGCCTGGGCCGTGGCCGGCAGCCACACCCGCAGCGGCCGCCCGCTGCTGGCGGGCGACCCGCATATCAGCTTCGCCGTGCCGGCGGTGTGGTACGAGGCCGAGCTGTCGGCGCCAGGCTTCAGCCTGTACGGCTACTTCCAGGCGCTCAACCCCTTCGCCCTGCTCGGCCATAACCGCGATTTCGGCTGGAGCCTGACCATGTTCCAGAACGACGACGTGGACCTGATCGCCGAAAAGACCAACCCGGCCAACCCAGAGCAGGTGATGGTCGACGGCCGCTGGCAGACGCTGGAGAAGACCGAGCAACAGATCGCCGTGAAAGGCGAGCAGCCGGTGCCCATCGTCTTGCGCCGCTCACCCCATGGCCCGATCGTCAACACCGTGCTGGGCGACACCACCGGCGCCACGCCCATCGCCATGTGGTGGGCGTTTCTCGAAACCGAGAATCCGATCCTCGAGGGCTTCTACCAGATCAACCGCGCCGACACCCTGGGCAAGATGCGCGAGGCCGCCGCGAACGTACAGGCACCGGGCCTGAACCTGGTGTGGGCCAATGCCCGTGGCGATATCGGCTGGTGGGCGGCGGCGCGGCTGCCGATCCGCCCGGACGGCGTGAACCCGACGTTCATCCTCGACGGCAGCAATGGCCAGGCCGACAAGCCCGGTTTCTACCCGTTCAGCGCCAACCCGCAGCAGGAGAACCCGGCCAGCGGCTACATCGTCTCGGCCAACTACCAGCCACCGGCGGTGATGCCAGTGCCCGGCTATTACAACCTGGCCGATCGCGGCCGCCAGCTCGACCGCCACCTGAACAACCCGGACATCAAGTGGGATACCCAGAACAGCCAGGCCCTGCAACTGGACACCAGCACCGACTACGGCCCGCGCACCCTGGCACCGCTACTCGGCACCCTGCGCGGCATTGCCCAGGGCGACGAGGAGAAAGAACTGGTCGAGCAGTTGGCCGCCTGGCGCGGTGACTACCCGCTGGACTCCACCAGCGCCACGCTGTTCAACCAGTTCCTCTACGAGCTGGCCTTCGCCGCGTTGCATGACGAACTGGGCGATACCTGGTTCCCGGTGCTGATCAGCATCCGCGCCATCGACGCCGCCCTGCCGCGCCTGGCCGCCGACCCCAGCTCACCCTGGTGGAACCTGCGGGGCGGCGACACGCGCGGCGACCGCACCAGCGTCGTGCGCCTGGCCTGGCAGCGCAGCCTTGAACACCTGCGCAAGACCCTCGGCAAGGACCCGGCCAGCTGGCAATGGGGCAAGGCCCACACCCTGACGCACAACCACCCGCTGGGGGTGAAGAAGCCGCTGAACCTGCTGTTCAACGTCGGCCCGTTCGCCGCACCCGGCACCCACGAAGTGCCGAACAACCTTTCGGCGAAGATCGGCCCGGCGCCATGGCCGGTGACCTATGGGCCCTCGACCCGGCGGCTGATCGATTTCGCCGATGCCGGTGCGGCGCTGACCATCAACCCGGTGGGGCAGAGCGGCGTGCCGTTCGACAAGCACTATGCCGACCAGGCCGAGGACTACATGGACGGGCGCTATCACAAGGCGCGGATGGGGGTGATCCCGGCGCAGAGTACGTTGCGCCTGGTGCCCGGACCGTGACATCAACCACTGGGGCCGCTGCGCGCCCCATCGCTGGCAAGCCAGCTCCCACAGGTACCATGAACACGTGTGGGAGCTGGCTTGCCAGCGATGGGCTGCGCAGAAGCGCCAAATGCAACCCATGAGAAACCCCATGCAAAAACACTTCATCGAGATCGACGGCGCGCGCATGAGCTATGTCGACCAGGGCCAAGGCTTCCCTGTGCTGCTGGGCCACAGCTACCTGTGGTCGGCCGCCATGTGGCAGCCACAGATCGAAGCGCTGTCGAAACACTTCCGGGTCATCGTGCCGGAGCTCTGGGGCCATGGCGATTCCGCCGCGCCGCCGGCCAGCACTACCGACATGGGCGCCCTGGCCCGTCAGCACCTGGCCCTGCTGGATGCGCTGGACATCCCCAAGTGCCATCTGGTCGGCCTGTCGGTCGGCGGCATGTGGGGTGCGCAGCTGGCCATCGAACACCCCGAACGCATCGACCGCCTGGTGCTGATGGACACTTATCTCGGCGCAGAGCCCGAAGCAACGCGGCTGAAATACTTCGGCCTGCTGGATGCCGCCAGCGCGGCGGGTAGTTTCGTCGACCCCTTGCTGGATATCGTGGTGCCGATCTTCTTCCATGCCGGTGGCGAGACGGTGCCGCAAGTGCGCGAGCAGTTCCGTGCCGCGCTGAAAGCCAGCAGCGCCCAGACCATCCGCGAAAGCCTGGACCCGATGGGCCGGGTGATCTTCGGGCGGCCCGACCTGCTGGCTCGGCTGGCCGAGCTACCCGCCGAGCGGACCATCGTGCTGTGTGGCGACCAGGACATTCCACGGCCACCGGCGGAGTCTGGCGAGATGTCACGGCTCATCGGCTGCCTGGCGGCCCAGATTCCGTTCGCCGGGCATATCGCCTGCCTGGAGAATCCGTGTGTGGTGAATGAATTTCTGTTGGGCTGGTTACCGCGTTAGCTATCCACCTGTAGGAGCGGCCTTGTGCCGCGAAAGGGCCGCGAGTCTAGAGGCGTGTTTGAAATCCTGGGGCCGCTACGCAGCCCTTTCGCGGCACAAGGCCGCTCCTACAGGGAGTGTGCAAGCCTTGGGTGTGAGTCGGCTTACCTCAGCCCTTGAGGGCCAGCTCGACCAACGCCTGCCGCCAGGCGGCGGCGGCAGGCAAGGCCAGAAAGAACGGATTGAGCAATGATTCCCGCGCCGGATAGCGGAATGCCTGCCCATCCAGGCCAATCACCTCGCCACCTGCACCTTCCAACACCCCCTGGGCCGCGGCGGTGTCCCACTGCGAGGTCGGTGCCAGGCGCGGGTAGCAATCCGCGACCCCCTCGGCGAGCAGGCAGAACTTCAGCGAACTGCCGATATTGGCCAGTTCCAGGTCACCCACAGCACTACCGAGGCCTGCGAGCAGCGCCTCCTGCTCAGGGCTGGAATGCCGACGGCTGGCGACCACGGTGAAACGCCCCCCCTGCGGCGGGGTGTTGCGCACCTGGATGGGTTGGGCTGCCTGCCCCGGCTCCGCGCGCCAGGCCCCCAGCGCGCGACCACCGAAGTAGCAGCGGCCATTGGTCGGCATTGCCACCACCCCGAACACCACCTCGCCGTGCTCGATCAACGCGATGTTGACGGTGAACTCTTCACTACCCGCGATGAACTCCTTGGTGCCGTCCAGCGGGTCGACCAACCACCAGCGCTGCCAGGCGGCGCGGGTTTGCAGCGCAATGTCGCAGTCTTCCTCGGACAACACCGGAATGTGCGGGGCCAGCGTCTGCAATCCCTCGGCGATGACGCGATGGGCCGCCAGGTCGGCGGCGGTCAACGGGGAGTCATCCGCTTTGCTGGTGACCGCCACGTCAGCACGCCAGAACGGCAGGATCGCCTCGCCGGCGCGCTGGGCAAGCGCCACCACGTCCTGCATCAGCTGGAGGTTGTTCATACGCTCAGCACCCCACGCTGGATCAGCAGGTCACGGGCCAGGTACAGCGCCGCCAGGGCCCGACCCTCGGTGAACTGTGGGTGCATGGCCAAGGCCGACAACTCACGCAGGTTGACCTTGTCGACCCGCATCGGCTCGGGCTCGTCGCCCTCCAGGCGCTCTTCGTACAGGTCGGTGGCCAACACCACCTGGATCTTCTGACTCATGTAGCCCGGCGACAGCGACAGCTCGGTCAGGTGCTCCAGTTGGCGGGCGCCAAAACCGGCTTCTTCCTTGAGCTCGCGGTCGGCGGCAGCCAGCACGTCCTCGCCCGGTTCGATCAGGCCCTTGGGCAGGGACAGCTCGTATTCATCGGTCCCGCCGCAGTACTCCTCGACCAGCACCGCGTGCTCGGCATCGAGCATGGCCACGATCATCACCGCGCCATAACCATTGCCACGGCCGACCAACCGCTCGTAGGTGCGCTCGGTGCCGTTGGAGAAGCGCAACTGCACGGCTTCGACACGGAACAGGCGGCTGCTGGCGACGATCTCGCGGCTGAGGACGGTGGGTTTCTGGCGCATGGGGCGGCTCCTTGGCGTGAACGGGTTACTATACCGTGGCTTGCCGACTGATCGAGAGTTTCCCATGCCCGTTCTTCCCTGGTCCGCCATCGATACCGTCCTGCTGGACATGGACGGCACCCTGCTCGACCTGCACTACGACAACCGCTTTTGGCTGGAGCACCTGCCGCAACGCTACGCCGAGCTGCATGGCGTGAGCCGGGCCATGGCCGAGATGGAGCTGCAGCCGCTGTTCGAGCGCCATGCCGGCACGCTCAACTGGTACTGCCTGGACTTCTGGAGCCGCGAGCTGCGCCTGCCGATCCGCGAGCTGAAGCAAGAGATCGCCGAGCTGATCGCCCTGAAGCCGGACGCCGACACCTTCCTGGCTGCCATCCGCCAGGCGGGCAAACGGGTGGTCATGATCACCAACGCGCACCGCGACTCGCTGTCGCTGAAGCTGGAGCGGGTAGAACTGGCGCCGTATTTCGAGCGGCTGATCAGCTCGCACGACTACGGCTACCCAAAAGAAAGCCCGCAGTTCTGGGATGCGTTGCAGGCGGATATCGGCTTTGAGCCTGCGCGCAGCCTGTTCATCGACGACACCCTGGCGATCCTGCGCAGTGCGCGGCGGTTCGGGGTGGGGCATTTGCTGGCGGTGAGGCAGCCGGACAGCCGAGGGGCGCTGCGCGATACCCAGGAGTTTGCGGCCGTAGAGGATTACCGAACTTTGCTGGAAGGCTTGTGATGGGATCATTCGCCGGCAAAGCCGGCTCCTACGGGCGTAGGGCTCGCTCCGTAGGAGCCGGCTTTGCCGGCGAACAGTACTTCAATCCGGAATACGCAGCACCTGCCCCGGATAGATCTTGTCCGGGTGCTTGAGCATCGGTTTGTTGGCCTCGAAGATCTTGTTGTACTGGTTGGCATCGCCATAGGCGGCCTTGGCGATGGCGCTCAAGGTGTCGCCGCTCTTCACGGTCACGAACCGGGCCGCCTGGGCAATCGGCCCGGTGACGGTGATCTGGTCGTCCACCGAAGCCACGCCGGCGATGTTGCCGGCAGCCAGGATGATCTTCTCCTTCTCTTCCTGGCTGGCGACCTCACCCTTGAGGATGACCTTGTCACCCTCTACAGTGGCCGAGATGTTGGGGTTGCCCAACCCGACGTTCTCGACATGCTTCTTCAACTGCTCTTCGGCATTGGCGTTGCCGGGGGTCAGCAGGTCGATCAACTTCTCGCCGGCTTCCTTCACGAAACTGAACAGGCTCATGTGGCGCTCCTTTGATGGTGAATCCATGGAAGCAGGAGTCTAGGCCAGGATCCCCCTCCCCGCCCCCTGCTCATCATCGACACGCTCTATCACGGGATAGACGCTAGCGATTAGACGCCACCTGCCCAGCGGCCTAGGCTGGTGGGGTCAAACTGCCAGCCGGTACTCACCCGATGAACAGCAAGCCACCGGTCTGTGCGGCGCACACTGCCCTGGAAATGCCCGCCGCCAGCAACACCTACGACTATGTCGAACTCACCGATGCCGCGCGTGACAGCACGCCGCTGGCCGAGGAAGTGGCGCTGGCCATCGTCTACAACGGCCTCAACCAGGCAGTGATGCTGGTCAGCCCGACCGACCTGGAAGACTTCGCGGTGGGCTTCAGCGTGGGCAGCGGCATCGTCGCCGGCACCGACGAGATCTACGACGTGAAGCTCTCCGGCAGCGGCTCGGCGCTGTACGCCGACCTGGAAATTTCCAGCCGCGCCTTCTGGAACCTGAAGAACCAACGCCGCCAGCTGGCCGGCACCAGTGGCTGCGGCCTGTGCGGTGTCGAGGCCCTGGAACAGGCGCTGCCCGAACTGCAGAGGCTGCCGGGCGCGCCCCTGCCCCCCGCGCACTGGCTCAAGGACCTGCGCCAGCGCATCGATGCCTTCCAGCCCCTGGGCCAGCACTGCGGCGCGGTGCACGCGGCGCTGTTCATGGACAACGAAGGCCAGCTGCTGCTGGGGCGCGAGGACATCGGCCGGCACAACGCCCTGGACAAGCTGATCGGCGCCCTGCTGCGCCAGCGCATCGCCACCGAAGGCGGCCTGGCCATCGTCACCAGCCGTTGCAGCCTGGAGCTGATCCAGAAGGTCCTGCGTGCCGGCATCCAGACCCTGGTCAGCCTCTCGGCCCCCACCGGCCTGGCCCTGCAATGGGCACGCAAGCACAACCTCAACCTCATTCATTTGCCCAAACACAGCGCACCGCGGGTGTTCAGCCCAGCGGCGGAGTAGTAACAGCCGTGACCTCGTACGAAAAACTCCCGGACAACGCCCCCGCCTCTTCCCCTCGCTACAAACCCTACCCCGGCCCTGCCGGCGGCTGGGGCGCCTTGCGCAGTGTGGCCAAGGCCTGGGTCGGCAGCGACAACGCCCTGAAGAACATCCGCGCCCTGCTCAAGACCAACCAGAACGGCGGCTTCGACTGCCCCGGCTGCGCCTGGGGCGATTCGCCCGAGAGCGGCATGGTCAAGTTCTGCGAGAACGGCGCCAAGGCAGTGAACTGGGAGGCCACCAAGCGCCGCGTCGATGCGGCGTTCTTCGCCCGCTACAGCGTCAGTGCGCTGTTGCAGCAGAGCGACTACTGGCTGGAGTACCAGGGCCGCCTGACCGAGCCAATGGTCTACGACCCGAGCACCGACCGCTACCAGCCGATCGAGTGGGACGCAGCGTTCGCCCTGATCGCCCGCCACCTGAACGACCTCGCCAGCCCTGACCAGGCCGAGTTCTATACCTCCGGCCGGGCCAGCAACGAGGCGGCGTACCTGTACCAGCTGTTCGTGCGCGCCTACGGCACCAACAACTTCCCCGACTGCTCGAACATGTGCCACGAAGCCAGCGGCGTGGCCCTGGGCCAGAGCGTCGGGGTGGGCAAGGGCACGGTCACCTACGATGACTTCGAGCACGCCGACGCGATCTTCGTCTGGGGCCAGAACCCCGGCACCAACCACCCGCGCATGCTCGACCCGCTGCGCGACGCGGTGAAGCGTGGTGCCCAGGTGGTCTGCGTCAACCCGCTCAAGGAGCGTGGCCTGGAGCGCTTCCAGCACCCGCAGAACCCGCTGGAGATGCTGACCAACACCGACCGGCCGACCAACACCGCGTTCCTGCGCCCGGCGCTGGGCGGCGACATGGCGCTGCTGCGTGGCATGGCCAAGTTCCTGCTGCAATGGGAACGCGAGGCGCAGGCCAACGACGAACCGGCGATTTTCGACCACGCCTTCATCGCCGAGCACGGCCATGGCGTGGATGAGTACCTGGCGGTGGTCGACGCCACACCCTGGGACCATATCGAAGCGCAATCAGGCCTGACCCTGGCCGACATCGAGCTGGCAGCGCGCATGTACTGCCGGGGCAAGCGGGTGATCATGTGCTGGGCCATGGGCATCACCCAGCACCGCCACTCGGTGCCGACCATCCAGGAAATCGTCAACCTGATGCTGCTGCGCGGCAACCTCGGCGTACCGGGCGCGGGCCTGTGCCCGGTGCGCGGCCACAGCAACGTGCAGGGCGACCGCACCATGGGCATCAACGAGCGCCCGCCGGTGCTGCTGCTCGACGCCCTCGAAAAGCGCTTCGGCTTCCCGGTGCCCCGGCACAACGGCCACAACACCGTCGAGGCAATCCACGCCATGCTCGAAGGCCGGGCCAAGGTGTTCATCGGGTTGGGCGGCAACTTCGCCCAGGCCACGCCAGACACCGAGCGCACCGCGCAGGCCCTGCGCAACTGCGCGCTGACCGTGCATATCAGCACCAAGCTCAACCGCAGCCACCTGATCCATGGCAAGCAGGCGCTGATCTTGCCGTGCCTGGGACGCACCGATATCGACTTGCAGGTTGAAGGCCCGCAGGCGGTGACGGTCGAGGACTCGTTCAGCATGGTCCATGCCTCCAACGGCCAGCTCAAGCCGTTATCCAGGCAGATGCGCTCGGAGCCTGCCGTGGTTGCCGGTATCGCCGCCGCCACCCTGGGCAAACAGCCGGTGGACTGGCACTGGCTGGTGGCCGACTACGGCCGCATCCGTGACCTGATCGCCGACACCATCCCGGGCTTCGCCGATTTCAACCAGCGCCTGCACCTGCCGGGCGGCTTCTACCTGGGCAACAGCGCCGGCAGCCGCCAGTGGAAGACTGCCAGCGGGCGGGCCAACTTCAAGGCCAACCTGTTGCCCGACAGCCTGCTCGACGCGCGCGTGCGCGCCAGCGGCCAGCAGCCGGACCTGATCATGCAATCGATGCGTTCGCACGATCAGTACAACACCACCATCTACGGCATGGACGACCGCTACCGCGGCGTACGCGGCCAGCGCGACGTGCTGTTCGCCAACGAGGCCGACATCATTCGCCTGGGCTTCCAGCCAGGGCAGAAGGTCGACATCGTGTCGTTGTGGGGCGACGAGCATGTGCGCCGGGTGCATGGGTTCACCCTGCTGGCCTTCGACATCCCGGCCGGCCAGGCAGCCGCCTACTACCCGGAAGTGAACCCCTTGGTGCCGCTGGAGAGCATCGGCGATGGCAGCCATACGCCGACCTCCAAGTTCATTGCCATCAAGCTGGAGCGGGCGCGGGACGACGGGCGGATTATCTGAACTCATCGCCGGCTTCTGTAGGAGCGGCCTTGTGTCGCGAAAGAGTCGCGAAGCGGCCCCACTGTTCAGCTACCCAACAAAAATCGCCGGGGCTGCTGCGCAGCCCATTCGCGACACAAGGCCGCTCCTACAGGCATAGCCGTATCAGCGCAGATGTGGCTTCAAGCGCCCACAAAAAAGCCCTGTTCCGCAACGGTTCAGGGCTTGGTCATAAAAGCCTCTGACAGCCGAAAATCGAGAAAGTTTCATACATAATTCAATAACTTACCGAATTGTGTACAACTCGTGCTACTCGTCGGATTTCCATTGCAAGCCGCTTCGCCGAGCCTCAAATTCCGCCTCGTCATCCCCTTGAGGCTCTCTCGATGAAGAAGTACTCCTCTATTCTGATGTTGTCTTTTAGCTTGCTCAGCGGCGTGGCCATGGCAGGCGGCACCACCGAGGCCGGCATTGGCGGCGCACTGGGTGGGGTACTCGGCTCCGTGGTGGGCAACTCCATCGGTGGTAGCACCGGCGGCGCCATTGGTGCAGGCCTGGGCGGCGCGGCCGGCGGTGCCCTGGGTGCCGACAAGCGCCAGCGTGGTGAGGCCGCCATCGGCGGCGCGCTGGGCGCGGCCGGCGGCAACGTGGTGGGTCGCTCGGTGGGCGGCACCACCGGCAGCTACATCGGTGCGGCAGCCGGTGGCGGCGCCGGTGGCGCGCTGGGTAACTACATGGGCAACAAGGCCGATGAAGACGAGCGCCACGACTCGCGTCGCTACCGCCGCGACTACGATGATCGCCGCTACCATGACCGCGGCCGCCACTATGGCCACCGCAAGCACAAGCACTGGCGCCACGACTGATCGCTGAACGCCTGAGCTAGCTACCCAAGGCCCCGCCCTCATCGGCGGGGCCTTTTGGTTTTCAGCACCTGGGGTTACTCAAGCACGCCTCAACGATTGAGCGACAGCCCGGCGAGTATCAGTTGCAGCGTCTGCGGTAGCGCCGCCGGCCGGCCGGAGGCACGCTCGACGAACACCTGCACCAGGGTACCTGCCGCACACGCCTCAGCCTCGCCCGGGCGGAACAGCGCCAGGCGGAACTCCACCGTGCTGCCGGCCAGGCGCGTCACGCCCAGGCCCACTTCGAGCACATCCGGAAAGCCAGGCAGGGCAAAGAAGTCCGCCGCCGAACTCACCACGAAGCCCGCCAGCTCGCCATCGCGCAGGTCCAGCTCGGCCTGCTCGACGAGAAAGGCCTGGATCGCGGTTTCGAAAAAGCCGTGCACCGTGGAGCCGGCGAGGTGGCCGTTGAGGTCGTTGTCCTGAGGGCGGGTGAGGATGGGGTGGAAGTGGGAGAAGGCGGAGCGTTGGGGGGATTCGGTCATCGGGGCGTCCTGGGTGAAGAGTTAGGGAAGCTTCCCACAGCGACTTGGGAACGCCTATAGTCGCAATCAACAATAGATTGCCTAGCATGGGTGCATCGCCAATGAAACCGAGACATACGCCTGTGCCCACCCTTCAACTGGATCATGCCCATCTCAGCCGGCTGGCCGGCAATGGCCGTATCAACGCCACCCATATCGTCAGCCAGGCTGGCGGCTGGGCCATTCAAGTGGACGTCGACGATCAGGAGCACGTGCTCACCGCACAGCGTAGCGGCAACGTGCGGCTGTTCAAGAAGCTCGAAACGCTGGTCAGCTACCTGCAGGCGCTTGGTATCGACCATTTCGAAATCGACAGTTCGACCTGGGATCCGCAGCAAACCGGCACCTACCAACGGCCGGATCGTTCCCAGGCACTCAAACGGGCCCATGAAGCCGCGGCCTACGACGCCTGGTTCATCGAGCAGGTGCACGCCAGCCGCCGTGACCCATCACCCTCGCTGGATGATGAAGAAGTCGAACAATTCTTCGCTGCCCGCCGCGCCGAATTAAGAACCCAAAAACGCTGATGCGCCTTGCCTGGTCGACGATGGCTCGAAAAGACCGTCTACGCATCATGACGCTCATTGCAGAAGACAACCCGACAGCCGCAGTGGCGCTGGATGAAGCATTCAGGGACAAGGCGAGGCACGCGGCCCGATTTCCACGCCTCTACAGGCCTGGCAGATGTGTTGAAACCCACGAAATTGTGGTGACCAGCAACTACATCATGATCTACCAGGTACTCGAGGACACAGTCGAAATCCTCCGCATCCTGCATGCCCGACGACAGTGGCCATGACCTCAGAAACAAAAAAGCCGCCCCGAAGGGCGGCTTTCTTGTTTCTGGTCGGTCAGCGCTTACAGCTGCGGACCAGCGGCCTTGATGGCATCGGAAACTTCGAACTTCTTGAAGTTTTCGATGAACAGGCCGGCCAGGCCCTTGGCAGCTTCGTCGTAGGCAGCCTTGTCAGCCCAGGTAGTGCGCGGGTTGAGCAGCTCGGTGTCGACGCCCGGAACAGCCTTCGGCACGTCCAGGTTGATGATGTCCAGGTGCTCGGTTTCGGCACCGACCAGAGCACCGCTCTGGATGGCGGCGATCACGCCACGGGTGGTCGGGATGCTGAAGCGCTTGCCCACGCCGTAGCCGCCGCCGGTCCAACCGGTGTTGACCAGGTAGACCTTGGAGCCGAAGGCCTTGATGCGCTTGATCAGCAGCTCGGCGTAGACGCCGGCCGGGCGCGGGAAGAACGGAGCGCCGAAACAGGTGGAGAAGGTCGACTTGATGCCGCCGCCCGAACCCATTTCGGTGGAACCGACCAGCGCGGTGTAGCCGGACAGGAAGTGGTAGGCCGCCTGCTCGTTGTTGAGGATCGACACCGGTGGCAGTACGCCGGTCAGGTCGCAGGTCAGGAAGATGACCGCGTTCGGCTCGCCGCCCAGGTTCTTCTCGGAGACCTTGGCAACGTGCTCCAGCGGGTAGGCGGCACGGCTGTTCTGGGTCAGGCTCACATCGGTGTAGTCGGCGTGCTTGGCATCGTTGATGACGACGTTTTCCAGCACCGCACCGTGCTTGATGGCTTTCCAGATGACCGGCTCGTTCTTCTCGGACAGGTCGATGCACTTGGCGTAGCAGCCGCCTTCGATGTTGAAGACCACGCCTTCGCCCCAACCGTGCTCGTCGTCACCGATCAGGTAACGGCTTTCGTCGGCCGACAGGGTGGTCTTGCCGGTGCCGGACAGGCCGAAGAACAGGGTGACATCACCCTGCTCGCCGATGTTGGCGGCGCAGTGCATCGGCAGCACGTCGGCGGCCGGCAGCAGGAAGTTCTGCACCGAGAACATGGCTTTCTTCATTTCACCGGCGTAGCGCATGCCGGCGATCAGCACTTTCTTCTGGGCGAAGTTGATGATCACGCAGCCGTCGGAGTTGGTGCCGTCACGCTCAGGCACGCACTCGAAGTTGGCGACGTTCAGCACTTGCCACTCATCACGGCCGGCCGGGTTGTACTGGGCCGGGTTGATGAACAGGCAACGGCCGAACAGGTTCTGCCAGGCGGTCTGGGTGGTCATCTTGACCGGCAGGTAGTGCTCGGCCGCAGCCCCTACGTGAACGTAGGAAACGAAGTGATCCTGGGCGTTGTTGAACGCCTCGACGCGGTCCCACAGGGCATCGAACTTGTCGGCCGGGAACTTGCGGTTGATCGGGCCCCAGCCAATCTGGTCCTGGGTGGAAGGTTCTTCGACGATGAAACGGTCAGCCGGCGAACGGCCGGTGCGGTGACCGGTTTCGACAACCAGTGCGCCAGTATCGGCCAGCACGCCTTCACCGCGTTGCAGCGCTTCTTCTACCAGCTTGTCGACGCTCAGGTCGGTGTACACGGTGTTGTTGGCTTGCGTCATGAGATACCCCATCCGGCCCGAGGCCGAGTGCTCCAAACGTTTTGTAGTTGTCTTGAAAAAACTACTACAGCGAAAAAAGTGGCCGGATTATGCCAGAAACGCCCAAAAAAAGTAGGCCCCTCCTGTCAGAACTGCGCTTTTGCGCAATTCGACAGGAGAAAATCCTGTAGTTAACCGTTTCAGTGGTGAGTTTCTGATGGCGCGTCGGTGCCACCACCGGCAAACAATTGCGCCACATCGCTCGCATCGAACAAATAGCGCTCGTTGCAGAACTGGCAATCGATCTCGACCTTGCCGCCACATTCCTCCACCAGCGCCTTGGCATCGTGCTCGCCGAGGCTGACCAGGGCATTGCCGGAGCGCTCGCGCGAACAGCTGCAACGGAAGCGCAGCGGCTGGATGTCGAACAGGCGCACGGCGTCCTCGTGGTACAGGCGGTGCAGCACGGTTTCGTTGTCCAGGCCAAGCAGCTCTTCTGCCTTGACGGTATTGGCCAGGGCCTTGACGTGGGCCCAGCTTTCCTCGCGCTCCTCGATATCCTTGTGGATTTCGGCCGGCAGTTGCTGCACCAGCAGGCCGCGGGCGCGTGCACCGTCGGCGGTCAGGGCGATGCTGGTGTTCACCTGCTGGGACATGACGAAGTAGTTGGTGAAGCACTCCGACAGGTCTTTGCCGTCCAGCTCGACGGTGCCCTGGTAGCGCTGGCCGTTGACCGGAATGATGGTCAGCACCAGGTGGCCGCCAGGCATCAGGTCGGCGAGGCTCGCAGCATCCTCGATCTGCTCGGCTTCGAAGCGCGCCAGGCCACGGATGTCGTGCTCGCTGGTGTACTCGATGGCCAGCAGCGGCACGGGGCCCTGGGACTGTGCCTGGAGCACCAGCAACCCATCGAACTTCAGGGTGCCGACCAGCAGCGCTGCGGCGGCCATCAGCTCGCCCAGCAGGTGCTGAACCGGCTGCGGGTACGCATGCTTGGCCAGCACCTCGGCGTAACTGCGTTCCAGCGCGACCATCTCACCGCGAACATCGCGGTCGTCGAAGATGAACCGTTGGGTGAAATCTGTATCTGGCAAGTCGCTCATGGTTGTCTGGCTTTCTGAAAATGATTGCAAAATAATTACAGGAGACTGAAAGGTCTGTCGTAGAGCGCTTGCTAAGCGCTCAGTTGCTCCTGGAGATCGAGGTATTTTATGGATAATCGACCACTGTTCCAAGCAAGGTGGTCCTGGGGACCCTTGGTGGCCTGCACCCTGCTGCCCATCGCCCTACTGTGTTTCTGGTTATGGCCCATTGGCCAGAACCTGTGCCTGACTTTCGACGAATGGCTGTTCCACAGCCTCAACGCGCCACTGGCCGACCATGTGCTCTGGCGCTCGGTCTGGGCCGTCGGCAGCCTGCGCCCATTCGACATCCTGGTCGGGCTGATCATGCTGTCGCTACTGGTCAAGGGCGACTGGGTGTTCAGGGCCGGGCAGGTACGCCATGCGTTCTTCGGCTTCCTGGTGACGCTTTTCCTCTTAGTGGTGATTCGCGCGCTGTTTTCCAAGTGGGTCGGTGCAATGGGTTGGCAACACAGCAGCCCGTCGATGGTGCTCGACAACGCCGTACACCTGAGCGACTACTACCCGCACCTGGAAGCCAAATGGGAGCTCAAGGACCGTTCCGGGCAGAGTTTCCCGGGTGACCATGCCTCGGTGCTGCTGATCTGGGCGCTGTTCATGAGCCTGTTCAGCCGCCGTCTGTTGCAGCATCTGGTGATCTGGGCGCTGGCGTTGCTGTTCATGCTGCCGCGCCTGGTCGCCGGTGCGCACTGGGGCCAGGACGACTACATCGGCGGCCTGCTGATGGCGGTGCTGGCGCTGGGCTGGAGCTGCCATACACCGCTGATGGCCACGGCCAGTGCGGCATTGGTGCGCTGGACGGCGCCGTTGTTCAGATTGATGAGCCGGTTGCCTTTGGTCGGGCGGATGAGCGTGATACGCGCCGCCTGATCACTCACTGGGGCCGCTGCGCGGCCCTTTCGCCGCGGTTCGCCGCTGCGACAAGCCGGCTCCCATATCTTGCGCGGTCTCTGTAGGAGCGGCCTTGTGTCGCGAACGGGCCGCAAAGCGGCCCCGGCGATCTTGAGGTGTATTCGAGATCCTGGGGGCGCTGCGCACCCCTTTCCGACCGGTCCGGCGCCCCGGCAAGGCCGCTCCTACAGAAGCCTGCGTAAGACAGTTGCTCCCACACTCACTGAACGCTCTTGATTCTTGAGGGAGCCGGCCTGTCGCAGCGGCGAACCGCGGCAAAAGGGCTGCGCAGCAGCCCCATTCACTCGAAACTGCCATGCAACTGGTGAATCTGCCGGCGCTGTTTCTTGTTCGGCCGCCCGTCGGTGGTCACGCCCATCGCTCCCGCCTTGCGCATTTCGGCGGCCTGCTCACGCCGCTTCACGCTCTCGGCGGTTTCCTCATACAGCAACTGCGCCTCTGGCGCCCCCCGGCGCACCACCGACAACGCCTTGACCACCACCGTGCGCTCATCGAAACCGGTGCGCAGCAGGAATTCGTCGCCCACCCGTGGTTCCTTGCCTGGCTTGCAGCGCTCGCCCCGGCAGTGCACCTTGCCGCTTTCGATGGCCGCCTTGGCCAGCGCCCGGGTCTTGTAGAAACGCGCCGCCCACAGCCACTTGTCCAGGCGGACCTTGTCGTCGTCTTCGGGCTTTTGTGCCATGGTTTTTCCTCGAACTCTGTCTTTCACAGAACTGTACTACCGTGACTGACGGATGCAAAAAGTCCGTGCCGTCATTACAGTTCACCACCTTGATCCGCAGGGCACGCTTCGTGAAGACATTCGACCACCTGACTGTAATCGGCCTGCGCGAGTGGGTCGCCCTGCCCGACCTCGGTCTGGCCGGCCTGCGCGCCAAGATCGACACCGGCGCCAGCACCTCCAGCCTGCATGCCACCGATGTCGAAACCTTCGAGCGCGATGGCCAGCCCTGGGTGCGCTTCACCGCGCACCTGGGCTCGGTGGTGCAACTGCGCCACCGGCGCTGCGAGGCGCCGCTGGTCACGATGAAACGCATCAAGAGCTCAAACGGCCAGGCCCAGGCCCGCTACGTGATCCGCACCAGCCTGGCGCTGGGCGACCGGGTGTGGGAGGTGGAATTCACCCTGGCCTGCCGCAAGAGCATGCGCTATCGGCTGCTGCTGGGCTCCAAGGCGCTGATCCACGGCCAGTTGGTGGTCAACCCCGGCCTCAAGTACGTCCAGGACAAACCGGCCTTCCCGGCCACCCTTTCCCCTGTCACAGGTGCTGCATGAAGATCGCTGTGCTGTCGCGCAATCCGCGTCTGTATTCCACCCGCCGCCTGGTCGAGGCCGGCACCCAGCGGGGCCATGAAGTGGTGGTGGTCGACACGCTCCGGGCCTATATGAACATTGCCAGCCACAAGCCGCAGATCCACTACCGCGGCAAGCCGCTGGAAGGCTTCGATGCGGTGATCCCGCGTATCGGCGCCTCGGTCACCTTCTACGGCTGCGCGGTGTTGCGCCAGTTCGAGATGATGGGCGTCTACCCGCTCAACGAGTCGGTGGCGATTGCCCGCTCACGGGACAAGCTGCGCTCGCTGCAGCTGCTGTCGCGCCGGGGTATCGGCCTGCCGATCACCGGCTTCGCCCACTCGCCGGACGACATTCCCGACCTGATCCAGATGGTCAACGGCGCGCCGCTGGTGATCAAGGTGCTCGAAGGCACCCAGGGCATCGGCGTGGTGCTGTGCGAAACCACTCAAGCCGCTGAGTCGGTGATCGAAGCATTCATGGGCCTCAAGCAGAACATCATGGTCCAGGAGTACATCAAGGAAGCAGGCGGCGCGGACATTCGCTGCTTCGTGGTGGGCGACAAGGTGATCGCCTCGATGAAGCGCCAGGCCAAACCGGGCGAGTTCCGCTCCAACCTGCACCGGGGCGGGGTCGCCAGCCTGATCAAGATTACCCCGGAAGAGCGAATCACCGCGATTCGTGCCGCCAAGGTGATGGGCCTGAGCGTGGCGGGTGTGGATATCCTGCGCTCCAACCACGGGCCGCTGGTGATGGAGGTGAACTCTTCACCGGGACTGGAGGGGATCGAGGTGACCACCGGCAAGGATGTGGCCGGGATGATCATCGAACACCTGGAGAAGAATGGCGGGCCGAACCAGACCCGGACCAAGGGGAAGGGTTAAGTCGGGACTGCTTCGCAGTCAATCGCTGGCAAGCCAGCTCCCACAGGAAACGCACGCGGATTTTGTGGGAGCTGGCTTGCCAGCGATGGGCTGCGCAAGCAGCCCCAGCAATCAGACAGCGTTACGCGGCAACAACAACCCCAAAGGCAACCGCACCCGCGCCTCGATCCCCCCGCCCGAGCGGTTGCGCAGCTCGACATTGCCACCGTGCTGCGCGGCAATCCGCTTGACGATCGCCAGCCCCAGCCCGGTGCCCTTGCCGCCCCGCGCCCGGTCGCCACGGATGAACGGGTTGAAGATGGTCTCCAGTTCCGACTCGTCGATCCCCGTGCCGCGGTCGAGCACACTGAGCACCACGTAGGGTGCGCTCTGGTCGCCCGACACATAGGCCGCCACCTCGACGCCCTTGCCAGCGTGGTGCAGGGCGTTGCCGATCAGGTTACCGAGCATGCGCTTGAGCGACACCCGCCGCAGCGGGAACGGAGGGATCGGCTCCAGGCACAGGCGCACGCGTTCTTCAGGCTGGTTGTACGGCGCCACCACTTCACGGATCAGCTCGGTGAGGTCGACCTCCTCCACCGGTTCGTCGCGGCCGTCGCGGATGAAGGCCAGGAACTGGTCAAGAATGGCGTCCATGTCCTCGATGTCGCGGACCATGTCGTCGCTCAGGTCGCTGTCGTTGTCCATCAGCGACAGCGACAGGCGCAGACGAGTCAGTGGCGTGCGCAGGTCGTGCGAGACCCCCGCCAGCATCAACTCGCGCTCGCGTCCGGCCTGCTCGACATCCTCGGCCATCTGGTTGAACGCCCGGTACACCTCGGTCATCTCGCTGGGGGTGTCGCTGACCGGCAGGCGCACACTGCGCCCCTGCCCCAGCTGGCGGGCGGCGAACACCAAGCGCTTGAGCGGCTGGTTGAGTTGACGCACGAAGATCCACGCCGACGCGGTGGACAACAGGCCGATGGCCAGGAACCAACCCAGCACGTTCCAGATCTTCTGCCCGCGCAGCGGGTGCGGATACAGCGGCACCTTCAGCCAACCCGGGCCCAGGCTCGGGGCATTGACCCACAACGCCGGTGGCGCATGGATGCGCAGGCGCACCTCGGTGTCCTCGCCCAGTTCGGCCTGCATCTGGCGCTGGTAGATCTCGCTGTACGGCCAGTGCTGCTCGCCTTCCGGTACGCCCGAGCCGGTGACCCGGATCAGCCCGGCAGCCTCGGCGATCTGGTCGCGGTTCTCTTCATCCGCCGCCCAATAGGCACGCAGCGTGAGCGCCACGCCATGGCTGTACTGACGATCGACCAGCACGTCTTCGTTCATCAGCAGGTACACCAGGGTCAGCGCCTTGGAGAACAGCACGACGATCAGCACCAGCCACAGGGTGCGGGCGAAGAAACTTTGCGGGAACCAGAGCGGGGTTTTCATCGATCACTACACAGTCGGCAAGGGCCGCAAAAAAGGTTGGGCGCTACAGACGAAAACAGGGCGACTCCTGCGAGTCGCCCTGCACCCTCGTGTCGAGCCAGCAGGCTCATTTGCCGGCGTTTCCGTCCGGCACGAAGACGTAGCCCACGCCCCACACGGTCTGGATGTAGCGCGGCTTGGACGGGTCGGGTTCGATCATTCGGCGCAGGCGCGAGATCTGCACGTCGATGGAGCGCTCCAGCGCATCCCACTCGCGGCCACGGGCCAGGTTCATCAGCTTGTCGCGGGTCAGCGGCTCGCGAGCATGCATCACCAGGGCCTTGAGCACGGCGAACTCGCCGGTGGTGAGCATGTGCGTCTCGTCGCCACGCTTGAGCTCGCGGGTGGCCAGCGACAGTTCGTAGTCACCGAAGGTGACGGTCTCTTCCTCGCTGCCCGGCGCGCCCGGCACAGCCGGGGCCTGGCGGCGCAGCACGGCCTTGACCCGGGCCACCAGTTCGTCGGGGTTGAACGGCTTGGCCAGATAATCATCGGCGCCCAGCTCCAGCCCCTTGATACGGCTGAGCTCGTCGCCCTTGGCGGTGAGCATGATGATCGGGATCTGGTTGTTCGATGCACGCAGGCGCTTGCAGGCGGACAAGCCATCCTCGCCCGGCAGCATCAGGTCGAGCACCACCAGGTTGAACACTTCACGGGCCAGCAGGCGGTCCATCTGTTCGACGTTCGGCACGGTGCGCACACGGAAGCCCTTGCTGGTGAAGAAACGGTCCAGCAGGCTGCTCAGGCCCGGGTCGTCGTCGACGATGAGAATCTTGTCGCCTTCGGCGGCGTTTGCGGTGCTGGTCATGAATTACTCCTCTGATATCGCCGCGCATTATGGCGTAGCCATTGCAGCGCGTGCCGTGTGCATTGTTAGCAGATTTTTCCCACCGCGCCACTGCTACCCCGTCAACGGCAGGCGCGGTGCCATCACCGCAAGCCCGGCACGATGGGTATAATGCGCGGCTTTCATCCAGCGCCGCCGGGCCCGAGCCCGTCTCGCGGCCCCCGCATACACAATTGTCAGGTGGTTTACATGGACAGCATCAACAGCCGTATCGCCGAGGAACTGGGCGTACGCCCACAACAGGTCGAGGCGGCCGTGGGCCTGTTGGACGAAGGCTCGACCGTGCCCTTCATCGCCCGTTACCGCAAGGAAGTGACCGGCAGCCTGGACGACACGCAACTGCGCCACCTGGAAGAGCGCCTGCGCTACCTGCGCGAGCTCGACGACCGCCGCGCCAGCATCCTCGCCAGCATCGAAGAGCAAGGCAAGCTGACCCCGGAACTGGCCCGCGAGATCAAGCTGGCCGACACCAAGACCCGCCTCGAAGACCTCTACCTCCCCTACAAGCAGAAGCGCCGCACCAAGGGCCAGATCGCCCTGGAAGCCGGTCTGGGCGAGCTGGCCGACGGCCTGTTCAACGACCCGCAGCTCAACCCGGAAAGCGAAGCAGCACGCTTCGTCGATGCCGAGAAAGGCTTTGCCGACGTCAAGGCAGTGCTCGAAGGCGCCAAGTACATCCTCATGGAGCGCTTCGCCGAAGATGCCGCCCTGCTGGAAAAACTGCGCACCTTCCTCAAGCAGGAAGCGGTGCTGACCGCCCGCGTGGTGGCCGGCAAGGAAGAGGAAGGCGCCAAGTTCCGCGACTACTTCGCCCATGACGAACTGCTGCGCACCGCCCCGTCGCACCGCGCCCTGGCGATCTTCCGCGGGCGCAACGAGGGCGTGCTCAGCGCCTCGCTGAAAGTCGGCGAGGAGCTGCCGGGCACCCTGCACCCGTGCGAAGTGATGATCGGCGGCCATGTGGGCGTGGAGAACCGCAACCGCCCGGCCGACAAGTGGCTGGGCGAAGTGGTGCGCTGGACCTGGAAGGTCAAGCTGTACACCCACCTGGAAACCGACCTGTTCGGCGAGCTGCGCGACAACGCCGAAGGCGAAGCGATCAACGTGTTCGCCCACAACCTGCACGACCTGCTGCTGGCCGCCCCGGCCGGCCCGCGCGCCACCCTGGGCTTCGACCCGGGCCTGCGCACCGGCTGCAAGATCGCCGTGGTCGATGCCACCGGCAAGCTGCTGGACTACACCACGGTGTACCCGCATGCGCCGAAGAACGACTGGGACCGCACCATTTCGATCATGGCCGCCCTGTGCGCCAAGCACTCGGTGGAGCTGATCGCCATCGGCAACGGCACCGCCAGCCGCGAAAGCGACAAGCTGGTCGCGGAGCTGGTGAAAAAGTATCCAGCCCTGAAGATCACCAAGATCATGGTCTCCGAAGCCGGCGCGTCGGTGTACTCGGCGTCCGAACTGGCCGCTCGTGAATTCCCCGACCTGGACGTGTCGATCCGTGGCGCCGTGTCGATTGCCCGCCGCCTGCAAGACCCGCTGGCGGAGCTGGTGAAGATCGACCCGAAATCCATCGGCGTCGGCCAGTACCAGCACGACGTGTCGCAGGTGAAGCTGGCCCGTGGCCTGGATGCTGTGGTCGAGGACTGCGTGAACGCCGTGGGCGTGGACGTCAACACCGCCTCGGTGGCGCTGCTGACGCGCATCTCCGGCCTCAACGCGACGCTGGCGCAGAACATCGTTTCGCACCGCGACGCCAACGGCCCGTTCGCCACCCGTGCGGCACTGAAAAAGGTCAGTCGCCTCGGTGAAAAGACCTTCGAACAAGCCGCCGGCTTCCTGCGTGTGATGAACGGCGACAACCCGCTGGACGCCTCCGCCGTGCACCCCGAGGCCTACCCGCTGGTGCAGCGCATCGCCGCCGGCACCGAGCGCGACATCCGCTCGCTGATCGGCGACAGCGGCTTCCTCAAGCGCCTCGACCCGAAGAAATTCACCGACGAAACCTTCGGCCTGCCGACCGTGACCGACATCCTGCAGGAGCTGGACAAGCCCGGCCGCGACCCGCGCCCGGAGTTCAAGACCGCTACCTTCCAGGACGGCGTCGAGGACCTCAAGGACCTGGAGCCGGGCATGATCCTCGAGGGTGTGGTGACCAACGTCACCAACTTCGGTGCCTTCGTCGACATCGGCGTGCACCAGGACGGCCTGGTGCACATCTCGGCGCTGTCCGAGAAGTTCATCAAGGACCCGCGTGAAGCGGTCAAGGCCGGCGACGTGGTCAAGGTCAAGGTCATGGAAGTGGACATCCCGCGCAAGCGCGTCGGCCTGTCCATGCGCATGAGCGACACCCCGGGCGAGAAGGTCGAGGGCAACCGTGGCGGTAACCGTGGTGGCAATGGCGGCAACCGCCAGCAGCAGGCACCACGCCCGCGTGAAACCACCAACGCCGCACCGGCTAACAACGCCATGGCCTCGCTGTTCGCCAACGCCAAGCAGCTCAAGAAGAAGTGATGGACGTCCCCAAGGAGTACGTCGAAAGCGCCTTCAGCCAGCTCCTGGGCTGCCGCCTGCAACGCCTGGATACCGGCGTTGCCGAGGTGGCCCTGGCGCTCGAGCCGCGCCTGCGCAATCGCGGCCAGAAGCTGCATGGGGGGGCGATCTTCAGCCTGGTCGACATCGCCATGGGCCTGGCCTGCTCGGCCAGCCATGGCTTCGACCAACAGAGCGTGACCATCGAGTGCAAGATCAACTACATGCGCGCGGTCAGCGAGGGTGAGGTACTGTGCACCGCCCGCGTACTGCATGCAGGCCGGCGCACGCTGGTGGTCGACGCCGACGTGCTCCAGGGCGACAAACTGGTGGCCAAGGCGCAGGGAACCTTTGCGGTTCTCTAGCTGAAAAGGCCCTGACTGCGGTATTTTTGCCGGCAATAGCTGTTGGGGCTGCTCTGCAGCCCATCGCCGGCAAGCCGGCTCCCACAGGGTCTTGTGGGAGCCGGCAAGCCTTCGATGGAGCGCGCAGCGGTCCCGCGTTATTGGCGTCGGAACCGCGCAACCAGGCGACAACGCCAGTTCCTTTCCCAACTACCCTTGTAGACCGTCACCTCTACCCCCATATTGGGGCGACTGACGCGTGAAGGAATCCATCTTGAGCGACCTCCTCAACCGCCGCCTGAGCTTGCTCGGCGACAACCTCGACCTGCTCAAGCAGTGCCTGCACGGCATTGAGCGCGAATGCCTGCGCGTGACCGAAGACGGTCGCCTGGCCCAGACCCCGCACCCGGAGGCGCTGGGTTCGGCGCTGACCAACGAGCAGATCACCACCGACTATTCCGAGTCGCTGCTGGAGTTCATCACCCCGGCCCTGGCGGACCCTGCCAAGGTGCTCGAAAGCCTCGAACAGACCCACCGTTTCGTCTACAGCAAGCTAGCCGGTGAGTACCTGTGGAGCCCGTCGATGCCCTGCGCGCTGCCGGCCGAGGAGGACATCCCGATCGCCGAGTACGGCACCTCCAATATCGGCAAGCTCAAGCACGTGTACCGCAAGGGCCTGGCCCTGCGTTACGGGCGCACCATGCAGTGCATCGCCGGCATCCACTACAACTTCTCGCTACCCGAGAAACTGTGGCCGTTGCTGCGTGACGCCGAAGGCGGCGAGGAAAGCAACCGCGACTACCAGTCCTCGGCCTATATCGCGCTGATCCGCAACTTCCGCCGCTACAGCTGGCTGCTGATGTACCTGTTCGGCGCCTCGCCGACCCTGGACAAAGGCTTCCTGCGCGGCCGCCCGCACCAGCTCGAAGAGCTCGACGCCAATACCCTGTACCTGCCCTACGCCACCAGCCTGCGCATGAGCGACCTGGGTTACCAGAGCAACGCCCAGGCGGGCCTGACGCCCTGCTACAACAACCTCGCCAGCTACACCGACAGCCTGCGCAAGGCGGTAGGCACGCCCTACCCGCCCTACGTCGAGGTCGGCACGCACAAGGATGGCGAGTGGGTGCAGCTGAACACCAACATCCTGCAGATCGAGAACGAGTACTACTCGAACATCCGCCCCAAGCGCGTCACCTACACCGGCGAGCGGCCAATCCAGGCCCTGACCTCCCGTGGCGTGCAGTACGTCGAAGTGCGCTGCCTGGACATCAACCCGTTCCTGCCGGTGGGCATCGACCTCACCGAGGCACGCTTCCTCGACGCCTTCCTGCTGTTCTGCGCCCTGGAGGACAGCCCACCGCTGGACAACGGCGAGTGCGGCCAGTGCACCAGCAACTTCCTCACCGTGGTCAAGGAAGGTCGCCGTCCGGGGCTGGAACTGCGCCGTGCCGACCAGCCGGTCGCGCTCAAGCAATGGGCCAGCGAACTGATCGCACGCATCGGTGAACTGGCCGCCCTGCTTGACCGTGCCCATGGCGGCAGTGAGCACGCCAAGGCCCTGCAAGCCCAGCAGGCCAAGGTCGACGACCCCGAGCTGACCCCGTCGGCCCAGGTACTGGCGCGCATGACCGAGCACGATGAAAGCTTCGTCGCGTTCTCCCTGCGCCAGAGCCGCCTGCACGCCGAGACCTTCCGCGAGCAGCCGCTGAGCACCGAGCAGCAACAGGCCTTCGAAACGCTCGCCCGCGAGTCGATTGCCAAGCAGGCCGAGCTGGAGCAGGAAGAGGTCGGTGACTTCGACCTGTTCGTCGGTGCCTACCAGGCCAGCATCCTGGCCATCAGCAACTGATGAACCGCCCCGCCACCCCGCGCAAGCCGCGCGCCAGCAGCCAGGCCAGGATCGAGGCGATCCTGGCGGCAGCGCGCGAGCTGCTGGCCGGGCAAGGGGTGGCCGCGCTGTCGATCTACAGCGTGGCTGAACGGGCGCAGATCCCCCCGTCGTCGGTGTACCACTTCTTCGCCAGCGTGCCGGCGTTGCTCGAAGCCCTCACCGCCGATGTGCACCGGGCCTTTCGCGAGGCCTTGAGCGCGCCGATCGACAGTGCGGCGTTCAGCACCTGGCACGGCCTGTCGCGGTTGATCGAGCAGCGCATGCTGGACATCTACAACGAGGACGCCGCGGCGCGGCAGCTGATTCTCGCCCAGCATGGTTTGAGCGAAGTGGTCCAGGCTGACCGCCAGCACGACCTGGAGCTGGGCGAGTTGATGCACCGGCTGTTCGACCGGCATTTCCAGCTGCCGGCGATGCCCAGGGATGTGGACGTGTTCGCCTTGGCGATGGAGCTCAGCGACCGGGTGTATGCCCGCTCGATGCAGCTGCACGAGCAGATCACCCCGCGCATGGCGGAGGAAGGGATGCGGGTGTTCGAGGCGTATCTGGGCTTGTACCTGCCGCCGATTCTGGCCAAGCGCTAATCCTGAAACCAGAAAAATCTGTGGGAGCCGGCTTGCCGGCGATGGCGTCCCCAGACACATCTCTGTTGCCTGATCTGACGCTATCGCCGGCAAGCCGGCTCCCACAGGGCCGGCTGTGCAATTCATCACAACTTGGCGATGGACACCTCGGTCGATTTCACAAAGGCGATCACCTCGCTGCCCACCTGCAACTCCAGCTCCTTCACGGAACGGGTGGTGATCACCGACGTGACGATGCCGGAGGCGGTCTGCACGTCGATCTCCGACAGTACCGGGCCTTCGAGGATTTCCTTCACGGTGCCTTTGAACTGGTTGCGAACGTTGATGGCTTTGATGGTCATGGCTGATTTCCTTTCTATGGCTTCGGGGGTTCAATGCGCCCAACGCAGTTGCGTGGGCAAAGGGGCTACAGGTTCCGGCTCGGGCGGGGTGCCCGGGGCGGACAGAACACGGTCCAGCACTTCGCTTTCCAACACCGCCAGGCGGTGCGAACCCCGCGCCCGAGGGCGCGGCAGGTCGACCAGCAGGTCGAGGCCGACGGCGCCGTCCTCGATCAGGATCACCCGGTCCGCCACGGCGACGGCTTCGCTGACGTCGTGGGTGACCAGCAGCACGGTGAAGCCATGCTGGCGCCACAGGCGTTCGATCAATTGCTGCATTTCGATACGGGTCAGCGCATCCAGCGCACCCAGCGGTTCGTCCAGCAGCAGCAGGCGCGGCTGATGGATCAACGCCCGGGCCAGGGCCACCCGTTGCTTCTGGCCGCCGGACAAGGCCGCCGGCCACTCCTGGGCGCGGTCCGCCAGGCCGACCGCCTCCAGGGCGTCCAGCGCCCGCTGGCGCCAGTGGCCCGACAGGCCCAGGCCGACGTTGTCGATCACCTTCTTCCACGGCAGCAGGCGCGCGTCCTGGAACATCAGGCGAGTGTCTTCGCGGGCCTCGGCCAACGGTGCGGCGCCGGCCAGCAGCTCGCCGGCGCTGGGGTTGTCGAGCCCGGCCAAGAGGCGCAGCAAGGTGCTCTTGCCGCAGCCACTGCGGCCGACAATGGCGACGAACTGGCCGGCCGGGATATGCAGGTCGATGCCGCGCAGCACGTCGCGCTGGCCGAAGGTCTTGCGCAGGCCGTTGGCCGCCAGCGGAATGCCACGCAGCAGACGCGGCGGTTGTTCCTTGAGCACGGTCATCACGCCCCCTCCTTCTTCGCGGCCTGGTAGGCCGGGTGCCAGCGCAGCCACACACGCTCCAGGCCACGGGCGGCCAGGTCGGCGAGCTTGCCGAGCACGGCGTACAACACGATCGCCAGCACCACCACGTCGGTCTGCAGGAACTCACGGGCGTTCATGGCCAGGTAGCCGATACCCGAGTTGGCCGAAATGGTTTCGGCAACGATCAGCGTCAGCCACATGAAGCCCAGGGCAAAGCGCACCCCGACCAGGATCGACGGCAGCGCGCCCGGCAGGATCACCTGGCGAAACAGCGCGAAGCCCGACAGCCCGTAGCTACGCGCCATCTCCACCAGCGCCGGATCGACGTTGCGGATGCCGTGGTAGGTGTTCAGGTAGATCGGGAACAGGGTCCCCAGCGCCACCAGGAAAATCTTTGCCGACTCGTCGATGCCGAACCACAGGATCACCAGCGGGATCAGCGCCAGGTGCGGCACGTTGCGGATCATCTGCACCGAGCTGTCGAGCAGGCGTTCACCCCATGTCGACAGGCCGGTGATAAAGCCCAGCAGCAAACCCAGGCTGCCGCCGATGAGAAAACCCAGGCCCGCACGCCAGCCACTGATGGCCAGGTGGGTCCAGATTTCGCCGCTGCGCACCAGCTCGACGCCGGCATCGAGCACCGCGCTGGGCGCAGGGAGGATGCGCGTCGACAGCCAGCCGCTGGTCACCGCCAGTTGCCACACCGCCAGCAGCAGCACTGGCAGGGCCCAGGGCGCCAGGCGCTGTGGCCAGGGGGTCGAGGTTGCACGGGTCATGGTACGGCCCTCAGCTCTGCGCCACGGACTTGGGCAGGATGTCGTTGGCGACCATCTCGCCGAACGGGCTCACGTAGCCACCCGCTTTCGGCTGCTCCGGGCGCTGCACGTCCAGATGCGGGAACAGCAGCTCGGCAACGCGGTACGACTCTTCCAGGTGCGGGTAGCCGGAGAAGATGAAGGTGTCGATCCCCAGGTCCGCGTACTCCTTGACCCGCGCCGCCACGGTCGGGCCATCGCCCACCAGTGCGGTGCCGGCACCGCCGCGCACCAGGCCGACGCCGGCCCACAGGTTGGGGGCGACCTCCAGCTTGTCGCGCTTGCCACCGTGCAGCGCGGCCATGCGCTGTTGGCCTACCGAGTCGAAGCGCGCCAGCGAAGCCTGGGCACGGGCGATGGTGTCGTCGTCCAGGTGCGAGATCAGCTTGTCGGCAGCGGCCCACGCCTCGTCGTTGGTTTCCCGCACGATCACGTGCAGGCGGATGCCGAAGCGCACCTCACGGCCCTGTGCGGCGGCTTTCTCGCGCACCTGGGCGATTTTCTCGGCCACCGCGGCCGGCGGCTCGCCCCAAGTCAGGTACAGCTCGACCTGCTCGGCGGCCAGGTCCTGGGCGGCGTCTGAGGAGCCCCCGAAATACAGTGGCGGGCGCGGTTGCTGGATCGGTGGATAGAGCAGCTTGGCGCCCTGCACCTGGATGTGTTTGCCGGCGTAGTCGACGGTTTCGCCTTCGAGCACCTTGCGCCAGATGCGGGTGAATTCCACCGACGCCTCGTAACGCTCCTGATGGTTCAGGTGCAGGCCGTCGCCGGCCAGTTCGTCGGGGTCGCCGCCGGTCACCAGGTTGAACAGCGCACGGCCGTTGGACAGGCGATCGAGGGTGGCGGCCTGGCGCGCGGCCACGGTCGGCGAAATGATCCCCGGGCGCAGGGCCACCAGGAACTTCAGGCGCTCGGTGACCGGGATCAGCGAGGCGGCAACCAGCCAGGAGTCCTCGCAAGAGCGTCCGGTAGGGATCAGCACACCGCCGAAACCAAGGCGGTCGGCGGCCTGGGCGATCTGCGCCAGGTAGCCGTGGTCGACGGCGCGGGCGCCCTCACTGGTGCCCAGGTACTTGCCGTCACCGTGGGTGGGCAGGAACCAGAAAATGTTCAGGCTCATTGGAGTTGTCTCCTCAAGGGTGGCTCGGGCCGGGGCCGTGCCCCGGCACTGGCGATTCGATCAAGGCGCGCTGGCGACCTTGGCGGGGGGTGTCCAGATCACGTCCTTGATGCTCAAGGGCTTGGGAATCAGCTTCAGGGCCTGGAAGGTGTCGGCGATCTTCTGCTGCGCGGCGATCACTTCCGGCGTCAGCGGCGCGGCACCGTAGCCCTGGCGCTTCACCGAAGTCAGGGTGATGTCGGCGGGCAGGCCGAGCAGCGGTGCGACCTGGTCGGTCACCTCTTGCGGGTTGGCCTGGGACCACTGGCCGACGGCGCGCACTTCCTCCACCAGGGTGTTGATCACCGCCGGGTGCTGGGTGGCATAGCTGCGGGTGGCCAGGTAGAACTGGTGGTTGTCGACCAGGCCCTTGCCGTCACGCAGGGTGCGGGCCTGCAACTGTTGCTCGGCGGCGGCCTGGTACGGGTCCCAGATTACCCAGGCATCGACGCTGCCGCGCTCGAAGGCGGCGCGGGCGTCGGCCGGCGGCAGGTAGATCGGTTGGATATCGGCGTAGGTGAGGCCAGCGTCTTGCAGGGCGCGCACCAACAGGTAGTGAACGTTGGAGCCTTTGTTGAACGCGACTTTCTTGCCCTTGAGCTCTTTCACCGACTGGATCGGCGAGCCTTTGGGCACGAGGATCGCCTCGCTGTGCGGCGCTGGCGGTTCATAGGCAACGTAGAGCAGGTCGGCGCCGGCGGCCTGGGCGAACACCGGCGGGGTCTCGCCGGTGACACCGAAGTCGATGGAGCCGACATTCAGCCCTTCGAGCAACTGCGGGCCGCCGGGGAACTCGGTCCATTGCACGTCGATGCCTTGGGCTTTCAGGCGTTTTTCCAGGGTGCCCTTGGCCTTGAGCAGCACCAGGGTGCCGTATTTCTGGTAACCGATACGCAGGCTCTCGGCCTGGGCTTGGGTGATGGCGCCGAAGGACACAGCCGCCGCGAACAGGGCGACCAGACCACGACGCAAGAAGACAGTGCGCATGGCGCTCTCCTGTGCGAGTTGGGTTCGGGTTGCACCTGCTTGCCTCGTTGACGGGCGAGTAAGGTGGGACAGCAGTGAAGCGGTAAAGCAGTGGCTCAGATGCTCCAGCGGGCACTGAGCAGGCGTTCGTTGAGCACACCCGGGGCGACTGGCCGTGGCCGCCGCGCCAGGGCGCCGTGGAAGGTTTCCAGCGAGTCCAGCAAGCGCTGTTCCAGCGCCGCTGCCAACTGCGCGGGCTTGTGGCCTTCGCCGTAGGCGATCTGGCTGTCGTCGGCGAAGATCCCTTGCAGGGTCTCTTGCGCCTTCAGGGCAGACAGCACCGGCTTGAGTGCGTAGTCCACGGCGAGCATGTGGGCGATGCTGCCGCCGGTGGCGATTGGCAGCACCACCTTGTGTTCCAGGGCGCGCTCGGGCAGCAGGTCGAGCAGGGTTTTCAGCGCGCCGGCAAACGAGGCCTTGTACACCGGGGTGGCCACCACCAGGCCGTCGGCCTGGGCCACCAGTTCGTTGAAGTGGCGTACCTGCGGGCTGTCGAAGCGCGCGTGCAGCAGGTCTTCGGCGTTGAATTCACGCACCTGGAAGGTCACCACCTCGACACCACGCTCTTGCAGCCAGTCGCGGGTGCGTTCCAGCAACACGCCGGAGCGGGAACGAAGACTGGGGCTACCCCCGACAGAAACAACCAGCATTGAAAGCGCTTCCTTCGATTCGATTGCAGGGCCGCGAGGGGATGGCCCCGCTGGATGGAAGTGACCTTAACAGTTGGTCACATATACCCATAAATCATATTTTTTCATTTGTTTATTCGTTTTATGACTATGAAACCGACAATGGCCCTACGCGACCTCTGTAGGTGCGGCCTTGTGCCGCGAAAGGGCTGCGTAGCGGCCCCAGCGATCTATGCCTCAATATTGAAATCCGGGGGCCGCTTTGCGGCCCTTTCCGGCCGGTCCGGCGCCCCGGCAAGGCCGCTCCTACAAAAAGGCAAATCGAGACAACAAAAAAAGGGCCATCCCCTGCCAAGGAAAATGGCCCATAAGCACTTGCCTGAAGGGGGTATGGCCGGTCAGCGCGCGGTAATCACCGCCAGCTTGGTAATGCCGGCCCGTTCGATGGCCGCCATGGCCCGGGCGACTTCGCCATAGTTCACGCCATCGTCGGCCTGCAGCTGCACACGCAGCTCGGCATCCTTGCCCTTGGCGGCCTTGAGGTTGGTTTCCAGCTGCTCGGGCTGGATCTCGTCCTTGTTGATGAACAGCTTGCCGCCGCCATCGATGCTCACCACCAGCGGGTCCTTCTGCTCCACCGGGGCCACGGCCTCGGTCTTGGGCAGGTTGATGGGGATGGCGTTGGTCAGCAGCGGCGCGGTGACGATGAACACCACCAGCAGCACCAGCATGACGTCCACCAACGGCGTGACGTTGATTTCACTCAATACTTCATCGCTGTCCTGGGTCGAGAAGGCCATGTCAGGAGGCCTCCTTCACAGGTTGGTTGAAGCCGGCCTGCTGGCGCTGCACCGCCGGGTGCAGCAGCACGCGGAAGGCACTCTTCTGCGCCAGGCTGTAGAAGTCATGGGCGAAGTCGTCGAGGTCGGCGGCGGTCAGCTTGAGCCGGCGCAGGAAGTAGTTGTAGACCAGCACCGCCGGCACCGCGACGGCGATACCCACGCCGGTGGCCACCAGCGCCGCGCCGATCGGGCCGGCCACGGTTTCCAGGCTTGCAGAGCCTGCCGCGCTGATGCCCTTGAGCGCCTCCATGATGCCCCAGACGGTGCCGAACAGGCCGATGAAGGGTGAGGTGCTGCCGATACTGGCGACCACCGCCAGGCCGGTTTCCAGCGAGCGGCGCTCGCGGACGATCTGCTGGCGCAGGGCACGCTCAAGGCGGTCCTGATGGTTGATCGCCTGGCTCAGGTCGTTGGCTTGCCCGGGCTCGCCGACGGCGATGGCGGCATAGCCGGCCTGGGCCACGCGGGCGGCCGGGCCGGGGTGGTCATGGCTCACGTCGGCGGCCGAGTCGAGACTCGATGCGGCCCAGAACTGCTGGTGGAAGCGCTTGTCCTGACGCTTGAGGCGCGCGAACTGCACGACCTTGACCAGCGCCAGGGCCCAGGTGGCCACGGAGAAGCCGACCAACAGCCAGATGACGGCGCTTTCAACGGATTCGAGGGGGGATGCCAACAGGCTCATGATGTCGTCCTTCCTTAGTGCGGTCGCAAGTTAACGAAGCTTGAAATCGATGGGTACGCTGACCCAGCCGGCCAGGGCCACGTCGCCCTGCTTGGCGGGGACGAAGCTCCAGCGCTTGACCGCAGCCAGTGCGGCGGCGTCCAGGGCCTCGCGGCCACTGCTCTGCTGCAGCTGGATCTGCCCCGGCTTGCCGCTGGGCAGTACCTCGACGCGCAGCAGCACGGTGCCCTCCCAGCCCCGGCGCAGGGCCATCTGCGGGTATTCCGGTGCTGGGTTCTTCAGGTAGGCGGCGTTGGCCGATGCTGGCGTTACCGGGGCCGGCGCGGGTGGGGCTGGCGGCGCCGGGGCAGCCAACGGTGTTGGCGGCGGTGCTTCAACGGGTTTCGGCTGCGGCTTGGGTTGCGGCTTGGCCACCGGCTTGGGCACGGGTTTCGGCTTGGGCTTTGGCTTGGCGGCCAGCTCGTCGACCACCGGCGGTGGCGGTTCGACCACAGGCGGTGCCGGGGCGGGCGGCGGCGGCTCGACCACCGGCGGCGCGGGCGCGGCGAACTCGATGGTCATGGGTGGGATCTGCGGCGGTACGACCGGCAGCGCCGGAGTCGGCGCCTGGCTGATCCAGTAGGCGGCGGCGCCGTGCAAGGCCAGCACCAGCAGGCCCAGCGCCAGCTTGTCGCGGCGTTTGAGGCCACTCACCGGCGTGCGTTGCAGGCGCAACTGGCCAAGCGGCAGGCGCAGCGGGCGGCCAAGCTCGACCAGGTCGCCCGAGGCCGGGTGCCATGGCTGCTCGAAGGCCCTGACGGCCGACTGGACATTACCCATTGCTGAAACTCCCTGGGGGTGTTGATTCAGGTGTGTGGCTAAATCATCGGGGGCAGGGGCTTAGGTCATAAAGTAATGTTTGTTGTTATGGTTAGGCCTTATTTGCATATGTGTTTTTGGCGGATTGCTGAAAGCCCTGGTGGTAAAGGGCTGCAGCCGAATCGCGGCCTGGCGATGCTTTGCGGGCATTACAAATATGTGCGTAAGGCATCAAATTGCCGCGAGGGCTTCGCCCTCGTTCGCGACACAAGGCCGCTCCTACAGAGGTACGCAATCGCCTGTAGGAGCGGCCTTGTGTCGCGAAGGGCTGCGCAGCAGCCCCAATAATCCCCCAGGCAATAAAAAACCCGGGACCAGGCCCGGGCTCTTCATGCAACTGACGAATCAGATATCCGCCACCTTCTGCCACACCTTCGGCCGGAAGAACAACGTCTCCCCGCGCGCCAGCCCGGTCAGGCTGTCGTGGTCCTTGACCACTTCGGCCTCGATCAGCTCGCTCTGCCCTTCCACCTTCAAGGTCACCCGGGTGGTCGCGCCCAGCGGGCGAATGTCGCGCACCTCGGCGGCATGGTGGCCCTCGGTCTCATGCCGCGACAGCGACACTTCATGTGGACGGAACAGCACATGGTGCCCTTCGCTCAGCGCCAGGCGGTTGGAATCACCCAGGAAGTGGTAGACGAAATCGTTGGCCGGCTTCTCGTACACCTCGCCCGGCGAGCCGATCTGCTCGATCACGCCCTTGTTCATCACCACGATACGGTCGGCGACTTCCATCGCCTCTTCCTGGTCGTGGGTGACGAACACCGAGGTCAGGTTGATGTCCTCGTGCAGGCGCGCCAGCCAGCGGCGCAGCTCCTTGCGCACCTTGGCATCCAGGGCCCCGAACGGCTCGTCGAGCAGCAATACCTTGGGCTCCACCGCCAGGGCGCGGGCCAGGGCGATACGCTGGCGCTGGCCACCGGACAGCTGCTCGGGGTAGCGGTCGGACAGCCAGTCGAGCTGGACCATGTTCAGCAGCTCATGGACCTTCTCGGCGATCTTGCTTTCGCTGGGGCGCTCGCCCTTGGGCTTCATGCGCAGGCCGAAGGCGACGTTGTCGAACACGCTCATGTGGCGGAACAGCGCGTAGTGCTGGAACACGAAACCGACGTTGCGATCGCGCACGTCGTGGCCGGACACATCCTCGCCGTGGAACACGATGCTGCCGTCGTCTGGCGTCTCGAGCCCGGCGATGATGCGCAACAGGGTGGTCTTGCCGCAGCCGGACGGGCCGAGCAGGGCCACCAGCTCGCCGCTGTGGATATCCAGGTTGATGTTGTCCAGGGCCTGGAAGCTGTTGAAGCGCTTGCTGACGTTACGAACTTCGATCGACATGAATCATTCCTCCGCGGCGCTGTGGCGCAGGCGGTTAATACGGTTCTCGCTCCACTGCTTGAGCAGCAGGATGAAGAGCGCCAGGATCAGCAGCAGGCTGGCCACGCTGAAGGCCGCGACATGGTTGTACTCGTTGTAGAGGATCTCCACGTGCAGCGGCAAGGTGTTGGTGACGCCGCGGATATGGCCGGATACGACGGACACCGCGCCGAACTCGCCCATGGCCCGCGCGGTGCACAGCACCACGCCGTAGATCAGGCCCCACTTGATGTTCGGCAGGGTGACGTGCCAGAACATCTGCCAGCCGTTGGCCCCCAGCAGACGCGCGGCCTCTTCTTCTTGCGTGCCCTGCTCCTGCATCAGCGGGATCAGTTCACGGGCCACGAACGGCACGGTGACGAAGATGGTCGCAAGCACAATGCCCGGCAGGGCGAACACGATCTGGATGTCATGGTCCTGCAACCACGGCCCGAACAGGCCCTGGGCGCCGAACATCAGCACGTAGACCAGGCCGGCGATCACCGGCGACACCGAGAACGGCAGGTCGATCAGGGTCACCAGGATACTTTTGCCACGAAAGCTGTACTTGCTCACGCACCAGGCGGCGCTGACCCCGAACAGCAGGTTCAGTGGCACCGAGATGGCCACCGCCAGCAAGGTGAGCTTGAGCGCCGACAACGCGTCGGCCTCGAAGATCGCCTCGAAGAAAGTGCCGAAGCCGTTCTTCAGGGCCTGGGACACCACGATCACCAGCGGCAAGGCCAGGAACAGCGCGAAGACGATCCAGGCCAGTGTGATCAGTACGCGGCGCGAGGTGGCGCTGCCACGCCGGGCGGCGTTGGCGGCGGCGGTCGCGCCAAGGGTCGATGAAGACATTAGCAGGCCTCCTTCACGGGGTTTCGATGCGCCGCTGCAGCAGGTTGATCAGCAGCAGCAGAATGAAGGAAACCACCAGCATCAAAACGCCGATGGCGGTGGCGCCGGTGTAGTCGTATTGGTCGAGCTTGACCATGATCAGCAGCGGCAGGATCTCGGTCTTCATCGGCATGTTGCCAGCGATGAAGATCACCGAGCCGTACTCGCCCACGCCGCGGGCGAAGGCCAGGGCGAAGCCGGTCAGCCAGGCGGGCAGCAGCGCCGGCGCCAGCACGTGGCGGAACACTTGCAGCGGTTTCGCGCCCAGGCAGGCAGCGGCCTCTTCCACTTCACGGGGGATGTCGGCCAGCACCGGCTGCACCGTGCGCACCACGAACGGCAAGGTGACGAAGGTCAGCGCCAGGGTGATGCCAAGCGGGGTGTAGGCGATCTTGAAGCCCAGGTCGGTAGCGAACTGGCCGACCCAGCCGGCCGGTGCGTACAGCGCGGTCAGCGCGATACCGGCCACCGCCGTGGGCAGGGCGAACGGCAGGTCGATCATCGCGTCGATGACCTTGCGCCCGGGGAAGGTGTAGCGCACCAGCACCCAGGCCAGCAGGGTGCCGATCACGCCGTTGATGATGGCGGCGAACAGGGCGGTGCCGAAACTCAGCTTCAGCGCGGCGATGACCCGTGGCGCGCTGACGATGTTCCAGAACTGCTCCCAGGTGAGCTGCGAGGCATGGATGAACATGGCCGCCAGCGGTATCAGCACGATCAGGCTGAGGTACACCAAGGTGTAGCCCAGCGTCAGCCCGAAGCCGGGTATGACGGGGGATATACGACGTGACATAAAGGTCCCTGGTTGAACGCACGAGGCCCGGGGTTCATCCCGGGCCGGTGCAGGCTAACGAAAGTGCGGTTCGTGGGAGCGGGCTTGCCCCGCGATGGCGATGGTGGATTCACCGCCGTCATCGCGGGGCAAGCCCGCTCCCACGCATGCAGCTATCGGTATTCGGGTTACTGTGCCTGATAGATCTGGTCGAACACACCGCCGTCATTGAAGAACTTCGGTTGCGCAGTCTTCCAGCCACCGAAGTCCTTGTCGATGGTCACCAGGTCCAGTTTCGGGAACTGCTTGCCGAACTCGGCGGCGACTTTCTCGTCACGTGGACGGTAGAAGTTTTCGGCGGCGATCTTCTGGCCCGCCGGGCTGTACAGGTGCTCAAGGTACGCTTCGGCGATCTTCTCGTTGCCCTTCTTCTCGGCGTTCTTGTCCACCACCGCAACCGGTGGCTCGGCCAGGATCGACAGCGACGGCACGACAATCTCGAACTTGTCGCTGCCACCGTCCTCCTTGAGCGCCAGGAACGCTTCGTTCTCCCAGGCCAGCAGCACGTCGCCCTGGCCGTTGTTGACGAAAGTGATGGTTGAGCCGCGGGCGCCGGTGTCCAGCACCGGTACGTGCTTGAACAGCTCCTGCACGTAGGCCTTGGCCTTGTCTTCGCTGCCGCCGGCCTTCAGGCCGTAGGCCCAGGCGGCGAGGAAGTTCCAGCGGGCGCCGCCGGAGGTTTTCGGGTTGGGGGTGATCACCGCGACGTCCTTCTTGATCAGGTCGCCCCAGTCCTTGATGCCTTTCGGGTTGCCCTTGCGCACCAGGAACACGATGGTCGAGGTGTAGGGGGTGCTGGCTTGCGGCAGGCGCTTCTGCCAGTCCTCCGGCAGGGCCTTGCCGAGCTTGGCCACTTCATCGATGTCACCGGCCAGGGCCAGGGTGACCACGTCGGCGCGCAGGCCATCGATCACCGCGCGGGCCTGCTTGCCTGAACCGCCGTGGGATTGCTGGATCTTCACCTTGTCGTTCGGGTTGGCGGCCTGCCAGTGCTTGATGAACTCGGCGTTGTACTGCTGGTACAGCTCGCGGGTCGGGTCATAGGACACGTTGAGCAGCTCGTAGTCCTTGGCGATCGCGGAACCGGCAAAAACGGCACTGGCCAGGGCGGCAAGCGCATAACGGCGGATGGACATGGTGAAGCTCCCGATTGGCATTTTTCTAATAGGTGGGTATTGCGTGATCAGCCGGCCTTGTTGGCGGGCTGTTGCAGGCGGAACTTCTCCTTGCGCTCGATCTGCACCACCTGTGCGTTGTGCACGGTGATTTCCACCGCGCCAAAGCGCAGGTCGCGCAGGGCGCTCTGGATTTCCCGCAGAATGGTGGCTTCGTCCTGACCGTCGATGCTGCGCAGCGATGCACTCATGCTCGTTCTCCTTGAGGTAAGGGTGCCGGGCAGAGGTTCGAAGGGGATTTGCGCCTGGCTTGAGGGCAATACTAGTGAGGCGCGGATATTCTTAAAAATACTGTTTAAGAATGTTTATATAACTTGAAAGCCTATACCGGAAGCCCATGACCCTGGGGGCGCTTTGCGCCCCTTTCGCGACACAAGGCCGCTCCTACAGGGGATCGCGTAACCTCTGTAGGAGCGGCCTTGCCGGGGCGCCGGACCGGCCGGAAAGGGCCGCGAAGCGGCTCCATGGCTCAACTGGATTGTTTCTCCGGCTCGCGGATCTTGTACCAGGCCACGTACAACGCCGGCAGGAACAGCAGCGTCAGCAGCGTTGCACTGATGATGCCGCCGATCATGGCGTAGGCCATCGGCCCCCAGAACACTTCCCGGGCAATCGGCACCATGCCCAGGCTCGCCGCCGCCGCGGTCAGCAGGATCGGCCGGCGCCGGTGGTTGGTCGCCTCCATCACCGCATCCCAGGGTGAATACCCCTGCTCTTCGAACTCGTCGATCTGGGTCACCAGGATCACCGAGTTGCGGATGATGATCCCGGCCAGGGCGAGGATCCCGAGGATCGCCACGAAGCCCATGGGCGTGCCGGTGGGCACCAGCGCCACGACCACACCGATCAGCCCCAGCGGCGCCACGCTGACCACCAGGAACAGCTTCTGCACGCTGTGCAGCTGGATCATCAGGAAGGTCGCCATCAGGAACAGCATCAGCGGGATCACCTGGGCGATCGGGCCCTGGGCCTTGCCGCTCTCCTCCACCGTACCGCCGGTCTGCACTTCATAGCCCACCGGCAGCTTGCTGGCGAAGTCGTCGATGCCGGGTTTGAGCTGGGCCACCAGGTCGGTGGGCTGGATATCGCCGACCACCGAAGCCTTGATGGTGATGGTGGGCTTGCGATCGCGTCGCCAGACCAGCGGCTGTTCCAGCTCGTAGCGCACGGTGGCGAACGCCAGCAGCGGGATCGAAGTGCCGCTGGGGGTGACGATCTGCAGGTTCTGCAAGGTGTCGGGCGAGCCGCGTTCGCTGTCCACGGCGCGTGCCACCACGTTGACCAGGTAGATGTTGTCGTTGACCTGGGTGACCTGCACGCCGCTGACGATGCTGTTCATCACGTTGGCCACGTCTTCCGAGGACAGGCCCAGCTGGCGCGCCTTGTCCTGGGCGATCTCGATGCGCAGCACCTTACCCGGCTCGTTCCAGTCGTAGATCATCTCGCCGATGTGCTCGTTGCTGTCGAGGAAGGTCGCCAGCTCGATGGCGTGCTTGCGCACCAGGTCGATATCCTTGCCGCTGACCCGGTACTGGATCGGCCGCCCCACCGGCGGGCCCATCTCCAGCGACTGGACGTTGGTGCCCACGCCCACGAACTCTTCGTGCAGCAGCTTCTGCAAGCGCTGGATCATGCCTTCGCGCTCTTCGAAGCCCTTGCTGACGATCACCAGCTGGGCGTAGTACGGGTTCTGCAACTGCTGGTCCAGGGGCAGGTAGAAACGGATCGCGCCCTGGCCGATGTAGGTACTCCAGCGCACCAGGTCGGGGTCGTCCTTGATCTTCGCTTCAAGCCGGTCGACCACCTTGCGCGTCTCCTCGATCGAGGCGTTCTGCGGCAGGTTGAGGTCGACGAGGATTTCCGGGCGGTCCGAGGAGGGGAAGAACTGGTTCTGCACGAAGCGCATGCTGAAGATCGACAGGGCGAACAGCAGCACGGTGCCGATGATGGTCAGCCAGCGGTGGCGCATGCACCACAGCAGGCCGCCTTCGAACGCCCGCCCGACGCGCCCGGGCTCCGCCTCGTGGGGCTTGAGCTTGCCGCTGTCGAGGATATGCACCCCCAGCACCGGGGCGAAGAACACCGCCACCACCCACGACACCAGCAGCGCCACGGCGATCACCGCGAACAGGGTGTAGGTGTACTCGCCCGCCGAGCTGGCATTGAGCCCGATCGGCACGAAACCGGCCACGGTCACCAGGGTGCCGGTAAGCATGGGGAAGGCGGTCGAGGTGTAGGCGAAGGTGGCTGCCTGCTCCTTCGTTTCGCCCATCTCCAGGCGTGTGACCATCACCTCCACCGTGATCATCGCATCGTCCACCAGCAGGCCCAAGGCGATGATCAGCGCGCCGAGGGAGATCCGCTGCATGGTGATGTCGCTGTACTCCATGAACACGAAGACCATGGCCAGCACCAGCGGGATCGAGCAGGCCACCACCAGCCCGGCGCGAATGCCGAGGCTGACAAAGCTCACCGCCAGCACGATCACCACGGCTTCGAACAGTGCGCTGGTGAAGCCGCCGACCGCCTGGTTGACCACCACGGCCTGGTCGGACACGTTGTGCACGCCGACGCCCACCGGCAGGTCGCGCACCACCTCGTCCATCTTTTTCTTCAACGCCGCACCGAACACCTCGATGTTGCTGCCGGCCTTCATGCCGATGGCCAGGCCAATGGCGGTCTGGCCGTTGAAACGGAACATCGAGGTGGGTGGGTCGACGTAGCCGCGCTCGATATCGGCGATATCCGCTAGGCGGAAGAACCGGTCATTGATGCGCAGGTTCACCGTTTCCAGGTCTTTCTCCGAGGCGAACTGCCCGGTGGTGCGCACCGAGATGCGCTCGGGGCCCGCCTCGATCATCCCCGCCGGGGTGACCGCGTTCTGCTGCTGCAGGGCCTGCATGACCTGGCGCTGGTCGATGCCCAGGGCGGCCAGTTTGCGGGTGGAGAAGTTCAGATAGAGCACTTCGTCCTGGGTGCCGATCAGCTCGATCTTGCCGATGTTGGGCACCTCGCGCACTTCGGCACGGGCCTGCTCCACGTAGTCGCGCAGCTGGCGCAGGGTGAGGCCGTCGGCGGTGAAGGCGTAGATCGAGCCAAACACGTCGCCGAACTCGTCGTTGAAGGCCGGGCCCTGGATGCCCTGGGGGAACTGCCCGCGGATGTCCTGGATCTTCTTGCGCACCTGGTACCAGATTTCCGGGATGTCCTTGGCCTTGGTGGTGTCGCGCAGGTTGACGTAGACCGTGGACTCGCCGGGACGGGTGTAGCTCTTGGTGTAGTCGAGCGAGTCGAGTTCCTCGAGCTTCTTCTCGATGCGGTCGGTGACCTGGTACAGGGTCTCGTCCTGGGTCGCACCCGGCCAGCGGGTCTGGATCACCATGGTCTTGATGGTGAAGGACGGGTCTTCCTCACGACCCAGGTTGAAGTAGGAGAAGATCCCCATCAGCAACCCGACGAACATCAGGTACCAGACGAAGGACTGGTGCTTGAGCGCCCACTCCGAGAGGTTGAAGCTTCCTTTCATCGTGCGTCCTCGTCGAATGTGACTTTCTGGCCGGGCTTGAGGCTGTTGACCCCCGCAGTCACCACGCGCTCGCCGGGCTGTACGCCCGAAGCCAGGACGATGCTGTTCTGGGTGCGCTCGATCAGCGCGACGTCGCGGGTGGCCACGGTCTTCTGTTGCGGGTCGATCACCCACACCTGGGTCTTGCCGTCGCGCTCCAGCAGCGCGGTCAGCGGCAGCTCGCTGCGCGGGGTCACCGCCGAGGTCAGGGTGACACTGATCGCCGTGCCCAGGTGGAACGCATCGGGAGTGCTGGCCAGGGTCAGCCGGGCCCGGCGGGTGCGGGTGGTGGCGTCGGCCTGGGGCTCCAGCTCACGCAGGGTGGCGGTGGTGTTGATGCTCGGGTCGAGTTGCGAGGCGACGGTGAAGGTCAGGCTCTTGCTCAGTTGCTCGGCCAGGGGGATCGGCAGGTCGATCACCGCCTCCTTGACGTCGGGGCGCGCCAGGGTGACCACAGCCTGGCCGGCGCTGACCGTCTGCCCGGCTTCGGCCTGCCAGGCGGTGACCACGGCGGCGTGGTCGGTGCGCAGGGTGCTGTAGTCGAGCTGGTCGCGGGCCTGGCTGACCGCCGAGCGCGCCTGCTCCAGTGAGGCGCTGGTGGTCTTGAGGTTGGTCTGGGCGATATCCAGCTGGGCCTGGGCGCCGACGCCGCGGTCGTACAGCTGCTGCTGGCGGCGCGCGTCGGCCTGGGCGTTGATCCATTGCGCCTGGACCTTGGCCAGGTCGCCTTCGGCGGCGCGCAGCTGGTTCTGCTGGTCAGTCGGGTCGAGGGTGGCCAGGGTGTCGCCGGGGCTCACCCGGGCGCCGACATCCAGCCAGCGCCGGGCGATGCGCCCGGACACGCGAAAGCCCAGGGTGCTCTCGAAGCGCGCCTGGATGGAGCCGGCGAAGCGGCCCAGCTGCGACTGCACCTGGGGCTCGACCAGGGTCGACAGCACCGGGCGCACGATCTCCGGTTGCATCTCCTCGCCGCCGCAGGCGCCCAGCAACAGGCCGGCGGAGAGTATCAACAGGTGGCGTTTCATGGCGCGGCTCCTCCGTCCTTGGCGGCGACCTTCTCGACCTGCATGCCGGGGTGAAGCAGTTGCCCGCCGCCGATCACCACGGTCTCGCCGCCCTTGATGCCACTGGCGATCACCACCTTGCCGGTGAGGTAGCGCGACACCTCGACCTTGCGCAGTTCGACCTTGTCACCCTCGCCCACCACCCACACCGCCGGTTCGTGCAACGCCTTGGTCAGCGCGGCCCACGGCAGCTCGATGCTCGGCCGCCCCTGGGCGTTGCCGGTGGCGGTCACCGGCGAACCCAGCTGCATGCCGGCGGGCACGTTGCGCAGGCCGACCTTGACCTGCACGGTGCCGCTCTCGGCGGATACCGTGGGGGTGATCTCGCGCACCCGGCCTTCGGCCTTGATCGCCGGGTTGTCCAGCAGGCTGACCACCACACCTTCGTCACTGTGTGGTGCCAGCAGCAGTGACTCGTACACATTGAAAACAGCATCGCGGTCGCCATCGACCGCCAGGCCGAAGATCGGCTGGGTCGCCTGCACCACCTGGCCGACCTCGGCCTGGCGCGCGGTGATCACCCCGTCGGCCTCGGACACCAGGGCGGTGTAGCCCAGCTGTTCGTTGGCGTTGGCCAGTTGCGCCTGGGCCGCCTTGAGCGCGCTCTGGCTGCTACGCAGCGAGGCTTCGGCGGAATCGTACTCGCTCTGGCTGGTGTAGCCCTTGGGCAGCAGCTTCTGCTGGCGGATGAACGCAGCGCTGGTCTGGGTGACCCGCGCCTGCTCGGCGAACACTTCGGCCTTGGCCGAGTCGACGTTGTTCTGCAGGTCTTTCGGGTCGAGCCGCGCCAGCACCTGGTTGGCCTTGACGTGATCGCCCACATCGACGCTGCGCGAGACGATCTTGCCGCCGACGCGGAACGACAGGTCGGTCTGCACCCGTGCCTGGACGTCGCCGGTGAGGGTCACCCGGGCGGCGAAATCAGTGGATTGCACTTGCTGCACCGCGACCCTGGGCAACACCCGGGTAGCCTCTTCCTTGTCACAGCCCGACAACAGTGACAACAGCCCCAGGCACATGACCATCGGCAGACGTATGACCGTCATGCAGGCTCCTTGCTTCAACGAAGGGTGATTGCGATGCGTTGAAAGCGTAGATCAGGAAGCGACAAACGGCGTTGGGCGGGGTCAAGAAAGCGCAGCGGGTTGCCCGAATACTGCGCATACCCTGTGGGAGATGATCCCGCACTCGTTCTACGAGAGCGACCGCAGCCACATTCGGAAAACATCAGCCACGCTTGGTTTCAAGACGGGCCGCTAGTGTTCATGGGAAATCCATGTTCAAGGATGATTCTCATGACTCTGGCCCAGTCTCACTTGCTTCGCCGAGGACGCTTCTCGGAGCCGGGCAGGATCTATTTGCTCACTACCATCACCTATCAGCGCCGGCCGCTGTTCATTGATTTCAGGCATGCGCGCATCGTCATCCAGCAACTGCGCCTGTCGGACCTTGAGCGGGCCTGCAACTCCTTGGCCTGGGTGGTGATGCCAGACCACCTGCATTGGTTGATAGAACTACAGGAGGTGACGCTCGCCACATTGATGCGTCGGCTGAAATCCCACACAGGCATTGGCTTGCGCAGGGCGGGGGTACGGCACGAGCCGATATGGCAGGCCGGCTATCAAGACCGCGCTTTGCGTCGGGAAGACGATGTCAGGAAGGTAGAGCTCGATACATCGTTGCCAACCCTTTGCGGGCCGGTTTAGTGAGCAGTGTGCGCCAGTATCCACATTGGGACGCCGTCTGGCTCTGAGAGCACGCGCTATAGCCAGTGAGCTGAAGAGGATGGCACCGGCTATGCCGGTGTTCGCGGGCAAGCCCGCTCCCACAGGTACTACGCATGCCTCGAAGGCAGCAAATGACCCTGTGGGAGCGGGCTTGCCCGCGAAGAGGCCAGGTCAGGCCTGTGCGGTGGCCTGGCTTGGGCGGCGCACCTGCGGCTGCGAGACGTTCGCTGCTGCACCTTCCTCGATGGCCAGCTGGATCGCGCGACGGCGACGTTCTTCGGCCTGGCGGCTGAAGTACCAGACCAGGAAGGTCACCAGCGACACCGACAGCAGGATCAGGCTGGCCACGGCGTTGATCTCGGGCTTGACCCCCAGGCGCACGGCCGAGAACACTTCCATCGGCAGCGTGGTCGAGCCGGGGCCGGAGACGAAGCTGGCCAGCACCAGGTCGTCCAGCGACAGGGCGAACGACATCATGCCGCCCGCCGCCAGCGATGGCGCGATCATCGGGATGGTGATCAGGAAGAACACTTTCCAGGGTTTGGCACCCAGGTCCATGGCCGCTTCTTCGATGGACAGGTCCAGCTCACGCAGGCGCGCCGACACCACCACCGCTACATAAGCCGCGCAGAACGTGGTGTGGGCGATCCAGATGGTGACGATGCCACGCTCCTGCGGCCAGCCGATCATCTGCGCCATGGCCACGAACAGCAGCAACAGCGACAGACCGGTGATCACCTCGGGCATTACCAGCGGTGCGGTGACCAGGCCACCGAACAAGGTGCGGCCCTTGAAGCGGGTGACCCGGGTCAGCACGAAGGCCGCCAGGGTGCCCAGCGCCACCGCGGCGACCGCCGTGTAGCAGGCGATCTCCAGCGAGCGCATCACCGAGCCCATCAGCTGGCTGTTGTCGAGCAGGCCGACGTACCACTTCACCGACCAGCCACCCCACACCGTCACCAGCTTGGAGGCGTTGAACGAGTAGATCACCAGGATCAGCATCGGCAGGTAGATGAACAGCAAGCCGAGCACCAGCATCAGCTTGGAGAAACTGAAGCGCTTCATGCCCGACCCTCCATCTCTTTGGCCTGGCTGCGGTTGAACAGCAGGATGGGCACGATCAGGATCGCCAGCATCACCACTGCCAGCGCGGATGCCACCGGCCAGTCACGGTTGTTGAAGAATTCCTGCCACAGCACCTTGCCGATCATCAGGGTTTCCGGGCCGCCGAGCAGTTCGGGGATGACGAACTCGCCCACCACCGGGATGAACACCAGCATGCAGCCGGCGATGATGCCGTTCTTCGACAGCGGCACGGTGATCTTCCAGAAGCTGTTGAAGGTACTCGAACCCAGGTCCGATGCGGCTTCCAGCAGGCTTTCGTCGTGTTTCACCAGGTTCGCGTACAGCGGCAGGATCATGAACGGCAGGTACGAATAGACCACGCCGATGTACACCGCCAGGTTGGTGTTGAGGATCTGCAGCGGCTGGTCGATCAGCCCCAGCCACATCAGGAAGCTGTTGAGCAGCCCGTTGTTGCTGAGGATGCCCATCCAGGCGTAGACGCGGATCAGGATCGCGGTCCAGGTCGGCATCATGATCAGCAGCAGCAGGACCGTCTGCGACTCCTTCTTGGCCTTGGAGATGGCATAGGCCATCGGGTAGCCGATCAGCAGGCACAGCAGGGTGCTGAACAGGGCGACCTTCAACGAACCGAGGTAGGCCGAGATGTACAGCTCGTCTTCAGTGAGCAGGCCGTAGTTGGCCAGGTTCAGCACCAACTGCACCTTGCCTTCGAGGTAGGTGTAGATCTCGGTGTACGGCGGGATCGCCACGTCGGCTTCGGCGAAACTGATCTTCAACACGATGAAGAACGGCAGCATGAAGAACAGGAACAGCCAGATGAACGGCACGCCGATCACCAGGTGCCGCCCCTCCGGGGTGATGCGCTGGAAGGCTCGCTTGAGCTTGCGAAGTTTCATGACCGCAGTACCACGCCGCTGTCGTCTTCCCACCACACGTACACTTCATCGCCCCAGGTCGGGCGGGTGCCCTGGCGCTCGGCGTTGGCGACGAACGACTGCACCACTTTGCCGCTGGGCAGCTCGACGTAGAACACCGAGTGGCCACCGAGGTAGGCGATGTCGTGGACCTTGCCGCGCGACCAGTTGTGCTCGCAGGTTGGCTGCGTGGTGGTGACCAGCAGCTTTTCCGGGCGCAGGGCGTAGGTGATGTGCTTGTCTTCGACCGAGGTGGTGATGCCGTGGCCGACGTAGATCTTGCGCTCCAGCTCCGGGCTGGCAATGACCGCGTGGCCTTCGGCGTCGTCGACCACGTCACCTTCGAACAGGTTGACGTTACCGATGAACTCGCAGACCAGGCGGCTGGTCGGGGTTTCGTAGATGTCGATCGGGCTGCCGATCTGGGCGATCCAGCCCAGGTGCATGATGGCGATGCGCTGGGCCATGGTCATGGCCTCTTCCTGGTCATGGGTCACCATCACGCAGGTCACGCCCACGCGCTCGATGATCTCAACCAGTTCAAGCTGCATCTGCGAGCGCAGTTTCTTGTCCAGCGCGCCCATCGGTTCGTCGAGCAGCAGCAGCTTGGGGCGCTTGGCCAGCGAACGGGCCAAGGCCACGCGCTGGCGCTGGCCACCGGACAGCTGGTGCGGCTTGCGCTTGGCGTACTGGGTCATGTGCACCAGCTTGAGCATCTCGGCCACGCGGGCGTCGATCTCGGCCTTGGGCATCTTGTCCTGCTGCAGGCCGAAGGCGATGTTCTGCGCCACGGTCATGTGCGGGAACAGCGCGTAGGACTGGAACATCATGTTGATCGGCCGCTCGTAGGGCGGCATGTCGGTAATGTCGACACCGTCGAGGAATATCCGCCCCTCGGTCGGGCGCTCGAAGCCGGCGAGCATACGCAGAAGTGTGGATTTACCGGAACCGGAGCCACCCAGCAGGGCGAAGATCTCGCCCTTGCGGATTTCCAGGGACACATCGTCCACGGCTATGGTTTCGTCGAACTTCTTCGTGACTCGGTCGATCTTGACCAGCACCTGCTTGGGTTGCTGGCCACCCTCGAGGGCTTTCTTATAGGCACCGGAGGCAACTGCCATGAGTGAAACTCCCAACAAGATTTATGTGCCCGCCGCTGCCGTGGCGGGCCTGGATTTTTTTACTTGCCCGACTTGACCTTGGTCCAGCTGCGGGTCATCAGCCGTTGCACCTTGGGTGGCAACTCTGCGTTGACGAACATCTTGTCCAGCACTTCCTGCGGTGGGTAAACCGCGGCGTCAGTCCTCACGGCCTGGTCCATCAGGTCGCCAGCCTTAGGGTTCGGGTTGGCGTAACCGACGTAATCACTGACCTGGGCGATAACCTCAGGCTTCAGCAAATAGTTGATGAAGGCATGCGCCTCTTTGATGTTCTTGGCGTCCTTGGGGATCGCCAGCACATCGAACCAGAGGTTGCCGCCCTCTTTCGGGATTGCGTAGGCCAGGTTCACGCCCTTCTTCGCTTCAGCAGCGCGAGCCTTGGCCTGGAACACGTCACCGGAGAAGCCTGCCGCGACGCAGATGTCGCCGTTGGCCAGGTCGGTGATGTATTTGGAAGAGTGGAAGTAGGTCACGTAGGGGCGCACAGCCAGCAGTTTGGCCTCGGCCTTCTTGTAATCCTCGGGGTCGGTGCTGTTGGGGCTCAGGCCCATGTAGTTGAGCACCGCCGGGAGCATCTCGTCAGCCGAGTCGAGGAACGCCACCCCGCACTTGCTGAGTTTTTTCATGTTCTCGGGCTCGAACAGCACGGCCCAGGAGTCGATCTTGTCGGTACCCAGCACGGCCTTGACCTTCTCGACGTTGTAGCCGATGCCGTTGGTGCCCCACAGGTAGGGGACGGCGTACTGGTTGCCCGGGTCGTTCTTCTCGAGGCGCTTCATCAGCGCCGGGTCGAGATTCGAATAGTTGGGCAGCAGGCTCTTGTCGAGCTTCTGGAACGCGCCCGCCTTGATCTGCTTGCCCAGGAAATGGTTGGACGGCACGACTACGTCATAGCCGGTCTTGCCGGCCAGCAGCTTGCCTTCCAGGGTTTCGTTGGAATCGAACACATCCTGCACCGGCTTGATACCGGTTTCTTTCTCGAAATCCGCGAGGGTGGTCGGCCCGATGTAGTCGGACCAGTTGTAGAAATGCACCGTGGGCGCCGCTTGGACGCTGCAAGCCAGCGTCAGGCCCGCTCCAGCCATCAAGGCCTTGCGCAATACAGAAATAGACAAGTGGGGGCTCCTTACAATCAGTGCCTTTGCGGGCGGAAAACCTGGCCGCTCACGCAAAACCGGCGCGCAACTTACCTTCACGGCATCGATGCCGCAAACTTATTTGCCTGTACCTGCCTCCGGGCCGCAAAGGTGCGGCCCAGAGGGTCCCGCATCGGGCTTACTTGCCCGACTTGATCTTGGTCCAGCTACGGGTGATGTCACGCTGGGCGGCTTTTTCTGGCGCCTTGATCGCGTACAGTTGCGCTTTCACTTCCTCGGACGGGTAGATGGCCGGGTCGCTGGTGATGTCTTTGTCGACGAACTCGGTGGCCGCCTTGTTACCGTTCGGGAAGCGCACGGCGTTGGTGATGCCGGCCATCACTTTCGGCTGCAGCAGGTATTCCATGAACTTGTAGGCGGCGTCGACGTTCTCGGCGTCTTTCGGAATGGCGACCATGTCGTAGAAGGTGCCGGCACCTTCCTTCGGAATGACATAGTTCAGCTTGACCTTGTCACCGGCCTCGTGGGCACGGGCCTTGGACTGCTCCAGGTCACCCGAGTAACCCACGGCCACGCAGATGTTGCCGTTGGCCAGGTCCGAGATGTACTTGGAGGAGTGGAAATAGGTGATCGAAGGGCGAATCTTCAGGAACAGCTCTTCGGCGGCCTTCAGGTCTTCTTTCTTGGTGCTGTCGCTGGGCTTGCCCAGGTAGTGCAGCGCGGCCGGGATCATCTCGGTCGGCGCGTCGAGGAAGCTCACGCCGCAGCTCTTGAGCTTGGCGATGTTCTCAGGCTTGAACACGGCGTCCCACGAGTCGATCTTGTCCACGCCCAGCGCGGCCTTGACCTTCTCTGGGTTGTAGCCGATACCAATGGAGCCCCACATGTAGGGGAAGGCGAACTTGTTGCCCGGGTCGCTGGCATCACCGACGGCCTTGAGCAGGGCTGGGTCGAGGTTCTTCCAGCTTGGCAGCTTGGAGCGGTCGAGCTCCTGGTAGACGCCGGCCTTGATCTGCTTGGCCAGGAAGTTGTTGGACGGCACGACGATGTCGTAGCCCGACTTGCCGGCCAACAGCTTGGCTTCGAGGGTTTCGTTGCTGTCGAAGACGTCGTAGACGACCTTGATGCCGGTCTCTTTCTCGAAGTTGGCCACGGTGTCCGGGGCGATGTAGTCCGACCAGTTGTAGACGTGCAGCACTTTGTCATCAGCCTGAACAGCGGTCGCCACGGCACCCATCAGGGCGGCGGCCAGCAGCGTCTTGCCCAATTTCTTCATGCGTAATGCTCCAGAATTTATTATCAAGCCATCTGTTCAGCAGCCAGGTCCCACGGGTCACGCGTTGGGCGACTGAAACAGCCGTTAGTCTGGCAAGTTACAAGGCGCTGTTTCAACACGCCGAGCGCCTTGTAATGACTTAATGTCATCTCGCCAGCCTAGCAGACCGTTATTTAATCGCTTCGTACGTCAAATCCAGGCACTTGCGCGCCTTCTCCACCAGTTCGTCCACCTCGGCATGGGTAATCACCAGCGGTGGCGCGATGATCATGGTGTCGCCCACGGCGCGCATGATCAGGCCGTTGTCGAAGCAGAAGTTGCGGCAGACCATGCCAACGCCCTTGCCCTCGTAACGGCTGCGGGTGGCCTTGTCCTTGACCAGCTCGATCGCGCCGAGCAGGCCCAGGCCGCGCACTTCGCCCACCAGTGGGTGGTCCTGCAGCTCACGCAGTCGTTTTTGCAAGTAGGGTGCCACTTCCGTGCGGGCTTGCTCGATGATCTTCTCGTCACGCAGGATGCGCAGGTTTTCCAGGCCCACCGCTGCAGCCACCGGGTGACCGGAATAAGTGAAGCCGTGGTTGAAGTCGCCGCCTTCGCTGATCACCTGGGCCACCTTGTCACGCACGATCACACCGCCCATGGGGATGTAACCGGAGGTGAGGCCCTTGGCGATGGTCATCAGGTCTGGCGCAAGGTCGTAGTAGTCGGAACCGAACCACTCGCCGGTACGGCCGAAACCGCAGATCACTTCGTCGGCGACGAACAGGATGTCGTACTTGGCGAGGATCTCCTTGACCTTCGGCCAGTAGGTGTCCGGCGGGATGATCACACCGCCCGCGCCCTGGATCGGCTCGGCGATGAAGGCGGCGACGTTGTCTTCGCCGACTTCGAGGATCTTCTTCTCCAGCTGCTCGGCGGCCCATACCCCGAACTCGTCCGGGGTCATGTCGCCACCCTCGCCGAACCAGTACGGCTGCGGGATGTGCACGATGCCCGGGATCGGCAGGCCGCCCTGCTCATGCATGCCGCTCATGCCGCCCAGGCTGGCGCCGGCAACGGTGGAGCCGTGGTAGCCGTTGATGCGGCCGATGATCGTCTGCTTGTGCGGCTTGCCCTTGAGGGCCCAATAGTGGCGAACCATGCGCAGCACGGTGTCGTTGCCTTCGGAGCCGGAGCCGGTGAAGAACACATGGGTCATGCCTGCCGGGGCCACGTCGGTGATCGCCTTGGCCAGTTCCAGCGCCGGCGGGTGAGCGGTCTGGAAGAACAGGTTGTAGTAAGGCAGCTCGCGCATCTGCTTTTCTGCCGCCTGCACCAGTTCTTCACGGCCATAGCCGACCGCCACGCACCACAGGCCGGCCATGCCGTCGAGGATCTTGTGCCCCTCGCTGTCCCACAAATGCACACCCTGCGCCTTGGTGATGATGCGCGGCCCCTTCTCCTTCAGCTGTTTGTAGTCGCTGAAAGGTGCAAGGTGGTGCTCGCCGCTCAGGGTTTGCCATTCACGGGTTTGCGGGTTGTTGACGCTCATGTGCTTCTCCATGGTCCGGTGGCCGCGCCTTGGGCGGCCTCAGGGTTGATCACACAGCAAACAGCAGGAACTCTCGCTCCCAGGAGCTGATGACGCGCTTGAAGTTTTCATGCTCGGCGCGCTTGGTGGCGACATAGCCGGTGATGAATTTCTTGCCCAGGTACTGCTCCAGTGCCCGGCTGATTTCCATGCGTTCGAGGGCGTCCTCGATGGTCAGCGGCAGGCGCAGGTTGCGGCGTTCGTAGCCACGGCCCTGTACCGGGGCGCTGGCCTCGATGCCCTCGACCATGCCGATGTAGCCGCACAAGAGGCTCGCGGCAATGGCCAGGTAGGGGTTGGCGTCGGCGCCCGGCAGGCGGTTCTCGACCCGGCGGTTCTGCGGGCCGGCATCCGGTACGCGCAAACCAACGGTGCGGTTCTCTTCACCCCACTCGACGTTCACCGGCGCCGAGGTGTCGGGCAGGAAGCGGCGGAACGAGTTGACGTTGGGGGCGAACAGCGGCAGCGCCTCGGGGATGAACTTCTGCAGGCCACCGATGTGGTTGAGGAACAGCTCGCTCATGCTGCCGTCGGCGTTGGAGAAGATGTTCTTGCCGGTGGCCGCGTCGATCACGCTCTGGTGCAGGTGCATGGCGCTGCCCGGCTCGCCGGTCATGGGCTTGGCCATGAAGGTGGCGGCCACGTTGTGCTTGAGCGCGGCCTCGCGCATGGTGCGCTTGAACACCAGGATCTGGTCGGCCAGGTGCAGGGCGTCGCCATGACGGAAGTTGATCTCCATCTGCGCCGTGCCGTCCTCGTGGATCAGCGTGTCGAGGTCCAGCTGCTGCAGTTCGCACCAGTCGTAGACGTCCTCGAACAGCGGGTCGAATTCGTTGGCGGCCTCGATGGAAAACGACTGGCGGCCGGTTTCCGGGCGGCCGGAGCGGCCCACCGGCGGCTGCAGTGGGAAGTCCGGGTCTTCGCTGCGCTTGGTCAGGTAGAACTCCATCTCGGGCGCGACGATCGGCTGCCAGCCTTTGTCGGCGTAGAGCTTGAGGACTTTCTTCAACACGTTGCGCGGCGACAGTTCGACCGGGTTGCCCTTCTTGTCGTAGGTGTCGTGGATCACCTGGGCGGTCGGTTCGATGGCCCATGGCACGAGAAACACCGCGTTCTCGTCGGGGCGGCAGATCATGTCGATGTCGGCCGGGTCGAGCAGGTCGTAATAGATGTCATCGTCGACGTAATCGCCGGTCACGGTCTGCAGCAGCACGCTCTCGGGCAGGCGCATGCCTTTCTCGGCGATGAACTTGTTGGTGGGCGAGATCTTGCCGCGGGTGATGCCGGTCAGGTCGCTGATCAGGCATTCCACTTCGGTGATCTTGTGCTCTTTCAACCAATCGGTGAGCTGGTCGAGGTTGTTACTCATAAATACCTCAGGAGGTAATGTGGCCCGGTTGTGGGGAACCGGCAGCCACTGACGCCGGGCGTCGGACAAAGTCGGCGCATACGGCGCCGAGGGGCCTGGACAGGCCCGCGCCTTGATTCTGGATGCTGTGCATGGCTAAAGCAAAAGCCCCCGCGCAGGACGACAGTGGATACACTCCACAAGAGCGGACCCGCGATGAATGCGAAGGGCAGAGAGAAAGGAATACGAGCGGTAAAGCGTTACGAGGCATGGCCTTTTTGTGCAAACCGTCAATTATTGCGGCCAGCGCAGCGACCCACTGTTGCAGGCGTGCAATGACCGGACGGTAACCGGGAGATATACCTGAACGCACCGTGCATGCGGTGCTGGCAGGTCTCGACAGGCGGACCATGTGACCCTCGTATTATTGTGTTCTGGGTTGTGACCGAGCTTAGCCTTGTTCATTTTTTTACACAACTCCTCCGTAAAAAATAAAACACGGCCCGCTCTGGATAACCCTTCGCCACGAAAATAGCGGATAATGGCACGCCCCGATATGCAGCAAATCTGCCGTAGACGTGCCATTTCAGGGCATCATGGGGCTGGCTTGACTTAACCCGGTCTTTCCGATTGACTGGGGTTGCAAGCCCCCCTTGATTGATATTTTTAACAACAAAGGTGTTGCATCATGTCGGTACCCCCGCGTGCCGTTCAGCTTAACGAAGCGAACGCGTTCCTTAAGGAACATCCTGAGGTTCTCTACGTTGACCTTCTGATTGCAGATATGAATGGTGTGGTTCGTGGCAAGCGCATCGAGCGCACGAGCCTGCACAAGGTTTACGAGAAAGGCATCAACCTGCCGGCCTCCCTCTTCGCCCTCGACATCAATGGCTCGACCGTTGAAAGCACGGGCCTCGGTCTGGACATCGGCGATGCCGACCGCATCTGCTACCCCATCCCCGACACCCTCTGCAACGAGCCTTGGCAGAAGCGCCCTACCGCGCAGCTGCTGATGACCATGCACGAGCTCGAAGGCGAGCCGTTCTTCGCCGACCCGCGTGAAGTGCTGCGCCAGGTGGTGAGCAAGTTCACCGACATGGGCCTGACCATCTGCGCAGCGTTCGAGCTGGAGTTCTACCTGATCGACCAGGAGAACGTGAACGGCCGCCCGCAGCCGCCACGCTCGCCGATCTCGGGCAAGCGCCCGCAGTCGACCCAGGTCTATCTCATCGACGACCTCGACGAATACGCCGACTGCCTGCAGGACATTCTCGAAGGCGCGAAAGAGCAGGGTATCCCGGCCGACGCCATCGTCAAGGAAAGCGCCCCGGCGCAGTTCGAAGTCAACCTGCACCATGTCGCCGACCCGCTCAAGGCCTGTGACTACGCAGTGCTGCTCAAGCGCCTGATCAAGAACATCGCCTACGACCATGAAATGGACACCACGTTCATGGCCAAGCCCTACCCGGGCCAGGCAGGCAACGGCCTGCATGTACACATCTCCGTGCTGGACAAAGATGGCAACAACATCTTCACCAGCGAGGATCCCGAGCAGAACGCCGCGCTACGTCACGCTGTCGGCGGTGTGCTCGAGACCCTGCCCGCCTCGATGGCGTTCCTCTGCCCCAACGTCAACTCGTACCGCCGCTTCGGCGCGCAGTTCTACGTGCCCAACGCACCGAGCTGGGGCCTGGACAACCGCACCGTGGCCCTGCGTGTACCCACCGGCTCGCCGGACTCGGTGCGCATCGAACACCGCGTCGCCGGTGCCGATGCCAACCCGTACCTGATGATGGCGGCCGTGCTGGCCGGCGTGCACCACGGCCTGACCAACAAGGTCGAGCCAGGCGAGCCAATCGAAGGCAACTCGTACGAGCAGCTGGAGCAGAGCCTGCCGAACAACCTGCGCGATGCCCTGCGCGAGCTGGACGACAGCGAAATCCTGAACAAGTACATCGACCCCAAGTACATCGACATCTTCGTCGCGTGCAAGGAAAGCGAGCTGGAGGAGTTCGAACATTCGATCTCCGACCTCGAGTACAACTGGTACCTGCATACCGTGTAAACGAAAACGCCGCCCTCAGGGGCGGCGCTTTTCATTGGGCCGAGGCGCACACGATTCCCCTGTAGGAGCGGCCTTGTGTCGCGAAAGGACCGCAGAGCGGTCCCAGATTTATCGGCAACGCTGATATTGCTGGGGCTGCTCTGCAGCCCTTTCGCGACACGAGGCCGCTCCTACAAAGGGACCGCGCCAGCGCTTACAACGACTTCTCGAAAATCTTCGAATTGCGCTGGAAGTTGTACAGCGACGCCCGCGCCGCCGGCAGTTGCTCCACGCCGCATGGCGCAAACCCACGCTCACGGAACCAGTGCGCGGTCCGGGTCGTCAGCACGAACAGGGTCTTCAAGCCCAACTGCCGCGCCCGCGCCTCGATCCGTTCGAGCAGCTCGTCGCCACGCCCGCCATGCCGGTACTCCGGGTTCACCGCCAGGCACGCCAGCTCGCCCGCCTCGGAATCGGCAATCGGGTACAACGCCGCGCAGGCGATGATCATGCCTTCGCGCTCGACCACGCTGAACTGCTCGATCTCGCGCTCCAGCACCTCGCGGGAGCGGCGCACCAGGATGCCCTGCTCTTCCAGCGGGCTGATCAGGTCCAATAGCCCGCCAACGTCTTCGATGGTCGCCTCGCGCACCACTTCGAACTGTTCCTGGGACACCAGCGTGCCGCCGCCCCCGCGGGTGAACAGTTCGGTCAGCAACGCGCCGTCCTCGGCGTAACTGACGATATGGCTGCGCGCCACGCCGCCCTTGCAGGCCTCGGCGGCAGCATCGAGCAGTTCGGCCTGGTAATCGCTGCCCAGGCGTTGCAGGTGCGGGGTGATCTGCTGCGGACGCAGTTCGCGCACCAGTTGCCCGTGCGCGTCCAGCAAGCCCGGCTCGGCGCCGAACAGCAGCAGCTTGTCGGCGCCCAGCTCGATGGCGGCGCGGGTGGCCACATCCTCGCAAGCCAGGTTGAAGATCTCGCCGGTCGGCGAATAGCCCAGCGGCGACAGCAACACGATGGAGCGCTCGTCGAGCAAGCGGTTGATGCCCTTGCGATCGACCCGGCGCACTTCGCCGGTGTGGTGGTAGTCGACCCCTTCCAACACGCCGATCGGCCGCGCGGTGACCAGGTTGCCGGAGGCCACGCGCAGGCGCGAGCCCTGCATCGGCGAGGCCGCCATGTCCATCGACAGGCGCGCCTCGATGGCCAGGCGCAGCGCGCCGACGGCATCGATCACACAATCGAGCGTCGCCGCATCGGTAATGCGCATGCCGCGGTGGTAGTGCGGGGTCAGGCCACGGGTGGCCAGGCGGCTTTCGATCTGCGGCCGCGATCCGTGGACCAGCACCAGGCGCACGCCGAGGCTGTGCAGCAGCACCAGGTCGTGGACGATGTTGCCGAAATTCGGGTGTTCCACACCGTCGCCAGGGAGCATGACCACGAAGGTGCAGTCGCGGTGGGCGTTGATGTAGGGAGAAGCATGGCGCAGCCAGTTGACGTAATCGGGCATGACAAGGCCTGTGGATAAGTGAACGGAGAACGAATAGGCGCACAACGTTCGAAAGTCATCGTCGGAACAGGCTTGCGGTCACGCGCGGTCTCCTCTAGGCAGGAACGAATCAGGTCAATGGACGTTTAACCCAGGCAATAGTGCCGGATCAGGTCACGCAATAGACGCACGGTAGGCTCGATACGTGACATTTCAAGGTATTCGCCGGGCTGGTGGGCGCAGGCGATGTCCCCCGGCCCCAGCACGATGGTCTGACAACCGAGCTGCTGAAGATAAGGCGCTTCGGTGCCAAAGGCCACCGCTTCGGCGCGGTGGCCGGTCAGGCGCTCGGCCACCTGCACCAGCTCGCTGTCGGCGGCCTGCTCGAACGGTGGTACCTCGGGGAACAGCGGTGCGTAGTCGATGCGCACCTCATGACGCTCGGCCAACGGCGCGAGCTTGCCGCGAATGGCCGAGCGCAATTGCTCCACATCCATGCCCGGCAGCGGGCGCAGATCGAACTCCAGGGCGCATTGGCCACAGATGCGGTTGGGGTTGTCGCCACCGTGGATGCAGCCAAAGTTCAGGGTCGGGGTGGGCACCGTGAACTGTGGGTTGCGGTACTTCTCCTGCCAGCCACGGCGCAAGTCCATGAGTTCGCCCATCACCGCATGCATGGCCTCCAGGGCGCTTCGGCCAAGGTTCGGATCCGACGAATGGCCACTGCGGCCCAGGATGTCGATGCGGTCCATGAGGATGCCCTTGTGCATGCGGATCGGCTTGAGCCCGGTGGGCTCGCCGATCACTGCGGCACGGCCGAGCGGCTGGCCGGCCTCGGCCAAGGCCCGCGCGCCGGACATCGAGCTTTCTTCATCGCAGGTGGCGAGGATCAGCAGCGGTTGCTTGAAATCGTGCTCCAGCAGCGGGATCACCGCCTCGATGACCAGGGCGAAGAAGCCCTTCATGTCGCAACTGCCCAGCCCGACCCAGCGGCCATCGACCTCGGTCAGCTTGAGCGGGTCACTGCTCCACAGCTGTGGGTCGTAAGGCACGGTATCGCTGTGCCCGGCCAGCACCAGGCCACCAGGGCCGGTACCCCGGCTGGCCAGCAGGTTGAATTTGCCGGGGCTGACCTGCTGGATATCGCAGTGGAAACCCAGGTCGCCCAGCCAGCCGGCCAACAGGTCGATGACCGCGCGGTTGGACTGGTCGAGGGCCGCCTGGGTGCAACTGACCGACGGGGCGGCGATCAGGGCGGCGAACTGGTCTTTCAGCGACGGCAACGGCATGCGCGGACTCCTCGGAAGCTTGAGCGGCATCATAGCAATGCAAAAGCCCCACAAGGCAAGCAGCAGGCACCTCGTGGGAGCGGGCTTGCCCCGCGACAGGGCCATCGCGGGGCAAGCCCGCTCCCACGAGCAAGGATTAAAGCCCCAACTGCTGTAGACTCTCTCGCCACGATGCCCCTCCTTCCGAGCCCGCGATGCACAAAGAAACCGAACTCAAACTCCGCGCCAGCCGCGAGACCCTTGCCGCCCTGCGCGAGCACCCTCTGCTGAAGAAGCGCAACAAGTCCGGTTGGCAGACCCGCGAGCTGCTCAACCAGTACTTCGACACCCCGGAGCGCGACCTGTCCGCCGCCCGTGTCGCCCTGCGCCTGCGCCGCGACGGCGAGGTCATCATTCAGACCCTCAAGTGCCGCGGCCAGAGTGTGGCCGGCCTGTCCGAACGCAACGAGTATGAGTGGCAGCTGGACAAGGCCAAGCTCGACCTGAAGAAGCTCGACGCCAGCTGCTGGCCCGAGCAACTCGCCGAACTCGACAAGAAGACCATCAAGCCGCTGTTCACCACCGACTTCAACCGCGAGTACGCCGAGATTTCCTGGGGCCGCGGCAAGGCCAAGGTGGTGATCGAGGCTGCCATCGACCAGGGCTTCGTGATCGCCGGCAAGCGCAAGGAAGAGATCTGCGAGCTCGAGCTGGAGCTGCGCGAGGGCGCCCCGGAAGCGCTGCTGGAACTGGCCGCCGAACTGGCCGCCAGCCTGCCGCTGATGCCCTGCGACATCAGCAAGGCCGAGCGTGGCTATCGCCTGCTCGACGAAGCCAGCTACGAGCTGAGCCTGCCAACCACCGAACTGCACGCCGAGATGCCGCTGGACGACGCCTACGCGGCCCTGGCCTGGCAACTGCTCGGCAGCAGCCAGCGCCTGGCCGAACAGTATCGCCACAACGGCCACTGGCGCCTGTTGCAAGACTGGGTTCGCTGCCTGGCAGAACTGCGCGCCCTCACCGCCAGCCTCGGCCAGGCCGCGCCGCGCCCCACCACCCGCGCCCTGCGCGCCAGCCTCGATGCACTGCTGGAAGACTGGCGCCCGCTGGTGCTGGCCGGCAACGATGACGAAGACATCCGCCGCGCCGCGCCCGAGCAGTTCACTGAAGAGCTGCAAGACCCGCGTTGGGGCCAGTTCTCCCTGGAGACTGCGCGCTGGTTGAATGCCCGCGCCTGGACCGCCGAGCGCAAAGGCCGTGGCGAACGCCAGGGCAAGGCGCAGCTGGCCAGCTGGCTGCAACACCTGCTCGGCGAAGAGGCGCGCGCCCTGAAGCTGCCGCTGTACGTGCAACGCCCGGAAGACCTGGCCGAACAACTGCCACGCATCGATGTGGTGCAAACCTGGTTGCACCACGCCCGCCAGGTACTTGAGCTGCCCCAGCTGGACCGCCTGTATGGTGAAGTGAACAAACTGCACGAGCTGGCCGAGCAACCGTTGGTCGAGGAACAGAACGACGAGCTGCTGGAAGCCCGAATCGAGCAGGCCCGTGCCATCGAACAGAACCGCGCCTGGAAACATCTGCTCAAGGCTTGAGCAGGCACCGCCTGAATCGCTGGCAAGCCAGCTCCCGCAGGGGGGTGGGCTTGCCAGCGGTGGGGTCGGCGGCAAGATCCCGAAACGCCTTGCCATGCGCCAGGAAGCACTACGCAGCTAGCCTTTCCAGGCCACTCTCGCCTGGCCAGGGATGCCGCCATGCTCACCAACGCCTCGAACGACCTCGACCTCAACCGCCTGCTCGACGCACTGCTGGCGGACCACCGCATCACCGCCACCGATGCCCTCCATGCCCTCGAACGGGCCAATGACCGACACGGCGAACACCCCCTCGAAGTCATCGCCAGCCTCGACCTTGCGGATGCGTTGCACGCAGACCAGACGCTGACACTGGACAGCCTGGGCCGCTGGCTGGCACTGCGTGTCGCCCAGCCGTTCCTGCATATCGACCCCCTGCGGCTCGACCTGCCACGACTCGCTGGCCTGATGTCCGCCGCCTTCGCCCAACGCCACGGCATCCTCGCCGTCGCCGTGGACGACACCAGCATCACCGTGGCCAGTGCCCAGCCCTATCAGCGCGAGTGGGAAGCCGAACTGGCCCTGAGCCTGGGCAAGCAGGTACACCGGGTGCTGGCCTGCCCCCGACAACTGCGCCAGCTTGGTCCAACCCTGTTCGGCCTGGCGCGCTCGGTGCACGGCGCCGGCCAGCAGCAGTCGCCACGCCTGGGCGAGCTGGAGCAGTTGCTGGAGCTCGGTGCCAGCCAGGCGCAGGCCAGTGCCGACGATACTCACATCGTGCATATCGTCGACTGGATGCTGCAGTACGCCATCGAACAACGCGCCAGCGATATCCACCTGGAACCGCGCCTTGAACTGGGCCACCTGCGCCTGCGCATCGACGGCCTGCTGCACCCGGTGTATGCATTCCCCGCCAGCGTGGCGCTGGCCATGGTCAGCCGCCTGAAACACCTGGGGCGGATGAACGTCGCGGAAAAGCGCCGGCCACAGGATGGGCGCCTGAAAAGCCGCCTGCCGAATGGTGCGCAGGTGGAGTTGCGGCTCTCTACCCTGCCCACACCCTTCGGTGAAAAGCTGGTGCTACGCCTGTTCGACCCACAGCAGTTGCATCAGAGCCTGCAATGCCTGGGCCTGGACGGCTCGCCGCTCAAACAGTGGCAGGCCCTGCTGCAGCGGCGCCAAGGCATCTTGCTGGTCACCGGCCCCACCGGTTCGGGCAAGACCAGCACCCTCTACGCCAGCCTCCGGTACCTGGACACACCCCAAGTGAACCTGTGCAGCATCGAAGACCCTATCGAGCGCCTGGAGCCGACGATCAACCAGCTACAGGTGCAACCAAGCCTGGAGCTGGACTTCGCCAATGGCGTGCGTGCCCTGCTGCGCCAGGACCCGGACATCATCATGGTCGGCGAAATCCGTGACCGGGAGACCGCCCAAGTCGCCGTACAGGCCGCGCTCACCGGGCACCTGGTGCTATCCACCCTGCACACCGACGACGCCTGCGCCGCGATCATTCGCCTGCACGAACTCGGCGTGGCCGACTACCTGATCAAGGCCACGCTGATCGGGGTCATGGCCCAGCGGCTGGTACGCACCCTGTGCAGCGTCTGCCGAGGCCGCCTGCCAGCCGCTGAAGCGTGCCAGCAGTGTCGGGGCAGCGGCTTTCACGGGCGCACGGGGCTGTTCGAACTGCTCAGGGTCAGCCCTGAACTGCGCGCACTCATCACCCCAACAGTCGATCTTGCCAGCCTGCGCCAGCAAGCCCAGGCCGAAGGCCTGCGCAACCTGAGGCGCGCCGGACAGGATCTTGTCGCGCAGGGCCTGAGCACCTCGGAAGAGGTGCTGCGAGTCTGTGGATAAGTAAGAAATCCTTCGTGGGGGCGGGAACTTGGCCAGGTAGAACAGGCTCAAAGCGGCATCTCAACAGCCCTCATCGACCGAGGTGATTCAACATGCGTTTCAAAACAGCCATCGCAGCCACCGTCCTGTGCTCGCTGCCCTTGGGCTCCGCCATGGCCGACACGTTCTGGCGCAACATCATCTCCTCGGGCGCGACCACCGCCTCGACCTACCTGACCTTCAAGGACCACAAGCTGATCGTCGCCGCCCAGGATGACGCCGGCAGCTTCGTCGCCAGCGACGGTGCGATCCGCGGGCCGTTCCTGGAAGCCGCCATGCGCCAGGTGCGCGCCGACAACCCAGGTGTGCAGGCCAGCGACATGGAGCTGGCCAACGCGATCCTGGCCAAGAACGCCGTCGCCGAGTAATTCAAGGGGGCTGCTTTGCAGCCCAATCGCCTCACCAGACGGACTCGCACGTCCACTGTAGGAGCGGCCTTGCCGGGGCGCCGGACCGGCCGGAAAGGGCTGCGTAGCAGCCCCCGATATTGGCGGCGCCACATGGCTCGCGGGGCCGCTTCGCGGCCCTTTCCGGCCGGTCCGGCGCCCCGGCAAGGCCGCTCCTACAGGAATGCGGGCAATTTCAGCGATACGCCTCCACCGGCACGCACGAGCAGAACAGGTTCCTGTCCCCATACACGTTGTCGACCCGGTTCACCGCCGGCCAGTATTTATGCTGGCGCGCGTGAGCGCTGGGGGCGATGCCCTGCTCGAGGCTGTAGGGCCGGTTCCACGGCGCCAGCACATCGGCCAGGGTGTGCGGCGCGTGCTTGAGCGGGTTGTCCTCGGCAGGCCAGTTGCCCTCTTGCACCTCGCCGATTTCCGCACGGATCGCCAGCATCGCTTCGACAAAACGGTCCAGTTCGGCCTTCGACTCGCTCTCGGTAGGCTCGACCATCAGCGTGCCCGGCACCGGGAACGACATGGTCGGGGCATGGAAGCCATAGTCCATCAGGCGCTTGGCCACGTCTTCCTCGCTGATGCCGGTGAGCGCCTTGAGTGGGCGCAGGTCGAGGATGCACTCGTGGGCCACGCGCTGGTTGCGCCCGCGATACAGCACCGGGAAAGCATCGCGCAGCAGGCTGGCCAGGTAGTTGGCCGACAGGATTGCCACTTCACTGGCATCGGCCAGCTGCGGCCCCATCATGGCGATGTACATCCAGCTGATTGGCAAAATGCTGGCGCTGCCCCAGGGCGCGGCACTGACCGCCGTGTTGTTCGGGTCCAGCCCAGGCACCGGCACCACCGGGTGGCTGGCGACGAACGGCTTGAGGTGGGCGCGGATGCCAATCGGGCCCATGCCTGGGCCGCCACCACCGTGAGGGATGCAGAAGGTCTTGTGCAGGTTCATGTGCGAGACGTCGGCGCCAATGTCCGCCGGCCGCGCCAGCCCCACCTGGGCATTGAGGTTGGCGCCGTCCATGTACACCTGGCCGCCGTGCTGGTGGACCACCTCGCAGATTTCGCGAATGCCCTCTTCGTACACCCCATGGGTCGAGGGGTAGGTGACCATCAGGCACGACAAGCGCTCGCCGGCGTCCTGGGCCTTGGCCTTGAGGTCGTCGAGGTCGACGTTGCCCTGCTCGTCGCACTCGACGATCACCACTTCCATGCCGGCCATCTGCGCCGACGCCGGGTTGGTGCCATGGGCCGATGACGGGATCAGGCACAAGGTGCGCCTGGGCTGATGCCGGCTGCGGTGATAACGGGTAATGGCCATCAGCCCGGCGTACTCGCCCTGGGCCCCGGAGTTGGGCTGCATGCAGATGGCGTCGAAGCCGGTGATGGCGCACAACCAGCTTTCCAGTTCGTCGATCATCGCCTTGTAGCCCGCCATCTGGGTACTCGGGGCGAAGGGATGCGGCTGGGCGAACCCGGGCCAGGTGATGGGGATCATCTCGCTGGTGGCGTTGAGCTTCATGGTGCACGAGCCCAGCGGGATCATCGACTGGTTGAGCGCCAGGTCCTTGTTCTCCAGCTGCTTGAGGTAACGCAGCATCTCGGTTTCGCTGTGGTGCAGGTTGAACACCGGGTGTTGCAGGATCGGCGTGCGCCGCACCAATGCACCGGGAATGCCCTCAGGCAAGGCCTGCTGGTCGAGGACGTCGATGTCCAGGCCATGGTCGACTCCCAGGAAGATATCCAACAGTTTCAACACCGTGGCTTCGTCGCAGGTTTCGTCGAGGCTTACCCCCAAGTGCCCGCGCCCGAGGATACGCAGGTTGAAGCGCGCAGCCTCGGCGCTTTCGATGATCGCGGCCTGGGTGCCGCCGACATCGAGGGTGAGGGTGTCGAAGAAGTGCTGGTTGAGGCGCTTGATACCCTTGCTCTCGAGCCCGGCAGCGAGCAGGAAGGTCAGCCGGTGCACGCGCTGGGCAATGCGCTGCAGGCCCTCGGGCCCATGGTAGACCGCGTAGAAGCCGGCAATGTTGGCCAGCAGCACCTGCGCCGTGCAGATGTTGGAATTGGCCTTCTCGCGGCGGATATGTTGCTCGCGGGTCTGCAGGGCCATGCGCAACGCGGTGTTGCCACGGGCATCGCGGGACACGCCGATGATACGCCCGGGCATGGCCCGCTTGTAGTCGTCGCGGCAGGCGAAGTACGCCGCGTGAGGGCCACCGAAGCCCATGGGTACACCGAAACGCTGGGTGGAGCCAAGCACCACGTCAGCCCCCTGCTCGCCCGGCGGGGTGAGCACCACCAGGCTGAGGATATCGGCAGCGACACAGGCCAGCGCCTGCTGGGCATGCAGTTGATCGATCAATGGCCGCAGGTCGCGCACCTCGCCGTGGGTGTCGGGGTATTGCAGCAAGGCCCCGAACACCTTGTGCTGGCCAAGGTTGGCCACCGAGTCGACGATCAACTCGAAGCCGAAGCCTTCGGCGCGGGTCTTGAGCACCGATAGCGTTTGCGGGTGGCAGTGCTCGTCGGCGAAGAAGGCGTTGCTCTTGCTGCGCGCCACGCGCTTGGCCAGGGCCATGGCCTCGGCCGCGGCGGTGGCTTCGTCGAGCAACGAGGCGTTGGCCAGCGGCAGGCCGCTGAGGTCGATGACCATCTGCTGGAAGTTCAGCAAGGCCTCCAGGCGGCCCTGGGCGATTTCCGGCTGGTAGGGGGTATAGGCGGTGTACCAGCCCGGGTTCTCCAGCACATTGCGCAGGATCACCGTGGGGGTAAGGGTGGCGTGATAGCCCATGCCGATCAGGCTGGTCCACAGCTGGTTCTGCGCAGCGTAGCCGGCCAGCTTGGCCAGGGCGGCCTGCTCATCGAGCGCGGGTGGCAGCTCCAGCGGGCGGTTGAAACGGATGCCCGGCGGTACGGTCTGCTCGATCAGTTCGCTGCGGCTGGCGACGCCGAGGACGTCGAGCATGGCCTGCTGCTCCAGGGCATCGGGGCCCAGGTGGCGACGCAGGAAAGGGTTGGACTCTTGCAGTTGACGCAGGGAGGGCGACTGGGACATGGCGACGATCTCTTCCTGGACCAGCTCTCATGGAGACTTACAAGTCTAGGAAGGGATCGCGGATGTTGCGGGAAAAGTTGCTCGCAAGTCCGGCCTCATCGCTGGCAGGCTCCCAACTGGTAGCACACCCATGTAGGAGCGGCCTTGTGTCGCAAAAGGCCCGCAAAGCGGCCCCAGCGATCGATTTTGCTACTTAAATGGCTGGGGCTGCGATGCAGCCCTTTCGCGACACAAGGCCGCTCCTACACGGGCTGTGGAAGGCTCTGGGTGGGAGCCGGCTTGCCGGCGATTGGGGCGCAATGCGCCCCCAGAGGCTTATTCGCCGATGGCAGCCTGGTAGCCGGCGGCATCCAGCAGCTTGTCCAGCTCGGACGTGTCGCTTGGCTTGAGCTTGAAGATCCACGACTCGTAGGGCTCTTCGTTGAGCAGCTCCGGGCTGTCGGCCAGCTCTTCGTTGACCGCGATCACTTCGCCGGAAACCGGGGCGTAGATGTCCGAGGCGGCCTTCACCGACTCGACCACGCCAGCGGCGTCGCCTGCGCCGAACACCTTGCCGACTTCGGCCAGCTCGACGAACACCACGTCACCCAGGGCTTGCTGGGCGTGGTCGCTGATGCCCACGGTCACCGTGCCGTCGGCTTCCAGGCGGGCCCACTCATGGCTTTCGGCAAAACGCAGGTCGGCGGGAATATTGCTCATGTCTTGTTTTCCTCGATGGGTCAGCGGTCGGCCCGCCATTGAAAAGTGTTCAGATCAGGATCTTGCCGTGGCGCACGAAGGTCGGCTTGACCACCCGCACCGGGTACCACTTGCCGCGTATTTCCACTTCGGCGCGGTCGCCGGTGGCCATGGGCACGCGCGCCAGGGCAATGGACTTGCTCAGCGTAGGCGAGAAACTACCACTGGTGATCTCCCCTTCGCCAATCCCGGATACGCGGACCACCTGGTGGGCGCGTAAAACGCCGCGTTCCTCGAGCACCAGGCCGACCAGCTTTTCCTTCACGCCCTGCTCGATTTCCGCCAGCAACCCGGCGCGGCCGATGAACTCACGGCTTGGCGGCTCCCAGGCGATGCTCCAGCCCAGGTTGGAGGTGAGCGGTGTGTGGGTTTCATCGATGTCCTGGCCGTACAGGTTCATGCCGGCTTCCAGGCGCAGGGTGTCGCGGGCGCCCAGGCCGCTCGGGGCGATACCGGCACCGACCAGGTCGTTGAAGAACGCCGGGGCCTGTTCACCGGGCAGGATGATCTCCAGGCCGTCCTCACCGGTGTACCCGGTGCGGGCGATGAACCAGTCCCCTTCGGCGACACCTTCGAAGGGGCGCAGCTCACGAATCAGTGCGGCGCGCGAAGCGCTGAGCAAGGCGGCGACCTTTTCCCGGGCCTGGGGGCCCTGGATCGCCAGGATCGCCAGCTCCGGGCGGGCCTTGAACGTGACCTTGAAACCTTCGCTCTGCGCCTGCAACCAGGCCAGCACCTTGTCGCGGGTGGCAGCGTTGGCCACCAGGCGGTAACCGTCCTCGGTGCGGTAGGCGATCAGGTCGTCGATGACCCCGCCATTGTTGTTGAGCAGCGGGCTGTAGAGGGCCTTGCCGGGGCTTTCCAGGCGCGTCACGTCATTGGCCAGCAGGCGTTGCAACCAGGGGGTGGCGGCGCAGCCGTCGATGTCGATGACGGTCATGTGGGAAACATCGAAGACCCCGCAATCGCTGCGCACCTGATGGTGTTCCTCGACTTGCGAGCCGTAATGCAGGGGCATGTCCCAACCGCCGAAATCGACCGTCTTGGCACCAAGCGCCAAGTGCAGGTCATACAGAGGCGTACGCTGTCCCATGGGTTTCTCCTTCCGGGCGTGGCGAGGCGGCGGCGGTCGGTAATGTTTAGCCATCACCTGTTCTTGTAGGACCCGCCGCTGCGAATGCCGCGCATTGTAGCCGCAAGCAGACGACGTGGCACCCTCATTGCGAATGCCCCGGACGCTTGGCCGAGCGGCGGATCAGGCCGATCACCGGCAGCAGGCCGACCAGCACCAGGCTCAACGCCGGCAGCGAAGCGCGCGCCCACTCGCCCTCGCTGGTCATCTCGAACACGCGCACGGCCAGGGTGTCCCAGCCGAACGGGCGCATCAGCAGGGTCGCCGGCATCTCCTTGAGCACGTCGACGAACACCAGCAGCGCGGCGCTCAGAGCGCCGGGCACCAGCAGCGGCAGATACACCTTGAAAAACAATCCCGGGCCGGAGACACCCAAGCTGCGCGACGCCTCCGGCAGCGACGGCCGGATGCGCTCCAGGCTGCTTTCCAGCGGGCCATAGGCCACCGCGATGAAGCGCACCAGGTACGCCAGCAGCAACGCCGTCAGGCTGCCCAGCAGCAGCGGCTTGCCCGCGCCACCCAGCCACTGCGACAGCGGAATCACCAACTGGTTGTCCAGGTAGCTGAACGCCAGCATGATCGACACCGCCAGCACCGAACCCGGCAACGCATAGCCCAGGTTGGCCAGGCCAACCCCGGCGCGGATAACGGTGGTGGGTGCCTGGCGCCGGGCAAAGGCCAGCAGCAAGGCCACGCTCACCGTAATCAGCGCCGCCATGGCGCCGAGGTAGAGGGTATGCAGCACCAGCCCCAGGTAACGCTCGTCGAGGTCATGCCGACCACGCTGCCAGCACCACACCAACAGCTGCAGCAGCGGGATGGCGAAGGCACAGGCAAACACCAGCAGGCACCAGGCACTGGCGGCAAACGCCTTGATACCGCGCAGGTGGTACAGCGCCTGCCCCCGTGGCCGCTCGTTGCCAGTGCGGCTGGCACCGCGGGCGCGGCGCTCGCCATACAGCACCAGCATCACCACCAGCAGCAGCAGGCTGGCCAGCTGCGCCGCGCTGGACAGGCTGAAGAAGCCGTACCAGGTCTTGTAGATGGCGGTGGTGAAGGTATCGAAGTTGAACACCGACACCGCGCCGAAATCGGCCAGCGTTTCCATGAGCGCCAGGGCGATGCCCGCGCCGATGGCCGGGCGCGCCATGGGCAGCGCCACCCGCCAGAACGCCTGCAAAGGCGACAGCCCAAGCACCCGCGCTGCCTCCATCAGGCCCTTGCCCTGGGCGAGGAAGGCGGTGCGCGCCAGCAGATAGACATAGGGGTAGAACACCAGCACCAGCACCGTGATCACCCCGCCGGTGGAGCGCACCCGGGGCAGGCGCATGGGCCCGAACACCTCGCGCAACGCGGTTTGCACCGGGCCTGCGAAGTCCAGCAGGCCGACGAAGACGAACGCCAGCACATAGGCGGGGATGGCGAACGGCAGCATCAGCGCCCAGTCCAGCCAGCGCCGGCCGGGGAACTCGCACAAGCTGGTGAGCCAGGCCAGACTCACCCCCAGCACCGTCACCCCGACCCCCACGCCCAGCACCAAGGTGAGGGTGTTGCCCAGCAAGCGGCTCATCAGGGTGTCGAGCAGGTGCGACCAGATTTGCGTATCGAGCGACTGCCAGGACAGCAGCAGCACGCTCAGCGGCAGCAGGACCAGGCCGGCGGTGAGCAAGACTGGCAGGTACCAGCGGCGTTGGGAGGTGTGAGGCAAGGCAGGAATCTCTTTTGCAGTGAGATAGCATCGCGGGGCAAGCCCGCTCCCACGTGGTTCGTGGGAGCGGGCTTGCCCCGCGATGAATGCTCAAGAATAAGGTGCTGGACTCAGTTCCAGCCAGCCCGATCCATCAAGCGGATGGCTTCGGCCTGGCGCTTGCCGGCCACTTCCACCGGGATGCTGTCAGCCTTGAAGCTGCCCCACGCCGCCACTTCCGCCGATGGTTTCACCTTCGGGTTGGCCGGGAATTCCTGGTTGATGTCGGCGAACAGCTTTTGCGCCTCCTCGCCGGTCATCCACTCCACCAGCTTCTTCGCCGCTTCCGGGTGCGGCGCGTGCTTGGTCAGGCCGATGCCCGACAGGTTGACGTGCACGCCACGGTCACCCTGGTTGGGCCAGAACAGCTTCACCGGCAGGTCGGGCTTCTCTTTGTGCAGGCGGCCGTAGTAGTAGGTGTTGACGATGCCCACATCGCACTGGCCGGCGGCGATGGCCTGGAGCAGCGCGGTGTCGTCGGAGAACACGTCGGTGGACAGGTTGTTGACCCAGCCCTTGACCAGCTTCTCGGTTTCGGCCTCGCCGTGGTTCTGGATCAGGGTGGCGGTCAGCGACTGGTTGTAGACCTTCTTCGCCGTGCGCAGGCACAGGCGCCCTTCCCACTGCTTGTCGGCCAGGGCTTCGTAGGTGCTCAGCTCGCTCGGCTTGACGCGCTCGGTGGAGTAGACGATGGTCCGCGCACGCAGGCTCAGGCCGGTCCAGTCGTGGGACGAGGCGCGGTATTGCGCTGGGATGTTGTTGTCGATGATGTCCGACTTGATCGGCTGCAGGATGCCCATCTGCTCGGCCTGCCACAGGTTGCCGGCATCGACGGTGAGCAACAGGTCGGCCACGCCGTTCTGGCCCTCGGCCTTGATGCGCTGCATCAGCGGCGCTTCCTTGTCGGTGATGAACTTGATCTTGACGCCGGTCTTGGCGGTGTAGGCGTCGAACACCGGCTTGATCAGCTCGTCGATGCGCGAGGAGTACACCACCACTTCGTCCGCCGCCTGGGCGGTGCCGCCGAACAAGGTAAGGGCCAGGGCGACCAGTAGGGGTTTGCGGGGCAACATCGGGGGTACTCCTCGCTGGATTGAGAGGCGCAAATGGTAGTGAATCCCATTTGCTGACTCACCTGCGGAGCAGTTACCAGATGTTGCAGGGGACTGCTGCGCAGTCCTTTCGCGGCACAAGGCCGCTCCTACAGGGGGAAGCGCATTCCTCTGTAGGAGCGGCCTTGTGTCGCGAAAAGGGCCGCAAAGCGGCCCCGGCAATCTCAAACCCTGGCCAGCTCCGGCAGGTCCCCGGACAACCCCAGCGCCTGGCGCACGAACATCGCCTTGGCCTCGGGCATCTGCTCCACCAGCTTCAACCCACTGTTGCGCAACCAGCGCAGCGGCAGCGGATTGGCCTGGAACAACCGCTCGAAGCCTTCCATCGCCGCCATCAACGCCAGATTGTGCGGCATCCGTCGGCGCTCGAAGCGACTGAGTACCTTCACATCGGCCAGGCGCTCGCCGCGCTCGCAGGCACGCACCAGCTCCTCGGCCAGCACCGCTGCGTCGAGGAAACCCAGGTTGACCCCCTGCCCCGCCAACGGGTGGATGGTATGGGCGGCATCGCCGATCAGCGCCAACCCCTCCTGCACATATCGTTTGGCATGGCGTTGGCGCAACGGCACGCAGACCCGTGGGTCGGCTTCGATCACCTCGCCCAGACGCCCCTCGAAGGTGCGCTCCAGCACCTTGCAGAACGCCGCATCGTCCATCGCCATGGCCTGCTCGGCCTGCTCCGGGGTGGTCGACCAGACGATCGAGCACCAGTCTTGCCGGCCATCACGCGACAACGGCAGGAACGCCAGCGGGCCTTCGTCGGTGAACCGCTGCCAGGCCGTGGCCCGGTGCGCCTCGCTGCAGCGCACGCTGGTGACGATGGCATGGTGCTGGTAATCCCACTCGCGGGTCTCGCAGCCGGCCAGGCGGCGCACGGCGGAGTTGGCGCCGTCGGCGGCGATCACCAAGGGCGCACGCAGGGTGCGGCCATCGGCCAGGGTCACCAGCCACTCGTCACCGGAGCGGCGCAGCTGCTCCAGGCGGGCGTTGGGCAGCAGGCCGATATCGCTGTCGTGCAGGCGCTCCAGCAGGCCGTCCTGGACCACCCGGTTCTCGACGATGTGGCCCAGCACCTGGGCGTGCACGCTGGCAGCAGAGAAGTGGATCTCACCGGTGCCGCTGCCATCCCACACGTGCATGTCCGAATACGGCGACACCCGCCGCCCGGCAATGCCTTCCCAGGCACCCAGGCGTTCGAGAATGCGCTGGCTGGCCGCCGACAGGGCACTGACCCGGGGCTCGAACGGCGCCTGGCCGTCGAAAGGTTTGACCGACAGCGGGCCGCCATCGAGCAGGAGAATCTCCAGGCCACTGTGGCGCAGGGCCAGGGCCAGGGCGCTACCGACCATACCGGCACCGACAATCAACAGATCTGCGCGCATTTCCATGCCTTACGCCTGCCTCGCTTGCGGCTTGAGCCGCACGTATAGGGTTTTGTCGACCCGCGCCACCAGTTCACCGGCGCCGTCGCGGATCTCCACCTGCAACCGGGGCAGGTACTTCTTGCCGCTGGCGGTCTGCTGGCGAATCTCGTCCAGCAGCGCGTCGTCGACGTGGAATTCGGCATACACCGGGCCTTTGCCCGGCGAGATGAAATCGATGCTGGCGGCCTTGTCCCAGACGATGTATTCGCGCCCCAGCCGCTCGATCAGCAAGAGCATATAGAAGGGGTCGACCATCGCGTACAGGCTGCCGCCGAACTGGGTGCCGACGTAGTTGCGATTCCACCGCGTCAGCTTCATGCGCACCTTGACCGTGCGCATGTCGGGGCTGATTTCCTGGATGTGGATGCCGGCGCCGAGGTACGGCGGGTAGAGGTTCAACATCCAGCGCAACATCCGGGCCCGGCGCGCGAGCCTGCGTGGGTCGCTCATGCGCGGCCTCGCGGATCGGGGCGGGTGCCCAGGCCCATGGCCTGGCGGGCGAACCAGCGTTTCGCCGGGGGCAGCAGGTCCAGGCCGAGCAGGCCGATGTTGCGCCCGGCCGCCAGCAGCGGCTGGTTGCTGCCGAACAGGCGAGTGACCTGGTCGGAGAAGCCGATGGTCAGCGCCTGGTCGAGGCGCTGGCGCTGGTGATACACCTGCAGCGTGGCCAGGTCGCCGGGTTGCTGCGGGCCGGCCAGTAGCGCCTCGGCCAGCGCCTGCACGTCACGCAGCGACAGGTTGAAGCCCTGGCCGGCGATCGGGTGCAGGCTGTGGGCGGCATTGCCGAGCACCACCAGGTGCGGGCGTACCTGCTCTTCGGCCTCGACCAGCGCCAGCGGATAGAGGTGCCGGGCACCGACCTGGCGCAGGGCGCCGAGGCGGTAGCCGAAGGCATCCTGCAGCTCGCGCAGGAAGCTGCGCTCGTCGAGCTCGGCCAGGCGCCGGGCGTCCATGCCCTGGCGGGTCCAGACCAGTGCGCAACGGTTGTCCGGCAGCGGCAGCAAGGCCATCGGGCCCTGTTCGGTGAAACGCTCGAAGGCCTGGCCGGCATGGGCCTCGCCCGGGGTGATGTTGGCGATCAGCGCGCTCTGGTCATAGGGGGTGCTGCGCACATGGATGCCCAGTTGTTCGCGCAGGCCGGAGCGGCCGCCGTCGGCCAGCACCGCCAGGTCGCACTCCAGCGAGGTGTCGTCGTCCAGTTGCAGGCGGTAGCCACCGGCGATGGGCTGCAAGGCCCTCACTTCAGCCGGGCAGCGCCAGCTCACCACCTCGTGGTCGATGGCCTGCCACAGGCACTGGCCGAGCCAGGCGTTCTCCACCACATAGCCGAGCGCCGGTACGCCTTCTTCCAGCGCATCCAGGCGGGTGGCGCCGAAGCGGCCGCGGTCGGACACCTGGATCTGGCGGATGGGCTCGGCGCGGCGGCTGATGGTCTGCCACAGCCCCAGCTGTTCGTAGATCTGCCGGGTGCCGTAGGACAGCGCCGAAGAGCGTGCGTCGTAGCTGGGCTGGAAACTGTCGCCCGGGGCGAACGGCTCGATCAGCAGGATCTTCCAGCCGCGGGCCTTGGCCCCGGCCTGCAGCGTGAGGGCCAGGCTGGCGCCGACCAGGCCGCCGCCGATGATCGCCAGGTTCACCCGGTTCATGCGGCGTCCTTGCGGGCAGCGAGCATCAGCGCCTCGATCTCGGCGATGGTCCTTGGTACGCCAGAGGTGAGGATTTCACAACCTTGCTTGGTGACCACCACGTCATCCTCGATCCTGATGCCGATGCCGCGCCATTTCTTCGCGACGTTCTGGTTGTCGGCGGCAATGTAGATGCCGGGCTCGACGGTCAGCGCCATGCCCGGTTCGAGCACGCGCCACTGGCCGCCAACCTTGTATTCGCCCACGTCGTGCACGTCCATGCCCAGCCAGTGCCCGGCGCGGTGCATGTAGAAGGCGCGGTAGGCCTCGCTGTCGATCAACGCCTGTACCTCACCTTTGAGCAGGCCCAGTTCCACCAGGCCTTCGGTGATGACCCGCACGGTCGCCTCGTGGGCGTGGTTCCAGTGCTTGCCCGGGGCGATCTCGTCAAAAGCCGCCTGCTGGGCCTTGAGCACCAGCTCGTAGATGGCCTTTTGCTCCGGCGAAAAGCGCCCGCTGACCGGGAAAGTGCGGGTGATGTCGCTGGCGTAGCAGTCGATCTCGCAACCGGCGTCGATCAGCACCAGGTCACCGTCCTTGAGCGGCGCGTCGTTCTGTTGGTAATGCAGGATGCAGCCATTGCGCCCGGCGGCGACGATCGAGCCGTAGGCCGGCATCTTCGCCCCGCCCTTGCGGAATTCGTAGTCGAGCTCGGCTTCCAGGCTGTATTCGTGCAGCCCGGCGCGGCAGGCCTGCATCGCCCGGACGTGGGCACGCGCGGAGATGGCCGCGGCCTCGCGCATTACCTTCACTTCCGCCGCCGATTTATACAGGCGCATGTCGTGCAGCAGGTGATCCAGGGCAACGAATTCGTTCGGCGGCTGCGCGCCCAGGCGGGCCTTGGAGCGAATCACGTTGATCCAGTCCATCAGCCGACGGTCGAACTCCGGGTTGCTGCCCATGGCGCTGTAGACCCGCTCGCGGCCTTCGATCAGGCCAGGGAGGATCTCGTCGATGTCGGTGATGGGGAAGGCGTCGTCGGCGCCGAAGTCGCGCATCGCGCCATCCTGGCCGGCACGCAGGCCTTCCCACTGTTCGCGTTCAGGGTTGCGCTCGCGGCAGAACAAGACGTACTCGCCGTGCTCACGGCCGGGGATCAGGGCGATCACCGCCTCGGGCTCAGGGAAACCGCTCAGGTACTGGAAGTCGCTGTCCTGGCGATAGACATGCTCGACGTCGCGGTTGCGGATGGCGACCGCGGCGGCGGGCAGGATGGCGATGCTGTTGGGGACCATCTGCGCCATCAGCGCCTTGCGCCGACGGGCGTACTCCGCCTTGGGTATGTGGCTCATGGGCAAACGACCCCGATCAGATCAGTGCAGCGATGGCTTGGGCGCGGGCGCTTCTGGCTTGGCCAGCTCCGAGAACAGCAGCAGGGGGGCGACGCGCAGGTACTCCATGACTTCCATGTAGTCGTTCTCGCCGTCCTCGGACTCTTCCAGCGCTTCCTGGACTTGCGAGATGGCGACCAGGTCCTGGAGCACTTCCTTGGCTTCGGTGGACAGGTCCTTGCCGCCGGCGTTCAAACCGAAACCGGTAATGAAGCCTTGGCACCACTGACCCATCGCGGTGGCGCGGTCGCTCAGCGCGGCGTCATCGGAAGGCAGCAGCAGGACGATAGTGACGTCTGCTTCGCCGGTCAGCTCGGCCTTGACCATCTGTTGCAGGCCGACCAGCGCGTTGCGCACGGTGTCGCCAGGTTCGGTCTCGAGCAGTTGGGCGGCGTCGGCCAGCCAACCATCGGCATCGAAGCCGGCACCGGCGCAGCTGCGGCCGATCAGCAGGCCATGCAGTTCGGCGGGGGTGACTGGGTGGCCATTGCTGGACAGCAGCATGGCGAAGGCGACATAGGGCGATTGGGTATTGGGCATGGGCAGCTAGGCGCCAGACGGCGCAATGTCTAGAATGAAGACCTCGTATCCTAGCACCGGCAGGCGTCCCACGACCATCAGCACTGGCCGTCTCGCCCCAAGGGCAGGCATGATCGTCAGGTGAGTCAAGCAAGCGAGTGCAAACCATGCAAGAGAACGACCTGCAAGCGTTGATGAGCCGGTTCGAGCTGCTGATCGCGCGTGTCGAGCAACTAAAACGGCAAAACGCACTCTTAACAGCTCAGGAAAAATCCTGGCGCGAGGAGCGCGCCCACCTGATCGAAAAGAACGAGATCGCCAAACGCAAGATCGAATCGATGATCCTGCGCCTCAAGGCCCTGGAGCAAGACTCATGAGTTCAAGCAATAGCGTCACCGTGCAGATCCTCGACAAGGAATACTCGATCATCTGCCCACCCGAGGAGCGCAACAACCTGGTGGGGGCGGCCCGTTATCTCGACGGCAAGATGCGCGAGATCCGCAGCAGCGGCAAGGTGATCGGTGCCGACCGCATCGCCGTGATGGCCGCGCTGAACATCACCCACGAGCTGCTGCACCGCCAGGACCGCCCGGAAGTCGCCAGCGGCGGCGCCACCCGCGAACAGGTGCGCGACCTGCTGGAACGGGTCGACCAGGCCCTGTCCGACGATCCGGTTAGCAAAAACGATTGAGATTGGTATACTGGCGCCACTCCCTGGGGGATGCGCCAGTCGGTTATGTCCCTGAGCCGATACGCACAACCACGGGGGTTGCACGCTGGGGCCGGTGTGCATGTCCGCCCGACGGAAAGCCTTAACGCCCCCTGCAATCTCCACCTTGAACTTTCGGGTTCAAGGGCTACACCGATAGCGGTCTTGTCGGGGAGCCTGATTTCAATGCCCGCCTCCTCTGGCGGGCATTTTCGTTTTGGCCGCCTGAACAACCTTACGGGATCACTCGCGCCATGACCGACACCGCACCACTGACCCGCCCCCAACTACGCCGCCTGCTGCGCGATGCCCGCCGCTCATTGACGCCCGCCCAGCAGCAACAGGCCGCCCTTGGCCTGTATCGCCAGCTGGCACAACACCCATTGTTCCGCCGCGCCAGGCATATCGCCCTGTACCTGCCCAACGACGGCGAGATCGACCCGCGCCTGCTGTTGCGCGAGGCGCACAAGCGCGGCAAACGCGTCTACCTGCCAGTGCTGCACGCCTGGCCGCGCACGCGCATGGTGTTCCAGCGTTTCGAGGCGGGCGAAAAATTGCGCCCCAACCGGTTCCGCATCCCGGAACCGCTGATCGAGCGCAAGCGCCAACGGCCGATCTGGGCACTGGATCTGATCCTGCTGCCGTTGGTCGGTTTCGATGAGGTGGGGGGGCGCTTGGGCATGGGCGGTGGCTTCTACGACCGCAGCCTGGCCTATCAAGGCCGGCGCAAGGCCTGGAAGAAACCATTGCTGCTAGGGCTGGCGCATGAATGCCAGAAGGTCGAACGACTGGCGCAGGCCAGTTGGGATGTGCCGCTGCGGGGGACGGTCTCGGACCGCGGCTGGTACTTGGCGCCGAAGTGAACGGGCGCTGAAACGGGGCTCAGCGGTGCTGCTGTTGCGCAGCGTCCACCGGGGCCTGTTGATAGGCGGCGTCCAGCTTGCGCTCCCAGAAACCCTGGGCGTAACCGGTGGTGACCACGCCCAGACCGAAGATGAAGGCCAGGATCCAGAGCAGGTCCGGTTTACGTTGTTTCATCGAATGCCCCCCAGGCATACAGTCCAAGGCTCGGTGGCTTTCTTGATGGCCGCCGGAGCGTCTAACTTTAAAATCGGCGCATTTTCCGCCAACGTGAGCCCACACGCAAACGTTGACGCCAACCGACTGTCGGTTTGATGCAACGAGTTATTTCAAACTCTTTCAGGAGCGACATCCATGGCCTATTGGCTGATGAAATCCGAGCCCGACGAGCTCTCGATCGAAGCCTTGGCACGCCTGGGCAGCGCGCGTTGGGACGGGGTACGCAACTACCAGGCGCGCAATTTCCTGCGGACCATGAGCGTCGGCGATGAGTTCTTCTTCTACCACTCCAGCTGCCCGCAACCGGGCATTGCCGGTATCGCCCGGATCAGCGCGGCCGCCTACCCGGACCCCACCGCGCTGGACCCCGAAAGCCACTATTTCGACGCCAAGGCCAACCTGGAGAAGAACCCGTGGAGCGCGGTGGATGTGGCCCACGTGCAGACCTTCCGCCAGGTGCTCGGCCTTGGCCTGCTCAAGCAACAGGCGGCACTGGAAGAACTGCCGCTGGTGCAAAAAGGTAGCCGCCTGTCGGTGATGCCGGTCAGCGAGGCCCAATGGGCGGCAATCGTCGCGCTGGCCCGTTGACCGCGGCGCCGTCGATCACTGCACGATCAGGTTGTTGAACAGCAGGTCCTCGACGATCGGCTTGCCCTCTTCGGACTCCATCACCTGCTGCACTTGCTTCAGGGCTTCCTGGCGCAGTTTCTCCTTGGCCTCGACGTTGCTCATGTTGTCCACGCCCTGCTGGGTGAACAGCGCCACCAACTGGTTGCGAATCAGCGGCTCGTGGTGCTTGACCGCGGCGGCGGCGGCATCGCCGGTCACGCGCAGGGCAACGTCGGCCTTGAACACACGCAGCTTGGGGTTGCCGTCGAGGGCATAGTTGCCGACGAAGGGCGGGCTCAGGCTGATATAGGCGACCTTGGGTTCACCTTCCTTCTCCTCGGCCATGGCCGCCGCTGGCAGCATCAGGGCCAGCACCATCAAGATCAACGCTTTCACCAATTCGCTCCTCAATACAGTTGGCGCCAGCTTACCCAGCGCGCCAGCCAAACCCAAGCCCGAGCTTATGCAGGCTTATCAGGGCGGGCCATGCTCGTTGACCCCAGGGGCCGCACTCCTACACTTATCGGCCACCACACGCAAAGGAATAGCCCTGATGAAAGCCTTGTTGTGCAAAGCCCTGGGCCCGGCGCGGGACCTGGCCCTGGAAGAGGTCGCCGCACCTGCACCCAAGAAGAACGAAGTGCTCATCGACGTGCATGCCGCCGGGGTCAACTTCCCCGACACCCTGATCATCGAGGGTAAATACCAGTTCCAGCCACCGTTGCCGTTCTCGCCTGGCGGCGAGGCGGCGGGCGTGGTGGCCGCGGTCGGCGAGAAAGCCGGTGATTTCAAGGTGGGCGATCGGGTCATGGCCCTGACCGGCTGGGGCGCGTTCGCCGAGCAGGTGGCAGTGCCGTTCTACAACGTGCTGCCGATCCCGACAGGCATGGATTTCACCACCGCCGCGGCCTTCGGCATGACCTACGGCACCTCGATGCACGCACTGACCCAGCGCGGCCAGCTCAAGGCCGGCGAAACCCTGCTGGTGCTCGGCGCCTCCGGTGGCGTAGGGCTGGCGGCAGTGGAGATCGGCAAGGCCCTGGGCGCACGGGTGATCGCCGCGGCCAGCAGTGCCGAAAAGCTCGCGGTGGCCAAGGCTGCCGGCGCCGATGAGCTGATCGACTACAGCCAGGCCAGCCTGAAGGACGAGATCAAGCGCCTGACCGGCGGCCAGGGCGTGGACGTGGTGTACGACCCGGTTGGTGGCGCGCTGTTCGACCAGGCGGTGCGCGGGCTGGCCTGGAATGGCCGGTTGCTGGTGGTGGGGTTCGCCAGTGGCACGATCCCGCAGTTGCCAGTGAACCTGGCGCTACTCAAGGGCGCGGCGGTGATCGGGGTGTTCTGGGGGGCGTTCGCCCAGCGCCAGCCGCAGGACAATGCGGCCAACTTCCGCCAGCTGTTTGTCTGGCATGCCGAAGGCAAGCTCAAGCCGCTGGTGTCGCGGACTTATCCACTGGCCGAGGGCGGGGCGGCGATCGAGTGCCTGGCACAGCGCCAGGCGGTGGGCAAGTTGGTGGTGCTTGCTCGGTAGCCACATCGCGGGGCAAGCCCGCTCCCACAAGCATCACCATGCCCCTGTGGGAGCGGCGGTTCGCCGCTGCGATTTACCCGCGAAAGCGCCAGCACGGCAAACAGATCAATCAGACTTCACGCAGGTTGTGGCAGCGCCGGAACCGTGCCTCCAGGTTGCGATCGGGCATCTGGTGGCTGCGCAGGGCGTTGAGCGTCTGCTCCACGTATTCGCGGGTGGTGCCGTAGCGGCCCTTGGCGCTGGCCAGGATCTGGCTCAGCAGCGTGTCTGGCAGATTCCCCGCGTAGCACGGCAGGTGGCGTTCCAACACGAAACCCAACGCCTGCACCTTGCTGCCATCGGCCAGCCGGCAACTGAGCCAGTGCGGCCGATACGCCGGATAGGGCATCTCGCGCTGCCACAGGGCCATCAGCGAGTCTTCCAGGTTGCCCTCATCCAGCCGGTAGGCGAAGCCGCTGCACGAGCCACCTCGGTCGAGGCCGAACACCAGGCCCGGGCATTCCGGGGTGCCGCGGTGCTCGTGGGACCACAGGTAGAGCCCGCGGTGATAACCGTGCACCCGCGCCCGCTGGCGTTCGACCGAATTGCATTCCGGGCGCCAGATCAAGGAGCCGTAGGCAAACAACCAGACCGGGCCGCCAAGGTGTTGGGACATGGTGCGCTGCATCGAGTGCTGCAGTTGTTCGCGAGTGAGTTGCTGCCCGAAGTCGAGCGAGGGTGGATATGCCATGTGCCAGGAGAAACTTTCAAGTGTCGACATGGGCTGCCGCCAATATTTCCTGTGAACTACCAAAAAGCGCTTTTCGCTGTCTGTACCAACGCATTCGCGGGGCAAGCCCGCTCCCACGGAGTCTGTGCAGGCCTGTGGGAGCGGGCTTGCCCCGCGATTGGGCCTGGTGCCTAACCTAAGTCAGAATGGGCCAGACGCTCAAGCCTGATCATGAAGTTTCATTCAATCTTCCGCCGAACGGAAACAAGTATTCCGAGTATAGCGAAAGTTATTAACCTTCCCAGTAATAGTGTCGCCCTTATAATCGGCGCAACACTATTCGGTTATTTAACCCGACACGCCATTGCAGCGTGCCGGGTTTTATTCAACCGCGAGGCGCGTAGGCAAACACATCGGCGCGCATGCGGTGCGCGTCCATGCCGGCTTCGACCAAGGCATCGAGGGTGGCATACACCATGTTCGGCGAGCCGCTGGCATAAACGTGCACCTGGTTCAGGTCGCCGATGTCCTCGCACACCGCCTCGTGCAACAGGCCACAGCGCCCTTCCCAACCACACAGGTCGCTGACCACTTTGTGCAGGAACAGGTTGGGCAGCCGCTGCCACTCGGCCCAATGCTCGATTTCGTAGAACTCTTCAGGCCTGCGCACGCCCCAGTACAGATGCACCGGGTACTTGAAGCCCTGGGCGCGGCAGTGCTCGACCAGGCTGTGCATCTGGCCCATGCCGGTGCCGGCAGCGATCAGCACCAGCGGGCCCTCGGGCAGCTCGGCCAGGTGCGCATCGCCAAAGGGCAGCTCGATACGGGCGAGGCCATTGCGTTGCAGCTGCTTGATCAGCTGCACGGCGCTGTTGTCGCGCGCCAGCACATGCAGTTCGAGGTCACGCCCGCCGTGGGGGGCCGAGGCTAGCGAGAACGCGGCCTTGTCGCCGCCCTCGCGCTCGATCATCAGGTACTGCCCGGCGTGATAGCGCGGCAGCTTGCCGGCCGGTGCGCGCAGGCGCACGCGCCAGACATCGCCGCCAACCTCGACGCACTCGCTCACGGTGCAGGCCAGCTTGCGCACCGGTAGCTCACCCAAGGCCAGAACACCATCCCAGAGCACCACACAGTCCTCCAGCGGCTCGGCGATGCAGGTAAACAGCTCGCCATGGTCACGGATCACTCCGTCCTGGCGTATGCGCCCTTCCACCAACAGCGCGGCACACACATGGCAGTTGCCGTTACGGCAGCTGTTCGGGCAGTCGTAGCCCAGGCGCCGCGCCGCATCCAGAATCCTTTCGCCCGGTTCTACCGCCAGCACCGCGCCGGACGGCTGCAAGGTTACCTGCATCAATCTATTCCCAACTGATCCCACAGCTCATCGATACGGCGGGTAACGGCCTCGTCCTTGACGATGACACGGCCCCATTCGCGTGTAGTCTCGCCCGGCCATTTGTGCGTGGCGTCCAGGCCCATCTTCGACCCCAGCCCCGACACCGGCGACGCGAAGTCGAGGTAGTCGATGGGGGTGTTGTCGATCATCACCGTATCACGCTTGGGGTCCATGCGCGTGGTGATGGCCCAGATCACATCGTTCCAGTCGCGGGCGTTGATATCGTCGTCGGTGACAATAACGAACTTGGTGTACATGAACTGTCGCAGGAACGACCACACACCCAGCATCACGCGCTTGGCGTGGCCTGGATACTGCTTTTTCATGGTCACCACCGCCATGCGGTACGAGCAGCCTTCCGGTGGCAGGTAGAAGTCGACGATCTCGGGGAACTGCTTCTGCAGGATCGGCACGAACACTTCGTTCAGCGCCACGCCGAGGATCGCCGGCTCATCCGGCGGACGGCCGGTGTAGGTGCTGTGGTAGATCGGTTTCTGCCGGTGGGTGATGCGCTCGACGGTGAACACCGGGAAGCTGTCCACCTCGTTGTAGTAACCGGTGTGGTCACCGTAGGGGCCTTCCGGCGCCATCTCGCCCGGGTGGATGACACCCTCGAGGATGATCTCGGCGGTGGCCGGCACTTGCAGGTCGTTGCCACGGCATTTGACCAACTCGGTGCGGTTGCCACGCAGCAGGCCGGCGAAGGCGTATTCGGAGAGCGTGTCCGGGACGGGGGTCACGGCACCGAGGATGGTCGCAGGGTCGGCACCGAGGGCCACGGCCACCGGGAAAGGTTGGCCGGGGTGCTTCTGGCACCATTCGCGGTAGTCCAGGGCACCGCCACGGTGGCTCAGCCAGCGCATGATGACCTTGTTGCGGCCGATCACCTGCTGGCGGTAGATCCCCAGGTTCTGGCGATCCTTGTTCGGGCCACGGGTGACGGTCAGGCCCCAGGTGATCAGTGGCGCCACATCACCGGGCCAGCAATGCTGGATCGGCAGTTGCGACAGGTCGACATCGTCGCCCTCGACCACGATTTCCTGGCACACGGCATCCTTGACCACCTTTGGTGCCATGGACACGACCTTCTTGAAGATCGGCAGTTTCGACCAGGCATCCTTCAGCCCCTTCGGTGGCTCGGGTTCCTTGAGGAACGCCAGCAGCTTGCCGATTTCGCGCAGCTCTTCGGTGGATTCGGCGCCCATGCCCATGGCCACGCGCTCAGGGGTGCCGAACAGGTTGCCCAGTACCGGGATGTCGAAGCCGGTGGGTTTCTCGAACAGCAAGGCCGGGCCCTTGGCGCGCAGGGTGCGGTCGCAGACTTCGGTCATTTCCAGGATGGGGGAGATGGGAACCTGGATGCGCTTGAGTTCACCGCGCTGTTCCAGGCCGCGAATGAAGTCGCGCAAATCGCGATACTGCATGCAAAGGCCTCGTGTGGGGCATGTCGGTCGGGGGTGCAGAGTGTAGCGCCGTTGGCGGGGTAAAGGCCAAGAATGACTTGGGGCCGCTGCGCGGCCCATCGCGGCACAAGGCCGCTCCTACAGGGGAATGGGTAATCCTGTAGGAGCGGCCTTGTGCCGCGATGGGCTGCGCAGCAGCCCCAATCAATGTCGGCCTGAAACGCTTACTTGCGCTTCATCGACAGGAAGAACTCGTCGTTGGTCTTGGTCTGCTTGAGCTTGTCGACCAGGAACTCGATGGCGGCGATTTCATCCATCGGGTGCAGCAGCTTGCGCAGGATCCACATGCGCTGCAGTTCGTCGTCGGCGGTCAGCAGCTCTTCGCGGCGAGTACCGGACTTGTTGATGTTGATGGCCGGGAACACACGCTTCTCGGCGATGCGGCGGTCCAGCGGCAGCTCCATGTTGCCGGTACCCTTGAACTCTTCGTAGATCACCTCGTCCATCTTCGAGCCGGTTTCGACCAGCGCGGTGGCGATGATGGTCAGCGAACCGCCTTCCTCGATGTTACGGGCGGCACCGAAGAAGCGCTTCGGCTTCTCCAGGGCGTGGGCATCGACACCACCGGTCAGCACCTTGCCGGAGCTCGGGATCACGGTGTTGTAGGCACGGGCCAGACGGGTGATCGAGTCGAGCAGGATGACCACGTCCTTCTTGTGCTCGACCAGGCGCTTGGCCTTCTCGATGACCATTTCCGCTACCTGCACGTGGCGGGTCGGTGGTTCGTCGAAAGTCGAGGCGACCACTTCGCCGCGCACGGTGCGCTGCATCTCGGTCACTTCTTCCGGGCGCTCGTCGATCAGCAGGACGATCAGGTGGCACTCGGGGTTGTTGCGGGTGATGTTGGCCGCGATGTTCTGCAGCATGATCGTCTTACCGGCTTTTGGCGGTGCGACGATCAGGCCACGCTGGCCCTTGCCGATTGGAGCGCACAGGTCGATGACACGACCAGTGAGGTCTTCGGTGGAACCGTTGCCGGCTTCCATCTTCAGGCGCTTGTTCGGGAACAGCGGCGTCAGGTTTTCGAACAGGATCTTGTTCTTCGCGTTTTCCGGACGGTCGAAGTTGATCGTGTCGACCTTCAGCAGGGCGAAGTAACGCTCCCCTTCCTTCGGTGGGCGGATCTTGCCGACGATGGTGTCGCCGGTGCGCAGGTTGAAGCGACGGATCTGGCTGGGGGAGACGTAGATGTCGTCAGGGCCGGCCAGGTAAGAGGCATCCGCCGAGCGCAGGAAACCGAAACCATCCTGGAGAATCTCCAGCACGCCGTCACCCGAGATCTCTTCGCCGCTCTTCGCATGCTTTTTCAGCAGGGCGAAAATCACGTCCTGTTTGCGCGAACGGGCCATGTTTTCGATGCCCATCTGTTCGGCCATTTCCAAAAGATCGGTAATCGGCTTTTGCTTGAGTTCAGTCAGGTTCATAAGGGGAGTGACGTAATCATGTAAGAAGGGAGAATTAAGCATTGGCTTAATGAAGGCCGCGCCGCTAGATGGCGACAGGATCGCGTACTGATTCGAATTGGGATGCTTCGGCGACGGCGTGCAGAGGGCACTGAAAGAAGCAGTGCGAGGCCGAATGTAACACTTGCTTTTTTCGACGTCTAGTGGTCTTGCCTGTGGAAATCGAACCTTGTGGGAGCGGGTTTACCCGCGAAGACGGCCGTGGACTCACCTGCTCATTCGCGGGTAAACCCGCTCCTGCAAGGCTCACACTGTGCTTTCGGGCAAAAAAAAGCCCCGCATTTGCGGGGCCTTTTCACATCACAGGCTGGCGTCGAGGAACGCCTTGAGCTGCGACTTGGACAGTGCGCCGACCTTGGTGGCCTCGACGTTGCCGTTCTTGAACAGCATCAGCGTCGGGATGCCACGCACGCCGTGCTTGGCCGGGGTTTCCTGGTTTTCGTCGATGTTCAGCTTGGCGATGGTCACCTTGCCTTGGTATTCGGAAGCGATGTCGTCCAGCACCGGCGCGATCATCTTGCACGGGCCGCACCATTCAGCCCAGTAGTCGACCAGCACCGCGCCCTCGGCCTTCAGTACTTCGGCTTCGAAGCTGGCATCGGTGACGTGTTTGATAAGATCGCTGCTCATGGAAATCTCCAGGTCGTAAGCAAAAAAACGTGGCCCATCATAGCTGCACCCTGGCGTCACAGGAAGCCACAGACGATTGACTGTAACTATAGTTGTGCAAGACCCCACGAATCGAAACCGTCATGTCGCTGTCATAACATCATCCTGACATTGCCATGCATCAAAGCCTTGCAGTGCCGCGCGTTGGCGGATCGCCACGATCGTGGCACGATTGCCAGGTTAACGACCGAGAACCCCAAGACCATGCCGCATACCACCGCGAAGAACCTGTCCCTGATCGCCGCCATCGACCTGGGCTCCAACAGCTTCCATATGGTCGTGGCCAAGGCCCATCACACGGAAATCCGCATTCTTGAGCGGCTCGGGGAAAAGGTTCAGCTGGCTGCCGGCATCGATGACGAGCGCAGGCTCAGCGAAGAAGCCATGCAGCGCGGGCTCGAATGCCTCAAGCGCTTCGCCCAGCTGATCAACGGCATGCCCGCGGGCGCCGTGCGCATCGTCGGCACTAATGCCCTGCGCGAAGCGCGCAACCGCAACGAATTCATCCAGCGCGCCGAAGCCATTCTCGGCCATCCGGTCGAGGTGATCTCCGGCCGCGAAGAGGCGCGCCTGATCTACCTGGGTGTGTCGCATACCCTCGCCGACACCCCCGGCAAGCGCCTGGTCGCCGACATCGGCGGCGGCAGTACCGAATTCATCATTGGCCAGCGCTTCGAGCCATTGCTGCGCGAAAGCCTGCAGATGGGCTGTGTGAGCTTCACCCAGCGCTACTTCCGCGACGGCAAGGTCACGCCGGCGCGCTACGCCCAGGCCTACACCGCCGCGCGCCTGGAACTGATGAGCATCGAGAACGCCCTGCACCGCCTGACCTGGGACGAGGCCATCGGCTCGTCCGGCACCATCCGCGCCATCGGCGCGGCGATCAAGGCCGGTGGCCTGGGCAATGGCGAGGTCAACGCCGAAGGCCTGGCCTGGGTCAAGCGCAAGCTGTTCAAGCTCGGTGAAACCGACAAGATCGACTTCGACGGGGTCAAGCCCGACCGCCGGGCGATCTTCCCGGCGGGCCTGGCGATTCTCGAGGCGATCTTCGACGCGCTGGAGTTGGCGCGCATGGACCACTGCGACGGTGCGCTGCGCGAGGGCGTGCTGTTCGACTTGCTGGGCCGCCACCACCACGAAGACGTGCGCGAACGCACCCTCAATTCGCTGATGGAGCGCTACCACGTCGACCAAGGCCAGGCCGCGCGGGTCGAGCGCAAGGCGCTGCATGCCTTCGACCAGGTGGCCAAGGCGTGGGATCTTGAAGAAGGTAACTGGCGCGATCTGCTGGGATGGGCGGCGAAAATCCACGAAATCGGGTTGGATATTGCCCACTACCACTACCACAAGCACGGCGCCTACCTGATCGAGCACTCCGACCTGTCCGGCTTCTCCCGCGAAGACCAGCAGATGATGGCGCTGCTGGTACGCGGCCATCGCCGCAACATCCCCAAGGACAAGTTCGCCGAACTGGGCGAGGAAGGCACCAAGCTGCTGCGCCTGTGCGTGCTGCTGCGCTTCGCCATCCTGTTCCACCACATCCGCGGCACCCAGCAGATGCCCAAGGTGGAGCTGCAGGCCGGCGACAACAGCCTGGAAGTGGTATTCCCCAACGGCTGGCTGGAACAGAACCAACTGACCCAGGCCGACTTCGCCAACGAGGCGCAGTGGCTGGAGCGGGTCGGGTTCGTGCTCAGCGTGCGCTAAGGCGGCCTCATATACCGCGCGGAGCCCAAACTCCACGCGGCCTTGTGGGAGCGGGCTTGCCCGCGAAGCAGGCGCCGCGGTGGATGGCACCGGCTCTGCCGGTGTTCGCGGGCAAGCCCGCTCCCACACAGACAACGCCAGGCCTGAGCTGCGCGTGATCCCATACGAGCGACCCTGTGCCGCGAAAGGGCCGCAAAGCGGCCCCGGTCATAGACTTACCGTACGTTCAACACCGGGTTGCTCAGGCGCTCCAGCAGGGTCGCCTGGGCACTGCGCGGGTTCTGGTTACCGGTCGGCGTGCTGCGCACATAGCGCCCGTCCGGTTGCAGGGTCCAGGCCTGGGTGTTGTCGGTGAGGTAACCCTCCAGTTCCTTCTTCACCCGCAGCAGCAGCTTCTTGCCCTCCACCGGGAAGCAAGTCTCGACGCGCTTGTCGAGGTTGCGCTCCATCCAGTCGGCGCTGGACAGGTAGATCTGCTCCTCGCCGCCATTGAGGAAGTAGAACACCCGGGTGTGCTCGAGGAAGCGGCCGATGATCGAGCGCACGTGGATGTTGTGCGACACCCCCGGGATGCCCGGGCGCAGGCAGCACATGCCACGCACCACCAGGTCGATGCGCACGCCCGACTGGCTGGCCTTGTACAACGCCTTGATGATCTTGGCATCGGTCAGCGAGTTGAACTTGGCGATGATGTGCGCGGGCTTGCCTTCCAGGGCAAACTGGGTCTCCCGGGCGATCATGTCGAGCATGCCCTTCTTCAGGGTGAACGGCGCGTGCAGCAGCTTCTTCATGCGCAGGGTCTTGCCCATGCCGATCAGCTGGCTGAACAGTTTGCCGACGTCTTCGGTGAGGGCGTCGTCGGAGGTCAGCAGGCTGTAGTCGGTGTACAGGCGGGCGTTGCCGGCGTGGTAGTTGCCGGTACCCAGGTGCGCGTAACGCACGATCTCGCCCTGCTCGCGACGCAGGATCAGCATCATCTTGGCGTGGGTCTTGAAGCCCACCACGCCATAGATCACCACCGCGCCGGCGGCCTGCAGGCGGCTGGCCATCTGCAGGTTGGACTCTTCGTCGAAGCGTGCGCGCAATTCGATCACCGCGGTGACCTCCTTGCCGTTACGCGCCGCGTCCACCAGGGCGTCGACGATCTCCGAGTTGGCGCCCGAACGGTACAGGGTCTGGCGCACGGCCAGCACGTGCGGGTCCTTGGCGGCCTGGCGCAGCAGGTCGATCACCGGGGTGAACGACTCGAACGGGTGCATCAGCAGGATGTCCTGCTTGCCGATCACGCTGAAGATGTTGTCGGCGTTCACCAGCAGCTTGGGGATGGCCGGGGTGAACGGCGTGTACTGCAACTCCGGGTGGCTGTCCAGGCCAGTGATGCTGAACAGGCGGGTCAGGTTGACCGGGCCGTTGACCTGGTACAGCTCGCTCTCGCTCAGGCTGAACTGCTTGAGCAGGTAGTCCGACAGATGTTTCGGGCAGGTGTCGGCGACCTCAAGGCGTACCGCGTCCCCGTAACGACGGGAGAACAGCTCACCGCGCAGGGCCCGGGCCAGGTCGTCGACCTCTTCCGAATCCAGCGCCAGGTCGGCGTTGCGGGTCAGGCGGAACTGGTAGCAGCCCTTCACCTTCATGCCCTGGAACAGGTCATCGGCATGAGCGTGGATCATCGACGACAGGAACACGTAGTTGTCGCCGGCGCCACCGACCTCTTCCGGCACGCGGATCACCCGCGGCAACAGGCGCGGCGCCGGGATGATCGCCAGGCCCGAGTCGCGGCCAAAGGCATCGACACCCTCGAGCTCGACGATGAAGTTGAGGCTCTTGTTCACCAGCAGCGGGAACGGGTGGGTCGGGTCGAGGCCGATCGGGGTGATGATCGGCGCGATCTCGTCGCGGAAGTAGCGGCGCACCCAGGCCTTGAGCTTGGTCGTCCAGTAACGGCGACGAATGAAACGGATCTGGTGTTTTTCCAGCTCCGGCAGCAGCACGTCGTTGAGGATCGCGTACTGGCGCTCCACCTCGAAATGCACCAGCTCGCTGATCCGCGCCAGCGCCTGATGCGGTTGCAGGCCATCGGCGCCGGCCTGCTCACGGGCGAAGTTGATCTGTTTCTTCAGGCCCGCCACGCGGATCTCGAAGAACTCGTCGAGGTTGCTGGAGAAGATCAGCAGGAACTTGAGGCGCTCGAGCAGCGGGTACGATTCGTCCAGCGCCTGCTCCAGCACGCGGATGTTGAACTGCAGCTGCGAAAGCTCGCGATGAATGTACAGGCTGCTGTCGTCCAGGCTCGGCACGGCGATCGCCGGGGCCGCCACAGGCGCGGGGGCCGGTGCGGCTTCGACCACCGGCTCCGGCTCGGCCGCGGCGGGCAGGTCGGGCGGGGTCTGCACCATTTCTTCGGGCACGGCCTGGGCATCCTTGATCGCGACAGGGGTTAGCACTTCATTATTCATCTGACGTTCCTGTGAGGGCGTTACTGCCCTCTCATCAATTGAGCGGCACGCACGGCGAAATAGGTCAGGATGCCATCGGCGCCTGCCCGTTTGAAAGCGGTGAGCGATTCGAGGATCACGGCCTCGCTGAGCCAGCCGTTCTGGATCGCGGCCATGTGCATGGCGTACTCACCGCTGACCTGGTAGACGAAGGTCGGTACCTTGAACTCGGTCTTCACCCGGTGAACGATGTCCAGGTACGGCATGCCTGGCTTGACCATGACCATGTCGGCGCCTTCGGCGAGGTCGAGGGCCACTTCGTGCAGGGCCTCGTCGCTGTTGGCCGGGTCCATCTGGTAGGAGGCCTTGTTGGCCTTGCCCAGGTTCAGCGCCGAACCCACCGCGTCGCGGAACGGGCCGTAGTAGGCGCTGGCGTACTTGGCCGAGTAGGCCATGATGCGCACGTTGACGTGCCCCGCCACCTCGAGGGCTTCGCGGATCGCACCCAGGCGGCCGTCCATCATGTCCGACGGGGCCACCACCTGGGCGCCGGCTTCGGCATGGGACAGCGCCTGGCGCACCAGGGCGTCGACGGTGATGTCGTTCTGTACATAGCCCTCTTCATCGAGGATGCCGTCCTGCCCATGGGTGGTGAACGGGTCGAGGGCCACGTCGGTGATCACCCCCAGCTCCGGGAAGCGCGCACGCAGGGCGCGGGTGGCGCGCTGGGCGATGCCGTCCGGGTTCCAGGCTTCGGCGCCGTCGAGGGACTTCTTCTCGGGCGGGGTCACCGGGAACAGCGCCAGCGCTGGAATGCCCAGCTCCACCCAGCCCTGTGCGGCTTCCAGCAGCAGGTCGATCGACAGGCGCTCGACGCCTGGCATGGACGGTATCTCCTCACGGCGGTTGTCGCCGTCCAGCACGAATACCGGGAGGATCAGGTCATCGACGGTCAGGGTGTTCTCGCGAACCAGGCGACGGGAGAATTCGTCCCGGCGGTTGCGACGCAGGCGGGTGGCAGGAAACAGACGGTTGGCGGGGGTAAAGCTCACGGCAGACTCCTGAGCCCGCGCAGGCGGGCGAGCGCGACAGTTATAAGCGGCCATTATGACGCCTGTGTTACACCCTTGGGCAACCCTGCGACTTGTGGCCGCAGTCATTGTCCTTGTAGGAAATGTTCACGTCGAGACACATTTGGACACTTTCACGAATGCGCCCGAAGGGGTAGGCTGCGCGTTCATTTCGCCAGCACGTCAGAAAATGCTTCAACAATTCCTGAACGATTTCGGCTACTTTGCCCTTTTTCTCGGCACGTTCTTCGAGGGCGAAACCATCCTCGTGCTCGCGGGGTTCCTGGCGTTCCGCGAATACATGGACATCAAGCTGGTGGTCGTGGTGGCGTTCTGCGGCAGCTATGCCGGTGACCAGTTGTGGTACTTCATGGGCCGCCGCCACGGGCGCAAGATCCTCGCCCGCAAGCCTCGCTGGCAAGCCATGGGGGACCGGGCGCTGGAGCATATCCGCCGCCATCCCGACATCTGGGTGCTGAGTTTCCGCTTCGTCTATGGCCTGCGCACGGTGATGCCGGTGGCCATCGGCCTGTCCGGCTACCCGCCACGCCGCTACCTGCTGCTCAACGGCATTGGCGCCGCGGTCTGGGCCCTCGCGCTGGGGCTGGCCGCCTATCACTTCGGCGCCATCCTCGAAGGCATGCTGGGCAGCATCAAGAAATACGAACTATGGGTGCTCGGCGGCCTGCTGGGGCTGGGCGCCCTGCTCTGGCTGCGCCGGCGTTTCCGCACCCAGCGCGCCGAGCGCCGCGCGGCGGCAGAAAGCCAGGGCACCGAGGCTGAGCAGGCTGTATCCCAGGAGCAGCCCCCAGAACAAGGGCGTGACCGCCACTAGCCCCAAGGCGCCGGCCAGGTACAGCGCCGGCGCATTCGACAGCAGCCGCAAGCACTCCATGCGCCCCGCCCAGGGGCGATCTTCCAGCGCCGCGCCCAGCACGAACAAACCGAACGCCATCACCGTCCAGCCCAGCGTCAAGGCAGCGGGCGACACGCGCTCGGCCACGTCCATCAGGTAACTGCCCAACGCCACGTAGACCGCGAACTGCACCGTCACGTACAGCTGCTGCGCGCCGTGCAGGGGTACGCCGAACTTGCGGAACCGGGCCAGGTCCTGCTTGGGCTGTGGATAAGCCGCCGCCACATCCGCCGGGCGCCAGCCCGTAGGCATGAACCAGATGCGCAGCTTGTCCCACACATTGTGCGTGCGGCGAGCGTCGGCCCACAGTTGCGCGTAGAACTGCAGGTTGGCCCACAGCGGGTTCCAGCTGGCCAGCGGCGTGGTCACGCCGAAGATCACCGGCTCATCCGCGTCCTCTTCCTGGAAGGTGCCGAACAGCCGGTCCCACAGAATGAACACCCCACCGTAGTTGCAATCCAAGTAGCGAGGATTCTGTGCATGGTGGACGCGATGATTGGACGGCGTGATGAACACCCATTCCAACCAACCCAGCTTGGGCACATGGCGGGTATGCACCCAGAACTGGTAGAGCAGGTTCAGCGAAGCCACGGTGATGAACACCACCGGTGGCACCCCCACCAGCGCCAGCGGCAGGTAGAAGATCCACGAGAAGATAAAGCCGCTGCTGGTCTGGCGCAGGGCGGTGGTGAGGTTGTATTCCTCGCTCTGGTGATGCACCGAATGCGCGGCCCACAGCACATTGCGCTCATGCCCCAGGCGGTGCAGCCAGTAATAGCAGAAGTCGTAGAGCACGAAGGCGAACACCCAGGTCCACCAGGCCTCGGCCGGCAGGCGCAGCAGCGCCAGGTGCTCATAGGCCAGTGCATAGCTGACCAGGCCCACGCCCTTGGTCAACAGGCCGGTGCTGGTCGACAGCGCGCCCGTGCTCAGGCTGTTGATCGAGTCGGCCAGGCGATAATTGCGCTGCCCGCGCACACGGTCGGCGACCAGTTCCACGGCGATCAGCACGAAGAAGAACGGCACGGCCAGCAGAATCAGGTCCATCAGCGGCAGTCTCCAGGGTTGTCGAAACAGATTAGGCGGCGCCCGCGGGAATCCCTATGGCCACATCTGCCAAACTAGAGGACATTTAGCGCCTCGACACTGGAGTATTGAGCATGACGAAAAAAGTTGCGGTGATCCTGTCCGGCTGTGGCGTGTACGACGGCGCGGAGATCCACGAAAGCGTGATCACCCTGCTGCGCCTGGACCAGCGTGGCGCCCAGGTGCAGTGCTTCGCACCGAACATCGCGCAGATGCATGTGATCGACCACCTGACCGGAGAACAGATGCCCGAGTCGCGCAACGTACTGGTCGAGTCGGCGCGCATCGCCCGTGGCGAGGTGAAGGACATTCGCGAAGCCAAGGTCGAGGATTTCGACGCTTTGATCGTGCCGGGTGGCTTCGGCGCGGCCAAGAACCTGTCCAACTTCGCCGTCGAAGGCGCCAACTGCACCGTGAATCCCGACGTGCTGGCCTTGGCCGAAGCCTTCGCCGACGCCTGCAAGCCGGTGGGCCTGATCTGCATCTCGCCGGCGCTGGCGGCGAAGATCTACGGGCCGGGCGTGGTCTGCACTATCGGCAAGGATGCAGGCACCGCCGCAGCGGTGGTGAAGATGGGTGGTACCCATGAAGAGTGCGATGTGCATGACATCGTCGAAGATGTGCAGCGCAAGCTGGTGACCACGCCTGCGTACATGGAGGCCAAGTCGATCAGCGAAGCGGCGGGCGGGATCTACAAGCTGGTGGATCGAGTGCTGGAACTGACCCACGAGAACGACCAGTAAGGCCTGTTCGCCGGCAAGCCGGCTCCTACGCGGATCGCGTCGCAGGAGCCGGCTTGCCGGCGAACAACGCGTCAGGCCTTGGACAACCGAGCCAGGATCCGGTCCAGGGCATTGGCAAAGGCCTGTTTCTCGCGCTCGCCATACGGCGCCTGCCCCCCGCCCACCTGCCCCTGCTCGCGCAGCTCGGTGAACAGGTTGCGCACCGCCAGCCGCTCGCCCATGTTGCGCTCGTCGAACTCGCGGCCACGCGGGTCCAGCGCCGCCACACCCTTCTTGATCAGGCGATCGGCCAGCGGCACGTCGCTGCAGATCACCAGCTCGCCGGGCACGGCGTTCTCCACCAGGTAATCGTCGGCCGCATCCATGCCGCTGGGCACCACGATCAGCCGCACGCAGGCGAAGGCCGGCTTGATCTGCGGCTGGCCGGCGACCATCACCACCTCCAGCTTGCGCTTGAGGGCGAACTTGACGATCAGGTCCTTGGCCGCCTTGGGGCAGGCGTCGGCATCGATCCATATACGCATGGGGGTTGTTCCTGTGTTTGGGGCAGCGCCTTTGTGGGAGCGGGCTTGACCCGCGATTGCGCCTGAGCAGGCGCGCATTATGCCAGCACTGGCCAAATCGCGGGGCAAGCCCGCTCCCACCCAAAACCTTGCACGGCCGCTCCTACAGAAAGCCTGCGCAAGACAGTTGCTCCCACGGTACTCAGCTGGCCGCCGCCCGGCGCTTCTCGGCCAACCAGCTGCGCCCGTACAAGAACACGATCGCCAGCAATGCCACTGCCTGCGCACTCAACGAGTAGGCATCGGCATGAATCCCCAGCCAGTCGAACTCGAAGAACGCCACCGGCCGCGTGCCCAGCACGCCCGCCTCCTGCAACGCCTTGACGCCATGCCCGGCGAACACCACCGACAACGCGCACAGTAGCGCGGCGTTGATGCTGAAGAACAACGACAGCGGCAGCTTGGCCGAACCGCGCAGGATCACCCAGGCCAGCCCCACCATCAGCACCAGCGCCGTGGCACCACCGGCCAGCACCGCCTGGTGCCCGGCAGGCCCCGCCTGCAACCACAGGGTTTCGTAGAACAGGATCACCTCGAACAGCTCGCGGTACACCGAGAAGAACGCCAGCAAGGCGAAGCCGAAGCGCCCGCCACCGCTGACCAGGCTGCTCTTGATGTAGTTCTGCCAGGCGGCGGCGTGGCGGCGGTCGTGCATCCACACCCCCAGCCACAGCACCATCACCGCGGCGAACAGCGCCGTGCAACCTTCGAGCAGCTCGCGCTGGGCGCCGCCGACGTCGATCACGTAGGCCGCCAGGGCCCAGGTGGCGAAGCCGGCGACCAGCGCCAGGGCCCAGCCGACGTTGACGCTGCGCACCGCCGATTGCTGGCCGGTATTGCGCAGGAAGGCGAGGATCGCCGCCAGCACCAGGATCGCCTCCAAGCCCTCGCGCAGCAGGATCAACAGGCCTGAGATGTAGCTCAGCGACCAGCTCAGGCCATCGCTGCCCAGCAGTTTGGAGGCCTGCTCGAGCTTGCCCTTGGCCTCGGCCAGGCGCTGTTCGGCCTGGGCCACCGGCAGGCCGTCCTGCAGCGCCTGCCGGTAAGCCATCAGGGATTTCTCGGTGTCCTTGCGCGCTTGCGCGTCGATGTTGTCGAGCGAGCTTTCCACCAGCTCGAAGCCTTCCAGGTAGGCCGCCACCGACAGGTCGTAGGCCTGGTCGTGGTCGCCGGCGCGGTAGGCCGCCAGGCTCTTGTCCAGGGTGGCGGAGGTGTATTCGAGCAGCTGCGCCGGGCCACGCTTGACCTGCGGCGGCTGCGCGCGCTGGGCGCGGAACCCGGCCACGGCGCCTTCGCCTTCGCTGGCGGCGACTTCGGCCGGGGTCTGGCGCGCCAGGTCGGCGATGTTCCAGGTCTTGTCGCCCTTGGCCGCTTGCGGGTCGGCGGTGAAGCTGGCGATGTAGGCGGCCACGTCCCAGCGCTGACGCTCGTCGAGCTGGTCGGCGAACGACGGCATCTCGGTGCCATCGATGCCCAGGCCGAGGGTGTTGTACAGGTCGTACAGGCTCAACTGGTCGAGCCGTGTGATGTTGCGCAGGTTGGCGGGCGCCGGTTCCAGGCCTACGCCCGCCGGGCCATCGCCCAGGCCGGTGTCGCCATGGCAGATCGAGCAATTCTGCGCGTACAACGCAGCGCCACGGGCCGGGTCGGGGGTGATGACCGGGGCCTGGCTGACCTCGTAGGCCACCGCCAGGCGCGCGCCCAGCTGACGAGCCTGGCGCGCCACGCTGGCACCGTCCTGGCGCTGGTCGATGGCCTGGCGCAGGTTCTGCACGCCCTGCCCCAGCGCACTGCGCTCGGGGTTGTCCGGCAGCCCCTTGACCAGCTCGGCGAGCACACCGCTGAACTCCCGCTGCTCACGGTATTCCCCGTCGTCGACCACCTTGCCGTCACGCACGGTCGCCGGGTAGTCGGCACCAATGTAGTCCAGCAGATGCAGGGCCTTGGTCGCATCGGCGGGCGCTTCGGCCAGCGTCAGGGTGCTGCACAGCGCCAGCAGCGGCCACAGGAACCAGGCAAGCAGACGGGAACGGGAAATCATGGCCACTCTCGACGGAAATACGAAAGAGAACATTGTTCACTTCCACTACTGCGCCCTCAAGGCTCATCGGCACATTTCATGAAAAATCTTGCGACAAATTAGGCTCCCCGGCGTTGAGGAACATTTTTCCGGCTTTGACGACCAATGGGCATGCGGCAATTAGCCATCAAAAGGCCATCCATTTGGGTATACTCCCGCGCCACCGTAATAGCCATTCGAAATCAAGGCGCCTCCATCGAGAGGTTCTGGCGATAAACAGAGGGACCTGCCGCCCCGCCCACGCGGCCCCAATCGTCTCAGGGAAACAACCAACAAGATGGCATCCCGCGCCCTAACCCTGGCGGCCCTGGTCGCCGCCGTGCACCTGACCGGCTGCTCGGTGTTCCGCAGCTACGACAGCGAATTGCAGGAAACCAACCAACAGTTGGCCGCCGGCAATGTCGACGCCGCCCTCGCCGTACTGGAAAGCCACAACAAGGGTGAGCAGAAAGACCTGCTCTACTACTTCGAAAAAGGCGAACTGCTGCGCTCCAAGGGCGACCTGCAGGGCAGCCAGGCCGCCTGGCGCTCTGCCGACAGCGTGGTGTTCCAGTGGGAAGAGTCGGTCAAGCTCGACACCGAGAAGTACCTCAGCCAGTTCGGCAGCCTGCTGGTCAACGACAAGGTGCGGCGCTACGAAGGCTACGACTACGAAAAAGTCATGCTGACCACGCAGATGGCCCTCAACCTGCTGGCACAGAACGATTTCGACGGTGCCCGCACCGAAATCAAGAAAACCCACGAGCGCGAGGCGATCATCGCCGAGCTGCGCGACAAGGAATATCTCAAGCGCGAGGAAGACGCCGAGAAGGAAGGCATCAAGACCGAGTACAAGGACCTGCAAGGCTACCCGGTCGCCAGCCTCGACGCCCCCGAAGTGGTCGGCCTGAAGAACAGCTACCAGAGCGCCTTCAGCCACTACCTGTCCGGTTTCGTCTACGAGGCCCTGGGCGAAAAGGGCTTGGCAGCCCCTGGCTACCGCAAGGCCGCCGAGTTGCGGCCAAACACCCCGCTGCTGGAGCAGGCACTGCTCGACCTCGACAAGCGCAGCGCCAAGGCCGGCGAGAGCGACGTGCTGATCGTGGTGCAGAGCGGCCTGGCCCCGGCCCGCGACTCGGTGCGCATCCCCCTGCCGCTACCGATCGACAACGAGCTGGTGATCGTCCCGCTGTCGTTCCCGGTGATCCGTGCCGACACCTCCACCGCGCCGCTGGCCAACGTCCAGTTCGACGACAAGGCCCTGGCCCTGACCGCGCTGAACAGCACCAACGCCATGTCGCGCCGGGCCTTGCGCGACGACATGCCGGGCATCATCCTGCGCACCAGCCTGCGCGGCATCACCCGTGGCGTGGCACAGAAGAACCTGAACAAGACCAACCCGATGGCCGGCCTGATCGTGGGGGTCGCCTCGGCCGTGGTCGAAGGCGCCGACACCCGCACCTGGCGCACCCTGCCCGACGAGACCCAGGTCGCCCGGGTGCGCATGAAGCCCGGCGAGCACCGCCTGACCCTGGGCGCCACCCAGGTCAAGGTGAAGATCGACCGCCCTTACCAGGTGGTGAGCCTGCGCGTGGTGGGCAACCAGGTGTTCGCCGCAGGCACAGCCATCGAAACCGTTCCGCAGGCCCCGGCCCCCGCCGTGGCCAGCCTGAAATAACTGCAAGGACCGCACATGCGCAGAACATGCCTCGCCCTCGCCGCCGCCGCCCTGCTGGCCGGCTGCTCCAGTTCACCCGAGCCCGAAACCGCTGCCAGCAAGGTGGTGACCATGGGCCAGCTGGATGACATCGAAGTCGGCCACATGCGGGTCGCCCGCGAGAACGGCTTCCTCACCGTCAACGTGGCGCTGAACAACAGCAGCCGCAGCAACCAGACCCTGTTCTACCGCTTCGCCTGGCTGGGCGCCGACGGCTTCCCGGTGGCCGACGAAGAGGGCTGGAAGGCCCTGCCGCTGTACGGCAAGCAGGCCAAATACCTGCCCGCCATCGCGCCGACCCCCAAGGCCACCGACTTCCGTCTCGAAGTCCACACCCGGTAAATTTTTCAGGAGCACGTTCCATGTTTGCACGCCTTTCCCTCGCCGCCGTCGCCATCGCCCTGGTCAGCGGCTGCAGCACCCCCTCGCCGGTCCTCGGTGGCAAGAACATCAGCTACGGCGACAGCAAGGCCGTCGAGCTGATCACCAACGAATTCGGCTCCACCGACCTGCAGATGATCGCCGAGAGCATGACCCGCTCCCTGGCCCAGTCCGGCGTGCTGCATGGCCGCCCGGTGGTGCAGGTGTACGACGTGAAGAACAAGACCAGCGAGTACATCGACACCCGCGAGATCACCACCACCATCAAGACCCAGCTGATGAAGTCCGGCACCGCCCGCTTCGCCAGCGACAACACCGACATGCAGAGCCAGGTCGACCAGCTCAAGCTGCAGAACCAGAGCGGCCTGTACAAGAAGAACAGCGTGGCCAAGACCGGCAACATGATCGCCGCCAAGTACCGCCTGGAAGGTTCGATCAGCTCCATCGTCAAGCGCAGCAGCGACTACAAGGACGTGTTCTACAAGTTCAGCCTGCAGCTGGTCGACGTGGAAAGCGGCCTGGCCGAGTGGATGGACGAAAAAGAAATCCGCAAGACCACGGAGCGCTGACCGATGCGTGCATGGATGGCAATCATCGGCCTGGCCTGCGCCTTCGGCGCGCAGGCGGCCCCCAAGGTGGCGGTGACCGACCTGGCCTACGAGGCGCAGCTGGAGGAGTACATCCACAGCGTCAACGCCCAGAACAGCGGCCAGTCGAGCATGTACAACGCCAGCCACTCGTCGAGCTACAGCGAGTACGAGAGCAGCAAGAGTTACATCGAGCAGACCGAGCTGCGCAAGTTCGGCGGCGACATCAAGGGCGAGATCCTCAAGACCGGCATGTTCCAGCTGGTGCAGGGCAAGCCCTACACCGCCGATGCCGAGGAAGATGTGTACGACGTGATCCGCCGCATCAAGAACGGCGCGTTCGAGGGCGCTGACTATGTGTTGTTCGGCACCCTGTCGGACATCGACTTCCAGCAGGACGTCAACGCGCTGGACCACACCGACAGCTACTCGGCGGTGCTGGGCCTGAGCGTGGTGGCGGATTTCAGCCTGATCAACACCCGTACCTTCGAGATCACCTCGGCGTTCACCGCCATGGGTGAGGGCCAGGACACCAAGCTGGTGAAGGCCCAGGACAGCCGCGTGACGCTGAACCGCCCGCGGGTGGTGCGCGAGGTGTCGAAGGCGCTGGGCGAGGATGTGGCGCAGCAGCTGGCCGACCAGTTGGGTGGCGTGGGCCCTGGGCAACCACGCCCGCCGCACGAGCGGGGCAAACTGCCACCGGACGAACCGGCGCGGATCCTGGAGTGAAATTGCTGGGGCCGCTTCGCGGCCCTATCGCTGGCAAGCCAGCTCCCACAGGGATAACCGCAGTCTTTAGTAGGAGCTGGCTTGTCGTGGCGAAAGTCTGGCGCTGGACCGCATCACGGCCACCAGGTGTTCGCCGGGAGTCTTACAGCGCCTATCAGATCGAGCGCCGCCCGCGCGGCGCATCGCTGGCAAGCCAGCTCCCACATTTGTTTCGGGCGATGTACACCTGTGACTGAGGCGGTGTCCGCCTGGGTGCATGTCGCAAGCCATGCGGGGCGGCATCAGCGCCACCTCGACTCCGCGTCGTACAAACAAGGCGGACAGTGGAGATCTCACAGACATAACTGGCCCGAAACAGATGTGGGAGCTGGCTTGCCAGCGATGCGCCGCGCGGGCGGCGCTCGATCTCATAGGCGCTGAAAAAGCTGTGGCAAGCACCTTCAAGCCCTGATGCAATCAACAGCCAGGCACCCGGCGGCCCTGATGCGACCCTGAGCCGGCATGGGCCCTGGCGAGGGCTGCACCCTCGATCGCTGGCAAGCCAGCTCCCACAAAGGCTGTAGTGATCGCTGTGGGAGCCGGCTTGCCGGCGATAGGACCAGCACTGACAACTCAGGCAATGGCTCAGAGCCAGATGGCATCCCAATGGGGATAGTCCCCAACCCGCTCAACCAATCCGGCCCGCTTGGGGTTCATGACGATATAGCGCGCAACAGCCCGCACATCCTCTTCACAGCGCAACGCCCGATCATGAAAGCCTTGCTGCCACAGCCGCCCCACACGTCCCTGATAACCATTGATCATCCGGGTACTGCGCGACTTGACCCGTCGCATCAGGGTTTTCAGATCCACGTTCCCAAGCTCTACCAGCCAGTGAAAATGATCAGGCATCACCACCCAGGCCAATGAACGGGCGATGCCCTCCTCCTCCACGAGGCGCAACTGTTCGACTAACAATCGCACTGATCGCAAGTCGACCAAGTACGGTGCCCGGTCCAAGGTTTGGCTGGTCAGCAGATAAAGCCGGCCAGACTCTGAAAACCGTCCGCGCCTGAGTTGGTTGGAGTGAGGAATATCCATGTGCCTGCTCCTGATTTTGACAGGTCAGGCTAGTGCGTAGGGGTGATTCAGAAAGAGAGGATGTGGTGCCTGATGTTTCAGCGGTGCTCGCATCGCTGGCAAGCCAGCTCCCACAGACATCGCTGCAGCCCTTGTGGGAGCTGGCTTGCCAGCGATTGGCCGTCAAGGCTTACCGCTATCCTTCCACCCCCCACCCAACGCCAGAAACACCCCGATCTGCCCCATCGCCACCTGGCTGTTCGCCGCGGCCAACTGCGCCCGCACGTCGGTGTAGGTCCGTGTAGCCTGCAAGTCCGCCAGGAACGACTCGCGCCCCGCCTGGTAACGCCGGTGTGTCTGGTCCGCCGACTCTTTCGCCGAACGTTCCGCATCAGCCAGCGCATCACGTCGGTCGAGCAGCGCGCTGTATTGCGCCAGCCGCGTCTGGGTTTCGCGAATGGCGTTGAGCACCACCCCGTCGAACTGCGCCAGCGCCGCCTGGGTCGAGGCCTCGGCCATACGGATGCGCGCACGGGTGCCGTTGGTGGGGATGTTCCAGCTGATCTGCGGGCCAAAGCCCCAACGGTTGGTGGACGGCTCACCGAGGTTTTCCAGGATACCGATGGTGCCCACCTGGGCGCCGATGCTGATATCCGGGTACAGCGCACCGGTTGCCACGCCGATGGTGGCGGTAGCCGCAGCCAACTGGCGTTCGGCCTGGCGCACATCGGGGCGGCGCTTGAGCAACGCCGCACCATCACCGACCGGTACCAACTGCGCAAGGTGCGGCAGCTCAGCGCAATCGGCAGTGCCTGCCGGCAGTTGCTCGACCGGTTTGGCCAGCAACGCGGCCAGGGTGTACAAGCCGGCCTCGCGCTCGGCCTTGAAGCGCGGCAGTTCGGCACGCAACGACTTGAACTGGGTCTGCGAGCGGGTCACCTGGGTCTCGTCGCCCCGCCCGGCATCACGCAAACGCTGGGTCAGCTGCACGCTCTGCTGCTGCAAGTCCAGCGACTCGCGGGCGATGTGGTACTCCTCGTTGGCCGAGCACACCTGGGTATAGGCCTTGACCACGTCGGCCACCAGGGTGATGCGCGCGGTGTCGGCGGCGGCTTGCACCGCGTCGGCATTGGCCTTGGCGGCCTCGGTGCCGCGCTTGAAAGTGCCCCACAGGTCGAACTGGTAGCTGGCGCTGATGATCGCCTCGCCGATATTGGCCACCGGCACTTTCTCCGGTTGCAGGAAGGCCTCGCCGGACTCCTGCAGGCGCTGGGCGCCGGCCTTGATCCCACCGTTGAAGCCACCCTGCGATTCGGCCACTTCCACCTGGGCACGGGCCTTGGCGATGTTGGCGGCGGCCACACGCAGCTCGGTGTTGGCGCTCAATGCCTGGCGCACCAGTTCATTGAGGCGTTGATCCTGGTACAGCTGCCACCAGTCCTCGGGCACCGGCGCCGACACCACGCTGTCGGCGTCCTGGCGCAGCGGGCCATTGAGGTCGCTGCGCTGCACGGCGGCGTCCTTGGGCAGCTCGTAGTCCGGGCCGACCATCATGCAGGCGCCGAGGGACAGGCACAGCCCCGCCAGGATCAGCTGTTTCATGGGCGTTTTTCCTCGATGATCGACACCGTGGCGGTGCGCCCGGCGATCATCCGGAAGTCCGCCGGCACTTCGTCGAAGGTAATGCGCACCGGGATCCGCTGGGCCAGGCGCACCCAGCTGAAGGCCGGGTTGACGTTGGGCAGCAGGTTGGCGCCGCTGCTGCGGTCACGGTCCTCGATGCCGGCAGACAGGCTCTGCACGCGGCCGCGCAGGCGGGTGTCGTCACCCATCACGCGGATGTCCACGGCGTCGCCGATATGGATGCCACCAAGCTTGGTCTCTTCGAAATAGCCATCGACGTGGTACGAGGCGCTGTCGACCACCGACAATACCGGGCGGCCGGCGCTGACGAACTCGTGGGCGCGCGGGGCGCGGTCGTTGAGGTAGCCATCCACCGGGCTGCGCACCACCGAGCGGTCGAGGTTGAGCTGGGCCAGGTCCACCTGCACCTGGGCCTCGTTGACCGCCGAACGGGCACGGGCCTCGCGGGACTGGCTCTCTTCCAGCTGCTCGGCCGCCACCAGGTTGCCCAGCTTGCGGTTGCGCTGCGCTTCGCGCGAGGCCTGGGCCAGGGTTTCCTGGCGCTCGCCAAGGGTCGCCTTGGCCTGGCGCAAGGCCAGGGTGAAGCGGTCCTGGTCGATGGTGAACAGCACGTCGCCGCGCTTGATGGTCTGGTTGTCGCGCACCTCGACTTTCTGGATCAACCCCGATACATCCGGGGCGATCTGGATCACGTCGGCGCGGATATGCCCATCGCGGGTCCAGGGGGCGAACATGTAGTAAACCACCATCTGCCACACGAGCACGGCGGCGAAGGTCACAACCAGCAAGGTCAGGACCACGCGGCCCAGGGTCAGCAAAGGTTTTTTCATGGCAGCATCAGGCTTCGGCAAAAATGGTCCACCGCACCAAGCAGCACGGCATACAGGGCAACGTTGAACAGCGCCCGGTGCCAGACCAGGCGGTAGAAATGCAGGCGCACCAGCACCGCGTGCACCCCGAGGAACAGCAGGTAGGTGCCAAACATCATCACCAGCAGCGTGGGCAGGAACACCCCGCTGATATCCAGTTCACCGATCACAGGGGCGCTCCGTCGAGGCCGGGGGGCAGTTGCGTTTGTTCGGCGGGCTCCAGCATCACTTCCACCCCGGGCAGCAGCGCCAGGCGCAGGCCGCTCAGGGCGTGCAGCAGGTGGGTGCGGGCGTCGCCGCGTTCGTACCGTTCATCCAGGTTCAGCGCCAGGCGTGCACGCTCCATGTTGCGCAGCAACGCGGCCGGGGCGTGCAGGCGCTCGCCGGCGCGCAGGCAGGCGGCATAGTGGGCACCGACCTCCTCGATCACCGTGTGCAGGCGCTCGCGGGCCTGGGTGCCGGCGCGCGGCAGGTAGGCCAGCAGGTCGAGCAGGTTCAGGCCCACGCGCAGGTCGCGCAGGGCTACGCCGCTGTCCTGGCCGGTCTGCGACAGCCGCGGCAGGTGCTGCATCAGGCGGTCGAGCATCTGCACGCCGACCTGGCGGTGCTCGGCCAGCGTCGCCGGCTCGGTCATCTCCACGATGTCGCGCCAGGCGAAGCGGGTCATGCGCTTGGCCGCCAGCTCCACGCCGAACGGGCGCACCACGATGGTCCACAGGAAGGCGAACAGCAGGCCCACGGGGCCGGCCAGGTTGGCATTGAGGAAGGTGAAGAAGTCGGCGTCGTAGGCGCCCTGGATGCTGATGAAGGTCGAGGTGTTGACGATGGTCAGCAGGGTGCCGAGGTAGAAACGCGGCTGCACGGTCAGGGTACCGACGCAGATGAACGGCACGGCGAAGGCCAGCACCAGCATGGCGAAGTCATGGAGGTTGGGCAGCACCAGGAACAGGTACAGGCTGGAGAAGATCACCGACATCAAGGTCCAGAAGAAGAACCGGTAGATCTGCGGCGCCGGGTCGTCCATGGCGGCGAAGAAGCTGCACGACACGGCGGCGAGGATCACCGCGCTGGCGCCGTCGTTCCAGCCAAGGCCGATCCACAGGCCGCAGGCGACGACGATGGCGGTGACGGTGGAGAACACCGAGTACAGCATCAGGCCACGGTCGAAGAACGGCGTCAGCCGGCCCAGTCGCCAGTGGCGGTAGACCGCGCGCCAGGGCTTGGCGTCGTCGCTGCGCAGGGCGTGCTGCAAGCTGCAGCAGTCCTGCCACAGGTCGGCCCATTCGCTCAGGCGGTAGAGGGCATTGGACAGCAGCAGCTCGGCACGCTGGTCGATCGCAGCGGCGCCGGGTTGCAGGCGGTCGATCTGCTCGTGCATAGCGGTCCAGCGCGCCACCGAAGCGCTGTCGGCGGTGCCCTTGAGCCATTCGCGGGCCGCATCCAACACCGGCTGCAACTGGGCGAACTGCGCCGGCGCGCGGCCTTCCAGGGCGATCAGGGCATCGTCGAGGGCGTCGATCACCGGTAACAGGTGAATCATGCGCCCACGCAGCTCGCGGGCGTTCTTCAGGGTGTGGGGGCCGGCGCCTTCATGGCCGAGCTGGCCGATCATCAGCTCCAGCGAGTTGAAGGTGGTGACCATCGCCCCACGCATGCCGCCGACCTTGTCGGCGTCGGCCTCGCGGGCGAGGTAGGTATCGCTGTAGCGGATCGCCTCGGCGAACCAGCTGCCGGTCGCGCCGACCACCACCGGCGCCAGCCGGCGCGGCCAGAACACCGCACCGACCACCGCCGCACAGACGATGCCCAGGCAGATCTCCTGAGCCCGGGAAGAGGCCACGTCGAACACCGCCAGGGGGTTGTCGACCACGGCCAGGGCAATCATCGGCATGGTGTAGCCGGCCAGCATCAGCACGTAGTTGTTGGCGGTGCGCAGGTTCAGCGAGAGGAACAGCAAGGTGCCGGTCCACAGGGCCACGGCGATGCTCAGCAGCAAGGGCGACTGCACCAGCAGCGGCACGAAGAAGATCGCCGCACCCGCGCCCAGCAAGGTACCGAGGGCGCGGTACAGCGCCTTGGAGGTGGTCGGCCCGAGGAACGGGCTGGAGACGATGTACACCGTGGCCATGGCCCAGTAGGGGCGCGGTAGCTGCATCAGCAGGGCGATGTACAGGGCGATCATGGACGCGGCAAAGGTGCGCACGCCGTAGAACCAGTCGCGGGCTGGAGGCACCGAACTGAAGAAGCCGTTCATGGGGTGGCGCCCGCCTCTTCGAAGGCGCGGATCACCCGCAGGGTGGCCTCCAGGTCGGCGGGGTCGATGCCGTGCAGCACCTCGCGGCGCAGGCGCACCAGCTCGCCTTCGATGGACTCGGCCAGCACACGGCCTTTGGCGGTCAGGCTCAAAGCCTTGGCGCGGCGGTCCAGCGGGTCTTCACTGCGGCAGACCAGGCCGGCCTTGCACAGCTGGTCGAGCAGGCGCACCAGCGACGGGCTTTCCAACCCGGCAGCCTGGGCCACCGCCACCTGGTGCACGCCATCGCCCAGGCGCACGATCATCAGCAATGGCACGGCGCAGGCCTCGGAAATGCCGTAGCCGGTCAGCGCGCCCTGGCACAGGCGGCGCCAGTGCCGGGCGGCAACGACCATGCCGCTGCTGATTTTCATGTGCAGTGCGTCGAGGGACATAGGAGAACCGAGGATATTCATAGTTTGCTAACTATCAATATACGCCCTGCCCTCCCCCTGTCGTCAACCGGGGGTGACGGAGGGAGCAGATGAAAGGTTGTTCATGAAGCCTGCACGGCCTGTTGCGGCCCTATCGCCGGCAAGCCCCACCTCAAGGCTTGCATTCTCCTGTAGGAGCGGCCTTGTGTCGCGAAAGGGCCGCAGAGCGGCCACGGCGATCTTGGGTGTACTCGAGACCTTGGGGGCGCTGCGCACCCCGTTCGCGACACAAGGCCGCTCCTACAAAATCCTGCGCAAGACAGTTGCGCACACAGAGAGCAATGGTCTTACGCCGCTGCTACAGCGCATACCCAAAGGGTGGCTCAAGGCAGGATCTGGTCTTCCAGCTTCATGGTCAGCGCCAGCGTGCTACCCAGTTTGATCGCCTGGTCGCGCCAGGTCTGGTAGTGCCCTCCATCGCGGCGGCTGTAGTACACCGCCAGCTCTTCGGCGGCCTGCATCACCCCGGTCGCCGCCGCCAGCTCCAGCCAGTACAACGCCGCCTTGGTGTCGGCCGCCACGTACAGGCCATGGAGCAACCGGTAACCCACCTCGAAGCGGCAACGCGCCTCGCCCCGCTGGGCGCCGCGCTGGAACCACTGGTACGCCGCCTGTGGGTCGACCTGCCACACCTGCTCGCCCTCGCAGACCTCCTCTTCGTAGAGATCGCCCAGCGCCGCGGCGGCATGCAGCATGCCGCGCTCGAAGGCGTGGCGGTAATACTCGGCCGCATTGGCGTAGGAGATCGCCACCCCCTTGCCGAAGTATTGCTGCTGGCCCAGGTTGAACCAGGCTGCGGCATTGCCCTGCAGGGCCGCCATGCGCAGCAGGTGCCCGGCCAGCGAGGTGTCGGCGCGCCAATATTTGCCGTTGAGCCAGATCCAGCCCAGGTCGTTGAGCGCGGCCACATTGCCCCGCAGGGCCTGCTGGCACAGGTCGCGGTACACCACCTGCAGGTCGACCGCTTCGTCGAGGCGCTCGACCAGGCCGAAGCGCTCGCCGGCCAGCGCCTGCTGGCTGGGCATGCCGACCCCGGCGAACAGCCGCTGGCGCAGGCCGGGGCGCGCCGGCACCGGGACGATCCGCTCGGGTAGAAGGCGCGCGAGCAGCGAATGGATATTGCTGGCAGCAGACATGTTCATCCTCATTGAACGACCCACAGCCCGGACCTCGGCTGCGATGAGGCGTGATTCTGCGTGACGACACGACAAAACCTGTCGCGAACGATCCAATCCCAGGCAACCATTTGGCGCTTACTTGATCTGAGCAGGCTGTGGCCAATTGCCATGACCCGCCCCGTGCCGCCATGCTATGCCGGCAAGCCTAGTACAAGGACGTTTCCAGTTGCCGTTCGCCACCACCCGCGCCACCCTCAGCCGCCAATGGGCACTCCTGCGCCAGTTGCCCAGCCGCTCCCCCGGCATCACCAGTGCCGAACTGGTGTGGCGCCTGCGCGACGTGGGCTTCAGCGTCAGCAAACGCACGGTCGAACGCGACCTCAACGAGCTGTCGCTGATTTTTCCACTTGAGCGCAACGACAAGAGCATCCCGTTCGGCTGGCACTGGTCGGCCAATGCCGGGAGCGAACTGCGGGGGAATTTCGACCTGCAGGGGTACCTGCGTGGCGATACCTTGCAGGCTGGCCACGAGGACGGCATCGAGTTGCAGGCGTGGGTCAGCGACCTGCTGGCGCGGCGCCTGCGCGAGGCGCCGTTGACCGGGGACATGCAACTGACCGCGTTGGAGCAGGGGCATCGGCTGCGTGCCACGGTGGCCGATGGTTGGCCGTTGCGTTGGTGGTTGCTGAGCCAGGGCGAGGGTTTGGTGGTGGAAGGGCCAGCGGCATTGCGCGCGGAGATCGCGCGCACGCTCACCAGCGCAGCGGCGCATTACCGCGACTGACTCACCGGCTCCCGCCCCAAGGCCTGCACCTCCCCTGTAGGAGCGGCCTTGCCGGGGCGCCGGACCGGCCGGAAAGGGCCGCAAAGCGGCCCCCGACGACCTTGAGGTGCAATCGAGGTCCTGGGGGCGCTGCGCACCCCATTCGCGACACAAGGCCGCTCCTACAGGTGGGCGGCGATGAGGCCGCTACTGGCGCTAAAGGACTACCCGCAGACACTGCCCCGCGTGATACAGCGAGAACCCCGACTCATAGAACGCCGTGCGCAACGACGGCGCACTCACCGGTTTCATCGGCGAGAACGGAATCGGCAGGCTGTGCGGGTCATCCTTGAGCAGGAACTCGGCAAACGCCCGGCCGATCACCGTGCCGGTGGTGTTGCCCCGGCCGTTGTAGCCGGTCACCGCCACCAGCCCCGGCGCCGGTTCGAACAGGCGCATCAGGTGGTCGGGGGTGAAATCGATGCAGCCGGTCCAGTGCATCTCCCACTCGACCTTGCCCAGCTCCGGGTAGTAGTGGCTCTGGATACGGTCGGCCCAACTGCGCACGAACCATGACGGCTTGTTGTCGACCCGGCCGAGGCTGCCAAGCAACAGGCGGCCCTGGTCGTCGCGGCGGATGCTGCTGAGCACGGTGCGGGTGTCCCACGAGCCCTGGCCATGGGGCAGGACCTTGTCGGCGGCAGCGCCGTGCAGTGGCTTGGAGGCTACCTGGTAGTAGTAGCCACGGAAGAAGTGCTTCTGCAGGTTGCTCCAGTCGCCCTCGGTGTAGGCGCCGGTGGAAATCACCACCTTGTCGGCGCGCACCGCGCCACGTGCGGTCTTCACCCGCCAAGCGTCGCCGTCACGCTCCAGGCCTTCGACCGAGGACTGCTGGAACAGCTTGCCACCCAGCCGCGTCACGGCGGCGGCCAGGCCTTGGGTGTAACCCATGGGGTTGATGGTGCCGGCGCGGCGGTCGAGCAGCGCGGCGGAAATCTTGTCGGTACCGCAGTATTCCTGGCACTGCGCGCCGGTTAGCAGCTCGACGTCGGCGCCGCGACGGGTCCATTGCTGGTGGCGGGCTTCCAGGTCGGCGATGCCGGTGGCGTTGTGCGCCATGTGCAGGGTGCCTTTGTGCTGGGCCTGGCAGTCGATGCCCAGGCGCTGGATCATGGCGAACACTTCGCCCGGGGCTTCGCCCAGCACCTTGTTCAGACGGCTGCCCTGCTGCTGGCCGAGGGTGGCCTCGACGTCGTCGGGGCGGATCCAGGTGCCGGCGTTGACCAGGCCGACATTACGCCCGGAGCCGCCGTGGCCGATCTTCCAGGCCTCCAGCAGGATCACCGACTTGCCCTGCTCCAGCAGGTGGATCGCCGCGGACAGCCCGGTGATGCCGCCGCCGATCACGCAGACATCGGCCTTGTGCTCACCGGCCAGGGCCTGGGCGGCGACGGTCGGCCGGGTGACGTGTTCCCACAGACATTCTTGACGCAGTTCGGACATGGCCCGGCTCCAGCGATTGTTCTTGTTGGGGCTGCTGTGCAGCCCAATTCGCGGGCAAGCCCGCTCCCACAGGTACAGCGCTGACTTGAGACTTTGCGCAATCCTGTGGGAGCGGGCTTGCCCGCGAACCGGGGGCTTGCCCCCCGGCCATGCAGCCTCATTCCATCAATCGAACACGATGCCCTGCGCCAGCGGCAACTCACGCGAGTAGTTCACGGTATTGGTCTGCCGACGCATGTAGCCCTTCCAGGCATCCGACCCGGACTCACGGCCACCGCCGGTCTCTTTCTCGCCCCCAAACGCGCCACCGATCTCCGCACCACTGGTACCGATGTTGACGTTGGCGATACCACAGTCGCTGCCCGAGGCGCTCTGGAAGCGCTCGGCCTCGCGAATGTCGGTGGTGAAGATGCACGACGACAGGCCCTGTGGCACTTCGTTGTTCAGGCGCAGGGCCTCTTCGAAATCGTCGTAGGCCAGCACGTAGAGGATCGGCGCGAAGGTTTCGTGGCGGACCACGTCGCTCTGGGCCAGCATCTCGGCGATGGCTGGGGTCACGTAGTAGGCGTTCGGGTATTGCTCGGCCAGCTGACGCTCGCCACCAAAGACTTGGCCACCTTCGTCACGGGCCTTGGCCAGCGCGCCCTGCATGGCGTCGAACGACAGCTTGTCGATCAGCGGGCCGACCAGGTTGTCCTTGCGTGGGTCGCCGATACGCACCTTGGCGTAGGCGGCCTTGACCCGGGCCACCACCTCGTCCTTGATCGAACGGTGCACGATCAGGCGGCGCAGGGTGGTGCAACGCTGGCCGGCGGTGCCGACGGCGGAGAACAGGATGCCGCGCACGGCCAGGTCCAGGTCCGCGCTCGGCGCCAGGATCATGGCGTTGTTGCCGCCCAGTTCGAGGATGCTGCGGCCGAAGCGAGCGGCCACCCGTGGGCCCACTTCACGGCCCATGCGGGTGCTGCCGGTGGCGCTGACCAGCGGCACGCGCGGGTCGTCGACCAGGGCTTCACCGGCCTCACGGCCACCAATCACCAGCTGGCTCAGGCCGGCCGGCGCGTCGCCGAAGGCTTTCAGGGCTTTTTCGAACAGCGCCTGGCAGGCCAGGGCGGTGAGCGGGGTCTTCTCCGACGGTTTCCACACCACCGCGTTACCGGCCACCAGCGCCAGTGCGGTGTTCCACGCCCATACGGCCACCGGGAAGTTGAAGGCGCTGATCACCCCGACCACGCCCAGCGGGTGCCAGGTTTCACGCATGTGGTGGCCCGGGCGTTCGGAGGCGATGGTCAGGCCATACAGCTGGCGCGACAGGCCGACGGCGAAGTCGCAGATGTCGATCATTTCCTGCACTTCGCCCAGGCCTTCCTGGGTGATCTTGCCGGCTTCGATCGACACCAGCTCGCCGAGGTCGGCCTTGTGTGCGCGCAACACTTCACCGAACAGGCGTACCAGCTCGCCACGGCGCGGGGCCGGTACGCTGCGCCAGGCTTCGAAGGCCTGCTGCGCCTGGTCGATGCGGGCGATGGTGTCGGCCTTGCCGAGCAGTTTCACCGAGGCGATCTGGCTGCCGTCGATCGGGGTGTGAACAGGGTAGTCGCCCTGGGTATGCGCCGCGGCGGCAACGCCAAGGCGCTCGAGCAGTCCAGCAACCATTGTGCTTCTCCTTTGATCGGGTGAAGGGTTGGAAAAAGACGTGGGTCAGTATTAAACCGATGACTCAAGTGCAACAAACGACCTTTATTCCGCATATCATTCCGCCAGGTAATGATTCGAACCGCAGAGACCGCTATGTCCAAACGCCTGGTACCGTCCATGACCGCCCTGCAGTGCTTCGAGGCCGCAGCGCGCCACCTGAGCTTCACCCGCGCCGCCGAAGAGCTGCACCTGACCCAGAGCGCGGTGAGCAAGCAGGTGGCGCAGCTCGAGGAGATGCTGCGACACCACCTGTTCCTGCGCATCCGCCGGCGCTTGCAGCTCACCCCTGCCGGCAGCCTGTACCTGGCCGAGGTGAACAAGATCCTCACCCAGCTCGACATGTCCAGCCGCTACGTGCAGACCTACGGCACGCAGACCGAAGTACTCAAGGTAGCCACTCAACCGAGTTTTGGCGTGCGCTGGTTGATCCCGCACCTGAAGGGCTTCGGCAAGCGCCACCCGAACATCCACCTGGACATCCGCAACGAGATGGAGCCGTTCGCCCTGCTGCAGGGCTCGGCGGACGTGGTGTTCTTCTATGGCCAGGGCACCTGGCCGGGGGCCACCTGCGTGGAACTGTTCGGCGAAGAGGTGGTGCCGGTGTGCGCCCCGGAACTGCTACAAGGCCGCACGCTGCCGAACGCCGGTGCGGTGGCGGAGCTGGTGCTGCTGCAAAGCGCCTCGCGGCCGGAGGCGTGGCATGAGTGGTTCCTGGAACAAGGGCTGCACACCGACAACAGTTACCACGGGCCGCGCTTCGATACTTTCTACATGGCCTTGAGCGCGGCGCAATCCGGCTGCGGAGTGGCGCTGGTGCCGCGTTATCTGGTGGCCAGGGAGTTGGCCGAGGGCAGCCTGGTGATGGCCTGGGACCATGCGATGAAGAGCAGCGGCGCGCACTACCTGGCGTATGCCGAGCATGCGGCGGAGGTGCCCAAGGTGCGGGCTTTGGTGGAGTGGGTTCGGGAGCAGCTTCAGGCTTGAGATGGCTGGGGCTGCTGCGCAGCCCTTTCGCGACGCAAGGCCGCTCCTACAGGGGATCGCGTACCTCTGTAGGAGCGGCCTTGTGTCGCGAAAGGGCCGCAAAGCGGGCCCATGGCCCCTCAAGATCAATCACTAAAGGAATGAAACACCCACTTTTTTTCGCTTGTACAGCAACTCCATTCCCAGCTTTCATGTAAGCGTCCGAACCTAACCAGGAAGCTTGCGATGCCCGCCCACGATTTCGTCAGCCCCGACAGCATCCGCGCGCAGTTCTCTGCCGCCATGTCGCTCATGTACAAGCAGGAAGTGCCGCTGTACGGCACGCTGCTCGAGCTGGTGAGCGAAATCAACCAACAGGTCATGGCCGAGCAACCCCAGGTCGCCGAAGCCCTGCGCTGGACCGGTGAAATCGAGCGCCTCGACCAGGAGCGCCACGGCGCCATCCGCGTCGGCACCGCCGCAGAGCTGGCGACCATCGCCCGGCTATTCGCGGTGATGGGCATGCACCCGGTGGGCTACTACGACCTGAGCTCGGCCGGCGTGCCGGTGCACTCCACCGCATTCCGCGCCGTGCATGAACAATCGCTGCATATCAGCCCCTTCCGCGTCTTCACCTCACTGCTGCGCCTGGAGCTGATCGACAACCCGCCACTGCGCGAACTGGCGCAAGGCATCCTGGGCCAGCGGCAGATCTTCACCCCGCGTGCGCTTGAGCTGATCGCCCAGTGCGAGCGCGAAGGTGGCCTGAATGCGAGCGATGCCGAGACTTTCGTCAGCGAAGCCCTGCATACCTTCCGCTGGCACCACGACGCCACGGTAACCGCCGAGCAATACCAGCAACTGCACGACCAGCACCGTCTGATTGCCGATGTGGTGGCGTTCAAAGGCCCGCACATCAACCACCTGACTCCGCGCACCCTGGATATCGATGCGATCCAGGCCGGCATGCCGGCCAAGGGTATCCCGCCCAAGGCCGTGGTCGAAGGGCCGCCCACCCGGCGCCACCCGATCCTGCTGCGCCAGACCAGCTTCAAGGCCTTGCAGGAGAAGGTCGCCTTCAGCGATGCGCAAGGCAGCCATACCGCGCGCTTCGGTGAGATCGAGCAACGCGGCGCGGCGCTGACGCCCAAGGGGCGCGAGCTGTACGACCGCCTGCTCGACGCCACCCGCGCGGCGCTGGGCGGGGTACCGGCCGAGGCCAATGCCGAGCGCTACAGGTCACTGCTGGAGCAGCAGTTCGCCGCGTTCCCGGATGACCTGGGACAGATGCGTGAGCAGGGGTTGGCGTATTTCCGCTACTTCGCCACCGAGCAGGGCTTGGCGGCGCGCGGCCTTGCAGGCCGCCCGACCACCCTGCAAGGGCTGATCGACGCCGGGCATGTGCATTTCGAGGCGTTGGTGTACGAGGACTTCCTGCCGGTGAGCGCGGCGGGGATCTTCCAGTCCAACCTGGGGGACGAGGGGCAGGCCGAGTACGGCAGCAATGCCAACCGCGAGGCCTTCGAGCAAGCGCTGGGGCTCGAGGTGCAGGATGAGCTGGCGCTGTATGCGCAGAGTGAGCGGCGGTCGTTGCAGGCGTGTGCGCAGGTGTTGGATTTGGGGGCGATGTAAGGCTTGGGAAAGCTGGGGCTGCTTTGCAGCCCTTTCGCGACACAAGGCCGCTCCTACAGAAGTACGCGATCCTCTGTAGGAGCGGCCTTGTGTCGCGAAAGGGCCGCAGAGCGGCCCCAACTGCACTACCGGTGGCTACGGAACCGATCCACTTCCTGCCTCAACTGCCCCGCCAACCCCTCCAGCTCCCGCGCCGTGGTGGCCAGCTCGTTGGCCACATCGCGCTGCTCGCTGTTGGCCTGGGCGATGCTCTGCAAGTTGCGGCTGAGCACCGTCGCGGTGCTGCTCTGCTCCTGGGTCGCGGTGCTGATCACCGCGAACTGCTCGCCCGCCGAGCGGCTCTGCTCGTCGATCCGGGCCAGGGCTTCGGCCACTTTCTCGTTGCGCGCCAAGCCTTCCTGCATCAGCTGGTTGCCCTGCTCCAGGGTGCTGATGGCATGGCCGGTCTGCTGCTGGATGCTGGCGATCATCCCGGAAATTTCGTCGGTGGCCTGGCGCGTGCGCGCGGCCAGGCCACGCACCTCGTCAGCCACCACGGCAAAGCCGCGGCCCTGCTCGCCGGCACGCGCCGCTTCGATGGCGGCGTTGAGCGCCAGCAGGTTGGTCTGTTCGGCGATCGCGGTGATCACCCCGACGATGCCACCGATTTCCTGCGAGCGGGCACCCAGGGTGTCCATTACCATGGCCGTGCCCCCCAAGGCCTCGGCAATCTGCTTGAGCGAGGCCGAGGCCTCGTCCATGGCCGTGCGACCGATGCGGGTCTGCTGGGCATTGTCGCGGGCCATGCGCTCGGTGCCGGCCATGTTGTCGGCGATGTTCATCGAGGTGGCGCTGAACTCCTCCACCGCGCCGGCCATGCTGGTGATCTCGCCGGACTGCTGGTCCATGCCCTCGCAGGCACCGGACGACAACCCGGACAATGAACGGGCGCGACCACTGACCTGCTCGGACGCGCCGCGGATGTGCTCGACCATGGTCGCCAGGGCTTCGCCCATCTGGTTGAAGCTGCGTGCCAGCTGGCCGATCTCGTCATGGCTGGTGACGCTCAGGCGGGCGCTGAGGTCGCCCGCGCCCAGGGCTTCGGCCTGGCGCACCAGGTCGCCCAGCGGGCGCAGCTTGCGGCGCAGCAGCCAGAGGGTGGCGGCCACGGCCAGCAGCATGGCCAGCACGCTGCCGATGGCCAGGCGCAGGCCGACGCTCCAGGTCACCTCGCGGATCTCGCCCTCGGGCATGCTCGCCACCACGGTCCACGGGCCTTCGGCGAAAGGCTCGGTGACGCTGAACAGCTGTTCGCCAGCGCTGGCCCAGAAGCGCCCTGCCCCGGGCTTGATTGCCTTGACCGCCTGGGCGGCGGCATCGGTATCGCGCACATCCGCCGGTGGCACCAGCCACTTGCCCTGCTCGTCGAGCAGCGCCAGCGAACCGGTGTGGCCGATGCGGAAGCGCTTGAGGTTGGCGAACTGGGCGTTCTGCGCGTCGGTGTAGTCGAAGCCCACGAACAGCACCGCGATCACCCGGCCGCCACCGTCGCGTACCGGCACGTAGCGGGTCATGTAGTTGCGTTCGAACAGCACTGCGCGGCCAACGTAGGTTTGCCCGGCCATCAGCTTCGAGTAGGCCGGGTGCTGGCGGTCGAGCTGGGTGCCAATGGCACGGCTGCCATCCTGCTTGGTCAGCGAGGTGCTGATGCGGATGAAGTCGTCGCCGCTGCGCACGAACAGGGTGGCGACGCCGGCAGTCATCTGCTGGAACTCGTCGACTTGGCGGAAATCGTTGTTCAGCAGGTGCTCGCCCAGGTACAGCGCCGGGGTGGCGGCGCCGGCCACGCTGACGGTTTCGCCGGCGTGCAGGGTCAGGCCCGAGGCGAAACGGCGCTCGAACAGGCCGCTCAGGCGCTGGGTGTTGTCCTTGAGCGAACCGTGGAAGGTGTCGAGCTGGTCGGCCAGCAGCCGCGCCTCGCTGCTCAGGTGGGCCTGGCGGGTGGTGAGGTTGGCGTCGTCCAGCGAACGCAGGGCGAACAGGGTACTGCCGGTGATCACCAGCGCCAGCACGATGGCGAGGGCGATGCCGAGCTGCGAGGCAATGCGGGCACGCGGTTGGGACATGGGAAGGGCTCCTGGCAAGAGGCCGGGATCATCCTGATCACGCTGACCGCCCGCTTCCTATCGACGGGAAATCGCGCCCTCTTCCGGGACGCTGGTGCCATTGGATCGGCGTCGGCGGGGAATACTTGAGTGTCGGGCCGGGGTATTCGCAAACCTTTGCGTTTACGTCAGGCCTTCCGGCCCTATCGCCGGCAAGCCGGCTCCCACAGGGGGCGCGCAAACCTGCTTTTTGTGGGAGCCGGCTTGCCGGCGAAGAGGCCAGTACAGGCAATCAGGTAGCTGACAGGATCTGCACATCCGGCAAGTCCATCGCCGTCGCCTCTTCCTGCAAGAACGTACTCAACCGTCGCAACCGCTCACCCCCCGGTCGGGTCCTGGGCCACACCAGGTAATAGTCCATGCCACTGGCCACCGCCGTCGGCCAGGGCAGGCTCAGGCGCCGCTGGGCGGCATCCTCGGCCACCATCAGCAGGTCGCCCATGGAGATGCCGTAACCGCGCGCGGCGGCGATCATGCCCAGCTCGAGGGTGTCGAACACCTGCCCTCCCTTCAGCGACACTTTGTCTGTGAGCCCCATGCGCGCCAGCCAGGCCCGCCAGTCGCGCTTGTCGGGCGTGGGGTGCAGCAACTCGATACCTGCCAGGCGCCGCTCGTCCCACGGCGCATCGTCGAGCAGGTCCGGTGCGCCCACCGGGATCAGCAGCTCGGAGAACAGCCGGCGCACCTCCCAATCCGCCGGGAAGCTGCCATCGCTGAGCAGCACGGCGCAGTCGAACGGCTCTTGGTTGAAATCGACATGGTCGACGTCCATCCAGGCGCTGGTCAGCTGCACCTCGTTGCCCGGCTGCAAGTGGCGGAAGCGGCTCAGGCGCGCCAGCAGCCAACGCATGGTCAGGGTGGACGGCGCCTTCATGCGCAGGATGTCGTCCTCGCCGCGCAAGGTATCGCAGGCCCGCTCCAGCGAGGCGAAGCCGTCACGCACGCCGGGCAGCAGCATGCGTGCCGCTTCGGTCAGTTGCAGGCTGCGGCCACTGCGCACGAACAGGCGGCAGGCAAAGTGTTCTTCCAGGGTGCGGATATGCCGGCTGACCGCGCTCTGGGTAATCGACAGTTCAACACCGGCGCGGGTGAACGAGCTCAGCCGGGCAGCGGCTTCGAATGCGCGCAACGCATACAGCGGGGGGAGCTGGCGAGACATGGCGTACCTCGCATGCAGGGCCGTGGGAGTGATGCAGCGGATCATACATACATGAGTCAGACTCATGGCAATGATCGCTTTTATCCTTTTGTACAAAGCTGACCGAAGCCTCAGAATCGACCCTTCGCTCACAGGATCAATGAACAAGGACCGCCCCATGCATGTCGCGCCCACCACAGAACTCAAGGCTTTGCTGCGCCTGGCCGGGCCGCTGATCGCCTCGCAGTTGGCGCACATGCTGATGGTGCTGACCGACACCCTGATGATGGCCCGCATCAGCCCGCAGGCCCTGGCCGGGGGCGGGCTGGGGGCGGCGAGCTATTCGTTCGTGTCGATCTTCTGCCTGGGGGTGATCGCCGCGGTCGGCACCCTGGTGGCGATCCGCAAGGGCGCCAATGACATCGAGGGCGCCACCCGCCTGGCCCAGGCCGGCCTGTGGTTGGCCTGGGGCCTGGCGCTGGTGGCGGCGCTGGTGTTGTGGAACCTCAAGCCCGCGCTGCTGCTGTTCGGCCAGAAGCCGGAAAACGTCGACGCCGCCATGCAGTTCCTCACCCTGCTGCCGCTGGCCCTGCCCGGCTACATGACGTTCATGGCCCTGCGCGGCTTCACCAGCGCCCTGGGCCGCTCGACGCCGGTGATGGTCATCAGCCTGGTCGGCACGGTACTCAACTACCTGCTCAACCATGCGCTGATCGAAGGCATGTTCGGCCTGCCCAAGCTGGGGCTGATGGGCATCGGCCTGGTCACCGCGGTGGTGTCGATGGGCATGGCCATCGCCCTGGCGCTGTATATCCGCTGGCACAAGGCTTACGCCGACTACCCGCTGCGCAAGGGCTTGTCGCGGCCTTCGCTGCCGGCGCTGCGCGAGCTGTGGCGGCTGGGCCTGCCGATCGGTGGCACCTACATGGTCGAGGTCGGCTTGTTTGCCTTCGCCGCCCTGTGCATGGGCGTGCTCGGCAGCACGGAGCTGGCGGCGCACCAGATCGCCCTGCAGATCGTTTCCACGGCGTTCATGGTGCCGACCGGGCTTTCGTATGCGGTGACCATGCGCGTGGGCCTGTACTACGGCGCTGGCAACCTGCTGGCGGCGCGCAGCGCCGGGC
>NZ_JACAFQ010000012.1 GCF_015354575.1 Pseudomonas sp. UFMG81
GGACCGGGTGGTCGGGGGAAAAGTGGCTGGGGGTGGTCATGATGGCGCTCGCCGGAATTATTGTGGGTGTTTTTGGCGAGGACTGCGTCCTCGTATCGCGGCACAAGGCCGCTCCTACAGGGACCGCGCCGACCTTGATCACGCGCAATCCCTGTAGGAGCGGCCTCGTGCCGCGAAAGGGCCGCAGAGCGGCCCCCTTTTCTTGTTACACCTTCTGGTACAACTGGCTGCCTTCCTGGCGGAACCGCTCGGCCTGCTCGCGCATGCCCTGCTCGGCCGTCACATCGACGGTGTCGATCTTCGCGGCGTACTCACGCACTTCCTGGGTGATCTTCATCGAGCAGAACTTCGGCCCGCACATCGAGCAGAAGTGCGCGACCTTGGCCGATTCCTTGGGCAGCGTCTCGTCGTGGAACGCGCGGGCGGTGTCCGGGTCCAGGCCAAGGTTGAACTGATCTTCCCAGCGGAACTCGAAGCGCGCCTTGGACAGCGCGTTGTCGCGAATCTGCGCGCCTGGGTGGCCCTTGGCAAGGTCGGCAGCGTGGGCGGCGATCTTGTAGGTGATGATGCCGGTCTTCACATCATCCTTGTTCGGCAGGCCCAGGTGCTCCTTGGGCGTGACGTAGCAGAGCATGGCGCACCCGAACCAGCCGATCATCGCCGCACCGATGCCCGAAGTGATGTGGTCATAACCTGGGGCGATGTCGGTGGTCAGCGGGCCAAGGGTGTAGAACGGCGCCTCGTCGCAGCATTCGAGCTGCTTGTCCATGTTCTCCTTGATCAGCTGCATCGGCACGTGGCCGGGGCCTTCGATCATGCACTGCACATCGTGCTTCCAGGCGATCTTGGTCAGCTCGCCGAGGGTTTCCAGCTCACCGAACTGGGCGGCGTCGTTGGCGTCGGCGATCGAGCCCGGGCGCAGGCCATCACCCAGCGAGAAGCTGACGTCGTAGGCCTTCATGATTTCGCAGATCTCGTCGAAGTGCGTGTACAGGAAGTTCTCTTTGTGGTGCGCCAGGCACCACTTGGCCATGATCGAACCACCGCGGCTGACGATGCCGGTGACCCGCTTGGCGGTCAGCGGCACATAGCGCAGCAGCACGCCTGCGTGGATGGTGAAGTAGTCCACGCCCTGCTCGGCCTGTTCGATCAGGGTGTCGCGGAACAGCTCCCAGGTCAGGTCTTCGGCAACGCCGTTGACCTTTTCCAGGGCCTGGTAGATTGGCACGGTGCCGATCGGTACCGGCGAGTTGCGGATGATCCACTCGCGGGTTTCGTGGATGTGCTTGCCGGTGGACAGGTCCATGACCGTGTCCGAACCCCAGCGGATGCCCCAGGTCAGCTTGGCCACTTCTTCCTCGATCGAGGAACCTAGGGCGCTATTGCCGATGTTGCCGTTGATCTTCACCAGGAAGTTGCGGCCGATGATCATCGGCTCGAGTTCGGTGTGGTTGATGTTGGCCGGGATGATCGCGCGGCCACGGGCGATCTCTTCGCGGACGAACTCAGGGGTGATCTCTTTGGGGATATTGGCGCCGAAGCTGTGGCCGGCGTGCTGCTGGTCCAACAGGCCGGCGGCGCGGGCTTCCTGCAGCTTCATGTTCTCGCGGATGGCGACGTATTCCATCTCGGCGGTGATGATGCCCTGGCGCGCGTAGTGCATCTGCGAAACGTTGGCGCCGGCCTTGGCACGGCGCGGGTTGCGCACGTGGGCGAAGCGCAGCTTGGTCAGCTCGGCATCGTTCAGGCGCTGCTGGCCGAAGTTCGAACTCAGGCCCTCGAGGCGCTCGGTGTCGCCACGGGCGTCGATCCACGCCGAGCGCACATCGCCCAGGCCCTTGCGCACGTCGATGACGACGTTGGGGTCGGTGTACGGGCCGGAAGTGTCATACACCAGCACCGGGGCGTTCTTTTCGCCGCCGAAGTCGGTGGGGGTGTCGTGCAGGCTGATTTCACGCATCGGCACGCGGATGTCGGGGCGCGAACCTTCGACATAGACCTTGCGCGAATTGGGCAGGGGTTGCACGGACTGTTGGTCGACTTGGGCCGACTCGCTCAGGCTGATAATTTTTTCTTGTTTGCTCATCACAGGCTCTCCAGACAGCTTCCTAGCGGGCGGAATGTCGGGGTGAACCTGAAAGGCGCGGACGCACCCGTGGTGACGAGTGCAGTGCCGGATATGGGGTGCCATGAGCTGCATGCAGCTGTGACGATCCCGGACCTGGCACAAGAGGCTCCCGGGAGGTGAGAGCAATCTTGTTCCCTACGCAGGCGCTAACCTGATCAGGTTCAACGGGATCCGCAACTTTGCGATCTCAGCCTTTGCATCAAGGCACCCCGACAAGAACCTGCGCAGTCTAAGCTGGAGTGGTCGGCAAAGCCAAGCGGCTATTTGCGGGCATGACAAATGGCATGAACAGTGGATTGTTGATGCAGGCGCGCGGCACTACACTGGCCCACCGCTCGATACCCGACAGTACAGTAATTAAAACTCGATCAAGGATTGCCCTATGCTGCGCAAACTCTCACTGGCGATTGCCGTGTCTTGTGCGACCCACGGAGTGGCGTGGGCAGTGGATACGCCCACCACGATCAAGACCGACCTGGTCAGCGTCTACCAGGAAGCGGTCGACAACAACGCCGACCTGGCCGCCGCTCGCGCCGACTACGGCGCCCGCCGCGAAGTGGTGCCCCAGGCCCGCGCCGGCTTGCTGCCCAACCTGTCGGCCGGCGCCGAAATGCTCAACACCCGCACCAAGCTGGACGAGCCGTCGATCACCTCCAACCGCAGCGGCAACTCCTGGAGCGCGACCCTGGCGCAACCGATCTTCCGTGCCGACCGCTGGTTCCAGCTGCAAGCCGCCGAAGCCGTCAACGAGCAGGCCGCGCTGGAGCTGTCGGCGACTGAACAGAACCTGATCCTGCAAACCGCCGAGAACTATTTCGCGGTACTGCGCGCCCAGGACAACCTGGCCTCCACCAAAGCCGAGGAAGCGGCCTTCAAGCGCCAGCTGGACCAGTCCAACGAGCGCTTCGACGTCGGCCTTTCGGACAAGACCGACGTGCTGCAATCGCAAGCCAGCTACGACACCGCCCGGGCCAACCGCATCATCGCCGAGCGCCAGGTGCAGGACGCCTTCGAAGCCCTGATCACCCTGACCAACCGCCAGTACAGCTCGATCCAGGGCGTGGTCCACACCCTGCCGATACAGGTGCCCACCCCCAACGACGCGACAGCCTGGGTCGAGACCGCCGGGCGCCAGAACCTCAACCTGCTGGCCACCAACTACGCAGTCGATGCCGCCCAGGAGACCCTGCGCCAGCGCAAGGCCGGCCATGCGCCGACCCTCGATGCGGTGGCCAAGTACCAGAAGGGCGACAACGACAGCCTCGGCTTCACCAACCCTGCGCAGAATGGCATCCGCTACGGCGGCGATGTGGAGCAGACCAGCGTCGGCTTGCAGCTGAACATTCCGATCTACAGCGGCGGTTTGACCAGTTCGCAAGTGCGCGAAGCCTATTCGCGCCTGAGCCAGAGCGAGCAGCAGCGCGAAAGCCTGCGCCGCCAGGTGGTGGAGAACACCCGCAACCTGCACCGCGCGGTGAATACCGATGTCGAGCAGGTGCAGGCGCGCAAGCAGTCGATCGTCTCCAACCAGAGTGCGCTGGAGGCCACCGAGATCGGCTACCAGGTGGGTACCCGCAATATCGTCGACGTGCTGGATGCGCAGCGCCAGCTGTACACCTCGGTGCGCGACTACAACAACAGCCGCTATGACTACATCCTCGACAACCTGCGCCTGAAGCAGGCGGCGGGGACGCTGAGCCCGCAGGACCTGCAGGACCTGGGGCGGTACTTGAAGGCCGACTACAACCCGGACAAGGACTTCCTGCCACCGGACCTGGCAGCGGCAGCGGCGAAGAACTTCGAACGCAGGCCCTGAAGCAGAAGCGAGCTTCGTGGGAGCGGGCTTGCCCCGCGATAGCGCCCGATCAGGCAGTGATGTCGTCTGGTCGGATGCTATCGCGGGGCAAGCCCGCTCCCACGAGTACCGACAGGCTCATCATCGGCTCAGCAGTCGCCCGAGCCCATCCAGCAACCGCTGCAACGCCCCCTGGTTGGCCTGCATCACCGCCCTGCCCGCCTCGCCCATGCGCCGGGCGTCCTGCGGCAACTCGACCAGCCGGCGCACCGCGCCCGCCAACCCTTGCGCGTCATCCACCTGCTGCAACGCCCCCGCCTCGCGCAGCATCGCGCTGATCTCGAGGAAGTTGAACACATGCGGCCCCATCAGCACCGGCAGCGCCAGCGCCGCCGGTTCCAGCGGGTTGTGCCCGCCAGTCGGTACCAGGCTGCCACCGACGAAGGCGATGTCGGCCAGGGCGTAGAGGAACAGCAACTCACCCATGGTGTCGCCCAGCAGCACCTGGGTCTGCGCCTCGACCGCATCACCAACCGAACGACGCACCGTGGCGAACCGCTCGCTGCACAGCGCATGCACCGCAGCGAAACGCTCGGGGTGGCGTGGCACCAGGATCAGCAACGCATCGCTGTGCACCTCGAGCAGCTGTCGATGGGCGTCGAGGATCAACGCATCCTCGCCGTCATGGGTGCTGGCAGCGATCCACACCGGCCGCTGCGTTGCACCCCACTGCTCACGCAGGGCTCTGGCACGCGGCAGCAGTTGGTCATCGACCTTGAGGTCGAACTTGATCGAGCCGGTTACCTGCACGCATTCACGGCGGGCACCCAGGTCGCGAAAACGCTGGGCCTCGGTCTCGGTCTGCACGGCGATCAGGCTCATCGCTTCGAGCATCGGCCGGGTCAGGCCGGCGAAACGCGCATAGCCGCGCGCCGAGCGCGCCGACAGCCTTGCATTGGCCAAGGCCACCGGGATGCCGCGCTTGGCGCACTGGTGGATATGGTTCGGCCACAGCTCGGTCTCCATGATGACCCCAAGCTTCGGGCGCACCTGGTCGAGAAAGCGCCCCGCCGCCCACGGCAGGTCGTAGGGCAGGTAGCAGTGTTGCACCCGCGGCTCGCCTGCGAACATCGCGCGAATACGCTCCGAACCGGTCGGGGTCATGCAGGTCAGGGTGATCGGCAGGTCCGGGTACTGCTTGAGCAAGGCGCGCACCAGCGGCGCGGCGGCGATACTCTCGCCCACCGACACCGCGTGCACCCAGATCCCACCCTGGCGCATCGGCGGCAGCTGGCAGGCGAAGCGCTCGGCGATGCGCGCACGGTACGCCGGCGCCTTGCGCCCACGCAGGAACAGGCGCAGCGCAACCAGCGGCAGGCCCAGGTGAAACAGCAGGGAGTAGAGAGTTCTGTTCATGGCGGCGGAGTTTACCCGATCGCACGCAGGTGCACCGCAAAGCGCTCGGCCAACCACTGCGCGGCGGGCCCCAACGGCTCATCCCGGCGCCAGGCGAGCTCCGCCACCAGCGCCGGCGGGCGCCATTCGCTGTCCAGTTCGACCATCTGCGCCTGGTAGGTGGGGTACTGCACCACGTGCCGTGGCAGCCAGGCCCAGCCCAGGCCGCGCATCAGCAGCTCGGCCATGGCGTAGAAACTGTCGGCGCGCCAGACCTGCGGGCTGATCGCCTCGCCGCCTGGGTAGCCGCTCTGCTGCGGGGTGATCAGCAATTGACGATGCCGCGCCAGCTGTTGCCGGCTGGCCTTGCCCTGCCCCGCCAGCGGATGACCGATCGCACACACGGTGACCATCTCGACGCTGCCCAGGGCGCGCCGCTCCAGCGAGCTGGGGATGCTTTCGTGGTGGAAGAACAGGCCCAGGTCGGCGCGCCTTTCCACCAACTTGCGCGCCACATCGCCCTGGGCGCCGCTGGCCAGTTGCACTTCCAGGTAGGGGAAGTGGGCCGCCAGTTCGTCGAGGCTGTCGATCACCGGCTGGTAAGGCATGGCCTCGTCCTGGGCTACCCGCAGCAACGCCTCCTGCCCGCGCATCAGGGCCAGCGCCCGTCCGTCCAGGCGCTCGCACTGGCGCAGCAGTTCACGGGCATCCTCCAGCAGTGCCGCCCCGCTTTCGGTCAGGCGCGGCTGGCGGCCACTGCTGCGTTCGAACAGGGTCACGCCCAGGTCCGTTTCGAGCAGGGCAATGGCGTTGCTCACCGCCGACTGCGCCTTGCGCTGCTCACGCGCCACGGCGGAGAACGAGCGCAGCTCGGCGGTGCGCACGAACAGGCGCAACTGCTCCAGGTTCCAGTGCTCGGTCATGACCAACCTATCTCCCATACAGATAGGTAATGACTTTACCGCATCCGAAGATCCCCTAGAATGCCCAGCCAGCAACGGAGGAACCGACCATGAACGCCTATACCTATCTCGCCATCGCCATCTGCGCCGAAGTCATCGCCACCGCCTCCATGAAGGCGGTCAAGGGTTTCAGCACGCCGCTGCCGCTGTTGCTGATGATCTGTGGCTATGGCGTGGCGTTCTGGATGCTCACCCTGGTGGTGCGCAGCATCCCGGTGGGCATCGCCTACGCCATCTGGTCGGGGCTGGGGATCGTGCTGATCAGCATCGTTGCGCTGGTGATCTATGGGCAGAAGCTGGATGTACCGGCGATGCTGGGCATGGCCATGATCGTGGGCGGGGTGGTGGTGATCCAGGTGTTCTCCAACACGGCCGGGCATTGAGTGTGGGAGCGGGCTTGCCCCGCGATGACGATGGCAGGGTTGCCTACCTGATCGCGGGGCAAGCCCGCTCCCACGACCAGCACGATCCCACTGTCTGTATACTGCGCACCTGTCCCAGCTTTTGAGGTGCCCGCATGCCATCCGCCATTTCCACCGACGTGCTGATCGTCGGTGCCGGGGTCGCCGGCCTCTGGCTCAACGCCCGCCTGCGCAAGCAAGGCTATTCCACCGTGCTGGTGGAGCGCGCCAGCCTCGGCGGCGAGCAGACCATCAAGTCCCAGGGCATCATCCACGGCGGCACCAAGTATGCGCTGCATGGCGCCCTCACCGGTGCATCCGAAGCCATCGCCGACATGCCGCGCCGCTGGCGCGAAGCCCTCGCCGGCAGCGGCGAGCTCGACCTGACTGGCACCCGCCTGCTGTCCGACGCCCACTACCTGTGGTCCCCCGGCACCTTGGCCGGCAACCTCACCAGTTTCTTCGCCAGCAAGGCCGTGCGCGGCCGGGTCGACCAGGTCAAGGGCGAGCAACTGCCACCGGCCCTGCAGGACCGCGCCTTCAAGGGCAAGGTGTATCGCCTGGCCGAACTGGTCATCGATGTGCCCAGCCTGCTGGCCAACCTGGCGCAACTGGCCGGTGACAGCCTGCTGGCCGGCGAACGCATCGAGCCGCTGCGCGAAGGCGACGAGCTGGTCGGGCTGGTGGTCGATGGCCGCGAGATCCGCGCCCAACGCATCGTGCTCAGCGCTGGCAGCGGCACTGAAGACCTGCTGCACGCACTGGGGCTGTCGCAGCCGGCCATGCAGCGCCGGCCACTGCACATGGTGTTGGCCAAAGGCCCCAACCTCAAGCCGCTGTACGCCCACTGCCTGGGCGGCGGGCCCAAGCCGCGCATCACCATAACCACCCACCCGGCCGCCGATGGCCAGTGGGTGTGGTACCTGGGCGGCGACCTGGCCGAGGCCGACGGCGTCGCCCGCGACCCGGCCGCGCAGATCGCCGCGGCACAAAAGGAAGTCGCCGGCCTGCTGCCCTGGGTCGATCAAGACCTGGTGCGCTGGGCCACCCTGCGCATCGATCGCGCAGAACCCGCGCAATCGGGCCTGGTGCGCCCGGACAACGCCTTCCTCGCCGAGCAACAGCGCCTGCTGGTGGGCTGGCCGACCAAGCTGGCCCTGGCGCCGGACTTCGCCGACCGCGTACTGGCCAGCTTCGAGCGCGACGGCATTCGCCCAGCGGCCCACCCCGAACTTGCCGACCTGCCACGCCCGCCCCTGGGCGTGCCGGCCTGGGAGCAATTGCTGCCATGAGCCTGCCGACCCTGCACGATCATCACCGCGCCCTGGGCAGCACCGGCCTGCGGGTGTCGCCACTGGGCCTGGGCACGGTCAAGCTCGGCCGCGACCAAGGCGTGAAGTACCCCAACGGCTTCACCATCCCCGATGACCAGGCCGCCCGCCAGTTGATGGCCCAGGCCCGTGAGCTGGGCATCAACCTGATCGACACCGCCCCGGCCTATGGCCGTAGCGAGGAGCGCCTGGGCCCGCTGCTGCGCGGCCAGCGCGATGAGTGGGTGATCGTCAGCAAGGTCGGCGAAGAGTTCGACAACGGCCAATCGCACTTCGACTTCAGTGCAGCCCACACCCGTCGCTCGGTGGAACGCAGCCTGCAGCGCCTGGAAACCGACCGCATCGAACTGGTGCTGGTGCACTCCGACGGCAACGACCTGGCAATCCTAGAGCAGCAAGGGGTGTATGAAACCCTCGCGGCGCTCAAGCGCGAAGGCAAGATCCTCGGCTATGGTTTGTCAGGCAAGACCGTTGCGGGTGGCCTCAAAGCCCTGGAGCAGGGGGACTGCGCCATGGTCACCTACAACCTCAACGAGCAGGCGGAGCGCCCGGTGCTCGACTACGCTGCCGAACACGGTAAAGCCATCCTGGTGAAGAAAGCCCTCGCCAGCGGACACATCTGCCTGGCTCCCGGGGTCGACCCGGTGCAGGCCAGTTTCGAGTTGCTGTTTGCCCACCCGGGCGTGAGCAGTGCCATCGTCGGCACCATCAACCCGGTGCACCTGGCCCACAACGTGGCCACCGTCGCCCGCATCCTGGGCCGGCCCTGAGCCGCCCGGGCGGGGGCCCAACGCAAGGAGGAGCCTCGTGCCGCGTACGCTGATCCGCAAGAACCCGAGCAACTTCAAGACCCTGCCGCTGCATGTCGAGGCCACGCCCGACGGCCTGACCTACCAGAGCATCGGCATGCCGTTGAACTTTACCCAGACCCTGCAGCGGCGCAAGGCCATCCAGCTCGCCGACCCGCAACGTTTCGTGGTCGAGCTGGCCAACCTGGGGGTCTCGGTGCGCCTCACCCTCAGTTGGCAAGGCCATGACTACTGGGTGCTGGTGCGCCAACGCCGCCAGGACCGCGGCGATGTGGTGCTCAAGCTGATTTCCGGCTACGTGCCGGCCCATGAGCTGAACCTGCCGCTGCTCACGGCCATTCAGGAAGTCGCCGAGGAGTGCCTGCTGGAAACCCCGGAAGGCTGGCTGGGCGGGCGTTTCAACGACACTTGGCTGCCGGCGCCCTACGCCGCCGCCCTGCACTACCGTGAAGCCCTGCCGTTCGTGCTGACGCCCGAGTCCGGTGCCGCGCGGCCGGTGCATTGCGCCAAGCTGATGCTGCTGGAGCGGCCCCGGGCCTACGTGCATCTGCCCACCGCCTCGCTGCAGCTGATCTATGACCTGCGCCTGCAAGTGCCCCGGGAGGCCAAGCCGCTGAGCCTGTTCCATGTCGATGAACGGCTGGAGGGTGATCAGTTGGTCGCACGGCTGAACCGCAAGCGGCCAGACCTGTACCTGATGCCATTGAAGGATGGGCAGCCGCTGCCCGAGCTCTACACCCTGAAGAAGGATGAGTTGCTGCCGGCGAGCACCCGCGGGGTGTGGCTGGCCGAAAGCTTTGCCCGCCAGGACGGATGGGTGGTGAGGGATGAGCGGGTGCGTTGGAGGGATTGGCTGAAGCAGCAGGGGCTGGTGGAGCGCAAACGCGAACCTGCCGGCCACCTGCAGCGTTTCAGCGACAAGGCCCGCGAACTGCTGGAGCGAGCGCGGGGGACGCTGCACAAGTAGTCATGGGAACCACTATCGTGCGCTGGTTTGCTGTAGGAGCGTGCAGGCTTGCCGGCGATGGGCCGCACAGCGGCCCCAGTGACTTCAGTGCTTGCGGATCTTCTCGACGATCGCCGTGGTCGAGCTGTTCTCGACCAGTCCCAGCACCTTCACCGTCCCGCCATAGGCCTTGACGATATCGGCGCCGACCACCTGGTCGATGCCATAGTCACCGCCCTTGACCAGCACATCTGGCTTGACCTGGCGCAGCAGGTTCTCGGGGGTGTCCTCGGGGAAACTGATCACCCAGTCCACCGCCCCCAGGCCGGCCAGCACGGCCATGCGCCGGTCGACGCTGTTGATCGGCCGACCCGGGCCTTTCAGGCGGCTGACCGAGGCATCGTCGTTGATCGCGACGATCAACCGGTCACCCTGGGCCCGCGCCTGCTCCAGGTAGGTCACGTGACCTGCATGGAGGATGTCGAAGCAACCGTTGGTGAAGACGATCTTCTCGTTGTGCGCACGGGCGTCATCGATGGCCAGCAGCAGTTGCTCCAGGCCCAGTACACCACGCTCGGAACCCTCTTCGCGCTGGATTGCCCGGCGCAGTTCCGGGGCGCTGATGGCTGCGGTACCCAACTTGCCAACCACGATGCCGGCGGCCAGGTTGGCCAAGGCGACAGCATGGGGCAGGTCTTCGCCGGCGGCGATGGCGGCCGCCAGGGTAGAGATCACGGTATCGCCGGCACCGGTGACATCGAACACTTCACGGGCCCGGGCTGGCAGGTGCAGGGCTGGGTGGCCGATGCGCAGCAGGGTCATGCCGTGCTCGCCACGGGTGACCAGCAACGCGCCGAGGTCGAGCTCTTCGAGCAGCTTGAGGCCTTTGGCGACCAGCTCGGCTTCATCGGCGCAACGCCCTACGATCGTCTCGAACTCGCTCAGGTTCGGGGTGATCAAGCTGGCGCCGCGGTAGATCGAAAAATCCTTGCCCTTGGGGTCGGCCAGCACCGGAATGTGCTTGCTGCGCGCTGCCTGGATCAGCGCCTGGTGGTTCTTCAACGCGCCCTTGCCGTAGTCGGACAGCACCAGCACCTTGACGCCTTCGAGCAGGTCATCGACCTCGGCGCCCAGCGACAGCGGGTCAGTGGCGAAGGGTTCTTCGAAATCGATGCGCAACAACTGCTGGTGCCGGCTCATTACCCGCAGCTTGACGATGGTCGGCTGGTGGGCGATGCGCTGGAAGATCGAGCGCACGCCAGCGGCCTGCAGGCTGTTGGCGAGGCTGTCGGCAGCCTCGTCCTGGCCGGTGACACCCACCAGCGCGGCCGGCGCACCCAGCGCGGCGATGTTCAACGCGACGTTGGCCGCACCGCCGGGGCGATCCTCGATCTGATCGACCTTGACCACCGGAACCGGCGCTTCAGGCGAAATACGTGAAGTACCGCCATGCCAGTAGCGGTCGAGCATGACATCGCCGACCACCAGTACCGGGGCTTGATCGAAACGCGGCATGGACAACTTCATGGGCAACCCATATGAAAAAAGTGAACAAGGGCAGGATATTAGCACAGGGTCGGGGATGGCTTTACGGCCACCTTCGCTGTGGACAACTGCGGTGACAATCGGGGCCGTGCAGGCCCCGACTTGTAGGGTTTCAGGTGATATCGGCGCTTTCAGGCGCGTCCAGGCCCATCGCGTGCAGGCGGGCATAATAGCCATTGGCTGCCAGCAGCTCGGCATGCGTGCCACGCTCCACCAGACGCCCCTGGTCCATCACCAGGATCATGTCGGCCTTCTCGATGGTCGACAGGCGGTGGGCGATCACCAGCGTGGTGCGGCCTTGCATGACATGGTCCAGCGCTGCCTGGATGTGCCGCTCGGACTCGGTATCCAGGGCCGAGGTGGCCTCGTCGAGGATCAGCAACGGCGCGTTCTTCAACAGCGCCCGGGCGATCGCCAGGCGTTGACGCTGGCCACCAGAAAGCAGCACACCGTTCTCGCCGACTTCGGTATCGAAGCCTTTGGGCAACTGGTCGACGAACTCCTTGGCGTAGGCATCGGCGGCGGCAGCCTCGATATCGGCGCGTGGCGCGCCGGCCAGGTCGCCATAGGCGATGTTGTTGGCCACGGTGTCGTTGAACAGGGTGACGTGCTGGGTGACCTGCGAGACATGCCGGCGCAGGTTGCGCAGGCGGTACTCCTCGATCTCCACGCCGTCGAGCAGGATCTGCCCTTCGCTGTGGTGATAGAAACGCGGGATCAGCGCCGCCAGCGTCGACTTGCCGCTGCCGGAACGGCCCACCAGGGCGATCATCTGCCCAGGCTCGGCGGTGAAGCTGATATCGCTGAGCACCTGGCGTTCGGTGCCGGGGTAGGTGAAGCTGAGGTTGCGCACTTCCAGGCGGCCCTCGACCCGCTCTTTCTCGACGGTGCCGGTATCGATCTCGGGCGCTTCGTCCAGTTGCTCGAAGATGCTCTCGGCGCCGGCAAGGCCTTTCTGGATGGTCGAGCTGACTTCGGACAGCTGACGAATCGGCTTGGGCAGCAGGCCCGCGGCGGTGATGTAGGCGACCATGTCGCCGGCCGAGGCATCGCCGCGCAGGAACAGCACCAGGAACATCAGCACAGCCATCGCGGTGTAGATCACCAGCTGCAGCATCGGCGTGTACAGTGCGCCGGTCTTGGTCATGCGCAGCTGCTTGTCGGTGTTGCTCTGGCTGGCGTCATCGAAGCGCTGGCGCTCGTAGCCCTCGCCACCGAAACTGCGCACCACGCGGTAGCCCTGGATGGTTTCGGAGGCGACGTGGGTGACGTCACCCATGGCCACCTGGATCTTCTTGCTCTGCTTGCGGAATTTCTTGCTGGCGGTACTCACCATGACCGCGATGACCGGCAGGATGGCGAGCATCACCAGCGTCAGTTGCCAGTTCATCCACAGCAGGTAGACGAACAGGAACACCACCGTCAGCCCCTCACGGATCACCACTTTGATGGCATCGGTGGCCGCACCGGTCACCATGGTCACGTTGAAGGTGATGCGCGAGATCAGGTGCCCGGAGTTGTGGTTGTCGAAGTAGCGATTGGGCAGTACCAGCAGCTTGTTGAACAGCTCGACGCGCAGGTCGTGCACCAGGCACAGCGACACTTTGGCGAGGTAGTAGTTACCCAGGAACGAGCCCAGGCCCTGCCAGGCGGCGATCAGGATGATCAGCAGTGGCACCGCCTGCAGCAGTTGCAGGTCTTGTAGATAGGGTACGCCGGGGAACAGGACGGCCTCGGGGTTGCTCAGGCCATCGACGAAATACTTGAGAATGCCGGCCAGCATCGGCTGGGTGGAGGCGAAGATCACGAACCCGACAATGCTCAGCAGGAAAATGCCGACGTAGGGTTTCACGTAGCTCAACAGCCTGAAATAGATCTTCAGGCTGGAGGAGTTCTCCGCCGGTAGCGGTGTTTCGGCCATCATCGAGCTCGCTGTTCAGGTTGAACCGGCGATTTTACCACAGGCTTGATGACGGTCATGTGCCCAGGGCAACAACATGACCAGCGCCACCGGCAACCAGCTGATGAACCATTCGGCGCGGGGCGTGCCGGTCAGGCTGGCAGCGTCGAACTGCATGGCCAGCGTGGAGAAGATCCACAGCCCGAGCAGGACCTTGCCGAACAGGGTGGCCCGTGCGCGTACGATCTCTCCCAGGGTGAACAACCAGACCGCGGCCCACAGCAGCATGCCGGGCAGTCCCAGTTCCATGGCAACGTGGGTGAACATGTTGTGAGTGTGATCGAACACCATGCCTGCCGCCTGCACCCGGTAGAACGCACCAAGGCCCAGGCCGGTCCATGGGTGCTCACCAATCATCTGCATGGCAGCCTGGAAAATCTCCGGCCGATAGGACGAGCCGCGCTGCATGATCAGGTCGTACATGCCGCAGAAGGCAATGCTGGTCACCAGGGCCGCCAGCAGGGCGATCAGGCAACTGCTGCGATTGCGATGCCACAGCGGCGCGAGGACGAGAGTGACCACCAATGCCAGTGCCGCGCCACGGCTCTGGCTGAACACCACGAACGCCCCCAGGCAGGCCACTGCCACCGCCCACCCCAACTGCAACGCACGCTGACGCGGCGGGTTGTACAGCAACCACAAGATTGCCGCGCCGATCACGTAGGCGCCCAGGATCGGGTGGGAAATCTCACCGATACCCTCCAGACGAGCCTCCAGCGGGTGTCCCAGCACGGCGTAGAAATGCACGATGGAAATCAACGCCGCCAACCCCAGCAATGCCGCTCCCAATTGCAGCAGGCGCGAGGCGCGCCCCAGCCCTGCCTGCGCCAGCAGGGGGAATGCCAACAGGAACAACAGGATGTACAACAGCCGCTTGATTTCGCGGCCATCATCCTCGGCGCTGGACCATGCCAGTGACACCGCGCTCCAGGCAAGCAACCCCAGCAACGCAATCCACAACGCCGGCTGGCGGCGCCAGGCCTGAATGAATACCTGCCGAGCGGACCAGGCAAGACCGAGGGTGGGCAACCACAGGAAAAGAATCAGGCCCTGCTGATAAATCTTGTTGCTAGGCGCCAAGGCGATCGCCGCCAGGAACCAGACAAATCCCAACCCCAGCCAGACCTTGGCCCAGCTCTTCTCGTACAACATCCCTTTCCCCTGTTGGAACCCAATCACACCGGCTTGGTGCTGACAGATAATGTTCTTTTCGGCATTATTGCCGGTCATTTTGCCTGCCCCTAAGACAAGGCCTGAACTCATGCAATGCTCTCGGCTTTCCCAGACCGACTTCGATCGGCTGACACTCGGTGCCAAGGTGCTGGAGGCAGATAGCCATGGTGCGAAAGTCTACCTGCTTGGCGATGGAAATATCTTCAAGGTTTTTCGCCGCAAGCGCCTGATTTCATCTGCGCTGCTGCGCCCTTACTCGCAGCGTTTCATCGACAACGCCATGCGCCTGGCAGAGCTGGGCTTCCCCACCCTGGAAGTGATCAGCCACCACAAGCTGCCGCTGCCTGGGCGTACCGCCGTACTTTACCGCCCGCTACCGGGTGAAACCCTGCTGCGCCTGTCGCGTGATGCCGGTTTCAGCTGGGATGACCATTTGCCGCAACTGATCGAACTGATCCGCCGCATGCATCGCTCGGGTATCTACTTCCGCTCGCTGCACCTGGGCAACGTCGTGCAAACCCCCGAAGGCCCGCTGGGCCTGATCGACGTTGCCGACATGCGTTTCCTGCGCGGGCCGCTGCCGGTGCGCATGGTGCGGCGCAACATACAACACATGGCGCGTTATATCGAGCGAGAAGAGCAGGCCCGCCAGTTCCCCCTCGCACAATTCCAGGCTGCGCTGGCGAACGGTTGAGCCTCAGCCTCCGAGCAGGCGCCTGGCGCTGGCCGTGAACGCCGCCCAGCCCTGCTCGGGCGCCAACGCCCGCCATTGCTGCGCGGCTATCGACGCAGCATCGCCTCGGGCGCAGCGTGCGATGGCCTCGGCCCAACGCGCCGCATCGCCGACCGGCACATAGCAGCCCGCCTCGCCCAACTGCTCGCAAAATACCGGCAGATCGCTGCAGATCACCGGCACCCTGGACAACACCGCTTCCTGCAACACCAGCCCAAGCCCTTCCGAACGCGAAGGCACCAGCAACCAGTCGAGCGCCGGGTACAGCTGCGCCAGCTCCTCGCGATGGCCACAAAAACGCACGCTGTCTTCCACGCCAAGCACTTTGGCCTGGGCCTGCAATGCGCCGCGCAGCTCACCATCCCCGAGGATCACCAACTGCATGCCAGGCGTGCGCGCCTGGGCAAATGCCTCGATGAGCATGCCGAAGCCTTTGCTCTCGACCAGCCGGCCGACCGCCCCCAGCACTGGGCCACCCTCACCCGCTGACAGCCCCAAAGCCTGGCGCGCCTGCTCGCGCCCCAGCAACTGCCGGCCGAAGGCCTGCGGGTCGAGCGCCACGCGCAGGGTCTGCACCGGGCGCCCGAGGTCGTGCGCCAGGGCTTGCGCGAGGGTGGCCGACACCGCGGCAACGCGCAGGCGCTCGGCTGGGAACTGGCCGAACAGGCGGACATCCTTGCCCGTCAACCGCGTCGTACCGTGGAACAACACAGCCACCTGCACGCCCGGCAAACGGTGCAGCAACGGCAGCAACAGCCGCGCCACCCCCAGGCCATCGAGCAGCAACACGTCGGGCGCGTCAGCCTTGAGTGCGCCAAGCAGGCGCCTGCGTAACAAGAACAGGGCCAGGCGATGCCGCCAGCGCCCCTTGAGCACCCGCGGCGACAGCTGCCAATGGCGAACTTCACCCACGCCGCGGCACAGGCCCTCGCCCAGCAGCAGCCAATTGCAGACGCGCGCATCCGCCGGCCCATGGGCCAGCACCTGGCTGTGCACATTGTGCACGGACATGAACGGCGAGCCGCCCGACCACATCACATTGACGATTTTCAACGGAGCCGCTCCCCGCTCAGAAGGGCAGGCGCAGGCGCAAGCGCTGCCAGAAGGTCAGCGGCGGGTGCGGCCGCAGAGGGGGCGCCATGTGCTCGACGATGCTGCGCCCAACCTGGGCGAAGCTGAAGCCCGAGGTCGCCAGCTCACGACCGTTGATGGCGATGCGCGCCGCCAAGGCAGGGTCTTCGCGCAACTGGCGCAGCTTGGCCTGCAACATGGGGATGCTGTCGTACAGCACCACGTTGTGCATGTCGGCCAGGCCCAGGGCGCGGTTTTCCTCTGCGCCCTGGTCGTAGGCCAGCAGCACGCAGCCGCAGGCCATGGCCTCGAAATTCTTGATCATGTACTCGCCCATGCCGACATCGGCACTGACGAAGAAGCGAATGCGGTTGAGGGTGTTGCAGTAATCCTCACCCGACTTGGTGCGGGTGACCACCAGGTTTTCCACCTGCCCCAACTCATCGAGCAGCGCCTTGCGGCCACTGTAGGCGACGCTTTTGGTGCTGCCGACGAAGGCCAGCTCGATATCGCGCTCACGCCCCTGGTCGGTGAGCAACTGCTCGTCGTAACCCTTGGGCACGAACACCGCGTCGAAGCCTTCCTGGCGCAGGCGCTCGCTGACCATGTAGCCGGAGCTGATCACCCGCACCCAGGGCAGCTGGCGGTAGTGCGCACTGAACTTGCCGGTGTACTTGCAAGGGATGTAGTTCTGGTAGGCGTCGTGTTCGAGGATCACCAGGTTGGGGATGCTGCGAATGAACGCGACCTGGCGGATCTCCTGCTTGAAGCGCAGGAAGAACACGATGCGGTCGTAGCGGCTGACGTCCACTTCACGCTTGAAAAAGCGCCGCAGGTTGCGCTGATCCTTATCGGACACCCAGCGCGTGTCGCAGTCGCAGTGGGCCGCGACGCCGTCGTACAGGCGGTCGAGGATCGCCCGTTGTTCCTTCTGCACCAGAAATAGGACTTTCATTGCGTTCCTTGGGCGCTCGGCGCTATCGCGGTCATCATTGATCAGGCTCACAGGTCGCGACGCCAGAACAGTTCGTGCCGGCGTACCGCCTTGCGGAAGAACTCGTTCTCCCCATAGGGCGACGGCCGACGGCCCGCCAGCCAGCGCTGCAGCACACGGCGCAGGCGGCGCTTGAACGGGGCCGGGGGTTGCAGGTCGTGCATCATGCCCAGGGCCATGGCCTTGTCGCGCTGGGTCGCGGCATCCAGCAGCAGGCTGCACGGCGCCCAGGCCTCAGTGCTTTCCAGCTGCGGCGGCAGGGCCACGCCATCGCCGCTATCGCCCATCGGCCAGCGGTCGTTGTCGTGCAGGTGGTTGGCGTAGCACAGCAGCGTTTCGGGCTGCCAGGCCAGGCCTTGCAGCGCTTCACGCACGGCGGCCTGGGCGCAGATGTGATCGGGGTGCGGGTCGAGGGTCGGGTGCGGCATTACCAGCACCTGGGGCCTGGCCATGTCCAGCAGCGTGCGCAGGTCGGCCAGCAGGTTGTGCCAGGTGGGTGCGCCATCGGCGTCAGCGGGCAACGGGAACGGGTTGAAGCGGCGGAACGGGCGGATATCGGCCATGTCCGCTTCGCGCGACACCTGGGGCTGGTCCGGCGCCGCCTGCATGGCGGGCAGCTGCAGGCAGAAGTAGCCCAACTGCACGCAACGCGACTCCGGCACACCCGCCCAGCGGGGCACGGCAATGCTGTCCCAGGCCCGCAGCCGGCCTTTGAGCTGCGCCGCCTCGGCCTTTGCCATGCCCATCTGCTGGTAATGCTCAGCCTCGATTTCGCCAGCGGTCAGGGTCACCACCCAGGTTTCCTCGGCCTGGCTGTACAGCCCGTAGGCGGCAAGCTCGGCGTCGTCGGCGTGGGGCGCGATGACCATCACGCGCCGTTTGCGCAGCTCGATGGCCGGGGTTATCCACAGGCGCGGATTGCCCTGCAGCCGGCAATGGCGCCCGCGCAAGCGCAGCGTGCCCGCCGTCAAGGGCTCGGCCAGGCCGGTCAGGTTGAGGTAGCGCACACCTCGGGCGCCACGCTCGAAGGTTTGCCCATCGCTGGCCGCGGCGCCCAGCAACTCGACCCGAGGGTCGAGCAAGCGCCCCAGCCAAGTGCTCTTGATGCCGACTTCGAGGATCAGTGTCTCGTCGCCTTGCAAGGCGGCATCGGTGCGCAGCAGGTCGCCCTGCAACGTAGCCATCGCTTCGCGGGTCTGCTCGCCAAAGCGGTAGGCGTAGTCTTCGCTGGGCGCATAGAACAGGTGGTCGGCGAACCACGCTTCATGGGCCGCCCACAGCAGCGGCAACAGCAATAGCGGCAGCCACCACCAGCTGAACACGCCCAGCGCAACCAGCAGCACGAGCGCGGCCAACAGGCCAAGGCGCTTGTTGCGCCGGTGGCGCTTGAGCAGTTGCTGCTTGCGGCTCACGACTGGAACACCGGCACAGGGTTGCACCAACGGTCCTTGTACTCGCGGTCGGCGCGACCAAAGGAGAACCGTAGCGCCTTGCCGCGCGCGTTGGCGTCCTCCCAGGCAGCCTGGGTGTTGAGGAAGCTCAACACACTGCCGGGGCTGAATGCCTTGGTCTCGGGGTCGACGCCACCATTGACGTACTCGACGCTGATCCACGTGGGGGCCTCGACGCGGTACACCAGCTGGATCGCGATGGGTTTGCCCTCCAGGAACAGCACCGAGCCGATCAACAGCTCGCGCAGACGCTCGACCACCTCGGCCATGCGCGCCGCGCCAGTGGCCGGGAAGCCCCAGCGGCGCTGGAACAGGTCGCAATACATGGCGGCAATCTCGGCCGCGCTGAAATCGCTGATCGGCCGCACCAACCCACCCGCCTCTTCCAGCAGGCGCAGTTCGCGGCGCTGGTTGTAGCGAAACTTCTTCGACAGGTCTTCATGCGGGCGGGCCATGGCCAGCTGCTCGGGCTGCGCCTTCAGGCCGCTGAAACGGTCCTGATTCAGCTCCGACAGGTAACGCCCGGCATGGCGCAACGGCGCGCCACAGTCGTCGGCGGCCGGCAAGATGATTTCGGCGTTGCCCAGGTCGAACAGCCCCTTCTTGCCGTGGCGCTTGAGCACCTCCTTGGACAGCGCCAGATGGCGCCCCCACACCGGCAGCGCAGCCTTGAGCTCGCCCCCCTGTGGATAACCCAGGTAGCGCACGGGAATCTGTGCCAGTTCGGCCAGTTGCTCGATCACCAGCGGATGAGTCGCGACACTGCCACCGAAACGCTGCCAGGCCTCGCTGTAGGCCGCCGCATCGATCACCTGCCAGCCGCGCTCGCGCCAAGCTTGAATACGGTTGAGCATCAGGCCTCCTGAACCAGCGCGCGCACCTGCGGCAGCTGCCAGAACGCCTCGCGCACCGCCTGGTCGCTGAAGCGCTCGCGCAGGCGCTCCAGCATATGCTGCGCACACGCCGCCTGCTGCTGCGCATCCAGCCCGGCCAGGTGCTTGAGGCCCTGGGCCAGTTGTGCGGCATCGCCCAGCGGGAACAGCACGCCAACGCCCTCGACCACCTCGCGCGCACCACCGCAAGCGGTGGCCAGCAGCGGTACGCCAGCGACCATGGCTTCGAGCAGGACCATGCCGAATGGCTCGTGGTCGGAGCTCAACGCGAACACGTCAAAGGCCTGGAAGTAGCGACGGGCATCCGGCACCTGGCCAAGGAAGTCCACCTGCGTGGTTATCCCCAGCTCGGCGGCCAGCGCCTTGAGGTTCGATTCCAGCCGCCCCTTGCCCAGGATCACCAGCCGCGCACCGGCCGGCAGCCCCGGCAATGCCTGGGCAAAGCCGCGCAGCAGGGTGGCCTGGTCCTTGTCCGGATGCAGGCGGCCGACATTGCCGACCACCCAGGCCTGTTCGTCCAACCCCAAAGCCCGACGTGCCTCGGCGCGGGGCACCAGGCTGGCCTGCAAGGCCTGGATGTCGATGCGGTTGTAGAGGGTCTGGATCCGTTCGGCGGGCCACTGCGCCAGGCAGCGGCGCATATCGTCGCGCACCGCGTCCGACACACCCAGCAGGCTCAGGCGCTTGCGGAACAGGTTGGCGAACAGCCGCCGGCCCTTGCGCTGGTAGTCGCCGAAGGCATGGTGCACGCCGATCACCGGCAAGCCAGTGCCCAGCAGCGCGACATAGATCGGCTTGAAGCGGTGGGCGATGCAGAAGCTGAAGTTGCGTTGCGCGGCGATCTTGCGCAGCGCAGCGATGGCGCCCAGCTTCAGGCCGCGCACGGCCTTGGAGCTGAACTCCAGAAACAGCACCTCGTCCGAGGCGCAACCGGCCGCGACTTGCGCGTCGGCTGCCCCGGTGAGGAACACGGTGGTGACCTTGTATCCGCTGCCCTGGAACAGGCTGGCGTACTGACGGGCGCAATCGAGGAAGGGCCCGTCATAGCCATGGCAGAACTGCAGGATCCGCGGTTCAGAGCGGCTGGTCATAAGGCGCCGCGCCGTCCTTGACCACCAGGATGTCTTCCATGATCAGGTACTGCAGGTCCGAGCCGAAGAACATGTTCAGGGCGTCGGTCGGCGAGCAGATCATCGGCTCGCCACGGCGGTTGAGCGAGGTGTTCAGCGACACGCCGTTGCCGGTCAGCACTTCGAGCGCCTTCATCATGTCGTAGTAGCGCGGGTTGTACTCGCGCTTGAGCACCTGGGCGCGGGAAGTGCCGTCTTCGTGCACCACTTCCGGCACACGGGTCTTCCACTCTTCAGCCACTTCGAAGGTGAAGGTCATGAACGGCGCCGGGTGGTCGATCTTGATCATCTGCGGCGCGACGGTGTCGAGCATCGACGGGCAGAAAGGCCTCCAGCGCTCGCGGAACTTGATCTGGTGGTTGATGCGGTCGGCCACGCCCGGCACGCTCGGGCAACCGATGATCGAACGACCACCCAGCGCGCGTGGGCCGAACTCCATGCGGCCCTGGAACCAGGCCACCGGGTTGCCGTCGACCATGATCTTGGCGATCTGCTCGGGCATGTTCTCAAGCTTGCGCCACACCGGTTTGCTCGGGTGACGGGCGCAGGCGGCGATCACGTCTTCGTTGGAGTACGCAGGGCCGAGGTAGACGTGTTCCATCTTCTCGACCGGCACGCCACGGGCGTGGGACACATAGGCCGCCGCACCCACCGCGGTACCGGCGTCGCCGGAAGCCGGCTGCACGAACAGCTCCTTGACGTCCGGGCGGGCGATGATCTTCTGGTTCAGCTTGACGTTCAGCGCACAGCCGCCGGCGAAGGCCAGCTTGCCAGTTTCTTTCAGCGTGTCGCCCAGGTAGTGGTCGATCATCTGCAGGGCGAGCTTTTCGAACAACGCCTGCATGCTCGCCGCGTAGTGGATGTACGGCTCGTCGGCGATGTCGCCTTCGCGTTTCGGGCCCAGCCACTCGATCAGCTTGGGCGAGAAGTAGAATCCCTTGCCCTTCTCTTTATAGCGGCGCAGGCCGATGACGTTGGCGTACTCGGTGTTGATCACCAGCTCGCCGTTTTCAAAGCTGGCCAGGCGCGAGAAGTCGTACTTGCTGGCATCGCCGTAGGGCGCCATGCCCATGACCTTGAACTCGCCGTCGAGCATCTCGAAACCAAGGAACTCGGTGATCGCGCCATACAGGCCACCCAGCGAATCCGGGTCGAAGAACTCCTTGATCTTGTGGATCTTGCCGTTCTCGCCGTAGCCGAAGAAGGTGGTGGCGTACTCGCCCTTGCCGTCGATCCCGAGGATCGCGGTCTTCTCCTTGAAGCCCGAGCAGTGGTAGGCACTGGAGGCGTGGGCCAGGTGGTGCTCGACCGGCTCGATCTTGATCTTCTTCGGGTCGAAGCCCAGCTGCTCCAGGCACCAGACGATCTTCTTGCGGTAGCGCTTGTAGCGGCGATTGCCCATCAGCAGCGCGTCGAGGGCGCGGTCCGGGGCGTACCAGTAGCGCTTGGCGTAGTGCCAGCGGGCCTTGCCGAACAGGCTGATCGGGGCGAACGGAATGGCCACCACGTCGACGTCCGATGGCTTGATGCCGGCCTGCTCCAGGCAGAACTTCGCCGACTCGTAGGGCATGCGGTTCTTCGCATGCTTGTCACGCACGAAGCGCTCTTCTTCGGCGGCGGCAATCAGCTTGCCGTCGATGTACAGGGCCGCGGAAGGGTCATGGCTAAGGGCGCCGGACAGGCCAAGAATCGTCAGTGCCAAGGGGTTAGCCTCTCAAATCGGTAGAAGTGCGCCAGCGGCCCGTTGGGCGGATGGCGGCTAAAGGGCGGGATTATAACGCAAAGCTCAGGGACGCACCGCCCCCTTGTAGGAGCGGCCTTGTGTCGCGAAAGGGGCGCGAAGCGGCCCCAGGGTTTCAGCTTCGCAGCTGAAATTGCAGGGGGCTGCTTTGCAGCCCTTTCGCGACACTAGGCCGCTCCTACAGGGGACCGCGCATGGTGCGTTATTCCGCGATCAACCAGTCCATACGGAAGCTGCCAGCGGTCTGCGCCAACTCTTTGGCCAGCCACGGCAGCAGCTCCTTGAGCTCGTCCTCCAGGCCCCATGGCGGGTTGGCGATGGCCAGGCCCGAGCCGTTCAGGCCCTGCGGGCTGTCCTGGTGGTGCACGTACAGCTCGACGCGCAGCAGCTTGGGCGCACCGGTGCTGGTCAGGTCCTGGTAGAAGCGCGTCAGCGAGCGCTGGTCCTTGATCGGGTACCAGATGGCCGCGACGGTCTGGCGCATGCGGCCGATCGCCTCTTTCATGGCCACGGTGCAGCGCTTGAGCTCGTCGGCCTGCTCGAACGGCGGGTCGATCAGCATGATCGCGCGCTTTTCCTGCACCGGCAGCAGCGCCCGCGGGATATGCCAGCCCTCACCCAGGTGCACGGTGACGCGCGGGTCTTTCTTCATGTTCTCTTTGAGCAGCACGCCGTCTTCAGGGTGCTTTTCGTTGAGCTGCGCGCGGTCCTGCTCGCGCATCAGGCGGCGGGCCAGCTCTGGCGAGCCTGGGTAGTAGCGCAGTTCGCCATTCTTGTTCAGGCGCTTGATCACGGCCATATAGTCGGCGGTGACGGCAGGCAGGTCATCGCGCCCCCACAGACGGGCGACGCCTTCGAGGTATTCACCGGTGCGGGTCGCCTGGTCGCCCTGCAGGTCGTACAGACCAAGGCCGGCGTGGGTGTCGATATAGGCGAACGGCTGCTCCTTGCGCGACATCAGGGCGATGAGGCGGGTAAGCACGATGTGTTTGAGGACGTCGGCGTGATTGCCGGCGTGGAAGGCGTGACGATAGTTCATGGCGGCTCCTGCGGGGGCGGCAAGTTTACCCTGTCAGACCAAGGACACAAAAGCATCGCGGGGCAAGTCCGCTCCCACGCGATCTAAGACTGCGTGGGAGCGGGCTTGCCCCGCGATAGGGACAACGCCGATTCAGCAGGTGTTACTTGTCGGCGTGATACTGCGCATCAGCGGTTTCAAAACGCGAAACCATGCTGTTCGACGGGCTGCCCAGCTTGCTCACCACCAGGATCGCGATGCTGGCGAACAGGAAGCCCGGGATGATCTCGTACAGGCCCAGGCCGACGTAGTTCTTCCACAGGATCACGGTCAGCGCACCGACCACGATACCGGCCAGGGCGCCGTTGCGGGTCATGCCCTTCCACAGTACCGAGATCAGCACCACCGGGCCGAAGGCGGCACCGAAGCCGGCCCAGGCGTAGGCCACCAGGCCCAGCACACGGTTCTCGGGGTTGGCAGCCATGGCAATGGCGATCAGCGCAACGGCCAGCACCATCAGGCGGCCGACCCAGACCAGCTCAGTCTGAGAAGCGTTCTTGCGCAGGAACGACTTGTAGAAGTCTTCGGTCAGGGCGCTGGAGCACACCAGCAGCTGGCAGCTCAGGGTGCTCATTACCGCGGCCAGGATGGCCGACAGCAGCACACCGGCGATCCACGGGTTGAACAGGATCTTGGCCAGTTCGATGAACACCCGCTCATGGTTCTCGGTGACCGGGCCGGCGAGGTCCGGGTGCGCCGAGAAGTAAGCGATGCCGAAGAAGCCCACGGCGCAGGTACCGGCCAGGCACAGGATCATCCAGGTCATGGAGATGCGGCGGGCGTTGGCGATCGACTTGACCGAATCGGCGGCCATGAAGCGCGCCAGGATGTGCGGCTGGCCGAAGTAGCCCAGGCCCCAGCCCATCAGCGAGATGATGCCGATGAAGGTCGCGCCCTTGAACATGTCGAAGTGCGCCGGGTTCACCGCCTCGATGGCGAGGAAGGTGGTGTCGAAGCCACCGGTGGAGATCAGCACGATGATCGGGGTGAGGATCAGCGCGAAGATCATCAGCGAGGCCTGCACGGTATCGGTCCAGCTCACCGCCAGGAAACCACCGACGAAGGTGTAGGCGATGGTCGCGGCAGCACCGGCCCACAGGGCAGTCTCGTACGGCATGCCGAAGGTGCTTTCGAACAGGCGGGCGCCGGCGACGATGCCGGAGGCGCAGTAGATGGTGAAGAACACCAGGATCACGATGGCGGAAATGATCCGCAGCAGGCCGGTCTGGTCTTCGAAGCGGCTGGAGAAGTAGTCCGGCAGCGTCAGGGCGTCACCGTTGTGCTCGGTCTGCACACGCAGACGTCCGGCGACGAACAGCCAGTTCAGGTAGGCGCCGACGGTCAGGCCGATGGCGATCCAGGCCTCGGAAAGGCCCGCGAAGTAGATGGCGCCCGGCAGGCCCATCAACAGCCAGCCGCTCATGTCCGATGCGCCGGCGGAAAGCGCGGTGACCACGCTGCCGAGGCTACGGCCGCCGAGAATGTAGTCGGAAAGGTTCTTGGTGGAGCGATAGGCGGCGAAGCCGATCAGCACCATTGCCGCAATGTAGATCACGAAGGTGATCGTTAGTGGATTGCCCATGAGTTGTGCCCTGGCGTTGTTTTTATCTCTTGCAACCACCGTGCGCGACGATGGTTGCACCCAGGCGGCGCATCCTATGCAACAACGTGAACGAGGTGCAACCATTTTTCATTTGCAAGTTGCACCCGGCCATGTATTTTCGGACAGAACCGCTTTTTTGCTCCTTTTCGGAGCAAACATGCTGCTTTCCAGAAGAAAACGCACCAAGAACCTTCCTTTTTAGTCCGTGGAAACTTCCTTCAGACGAGTTGCACCTTAACCCGCTAATTTTCGGGTTGCACCCGGTTGCACCCGAATTGTCCTACAGGCTAATCTTGCCTCCAGCTTAGGCCACATTCGTGGCCAATAACGAGGACAAGAAATGGCGACTACCACCCTTGGGGTCAAACTCGACGACCCGACCCGTGAGCGACTCAAAGCAGCTGCGCAGTCCATCGACCGCACGCCGCACTGGTTGATCAAGCAAGCGATCTTCAACTATCTCGAGAAGCTCGAGGGTGGCGCCACCCTGAACGACCTCAACGGCCACCCGGCCGCGACCGGCGACGACGCCGGCGAAGCCCCGACCGACCACGCCCACCAGTGCTTCCTGGAGTTCGCCGAAAGCATCCTGCCGCAGTCGGTGCTGCGCTCGGCGATCACCGCCGCGTACCGCCGCCCCGAGCAGGAAGTGGTGCCGATGCTGCTGGAGCAGGCGCGCCTGCCTGCCGCCCAGGCCGAGGCCACCAACAAGTTGGCCGCAAGCCTGGCCGACAAGCTGCGCAACCAGAAGAGCGCCGGCGGCCGTGCCGGCATCGTCCAGGGCCTGCTGCAGGAGTTCTCGCTGTCCTCGCAAGAAGGCGTGGCATTGATGTGCCTGGCCGAAGCCCTGCTGCGCATCCCCGACAAAGGCACCCGTGACGCGCTGATCCGCGACAAGATCAGCACCGGCAACTGGCAGCCGCACCTGGGCAACAGCCCGTCGCTGTTCGTCAACGCCGCCACCTGGGGCCTGCTGCTGACCGGCAAGCTGGTCAGCACCCACAACGAATCCGGCCTGACCTCCTCGCTCACCCGCATCATCGGCAAGAGCGGCGAGCCGATGATCCGCAAGGGCGTCGACATGGCCATGCGCCTGATGGGCGAGCAGTTCGTCACCGGTGAAACAATCGCCGAAGCCCTGGCCAACGCCAGCAAGTTCGAAGCCAAGGGCTTCCGCTACAGCTACGACATGCTCGGCGAAGCCGCGCTGACCGAGCACGACGCGCAGAAATACCTGGCCTCCTACGAGCAGGCGATCCACTCGATCGGCAAAGCGTCGCACGGCCGCGGCATCTATGAAGGCCCGGGCATCTCGATCAAGCTCTCGGCCCTGCACCCGCGCTACAGCCGCGCCCAGTACGAGCGCGTGATGAGCGAGCTGTACCCGCGCCTGCTGTCGCTCACGCTGCTGGCCAAGCAGTACGACATCGGCCTGAACATCGACGCCGAAGAGGCCGACCGCCTGGAGCTGTCGCTGGACCTGCTCGAGCGCCTGTGCTTCGAGCCATCGCTGGCCGGCTGGAACGGCATCGGCTTCGTCATCCAGGCCTACCAGAAGCGCTGCCCGTACGTGATCGACTACGTCATCGACCTGGCCAAGCGCAGCCGCCACCGCCTCATGATCCGCCTGGTAAAAGGCGCGTACTGGGACAGCGAGATCAAGCGCGCCCAGGTCGAAGGCCTGGAAGGCTACCCGGTGTACACCCGCAAGGTGTACACCGACGTTTCCTACGTCGCCTGTGCCCGCAAGCTGCTGGCGGTCCCGGAAGCCATCTACCCGCAGTTCGCCACCCACAACGCCCACACCCTGTCGGCCATCTACACCATCGCCGGGCAGAACTACTACCCGGGCCAGTACGAGTTCCAGTGCCTGCACGGCATGGGCGAGCCACTGTACGAGCAGGTTGTAGGCAAGGTTTCCGAAGGCAAGCTGAATCGTCCGTGCCGCGTGTACGCCCCGGTCGGCACCCACGAAACCCTGCTGGCCTACCTGGTACGCCGCCTGCTGGAAAACGGCGCCAACACCTCGTTCGTCAACCGCATCGCCGACCACTCGATCTCGATCCAGGAACTGGTCGCCGACCCGGTCGTCAGCATCGAGCGCATGGGCACCCAGGAAGGCAGCATCGGCCTGCCGCACCCGCGCATCCCGATGCCGCGTGAGCTGTATGGCAACGAGCGGGCCAACTCGGCCGGCATCGACATGGCCAACGAACACCGCCTGGCGTCGCTGTCCTGCGCCCTGCTGGCCACCGCCCACAACGACTGGAAAGCCGCCCCGCTGCTGGCCTGCGCCGCCAGCGAACAGGCTGCCGTGCCGGTGCTGAACCCGTCGGATCATCGCGATGTGGTCGGCCATGTGCAGGAAGCCACCGTCGCCGACGTCGACAACGCCATCCAGTGCGCGCTCAACGCCGCACCGATCTGGCAGGCCACCCCGCCAGCCGAGCGCGCCGCGATCCTGGAACGCGCCGCCGACCTGATGGAAGCCGATATCCAGCCGCTGATGGGCCTGCTGGTGCGCGAAGCCGGCAAGACCTTCGCCAACGCCATCGCCGAAGTGCGCGAGGCCGTGGACTTCCTGCGCTACTACGCGGTGCAGGCACGCAACGACCTGCGCAACGACAACTGCCGCCCACTGGGCCCGGTGGTGTGCATCAGCCCGTGGAACTTCCCGCTGGCGATCTTCTCCGGCCAGGTGGCCGCAGCGCTGGCCGCCGGCAACCCGGTACTAGCCAAGCCCGCCGAACAGACCCCGCTGATCGCCGCCCAGGCCGTACGCCTGATGCTCGAAGCCGGTATCCCTGAAGGCGTGCTGCAACTGCTGCCAGGCCAGGGCGAAACCGTCGGTGCCGGCCTGGTCGGTGACGAACGCGTCAAGGGCGTGATGTTCACCGGCTCCACCGAAGTTGCCCGCCTGCTGCAACGCAACATCGCCGGCCGTCTGGACAACCAAGGCCGCCCGATCCCGCTGATCGCCGAAACCGGTGGCCAGAACGCCATGATCGTCGACTCCTCGGCCCTCACCGAGCAGGTGGTGATCGATGTGGTCTCCTCCGCGTTCGACAGCGCCGGCCAGCGTTGCTCGGCCCTGCGTGTGCTGTGCCTGCAAGAAGACTCCGCCGACCGCGTGATCGAAATGCTCAAGGGCGCCATGGCCGAAAGCCGCCTGGGCAACCCGGAGCGCCTGTCCGTGGACATCGGCCCGGTGATCGACGCCGAAGCCAAGGCTGGCATCGAGAAGCACATCCAGGGCATGCGCGACAAAGGCCGTACGGTCTATCAAGTCGCCATCGCCGAAGGTGAAGAGATCAAGCGCGGCACCTTCGTGATGCCGACCCTGATCGAGCTGGAAAGCTTCGACGAGCTGCAGCGCGAGATCTTCGGCCCAGTGCTGCACGTGGTGCGCTACAACCGCAACGACCTGGACCAGCTGATCGAGCAGATCAATGCTTCCGGCTACGGCCTGACCCTGGGCGTGCACACCCGCATCGACGAGACCATCGCCAAGGTGGTGGGCAACGTCAACGCCGGCAACATGTACGTCAACCGCAACATCGTTGGCGCCGTGGTCGGTGTGCAGCCGTTCGGTGGTGAAGGCCTGTCCGGCACCGGTCCGAAAGCTGGCGGCCCGCTGTACCTGTACCGCCTGCTGTCGACCCGCCCGGCCGACGCCATCGCCCGCCACTTCCAGGCCGACGATGCACGCAGCCAGGCCGACACCAGCCTGCGCGACCAGCAGCTCAAGCCGCTGACCACCCTCAAGACCTGGGCGGCCGGCAGCCAGCAAAGCGACCTGGCCGCGCTGTGCGAGCAATTCGCCGAGCAGACTCAGAGCGGTATCACCCGTGTACTGCCTGGCCCGACCGGCGAGCGCAACAGCTACAGCGTGCTGCCCCGTGAACACGTGCTGTGCCTGGCCGACAACGAAGCCGACCTGCTGGCGCAGTTCGCAGCGGTGCTGGCGGTGGGCAGCTCGGCAGTGTTCCAGGACGGCGAGCCGGGCAAAGGCCTGCGTGGTCGCCTGCCGAAGGAGCTGCAAGGCAAGATCAAGCTGGTATCCGACTGGAGCCAGGATGACGTGGCGTTCGACGCGGTGATCCACCACGGCCATTCGGACCAGCTGCGCGCTATCTGTGAGCAGGTGGCCAAGCGCGCCGGTGCGATCGTTGGTGTGCATGGGCTGTCCAGCGGCGATCACCAGATCGCCCTGGAGCGCCTGGTGATCGAGCGGGCGGTGAGTGTGAACACCGCTGCTGCCGGCGGTAACGCCAGCTTGATGACCATCGGCTGACGCTGACGGTGTGAATGAAAAAGGAGAGCTTCGGCTCTCCTTTTGTGTGGGCGCTAGGCCTAATCGTCGTAGTGGTAACGGCACTGCAGGATGGTCAGGGTTCCCACTTCGTAGAAGTAGACCAATCGGTGTTCGCGAGTGATACGGCGAGACCAGAAACCTGACAAGTCGCCTTTGAGCGGCTCTGGCTTGCCGGTGCCTTTGAAAGGGCTGCGCAGACACTCACAGATCATTGTGTTGATGCGCTGGAAGATAGCGACATCACTGTTTCGCCAGTAACCGTAGTCTTCCCAACCCTCAGTAGTGAAGGCCACGCTTGTGGTGCTTCGCGCCTCAGTCTTGTTTCGTTGCTTGGCTTTCACATTCATCGAGTGCCAGTTCCTGGGTAACGGCCTTACCAGCCCGGAGCTGAGCAATGGAAGCGCGAAGACGCTTGGCGTTCGCGGACGACTCCAGCAGGTACATGGTCTCGCGCATGCCGTTGTAGTCCTCGAGCGAAATCATCACCACCGGTTCACCACGCTGACGTGTGATGACAGCCGGCTCATGGTCCCGGCATACGTCGTCCATTGTCTGCTTCAGGTCGGCGCGTGCCTGGCTGAACGTCAGTACATGCATTTTTCTTTCCTTTCCAGGTACCGCCTGGATCAGTTCTCGGGGGCCAACAAGCCTTGATGGCAGGTCGGTGCTGTGCGACCTGCCTGCCAAACATTGTACAAACTTACGTACAACTCGCAAGGTCGAGCCCTGAAACAATTTGGAGCACTGATCGCCGCTGGGAAAGGTGGATATGGAACCGAAATTTCCGCAGCGGCAGAACAGCGTTAACTCCGGCCGTCATGTAGGAGGTGTCCCAAACCGGCGCTTGGCGCGATTTCAAGACAGCCCCACTCCCGCGGCAGTACCCAGTGGCGTGGGAGCGGGGTTGCCCCGCGATGTCCTTATGGGGCGTCAACGCCCCATGCCCAGTTCGGCATCGTCCATCAGCGCCTTGGCCAACGCGCTCAAGTAATAAGAGGCCCAAAGCAACTGCGGCTTCTCTTCCATGATCCCGGTGATGGTCAGGTCGCGTACGCAGCCCATCAACTCCGAAGCCTGGTCACGCGCATGCTGGCAAGGGATGCCGGGTTCGATGCAAAACAGCGGGGCGGTCATGCCCTCGCCTTGGTAGAACTTGGTCTTGCCCACGGTGGTTTTGGGGGTGGTGTCTTCTATGGTCATTGCTTTATCCCCTGAAGTTATACGGCGCCTGTGAGGCCCTCATCGCTGCGGTTCGTCGCCACGACAAGCCAGCTCCCACAAAGTTTGGTGTACGCCCTACCTGTGGGAGCCGGCTTGCCGGCGATGAGGCCCGCCGGAACAACACAAGCCTAACGGCCTAGTGCAACGCCCCTGCCTGGGCCGGCATCTGCACCTGGATCAACGCCGATTCGAGCAACACCCGCAGCGACTCGATCTCATGCATTGATGCCAGCATCAGGATCGAAGCCGGTGACCTGGGCTGCAACAACACCGCCTGATGGGCCACGGTCACCGCGCACAAGGCGTACTCGGTGGCCTGGATCAGGGTGTCTTCAAGGGAATGATGATTGTGGGGTGGATCGGGGACGATCTTCAGCATTTTGGGGTACCTGGATAGGGCCGCAACACGCCTGCTGTCAAACAAGAAGGTGGCAGCTGTACATGGGTTGACAGACCGGTAGGCATCCCAAAACCCGGCGCACACGAAGTGCCCCACGTACAGCCGCCATAAAAGCCAGCCATGAGAATGAACCTAAGTCGGCCTGTCAAAGCCGGTCACTGTTTTCGCAGCGACCGCCCGAGACTAGAGAGCAACCCAGAGCACCGCAATGGCTTGAATGAGGCCAGAAGCTTGTTTGGGAAACGGACTACAAGCAATAGGGAAAAGCTGAGAAAGTGCACACAAATCGCAATCAAATGCCAACCTAATAGATAGCATGACGTCCTGACACCCAGGACCAATCCGCTCTAAACTCGCCCGAGCCACTTCCACCAACACGGAGTCAAGGGGGGTCAACATGAGTACAAAGGCATTGAACAGGTCGAGGGCCGACAACCCACACATCGAGGCAGTCCAGCGCATTCGTCAGCTCGCACAGATTCTGTCACGTAACCCCGACGAAGCCAGGGCGTTCTGGGTAAAAACCGGGGTTTTCACTGAAGAAGGTGAACTTAAGGCTCCGTACCGCTAGATGTATCAATTCCTTCCCTCATTCGTTCTCGGTTTCCATGGCTGTGATCGCGAGGTAGGCGAAGCCATCCTCGCAGGCGAACCCATTTCACCCAGTGTCAATGCTTACGACTGGCTCGGTGAGGGCGCGTATTTCTGGGAAAACAGCCCCGACCGAGCGCTTAGTTATGCCCAACGCCTGAAGGAACATAAGCGCGGCCAAGGAAGTATAAAAAGCCCCTACGTAATTGGCGCTGTCATCAACCTCGGTATGTGTCTGAACCTCACGGACGAAGGCGCACTACAAGAGCTTGGTGTCGCCTACCAATTGTTGATCGATAAAGGTGACGTAATTCCTGAAAACGCGCGGGGCTTCCCAGGCGATATGGACAACCTCAAGCGGTACTTGGACTGCGCTGTTTTCCAACTCCTTCACACAGCCCGAGAGCTTGTTGAGTTAGAGCCCTATCAATCCATCCGTTCTCCTTTTCTGGAAGGCCCCGAACTCTACCCCGGCACCTCCTTCCGACAGGAGACGCACATTCAGCTCTGTGTACGTGATGTCAGCTGCATCAAAGGTTTTTTTCGGCCCCTAAAATCAGACGGCATGCTGTTCTTAGCTTAATGCCCACCTGAAAATCGCTGTCAGGCGAGCCGGCACGTACCCGGATGCTATTAGCGATAAGTCAACGCATATCAAATACATGGCACCTTTTTCAGCGCTCCTTCTGGAGCCATATCACCCAGACCAATTAACCTGTCCCACCCGCTGCCACCCAACCTAGACTCGCCGCACCCCGAACCAGGAATGCCGCCATGTCCGAGCAACTCCTCAGCAGCCGCAACCTCGCCTTCGAACTGTACGAAGTCCTCGACGCCGAGGCCCTGACCCAGCGCCCGCGCTTCGCTGAGCACAGCCGCGAGACCTTCGACGCCGCGCTGACCACCGCCCGCACCATCGCCGAGAAATACTTCGCCCCGCACAACCGCAAGGGCGACGAAAACGAGCCGTGCTACGTGGACGGCCGCGCCGAACTGATCCCGGAAGTGAAACCGGCCGTGGATGCGTTCCTGGAGGCGGGCTTCCTCAACGCCAACCGCGATTTCGAAGTGGGCGGCATGCAGTTGCCCAGCCTGGTATCGCAAGCCTGCTTCGCCCACTTCCAGGCCGCCAACGCCGGCACCACGGCCTACCCGTTCCTGACCATGGGCGCGGCCAACCTGATCGAGAGCTTCGGCAGCGAAGAACAGAAGCGTCTGTTCCTGCAACCGATGATCGAGGGCCGCTACTTCGGCACCATGGCCCTCACCGAGCCCCACGCAGGCTCCTCGCTGGCCGATATCCGCACCCGCGCCGAGCCTGCCGGCGATGGCAGCTACCGGCTCAAGGGCAACAAGATCTTCATCTCCGGCGGCGACCACGCATTGTCCGAGAACATCGTGCATATGGTGCTGGCCAAGCTGCCGGGCGCACCGGCCGGGGTGAAAGGCATCTCGCTGTTCATCGTGCCCAAGTACCTGGTCAACCCCGACGGCAGCCTCGGCCCGCGCAACGATGTGCTGCTGGCCGGGCTATTCCACAAGATGGGCTGGCGCGGCACCACCTCCACCGCGCTGAACTTCGGCGACAACGGTCAGTGCGTGGGCTACCTGGTGGGCCAGCCGCACCAGGGCCTGGCCTGCATGTTCCAGATGATGAACGAGGCGCGTATTGGCGTCGGCATGGGCGCGGTGATGCTCGGTTACGCCGGCTACCTGTATTCACTGGAGTACGCCCGCCAGCGCCCGCAAGGCCGCCTGCCGGACAACAAGGACCCGCACAGCCCGGCGGTGCCGATCATCGAGCACAGCGACGTCAAGCGCATGCTGCTGGCGCAGAAGGCCTATGTGGAAGGCGCTTTCGACCTGGGCCTGTACGCCGCCCGACTGTTCGACGACACCCACACTGCGCCGGATGAAAACATCCGCCAGCAAGCCCAGGAATTGCTCGACCTGCTCACGCCCATCGTCAAATCCTGGCCCTCGACCTTCTGCCTCAAGGCCAATGAACTGGCGATCCAGATCCTCGGCGGCCACGGCTACACCCGCGAATACCCGGTCGAGCAGTACTACCGCGACAACCGCCTGAACCCGATCCACGAAGGCACCGAGGGCATCCAGTCCCTCGACCTGCTGGGTCGCAAGCTGGCACAGAATGGTGGGGCCGGGCTCAAGCAGCTGATCCGCCTGATCGCCGGCACCTGCGAGCGCGCCAGCCATCACCCCAACCTGGACAACCTGCGCCAGCCGCTGGAGCAACTGGTCAACCGCCTGCAAGCGGTCACCCTCGCCCTGCTCGGCGACCTGGCCCAGGGCAAGGTCGCCGGGGCCCTGGCCAACTCGGCGCTGTACCTCAAGGCCTTCGGCCACTGCGTGATCGGCTGGCGTTGGCTGGAGCAGGCCATCCATGCCGAAGTGGGCCTGCTCAAGGGCAACGACCGCGACTTCTACCAGGGCAAGCTGCAGGCCGCGCGTTATTTCCTCACCTGGGAAGTACCGGGCTGCCATAATGACCTCGCTTTGCTCGAGGCCCGCGACGATACGTGCCTGGGCATGCACGAGGGGTGGTTCTAGGGGGAGCCACCGCGCACCGGAGGTTCCCGCATGTTCGATTCCAGCGCCCTGCTGCGCCAGCGCTTCGCCGCGCTGCGCAGCACGGCCGAAGTGTTCTCGCTTCGCCACGTCAAGCAATCGCACCAGTCACTTTCAGTTCGCCGCAACGTTACCGAGCCGCCGCACTTCAGCCAGGACGAAGGCGCCATGCTCACCGTTCGGGTCAACGGCGTCGAGGCCTACGCGGCCACCGCCGACCTGTCGCAAAGTGGCCTGCAGCGCGCATTGGAGCAGGCCGAAGCACTGGCCCGGCGGATCAAGGCCCACAGCCTGCTCGACCTCAGTGGCCAACCCGCGCCGAGCGAGCGCCACGACCATGTCTCACCCAACTTCGACCAGCCCCTGCCCAACCTCGCCGACTGCCTGGACCTGCTGGCCGCAGAGTCCGCCAGCGTGCCCAAGGACAGCCGCCTGGTGGACTGGCAGGCCAGCCTGGGCATCAGCCTGGTCGAGCAGACCTACCTGAATTCCGCTGGCGCCGAGCTGCGCCACGCCCAACGCTTCGTCTACCCAGGCCTGGGCGTCACCGCCAGTGACGGCCAGGACAGCCAGAGCCGCACCCTGGGCCGCGACAATTTCGGCCAGCAAGGCAGTGTCGAGGTGATCGAGCGCTGCGGCCTGGTGGGCGCAGCCCGCCGCGTGGCCGACGAGGCCCTGCAATTGCTGCTGGCGCCCAATACGCCCAGCGGTACCCGCGACCTGCTGCTGATGCCCGACCAGATGATGCTGCAGATCCACGAGTCCATCGGCCACCCGCTGGAGATGGACCGCATCCTCGGTGACGAGCGCAACTATGCCGGCACCAGCTTCGTCAAAGCCGCCGACTTCGGCCATTTGCAGTACGGCTCCAAGCTGCTCAACGTGACCTTCGACCCGACCATCGGCGAAGAGCTGGCCAGCTACAGCTTCGACGACGACGGCACCCCGGCCAGCAAGCAGTTCCTGATCCGCGATGGCTTGCTGGTGCGCCCGCTGGGCGGCGCGCTGTCGCAACTGCGCTCGGGCCTGGACGGCGTGGCCAACAGCCGCGCCTGTGGCTGGAACCGCGCACCGATCGACCGCATGGCCAACCTCAATATCGAGCCCGGCGACCAGTCGCTGGAACAACTGGTCGGCGGCATCGAGCACGGCATTTTGATGCGCACCAACCGCTCCTGGTCCATCGACGACGCGCGCAACAAGTTCCAGTTCGGCTGTGAATGGGGCCAGTTGATCGAAAACGGTCAACTCAAAGGCGTGGTGAAAAACCCGAACTATCGCGGCATCTCCGCCGAGTTCTGGCGCAACCTGTCGGCAGTCGGCGATCGCAGCACGTTCCAGGTGCTTGGCACGCCCAACTGCGGCAAGGGCGAACCCAACCAGGTGGTGCGGGTCGGCCACGCCTCGCCGGCCTGCGTGTTCCGCCAGATCGACGTATTCGGAGGGGACGCCTGATGAGCACTTATCAACAACGTTTCGAAGACCTGCTCGGCGCCCTGCGCAATGCACTGCAAGCGGGCGAGCAGTTCACCCTGGGCTACAGCGCCGAGCACTCGCAGTTCGTGCGTTTCAACCATGCCAAGGTGCGCCAGGCGGGTTTGGTCAGCCAAGCCAGCGTGCAATTGCGCTTGATCCGTGATGGCCGCCAGGCGGAGCAGCAGATCACCTTGGGGGATGACGCCGAGCTGGATCGCCAGCGCCTGCATGACGGTCTCGGGCAACTGCGCCAGACCCTCCCGCTGCTGCCGGTCGACCCTTACCTGAGCCTCGACGAGAGCGCCTGGCACAGCCACAGCCTGCTGGAGCAGCCGCTACCCGAGCTGGATGAAGTGCTGGCCTTGGTCGAACGCGAAGCCAGCGACCTGGATCTGGTCGGCATCTACGCCGCGGGCCCTATCTGCCGCGGCTTCGCCAGCTCGTTCGGCGCCTTCGGCTGGCACCAGGCCAACAGTTTCAACTTCGACTGGAGCCTGTTCCACGCCAACGGCCAGGCGGTCAAAGCCAACTACGCGGGCCAAACCTGGAGCGGCGAGGCCTTTGCCGCACGCCTACGCCTGGCCCGCGAACAGCTGGAACACCTGGGCCGCCCGGCCATCACCCTCAAGCCCGGCAGCTACCGCGCTTACCTAGCGCCGGCGGCGATGGACGAGATTGCCGGCATGCTCTGCTGGGGTGGTTTCTCCGCCCAGGCACTTGCCACGGGCAACAGCTCGCTGCAACGCCTGTACAACGGCGATGCACGACTGAGCCCGCTGGTGAGTTTCAGCGAACAGGTCAGTGGCTCATTGAGCCCGGCGTTCTCCGACGAAGGCTCGCCGCGTTGCGACCTGCTGCTGATTGGCGAAGGCCAGGCACGCGAGCGCCTGGTCAGCGCCCGCAGCGCCGCCGAGTTCACGCTTGAGGCCAATGGCGCCGACAGCTACGAGTCGCCCTGTGCACTGAGCCTGGCGCCGGGCAACCTGCCCAGCGCGCAGATCCTCGAGCGCCTGGGCACCGGGCTGTACATCAGCAACCTGTGGTACCTGAACTATTCGGACCTGCCGGCGGCGCGGATGACCGGGCTGACCCGCTTCGCCACGTTCTGGGTGGAGAACGGCCAGATCCAGGGGCCGGTGAGTACCATGCGTTTCGATGACAGCTTGTACACCTTGCTGGGCAGCCAGTTGGAAGACCTGACCTGCGAGCGCGAGATGATTCTGTCGACCAGCACTTATGGACAGCGCAGCACCGGGTCGAGTCATCTGCCGGGGGCGTTGGTCAGAGGGTTGACCCTGACATTGTGATTGGCAGGTCTGACCTCATCGCTGCGGTTCGTCGCCACGACAAGCCAGCTGCCACATGGAGCGCACGACATTTGTAGGAGCGGCCTTGTGTCGCGAAAGGGCTGCGCAGCGGCCCCGGAATACAGGTGGAAACGCAAAAAACTGGGGCCGCCTTGCGGCCCTTTCGCGACACAAGGCCGCTCCTACAATGAACGGCGTGCGCTGACCCTGTGGGAGCCGGCTTGCCGGCGATGAGGCCGGCACAGGCAAACAGCAGAATTGAGATAACCATGTCCGATCGCGCACCACTGGACCCCGTCACCGCCCGCTGGATCCCCTGGGTGGTGGCCATCGCCTTCTTCATGCAGTCACTGGACGGCACCATCCTCAACACCGCGCTGCCGGCCATGGCCCGCTCGCTGGCCGAGGACCCGCTGCGCATGCAGGGGGTGATCATCGCCTACATGCTCACCGTGGCCCTGCTGATCCCGGCTTCGGGCTGGATCGCCGACCGCTTCGGCACCAAGCGCATCTTCTTCAGCGCCATCCTGCTGTTCAGCTTCGGCTCGCTGCTGTGTGCCATGGCCAACAGCCTCGGTTTCCTGATCTTCGCCCGCGTGGTGCAAGGCCTGGGCGGGGCGCTGATGCTGCCGGTCGGGCGGCTGGTGGTGCTGCGCGCCTACCCGCGTAGCGAGCTGGTGCGGATCATGAGTTTCATCACCATCCCCGGCCTGCTCGGTCCTCTGCTGGGGCCAACCCTTGGCGGCTGGCTGGTGGAGATCCTCACCTGGCACTGGATCTTCCTGCTCAACCTGCCCGTCGGCGCCCTCGGGTGCTATGCGGTGTGGAAATTCATCCCTGACTTGCGCGGCGCCGAGCGCACCCGCTTCGACGGCCCGGGCTTCTTGCTGTTCGGTGCGGCGATGGTACTGATCACCATCGCCATGGAGGGCCTGGGCGAACTGCACCTGCCACACCTGCGGGTGATGCTGTTGCTGTTCGCCGGCATGGCCTGCCTGGCCGCCTACTGGCTGCGTGCCGGGCGCGACCCCGAGCCGCTGTTCTCGCCGTCGCTGTTCCGCGTGCGCACCTTCGCCATCGGCATCCTTGGCAACCTGTTCGCCCGCCTGGGCAGCGGCGCCCTGCCCTTCCTGGTGCCGTTGCTGCTGCAAGTGGCGCTGGGCTACTCGCCGGCCCAGGCGGGGATGAGCATGATCCCGCTGGCGGCAGCGGCGATGCTCGCCAAGTCGGTCGCCCGGCCGCTGATCGAGCGCCTGGGCTACCGCATCGTGCTCACCGGCAACACCCTGTTGCTGGGGATCCTGCTGGCCAGCCTGGGGCTGGTCGACGAGCAGACGCCCTATGCCCTGCTGCTGGTGCAGCTGGCATTGCTGGGGGCGGTGAACTCGATGCAGTTCACGGCGATGAACACGGTGACCCTGATCGACCTCGACGATGCCAGCGCCAGCAGCGGCAACAGCCTGCTGTCGGTGGTCGCGCAGCTGTCGCTGAGCCTGGGCGTGGCCTGTGCCGGTGCGCTGCTCGGAGGCTTTACCGCGGCGGGCAGCGCCGAAGGCGTGGAAAGCACGCTGGGGGCGTTCCAGCTGACCTTCGTGACCATTGGCGTGATGGCCATGCTGGCGGCGGCGATCTTCCTGCAACTGGCACCGACAGACGGAAGGCGCGCCCGTCGTCCGGAAGAGCACGTCGAGTCGTAGGGCGAATGGCCATGAGGCTGGTAGACTGTGCGACATTTTTCGCTTCGCACCGCAGGCCCGCCTCGTGACCGTTGAAACCACCGCCTTTGCCACCCTCCCGCTGTCCACCGCCATGCTGGCCAACCTGGACGCCCTGGGCTATGCCTCGATGACCCCGATCCAGGCCCAGAGCCTGCCGGTCATCCTCAAGGGCCAGGACCTGATCGCCCAGGCCAAGACCGGCAGCGGCAAGACCGCCGCCTTCGGCATCGGCCTGCTCAACCCGATCAACCCGCGCTACTTCGGGTGCCAGGCGCTGGTGCTGTGCCCTACCCGCGAACTGGCCGACCAGGTCGCCAAGGAGCTGCGCCGCCTGGCCCGCGCCGAGGACAACATCAAGATCCTCACCCTGTGCGGCGGCGTGTCGCTGGGCCCGCAGATCGCCTCGCTGGAGCACGGCGCGCACATCATCGTCGGCACTCCGGGGCGCATCCAGCAGCACCTGGACAAGGGCACCCTGGTACTCGACGGCCTCAACACCCTGGTGCTCGACGAAGCCGACCGCATGCTCGACATGGGCTTCTTCGACGCCATCGCCAGCATCATCGGCAAGACCCCGTCGCGCCGCCAGACCCTGCTGTTCTCGGCCACCTACCCGGCCGGCATCGAGCAGCTGGCCAAGGCCTTCATGCGCCAGCCGCAGCAGGTCAAGGTCGAGGCGCTGCACAGCGACAGCCAGATCGAACAGCGTTTCATCGAGATCGACCCGCAACAGCGCCTGGAAGCGGTGACCCGCGTGCTCGGCCACTACCGCCCGCAGTCCTGCGTTGCGTTCTGCTTCACCAAGCAGCAGTGCGAGGATGTGGTCGCCCACCTGACCGCCAAAGGCATCGTCGCCCAGGCCCTGCACGGCGACCTGGAACAACGCGACCGCGACCAGGTGCTGACCATGTTCGCCAACCGCAGCAGCTCGGTGCTGGTGGCCACCGACGTGGCCGCCCGCGGCCTGGACATCGACGGCCTGGACCTGGTCATCAACGTTGAGCTGGCGCGCGACGCCGAGATCCACGTGCACCGCGTCGGCCGTACCGGCCGTGCCGGTGAAAAAGGCGTGGCGATCAGCCTGGTGGCCCCGGCCGAGGGCTACCGCGCCCAGGCCATCGAAGACCTGCAAAAGCAGCCGCTGCGCTGGGAACAGCTGGACAACCTGAAGAACAAAGGCGGTGAGCCGCTGCTGCCGGCGATGACCACCCTGTGCATTGGCGCCGGGCGCAAGGACAAGCTGCGCCCGGGCGACATCCTCGGTGCGCTGACCGGCGATGCCGGGTTGCCGGGAAAGCAGGTGGGCAAGATCGCCATCTTCGACTTCGTCGCGTTCGTGGCGGTGGAGCGGGCGGTGGCCAAGCAGGCCATGCAACGCCTGAACAGCGGCAAGATCAAAGGCCGCGCGCTGAAAGTCCGCATTATCTAAAGCCAGGCAAGGTCCCTGTGGGAGCGGGCTTGCCCGCGAATAGGGCAGTGCATGCACCATCGCATTCGCGGGCAAGCCCGCTCCCACAGGTTCAGCGCTCCCATGACGAATCCAGATAGGTTTACACCGTGCACTCCACCGACGTGATCATCCTCGGCGCCGGCGCCGCCGGCCTGATGTGCGCCCAGCTCACCGCCAAACGCGGCCGCCGGGTGCTGGTGCTCGACCACGCCAACAAGCCGGGCAAGAAGATCCTCATGTCCGGCGGCGGGCGCTGCAACTTCACCAACATGTACACCGAGCCGGCCAACTTCCTCTCGCACAACCCGCACTTCTGCAAGTCGGCGCTGGCCCGCTACACCCAGTGGGACTTCATCGAGCTGGTGTGCAAGCACGGCGTGCCGTACCACGAGAAAAAGCTCGGCCAGCTGTTCTGCGACAACAAGTCCAGCGACATCCTCGACATGCTACTGGCCGAGTGCGACGAGGCCGGTGCCGAGCTGCGCATGAACACCAGCATCGAACAGATCGAGAAAACCGAGGGCGGCTACCGCCTGCAGACCAGCGCCGGCCCGTTCGCCTGCCAGTCGCTGGTGATCGCCACCGGCGGCCTGTCGATCCCGACCCTGGGTGCCACCGGCTTCGGCTATCAGGTGGCCCGCCAGTTCGGCCACGAATTGCTGCCGACCCGCGCCGGCTTGGTGCCGTTCACCATCACCGAGCCCCAGCTCAAGGCACTGTGCAGCGAGCTGTCCGGCACCTCGCTGGACTGCACCGCCAGCTGCAACGGCGTCAGCTTCCGCGAGAACCTGCTGTTCACCCACCGCGGCCTGAGCGGCCCGGCGATCCTGCAGATTTCGTCGTTCTGGGAGGCCGGCGACACTGTCGAGATCAACCTGTTGCCCGACCGTGATGCCCTGGAGTGGTTGCAGGGCCAGCAGGTCGAGCGGCCCAACAGCGAGCTGAAGACCGTGCTGGGCGAAGTGTTCACCCGCAAGCTGGCCAACCTGCTGGCCGAGCAGTGGTTCGAATCCAAGCCACTGAAGCAGTACACCCCGGCGGAACTGGCCGAGGTCGCCGACAAACTGGCGGCCTGGCAGGTGGTGCCAGCGGGCACCGAGGGCTATCGCACCGCCGAGGTGACTCTGGGTGGCGTGGACACCCGTGAGGTGTCGTCCAAGACCATGGAATCGCTGAAGAGCCCAGGGTTGTATTTCATCGGCGAGGTGTTGGATGTGAGCGGGCACTTGGGCGGGTTCAACTTCCAGTGGGCCTGGGCTTCGGCCAACGCTGCGGCGCAGTTCGTGTAGAGTAGAATCCATTCAGCAGCACGGAACGCTTCTTGCTGGTCTGTGCTGGAGTGCCGTTTTTTTGGGGGCTGCTGTGCAGCCCTTTCGCGGCACAAGGCCGCTCCTACAGGAGATCGCGTACCTCTGTAGGAGCAGCCTTGTGTCGCGAAAGGGCCGCAAAGCGGCCCCCGACGGCCTCGAAAGGTATTCATCTGCTCACAGCCCAGGGCCAACATGTCATCGAGCTCGTTCCGCCATTCCTTGCGTCGCCTGTGGGGCCAAGACAAGTTCAGCTACGCCATCCGCGTAACCATCGCCCTCACCGGCAGCATGGCCTGGTGCTGGTTCCAGAACGAGATGAGCCTGCTGATCCCGCTGTTCCTCGGCATCATCGCCAGCGCCCTGGCCGAAACCGATGACGGCTGGCAAGGCCGCCTGAGCGCCCTGCTGGTCACCCTCGGCTGCTTCGCCATCGCCGCCCTGTCGGTGGAGCTGCTGTTCCCCTACCCCTGGATCTTCGCCGTGGCCCTGGCCCTGGCGGCCTTCGGCCTGACCATGCTGGGTGCGCTGGGCGAGCGCTACGGGGCCATCGCCTCGGCAACCCTGATCCTGTCGGTGTACACCATGATCGGGGTCGACCAGCGCGGCGGCGAAGTCAGCGATTTTTGGCACGAGCCGTTGCTACTGGTGGCCGGCGCCGCCTGGTACGGGCTGCTGTCGGTGCTGTGGCAGGCGCTGTTCTCCAACCAGCCGGTGCAGCAGAGCCTGGCCAAGTTGTTCTACGAGCTGGGCAGCTACCTCAAGCTCAAGGCCAGCCTGTTCGAGCCGATCCGTGGCCTCGACGTCGAAGCCACACGCCTGGAGCTGGCCAAGCAGAACGGCAAGGTGGTGGCCGCGCTCAACGCCGCCAAGGAAATCATCCTGCACCGGGTGGGCAACAGCCAACCCAACTCCAAGGTCAGCCGCTACCTCAAGCTGTACTTCCTGGCCCAGGACATCCACGAGCGGGTCAGCGCCTCGCACTACCCGTACAACGCCCTTACCGAGGCCTTCTTCCACAGCGACGTGATGTTCCGCTGCCAGCGCCTGCTGCGCAAACAGGGGGCCTCGTGCCAGGAACTGGCCCGGTCGATTCGCCTGCGCCAACCCTTCGTGCTCGCCAGCGGCTACCCCGAGGCGCTGGAAGACCTGAATGCTTCGCTGGAACACCTGCGCGAGCAGAACAACCCGGCCTGGCGCAGCCTGCTGCGCTCGCTGCGGGCCCTGGCCGCCAACCTGGCCACGCTGGACCGCCTGTTGGGCGCCGCGAGCAACCCGGACAGCCTGGCCGACGCCAGCGACAGCAGCCTGCTCGACCGCTCGCCGCGTAACTTCAAGGACGTCTGGAAGCGCCTGCGCACCCAGCTCACCCCCACCTCGTTGCTGTTCCGCCACGCGCTGCGCCTGTCGCTGGCGCTGTCGGTGGGCTACGGCATGGTGCACCTGATCCACCCGACACAGGGCTACTGGATCATCCTCACCACCTTGTTCGTCTGCCAACCCAACTACGGGGCTACGCGGCGCAAGCTGGGGCAGCGGATGATCGGTACGGCCATTGGCCTGACCGTGGGCTGGGCGCTGTTCGACCTGTTCCCCAACCCGTTGATGCAGTCCGCGTTCGCGGTGGTGGCCGGGGTGGTGTTCTTCGTCAACCGCACCACCCGCTACACCCTGGCCACAGCGGCCATCACCCTGATGGTGCTGTTCTGCTTCAACCAGACCGGCGACGGCTACGGGCTGTTCCTGCCACGCCTGTTCGATACCCTGGTCGGCAGCCTGATCGCCATCCTCGCGGTGTTCCTGTTCCTGCCCGACTGGCAGGGGCGGCGGCTGAACAAGGTGCTGGGCAACACCCTGGCCTGCGCCAGCGAGTACCTGCGCCAGATCATGCAGCAGTACGCCCACGGCAAGCGTGACGACCTCGCCTACCGCCTGGCCCGGCGCAACGCCCACAACGCCGACGCGGCGCTGTCCACCACCCTGGCCAACATGCTCATGGAGCCGGGGCACTTCCGCAAGGAGGCCGACGTGGGCTTCCGTTTCCTGGTGCTGTCGCACACGCTGCTCAGCTACCTCTCGGGGCTGGGCGCGCACCGCGACACCGCACTGCCGGCCGAAGTGCACGAGCAACTGATCGATGGCGCCGGGCGAACCCTGGCCGCCAGCCTCGATGAGATCGCCAACGGACTGGCAGCGCGGTTGCCGGTGGCGATCCACAGCGATGCCGAGGAGGCCCTGGCCGACGCGTTGGAGCAGATGCCCGAGGAGCTCGATGAACATCAGCGCCTGGTGCAGACCCAGCTGGCGCTGATCTGCCGCCAGCTAGGGCCGCTGCGCACGCTGGCGGGGCACCTGATCAAGGAAGGCGAGCCCGTGTAGGAGCGGCCTTGCCGGAGCGCCGGACCGGTCGGAAAGGGCCGCGAAGCGGCCCCAGCAATCGGCGCGTCAACGCTGAAATCCTTGGGGCCGCGTTGCGGCCCTTTCCGGCCGGTCCGGCGCCCCGGCAAGGCCGCTCCTACAGGGACCGCGCAGCTTTCAGAAGCCGTGCTGACGTAACAAGCGGGCGTAGCTGCCGTCGACCTTCATCGCCGCGATGGCCTTCTCGAATCGTGCGACGACCTGCTGGTGCTGCGGGTGCTTGAGGCTCACCAGGATATGCAGGCTGTTCTCCCCCAGCGGCGGGTCGACGAAACTCACCGCTTCACGCACCTGAGGCGGTTCGCGCTGCAGGTTGTAGCGCGCCACGTATTCATCCTCCACCGCCAGGTTGACCCTGCCCGCCGCGAGCATGCGCACCGCCGACGAAAAGTTGCGCACCAGCACCTTGTTCAGGCGCTCGTCGCTGTCGAAGGCCGGGGAATAGGCATAGTCGCGCACTACGGCGATGCTGTAGGGGTAGAGGTCGGCCTGGCGCTTGTAGTTGAAGGTTTCGCCCTCGCGCTTGAGCAGGCGGATGCGGTTGGTCAGGTAGGCGCCAGAGAACTGCCCGATCTGTGTGCGTTCGTCGTTGTACCAGGCGTTGACCAGCACGTCATAGCGCCCCTCGCCGATGCCCATCAACGCCCTGGCCCAGGGCACTTCCTCGTAGGCCGTGACGTAGCCGGCACGGTTCAGCGCGGTGGTGACGATGCTGGTGGCCAGGCCGCCGCCAGGCATGGCGCTGTCGGTGAAGGGCGGCCAGGTATCGGCCACCAGGCGCAGTTTCTGCTCGGCGGACGCCGGCAGCAGCCACACCATGCCCAGTAATCCAAGAACGCAAAGCAGTGGCCGCATGCTCAAATCCTTTCGCAGTGGGGGGCACACGCTGAATCTGGCGATCTCAACTGCAACAGAGCCTGCAGATTACACAAGCCGCTCCCCGGCGACAGCGGACAATAATGTCATTTAGCCTCTATTTTGGCCGAACCGCTGGCGACGTGATTTGCAGCAACTGCGGCCTCGTCCCGAGCGGCTGGATTTGCGATGATCGGACGCCTCATCCAAGGAGCTCACAGCCATGTCCATCGAGTGGATCTGCAAACACCACACCGACCTCGGCAAGGAACAACTCTATGCCATCCTGCAGCTGCGCACGGCGGTGTTCGTGGTCGAACAGCGCTGCGCCTACCAGGAGGTCGACGGGCAGGATTTGAGCGGCGACACCCTGCACCTGATGGGCTGGCAGGACGACAAGCTGGTGGCGTACCTGCGCCTGCTCGACCCGCAGTCACAAGGTGGCGACGTGGTGATCGGGCGTGTGGTGACCGCAGCGGATGCACGTGGTGGCGGCCTGGGCCATCAGTTGCTGCTCAAGGGGCTGGAGGCCGCCGAGCATTGCTGGGCGGGGACACCGGTTTACCTCTCGGCGCAGGCGCATCTGCAGGGTTACTACGCCCGGCATGGTTTCGTGGCGGTGGGCGAGGAATACCTGGAAGACGATATTCCCCACATCGGCATGCGCAAGGGTTGATTGCTCAGCATCAACCCTGTGGGAGCGGCTTCAGCCGCGAAGCTGGCACCGAAGTGAGTGGCACGGGCTTCGCCCGTGTTCGCGGGGCAAGCCCGCTCCCACAAGGATCGCGCCAGCTTCTGGATTTTCAGCAAGGCGGCCCTTCACGGGTAACCCAGCACATCCCTGATCTGGCGCAGGTGCTGGATGATCCACTGCTTGTCGATCGCTCCCCAGTCGCGAATGCGGTAATGCCCGGCATGGTTGCGGGCACCGCTCTGCTGCTCGAACTCACAAACGATATCCAGGTCGGCCAAGGCGGCGATGGTGTCCTGGGCGGTGCGTCGAGGCATGCCGGTGGCCTCCATCAACGCCGGCACGCTGGTGGCGGTCTGGCTGTCGATCAGCCAGGCCACGTACAGGCGGCGGTAGAAGCTGCTGCGGGTCTTGCTCACTTCCGTGGTCATCTGCTGCTTGTCCCTCAGGTATTGCCTGGCAGCTCCCGATAAGTCAGGTAGACGCGCAGGTCGAATTCCAGTTGATGGTAGTCCGGCTCCATGTGCTGGCAGAGCTGGTAGAACGCCTTGTTGTGATCGCGCTCTTTCAAGTGTGCCAGTTCGTGCACCACGATCATGCGCAGGAATTGCGGTGCCGCCTCCTTGAACAGGGCGGCGACGCGGATCTCTTTCTTGGCCTTGAGCTTGCCGCCCTGCACCCGCGAAACGGCGGTGTTCAGGCCGAGGGCGCGATGGGTGAGGTCCAGGCGGTTGTCGAACAGCACCTTGTCCAGCGGCGGCGCGCTGCGCAGGTATTGCTGCTTGAGGTCCTGGGCATACTGGTACAGCGCCTTGTCGTTCTGCACCGCATGCTGCCCGGGGTAGCGCTGCTCGAGGTAGGCACCCAGGCGATCGCTGGCGATCAGCTGGCGCACCTGCTCTTGCAGGTGCGGCGGGTAGGCTTGCAGGTAGCATAATACGGTCATGACAGGCGGGCCGGTACAAGGAGACGCGAGTGTAGCCAATCACGCGCCCCAGGGGTAAATCATCGGAAAATCACCGGCATCGGCAGGCGTCATCGGGCGGGCAACCAGGAACCCTTGTACATAGGCGCAACCAGCACGCTTGAGCCACTCTGCCTGGGCCTGGGTCTCCACGCCTTCGGCGATCACCGTGATGTCGTAGTCGGCGCACAGCGCAATGACGCTGCGTACCAGGGCGATGTCCTGCGCCGAATCCGGCAATCGCGCCACCAGATGGCGGTCGAGCTTGAGGGTGTCGATGGGCAGGTCGCGCAGCATGCGCAGCGAACAGTCGCCCGCGCCGAAATCATCCAGCGCCACGCGGATGCCCAGCGCGCGCAGGCGATGCACCTGCTTCACCGCGGCATCGATGTTGTACATCAGCGAGGTCTCGGCTACCTCGACCTCCAGTTGCGCGGGCTTGAGTCCATATTCGTCGATCACCCGCGCCAGCTCCTCGGGGAGGCCGGGCATGGCGAACTGCGCGCGGCTCAGGCTGATCCCCAGCACCAGCCCGGTGCCGAAGCGCTCATCCCACGCTCTTCGCTGGGCCGCGCCCTTGCGATAGATCCAGCTGGCCAGGCGGTTGATCAGCCGAGCCTCCTCCAGCAGCGGAATGAACAACCCCGGCGGCACATCGCCGACGCTGGGGTGCTGCCAGCGCAGCAAGGCCTCGAAGCCACGCAGACGCCCGTCGGCAAACGCCACCTGGGGCTGGTAGACCAGGTTGAAGTCGTGCTGCTCGATTGCCGCACGCACACCGTCCTCGAGCATCAACCGTGAGCGGGCGCGGCCGTTCAGTTCCTGGTCATAGAAACGGTATTGCTGGCGCCCCGCCTGCTTGGCCGCGTACATCGCGGCGTCGGCCGCGCGCAGCAGGCCCTCGACAGTGGCACCGCAGTCCGGGTAGGTGGCGATGCCGATGCTCACCCCCAGGCTGACGTCCAGGCCATCCACCTCCTGCAAGCCCGACATGCGCTCCAGCAATTGCTCGGCGTAACGCCCGGCCTGTTCCGGGTAGGGCAAACCGTCGAACAACGCCGTGAACTCATCGCCGCCCATGCGCGCCAGCAACGCTTCACTGCCCAGGCAATCCTTGAGCTGCTCCCCGACCCAGCGCAACACCTTGTCACCTGCCTCATGGCCCAGCAGGTCGTTGATCCGCTTGAAGCCGTCCAGGTCCATGTACATCAGGGCCTGGGCCTTGTCCGAGCGCTCGTTGCGCAACAACGCGCCTTCGGCGGCCTGGTAGAAGCCACGGCGGTTGAGCAACCCGGTCAGCGGGTCGGTTACCGCCTGGTACTCCAGCTGCTGATGCAGGCTGCGCACCACCGACATGTCCAGCACCGTCACCACCATGGCCTTTTGTTCAACCGGCAGCGGCGCGCAGGAAAGCGCCACCGGTACCAACTGACCATGCACCGTACGCAGTTGGGCGTCGTGGACACGGAAGATCTGCCGGCCGAGGTAGGCCTGGTAGAAGTCCGACTCACGCCACAGGTTGGCGCAAGGCAGCTGGATCAGGTCCAGCACATGGGCACCTTGCAACCTGTCCACCGGGGCATCGAGCAGCCGCGAGATTGCGGGGTTGGCGAAACCGATGGTGCCGGCCTCGTCCACCACCAGAATGCCTTCGGCGGCGTTTTCCAGGATCGAGCCGTTGAACGCCCTGGCGGCTTCCAGCTCGCGGGTCAGGCGCTGCAACATGCGCCGGTTATGCTGCTGCTCGAGCAGGGCCTGTACCTTGGGTTTGAGGATCTGCGGGTCGAAGGGTTTGAACAGGTAGTCCACCGCGCCACTGGCATAGCCCTTGAGCACCGCGGCCTCGGACTGTTCGTTGGCGGTGAGGAAGATGATCGGGGTCAGCCGGGTGCGCTGGCTGCCGCGCATCAACCGGGCGACTTCGAATCCGTCCATCTCGGGCATCTGCACGTCGAGCAGCACCAGGTCGACTTCGTGTTCGAGCAACGCGCTCAGGGCTTCCATCCCGGAGCTTGCGGTCAACACTTGCCAGTCCTGACGGGCGAGCAACGCCCGCATGCTGATGAGGTTTTCCGGATAGTCGTCTACGACCAGCAGAACCGACCGGCTGTCCGGTATTTGTGTGTGAGCGACATCCATGCTGCTTCTCTTGTAAGCCAGACTACGACCCACGATTGGATCCGATCTTTACTCTAGACAGGGCGAGCGAAGACGCAATGCGCGCAGATGGCGATACGCCATCGAAATTGATGGTAGCCGACTAACGGTACATGCGCAGGAAGAAGACCAAGAACTTGCAGGATCAATCCTGCAGGAGCAACGGTCTTGCGCAGACCTCTGTAGGAGCGGCCTTGTGCCGCGAAAGGGGTGCGCAGCGCCCCCAAGATCTTGAGTACGCCCAAGATCGCCGGGGCCGCTTTGCGGCCCTTTCGCGACACAAGGCCGCTCCTACAGAGGGCTGAGCTGGACAGTTGCTCCCACAGACCTGCAAGACCGCAGCAGGGTTTCGCCTGGATACGGGCACAAAAAAACCCGCATCTTTGCGGGTTTTCTTGTGCAACGGCGCCGGATCAGTTGACCTTGGCCACCAGCTCGCCCTTGGCGTAGCGCTGGAACATGCCTTCAAGCGAGATCGGCTTGATCTTCGAGGCATTGCCGGCGGTGCCGAAGGCTTCGTAGCGGGCGATGCACACGTCGCGCATGGCCTTGACGGTTTCACCGAAGAACTTGCGTGGGTCGAACTCGCTCGGGTTCTGCGCCATCAGGCGACGCATGGCACCGGTGGAAGCCAGGCGCAGGTCAGTGTCGATGTTGACCTTGCGCACGCCGTACTTGATGCCTTCGACGATCTCTTCGACCGGCACGCCGTAGGTCTCTTTGATGTCACCGCCGTACTGGTTGATGATCGCCAGCCACTCTTGCGGCACCGAGGAGGAACCGTGCATCACCAGGTGGGTGTTGGGGATGCGCTTGTGGATTTCCTTGATGCGGTCGATCGCCAGCACGTCGCCGGTAGGCGGCTTGGTGAACTTGTAGGCACCGTGGCTGGTACCGATGGCGATGGCCAGGGCGTCGACTTGGGTTTTCTTGACGAAGTCGGCGGCTTCTTCAGGGTCGGTCAGCATCTGGCTGTGATCGAGCACGCCTTCGGCGCCGATGCCGTCTTCTTCACCGGCCATGCCGGTTTCCAGCGAACCCAGGCAGCCCAGCTCGCCTTCTACCGAAACGCCGCAGGCGTGGGCCATGGCCACGGTCTGCTGGGTCACACGGACGTTGTACTCGTAGTCGGTCGGGGTCTTGCCGTCTTCACCGAGCGAGCCGTCCATCATCACCGAGCTGAAGCCCAGCTGGATCGAGCGCTGGCACACATCAGGGCTGGTGCCGTGGTCCTGGTGCATGCACACCGGGATGTGCGGGAACTCTTCGATGGCCGCCAGGATCAGGTGGCGCAGGAACGGGGCACCGGCATATTTGCGGGCGCCTGCCGAAGCCTGGACGATGACCGGGGAGTTGGTCTTGTCGGCGGCTTCCATGATGGCGCGCATCTGCTCGAGGTTGTTGACGTTGAAAGCTGGAACGCCGTAACCGAACTCGGCGGCGTGGTCCAGCATCTGGCGCATGCTAATGAGTGCCATGGTGTATCTCTCTCCCGACAAGCGTCGTTGTGTCTTGCAAGCCTGCCGCAGGGGCGGTTGCTGTTCAAGTAGTGTGGGCCATCGTCGTGGCCCGGCCAGTCACGGTGCCTTGCAGCCCCGCCCAATCAGATCGTTGGTTGCCACCCAGTACACCAGGCCTTCCTGGCCTTTGGTATGGAAGGCCAGCACGCCATCGCTGTACAGCGCGCCCGAGGCGCCCGGCTCGGCCTTGAGCCGGTAGACCTGGTCGCCGCCGCCAAGGCGCACGTCGACCGCATCCTGTTTCGCATCGGCGAAGCGCCACAGCACCTCGGCCTGGCTGTCGCAGACCCAGCGGGTCCAAGTGTCCGCCGGGGCGGGTTGGGCAGGTTGCAGCAACGAGCAGCCTGCCAGGGTCGCCAGGGCCAGAGCGGCCAGAAGCGCTTTCATTAAACATCCTCGCAGCAGGCCTGCTGTATCAGCCTCATCGCGGGGCAAGCCCGCTCCCACGCATTCAACGTGGGAGCAGGCTTGCCCCGCGATGAGGCCGCAGCGGCAGACCCAATGTCCAAGACCACGAAACCCCAGTTAGGTTGCCTACCACCCGATCAAGGGCAGCCCGGCGCCTTGCGCTGGTGCTCGTCGTCATACTTTTCCAGGCCGTCCGGGCCCAGGCGCTTGTTGATCACCGGTGCCGTCTCCGCCTGCCACTGGGACTGGTAGCACCCTCCCTTGGGCGGCTGCGCCGGATCGGCCTCGTTGCCCTTGTTGCTGGAGCAGGCGCCCAGTAACAAGGCCACGATCATCACAGGCAATTGCTTGACCATCGGCTCGCTCCCTTTGCCAGGCGCCGTTTCAATCAGGCCTTGGCTCGCTCTTCCAGGATTGCCACGGCCGGCAGAACCTTGCCCTCGACGAACTCGAGGAACGCACCGCCACCGGTGGAAATGTAGGAGATATCCTTGCTGACGCCATATTTGTCGATGGCTGCCAGGGTGTCGCCACCACCAGCGATGGAGAACGCGGCGCTGTCGGCGATGGCCTGGGCCAGCACCTTGGTGCCGTTGCCGAACTGGTCGAATTCGAACACACCGACCGGGCCGTTCCACAGGATGGTCTGCGACGACTTCAGCAGTTCGGCGAAGTTGGCAGCGGTCTGTGGGCCGATGTCGAGGATCATGTCGTCAGCCGCCACGTCGGCGATGGCCTTGACGGTGGCTTCGGCGCTTTCAGCGAATTCCTTGGCAACCACCACGTCGACCGGCAGCGGCACGTTGACCTTGGCGGCGATGGCCTTGGCGGTGTCGACCAGGTCGGCTTCGTACAGCGACTTGCCCACCGGGTGACCGGCAGCGGCGAGGAAGGTGTTGGCAATGCCGCCGCCGACGATCAGCAGGTCGCACACGGTGCTCAGGCTGTTCAGCACGTCCAGCTTGGTCGATACCTTGGAGCCGGCGACGATGGCCGCCATCGGCTTGGCCGGGGCCTTCAGGGCCTTGCCCAGGGCGTCCAGCTCGGCGGCCAGCAGCGGGCCGGCAGCTGCGACTTTGGCGAACTTGGCCACGCCATGGGTGGAACCCTCGGCGCGGTGGGCGGTGCCGAAGGCGTCCATCACGAACACATCGCACAGGGCAGCATACTGCTGCGCCAGCTCGTCGGCGTTCTTCTTCTCGCCCTTGTTGAAGCGCACGTTTTCGAACAGCACGATGTCACCGGCCTTGACCTCGACGCCGCCCAGGTAGTCGGCGACCAGCGGCACTTCGCGGCCCAGGGCCTTGCTCAGGTAGTCGGCGACCGGCTTGAGGCTGTTCTCGGCCGAAAACTCGCCTTCGGTCGGGCGGCCCAGGTGCGAGCAGACCATTACCGCCGCGCCCTTTTCCAGGGCCAGCTTGATGGTCGGCAGCGCGGCCAGGATACGCGCATCGCTGGCGACCACGCCGTCCTTCACAGGCACGTTGAGGTCTTCGCGGATCAGTACGCGCTTACCTTGCAGGTCGAGGTCGGTCATCTTCAACACGGTCATGAATGCAGTCCTTCAGGGCTGTTTGCTGCGGGTGGGGTGGACGACGTGCAGATAGTGTTCGGCAACGTCGAGCATACGGTTGGCGAACCCCCATTCGTTGTCGAACCAGGCCAGCAGGTTCACCAGGCGAGGGCCGGAAACGCGGGTCTGGCTGGCATCGACGATGGCCGAATGCGGGTCATGGTTGAAATCACAGCTGGCGTGGGGCAGCTCGGTGTAGGCCAGCAAGCCTTTGAGCGGGCCATCCAGGGCGGCCTCGCGCAGCACCCGGTTGACCTCGGCCGCGCTGGTGTCGCGGGCGGTCTGCAGGGTGATGTCCAGGCACGACACATTGACGGTCGGCACGCGTACCGCTTTGGCCTGGATTCGCCCGGCAAGTTCCGGCAGCAGGCGCTCGATACCCCGGGCAAGCCCGGTGGACACCGGGATCACCGACTGGAACGCCGAACGGGTACGGCGCAGGTCTTCGTGGTGATAGGCGTCGATCACCGGCTGGTCGTTCATTGCCGAATGGATGGTGGTGATCTGCACGTATTCGATGCCGAACGCCTGGTCCAGCACCCGCAGCAACGGCACGCCGCAGTTGGTGGTGCAGGAGGCATTCGACACCAGCAACTCACTGCCGGTCAGACAATCCTGGTTCACGCCGTAGACCACCGTGGCGTCGACGTCGGCTTCGCTGGCCATGGGCTGCGAGAACAGCACGCGCGGCGCGCCGGCATCAAGAAAGCGTTGGCCATCGGCGCGGGTGTTGTAGGCACCGGAGCACTCGAGCACCAGGTCGATGCCCAGCGCGGCCCAGTCGATGCCTTCGGGGGTGGCACTGCGCAGTACTTTCACGCAGTCGCCATTGATGTGCAGACAGTCGCCGTCGACCTTCACCTCGCCGGGGAAACGCCCGTGGGTGGAGTCGAAGCGCGTCAGGTACTCCAGGCTGGCCTGGTCGGCCAGGTCGTTCAGCGCGACGATCTCGAAACCGGCCTTCGCCCCCCGCTCGAACAGTGCGCGCAGGACACAGCGGCCGATGCGGCCGTAACCGTTGAGTGCAACTTTGTAGGGACGCGGGTGGGGCATTCGATACTCACGTGACAAGTGCGTTGAACGACCATCGCGGGGCAAGCCCGCTCCCACAAGGCACCTTGATGCCTTGTGGGAGCGGGCTTGCCCCGCGATCAGGTGGGAGGCACATGGTCTCCCGGATACATCAGTCTTCCAGCAGCTCTTCAGCGGTACCCAGGATGTTGTCCAGGGTGAAGCCGAACTCTTCGAACAGCGCGCTGGCCGGCGCCGACTCACCGTAGGTGGTCATGCCGATCACGCGGCCTTCGAGGCCGACGTACTTGTACCAGAAGTCCGCGTGGGCGGCTTCGATGGCGATGCGCGCACCGACCTGCAGTGGCAGTACCGACTGCTTGTAGGCTGCGTCCTGGGCGTCGAACACGCTGGTGCTCGGCATCGACACCACGCGGACCTTGCGGCCCTGCTCGGTCAGTTTGTCGAAGGCCTGGACGGCCAGGCCCACTTCGGAACCGGTGGCGATCAGGATCAGCTCAGGCTCACCGGCGCAGTCTTTGAGCACGTAACCGCCACGGGCGATGTCGGCGATCTGCTGGGCGTCGCGGTCCTGGTGCTGCAGGTTCTGACGCGAGAAGATCAGCGCCGATGGGCCATCCTTGCGCTCCAGGGCGGCTTTCCAGCTGACGGCGGATTCGACCGCGTCGGCCGGGCGCCAGGTGTCCAGGTTTGGCGTGCTGCGCAGGCTGGTCAGCTGCTCGATCGGCTGGTGGGTCGGGCCGTCTTCGCCCAGGCCGATGGAGTCGTGGGTGTAGACGTGGATCACGCGCTGCTTCATCAGTGCCGACATGCGCACGGCGTTGCGAGCGTATTCCATGAACATCAGGAAGGTCGCGCCGTACGGGACCAGGCCGCCGTGCAGGGCGACGCCGTTCATGATCGCGGTCATGCCGAATTCGCGCACGCCGTAGAACACGTAGTTGCCGCTGGCGTCATTGGCTTCGACGCCCTTGCAGCCTTTCCACAGGGTGAGGTTGGAGCCGGCCAGGTCGGCCGAACCACCGAGGAATTCAGGCAGCAGCGGGCCGAAGGCGTTCAGGGCGTTCTGGCTGGCCTTGCGGCTGGCGATGGTCTCGCCCTTGGCGGCGACTTCGGCGATGTAGGCAGCGGCTTTCTCCGAGAAGTCAGCCGGCAGCTCGCCACTCAGGCGACGCTTGAGTTCGCTGGCCAGTTCAGGGAAGGCGGCGGCATAGGCATCGAAACGCTTGTTCCACTCGGCTTCGACCTTGGCGCCAGCTTCCTTGGCATCCCACTCGGCCTGGATGTCGGCCGGGATTTCGAACGGGCCGTGGTTCCAGTTCAGTTCTTTGCGGGCCAGAGCGATTTCGTCGTTGCCCAGCGGAGCACCGTGGCAGTCTTCCTTGCCCTGCTTGTTTGGCGAACCGAAGCCGATGATGGTCTTGCAGCAGATCAGGGTCGGACGGTCGCTCTTGCGCGCGGTCTCGATGGCGGTCTTGATCTCGTCGGCGTCGTGGCCATTGACGTTGCGGATCACCAGCCAGTTGTAGGCCTCGAAGCGCTTCGGCGTGTCATCGGTGAACCAGCCGTGCACTTCACCGTCGATGGAAATGCCGTTGTCGTCGTAGAAGGCGACCAGCTTGTTCAGGCCCAGGGTGCCGGCCAGCGAGGCGACTTCGTGGGAGATGCCTTCCATCATGCAGCCGTCGCCGAGGAACACGTAGGTGTTGTGGTCGACGATGTTGTGGCCTTCACGGTTGAACTGGGCACCCAGCACTTTTTCCGCCAGGGCGAAGCCCACGGCGTTGGCCAGGCCCTGGCCCAGCGGGCCGGTGGTGGTTTCGACGCCTGGGGTGTAGCCGAACTCCGGGTGGCCCGGGGTGCGGCTGTGCAACTGGCGGAACGACTTGAGGTCGTCGATGGTGACGTCGTAGCCGGTCAGGTGCAGCAGCGAATAGATGAGCATGGAGCCGTGGCCGTTGGACAGCACGAAGCGGTCACGGTCGGCGAAGCTCGGGTTGCTCGGGTTGTGCTTCAGGTAGTCGCGCCAAAGCACTTCGGCGATATCCGCCATGCCCATGGGGGCACCTGGGTGGCCGCTGTTGGCCTTTTGCACGGCATCCATGCTGAGGGCACGAATGGCGTTGGCACGTTCACGACGGCTGGGCATCGCTGAGTCTCCTGGGGCTTGAATAGGTGGTGAAACGAAAAAAGGCGGCCATTTTCGCCCACTGGGGGGGCCGGGGGCAATGACGGATGGTCGCAGTCGGGCATTTTTCCTGTGATTGGCCGGGTATTTGGGTAAAAACAGCGGGAACCGTTAACCCTCGAAGCAACCATCGAAGCCCCGCCCATCAGGCAATATCAAAACTTTTTGATATTGCTATTGCGATGAAAGCATTGCCTGTCTAGACTCCCGCCCCATGAATCTTCGCGCCCCCATTCCACTTCTAAGCAGCGAGACGCTGGCCGCCCTGTGCAAGGCCAGCGGCGACCCGTTGCGCCTGAATGTATTGCGGGCACTGGCCAGCGACTCGTTCGGCGTGCTGGAGCTGGCGCAGATCTTCGACATCGGCCAGTCCGGCATGAGCCACCACCTCAAGGTGCTGGCCCAGGCCGAGCTGGTGGCGACCCGCCGTGAAGGCAACGCGATCTTTTACCGCCGCGCCCTGCCCGACAGCCTGAAACCTGGCGGGCGCCTGCACACGGCGCTGCTGGAGGAGGTCGATGACCTGGCCCTGCCGCAGGACGTTCAGGCGCGTATCGCCCAAGTGCAACAGCGCCGCGCCGCCACCAGCCAGGATTTTTTCCTGCGCGTGGAAGAAAAATTCCGCGCCCAGCAAGACCTCATCGCCGGCCTGCCGCAGTACCGCGACAGCCTGCTGGCGCTGCTCGACAAGCTGAGCTTCGCCAGCGATGCCAGCGCCCTGGAAGTCGGCCCGGGCGATGGCGGTTTCCTGCCAGACCTGGCCCGGCGTTTCGCCCAGGTCACGGCCATGGACAACAGCCCGACCATGCTCGACCTGGCCCGCCAGGTCTGCGAGCGCGACAAGCTGGATAACGTAAACCTGCAGTTGGCCGATGCACTGGGTGCAACGGAGGTGCAAGCCGACTGCGTTGTGCTGAATATGGTCCTGCACCATTTCAGCGACCCGGCCCTGGCCTTGCGCCTGCTGGCCAAACGGGTGAAGGCGGGCGGCAGCCTGCTGGTCACCGAGCTGTGCAGCCATGACCAGGGGTGGGCGCGTGATGCCTGCGGCGACCTCTGGCTTGGTTTCGAACAGGACGACCTGGCCCGTTGGGCCAATGCGGCGGGGCTGGCCCACGGGGACAGCCTCTACGTTGGCTTGCGTAACGGTTTCCAGATCCAGGTCCGGCATTTCCAGCGGGCCGCTGGCGACACACACATCGGTAAATTTTAGGAACCCCTCGAGATGAGCGAATACTCCCTTTTCACTTCCGAGTCCGTGTCCGAAGGGCATCCGGACAAGATCGCCGACCAGATCTCCGACGCAGTGCTGGACGCCATCATCACCCAGGACAAGTTCGCCCGCGTCGCGTGTGAAACCCTGGTCAAGACCGGTGTCGCCATCATCGCCGGCGAAGTCACCACCTCGGCCTGGGTCGACCTGGAAGACATCGTGCGCAAGGTCATCGTCGACATCGGCTACAACAGCTCCGACGTCGGTTTCGATGGCGCCACCTGCGCCGTGATGAACATCATCGGCAAGCAGTCGGTGGACATCGCCCAGGGCGTCGACCGCAGCAAGCCGGAAGACCAGGGCGCTGGCGACCAGGGCCTGATGTTCGGCTATGCCAGCAACGAAACCGACGTGCTGATGCCCGCCCCGATCTGCTTCTCGCACCGCCTGGTCGAGCGCCAGGCCGAAGCGCGCAAGTCCGGCCTGCTGCCGTGGCTGCGCCCGGACGCCAAGTCGCAGGTCACCTGCCGCTACGAAGGCGGCAAGGTGGTCGGTATCGACGCCGTGGTCCTGTCCACCCAGCACAACCCTGAAGTGTCGCAAAAAGACCTGCAGGAAGCGGTGATGGAGCTGATCGTCAAGCACACCCTGCCGGCCGAACTGCTGCACAAGGACACCCAGTTCCACATCAACCCGACCGGCCAGTTCATCATCGGTGGCCCGGTGGGTGACTGCGGCCTGACCGGCCGCAAGATCATCGTCGACAGCTACGGCGGCATGGCCCGCCACGGTGGCGGCGCGTTCTCCGGCAAGGACCCGTCCAAGGTCGACCGTTCCGCCGCCTACGCCGGCCGCTACGTGGCCAAGAACATCGTAGCCGCAGGCCTGGCCGAGCGTTGCGAGATCCAGGTGTCCTACGCCATCGGCGTGGCCCAGCCTACTTCGATCTCGCTGAACACCTTCGGTACCGGCAAGATCTCCGACGACAAGATCGTCCAGCTGGTGCGCGAGTGCTTCGACCTGCGTCCGTACGCGATCACCACCATGCTCGACCTGCTGCACCCGATGTACCAGGAAACCGCTGCCTACGGTCACTTCGGCCGTACCCCACAGCAGAAGACTGTCGGCGACGACACCTTCACCACCTTCACCTGGGAGCGCACCGACCGCGCCGACGCCCTGCGCGCCGCTGCTGGTCTGTAAGCCTCCTACGGCGGTACAGGAAAGCCCCTGCCGAGTGATCGGCAGGGGCTTTTTTTGTGACATATCGGCATACAACGTGAGGCATCGACAGCGTTGCTCCGCGCCTAGGCTGAGCATTCACCTTCGCCGCGCAAGGATGCCGGGCATGTCGTTCAGGTTGTTGCTTTTCCTGCTGCTATCGCACTTCCCACTGGCCAGCGCCCAATCCTGCCCGGACTGGAGCACAGGGCGGGCCCGCGCTGAGGTCATTGACTTGCGCCAAACGCTGGCGCACTGGGACGACCTCTACCACCGCCAGGGCGTGGCCCTGGTGGCCGACGAGCTCTACGACCAAAGCCGGCAGCGACTCGAACACCTGCTGGGCTGTTTCAAGTTGCCCGGCAATGACACCCCACTGGCGAGTGCTCGCGGCCCCATCCCACACCCCATTCCCCATGTCGGTGTCGACAAGCTCGTCGATGACGAGGCCGTGCGTCGCTGGCTGGAGGGTAGGCAGGCGGTGTGGCTACAGCCGAAAGTCGATGGCGTGGCCGTGTCGCTGATCTTTCGCCAGGGGCTGCTGAGCCAGGTGCTAAGCCGCGGCGACGGCATCCAGGGACATGACTGGAGCCGGCATATCCCCCATCTGAGCGGCATTGTGCGACAGCTGTCGGAGCCGCTGGATGCGGTCTTTCAAGGCGAACTGTACTGGCGCCTGGAAGGCCATGTACAAGCCGCGGCTGGCAGCGTCAATGCGCGCGGCACCGTGGCCGGCCTGCTGGCGCGCAAGCGGTTGAGTGAAGCCGAGGGCGCCGGTATCGGCCTGTTCATCTGGGACTGGCCGGCCGGGCCGAACACCCAGGCCGAACGCCTGGCACGGCTGGCTGCACTGGGATTTAGCGACACCCTGCACCACAGCGTGGCCATTGCCGGCTATGAAGACGCTGCGCGCTGGCGCCAGCACTGGTATCGCAGCGCCCTGCCCTTCGCCACCGACGGCGTGATTCTGCGCCAGGACAGCCGGCCACCGGCAGAACGCTGGCACGCGCAAGCCCCCTACTGGATCGCTGCCTGGAAATACCCGTTTCAGCAAGCGCTGGCGCAGGTCCGCGACGTGCGCTTTCGCATCGGCCGCACCGGGCGTATCACCCCATTGCTGCAGCTCGAACCCCTGCGGCTCGATGACCGGCGTATCAGCCAAGTCAGCCTCGGTTCACTGGCACGCTGGCAGCAACTGGACATTCGCCCAGGCGACCAAGTCGCCATAAGCCTGGCAGGGCTGACCATTCCACGCCTGGAGAGCGTGGTGCACCGTAGCGCACACCGGGCGCCAGTCATCGCGCCTGATCCAGCGCTTCACCATGCCTTGAGCTGCTGGCAGGCCAGCCCAGGCTGCCAGCAACAGTTTCTCGCCCGAGCCACCTGGCTAAGTGGCAAACAGGGCTTGAACATGCCGGGGGCTGGCCCGGGCACATGGCAATTGCTGATCGACAACGGGCAGCTCGGCACCTTGGCCGACTGGTTGGACCTCGACCGAGGCGCCCTGGCGGCGCTACCAGGTATTGCCGATGCCCGCGCCGAGTACCTGCACCAAGCCTTCCTGCATGCGCGCCGGCAGCCATTCGAGCGCTGGTTGCGCGCCCTTGGCGTACCGGCCCCGAAAAGCCTGAGGCTAGGCCCCGACTGGCATACCCTGGCCTCCAGAAACATTGAGCAATGGCTTGCCGAACCCGGTGTCGGCCCTGGCCGAGCCACGCAGTTGCATGGCTTTTTCCAGCATGAACAGGTGCAGAGTCTGGCACTGCGACTGCGCGACCATGCAATCGAGGGTTTCTAATTTGCGCGGATCAGGGCAGCATTTCCCCTTTCCGCTGCCCCGCCCCGAATGGAGCCCCCGATGAAACTGCTTTCGTCCCTCGCCCTGTCTACCCTGCTCGGCTTCGCCGCCACCCCGCTGCTGGCCGCCGAAGAACAGCCGGCGCTGACCGGCTGCGCGGCCAAGCGCCAGGCCATCAGCGAACAGATCGAACAAGCTCGCGCCCATGGCAACGCCGACCAACTGGCCGGGCTGGAGACGGCCCTGAGTGAAGTGACCGAGCATTGCACCGATGCGGGTCTGCGCAAGGAGCGCGAGCAGAAGGTGCTCGACGCCCGTCACGAAGTGAACCAGCGCACCAAGGACCTGGACAAGGCCATGAAGAAAGGTGACGCGGAGAAGATCAACAAGCGCAAGGACAAGCTCGCCGAGGCGAAAAAAGAACTGCAGGAAGCGGTGGACGAGCTGGAGCGCTGATCGCCTGTTAGGGCCCTATCGCCGGCAAGCCGGCTCCCACAAATACCCTGTGGGAGCCGGCTTGCCGGCGATAGGGCCGGAGCGTCGATCAGTGATTACGAAACTCGGTATGGCACGCCTTGCACGCCGCCTCGACCTTGTCCATCGGCCCCTTGAGCTGCGCGGCCTCCAACGGCTGACTGCGCGTCACGTCCACCAGCTCGCCTGTGACTCCTTCCAGTTGCCGGGCCAGGGCATGGAACCGCGCCTGGCGCTCCCAGACGTCCGCCCGGGCACTGCTGTCGCCCTCGTCACGCACCTGCGGGAAGTGCTGCCAAGGCTGGTGGGAAAGGCCATCGAGCTTGACCGCGCCGTCGGCGAACTTCGCGCCATCGAACGGCAACCGCCCGCGCAACATGCCGCCCATGTCCTCGCTGGTCTTGAGCATCTGCTTGAAGATCGCCTTGCGCTGGCCCAGCGGCGAGTTGGGGTCGACCTGGTCACAGGCGGCCAGGGCCATTGCGGCGAGCAGTACTACGGTCAATCGCTTGAACATCACGGTCTCTTCGGCCAGGAACAACGGGGCGCCAGTATCGCCGCCCATTGGCCAAAGACCAATAGCCACACAGAAAACAAGGGCGAATATTCATCTTCGTCCGCCACAGGATCGCATTCATGACCTCTGCATTGCGTCACCTTGCCTGGGCGCTGCCTGCCCTGGCCCTGCTGGCCGGCTGCAACGGCGGCGAGAACGCCAAGCCAGAACCCCACGCCATCGCCACCTACGCCCTCGCCACCTGGCAGGATTTGCCCGCAGTGAGCGACGACGACCTGCTGGCCGGCTTCAACGCCTGGCGCAGCGGCTGCGAAAAGCTCAAGCGTGACCCGGTCTGGGCCGCCACCTGCGAGGCGGCCGGCACGGCGACGGCAAGCGCCGCCCAGGTGCGCACCTTCCTCGAACAGAACCTGCAGGTGTATGGCCTGCGCTCGGCCGAGAACAACGCCAATGGCCTGATCACCGGTTACTACGAGCCGGTCTACCCGGGCAGCCTCAACCGCACGGAAGCGGCGCACGTGCCGGTGTACGGCGTGCCCGAAGACATGATCGTGGTCGACCTGGCCAGCGTGTACCCCGAACTCAAGGGCAAGCGCCTGCGCGGTCGTCTCGAGGGGCGGGTGCTCAAGCCCTACGACACCGCCGAGACCATCAACCGCGACGGCGCCAAGGCACCGGTGCTGGCCTGGCTGACCGACCCGATGGACCTGCAGTTCCTGCAAATCCAGGGCTCCGGGAGGGTTCAACTGGAGGATGGGCGCCAACTGCGCATGGGTTATGCCGACCAGAACGGCCACCCCTATCGGCCCATCGGCCGCTGGCTGGTGGAGCAAGGCCAACTGAAAAAGGAAGACGTGACCATGGGCAGCATTCACGCCTGGGCCATGGCCAACCCGCAGCGTGTGCCCGAGCTGCTGGCCAGCAACCCCAGCTACGTGTTCTTCAGCACTCGCCCGGACAGCAACGAAGGCCCGCGCGGTTCGCTCAACGTACCGCTGACCGCCGGCTACAGCGTGGCCATCGACCGCAAGGTGATCCCGCTGGGCAGTTTGTTGTGGTTGTCCACCACGCGGCCTGACGGCAGCCCGGTGGTACGCCCAGTGGGCGCGCAGGACACCGGCGGGGCCATCACTGGCGAGGTGCGCGCGGACCTGTTCTGGGGCACTGGGCCCGAAGCCGGCGAATTGGCGGGCAACATGAAACAGCAGGGGCAGATCTGGATGTTGTGGCCCAAGGGCCAGCCATTGCCCGAGGTACCGAAGGTGCCCTGACGCACACTCGCCTGTAGGAGCGGCCTTGTATCGCGAAAGGGCCGCAGAGCGGCCCCAGCAATTTGTGCGCTGACACCAAAACCCGGGGGCCGCTTCGCGGCCCTTTCGCGACACAAGGCCGCTCCTACAGGGGACGGTGTTCGACGCGGTCTCAGACCGACACGACGAAGAACGCCACGATCAACGCCAACCCCGCGAACCACACGATCGAGCGCAGCGCCGCCCAGTCGGCCAGGTAGCAGATGATGTACAGCAGCCGGCTGGTGATATACATCACCCCCAGCACATCCTGGGTCACCTGCTCGGCATTGCCGACGATGTCGGCCACCAGCACCGCCGCGGCAAACGCCGGGAACGCCTCGTAGCTGTTCTGCTGGGCGGCGTGGGCTCGCCGCGGCAGGCCCGACAGGGTGTCGAGGAAAGCACGCGGATCATGATTGTCCTTCAGCCCGAAGCGGCCACTGCTGGCCTTGGCAATCAGGGCGCACAGCGGGGGCAGGACCAGGGCGATAAGGATGCACCACAGGGCTACGGTCATGGTCAGGACTCCTTGTTCAAAATGGATCGGTCAGAGCTTCATCACCAGCATGCCCGCCAGGACCAGCCCGCAAGCTAGGAGTCTCGGGCCGCCAAAAGGTTCTTTGAGGTAGCGCATGCCCAGCAGCACCACCAGGATCACGCTGAGCTCGCGCAACGCCGCCGCCTCGGCCACCGAGCCCAGGTGCATGGCCCACAGCACCAGGGCGTAGCTCAACAGCACGCACACCCCCACCGCCAGCCCCAGCTTCCACTGCGTGCGCCAGAACAGCACGAACGGTGCGCGCCGGGCCACGCCGGCCAGCAACGGGAATGGCCAGGCACTGAGCAGAGTGAGCCACACCAGGTAATCCAGCGGTTTGCCCCACAGGCGCACGGCCTGGCCGTCGAACCAGGTGTAGCAACCGATGCACAGGCCGATCAGCGCCACCACCGGCAGCATCGACCAAGGCAGCCGGTCGCCGCCGCCGCCCTGCCACAGCAGACAGGCCATGCCGCAAGGGATCAGCAGGATGCCGATGATCTGTTGCTGACTGAGCGATTCGCCGGCGAAGGCCAGGGTCAACCCCAGCACCACCAGCGGCGACAGCCCACGCATCAGAGGGTAGACCAGGCCCAGGTCACCGACTCGGTAGGCTTTGATCAGCAGCACGCGGTACAGCTGCTCGGCCAGTGCCGAAGCCAGCAGCCAAGGCCAGATCTCGCCTGGCGGGAAGTCGACGAAGGCCACGGCCAGGACCGCGAACACCAGTGCCACCAGGTCCATGCTGGCGATCACCAGCAGGCGCTCGGCGCTGAACTTGATCAGGGTGTTCCAGGTGGCGTGCAGCAGGGCTGCGACCAGTACCAGAGAGGTTGCCAACACGCCTTGAGATCCTTGCAGTCGTTTTGGGGCGATCACTATATAGCGGTTCGCCGGCAAGCATAGAGGGGCGCCCCGTAGGAGCCGGCTTGCCGGCGAACAAGCACTTACACAGGGCCTATCCCTGGAACCATCCCGACAATTCTGGTCATAAGGTGTGTCCCGAACGCGCCGCCAGATCATCCAAGAACTGCCCGAGCCATTCGGGTAACGACTTGGAAGCCACTGTCACAGGATTCGGGATGCTTGAATTAGTTGCCGCGTTTATCTGCCTCACCACCCTCCTCACCTATGTGAATTACCGTTTCATCGGCCTGCCACCCGCCATCGGCGTGATGGTCACGGCGCTACTGTTCTCCCTGATGCTCCAGGGCCTGAGCCTGATCGGCTTCCCGGGCCTGGAAGAACGCGTCGAAGGGCTGATGAACCAGATCGATTTCAACGACCTGCTGATGCACTGGATGCTGGCGTTCCTGCTGTTCGCCGGCGCCCTGCACGTCAACCTCGCCGACCTGCGCAGCTACCGCTGGCCGATCGGCCTGCTGGCCACGCTCGGGGTGCTGATCGCCACCGTGGTGATCGGCTACCTGGCGCACTGGGTGTTCGGCCTGTTCGGCTGGCACGTGCCGCTGATCTACTGCCTGCTGTTCGGCGCGCTGATCTCGCCGACCGACCCGATCGCCGTGCTCGGCGCGCTGCGTACCGCCAACGCGTCGAAACCGCTGAAGACCACCATCGTGGGTGAGTCGCTGTTCAACGATGGCACGGCCGTAGTGGTGTTCACTGTGTTGCTGGGCATCATCCAGCTGGGCGAGACGCCGAGCGTTGCCGACACCGCCCTGCTGTTCGCCCGCGAAGCGATTGGCGGCGTGGTGTTCGGCGGCCTGATCGGCTACGCCACCTACCGCATGATCAAGAGCGTCGAGCAGTACCAGGTCGAGGTGATGCTGACCCTGGCACTGGTGATCGGCGGCTCGGCGATGTGCTACGAGCTGCATGTGTCGGCGCCGATCGCCATGGTGGTGGCTGGCCTGATCATCGGTAACCTGGGGCGCAACCTGGCGATGAACGACATGACCCGCCGCTACATGGACGGTTTCTGGGAACTGATCGACGACATGCTCAACGCGCTGCTGTTCGCCCTGATCGGCCTGGAGCTGTTGCTGCTGCCGTTCAACTGGCTGCACCTGGCGGCGGGTGGCGTGCTGGCGGTGGCAGTGCTGCTGGCGCGGCTGCTCACAGTGGCCCCGGCCATCGTCCTGCTGCGCCGCTGGCGCGCAGTGCCGCAGGGCACCATTCGTGTGCTGACCTGGGGTGGTTTGCGCGGGGGCGTGTCGGTGGCGCTGGCACTGTCGCTGCCGATAGGTGAAGAGCGCGACCTGCTGCTGTCGATCACCTATATCGTGGTGTTGTCGTCGATCCTGATTCAAGGCCTGACGGTGGGCAAGGTGGTGCGCAAGGTCAGCGCCCAGCCTTGAGCATGCCGGGGCCGCTGTGCGGCCCTATCGCTGGCAAGCCAGCTCCCACAGGCTTGTGCAAGCCAATGGCCTGCGCTGTACCTGTGGGAGCCGGCTTGCCGGCGATAGGGCTGCATAGCAGCCCCAAGACGGTTCACTCGACCGCAGAATCCGGAAACTGGTCCTGGATGTACTTGATCTCGGTCCTGCCGTGCGCAGCCGGCAAGCCATCTTCACCCAGGTTGACGAACACCATCTTGTCCACCGTGAGGATGGCCCTGCGGGTGATCTTGTTGCGCACTTCGCACTTGAGGGTGATGGAGGTGCGGCCGAACTCGGTGGCGGTGATGCCCAGTTCGATGATGTCGCCCTGACGCGAGGCGCTGACGAAATTGATTTCGGAAATGTACTTGGTCACCACGCGCTGGTTGCCCAGCTGGACGATGGCGTAGATCGCCGCCTCTTCGTCGATCCAGCGCAGCAGGCTGCCGCCGAACAAGGTGCCATTGGGGTTGAGGTCTTCGGGTTTTACCCATTTGCGGGTGTGAAAGTTCATCTGTACTCCTGACCTGCGTGTTTGACGTGCGGTAATGATGGCAGACCGGCGGGTCACGCTCCATTGAGCATCGACTATCGTCTCGATTAATCGACAGAAAGCCTTGGGTCTGTCACACGCCCACGGCTATAATCCCCGCCGATTCAAATGGCCCCCCGCAGTGGTGGCCATCCCGCCACCCGACCGAGGGGCGCTGCAGCAGGTTCGTCCTGTCAGGCTCGGTTGGGGCGTTGTCCGCCACGCGGACGCTCAACGCACAACGGCGCCCATTCGCACACTACGAATGGAGGCTCTTCATGAGCGCTGTAAACACGCCTGCCGGCTTTACCGATTTCAAAGTCGCTGACATCTCCCTGGCCGCCTGGGGTCGTCGCGAAACCATCATCGCCGAATCGGAAATGCCTGCCCTGATGGGCCTGCGTCGCAAGTACCTGACCGAGCAACCGCTCAAGGGTGCCAAGATCCTGGGCTGCATCCACATGACCATCCAGACCGCCGTGCTGATCGAAACCCTGGTTGCCCTGGGTGCCGAAGTGCGCTGGTCGTCCTGCAACATCTTCTCCACCCAGGACCAGGCCGCCGCCTCCATCGCTGCCGCCGGTATCCCGGTCTTCGCCTGGAAAGGCGAAACCGAAGAAGAGTACGAGTGGTGCCTGGAGCAGACCATCCTCAAGGATGGCCAGCCATGGGACGCCAACATGATCCTCGACGACGGCGGCGACCTGACCGAATTGCTGCACAAGAAATACCCTGCCGTCCTGGACCGCGTCCACGGCGTGACCGAAGAGACCACCACCGGCGTGCACCGCCTGCTGGACATGCTGGCCAAGGGCGAGCTGAAGGTCCCGGCGATCAACGTCAACGACTCGGTCACCAAGAGCAAGAACGACAACAAGTACGGCTGCCGTCACAGCCTGAACGACGCCATCAAGCGCGGTACCGACCACCTGCTGTCGGGCAAGCAAGCCCTGGTGATCGGCTACGGTGACGTGGGCAAGGGTTCGGCCCAGTCGCTGCGCCAGGAAGGCATGATCGTCAAGGTTTCCGAAGTTGACCCGATCTGCGCCATGCAGGCCTGCATGGACGGCTTCGAGCTGGTCTCGCCGTTCATCGACGGTATCAACACCGGTACCGAAGCGAGCATCGACAAGGCACTGCTGGGCAAGATCGACCTGATCGTCACCACCACCGGTAACGTCAACGTCTGCGACGCCAACATGCTCAAAGCGCTGAAGAAGCGTGCCGTGGTGTGCAACATCGGCCACTTCGACAACGAAATCGACACCGCCTTCATGCGCAAGAACTGGGCGTGGGAAGAGGTCAAGCCGCAGGTGCACAAGATCCACCGCACCGGCGCTGGCGACTTCGACCCGCAGAACGACGACTACCTGATCCTGCTGGCCGAAGGCCGCCTGGTGAACCTGGGCAACGCTACCGGTCACCCAAGCCGCATCATGGACGGTTCGTTCGCCAACCAGGTACTGGCGCAGATCTTCCTGTTCGAGCAGAAGTTCGCCGACCTGTCGGCCGAGAAAAAGGCCGAGCGCCTGACTGTTGAAGTACTGCCGAAGAAGCTGGACGAAGAAGTGGCCCTGGAAATGGTCCGTGGCTTCGGCGGCGTGGTCACCCAGCTGACCCCGCAGCAGGCTGAGTACATCGGTGTGACCGTCGAAGGTCCGTTCAAGCCGCACGCCTACCGCTACTAAGCGGCGGGATGCCGGCATCAGGGCACACGCCCGATGCCGGCAGGCAACGTTTCGAACCGATGTCCGAGCCAGGCCGGCCCCCACCGCCCTGGCTTTTATTTGCAGGCAGCAGCCGATGGCCCACTGCCGAAGGAACGAGTGATGTCACAAGAACGCCGCTACAGTTTCGAGTTCTTCCCCACCAAGACCGACGCCGGCCACGAAAAGCTGATGGGCGTCGCCCGCCAGCTGGCCAGCTACAACCCGGACTTCTTCTCCTGCACCTACGGTGCCGGTGGCTCGACCCGCGACCGCACCTTGAACACCGTGCTACAGCTGGAAAGCGAAGTGAAGGTGCCCGCCGCCCCGCACCTGTCCTGCGTGGGTGACAGCAAGGACGACCTGCGCTCGCTGCTGGCCGAGTACCAGGCCGCCGGGATCAAGCGTATCGTCGCCCTGCGCGGCGACCTGCCGTCGGGCATGGGCATGGCCAGCGGCGAGCTGCGCTACGCCAGCGACCTGGTCGAGTTCATCCGCCAGGAAACCGGCGACCACTTCCACCTGGAAGTGGCGGCTTACCCGGAAATGCACCCGCAGGCGCGCAATTTCGAGAACGACCTGGCCAATTTCGTGCACAAGGTCAAGGCCGGTGCCGACAGCGCCATCACCCAGTACTTCTTCAACGCCGACAGCTACTTCTACTTCGTCGAGCGCGCACAGAAGCTGGGCGTGGACATCCCGGTGGTGCCCGGCATCATGCCGATCACCAACTACAGCAAGCTGGCGCGCTTCTCTGACGCCTGCGGCGCCGAGATCCCGCGCTGGATCCGCAAGCAGCTGGAAGCCTATGCCGACGATACCGCCAGCATCCAGGCGTTCGGTGAGGAAGTGATCACCCGCATGTGCGAACAACTGCTGCAAGGCGGCGCACCGGGCCTGCACTTCTACACCCTGAACCAGGCCGAACCGAGCCTGGCGATCTGGAACAACCTGAAGCTGCCGCGCTGAAAATCGTCGCCATGAAGGAGGCTTTGGCTTAGGCTAAAGCCTTCTTCACTTTTACCTTGCGATAGGTTAACGGCCCGTATGCAGCACCCAGTCTCCGCCAATCCTCAGCTCGTCTACCTGGCATTCGGCCCGGCCACCTATCACCAGGAAGCCTGCTTCAGCATCGTCAGTGCCCTGGCGCACCTGGGCGGCACGCCCGGCGCAGCACTCGACATCCAGGTCTACACCGACAACCTCGAACCGTATCGCCAGCTGCCGGTGACCACCCACCTGCTCGACGAAGCCACGCGCAAGGCCTGGAACCAGCCCCACGGCTATCACTTTCGCAGCAAGCATGTGTTGATCCACAAAGTCCTGGAGCAGCATCCCCAGGCGGTCCTCATCGACACCGATACCTTCTTCCGCACTTCTCCACTTGAGCTGTTCCGCCGTATCGAGCCCGGCACCCTGCTGTGCAATGCCATCGGTGGGCGCTTTGGCGAGAACCAGAAGTGCGTGCTGTACAAGAACCTGCTGGATATCCTCCAGGCGCGTGGCCTGGCCGATTGCCAGATGCCGCTGCTCAACTCCGGGGTCATCGGCCTCAACGCCGAGGACGCGCCGCTGCTCGAGCGCTCCATCGCCATGATGGACGAGTTCCACCCCCTGGCCCGCGAGGCCTACACGCTGGAAGAGTTCTGTTTGGCAGTGGCCGCCTACCGCACCCTGAACGTCAGCGAATGCACCGACGTCATCCACCACTACTGGAGCCGCAAGGCGCAGTTCCGCGCCAAGATCCAGGCCTGGCTACGCAAGCATGGCGATGCGCCGCTGAGTGAGGCTGCACTGGCCGACGTGCTGCTGGTCAACGACCAGTTGCCGCGCCCGCCCGCCCTGCACCGCATGGGTTACAAGGCGTTGACCCTGATGCTCCCGAGCCACCAGCGCCAGTTCGCCCGTGAACTGCTGTACGGCTGCTACCCCTACCCGAACGAGTTCGACCGCGCCTGTGCCTCGGCCTGGTGGGACAAGGCGCTGGAAAACCTCAACCAACGCCACGGCCAGCTGGACCCGCAACAACTGCGCCGCTGCCTGCGCCACCCCGGGTTGCGCCTCTCCCTGGGGGGCCGGCGGCATGAGGTCGAGTCGCACCTGATGAAGCGACAACAGGACTGATCGGCATGCCGGGGATGCCATTGCAGGGCTACCAGCCTTGAGCCCGCCCCGCGCCATGCCCGCCCGCCTACGTATGCTCTGCCTGCTGTTGGCCTGCCTTAGCCCGCTGGCCCACGCTGAACGCCTGCGCATCGTCAGCGATGACTGGGCGCCCTACCTCTACCAGGACGGTGCCCAACCCAAAGGCATCGACTACGAAGTGACCAACGAAGTGTTCAAGCGCCTGGGCGTCGAGGTGCAATGGGAAATCCTGCCCTGGAAGCGCTGCCTGGCGATGATCCAGCAGGGCCTGGTGGACGGCGTGATGGATGTCTTTCGTATCGATTCACGCCAAGGGTTCATGGTCTACCCTGACGAGCCGATGTCGGATGTCGAGTTCGTCCTGTTCCAGGCCCGCGCCCGCCGCCACACGGTGAACAACCTCGAAGACCTCGCCGGCCTGACCGTGGGCACCTCGCCGGGCTACACCTACGACAGCACCTTCGCCGACTCGCCGCTGTTTCGCCGCGAATCGGCGCCCAGCCACGAAGCCAACTTCGGCAAGCTGGCACTCGGGCGCATCGACCTGCTGGTGACCGACCGCAAGGTTGGGCGCTACCTGATACGCAAGCTCGGCATGGAGCAGACCGTCGAGGAACTGCCGCTGGTGATCGGCCGCCAGCAACAGTACCTGGGCCTGGCCCGCAAGCCCGGCAGGGAACAACTGGCCCAGGCGTTCTCCGAAGAGTTGCAGCGGTTCAAGCAGGAGCCGGGGTACGCCGCCATCAATGCGCGTTATGTCGGCGCCGAGCAGATTCCTTTCGCCGTTGAGCAGCAGGAACGCAGCACACGCTGATTGCTCTGTTATACTCGGGCCTTCCCGCCCGGCTCACGCCCGGACGCTCGGCCTCTTCACAGGCATCCCGACCCGCAGCGCAGCACCCTCCGTGCTACCCGCCGCCCCCTGGATACCCTGTGATCGCCCAGCTGGACCGGACGCGATCGCATCCCTCCGATGCCCGTCGCGCCAGGCAGAACACCCCATCGGGCCCAGCCCCCACGAGAACAGGATTGCCCATGTCCTTTGCTTCCCTCGGTCTCTCCGAGGCTCTTGTCCGCGCCATCGAGGCCGCGGGCTATACCCAGCCCACTCCGGTGCAACAGCGGGCCATTCCCGCCGTGTTGCAAGGCCGCGACCTGATGGTCGCCGCCCAGACAGGTACTGGTAAAACCGGCGGCTTCGCGCTCCCGATCCTCGAGCGCCTGTTCCCGGGTGGCCACCCCGACAAATCGCAGCGCCACGGCCCGCGCCAACCGCGCGTGCTGGTGCTCACCCCGACCCGCGAGCTGGCAGCGCAAGTGCATGACAGCTTCAAGGTGTATGCCCGCGACCTGAACTTCATCAGCGCCTGCATCTTCGGCGGCGTCGGCATGAACCCGCAGGTCCAGGCCATGGCCAAGGGCGTCGATGTGCTGGTGGCCTGCCCCGGTCGCCTGCTCGACCTCGCCGGCCAGGGCAGCGTCGACCTGTCGCACGTGGAAATCCTGGTGCTGGACGAAGCCGACCGCATGCTCGACATGGGCTTCATCCACGATGTGAAGAAAGTGCTGTCGCGCCTGCCGGCCAAGCGCCAGAACCTGCTGTTCTCGGCGACCTTCTCCAAGGACATCACCGACCTCGCCGACAAGCTGCTGCACAACCCCGAGCGCATCGAGGTGACGCCGCCGAACACCACCGTCGAGCGTATCGAGCAGCGCGTGTACCGCCTGCCGGCCAGCCACAAGCGCGCCCTGCTGGCCCACCTGATCACCCTCGGCGCCTGGGAACAGGTGCTGGTGTTCACCCGCACCAAGCACGGTGCCAACCGCCTGGCCGAGTACCTCGAAAAGCACGGCCTGACCGCTGCCGCGATCCACGGCAACAAGAGCCAGAACGCCCGCACCAAGGCGCTGGCCGACTTCAAGGCCAACACCGTGCGCGTGCTGGTGGCCACCGACATCGCCGCCCGTGGCCTGGACATCGACCAGTTGCCTCATGTAGTCAACTTCGAGCTGCCCAACGTCGAGGAAGACTACGTTCACCGCATCGGCCGTACCGGCCGTGCCGGGCGTTCGGGCGAAGCCATCTCGATGGTCGCCCCGGACGAAGAAAAGCTGCTCAAGAGCATCGAGCGCGTCACCAAGCAGAAAATCCCTGATGGCGACTGGATGGGCTTTGACGCTTCGCAAGTCGAGGCGGAAAAGCCCGAAGTGCGCGAGCGCCCGCAGAACAACGGCCGCGGTGGCCGCAACCAGCAAGCTCGCGGCGACGCCGGCAAAGACGGCAGCGGCGGTCGCAAGGACAAGGGCAAGGACAAAGGCAAGCAGAAGCCTGCCGCCGAGAAACAGGCCGACAAGGAGAAGTCTGGCGACAAGCAGCAGCAAGGCGAGCAGCGCAAGCCGCGTGACAAGAAGCCGCGCCAGCAGCAGGCCAGCCAGGGCCAGAACGCCGCACCGAAGGCGCCGGCTAATCGTGACCCGGAAGAGTTCCTGGACGACGACGTGGACAACTTCGGTAACCGCGCCGACTACGTCAGCCCCTACCAGAACGCCAAGAACCAGGGCCGCAACCGTCGCCCCGGTGGCAATGGCGGTCAGGGCCAGGGGCAAGGTCAGCGTAGTGGCGGTGGTCAAGGCCAGGGCCAGGGTCAAGGCCAGCGCAGTGGCGGCGGCCAGGCTCAGGGCCAAGGCCGTGGCAATGGCCAGCAGCGCCAAGGCCAGAACCAGGGCTCGGGCGAAAAACGCGCCCGTAACGGTGGCGGCAGCAATGGCGGCGCCCGTCGTGATAACAACGGTGGCCGCAACCGCCGTGACGATTCGGCGCGCCAGGAACCGGCCGTGCGCAACCCGCGCGACTCGCAGCCGGCACCGGTAATCATCCGCAAGGAGTCCAAGCTCGACCGTTACCCAACGCCCGAGCAACTGGACGACCTGCCGAGCCGCCCACGCGGCGAGCGCCCGGCGCTGTTGACCCGCAAGGGCTGATGCCGCATTCGCCGGCAAGGCCGGCTCCTACAGCTACACACCTGTAGGAGCCGGCCTTGCCGGCGAACAGAACACAAACAAAAACGCCGCCCATTGGGCGGCGTTTTTGTTAGCGAGGCAAATTACTTCTGCTTCACACCTTCGACACTGATATCCAGGTCCAGGGTTTGCGAGGTAGCACCCGGGCCCTTGATGCCGAAGTCGTTCAGGTTGAGGGTCGTGGTGGCGTTGAAGCCGGCGCGCTCGCCGCCCCATGGGTCCTTGCCTTCACCGTTGAAGGTGGCCTTGAAGGTGACTGGCTTGGTCACGCCGTGCATGGTCAGGTCGCCGGTCACGTCAGCGGTCTTTTCACCGGTGGACTTGACGCTGGTGGAGACGAACTTGGCTTGCGGGTACTTCTTCACGTCCAGGAAGTCGGCGCTGGCGATGTGCTTGTCACGCTCGGCGTGGTTGGACCACAGGCTGGCGGTTTTCAGGTCGACGCTGATCTTGCTGGCCTCAGGCTTGGCGCTGTCCCAGGTGAACTGGCCGTCGAAATCCTTGAAGGTGCCGTGGATGAAGCTGTAGCCCAGGTGGCTGATCTTCCAGTCGACGAACGCGTGCTGGCCTTCCTTGTCGATCTTGTACTCGGCGGCCATGGCCTGGCCGGCGGAAAGCAGAGCGGTACCGAGCGCCAGAGCGGCAAAAGTCTTTTTCAACATCCTTACTTCCTTCCTTTGCAATTGAGGTTGAGAGTCAAGCTTTGCGGCCCAGCATACGGATGAGGGTCGCGTCACGGTCGATGAAATGATGCTTGAATGCCGCCAGCGCGTGGAGCACGGCGAAGATCACCAGGCCCCAGGCCAGCCACAGGTGGATAACCCCGGCGGTATCGGCTTGATCCGGCAGGTCGCTGACCAGCGCCGGCACTTCGAACAGGCCGAACACCGGAATGCCGACACCGTCGGCGGTGGAGATCAGGTAACCGGCGATCATCACGGCGAACAGCCCCAGGTACAGGGCCAGGTGCCCAAGTTTCGCCGCCAGGCGCGTCACCTTGCCATGGTTGGCCGGTGCCGGTGGCGGTGGGCTGACGAAACGCCAGAGCACCCGCAGCAGCATCACCGCCAACAGCACAAGGCCAATGCTCTTGTGCAGGTCGGGGCCGGATTTGCGCCAGGGGCTGTAATAATCCAGGCCGACCATCCACAGCCCCAGGCCGAACAGGCCGAAGACTGCCAGCGCCACACCCCAGTGCATGACGATGCTGACCAGGCCATAGCGAGAAGATGAATTGCGCAGTTGCATGTTGGCGTATTTCCCCGTGAAAGCTGTGCACAGACTAGCGCGAAACGTATCGAAGAAAAGCGTAAAAAACTGCTCGGGATTATCGACAAACCCGATAGCAATTTTGCAAGCTTGCCATTAAGGAAACGTTAACGATAGCCGCTCCCACAGGTACTGCACCGTATTCTTGTAGGAGCGGCCTTGTGCCGCGAAAGGGCCGCATAGCGGCCCCGGCAATTCCTGCAACAATGCAGAAATCTGGGGCCGCTTCGCGGCCTTTTCGCGGCACAAGGCCGCTCCTACAGTGGACGGACAAGCCCGTTAAACGAGGCTGGCGAAGGTTCAGTCGGCCTTGGCCTGGCTGTTGACCACCGCCTTCTTCGCAGGCTCGGCCTTGGCCGTGGCTTTCTTCACAGGTTCCGGCTTGGCAGCTGGCTTTTGCGCCTGCTTGGCAGCTGGCTTGTGTGCCGCAGGCTTGGCCGGTGCGGCTTTGGCAGGGGCTGCCTTGGCTGGCTCTTCCTTGGCAACCACCGCAGGGGCTGGCGCTGGCGCTGCGGGAGCAGGAGCAGGCACCACTGCCTCGGCCTTGGCGATCGGTGCGGCCTTGGCCTCTGGCTTGTCAGCCCCACCGAACAGGCGCGAGAAGAACCCAGGCTTGTCCTGCTTGGCCTCTTCGACCTTCACCGGCTCCGGCTTGGCAGGCGCTTTCTCGGCCTTGTCCGACGCGCCGCCGAACAGGTTGGAGAAGAACCCGCCCTTGTCCTTGGCCGCCACTGCTGCCGCCGTACCAGCGGCGGCGGTGGCCGCAACCGACTTGACCGGGTCGAACGATTTGCCGGCAGCCAAATCCTGCACTTGGCTGGCCGCGCGCTGGCCACTGCGCAGGGCGCCTTCGAGGGTGCCCGGGTAGAGGGCGTCGGTGTGCTCGCCGGCGAAGGCGATGCGCTGCACCGGGCGCTCCCACAGCCGCCAGTACTTGCTGATCTGGCCAGGGCCGAAGGCCAGGTAGGCGCCGCCCATGCCCGCATCGGTGCTGTAACGGCGTACTTCGTAGCCGGTGAACGCGCCACGGGCCTGTGGATAGAAAGCGTGCAGGCGGATCAGCACCTGGTCGACCATCTGCTTGTCACCGAATGCCTGCAGCAGGCGGGCATTGTCACCGGACAAGTTGATCACCACGTTGGCGCCGCCCTTGAGTGCCGGTTCGATCCACAGCATGCCCAGGCCGGTGTTGCTGAAGATCTCACCGGACATGCGCGCCCGGCTTTCCCACACCGGGTTCTTGAACTTGAGCATCAGCTGGTCGCGCCAGCCGTAGTTGGTGCCCTTCAGCGCCGCCAGGTGCTGGTTGTCCAGGCCCGGGGTCATCTGGATCTTGGCCAGGGCGCGCAGCGGCACGGCCATGACCAGGTAATCGGCCTGGTAGCCCACCGCACCGACCTTGACCGTCACGCCGTCCTTGTCCTGGACGATGGCGGTGACCGGCGAGCTGGTCTTGATGGTCTTGAGCTGCTTGACGAAGGCCTGGGCCAAAACCGGGCTGCCACCCGGCAGGCGCGCGGCACGCAGGTCACGGTCGCTGACGTTGCGGTACACCCGGCCCTGCTGGGCGAAGTACAGCAGCGACAGGCGCGACGGTTCGTCGTAGCGGGTGCGGATCTGCTGGTTGATCAGCTGACGGGCGGTGGCCGGCAGTTGCAGCTTGTCCAGCCAAGTGGACACGTTCATCTGGTCGAGAGCGAACAGTGTGCTGTTGGCCGCTGGGTTGAGCGGGTCTTCGATCGAGCGCGCCAGGTCGTCGAGGGTCTTCTCGTAGCGCTTGAGCGCATCGGCGGTGGCCGGCTGCTTGGTGGCCAGGTCGGCGGCGCTGAAGTACTCACCATCGATCAGGTAACCCGGGGTGCGGACAAACTCTGGTGCAGGCAAGGTCGAGACCTTGAATTGCTCCAGGTACTGGTTGAGCACCGGCTGGGTCTTGTTGTTGCCGATCCACTCGCTGGTGGCCAGGCCCGAACGCCCGCCCATACCGGCCTTGGCCTCCAGCAGGGTGACCTGCCAGCCTTTGCTCTGCAGCTCGTAGGCTGCGGTCAGCCCCGCCAGGCCGCCACCGACGACGATCGCCGTCTTGTCCTTGGCCAGCGCGCCCGCGCTGGAGACACCAATCAATACAATCGCGCACAGGCGCACCCAAGCAGCAGCCATGATGGCGAACTCCGGTTCAGAAACGTGGGATGAAAAGGGGGAAGAACACCCCCGGGGCAAGTAGCGTTAAGAATACGTCAGGTCCGCGCACCTCGCCAGCCAGCGACAACAAGTGCCTTTGCCTGTTCAGATTTTTCTTGCAGCGTGCGTGAGGGCCCTGCGCCTGACGGTTGTCCCGCCTGCCGGCTTTGCTTAGGCTTACGCGGTCTAGCAAAGCTGCCAAGCCAGGAGAAGTGCCCATGGGCCTCAACGATCAGTGGATGCAACGCGACCTCAAGGTCCTGTGGCACCCCTGCACCCAGATGAAAGACCACGAGCAACTGCCGCTGATCCCGATCAAGCGCGGCGAAGGCGTGTGGCTTGAAGACTTCGAGGGCAAGCGCTACCTGGATGCGGTCAGCTCCTGGTGGGTCAACGTGTTCGGCCACGCCAACCCGCGCATCAACCAGCGCATCAAGGACCAGGTCGACCAGCTCGAACACGTGATCCTGGCCGGGTTCAGCCACCAGCCGGTGATCGAGCTGTCCGAGCGCCTGGTGGCGATGACCCCGGCCGGCCTGGACCGAGTGTTCTACGCCGACAACGGCTCGTCGTGCATCGAAGTAGCACTGAAGATGAGCTTCCACTACTGGCAGAACACCGGTAAGCCTGCGAAAAAGCGCTTCGTCACCCTGACCAACAGCTACCACGGCGAGACCATCGCAGCGATGTCGGTGGGTGATGTGCCGCTGTTCACCGAGACTTACAAAGCTCTGCTGCTGGACACGATCAAGGTGCCCAGCCCGGACTGCTACCACCGCCCCGAGGGCATGGGCTGGGAGGAGCACTCGATCAATATGTTCGCGGCCATGGAGCAGACCCTGGCCGAACACCACCAGACCCTCTCGGCGGTCATCGTCGAGCCGCTGATCCAGGGCGCCGGTGGCATGCGCATGTACCACCCGGTGTACCTCAAGCTGCTGCGCGAAGCCTGCGACCGCTATGACGTGCACCTGATCCACGACGAAATCGCCGTGGGCTTCGGCCGCACCGGCACGATGTTCGCCTGCGAGCAGGCCGGCATCCGCCCCGACTTCCTGTGCCTGTCCAAGGCGTTGACCGGCGGCTACCTGCCGTTGGCCGCCTGCCTGACCACCGACAAGGTGTACCAGGCGTTCTACGACGACTACCCCACGCTGCGCGCGTTCCTGCACTCGCACAGCTACACCGGCAACCCGCTGGCCTGCGCCGCGGCCCTGGCGACGCTGGACATCTTCGAGCAGGACAACGTGATCGAAAACAACCAGGCCCTGTCGGCACGCATGGCCAGTGCTACGGCGCACCTGGCCGACCATGCCCACGTTGCCGAGATCCGCCAGACCGGCATGGCCCTGGCCATCGAGATGGTCCAGGACAAGGCGACCAAGGCCGCCTACCCCTGGCAGGAGCGTCGCGGCCTGAAGGTGTTCGAGCACGCCCTGACTCGGGGCGCGCTGTTGCGCCCGTTGGGCAGCGTGGTGTATTTCCTGCCGCCCTACGTGATCACCCCGGAGCAGATCGACTTCCTGGCCGAGGTAGCCAGCGAAGGCATCGATATCGCCACCCGTGACAGCGTCAGCGTGGCGGTGCCGGCCAACTTCCACCCCGATTTCCGCGATCCGGGCTAGCCTGCAGAGCAACGAGCATACCCCTGTAGGAGCGGCCTTGTGTCGCGAAAGGGCCGCAAGGCGGCCCCGGCAATTTGTGCATCGCCGCTGAAATCCTGGGGCTGCTGCGCAGCCCTTTCGCGACACAAGGCCGCTCCTACAGAGGGCGAGTACACCCTTTCAATGAGCGCCCCATGAGACTCTCCCGCTTCTTCATCGACGCCCCCCTGGCCCTCGGCGAGCACGACCTGCCCGAAGCCCAGGCCCACTACATCGGCCGTGTGCTGCGCATGGCTGCCGGCGACGCCGTGCAACTGTTCGACGGCAGCGGCCAGGAATACCTCGGCCAACTGCTCGAAGTCGGCAAGAAAAGCGTGCGCGTGAACCTCGACCAGGCCCTCCCCGGCCAGGCCGAATCACCGCTGCACATCCACCTCGGCCAGGGCCTGTCCCGTGGCGAGCGCATGGACTGGGCGATCCAGAAAGCCACCGAACTGGGCGCCAACCAGATCACCCCGATCGTCAGCGAGCGCTGTGAAGTCCGCCTGAAGGACGAGCGCGCCGACAAGCGCCTGGCCCACTGGCGCCAGGTGGCGATCAGCGCCTGCGAACAATGCGGTCGCTCCACCTTGCCGGTCATCCACCCCCCGGTCACCCTGGCCGAGTGGCTGAAAAGCACCGAAGCCGACCTGAAACTGGTGCTGCACCCGGTGGCCGAACCACTGACCAGCCATGCCCAGCCCGCCAACCTAGCCTTCCTGATCGGCCCCGAGGGTGGCCTGAGCGACGCTGAAGTGGAACAGGCCAAGGCCGCCGGCTTCCACGCCGCCCGACTCGGCCCGCGGGTGCTGCGCACCGAAACCGCGCCGGTGGTGGCGCTGTCGGTGGCGCAGCAGTTGTGGGGCGATTTCTAACTGACGTAGAACAACACCGCGACGAAGTGCATCAGGCTGCCGGCGATGACGAACAGGTGCCAGATGCCGTGCCAGTGGCGGAACCGGCTGTCGAAGGCAAAGAACACGATGCCGACGGTGTAGAACACACCGCCGGCCGCCAGCCAGGCGAAGCCGGCGCCGCCCAGGCTGTGCAGCAGCGGCTTGACCGCCACCAGCACGATCCAGCCCATCACCGCGTAGATGATGATCGACAGGATGCGCGCCTCCGAGCGCGGCTTGATCTCTTGCAACATGCCGATCAGCGCCAGCCCCCAGACCACCCCGAACAGGCTCCAGCCCCAAGGGCCACGCAGGCTGACCAGGCAGAACGGCGTGTAGCTGCCGGCGATCAGCAGGTAGATCGACAGATGGTCGAGCTTGCGCATCACCCGCTTCGCCTTGCCGCGGGTGCTGTGGTAGAGGGTGGAGATGCTGTAGAGCAACAGCAGCGTGAAGCCGTAGATGGAGAAGCTGACGATCTTCCAGGGGTCGCCCTGCAAGCCCGCGACGACGATCAGCCAGACCGCGCCGATGCAGGCCAGGACCGCGCCGACCAGGTGGGTCCAGGCGTTGAAACGTTCACCGTAGTACATGCAGGCACAGACCTCCTGAGGTCGATGTGGTTCCTGATACATCGCCCCCTGTAGGAGCGGCCTTGTGTCGCGATAGGGCTGCGAAGCAGCCCCAGGATTTCAGCGACAACGCATAGATTGCTGGGGCCGCTTTGCGGCCCTATCGCGACACAAGGCCGCTCCTACAGGGGAATACCCGCTTGTGATTGCAATTGCGCGTCACGCACCATCCGCTCCAGCGCCGCCAGGTCCGGCACCCGCGCCACTTGCTCGCCCACCTGCACCGCCGCCAGTTCCAGCGCGGCCAGCGGCACATCGACATAGTTGAGCTGGCTGTCGAGCTTGCACGAGCGCGGAATCCCTTGCAGCAGCAGCGCCAGGTAACGCAACCCGGTATCGCCCAGGGCATTGAGCACCACCACCCGCGCCCGCTCGCCACAGGTCGTCTGCCCGCCGCAGGCGGCCTCGAAACCGATCAACGGCAGGCGCTGCTGGCGCCAGTCCACCCAGCCCAGGTGCCAGGCTGGCTCGCCCGGTACACAGGCAAAGGCGCGATGGCCGATCAGCTCGGCCACCGCGACGTTGGGCAGCACCAGGGTGCGGTCGCCCAACGGTAGCAGCAGCCCGGTCAGGCTGCTGCGCTGGCCAGCAATATGTTCAAGCATGGCGCTGGCTCCAGTGTGCGATGCTGTGCAACAGGACCGACTCCTGGTACGGCTTGCCCAGGTATTCGTTGACGCCAATGGCCATGGCCCGTTCGCGGTGCTTCTGGCCGGTGCGCGAGGTGATCATGATGATCGGCAACTGTTTCAGACGCTCGTCGCGGCGGATGCGCGTGGCCACCTCGAAACCGTCCATGCGTGGCATCTCGATGTCCAGCAGCAACACGTCAGGGCGGTGTTCTTCGAGCAAGGCCATGGCATCGACGCCGTCCTTGGCGGTCAGCACGCTCATGCCGTGGCGCTCCAGCAGGCGGCTGGTGACCTTGCGCACGGTCACCGAGTCGTCCACCACCATTACCAGCAAGGCCCGGCGCGGCGCCGGGCCGGTCAGCCCGTGCCGGCTGTCGGCGGCCCCGGGCAGGCGCGCCAGGCGTCGCTGCTGGCCACGCAACTGGCCGAGCAGGTCAAGGATCAGCACCACCCGACCATCGCCCAGCAGCGTCGCCCCTGACAACCCCGGTACTGCGGCGAACTGCGGCCCCAGGCTCTTGACCACGATCTCGCGGCTGGGCGACAGGTTGTCGACCTGGATGGCGAACGACTGGTCGACGGAATGGGTGAGCAGCACCGGCAACGGCACGCTCTGGCCCAGCAGGTTGGGTTGCCCACCGCCCTGCACCAGTTCGCCGAGGTAGCGCAGCGCATAATCATGCCCCCCGTACTGGTAGCGCGGCGGGTCAAGCCGGTAGCAGGCTTCGAGCTCCGCTGGCGGCACGCGGACAATGCCTTCGATGGTATTGAGCGGGATGGCGTATTGTTCATCGCCCAGGTGCACCATCAACGCGCGGTTGACCGACACGGTGAACGGCAGGCGGATCAGGAAGCGTGCGCCCTTGCCCGGGCTGGACTCGATGCTCATCGAGCCGCCCAGTTGCTTGACCTCTTCATGGACCACGTCCATGCCCAGGCCGCGCCCAGAGATCTGGGTGATCTTCTCGGCGGTGGAGAACCCCGGGCGCAGGATGAATTGCAGGATCTCGTGGTCGCTCAGGCGCGCCTGAGGATCGAGCAGGCCACGCTTGATCGCCTTGTTGCGCACCGCCTCCAGCGGTACCCCGGCACCGTCGTCGCTCATCTCGATGACGATATCGGCGCCCTCGTGCAGCAGGTTGAGGTGGATGGTGCCCAGCTCCGGCTTGCCGGCGGCCAGGCGCACGTCGCCGGGCTCCAGGCCATGGTCGACGGCATTGCGCAGCATGTGCTCCAAAGGCGCCACCATGCGCTCCAGCACACTGCGGTCGAGTTCGCCCTCGGCATTGCCGACCACCAGCTCGACCTGCTTGCCCAGCTCGCTGGCCACCTGCCGCACCACCCGTTGCAAGCGCGGCACCAGGCGCTCGAACGGCACCATCAGGGTGGCGGTCAGGCCCTCCTGCAACTGGCTGTTGACCCGCGCCTGCTGCTGCAACAGGCCGTGGGTCTCTTGCGAGCGCTGCAGCAGGGTCTCCTTCAGGTCGAGCAGGTCCGAGGCCGACTCGAACAGCGCCCGCGACAGCTGCTGCAATTGCGAGTGGCGGTCCATCTCCAGCGGGTCGAAATCGTCGTAGGCGTCGCCTTCGAACTGCTGGCGGCTGGACATCCGCCCCTGGGTCTCGATGTCCAGGCGCAGCAACTGGTCGCGCATGCGCTCCAGCGTGGTTTCCATCTCGTTGAGGGCGAACTGCGCGTCGTTGACCTGCTGTTCGATGCGGCCACGGATCACCGCATGCTCGCCGGCCAGGTTGCCCAGGTCGTCGAGCAGTTCGGCATCGACCTTGACCATGTCCCCGGCCCGCTCGGGCGCGGCAGCAGGCACCTCGAGTGGTGCCGCCTCGGCCTGTGGCTGGGCGGCGGCGCTGTCGGTCAGCGCGGCGCTGGAGAAGTTGCGGATGTAGTCGATCAGCGCCGTGGCGGCATGCAGCGGCTGGCCCAGGCGCACGGCGTCGAGCATGTGCGCCAGGCGGTCGTGGCAGTTCTGTAGCAGGCTGAACAATGCCGGCGTGGGCGGCAGGCGCCCGGCGGCCAGAAGCTCGTAGAGGAATTCCAGTTCGTGGGCCAGGTCGCCGATGGCAGCGATCTCGACCATGCGCGCGCCGCCCTTGAGGGTGTGCAGGTCTCGCAGCAGGTTCTCCAGCTCTACCGTGCTGCGTGGGTCAGCCTGCCAGCGGCCCAGCGATTCGGCGGCGCTCTCGACGATGTCGGAGCTTTCTTCGAGGAAGACTTCCAGCAGCTCCTTGTCGCCGGCGCTCTCCGCCAGTTCATCGGCCGCTTCGGCCGGGCCGGGCGGCGGCGCGGTATGGCGGAACTCGCGCAGCTCGCCCAGCAGCGCCACCGCCGAGGCCGGTGCCTGGCCCTGGCGCAAGTGCTGCAACATGCCCGCCAGCGCATCGTGGCTGCGCCACAGCAGTTCGAACAGCGCCTCGCTGGCACCTAGCCGGCGATCCACCAGCCCTTCGTAGAGCAGGCCCAGCTCCTGGGCCAGTACCTCCACCGCGCCGAGTGCGGCCATCTGCGCACCACCCTTGAGGGTCTGCACGTCATGTTGCAGTGTCGACAGCGCCGACACGCTGTCCGGCTCGTGCTGCCACTGGCGCAGGGCCTGCTCGGCGCTGTCGAGGATGTCGCCGGCCTCGTCCAGGAACAGCTCGACCACCGCCGGCTCCGGCAGGTCGTCGAGCGCCGCCAGCGGGGTCACCGCCTCGGCACCGACCACGCCCATCGCCGTGGGGTCGAGCGCGTCATCGAGCAGCCCACGCAAGGCCGCCAGGCATTCGGGGCGGGCTTGCAGGTCCTGGCCGGCGGCGATCTCGTCGAGCATGTCGAGCAGCACTTCATGGGCCTGGCCGGCCACCTCGAAGAATCGCGCAGAGGCAGCCAGGCTGCCCTCTTCCACGGCCCCGTACAGGTCGAGCAGCCCTTCGCACACTTCGTCCACCTGCCACAACTCGGCCTGGTGGGCGGCGTGGCCGAGGCTGGTCATGGCGTCGAGCAGGCTTTCCAGGCTGTCGCGCCGGGCGGGGTGCGCCTGCCAGTGCGCCAGCTGCGCTTCGGCGTCGAGCAGCGTATCCATGCCCTGGCCGAGGAAGCTGGCGATCAGCTGCGGATCGCGGCGGCTGCGCCGCGGCTGGTGCGGGTCATCGGCCTGGCGCAGCGCAAGGCGCGCATCGACGGTCTGCCCGACCCGCTCGATCAGTTCGCCCGCGCCGGGGATCGGCGCCAGCGGCGAACTGCCCAGCTGCGCCAGCCCCAGGTGGAACAGTGCCCGGGCAGCCTCCAGCAACTCGATCTCGGCCACTTGCAAGGCCAGCTCGTGGCCCTTGTACTCGCGCACCAGGCGGTCGAGTGCGGTGGCCAGTTCCGCCACCGGCATCACCCCGGCCATGGCCGCACTGCCCTTGAGCGTGTGCAGCGCGCGTTGCAGGCCGTCGCTGACCGGCGTGCCGGCACCATTGGCGCTGTGCAGGTAGGCATCGAGCCCGGCCAGGTGGCCTTGGGCTTCGTTGCGGAAAATCTCCAGCAGCTGCGGGTCGAGGCCGTCGATGCTGGCAGCGGGCGGTATGTCGTTGAGCGCCAGGGCGTGCAGGTGGGCGGCCAGTTGCTCGATTTCGGCACTGGGCGGTACCTGGCTGGCAGCGAAATCGGCGAGCAGGTCGGGCAGGCGCACGAACACCTGCTGCAGCGCCACCAGGCCTTCGGCACTGAGCACGATGCGGCCTTCCAGCACACGGTTGAGCAGGTGCTCGGCGCCCCAGGCCAGCTCGGCCAGCGCCTGGGCATGCACCATGCGCCCGCTGCCCTTGAGGGTGTGCAGCGCACGCCGCACTTCGATCAGGGCATCGCGCAAGCTGTTGTCGGCTCGCCAGCGCAGCCAGTGGCGCTCGATCTCCGGCAACAGTTCGCCGGCCTCCTCCAGGAACACCTCGCGCAGTTCGTCGTCGATGCCATCGATGCTCTGGCTTGCACTGGCCTCGACCTGCTGGCACTGCACACCCAGCGCCGCGAGGCTGGTACGGGCCATGTCGATGAACGGCTGCGCGTCAGCCAGCGGGTCGGCCACCCGCCATTGCAGGTAGGCCTCGGCGGCGCACAGCACATCGGCCAGGTGCGCCAGCTCGTCCGGCAGCGGCTCGTCTTCCAGGTGCACCAGCCAACCCTGCACGTAGCCGGCCGCACCGGTGAACACTTCGGCGGCGGCTGGCAGCATCAGCATCGCCAGGGCGCCACGCACCTGTTGCAGCAGGCCAGGCAAGGCCTGCAAGCGCTGGCGCGACCAGTCCGACTCCAGGCAGTCGCCAATCAGGTCCTTGGCCTGCTCCAGCACGTTGAGCGCTTCGTTGAGTACCAGCTGACGGATTTCGGCGAGATCGGAGCCAGGCAGGCTGCCAGGGGCGGTTTCTTCCAGCGGGCCGACCATGCCATTGAGGGTCGCTTCCACGTACAGCAGCGCCCCGGCGACATCCATCAAAACGGCTTCGTCCACGCCGGTGTCCTGCTCCAGCAGTGCCTGCAAGGCCAGCACCTGGTCGATGATCACCCGCCGTGGCTGCTGGAAGCCCAGCACCGCCAGGGTGTCGGCCACATGGCGCAACGGCGCGACCAGGGTTTCGAGCGGCTCGCGCGCTGGGCGCTCACCGCTGACGAAGGGGTCGAGGCGCTCCTTGATGCGCATCAGGTCGTCACACAGGGCCATCACCACCGAACGCAGGGCGTCGCGCCCGGGGCCGGCCTGCATGTGCTCGCGCCAATTGCCCAGCGACAGGTCGAGGTTGGCCAGGTCTTCGGCACCCGCCAGGCGCTGCCCCAGGTCACCGAGCAGGCTGCCTTGGGCCAGCGGCTCGGCGCCACGGCACAGGCGCATCTGGTTGAGCAGCGGCATCACCACCAGTGGCAGGTCGTGGCGCGCGCCGCGCAAGCGGTCGAGGTACGGCGGCAGCTGCTCCAGCCCCCGGAACAACGCGCCCAGGCAATCCCCCCGTGGGTTGACCTGGCCGTCGGCCATGGCCCGCCCAAGCAGCTCGAGTTCTTCGGCCAGGCGCGTGGCGCCGGGCAGTTCGAGCATGCGCAGGCAGCCGTGCACCTGGTGCAGGTTGTCGACGAAGAAGGTCAGCGTCGACAGCTCGTCCGGCGCCCCGGTGAAGTGCTCCAGGGCCTGGCGCGCCTGGCCCAGGCAATCGAGGATCGGCGCCTTGACCCAGGCCAGGGCGACCGTGTCGTGCCGTTCGCGGCTCGCCGCCACCGAGGTCATGTTGGTTTCCTTCACGTGCGCTCCACCGGCGCCGGCAGGGTGAAGCCGGACACCGAGCGGCGCATCTCGCTGGCCATTCGCGCCAGGTGGCGGATGCTGTCGGCGGTGGCGCCGGAGCCGGCGGAGGTTTGCGCGGTGATCTGCTGGATGACCGACATGGTGTGGGAGATCTGCCCGGCAGAGGAGGTTTGCAACTGGGCGGCGTCGGAGATGCTGTGGATAAGTTCGGCCAGGGTCTGCGACACGCCCTCGATCTCGGCCAGGGCCACACCGGCGTCCTGCGCCAGGCGTGCGCCGCGCACCACTTCGGCGGTGGTCTGTTCCATGGAAGTCACCGCCTCGTGGGTGTCGGCCTGGATGGTGCGCACCAGCGCCTCGATCTGCCGGGTGGCCGACGACGAACGCTCGGCCAGGCGCTGCACCTCGTCGGCGACCACGGCGAAGCCGCGCCCGGCCTCGCCGGCCAGCGAGGCCTGGATCGCCGCGTTGAGGGCGAGGATGTTGGTCTGGTCGGCAATGTCGTCGATCAGGCTGACGATGTCGCCGATCTCTTGGGAGGACTCACCCAGGCGCTTGATCCGCTTGGCGGTGTCCTGGATCTGCTCGCGGATGTTGTCCATGCCGTTGATGGTGTTGTGCACCACCTCATTGCCTTTGTTGGCGATGGCCACCGAGCGCTCGGCCACCTTGGCCGACTCGTAGGCGTGGGCCGACACCCGGTCGATCGACTCGACCATGTCGCCCACCGCCTCGGACGCTTCGCTGATCTGCTCGGCCTGGTGCTCCGAGGCCTTGGCCAGCTGGCGCGCGGTGTTCTGGGTGTCCTGCACGGCGGCGGCGACCTGCACGGCGCTGTGGTTGATGGTCGCGACCAGGTCGCGCAGCTGGTCGACCGAGTAGTTGATCGAGTCGGCGATGGCGCCAGTGAAATCCTCGGTCACCGAGACTGTGACGGTAAGGTCGCCGTCGGCCAGCTCTTCGATCTCATCCAGAAGACGCATGATCGCCTGCTGGTTACGTTCGTTCTTTTCAGCGGTCTCGCGCAGTTGGCGGTGGGTGGCGCGCACCATCACCAGGCCGATGAGGATGATGCACGCCAGCGCCAGCAAGCCGAGTACGTAGCCGCCGACGGTGTCGAGGGTGCGCCCGCCGGCCAGGTTCTCGAAACCGTTGGCCAGGTGCGAGGCTTCATCGAGCAGGGTTTGCGACAAGCTGAAGATATTGCCGGCGGCCTCACGCACCCGGAACAGCTCGGGCGAGGTTTCCAGAATTTCGTCCACGGAGCCGGCGACGAACTGGAACAGTTCGGCGATCTCGCCCAGGCGTGCCCGGGCGTCGGCGTCCTCGACCCGGGTCACCTGGAGTGCCGGGTTGCCGGCGAGCATGCCTTCGAGCACCTGGCCGAACCGGCTGGCGTCGCGGCCGAAGGCATCGGCGGCCTGCACCGAGGTCTCATCGCCAGCCAACACCGTGTTGACCGAGCCGAGGATGCGCTCGGCCAGCAGCAGCTGGCGCTGGGCCACCGCCACCTGGCTGGCCGGGGCGCCGCTTTGCAGGAGGATCTCGACGACCTTTTCGTACTCCACTTGCAACTGCGGCACGGTTTCGGCCAGCGTGGCCGCCACCTGGTGCAGCGACAGCACGGTCTGCTCGCTGGCGAGGATGGTGTCGGTGTTCTTGCGCAGGTTCTCCCAGTCCTGGCGCACGGCGTCCATCTCGTCGCGCACCGCCACCGGCGCAGCCGGCAGGCCAGTGCTCTTGTCGCCCTCGCGCAGGTAGCCCCAGCGCCGCTCGAAATCGTTGCGCGCGTCACTGAGCAGGCGGAACGCCAGGGCCTTGCCGGCCGCCGCCTCGGTGGCGTTCTTGGCGATGCGTTGCGACAGCACGCGCAGCTCGCCGGCATGGCCGATGTACTGCTTGTCGTGGTTGGCCTGGGTGTTGAGGTAGGCGAAGTTGGCGAACAGCAGGACGATCGACAGGATCAGCACCACGAACAGCACGGTGATCTGCGCGCTGCTGCGCGGGCGTTGGGCCACGGCGGCGGGGGAAACGGTGGGGCCAGGCTTGTTCACGTCGAAAATCCTCTACAACGCCACATCGAGAAAGCCCGGCGCCTGGGCCAGGGCGAACGGGCTGAAGATCGCCCAGTTGCGCTCGCGGGCAAAATGCCCTTGCACGAAGGCGGCGGCGGCGCGAATCAGGGGCTGCGGCGGCGACAGCTCGAGGCTGCTCAGGGCGAAGTGCTGCAGGCCCACCACTTCATCCACCAGCAGCCCGGCGAACAGTTCTTCATGGTCCAGCACCAGCACCCGCCGCTGCTTGCCGGAGGCGGCAGGGCCCAGGCCGAAGAAGGCGCACAGGTCCATCACCGGCAACAATCGCCCACGCAGGTTGGCCACGCCACGCACCCAGGGCTGTACGCCTGGCACCCGGCTGCTGCGCGGCTCGCGCAGCACTTCGGCGACTTCGCCCATCGGGGCGACGAACCATTGCCCGGCAATGCGAAAACCGATGCCGCTCCACTGTTGCAGGCGGGTGTCCTGCGGTGGCTGGTCGGCCACCAGCAAACGGCAGCGCCGGTCGATGTCCAGCAGCAGCTCGAAAGCGGTCAGCGACGCGCCCTGGGGCCGGGTGGTCAAGCCTTGAGCACTTCTTCAAGCTTGGCGATCAGCGCCTCTTCTTCCACCGGCTTGGTCAGGAAATCCCGGGCGCCCTGGCGGGTGGCCCAGATCCGGTCAGTCTCCTGGTCCTTGGTGGTTACCACTACCACCGGGATGGCGCTGGTTTCAGGGTCCTTGCTCAACTGGCGGGTGGCCTGGAAGCCGTTCATGCCGGGCATGACGATATCCATCAGCACCGCGTCGGGCTTCTCCTGGCGGGCCAGGGCCACGCCGTCGGCACCATTGCTGGCCTTGAGCACCTGGTGGCCGTGCTTCTCGAGCCATTCGGTCAAGCGGTACATCTCGGTCGGCGAATCGTCGACAATCAGAACTCGGGCCATGCTGTTTCCCCATGAGGAACGTGAGGCGCCGCCAACGTTCGGGCGGCGTCAGGGTGCGGGTTGTTCGGGCGCGGCGAAACCGGGCACATGGGCGCGGATTGCGTCGAGCAGTTCGTCCTTGCTGAAGGGTTTGGTCAGGAACTGGTCGGAGCCGACCACCCGGCCGCGGGCCTTGTCGAACAGGCCGTCGCGCGAAGACAGCAGGATGACCGGGGTGTCCTTGAATTCGCTGTTGTGCTTGATCACCGCGCAGGTTTGATAGCCGTCCAGGCGCGGCATCAGCACATCGACGAAGATGATGCGGGGCTTGTGGTCGACGATCTTGGCCAGGGCGTCGAAACCGTCGCTGGCGGTGATCACCTCGCAGCCCGCCTCGCCGAGCAACATCTGGGCGGTGCGGCGGATCGTGCGGGAGTCGTCGATCACCATCACCTTCAGGGGTTGTTCCATAGTGCGTTTCTGCCTGGGAGCGGGTTCGCCAAAGGGCCGTGCAGGCCACGTGCCAGGCCTTTTTAGCACACTCCGCAGGGGCATTCCATCCGCCCGCCCCCTTGACCCGGCGCGCGCCCGGCGCCACCCTGAGCCACTTTCATTTTCGAGCCATCGCGGCCACCCGCCGCCAAGAGGAATTACCCCATGAGCGTTCGCCTCGGGATTGTCATGGACCCCATCGCGTCCATCTCCTATAAAAAGGACAGTTCGCTGGCCATGCTGCTGGCCGCCCAGGCCCGTGGCTGGGAGCTGTTCTACATGGAGCAGCGCGACCTGTACCAGGGCGAAGGCAAGGCCCGTGCGCGGATGCGCCCGCTGAAGGTGTTCGCCGACCCGGCGCGCTGGTTCGAGCTGGGTGACGAGCACGACAGCCTGCTCAATGAGCTGGACGTGATCCTGATGCGCAAGGACCCGCCCTTCGACATGGAGTTCGTCTACAGCACCTACCTGCTGGAGCAGGCCGAGAGCGAAGGCGTGCTGGTGGTCAACCGCCCGCAGAGCCTGCGCGACTGCAACGAAAAACTGTTCGCCACGCTGTTCCCGCAGTGCACCCCGCCCACCCTGGTCAGCCGCCGCCCGGACATCATCCGCGAATTCGCCGCCCAGCACGGCGACGTGATCCTCAAGCCGCTGGATGGCATGGGCGGCACCTCGATCTTCCGCCACCGGGTTGGCGACCCCAACCTGTCGGTGATCCTCGAAACGCTCACCGCCCTGGGCGCCCAGCAGATCATGGCGCAGGCCTACCTGCCGGCAATCAAGGACGGTGACAAGCGCATCCTGATGATCGACGGCGAGCCGGTGGACTACTGCCTGGCGCGCATCCCGGCCAGCGGCGAAACCCGCGGCAACCTGGCCGCCGGTGGCCGTGGCGAAGCCCGCCCCTTGAGCGAGCGCGACCGCTGGATCGCCGCCCAGGTCGGCCCCACGCTACGCGAGAAGGGCCTGCTGTTCGTCGGCCTGGACGTCATCGGTGAACACCTCACCGAGATCAACGTCACCAGCCCGACCTGCATCCGCGAGATCGACGCCGCCTACAACACCGACATCGGCGGCAAGCTGATGGACGCCATTGATCGAAAGCTCAAGGCGCGCTGACCGAGGACAGGTGGCAACACCGCGCGGTGGGGTATGATGCCGGTCCTTTTCGACTGAGCCGCTGCCCTACCGAGTGGTTGCTGGATACCCGATGACGCTGCAAGCCGACATCCCGCCCGACATGCTGCCACCCCGCGTTCGCCCGGTGGACCGGCTCGGCTTTACCCTGTTCCTGGCCGCGCTGGTGCACCTGGCGCTGATCCTGGGTGTGGGTTTCACCGTGATCAAACCGGCTGAAATCCGCCACACCATGGACATCACCCTGGCCACCTTCAAGAGTGAGAAGGCCCCCGAGAAGGCCGACTTCCAGGCCCAGGAGAACCAGCAGGGCAGTGGCACCCTGGACAAGAAGGCGGTGCCCAAGACCACCGAGGTCGCGCCGTTCCAGGACAGCAAGATAAACAAGATCACCCCGCCACCCGCCGCCAAGGTAGAAACACCACCCCCACCGGCCAAGGCCGTGGTCGCCACCCAGGCACCCAAGCCGCAGAAAGTTGAACCCAAGCCCAAGGAAAGCAAACCGCAGCCCAAGGCCGAGGCCAAAGTGCCGGACTTCGACAGCTCGCAGCTGTCCAGCCAGATCGCCAGCCTCGAGGCCGAGCTTTCGAATGAACAGCAGCTGTACGCCAAGCGCCCGCGCATCCACCGCCTGAACGCCGCCTCGACCATGCGCGACAAGGGCGCCTGGTACAAAGAGGAGTGGCGCAAGAAGGTCGAGCGCATCGGCAACCTCAACTACCCCGATGAAGCCCGGCGCCAGCAGCTTTACGGCAGCTTGCGGCTGATGGTGTCGATCAACCGTGATGGCTCGCTGTTTGAGGTCATGGTGCTGGAATCGTCCGGCCAGCCGGTGCTGGACCAGGCGGCCCAACGCATCGTGCGCCTGGCGGCGCCGTTCGCGCCATTTACCGGGGATATGGCGGAGTTCGATCGGCTGGAGATCATCCGGACCTGGCGCTTTGCGCGTGGGGACCGACTTTCGAGCAACTGATTGGGGCCGCATCGCCGGCAAGCCGGCACCCACCCGACGGGTTGGCTCGTCCACTGTAGGAGCGGCCTTGTGCCGCGAAAGGGCCGCAACGCGGCCCCACGATTTCAGGGTGAAAGCTGAGATTGCCGGGACCGCTTCGCGGCCCTTTCGCGGCACAAGGCCGCTCCTACAGAAAAGCTGCGCAAGACAGTTGCTCCCACCCTGACCGCATAAACCAAAGCTTTGCGCTATCCCTGTGGGAGCACCTTGCCAGCCCCGCCACCTGACGCCACACTATCCCCCATGAAAACCCTCGCCCCCAGCTACCTCAAGCACCAGTTCCTGATCGCCATGCCACACATGGCCGACCCGAACTTTGCCCACACCCTCACCTACATCGTCGAGCACAATGCCAACGGCGCCATGGGGCTGGTGGTCAACCGCCCGCAGGAGCTGAACCTGGCCGACATCCTCGAGCAGTTGCGCCCGGATGAGCAGCCGCCCGCCAGCACGCTGCAGGTGCCCATCTACCAGGGCGGCCCGGTGCAGACCGACCGTGGCTTCGTGCTGCACAGCAACGAGTGCAGCTTCCAGGCCACGGTGGCGCTGGAAGGGCTGTCGCTGACCACGTCGCAGGACGTGCTGCTGGCCATCGCCGCTGGCGTGGGCCCGAAACAGAGCCTGATCACCCTCGGTTACGCCGGCTGGGAAGCGGGCCAGCTGGAGGCCGAGCTGGCCGACAACGCCTGGCTCAACTGCCCATTCGACCCCGAGATCATCTTCGGCATGGCCAATGACCTGCGCCTGGACGCCGCCGCCGCCAGCCTGGGCATCAACCTGAGCTTGCTGACCAGCCAGGCGGGGCACGCCTGATGGCCGAGCTGCGCCTGCTGCTGGGCTTCGACTACGGCAGCAAACAGATCGGCGTGGCCGTCGGCCAGGTCATCACCGGCCAGGCCCGCGAGCTGTGCGTGCTCAAGGCGCAGAACGGAGTGCCGGACTGGAACCAGGTCGAGAAGCTGATCAAGGAATGGAAGCCCGACGCCATCGTCGTGGGCCTGCCGTTGAACATGGACGGCACCCCCAGCGACATGAGCGAGCGCGCCGAGAAGTTCGCCCGCCGCCTGAACGGGCGCTTCAACCTGCCGGTGCATACCCACGACGAACGCCTGACCACCTTCGAAGCCAAAGGCGAGCAGATGGCCCGTGGCGGCCGCCACGGCAGCTACCGCGACAACCCGGTCGACGCCATCGCCGCCGCCCTGCTGCTGCAAGGCTGGCTGGAGGCCAACACTTAATTCCGCTTTGCCGCCGGAGTGACCCGGCGCCCGCCTTCCGAGGAGCACGCAATGAGCCTACCCAATCCCGCCGACCTGATCCGGCAGATGGCCGTCGACCTTCGCGCCCACCTGGCCCGCCGTGAAATCACCGAACCACGCTTCATCGGCATTCGCACCGGCGGCGTCTGGGTGGCCGAGGCCCTGCAAGTCGAAATGGGCGACCAGAGCCCGCTGGGCACGCTGGATGTGTCGTTCTACCGTGACGACTTCAGCCAGAATGGCCTGCACCCACAGGTGCGCCCCTCGGAGCTGCCGTTCGAGATCGAAGGCCAGCACCTGGTGCTGGTGGACGACGTGCTGATGAGCGGCCGCACCATCCGCGCCGCCCTCAACGAACTGTTCGACTACGGTCGCCCGGCCAGCGTGACGCTGGTGTGCCTGCTGGACCTGGATGCCGGCGAGCTGCCGATCCGCCCCAATGTGCTGGGTGCCACCCTGTCGCTGGCCACCCATGAACGGGTAAAATTGACCGGCCCCGCGCCGCTCGCCCTCGAGCGCCAGGACCTCGCTTCCGCTTCCGCCCTTTAAGAGTCCCCCGCGATGACGCCATTCGACGCCAAGCGCCCGCTGCAGCTCAATGACCAGGGCCAGCTGCGCCACTTCCTCTCGCTCGACGGTTTGCCCCGCGAACTGCTCACCGAGATCCTCGACACCGCCGACTCGTTCCTCGAAGTCGGTGCCCGGGCTGTGAAGAAAGTCCCGTTGCTGCGCGGCAAGACCGTGTGCAACGTGTTCTTCGAGAACTCCACCCGTACCCGTACCACCTTCGAACTGGCCGCCCAGCGGCTGTCGGCGGACGTGATCAGCCTGAACGTGTCGACCTCCTCGACCAGCAAGGGCGAGACCCTGTTCGACACCCTGCGCAACCTCGAGGCCATGGCCGCCGACATGTTCGTGGTGCGCCACTCCGACTCCGGCGCCGCCCACTTCATCGCCGAGCACGTGTGCCCGGACGTGGCGGTGATCAACGGCGGTGACGGCCGCCATGCGCACCCCACCCAGGGCATGCTCGACATGCTGACCATTCGTCGGCACAAGGGCAGCTTCGAAAACCTGTCGGTGGCCATCGTCGGCGACATCCTGCACTCCCGCGTGGCCCGCTCGGACATGCTCGCGCTCAAGGCGCTGGGCTGCCCGGACATCCGCGTGATCGGCCCGAAAACCCTGATCCCGATCGGCATCGAGCAGTACGGGGTGAAGGTCTATACCGACCTGGCCGAAGGCCTGAAGGACGTCGACGTGGTGATCATGCTGCGCCTGCAGCGTGAGCGCATGGCCGGCGGCCTGTTGCCCAGCGAAGGCGAGTTCTACCGCTTGTTCGGTTTGACCACCGCACGCCTGGCCGGCGCCAAGCCCGACGCCATCGTCATGCACCCGGGCCCGATCAACCGGGGCGTGGAGATCGAATCGGCGGTAGCCGACGGCAAGCACTCGGTGATCCTCAACCAGGTCACCTACGGCATCGCCGTGCGCATGGCGGTGCTGTCCATGGCCATGAGCGGGCAGAACGCGCAACGTCAACTCGAGCAGGAGAACGCCCAGTGACCCTCAGCATCATCGGCGCCCGGGTCATCGACCCCGCCAGCGGCCTGGACACCATCACCGACCTGCACCTGGATGGCGGGCGCATTGCCGCCATCGGCGGGGCCCCGGCCGGTTTCAGCGCCAGCCGCACGCTCCAGGCCGACGGCCTGGTGGCCGCCCCGGGCCTGGTCGACCTCGGCGTGTCGCTGCGCGAGCCGGGTTACAGCCGCAAGGGCACCATCGCCAGCGAGACCCGCGCGGCGGTTGCCGGCGGTGTCACCAGCCTGTGCTGCCCGCCGCAGACCAAGCCGATCCTGGACACCTCGGCAGTGGCCGAGCTGATCCTCGACCGCGCCCGTGAAGCGGCCAACAGCAAGGTCTACCCGATCGGCGCCCTGACCAAAGGCCTGGAGGGCGAGCAGCTGGCCGAACTGGTGGCCCTGCGCGACACCGGTTGCGTGGCCTTCGGCAACGGCCTGAAAGAGATCCCCAACAACCGCACCCTGGCCCGCGCGCTGGAGTACGCCGCCACCTTCGACCTGACCGTGGTATTCCACTCCCAGGACCGCGATCTGTCGCAAGGCGGCCTGGCCCACGAAGGGCCGATGGCCAGCTTCCTCGGCCTGCCCGGCATCCCCGAGAGCGCCGAAACCGTGGCCCTGGCGCGCAACCTGCTGCTGGTCGAGCAGAGCGGCGTGCGCGCGCACTTCACCCAGATCACCAGCGCCCGTGGCGCGCGGCTGATCGCCCAGGCCCAGCAGTTGGGGCTGCCGGTCACCGCCGACGTGGCGCTGTACCAGCTCATTCTGACCGACGAGGCCCTGCGCGATTTCTCCAGCCTGTACCACGTACAGCCGCCGCTGCGCAGCGCCGCCGACCGTGATGGCTTGCGCGAGGCGGTGAAGTCGGGGGTGATTCAGGCGATCTCCAGCCACCACCAACCCCACGAGCGCGACGCCAAGCTGGCGCCGTTCGGTGCCACCGAGCCGGGTATCAGCAGCGTCGAGCTGTTGCTGCCGCTGGCCATGACATTGGTCGAGGACGGCCTGCTCGATTTGCCGACGTTGCTGGCACGCCTTTCCAGCGGCCCGGCCCAGGCCATGCGCCTGCCGGCGGGCGAGCTGAAGGTGGGTGGCGCGGCGGACCTGGTGCTGTTCGATCCGAAAGCCTCGACGGTGGCGGGAGAGCAGTGGTATTCCCGCGGCGAGAACTGCCCGTTCATCGGCCACTGCCTGCCGGGCGCGGTGCGTTATACCTTGGTCGATGGGCACATCTGTCACGAAGCCTGAGTAGGCCTTCCTGGCCTCATCGCCGGCAAGCCGGCTCCCACAGGAAAACCACTGAGCTCATGCCTGTGGTACTCCTGTGGGAGCCGGCTTGCCGGCGATGAGGCCGGAGCTGGCAAACATCAACCATTCATCCCCCCCGGTTGAAATCCTTCCCCCCTCCCCCCATATGACTCTCCATCAGGCATTTTCGCCCCGCTGCGTGGAGACTCTCCCTTGACTACCATCGTTTCTGTCCGCCGTAACGGCAAAGTCGTCATGGGCGGCGACGGCCAGGTTTCCCTCGGCAACACCGTGATGAAAGGCAACGCCAAGAAAGTCCGTCGCCTGTACAACGGCCAGGTCATCGCCGGCTTCGCCGGTGCCACCGCCGACGCCTTCACCCTGTTCGAGCGCTTCGAAGCCCAGCTGCAGAAACACTCCGGCCACCTGGTGCGCGCTGCCGTCGAGCTGGCCAAGGAATGGCGCACCGACCGTTCGCTGAGCCGCCTGGAAGCGATGCTGGCCGTGGCCAACAAGGACGCCTCCCTGATCATCACCGGCAACGGTGACGTGGTCGAACCCGAGGATGGCCTGATCGCCATGGGTTCCGGTGGCGGTTACGCCCAGGCCGCGGCCCGCGCCCTGCTGAACAAGACCGACCTGTCGGCCCGGGAAATCACCGAGGCCGCGCTGAATATCGCCGGTGACATCTGCGTGTTCACCAACCACAACCTGACCATCGAGGAGCAGGACCTGGCCGACTGATCAGTTGTTCTGGCGTCCCGCCCACGGCGGGACTTTTCCACACTGATCAGGCTGTCCGAGGACCATTTTCATCATGTCCATGACCCCCCGCGAAATCGTTCACGAACTCAACCGCCACATCATCGGCCAGGACGACGCCAAGCGCGCCGTCGCCATCGCCCTGCGCAACCGCTGGCGCCGCATGCAGCTGCCTGCCGAGCTGCGTGCCGAAGTCACCCCGAAGAACATCCTGATGATCGGCCCCACCGGCGTGGGCAAGACCGAAATCGCCCGCCGCCTGGCCAAGCTGGCCAACGCGCCGTTCATCAAGGTCGAAGCCACCAAGTTCACCGAGGTCGGCTATGTGGGCCGTGACGTCGAATCGATCATCCGCGACCTGGCCGATGCCGCGCTGAAGATGCTGCGCGAGCAGGAGATCGTCCGTGTGCGCCACCGCGCCGAGGACGCCGCCGAAGATCGCATTCTCGATGTGCTGCTGCCGCAGGCGCGCACCAGCAGCTTCGCCGAGGAGGCCGCGCCGTCGAGCAGCGATTCCAACACCCGCCAGCTGTTCCGCAAGCGCCTGCGTGAAGGCCAGCTGGACGACAAGGAAATCGAGATCGAAGTAGCCGATGCGGTCGGTGTCGAAATTGCCGCGCCACCCGGCATGGAAGAGATGACCAACCAGCTGCAGAGCCTGTTCGCCAACATGGGCAAGGGCAAGCGCAAGGCGCGCAAGCTTAAGGTCAAGGACGCGCTGAAGATGGTGCGTGACGAAGAAGCCAGCCGCCTGGTCAACGACGAAGAGCTCAAGGCCAAGGCCCTGGAAGCGGTCGAGCAGCACGGCATCGTGTTCATCGACGAAATCGACAAGGTGGCCAAGCGTGGCAACGTCGGCGGCGCCGATGTGTCCCGCGAAGGCGTGCAGCGCGACCTGCTGCCGCTGATCGAAGGCTGCACGGTCAACACCAAGCTGGGCATGGTCAAGACCGACCACATCCTGTTCATCGCCTCCGGCGCGTTCCACCTGAGCAAGCCGAGCGACCTGGTGCCCGAGCTGCAGGGTCGCCTGCCGATCCGTGTCGAGCTCAAGGCCCTGACCCCGGAAGACTTCGAGCGCATCCTCAAGGAGCCGCACGCCTCGTTGACCGAACAGTACCGCGAGCTGCTCAAGACCGAAGGCCTGAACATCGAGTTCGCCGACGAGGGCCTCAAGCGCTTGGCCGAGATCGCCTTCCAGGTCAACGAGAAGACCGAGAACATCGGCGCCCGTCGCCTGCACACCCTGCTCGAGCGCCTGCTCGAAGAGGTGTCGTTCAGCGCCGGTGACCTGGCCAGCGCCCACGACGAGACGCCGATCCACATCGACGCCGCGTACGTGAACAGCCACCTGGGCGAGCTGGCGCAGAACGAAGACCTGTCGCGCTACATCCTGTAAGACAGCGTCGCCATCTTCGCGGGCAAGCCCGCTCCCACAGGGACTGCACGATCCCTGTGGGAGCGGGCTTGCCCGCGAAAGGGCCCTTGAATCCCAGCCCAAGAAGCTGGAAGCTGACTCCATCAGCTCCCGAGAGATTCCAGCCCATGGCCCGCTTGCCCACCGCCATCAACCTGCACAAAGCCTCGAAAACCCTCACCCTCACCTACGCCCCCGGCGAGGTCTACCACCTGCCCGCCGAGTTCCTGCGGGTGCACTCCCCCTCCGCCGAGGTCCAGGGCCACGGCAATCCCATCCTGCAATTTGGCAAGATCAACGTCGGCCTCAACGGCCTGGAACCGGCCGGCCAATATGCACTGAAACTGATCTTCGACGATGGCCATGACTCAGGATTGTTCACCTGGGAGTACCTCGAACAGTTGTGCCTGCGCCAGGAACAGCTGTGGGCCGAGTATCTGGATGAATTGCACAAAGCCGGCAAATCCCGCGACCCGTCCGAATCGGTCGTGAAACTGATGCTCTAGCGCAAGGGCTCCAGGCTTTAGAGCGCATTTTCTAATCTCATCTGCTTGAATGCGAGAACAGCAGCCCAAGACGGGCTGTCTTGCGCATTACATGAAAGTCGGGTAACCAATGGAGCTGGCAAGTTCCCTGCATTGCTTTTCAGGCAGGGCCAGGCCGGTATGTAGACGTCGCGAGCGAAAGCAGGTTGTCTTCACACGCAGAAACCCCCGCAGCTCATCACCGACACGCATCCGGTCGCAGCACCGCTGTTCCTTATCACTGGTCACCCGAGTAGCAGTACCGGGCTGTCACAGCACACCGGTACTCGTCTCAGGACAACGGAGCGTCGTAGATGAGTAACAAGAACAACGATGAGTTGCAGCGGCAGGCCTCGGAGAACACCCTGGGGCTGAACCCGGTCATCGGCATTCGTCGCAAAGACCTGCTGACCTCGGCGCGTACGGTATTGCGCCAGGCCATTCGCCAGCCCCTGCACAGTGCCAAGCACGTGGCGCATTTCGGGCTGGAGCTGAAGAACGTATTGCTGGGCAAGTCGGGCCTGCAGCCGGAGAGCGACGACCGTCGCTTCGCCGACCCGGCATGGAACAACAACCCCCTGTACCGCCGTTACCTGCAAACCTACCTGGCCTGGCGCAAGGAGCTGAACGACTGGATCGGCGAGAGCGACTTGTCGCCCCAGGACATCAGCCGCGGCCAGTTCGTCATCAACCTGATGACCGAGGCCATGGCGCCCACCAACACCCTGTCCAACCCAGCCGCGGTCAAGCGCTTCTTCGAGACCGGCGGCAAGAGCCTGCTCGATGGCTTGTCCAACCTGGCCAAGGACATGGTCAACAACGGCGGCATGCCCAGCCAGGTGAACATGGCCGCCTTCGAGGTGGGCAAGAACCTGGGCACCAGCGAAGGCGCGGTGGTGTACCGCAACGATGTGCTGGAGCTGATCCAGTACAAACCCATCACCGAGCAGGTGCACAGCCGCCCGCTGCTGGTGGTGCCGCCGCAGATCAACAAGTTCTACGTGTTCGACCTGAGCCCGGAGAAAAGCCTGGCGCGCTTCTGCCTGCGCTCGCAGCAGCAGACCTTCATCATCAGCTGGCGCAACCCGACCAAGGCCCAGCGCGAGTGGGGCCTGTCCACCTATATCGACGCGCTCAAGGAAGCGGTCGACGCAGTGCTGGCAATTACCGGCAGCAAAGACCTGAATATGCTCGGCGCCTGCTCCGGCGGCATCACCTGCACCGCGCTGGTGGGCCACTATGCGGCGCTGGGCGAGAAAAAGGTCAACGCCCTCACGCTGCTGGTCAGCGTGCTCGACACCACGGTCGACACCCAGGTAGCGCTGTTCGTCGACGAACAAACGCTGGAAGCCGCCAAGCGCCACTCCTACCAGTCCGGGGTGCTCGAAGGCAGCGACATGGCCAAGGTGTTCGCCTGGATGCGCCCCAACGACCTGATCTGGAACTACTGGGTGAACAACTACCTGCTCGGCAACGAGCCGCCGGTGTTCGACATCCTGTTCTGGAACAACGACACCACGCGCCTGCCGGCCGCCTTCCACGGCGACCTGATCGAGATGTTCAAGAACAACCCGCTGATCCGCTCCAACGCGCTCGAAGTGTGCGGCACCGCCATCGACCTCAAGCAGGTCGACTGCGACATCTACAGCGTCGCCGGCACCGCCGACCACATCACCCCGTGGCAGTCGTGCTACCGCTCGGCACACCTGTTCGGCGGCAAGATCGAGTTCGTGCTGTCCAACAGCGGCCATATCCAGAGCATCCTCAACCCGCCCGGCAACCCCAAGGCGCGCTTCATGACCGGCGAGGACCGCCCGGACGAGCCGCTGGCCTGGCAGGAGAACGCGGTCAAGCACGCCGACTCCTGGTGGCTGCACTGGCAGACCTGGCTGGGCGAGCGTGCGGGAGCTCTGAAAAAGGCCCCGACGCGCCTGGGCAACCGCGCCTATGCCGCCGGCGAGGCAGCGCCTGGCACCTATGTCCACGAACGCTGAGTGAAGCCGCGGTGACTGGCCGGTTGGCCGGTCGCCGCGCCCTTTCCACCACAGAGTCACGCGCATGCCGCAACCGTATATCTTCAGGACCGTCGAGCTGGACAACCAGTCCATCCGCACGGCGGTCCGCCCGGGCAAGCCGCACCTGACGCCGTTGCTGATCTTCAACGGCATCGGCGCCAACCTCGAACTGGTGTTCCCGTTCATCGAGGCGCTGGACCCGGACCTGGAAGTGATCGCCTTCGACGTGCCCGGGGTCGGCGGCTCGTCGACGCCGCGCCACCCCTACCGCTTCCCCGGCCTGGCCAAGTTGACCGCACGGATGCTCGACTACCTCGACTACGGCCAGGTCAATGCCATCGGTGTGTCCTGGGGCGGGGCGCTGGCCCAGCAGTTCGCCCACGATTACCCCGAGCGCTGCAAGAAGCTGGTGCTGGCCGCCACCGCCGCCGGCGCGGTGATGGTGCCGGGCAAGCCCAAGGTGCTGTGGCTGATGGCCAGCCCGCGGCGTTACATCCAGCCCTCCCACGTGATCCGCATCGCCCCGATGATCTACGGCGGCGGCTTTCGCCGCGACCCGGACCTGGCGCTGCACCACGCCTCGAAGGTGCGCTCCGGCGGCAAGGTGGGCTACTACTGGCAGCTGTTCGCCGGGCTCGGCTGGACCAGCATCCACTGGCTGCACAAGATCCAGCAACCGACCCTGGTGCTGGCCGGCGACGACGACCCGCTGATCCCCCTGGTCAACATGCGCCTGCTGGCCTGGCGGATTCCCAATGCCCAGCTACACATAATCGACGATGGCCACCTGTTCCTGATCACCCGGGCCGAGGCCGTCGCCCCGATCATCATGAAATTCCTCCAGCAAGAGCGCCAGCGCGCGGTCATGCACCCCCGGCCCGCCTCAGGCGGCTGATACCGGGCCGGCGCATGGAGTACGTGCCGGCCTGCCCTTGCTGTGTTCTGACGATGGAGTGTTGGCATGAAAGACAAACCGGCACCAGGGACGCCACCGGTCCCCGCCACCAGCATGAACGTGCGCAACGCCATCACCGGCCTGCGCGGCCGCGACCTGATCTCGACCCTGCGGCATGTCGGTCGCCATGGCTTGCGCCACCCGCTGCATACCGCCAAGCACCTGCTGGAGCTGGGCGGCACCCTGGGCCGGGTGATGCTCGGCGACACCCCCTATCAACCACACCCGCGCGACAGCCGCTTCAGTGACCCGACCTGGAGCCAGAACCCCTTCTACCGTCGCGGCCTGCAAGCCTACCTGGCCTGGCAGAAGCAGACCCGCCTGTGGGTCGAGGAAAGCTCGCTGTCGCAGGATGACCGCGCCCGCGCGCAGTTCCTGTTCAACCTGATCAACGACGCCATCGCCCCCAGCAACTCGCTGCTCAACCCCCTGGCGGTCAAGGAGCTGCTCAATACCGGCGGCCAGAGCCTGCTGCGGGGGGCAAGCCACCTGCTGGACGATCTGCGCCACAACGACGGGCTACCCCGCCAGGTGGACGAGCGCGCCTTCGAAGTCGGTGGCAACCTGGCCGCCACGCCTGGCGCGGTAGTGTTTCGCAACGAGCTGCTGGAGCTGATCCAGTACAAGCCCATGAGCGAAAAGCAGTACGCCCGCCCGTTGCTGGTGGTGCCACCGCAGATCAACAAGTTCTATATCTTCGACCTCAGCCCGACCAACAGCTTCGTCCAGTACATGCTCAAGCACGGCTTGCCGGTGTTCATGGTCAGCTGGCGCAACCCTGACCCGCGCCACCGCGAGTGGGGCCTGTCGAGCTACGTGCAGGCCCTCGAGGAAGCCCTCAACGCTTGCCGCAGCATCAGCGGCAGCCGTGACCCCAACCTGATGGGCGCCTGCGCCGGCGGGCTGACCATGGCCGCCCTGCAGGGCCACCTGAAAGCCAAGAACCAGCTGCGCAAGGTGCGCAGCGCCACCTACCTGGTGAGCTTGCTGGACAGCCAGTTCGACAGCCCGGCCAGCCTGTTCGCCGACGAGCAGACCATCGAGGCGGCCAAGCGCCGCTCGTACCAGCGCGGCGTGCTCGACGGCGGCGAAGTGGCGCGGATCTTCGCCTGGATGCGGCCCAACGACCTGATCTGGAACTACTGGGTCAACAACTACCTGATGGGCAAGACCCCACCCGCCTTCGACATCCTCTACTGGAACGCCGACAACACCCGCCTGCCGGCAGCCCTGCACGGCGACCTGCTGGACTTCTTCAAGCACAACCCGCTACCCCACGCCGACGGGCTGGAGGTGTGCGGCACCCCTATCGACCTCAAGCAGGTCGACCTGGACAGCTTCACCGTGGCCGGCAGCAACGACCACATCACCCCGTGGGACGCGGTGTACCGTTCGGCGCTGCTGCTCGGTGGCGATCGGCGCTTCGTGCTGTCGCACAGCGGGCATATCCAGAGCATCATCAACCCGCCCGGCAACCCCAAGGCCTACTACCTGGAAAACCCCAAGCTGTCCGGCGACCCGCGCGCCTGGTTCTACGATGCCGAACGCCGCGACGGCAGCTGGTGGCCGCAGTGGCTGGAGTGGATCGGCCAGCGCTCCGGCGCGCTCAAGGCACCGCGCAACGAGCTGGGTAACGCCACCTATCCACCACTGGGCCCCGCGCCAGGCACCTACGTACTGGCACGTTGACCCGAATGAAGACCCGCGACCGCATCCTCGAATGCGCCCTGCAGCTGTTCAACCGCCAAGGCGAACCCAACGTCTCGACCCTGGAGATCGCCAACGAACTGGGGATCAGCCCGGGCAACCTGTACTACCACTTCCACGGCAAGGAGCCGTTGGTGATCGGCCTGTTCGAGCGTTTCGAAGAACAACTGATGCCACTGCTCGACCCGCCGCTGGACGTGCGCCTGGACGCCGAGGACTACTGGCTGTTCCTGCACCTGATCGTCGAGCGCATGGCCCAGTACCGCTTCCTGTTCCAGGACCTGTCCAACCTCACCGGGCGCCTGCCCAAGCTGGCGCGCGGCATGCGCAGCCTGATCAACGCGCTCAAGCGCACCCTCGCCGCACTGTTGGCCAGCCTCAAGGGCCAGGGCCTGGTGACCAGCGAAACGCAAGCATTGGGGCAGTTGGTGGAGCAGATCGCCCTGACCCTGATCTGCTCGCTGGACTACCAGCGGGTGATTGGCCGTGAGGGGGATGTAGGGGTGGTGGTGTACCAGGTGATGATGCTGGTGGCGCCGCACTTGCAGGCCCCGGCGCGCACGGCGGCGGAGCAGTTGGCGATGAAGTATCTGGAGGGTTAAGCCTGCAACCATTGCGTTGAAGCATTCGCGGGCAAGTCGCATCGGCGCACCGCCGCTCCCACAGGTGCGGCGCTGAGCTTGGATTCAGCGCCGCACCTGTGGGAGCGGCGGTGCGCCGATGCGACTTGCCCGCGAAAAAGGCGACGCGGTATCAGGCCTGGGCGGCCGCGTTCACCGGTGCCGACGGGGTGGCGCTGGCCGGGGCCGCGCTGGGTGCCGGTGCGGCGGTGGCGGCGGGTGCCGCTGCTGCCGGTTTGGCCGCCGCAGGCTTGGCCGGGGCCGCTTTCTTCACGGCAGGCTTTTTCACCGCTGCCGGTTTGGCCGCAGGCTTGGCGGCAGCCGGTTTGGCCGCTGCGGTTTTAGCCGCAGGCTTGGCAGCCGGTTTCGCCGCGGCGGTCTTGGCGGCCGGTTTGGCGGCAGCCTTGGCCAGGGGTTTGGCGGCGGTCTTGCTGGCGGTAGCCTTGGAGATCGGGGTCACCGAAGCGCCGGTGAGTTTCTCGATCTGCTTAGTCAGCGTGTCGACCTGCTGGTGCAAGGCCTTGATCTCGTTGCGGCTGGGCACGCCCAGGCGCGAGATGGCGCTGTTCAGGCGCTTGTCGAAGGCTTCCTCGAGTTCGCTCCACTTGCCCAGTGCACGCTCCTTGACGTCCGATACCCGCGAGGTGGTGGCGGATTTGGCCGTATCGGCCGCCGAGTCGACGCTTTTCTTCGCCTGCTTCTCGGCTTTTTCGCCATCCTTCACCAACGAGTCGAACAGCTTGGGACCATCCTGGTCGATCTTGGAGTAGATACCCAGGCCCGCCAGCCAGATCTTGCGCGAGTACTTCTCGACTCCGCCGATCCAGGAGCTGCCTTCTTTCTCGGTGTTCTTCTTGCCAGCCATCCTGCTCTCCTTATGGTTTGTGCGCGACGCGCTCGAGCAGCTCGTGCAGCTGTTCAAGCTTGATGGACAACGCCTCAACGTCATGTTTAGACGGAATGCCGAGGCGATTCAAGGCGCGACCGACGCGCGCGTCGAAGGCTTTCTCGATCTTGTCCAGCTGGACCTCGACCTTGCCGCGCACGCGGGTCACTTCGCGGCCGGCCTCGTCGAGCTGCTGGTTGGCGGCATCGAGCTCTTTGTCGATGCGTTTCTTGCCGCGTTTCTCGACGCCTTCGCCGGCCTTGACCAGCTCCTTGAAGTAGTCGGAACCTTCCTGGCCGACGCGGGCGTAGGCGCCGATGCCTGCCAGCCAGATCTTGCGCGCGTAGCCGCGCACTTCGCCCAGGGTGCCCTGGGCGTCGTCCTGCTTGAGATTCACTTTGGCCATGCTCTGTACCTCATGCTCATTCGGGGAGGGAGGATGGGCCCAGGGTGGTAGGGCTTGAGCGTGAAGGTAGGCGGAAAAATTAGAATCCTCACCCTAAGGTGGGCATTGCTCCTGTGGGAGCTGCGGTTTCCCGCTGCGACCTGCCAGCGATCGAGGGCAAAGCCCTCGCCCACCGATCATCGGGTCACACCAAGGCTTTATCCAGCGCCCGCTCGATCTCGCCCTTGATGGTGCCGCTCATCATCGACAGCATCATGCCCAGCTTGAGCTCGACGCGGATGCTGTCCTCACCGATGTGCACGCTGCCATTGGCGCCGCTGCGGGTCACGTCGACGCGGTCACCGTTCCAGCTGGCCTTGAGGTCGTACTCGCGGCTGAGCTTGTCCACCAACGCTTCGGCCTTGGCACGGGCGGCATCACGGCCGAGGGAGTGTTTGCGTTCGACGCTGATCTGGGTCATGCGGGTGTTCCTGGATGTGAAGACAATGGCCGCATTATGCCCCCGCCCGCCCGGCGACACACCCTGCCAAGACAAAACCGCCCGCAGCCCATAGAATGGCGGTAATTTTTTTCTGGTGAAGCGAAATGACCGACCAGCGCAAAGGCGACCACGCCGAACCCACCACCCACTTCGGCTACCAGGACGTGCCCGAGAGCCAGAAGGCGAAGAAAGTCGCCGAGGTGTTCCACTCCGTCGCCGCCAAGTACGACCTGATGAACGACGTGCTGTCCGGCGGCATGCACCGCCTGTGGAAGCGCTTCACCATCGAGCTGTCGGGTGTGCGCAGTGGCAACCGGGTGCTGGATATCGCCGGCGGCACTGGTGACCTGGCGGCCAAGTTCTCGCGCCTGGTGGGCCCCACCGGCCAGGTGGTGCTGGCCGATATCAACGACTCGATGCTCAAGGTCGGCCGCGACCGCCTGCTCGATCGGGGTGTATCGGGCAATATCGAGTTCGTCCAGGCCGACGCCGAGAAGCTGCCGTTCCCGGACAACCACTTCGACTGCGTGACCATCGCCTTCGGCCTGCGCAACGTGACCCACAAGGATGAAGCCATCCGCTCGATGCTGCGGGTGCTCAAGCCAGGCGGTCGCCTGCTGGTGCTGGAATTCTCCAAACCCACCAACAAACTGATGGCCAAGGCCTACGACGCCTATTCGTTCGCCTTCATGCCACTGGCCGGCAAGCTGATCACCAACGACTCCGAAAGCTACCGTTACCTCGCCGAGTCGATCCGCATGCACCCCGACCAGGAAACCCTGAAAAGCATGATGGTCGAGGCCGGTTTCGACCGCGTCACCTACCACAACATGACCAGCGGTATCGTCGCCGTGCACCGGGGAATCAAGCCCTGATGCTGCTCGCCGGCCTTCTCGCCAGCGTCGAGCACGGCCTCAACCGTGTCCTGCGCCTGGACAGCACGGCGTTGCCGCGCCTGGCCGCGCTGGAGGGCAAGGTGGTCGAGATCGACTGCGTGCAGCCGGCCCTCAAGCTGTTCGTGCTGCCCGACGAAGAAGGCCTGATGCTGGCCGCCCACTGGGAGGGCGAGGTCGACTGCACCCTGCGCGCCCCCGCCGGGCGCCTGGCGCAGCTGGCCTTGGCCAAGGACAAGACCGCCGTGCTGCACAGCCCGCAGGTCGAACTGCATGGCGACAGCGCCGTGTTGCTCGACCTGTTCGGCGTGCTGCAAGACCTGCAACTGGACTGGGAATACGAGCTGCAACGCTGGCTGGGCCCGGTGCCCACCGCGCTGCTCGCTGGCCACGTGCGCCTGCGCGCGCGCTGGACCCAACAGGGCCTGGCCCGTTTCAGCCAGAACCTGTCCGAATACCTCGCCGAAGAGTCCCGCACCCTGGTCGGCAAACGCGAAGCCGAGGCCGCCTTCAGCGAGCTCGATGCGTTGAAAATCGACATTGAACGCCTCGAGGCGCGCCTGCGCCGCCTCGCCGCCCACTTTCCTGATACCAGCGATAACGCATGAAGCTGCTCGCCGTCCGCCGTCTGTTGCGCATCCAGCGCGTCGTGATCCGCTACCGCCTCGATGACCTGCTGTTCGAACAACCCCTGCTGCCCTGGTGGCTGGCCAGCCTGCGCCTGCTGATGCCGTGGCGCTGGCTGCCGCGCAAGCCGCTGGAGCTCAGCCGTGGCGCGCGCCTGCGCCTGGCGTTGCAGGACCTGGGGCCGATCTTCATCAAGTTCGGCCAGCTGCTGTCGACCCGCCGCGACCTGCTGCCCACCGACATCGCCGATGAGCTGATGCTGCTGCAGGACCGGGTGCCGCCGTTCGACCCGCAGCACGCCGTGGCGCTGATCGAAGAACAGCTCGGGGCCAAGGTCGGCGAGGTGTTCAGCCGTTTCGACGTCGAACCGCTGGCCTCCGCCTCGGTCGCCCAGGTACACGCCGCACGCCTGAAAAGCGGCGAGGAAGTGGTGGTCAAGGTGGTGCGCCCGGGCCTGAAACCGGTGATCGCCCAAGACCTCGCCTGGCTGTTCCTGATCGCCAAGGCCGCCGAGCGCGCCTCGGCCGATGCCCGTCGCCTGCACCCGGTGGAAATCGTCGGCGACTACGAAAAGACCATCTACGACGAGCTCGACCTGCTGCGCGAGGCGGCCAACGCCAGCCAGCTGCGGCGCAACTTCGAAGGCTCGGAGCTGATGTACGTGCCCCAGGTGTACTGGGACTTGTGCCGGCCCAAGGTGCTGGTGATGGAGCGCATCTACGGCGTGCCGGTCACCGACATGGCGACCCTGGCCGACCAGCGCACCGACATGAAGATGCTCGCCGAGCGCGGCGTCGAGGTGTTCTTCACCCAGGTGTTCCGCGACAGCTTCTTCCACGCCGACATGCACCCCGGCAACATCTTCGTCAGCACGGTCAAGCCGTGGAGCCCGCAGTACATCGCCATCGACTGCGGCATCGTCGGCAGCCTCACCGCCGAGGATCAGGACTACCTGGCGCGCAACCTGATCGCCTTCTTCAAGCGCGACTACCGCCGCGTCGCCCAGCTGCACATCGATTCGGGCTGGGTGCCGGCGCAGACCAAGGTCAACGAGTTCGAAGCGGCGATCCGCACCGTGTGCGAGCCGATCTTCGAAAAACCGCTCAAGGACATCTCTTTCGGCCAGGTGCTGATGCGCCTGTTCCAGACCGCCCGGCGCTTCAACATGGAAGTCCAGCCGCAGCTGGTGCTGCTGCAGAAGACCCTGCTCAACATCGAAGGCCTGGGCCGCCAGCTGTACCCCGACCTGGACCTGTGGAGCACCGCCAAGCCGTTCCTCGAACGCTGGATGCGCGAGCGCATGAGCCCCAAAGCAGTAATCGGCAACCTGTACAGCCAGGCCGAGCAATTGCCGCACCTGGCCGACATGACCCGCGACCTGCTCGAACGCCTGTCGCAGCCGCACCTGCACGACCCGCAGCTGCCCGAGCGCCGGCGCCAGGGCGACAACTGGGCGCTGCGCCTGCTCGGTGCCGGCCTGCTGGCGGGCGGTGCTACCCTGGCCGCCGGTGCCGTCAGCCTGAGCGCCCCGGCCGCCTGGCCGGCCTGGCTGATGCTGGCCGCCGGGCTGTACCTGATCGTGCGCCGATAGCCAGCCACGCGGCTGGCTGGCACACTAGCGCAACAGGGGCCCGGTACGGGAGCGGGCCTGGTTTGGAGTCGACGATGAAAGACTGGCTGGACGAGATCAAGTGGAACAGCGATGGCCTGGTACCGGCGATCGCCCAGGACCACAAGACCGGGCGCGTGCTGATGATGGCCTGGATGAACCGTGAATCCCTGCTGCTCACCGCCACCGAGCAGCGCGCCATCTACTGGTCGCGCTCGCGCGGCAAGCTGTGGCGCAAGGGCGAAGAGTCGGGCCATGTGCAGAAGCTGCATGAAATGCGCCTGGACTGCGACGCCGACGTGATCATCCTGATGGTCGAGCAACTGGGCCATATCGCCTGTCATACCGGCCGTGAAAGCTGCTTCTACCGCGTCTATGAAAACGGCCAGTGGAACATCGTCGATCCGGTCCTGAAGGACCCGGACGCCATCTACAGCGCAGGACACTGAACATGAGCGATACGCTGAACCGCCTCGCCGAGGTGCTGGAAGAACGCAAGCAGGCCGCCCCCGACAGCAGCTATGTGGCCAGCCTGTATCACAAGGGCCTGAACAAGATCCTCGAAAAGCTCGGCGAAGAGTCGATCGAGACCATCATCGCCGCCAAGGATGCCGCCAGCAGCAAGGATTACAGCGATGTCATCTATGAAACCGCCGACCTGTGGTTCCATAGCCTGGTGATGCTCAGCGCGCTGGGCCAGCACCCGCAGGCGGTGCTCGATGAGCTGGAGCGCCGGTTCGGGCTGTCCGGGCATGATGAGAAGGCGGCGCGTCAGCCGTCTGCCTGATGGATTGCCGGGGGCGCTGTGCGCCCCTTTCGCGACGCAAGGCCGCTCCTACAGCGGCCTCGTCGCAAGCTTTGTAGGAGCGGCCTTGTGTCGCGAAAGGGCTGCAAAGCAGCCCCAGAAAGCCGACCGATATTTTTCAGGAGTACAAAATGGGCATTTTTGACTGGAAACACTGGATCGTCCTGCTGGTCGTCGTGGTACTGGTGTTCGGCACCAAGAAGCTGAAGAACCTCGGCAGCGACCTGGGCGAGTCGATCAAGGGCTTTCGCAAGGCCATGAACGAAGAAGAGAACAAACCAACCGACCAGACCCCGCCGCCCGCCCAGCCCGTGCCACCGGTACAGAACACCGCGCAGCAGGCCCAGGGCCACACCATCGAGGGCCAGGCGCAGCCGGTCCAAGAGCCGCAGCGGAAAGACTGACCCATGTTCGGCATCAGTTTCAGCGAGCTGCTGCTCGTCGGCCTGGTCGCCCTGCTGGTGCTCGGCCCCGAGCGCCTGCCGGGTGCCGCGCGCACCGCAGGCCTGTGGATCGGCCGGCTCAAGCGCAGCTTCAATGCGATCAAGATGGAGGTCGAGCGCGAGATCGGCGCCGACGACATCCGCCGCCAGCTGCACAACGAGCACATCCTGCAGATGGAACAGGAAGCCAAGCGCATCCTCAATCCGCTGACACCGCCCGCGCAGCCGCCGGCCCCTGCGCCTGGCACTGAAACGCCCGCCGCACCTGTCGCCGCAGCGCCCGAACAGCCTGGCGCAGCGAGCCCTACCGAGCCGCCACAACCGCCGCGAGCCCCATGAGCGAGAATCCGGAAACCGACCAGCCAATGCCGCTGGTTTCACACCTGACCGAACTGCGCACGCGCCTGCTGCGCTGCGTCGCCGCCATCTTCCTGATCTTCGCCGGGCTGTTCTCCTTCGCCCAGCAGATCTACACCCTGGTGTCGGCGCCCTTGCGCGCGCACTTGCCGGCCAATGCGACGATGATCGCCACCGACGTGGCCTCGCCGTTCCTCACGCCGTTCAAGCTGACCATGATCGTTTCGCTGTTCCTGGCGATCCCGTTCATCCTCCAGCAGATCTGGGGTTTCATCGCGCCGGGGCTGTACCGCCACGAAAAGCGCATTGCCATCCCATTGCTGGTGTCGAGCATCTTCCTGTTCTACGCCGGCATGGCCTTCGCCTACTTCCTGGTATTCCCGCTGATCTTCGGTTTCTTCGCCAGCGCCACCCCCGAGGGCGTGTCGATGATGACCGACATCGCCAGCTACCTCGATTTCGTCATGACCCTGTTCTTCGCCTTCGGCGTGGCGTTCGAAATCCCAGTGGCCGTGGTGCTGCTGGTGTGGATCGGCGTGGTCGACGTGCAGTACCTGAAGAAGATCCGCCCGTACGTGATCATCGGCTGCTTCGTGGTCGGCATGGTGCTGACGCCACCGGACATCTTCTCCCAGACCTTGCTGGCCGTACCCATGTGGATGCTGTTCGAGGTCGGGGTGCTGTGCGGCAGCCTGATCCGCAAGCGCAGCCATGAGCCCGACGAAGCCAGCAAAGACCACAACGACCAGCCGCCTGCGACCCAACCGTGAACCTGTTGCTCCTCGAAGAGGCCGACTTCGTGTCGGCCGACCGCGTCATCCTCGCCGACCGCCGTTTCACCCACATGCAGGAGATCCACGGCGTGGCGGTGGGCGACAGCCTGCGCGTCGGGCGTATCAACGGCTTGATGGGCAAGGCCGAAGTCATTCGCCTCGAAGGCCATGAGGCCGAATTGCGCGTCGCCTTCGACCATCAGCCCCCGGCCAAGCTGCCACTCACCCTGGTGCTGGCCGTACCCCGGCCGAAAATGCTCCGCCGGCTGTTCCAGACCATCGCCACGATGGGCGTGCCACGGCTGATCCTGGTCAACAGCTACAAGGTCGAGAAGAGCTTCTGGCAAACACCGTTCCTCAACCCCGAAACGATCCGCGAGAACCTGATCCTGGGCCTTGAGCAGGCCCGCGACACGGTGCTGCCGGAAATCATCATCGAGAAACGCTTCAAACCGTTCGTCGAAGACCGCCTGCCCGCGATCACCGCCGGCACCCTCGGCCTGGTCGGCCACCCCGGCCCCTACCCGGCCTGCCCCCGCGCGGTGGTAGGCGCGGTTACCCTGGCGATCGGCCCCGAAGGCGGCTGGATCCCGTACGAAGTCGACCTGTTGGCCAAGGCTGGCTTGGCTCCCGTGCAGCTGGGTGATCGCATCTTGCGGGTCGAAACAGCTGTCACCGCCCTGCTTTCGCGAATTTTCTGACAAGCTGGTCAAGTTTTTACCATCAAGTTTCCCCACCCCGCGCCGATGGCCTGTGCAACAGAACAATAATCCGCACTGCCACGCGCCGGGGAGTCGTCCATGTACCGTTGGTTTGCCCAGTCACTGGGAAATGTAAGCGTCAATCGCAAGCTGGGGATCGGCTTCGGCCTCGTGCTGCTGCTCACCCTGGGCATCACCTTCACCGGCTGGTCCGGGATCAGCAACGTCACCGCGCGCGGTGACAAGCTGGGCAATATCTCGGTGATCTTCCAGTACACCCAGGACCTGCGCCTGGCCCGCCAGCAATACGAACGCAACCGCGACGACGCGGCGGTGGCCGGCCTGGAGAAGGCCCTGGCCACGCTGGAGCGCCAGGTCCAGCTGATGCTGGGCCAGATCGAGCAGGCCGCCGATCGTCAGCGCCTGAACCAGCAACTGGAGGCCGTGCGCCAATACCAGCAAGCCTTCAACGAACTCAAGCAGGCCGGCCAGCGTCGCGAAGCCAGCCGCGGCATGCTGGGTGACAGCGCCGACAAGGCCGCCGCGCTGGTCGACAAGGTTCAGCAACGCCTGTTGCAGGCGGGCGACATCAACCAGTACCAGCAAGCCGTGGAGGCCAGCGCCCTGTTGCAACAGGCACGCTTCCAGGTGCGCGGCTACACCTACAGCGGCAAGGCCGAGTTCCAGCAGACCGCACTCAACGCCATCGACCAGTCGCTGGCCGTGATCAAGGCGCTGCCTGCCAAGTTGCCGGCTGAATTCGCCGCCAGCCTGGACGACGCCGCCACCGCCCTGGCCGGCTACCGCGACGCGGTGAACCAGTTTGGCACTGCCCAGGCGGCCAGCGAGCAAGCCTTGCAGCGCATGGCCGCCCAAGGCCAGGTCCTGCTCGACGCCAGCCAGGCGATGAGCGTGTCGCAAACCGCGGTCCGTGACCAGGGCACCCAGCAGGCCAAGACCCTGCTCGGGGGCGCTACCGCCCTGGCCCTCGTACTGGGCGTGCTCGCCGCCTTCGCCATCACCCGGCAGATCATCGTGCCCCTGCGCCAGACCCTGAACGCCGCCGAGCGCGTGGCCAGTGGCGACCTGAGCCAGGACCTGCAGGTCGAGCGGCGCGACGAACTGGGCCAGTTGCAGGCCAGCATGCAGCGCATGACCCTGAGCCTGCGCCAGCTGATCAGCGGCATCGGCGACGGTGTCACGCAGATTGCCAGCGCCGCCGAGGAGCTCTCGGCGGTGACCGAACAGACCAGCGCCGGGGTGAACAACCAGAAGGTCGAGACCGACCAGGTGGCCACCGCCATGAACGAAATGGCCGCCACCGTGCAGGAAGTGGCGCGCAACGCCGAGCAGGCTTCCGAAGCGGCCCTGGTGGCCGACCAGCAGGCCCGCGAAGGCGACAAGGTGGTCGGCGAGGCGATCACCCAGATCGAACGCCTGGCCCGCGAGGTGGTGAACTCCAGCGAAGCGATGAACCAGCTCAAGGCCGAGAGCGACAAGATCGGCAGCGTGCTCGACGTGATCAAGTCGGTGGCGCAACAGACCAACCTGCTGGCCCTCAACGCCGCCATCGAGGCTGCCCGCGCCGGCGAGGCCGGGCGTGGTTTCGCCGTGGTCGCCGACGAGGTGCGCAGCCTGGCCCAGCGCACCCAGCAATCGACCGAAGAGATCGAAGAGCTGATCGCCGGCCTGCAGAGCGGCACCCAGCGCGTGGCCAGCGTGATGGATAGCAGCCGCGGCCTCACCGACAGCAGCGTCGAGCTGACCCGCCGTGCCGGTGGCTCGCTGGAAACCATCACCCGTACCGTGTCGTCGATCCAGGCGATGAACCAGCAGATCGCCACCGCCGCCGAGCAACAGAGCGCGGTGGCCGAGGAGATCAACCGCAGCGTCATGAACGTGCGCGACATCTCCGACCAGACCTCCGCCGCCAGCGAAGAAACGGCCAGCTCCAGCGTCGAACTGGCGCGCCTGGGCACCCACCTGCAAGGGTTGGTGGGCAAGTTCAGGCTGTAACTTGCCAGTTAAGCGATTTGGGCCGCTTTGCGGCCCTTTCGCCGGCAAGCCGGCTCCCACAGGACCCGCGCATATCACCCGCTTCGCGCGATCCCTGTGGGAGCTGGCTTGCCAGCGATAGGGCTGCGTAGCAGCCCCCTGAGAGGTATCAACCCGGCCCCTGCCTGCGGGCCGGGAATCTTCTTAGCCTTCCGCCGGAAATTTCCTACCGCATTCACAGGTCCAGTCTTACCCCCCTCCGGCCGATGAGCAGGGTGTTCACGCCTCGCTTACCGCCAGGTGTCTCAACGACCGGAGACTCATCATGCTCGGACCTTTCAACCGCATGCTCGGCCACCTCAGCGTGCGCCTCAAGCTGGCCATCGGCTTCGCCGTGGTCCTGCTGCTCACCCTGCTCACCACCCTGACCGGCTGGCTCGCCCTGGGCGATGCCATCGAGCGTTCGCAAAAGCTCACCCAGATCGCCCAGCTCAACGACTACAGCAAGGACCTGCGCGCCGAGCGCATCACCTTCCGCGTGCTGGACGACGACCAGAGCCGCGCCCAGCTGGCCGACACCCTCAAGCAACTCGAAGGGCTGGTCGACAGCATGCGCCCGCGCTACCTGTCGCCGGAAAACGTGCGCCTGATCAGTGAGAAGCGCGATATCGTCGGCCGCTACCGGGCCGACTTCGAAAAGCTGCAGCACAGTGTCGTCAGCCGTCGCCAGCAGCGCCAAGCCCTGCAAGCGCAGGAGAGCGAACTGGATACCCGCATCGATGCCCTGCAAGGGCAGCTGGTCACGCGCCTGAGCCAACTCGGCCAGCCAGCGGTCCAGGGCCAGGCCCTGAACCTCGTCGACACGCTCGGCCGGCATGTCGAGGTCGCCCATCAGCGCGCCAGCATCCCCGCTTATTTCAGCGACCCGCTGCAAGCCTTCGAAAGCGTCGGGCAAACGCCCATGGACGCGGCCGAGGCCACACTCGGGCAACTGCGTGAGGTGCTCCAGCGCCTGGGCCAGGATGACACCCTGCTGGCCCCGGTCGCCGCGGGCATGGACCGCTACCGCCAGCTGCTGCGCCAGTATGCCCAGGCGTCGATTGCCGTGGAGTTGCTGCAGAACGACATGGAACAACTGGGCAACCAGGTCACCGTCAGCAGCCGTGAACTCAGCGATAACCAGGTGGCCCAGCGTGACGAGCAGGCGCTGGCCGCCCGCAGCCTGATGACCAGTGTCGCGCTGCTCGCGCTGTTGATCGGCGGCCTGGCCGCCTGGTTGATCAGCCAGCAGATCACCGCGCCACTGAGACAAACCCTGGAACAGGCCGAACGCATCGCCAGCGGCGACCTGAGCCAGATTGACGCCGTGGATCGTCGCGACGAGCTGGGGCAGCTGCAAGGCAGCATGCGCGCCATGGCCTTGAGCCTGCGTGAGCTGCTAGGCGGTATCGATCGTGGCGTCGGCCAGCTGTCACAGGCCGTCGACGAACTGGCGACGGTCAGCGAGCAGACGCAACAGCGGGTTGGCCAGCAAAAGGAAGAGACCGATCAGGTGGCCACGGCCATGAACCAGATGAGCGCGACGGTGCAGGAGGTGGCGCAGAACGCCGAACAGGCCTCCCAGGCCGCGACCACCGCTGACCATCAAGCGCAATTGGGCGACCAGGTGGTGGCCGAGGCCATCGGCCGTATCGAGCAGCTGGCCGGGCAGATGGAGCATTGCCAGGCGGCCATGGGTCACCTGGCCAGTGAAAGCCAGCGCATCGGTTCGATCCTCGACGTGATCAAGTCGGTGTCCGAACAGACCAACCTGCTGGCGCTCAACGCCGCCATCGAGGCGGCCCGTGCCGGTGAAGCCGGGCGTGGCTTCGCGGTGGTGGCCGACGAAGTGCGCGGCCTGGCCCAGCGCACCCAACAGTCGACCGAGGAGATCGAGCAGCTGATTGGCAACCTGCACAGCGGCACCGACCAGGTCATCGCCCTGCTCGACGACAGCAAGCGCCTCACCGGCCAGAGCGTCGAGCTCAGCCGCAAGGCCGGCGAGGCACTGGGGCAGATCACCGCGACGGTGTCGACCATCCAGGGCATGAACCAGCAGATCGCCACGGCCAGCGAGCAGCAGAGCGTGGTCGCCGAGCAGATCAACCGTAGCGTGATGAATGTGCGTGATGTGTCGGACCAGACCAGTGCGGCCAGTGAACAGACAGCGGCATCCAGCAACGAGCTGGGCAAGCTGGGGCGGGAGTTGCGCGGGATGGTGGGGCGGTTCAGCCTTTAGCCTTGTGGCCTGTCGCAGCTTGCACCGCCATCTGTAGGAGCGGCCTTGTGTCGCGAAAGGGCCGCAAAGCGGCCCCGGCGATCGATATTGCTACTTAAAAGGCTGGGGCTGCTTCGCAGCCCTTTCGCGACACAAGGCCGCTCCTACAGGTTTCGCGTAAGCCTTCAGGCTGCGGCTACAACACCTGGCGCAGGAACGCCTGGGCCCGCGGATCCTTCGGCGCGTCGAAGAACTGCCCGGGCGGCGAATCTTCCAGCAGCTTGCCGTGGTCGAAGAACAGCACCCGGTCCGCCACTTCCCGGGCAAAGCCCATCTCGTGGGTCACGCAGACCATGGTCATGCCCTCTTGCGCGAGGGTCTTCATCACGTCCAGCACCTCGCCGACCATTTCCGGGTCGAGCGCCGAGGTGGGCTCGTCGAACAGCATCACCTTGGGCTCCATCGCCAGTGCCCGGGCAATCGCCACCCGCTGCTGCTGACCGCCGGACAGGCGCGAAGGGTACTCGTTGGCCTTCTGCGCGATCCCGACCTTCTCCAGCAACGCCCGCGCCTTGGCCTCACGCTCGGCCTTGCCGCGCTTGCGCACCACCTTCTGCGCCAGGCACAGGTTTTCCAGCACGGTCATGTGCGGGAACAGGTTGAAGTGCTGGAACACCATGCCGACTTCGCGGCGGTAGGCGTTGATGTCGGTCTTGGGGTCGGCCAGTTGCAGCCCGTCGATGGCCACATGGCCCTGGTCAAAATGCTCCAGGCCGTTGAGGCAACGCAGGAAGGTCGACTTGCCCGAACCCGAGGGGCCCAGCACCACCACCACTTCGCCCTTGGCGACCTGGGTGGTGACGTTGTCCACCGCTCGCACCACCATGCCGCGGGTGTCGAAGACTTTCAAAAGATCACGGACTTCAATCACTTTGCGCAAGCCTCCGCTCGAGCCGGCTGGCGATATGCGACAGCGGCAGGTTGATCAGCAGGTACAGGCCTGCCACGCAGAACCAGATCTCGAAGGTCGAGAACGAGGTGGTGATGGCTTCGCGGCCGCTCTTGGTCAGCTCGGTGATGGCGATCACCGACACCAGCGAGGTGTCCTTGACCAGGCTGATGAACTGCCCGGCCAAGGGCGGCAGCACGCGCTTGAACGCCTGTGGCAGGATCACGTGGCGCATCGACTGGGCGCCGTTCAAGCCCAGCGAGCGCGCCGCCTCGTTCTGCCCCTTGGCGATCGACTGCACGCCGGCGCGGACGATCTCGGCCACGTAGGCGCCGGTGAACAGCGCCAGCGCTGCGACGCCGGCAAACTCGCGGCTCAGGTTGAGCACGGTGCCGATGAAGAAGTAGAAGATGAAGATCTGCACCAGCAGCGGCGTGCCGCGCACCAGTTCGACGTAGACGGTGGACAGGTCGCGCAGCGTGGGGTTGCTGGACAGCCGGCACAGGCCGGCAAACAAGCCGATCACCAGGCCCAGGGCACCGGAGACCACCGACAGCCACAACGTGGTCCACAACCCCCAGGCCAGGGGGCCGGCAGCCCAGTGGCGGGTCACGCCGATGGCATCGCCTTCGGCGACGTCGTCACCACGGGCCAGCAGCATGCTGTCCTTGGCCACTTCGACGACCTGGGTGTCGCCGCTTTCGTCTTTGAGGGTGACCCGGGCGTTGTCGCCGGACACCACGATTTCCTCGACCGTGCCTGGGTTGGCGGCACGCTGGGTTTCCTCGGCCTTGTAGGCGAAGTATTGCGGAACGCGGTTCCAGCGCCACTCATAGGAAATCATCGAGGTGGCCATGTACAGGCTGAACGCCAGGCCCACCAGGACCAGCGCGGTCAGCCCATGCCAGGGCCACTGGGCTTTCTTGTGTTTGATCACGTGGGGTACTTCCGTAAATGCGAAACGCGCAGGGTGGAGCTTCGTGGTAGCCGGCCAGATCCTCTGCGCCTGGTCCGGCCCTATCGCTGGCAAGCCAGCTCCCACAGGTACTGCGAAGTCTGTGGGAGCTGGCTTGCCAGCGATAGGGCCGGCCGGGACAGCGAGCAACTCGACCAACCACCCTCAGCGCCACCTGCGCGTCGGGGTCAAAGCCTGGGCTTGTGGCCTGGGCCTTATTCCATTTCCTTCAGCCAGTCCTTGCTCTTGAACCACTTGTCGTGGATTCGATCGTAGGTGCCGTCATGCTTGATCTGGTGCAGGAAGTTGTTGATGAAGTTGATGCTGTCGTAGTCGCCTTTCTTCAGGCCGAAGGCCAGCGGCTCGTAGGTGAAGGGCTCTTCCAGGAAAACCAGCTTGCCAGCGCCGGCCTTCTCCACCGCCACCACGTTGTAGGGGGCGTCGTAGACGAAGGCGTCGGCCTTGCCGTTGACCACGTCCATCACCGCTTCCTGCTCGTTGTCGTAGCCGTGGTACTTGGCCTTGGCGATCAGCTTCTTGGAGACCATCTCGCCGGTGGTGCCGAGCTTGGAGGTGATGCGGTACTTCTCGTTGTTCAGGTCTTTGTACGACTTGATCTCGCCCGCCAGCTCCTTGCGGATCAGCAGGGTCTGGCCAACCACGATGAAGGGTTCGCTGAAGTTCAGGCGCAGGTTGCGTTCCTGGGTGAGGGTCATGCCGCTGCCGATGAAGTCGAACTTGTCGGTGAGCAGGGCCGGGATGATGCCGTCATAGGCGGTGGAGACAGTCTCCAGCTTGACGCCCATGGACTTGGCCATGGCCTTGAGGATGTCGACTTCGAAGCCGATGATCTCGCCGCGCTTGTTGGTCATCTCGAACGGCATGTAGGTCGGGTCCATGCCCACCCGCAAGGTGCCGCGCTTGACCGCGTCGTCGATGGCGCCGGCCTGGGCGGCGGTTACCGCGATGAGGGCGGTGGCACCGACCAGCAGCCGCGACAGGTATTTCTTCATCATCACCAAGTCCCCTAGCAAGAAGTACGCAAATTTTTTTTGTAGGCACGGCCTGACAGACCGATGCGTAATGTCGGGTGGGATGCTAACGCATGCGGGGGGCTGGGACCTAGAGCCGGGGGGGACTTTGTTGGCCAAAATCGGCCTAAAAGCATCGCGGGGCAAGCCCGCTCCCACAGGGTAAGTGTGGGAGCGGGCTTGCCCCGCGATGGTGCTACAGCGAATCAAGCCAGAACCGGCTGCGCCTGGTTCTCCGGATGCAACGGCAGCAGCGGCGAGTGCGGGTCGTTGTCGATCGACGCACGCCACACATCGATCCACGCCGCGTTGTGCTCGGCCCAGACCCGCTCGTGCAGGCGCGACAGCGCCACCGGGTCACTCAGCAGGGCCAGGCGGGTATTGCCGTCCAGGCCTTTGGGGCCCACTTCCAGCGCCTTGGCCACGCGCTCGTCACGCAGGCTTTCGATCGCCTTGGACTGCCCGTGGCGCGCGGTGGCCATGGCACAGGCCAGGGCGTTCTGGCGCGGGTCGACCACGGCGCGGACGAAGCCGTCGTGCAGCGCGTGCCAGCGGTTTTCGTGGGTGTACTGGTCGGTGGCCAGCAGCTCCTGCGGCGTGGCGTACTCCTCGGGGATGAGGAACAGCTTCTCGTCCTTGGCCGCCAGGCCCAGGCGCGTGCGGCTGGAGATCACCGACACCGGGATCGACAGCAGCAGCGAGCCGACGATAGGCGCCAGCCACCACAGGAAGCTCGGGTTCAACCACGCCACCAAAGCGGCCCAGGCAAAGCCCAGCAGGGTCTGCGGGCCATGGCGACGCACCGCTTCGCTCCAGGGGGTGGAGTCGTCGTCACGCTGCGGCGAGTTCCAGGTCGCGGCCCAGCCGAGGAACGCGGCCAGCACGAAGCGGGTGTGGAAGATCATCCGCACCGGCGCCAGCAGCATGGAGAACAGCATCTCCATCAGCATCGACAGGGTGACCTTGATCCGCCCGCCAAACTCGGTGGCGCCCTTGGCCCAGATCAGGATGACGCTGAGCAGCTTGGGCAGGAACAGCAGCACGATGGTGGTGGAGAACAGCGCGATGGCTTTCTCCGGGTGCCACTGCGGCCACAGCGGATAGAGCTGGAACGGCTCGATGAAGTACTGCGGCTCCATCAGCGTGTTGGTCGCCAGCAGCGCGGTGGACAGTACCAGGAACAGGAACCACAGCGGCGCCGACAGGTAAGACATCACCCCGGTGAGGAACACCGCGCGGTGCACCGGGTGCATGCCCTTGACCAGGAACAGGCGGAAGTTCATCAGGTTGCCGTGGCACCAGCGACGGTCACGCTTGAGCTCGTCGAGCAGGTTGGGTGGCAGCTCTTCGTAACTGCCCGGCAGGTCGTAGGCGATCCACACACCCCAGCCGGCACGGCGCATCAGCGCGGCTTCGACGAAGTCGTGGGACAGGATGGCCCCGGCGAACGCGCCCTTGCCCGGCAACGGCGCCAGGGCGCAGTGCTCGATGAAGGGTTTCATGCGGATGATCGCGTTGTGGCCCCAGTAGTGCGACTCGCCCAGCTGCCAGAAGTGCAGGCCGGCGGTGAACAGCGGGCCGTACACGCGGGTGGCGAACTGCTGCATGCGCGCGTACAGGGTGTCCATGCCCGAGGCTTTCGGGCCGGTCTGGATGATGCCGGCGTCCGGGTTGGCCTCCATCAGGCGCACCAGGCTGCTCAGGCATTCGCCGCTCATGACGCTGTCGGCGTCGAGCACGACCATGTACTTGTACTCGCCACCCCAGCGACGGCAGAAGTCGTCGAGGTTGCCGCTCTTGCGCTTAACGCGGCGGCGGCGGCGGCGGTAGAAGATGCGGCCGAAGCCCTTGGCTTCGCGGCACACGTCCAGCCACGCCTGCTGTTCGGCGACGGCGATATCGGTGTCGTTGGTGTCGCTGAGCACGAAGAAGTCGAAACGGTCGAGGTTGCCGCTGGCGGCCACCGACTCGAAGGTGGCGCGCAGGCCGGCGAACACCCGTGGCACGTCTTCGTTGCAGATCGGCATCACCAGCGCGGTGCGCGCTTCGGTGGGGATCGGCTCGTTGCCGGCACTGCTGCCGGAGATACGGTACTTGTCACGCCCAGTGAGCAGCTCGAGGAAGCCCATCAATGCGGTCCAGAAGCCCGCCGACACCCAGCAGAACAGGATGCCGAAGAGGATCAGGATGGAGGTCTGCAGCGCATACGGCCACACCTGCACCACGGTGTCCCACAGCGGCTGGTGGATGACCTCGTCGAGGTCGACGAACGACCAGCCCTGGTACGGCAGGATGCCCTTCATGTACCAGCCGGCGACGATGGTCTGGCCGATCATCAGGGTCAGCAGGATATAGCGGCGGATCGAACCGACCGTGCGCCAGCGCGCCGGCGGCAGCTCGCGCTTGGGCGGCTGTGGGGCGTTGGTGCGGCCGGTCATGCGCCGCCACATGCGGATCAGTACGTTGGTGCGCCACGGTTCGGGCACAACCTTGGTGCGCTTGATCGGCGGGGCGATCTTCAGGCACAGGCGGCCGCTGCCATCGACGCCGAGCATCTCGGCCTCTTCCAGCTCGGCGGCACTGCCTACGGTGAGGCGGGAGCCCACCGAGGCCTGGGCGGCCTCGGCGTTGCCGGCGGCCGGGTTGGCCGCCAGGCGTTGGTGCAGCTCGCCGAACGAGGTGCAGCGCGCGAGTTCGGCGCGCTGCTCATCGCTCAGGGGGAGGTGGGCCAGGTATTCGCTCAGCGATTCTGGCCTTGCGCTTGAGTTACTCATCGGCAGGCAACTGATAGCTCCAGGTCTCGGTCAGCACTTTCTCGGTGGTGGCCGGGGTCCCGTTGGTGGATGCCGCGTCGGCGGCGGGTTGCTCGGCAGCCTGCTCGGCCTTGGCTTTTTCAGCCTTGGCGTGGGCATGCTTGGCCGCAGCCTTGTCCTGCTTGGTTTCCTTGGCCGGCTTGGGTTGCTCGACCGGCACGTCACGCAGCAGCGCGGCGCGCATTTCGGTGGACTTCTTCGGATCCTGCACTTTCAGCCGCAGGGTCAGGCGCCAGCCTTTGGTTTCCGGGTTGTAGCGCAGGTTGTTCTCGACCAGCTCGGCGTTGTCGCCGACGCTGACCTGGCTACGCACGGCGGTATCAGCCGGCAGGGCAGCCAGGTTCGAACCAACGAAGTCGACCAGGAAGGCGACGGTGCCATCGGCCTGGCGGATCAGGTTGGACTGCTTGACGTCACCGGTGGAACGCAGGGTCTGCTTGACCCAGCCCAGCTCTTGCGAGTGCAGCTGGTCTTCCTTGATGGTCCAGCGTAGGCGGTAGTCGTACTCGAACGGCTTGCCTGGCTCAGGCAGCTTTTCCGGGCTCCAGAACGCGACGATGTTGTCGTTGGTCTCGTCGGCGGTGGGGATTTCCACCAGGTCGACGGTACCCTTGCCCCAGTCGCCTTTCGGCTCGATCCAGGCGCTCGGGCGCTTTTCGTACTCGTCGTCGAGGTCTTCGTAGTCGCTGAAGGCGCGCTGGCGCTGCAGCAGGCCGAAGCCACGCGGGTTCTCGACGCTGAAGTTGCTCACGGCCAGGTGTTTCGGGTTGTTCAGCGGGCGCCACAGCCACTCGCCGTTGCCGGCGTGGATCGCCAGGCCTTCGGAGTCGTGCAGGGCCGGACGGTAGTTCATGACCTTGGACGGCTGGTTGGGGCCGAACAGGTACATGCTGGTCAGCGGGGCGATGCCCAGGCGGCTGACCTGGTCACGCAGGTAGACGCGCGACTTGACGTCGACCAGGGTGTCTTCGCCCGGGCGCAGGGTGAGCTTGTAGGCGCCGGTGGAGCGCGGCGAGTCAAGCAGCGCGTAGATCACCAGGTGCTTGTCGTTGGGCTTGGGCTTCTCGATCCAGAACTCGCGGAAGCGCGGGAACTCTTCACCCGACGGCAGCGCGGTGTCGATGGCCAGGCCACGGGCCGACAGGCCGTAGCGGTGGCCCTTGCCGACCACACGGAAGTAGCTGGCGCCAAGCAGGGTCATGATCTCGTCCTGCTTGTCGGCCTTGTTGATCGGGTACAGCACGCGGAAGCCGGCGTAGCCGAGGTTCTTGGTGGCATCGGCGTCGTGCGGCACGTCGCCGAACGCAAAGCGGCTTGGGTCGTACTTGATTTCTTCGACTTTGTTGGCGGTGATCTCGTTGATGGTCACCGGCGTGTCGAAGTGCATGCCCTGGTGGTAGAACGAGAGCTTGAACGGCGTCTTGTCCTTGGCCCACTCGGCCTTCTCTTGCAGGAATTGGATCTTCTGGTAGTCGGCGTACTTCATGTCGCGGAACACCGGCGGCAGGTTGCTCTTCGGTGCTTCGTACTTCTGACCGGCCAGATCCTTTGCCTTGGCTGCAACATCGTCCAGATTGAATGCCCACAGCTGGCCCGCGCTCATCAGGCCGACCAGCGCCACGCCGGCCAACATGGCCTTGCGCAGCCGGATACCGGGGGTTCTAGGTGCAATACAGGGGCTTACAATCACGAGCAATCCTCGCCGAAAACAGATCATGAAACCAACGGCCAGCGACCAATGCCGGGTTGGCGAGCACTGTTCGGACCCCGTGAGGGCGTAATGATTCCCCAAACGGATCCAGACAATGCTCGAGTCAAAGTGAAACGAACCTGCGAACGCAGGTTCATGCAGCGCGCGATTATCCAGCAGGTCGCGTTACAACGCATCAGGCTGGACCAACTATTTATCGTACAAAACCCCTTGTTTTTCGACAAACAAGGGGTTTTTTGACCTCATATTTGTAACATAAATGTTACCGGGCCATCATTGATTAGATGCACCTGCATGTCTGCACCAAAACGGCCACTGGCCACTGCCGTGTGCTGGCGCTGCGCCTGCTGCAAAAGATAGTCGAAAAGCTCGGCTCCAAGCGCCGGCGGTGCAGCCGTCGAGAAGCTCGGGCGCATGCCGTTGCGCGTGTCGGCAGCCAGGGTGAACTGCGATACCAGCAGCAGGCCACCGCCGACATCCTTCAACGAGCGGTTCATCTTGCCTTGCTCGTCGCTGAACACCCGGTAGTTGAGCAGTTTGTGCAACAGCTTGTCGGCATGTTCCGGGGTATCTTCAGGCTCCACGGCCACCAGCGCCAGCAAACCCTGGTCGATGGCGCCGACGATCTCGCCGGCGACTTCGACCCGCGCCCCACGCACGCGCTGGATCAAACCTTTCATGCTTCTTCCAGGGGCAGGTCGAGCAGGCGGCGGGCCATCTGGTCGGCGGCGCGCACCAGCGCGTCGGTGATGCCAGGTTCCGAGGCGGCGTGGCCGGCATCGCGGATCACCTTCAGCTCGCTGTTCGGCCAGGCCTGGTGCAGTTCCCAGGCGTTGTCCAGCGGGCAGATCACGTCATAGCGGCCATGCACGATCACCGCCGGCAGGTGGGCGATTTTCGGCAGGTCACGGATCAGCTGGTTTTCTTCAAGGAACGCATTGTTCATGAAGTAGTGGCATTCGATGCGGGCGATCGACAGTGCGCGCTGCGGCTCGGAGAAGCGATCGACCACCAGCGGGTTGGGACGCAGCGTGGCAGTACGGCCTTCCCAGGTCGACCAGGCCTTGGCGGCATGCATCTGGGCGATCTGGTCGTTGCCGGTCAGGCGCTTGTGGAAGGCCTTGACCAGGTCGCCGCGCTCTTCAGGCGGGATTGGCGCGATGTAGTCCTGCCAGTAGTCGGGGAACATCCGGCTGGCGCCTTCCTGGTAGAACCAGCTGATTTCCTGTGGGCGGCACAGGAAGATGCCGCGCAGGATCAGGCCGTGCACGCGCTCGGGGTGCGTCTGGGCGTAGGCCAGGGCCAGGGTCGAGCCCCAGGAGCCGCCGAACAGCACCCATTTGTCGATGCCTAGGTGCTCGCGGATGCGCTCGAGGTCTTCGACCAGGTGCCAGGTGGTGTTGTTCTCCAGGCTGGCGTGGGGCGTGGAGCGGCCACAACCGCGCTGGTCGAAGGTGATGATGCGGTAGAGGTTGGGGTCGAAGTAGCAGCGGCTCTGGGCATCGCAGCCAGCGCCCGGGCCGCCGTGGATGAACACCACCGGCAGACCTTCCGGCGAACCGCTCTCGTCGACATACAGCACATGCGGTGCTTCCACGGCCAGATCGTGCCGGGCGTAGGGTTTGATCTGCGGGTAGAGGGTCTGCATCGCGCACTCCGTGTGAGGAATTATTCTGCCGTGGGGCATCATAAACCTGAATTGCGCGAAGAGCATGTGTCCGTGTGAAACGTCGGGGTTTTGGGGGGGCTGGGGG
>NZ_JACAFQ010000013.1 GCF_015354575.1 Pseudomonas sp. UFMG81
TTGCCTGCGATTGGGCCGGTACAGGCGATAAATTCCGCCAGCCTGTTGCAGCGCGATCTCCCCAACGGCGTTAGAATGCGCGACTGATTTCTCCCCGGATGCCCGCGCCTTGTTGATCGAGTCCCGCCGCCGCGCCTACCTGTCCGCCATGCAAGTGGTGCACTGGCTGCCGCGCGCCGAACTGCCGTTCGCCGCGCCGTCGCGCCCGGAATTGCTGTTGCCGGTGGCACCCGTCGAGGACATCGAGTTCGACGTGCGCCCGGCGGCCTCCAGGCCAGTGCCCAGCGAAGCCCCGACGGTTCCCCAGGCGCGGACCGAGCGGCCAAAGATCGAGATCCCCCGCCCGGGCAGCACGCCGAAACCGGCCATCAAGGCGGTCGAAACCGAGCAAGAAGCCCCCGCGCCGCGCCCGGCCCCGGTACCCCCGCCACGTTTTGCGCTGCAACTGCTGCGCGCCGGCAGCTGCCTGCTGTTGGTGGAGCTGGCCACCGGCCAGCCATTCCAGAGCCGCGACCCTTCGTACCTGCTGCTCAAGGACATGCTTCGCGCCGCCGGCCTGCCGGACGCCCCGCAGATCATCGGCGAGCCGGTGCGCTGGCCGCTGCTGATGCGCGGCAACATGGACCAGGGCCCGGACGCCGCCCGTGACTTCGTCCAGGGCTTTATCGCCGCCCGCCTGGAAGAGGCGCCCAGCACGTGCCTGTGGTTGATCGGCCTGCCGGCCATTCGCTTCGCCGGCCAGGCCGACGGCGAAGCCTACTACCAAGAACTCAAGGTCGACCTGCTCGGCGATGCCTGGGCCTTGCCCGGCCTTGAACTGTTGATGGACGAGCCGCAGCGCAAGGCGGACGTCTGGAAAGCCATGCGCCAGCTGATGGCGCGCTGGAAGAGCGTTGAATGAGTGAGTCGATCAGTTTCCGCCCGATGACCGAGGCGGATCTGGATGCCGTGCTGAAGATCGAGTACGCCGCCTTTAGCCACCCCTGGACCCGCGGCATTTTCCAGGATGCGCTGAAGTCGTACGAAGTGTGGCTGATGTTCGACGGCCAGCAGCAGGTTGGCCATGGTGTGATCAACGTGATCATTGACGAGGCGCACCTGCTCAATATCACCGTCAAGCCGGAGAGCCAGGGCCGTGGCATGGGCCTGCGCCTGCTCGAGCATCTGATGGCACGGGCCTATCAGCTCAATGGTCGTGAGTGCTTCCTCGAAGTGCGCGCCAGCAACCAGTCGGCCTATCGGTTGTACGAGCGCTACGGCTTCAACGAAATCGGCCGGCGCCGCGACTATTACCCGGTGGCGGGTGGGCGTGAAGATGCATTGGTGATGGCCTGTACGCTGCTGGAAGACTGACGGGCGTGTAGCCCGTCAGGCGGGTTTGCAAATCGGGCTGAGCGCACATAGGATGAACCCCGACTACGTAGACAGCAGAAAATTTGTCGGCGGTGCTGCGTAGACCCTGGTCAGACAGGGTCATATGAAGGGAATTCGCAGGCGCATGGGTTGTTCCGCTTCAGTGCGGGAGACTTGCCTTCGAGGCCGTCCTTCCTCCGTAGTCATGAAATATTCCGAATCTTGGCCTCCGTCGCGTGATACGCCGTGACGGGGGCCAAGTACGTTTTGCCTCCCTCACTACAGACTTTCACGACGGCCACGGCGTAGTAGCTACCTGTGCCGATCATCACCTTGCGGCCCGTGTTGAACAGGATGCCTTGGGCATGCTTGGGCTTGTTGAGCCCGACCTGGCTGTAGGCGCTATAGGCGCTGACCAGAATCTGCAGCGTCTCCTGCGCTGTGCATCGGTCCTTCGTTCCCCTTGCGTGCAAAGGATGTGCGATGGCTTGTAGATCGATTCGAATACCTCGGCTCTGTGGCGTCGGCCAGCTCATTTGTTTGCAGATACGACGAATGCGGTCGAGTTGCTTGTTGGTCAGCAGGTAAGTGAACTCGGCTGCCTGTTGCGCTTGATGCAGAGAAACGCCTGCTTCCTGCAAGGCGACTACCTGGTTCAGCAATCTGCTGAACGCCTCAGCGAGGCTTTCGTCTCCCAATTGGGTAGGCGTTTTGTGCATGGCCGACTTCCTGTCGTGTGCAAAAACGAAGAAACCGGCACAAGGCCGGTTTCTTCACCCCAGTAGCCAATGAAGCGAGTCATTGCGGGGCTGTGCGGTGGACGGATTATGTCGTGTGCAAGAGAGGCATCAAAGCGCCGAATCCACCCCATTCGTTTCCAAAGGTTTACGCAAATCCCGCAAGCTGCGCGTCACTGCCCCGGTATTGCACTTGGCCGCCGCCTGCTCCGGCGTCAGCTTGCGGATGGTGCGGTAGAACAGCTCGCAGGTCTGTTTCTTCTGCGTCACCTGCCATTTGCTGGTGCAGGCATCGAGGGTGAGCTTGGCGTCGGCCTGCGGGTTGCGGCCCATACCTGCCTGCCAGCAGGCGGCAGAAAGGTCCTGGCCCATCATCTTCAAGCCGGCGGCGTCGGCCTTGTCCTGGTCGCCGTCATAGCCTTTCGGGTCGGCGGCGTACCAGATGGCGCTGGGGTGGTTGGAACCCAGTACAGGCACCTTGGCGCCACCGGCCTGCGGGGTGATGCTGACCAGCCCCAGCACGTTGACCTTCGGGCCATACTGCTGCTCGATCCAGGCGCGCACCGGCGAGCCAAAGGCGACCATGGGCAGCGCCTTGCCGTGCTTGCTGACGGTCATGTCCTTGACCATGTTCACTTGGTAGTCGTGGAAATAATCGTAGACCCCGGCCAGGGCGCCACCGGCATCGGACGGTGCGGCGATCGGGGCGATGTCGACGATGGTCTGGTAGGCCGGGGTCTGGTTGGCTTCTATGCCGTTGAAGGTCAGAAGCTCGGCCCAGCGGTCGGTGGTGTTGGACTGCAGGTAGTCCTGGAAATGAGTCAGCGAGTAATCCGGCGGGAAGTGCAGCAGCTCGATGCTGCGGCGGTTCTCCAGGGCCATCCCCAGGGGCAGGAACAGGTACCAGCTGAAGTCCCAGCCGCCTTTCTGGTTGAGCCGAGTGGCGCCCTGGTAGGCCAGCTCGCCGTTGTCGAGCAGTTTGCGCAGCGGCTCGCTGTAGCCGGCCGGCACCTCGGTGATATGGGCATGCAGCGTGTGGTTGTCGCGGGTCACTCGCACCTTGGCGTTGGCATAACCGTCGCGCTGTACGCTCTGGGTGAGGTAGTGCTCGACGGTCTGTTCCAGGGTCCAGTCGCGGTAGCAGATCACGTTGCAGTTGTTGGGGTAGGCGAACAGCCGGGTCACGCGCTGGGTATCGCCCAGGTCGATCTGCGCGTCGGCCAGGGCCAGGCCGCTGAAGGCGAGGGCGGCCAGGCCCGAGAGTGCAATCTTGTGCATGCTTAACTCCATGTCAGTGGCCGCCAGGACGGCGGGCGCGCCCATGGTGGATGAAGAGGTGGGGGAATGAAAAGCGGCAGAGCATGGCTACTGGCCATCGGCTTGCTCGGTGCGGGCGCAGCCCAGGCGGACGAGCGCGATGTGTGGATGTTTGCCCAATGGGCCGGGGATCACGAGAACCGCAGGTTCCGGGAAATGCTGGTGGATGCGCGGCTCTACGGGGTGGTGCCGATCCACCAGTTGCTGCGTTCGGCATCGGACTGGCGTCAGTGCCGGGCGTCGCCGTTCGCGGTACCGCCGCCCAGCCACTGGCCAGCGGTGCGCTCGACCCTGACACTGCTCAAGACGCTTAACGAGCAGGGCGCCCTGCGGCAGTTCGAGGTGGTATCGGCCTATCGCGATCCCGCCCTGAATGCCTGCGCGGGTGGTGCGCCCAGCAGTGCGCACATGCGCGCCTTCGCCGTCGACCTGCTGCTGCCGGCCTGGGCCGATCCCAACCCGCTGTGCGGCTTCTGGCAGCAGCATGGTCAGGCCTGGAACATGGGGCTGGGGCGCTACCCGTCAGGGCGTATCCATATCGATACCGCCGGCTACCGCACCTGGGGCGGCGATGGCAGTTCCGGCTCGTCGTTCTGCACCAGGCCCAGATGAGCCAGGCAGGCCTGGCATTGCGCGCTGACCCACTCGGCGAAACGCTGGCGCTTGCCACCCTCGTCCAGCGGCTGCGGGCTTAGCAGGTGATAGCTGGAACCATCGCGCAGGAAGCCGAACGGCGCCTGCAACTGGCCGCTGTCCAGCTCGTCGCGGACCATCAAGGCAGAGGCCATGGCCAGCCCCAGGCCGGCGCTGGCGGCCTGGATCGACAGGTAGAAATGTTCGAAATCACTGCGTTCGCGCTGCTCGATGGCCTGGCCACTCAGGCGTAGCCAGGTTGGCCAGGCACTGAGGCGGGTGGCGCTGTGCAGCAGGCGCGGGCTCCTGCTGCCCGGCGCACCGACCGGGCCGATCCACTCATCGCAGATCTTCACGCTGTGCAACTGGCGGTCCCAGGTGAAGTCGTCGCGCCTGAGTGCCAGGTCCACACCGCTGCGGGCAAAGTCCAGCGGGCCACCAGCGGCCACCAGGTGCAGTTGCAGGTCAGGGTGGGCGGCGTGAAAAAGCGGCAGGCGAGGGATCAGCCAGCGCATGGCGATGGTCGGCTCGCAGGACACGACCAGCACATTGTCGGGCGGCTGTTGTTGCAGGCGCTGCACCGTGGCCTGCAACTGGTCGAAGATCGCCTGGGTGGTGCTGTGCAGTTCGCGGCCGGCGTGGGTCAGGAAGATCGCCCGGTTGCGCCGCTCGAACAGTTCCATCCCGAGGCTTTCTTCCAGCAAGCGTATCTGGCGGCTGACGGCACCGTGGGTGACGTGCAGCTGTTCGGCGGCGCGCACGAAGCTTTCGGTGCGGGCGGCAACGTCGAAATATCGGAAGGCGGTGAGTGGGGGTAGTTTCATGGTCGGTCCCACGGGAATGAGTGATCGTTGTGGGAGCCGGCTTGCCGGCGATAGGGTCCGTGATGCTAGCGCTGATATGTGATGAAAACTATCAGATCAACGCCACTATAAATCGATTTTTACCAGTTTTTATCGCCTGGATAATCCAGCTTTCAGTGAATTTGCATCGAGGATTATCGTGAGCGAACTTCTAGCCATTGCCCTGTTCACCATCTTGGCCGTCATCAGCCCAGGCGCCGACTTCGCCATGGTCACCCGCAGCAGTTATGCACAGGGTCGCAAGGCCGGCCTGGCCGCTGCCGTGGGTATCGCCTTGGGGGTGCAGGTGCATGTGCTGTACACCGTGTTCGGTATTGCGGTGATCATCAGTCAGAGTCCAGGGCTGTTCCTGGCGATGAAGGGGGTGGGGGCGGGTTACTTGATCTACCTCGGCTACAAGTCCCTGACCAACACCTCGCGCATCACCCTCGATGGCCTGGCGCATGGCGAGACAAGCGTGGCGACCGCGCTGCGCACAGGCTTTTTGATCAACGCCCTGAACCCCAAGACCATGCTCTTCGTGATCAGCGCCTACACCCAGGTGGTGCAGCCGGGAACCCCGCTGGCGCTGGACTTCGCCTATGGCGCGTTCATGTCGTTCGCCCACTGGCTGTGGTTCAGCCTGGTGGCGGTGTTCTTTTCCAGCAGCAGCTTGCGCCGGGCGATGATCGAGCGGCAGGTGATGGTGGATCGGGTGATTGGCGTGGCCTTGATCGGCCTGGGGTTGGCCGTCGCGGTGGCGGGGGTGCGATAACGGGTTTTTCGCAGGCAAAGAAAAAGGGCTTATCTTTCGATAAGCCCTTTTAAAAGGTGGTGGCTACACAGGGACTTGAACCCCGGACCCCAGCATTATGAATGCTATGCTCTAACCAACTGAGCTATGTAGCCAACTTGGCGCGCATTATTAGCGTGAATCGCGATCCTGTCAACAACGTTTTCAAAAAAAATTGCCAACCTTTCAAAAACTTAGCCGGGGAGCGTGCTTCAGCGGACGATCAAGCCTTGCCCGAGTACGTTGTACAGGCGCAGTTGCTGGTCGCGGGCGAGAAGTTCAAGGCCCTGCGCGGGGTGGTCGAGGTCGAAATCGCCGCTGACGCGCCGGTAGCCAACCTGTTCGTCGAGTAGCCACAACCGCTGCCCCTGATAAGCCGCCAGGCGCTCCAGCACTTCGGCCAGGGGCCGATCGCTGACCTGCAGGCGGCCAGTGCGCCAGGCATCTGCTGCCTTGCCGTCGATCTTTTCCACAGGGTTGAGGTGGCTGTCAGTGAAGGTCACCCGCTCACCGGCGCTGACTAGGCGCTGGTCGCCCCCCTGCAGCACGGCAGCCTTGCCGTTTAGCACTTGCAGCTCATCATGGTCACCGAAGCGGGTGATCAATAAACGCGTGCCGAACACCTGGATGCGCGTGTCATCGACCTGCACTTCCATGGCCCGGCCATCGAGCATCACTTCCAGGTAGACCTGCCCCTGCACCAGATGCAGCAGGCGGGTGCGGCCGCGCAGGTCGACATTCATGGCGCTGGCGCCGTCCAGGTGCAGGGTCGAGCCGTCGGCCAGGCGCACGCTGCGGCGCTCGCCACCGTCGGTGTGCAGTTCGCTGCTCAAGCGTTGCAGCAGGGGCCAGTAGAGGTAGGCCAAGGCGGCCAGTGCGCTGAGGAATACCAGTGCCAGCCACAGCCCGGCCCGGTTGCGGCGCACTTTGGCGACCCGTGGCCTTGGCCGCGCTGGCGGTGCCTGCAACTGTTGCCAATAGGCCTCCAGTTGAGCATAGGCCCGGGCGTTGAGCGGCTCCTGGCACCAGGCGGCGAAGGCCTGGCGCAGCGCCTCGTCGCAACCGGGCTGGCGCAGGCGGGAGAACCATTCCAAGGCTTCCTGCTCGGGGTCGGGTTGGGGCTGCAAGGCGGGCATCGGGCTCATGGGATCGTTCTGCTCGCAAGGGCGGGGCGTTGTACCCAGCGTCTACGGGGGAGAGCCAATGATGCTAAATATATTGAGAACCATTTGCAAGTACGCAGGTGTGAGCGGTATCTGCCGTCTGTTCCGGGTGAGGAGGGCCTTGCGTCAGCCAGTCCTGTCTTCGCCGTGCCTGCATGGCCAGCAAGCCAGCGCCAATAGAAGAAGCAAAATAAAAAGCTAGCTTCGTATCTATTTGTTTCACGATAATCGGATCCCAACCTGCGGACGGAAATCCAGCCCATGGCCATCAGCAGCACCCAGACCTCCAGCACCAGCAGCACGGCCAGCCAGGCCAACCCGCTGGTGATGCGCATCATCACCTTCTGCGCCCTGGCGCACCTGATCAACGACCTGATCCAGTCGGTGTTGCCGTCGATCTATCCGATGCTCAAGGCCAACTACGACCTGAGCTTCGCCCAGATCGGCCTGATCACCCTGACCTTCCAGATCACCGCCTCGCTGTTGCAACCCTGGGTGGGCTTCTTCACCGACAAGCGGCCGACACCGAACCTGCTGCCACTCGGCACCCTGTGCACCCTGGTGGGCATTGTGATGCTGGCGTTCGTCGGTAGTTTCCCCATGATCCTGCTGGCCTCGGCGCTGGTGGGCATCGGTTCGTCGACCTTCCACCCGGAAACCTCGCGCATCGCCCGCCTGGCTTCGGGGGGGCGTTTCGGCCTGGCGCAATCGACGTTCCAGGTTGGTGGCAACGCTGGTTCCGCCTTCGGGCCATTGCTGGCGGCGGCCATCGTCATTCCGTTCGGCCAAAGTCATGTGGCCTGGTTTGGCGTGGCGGGGCTGCTGTTCTTCGCGGTCACCCTGATGCTGCGCGGCTGGTACAAGGAACACCTGAACCAGGCCAAGGCCCGCAAGGCGGTGCAGGCCACCCACGGCATTTCGCGCCAGCGGGTGATCCTGGCGTTGGTGGTACTGGGGCTGCTGGTGTTCTCCAAGTACTTCTACATGTCCAGTTTCACCAGCTACTTCACTTTCTACCTTATCGAGAAGTTCCAGCTGTCGGTGGCCAGCTCCCAGCTGCACCTGTTCCTGTTCCTTGGCGCGGTGGCCGCCGGCACCTTCTTCGGTGGGCCAATCGGCGACCGCATCGGGCGCAAGGCGGTGATCTGGTTCTCGATCCTGGGCGTAGCGCCGTTCACCCTGGTGCTGCCTTATGCCGACCTGTTCTGGACCACTGTGCTCAGTGTGGTGATCGGCTTCATCCTCGCCTCTGCGTTCTCGGCCATCGTGGTGTATGCCCAAGAGCTGGTGCCGGGCAACGTGGGGATGATCGCCGGGATCTTCTTCGGCCTGATGTTCGGTTTCGGCGGGATTGGCGCGGCGCTGCTGGGGTATGTGGCTGACCTGCGCGGGATTGAGTACGTGTATGGGGTTTGCTCGTACCTGCCATTGTTCGGTTTGCTGGCGGTGTTCCTGCCGTCCACCGGTAAACGCTGAGTTCGTTGCCACGATCGATGTGGGAGCGGGCTTGCCCGCGAAGCAACCACCGCGCTGGCTGGCACCGGCTGCGCCGGTGTTCGCGGGCAAGTCGCAGCGGCGAACCGCCGCTCCCACATCGATCGCGTAGGCTTTTTAGAATCTGAGCAAGACAATTGCTCCCACAGGGTTTGTGCGAACCCTGTGGGAGCTTGCCGGAGCGTAGCCCCGGCGTTGACTACTTCATCCACCTTGGCCTAGAGTGCCGCCTCCTTTCATTTACCTGCGTAGTTCCCGTGATGCGCCGTACCGATGTCTTGTGCTCCCCCCGCCAGCCTGTCGCCCCGACAGCGCGCCGCGCGTGGCCGAGCGACACGGTGCTCAAGCGTCGGCGCAGCGTGCTGTTCGCCTTCACCTTCTCGCCACACCTTGCCCTGAACTGATTCGCGCCCCTGCGTTTCGCGCCTTCCCGGCGTGATGGCGGGCGTTTTGCGTTCGAACATCTTTCAGCGGAATTTCCAGCCGGCCAGGGCCAGAGCCCCTGCGCGCCGGTTTGCAAGGAGTGGTACATGAACATGCGTTTGCTGGCGGGCCTGTTGTTCGCCGTGTCGGTGGTCGGTTTCAGCCTCGGGGCGAGCCTGCCGCTGGTGTCGTTGCGCCTACACGAGGGCGGGGCGGGGACACTGGAAATCGGCATCATCTCGGCGATCCCCGCTGCGGGCATGATGCTCTCGGCCTTCATGGTCGACGCCTGCTGCAAGCACCTGACCCGGCGCACCATCTACCTGCTCAGCTTCAGCCTGTGCACCCTGAGCATCGCCCTGCTGGAGTGGGCGTTCGACTCGATGCTGTGGTTGGCGCTGCTGCGCCTGGGCCTGGGGATCGGCATGGGGATCGCGATCATTCTCGGCGAGTCGTGGGTCAACGAGCTGTGCCCGGACCACAACCGCGGCAAGATCATGGCCCTGTACGCCACCAGCTTCACCGGCTTCCAGGTGCTGGGCCCGGCGCTGCTGGCACTGCTCGGCGCCGACAGCCCGTGGCTCACCTACATCGTCACCGCCTGCTATGGCCTGGCCCTGCTGTGCATCCTGTTTACCGTGCCCAACGACCATGTCGAGCACGAAGAGGGCGAGAAGAGCTTTGGCCTGGCCGGCTTCTTCCGCGTCGCCCCGGCGCTGTGCGTGGCGGTGCTGTTCTTTTCGTTCTTCGATGCCGTGGTGCTGTCGCTGCTGCCGGTGTATGCCAGCAGCCACGGTTTTGCCGTGGGTGTGGCGGCGCTGATGGTGACCGTGGTGTTCGCCGGCGACATGATCTTCCAGCTGCCGCTGGGCTGGCTGGCCGACCGGGTCGAACGCACCGGGCTGCACCTGGTGTGCGGGCTGGTGGCGATGGGCATCGGTATCGCCCTGCCGTGGCTGCTGCAGATGACCTGGCTGCTATGGCCGCTGCTGGTGGTGCTGGGCGCGGTGGCAGGGGGGATCTACACCCTGGCGCTGGTGCTGATCGGGCAGCGCTTCAAGGGCCAGGACCTGGTCACGGCCAATGCCAGCGTCGGCCTGTTGTGGGGTGTGGGCAGCCTGATCGGGCCACTGATCAGTGGCGCGGCGATGGATGTGGCGCCCCATGGGTTGCCGATGGCGTTGGCGTTGATGGCGGGGTTGTTCGTGTGTTTTGCGCGGCAGGCTTACAAGCGAGTGGGGCGGTTGCAGGCTGTGGCGGACTGATCCTCTTGTGCCGGCTTCTTCGCGGCTGAAGCCGCTCCCACAGGTTGTGTGCAGGCATTGTGGAAGCAACTGTCTTGCTCAGGTTTCTGTAGGAGCGGCCTTGCCGGAGCGCCGGACCGGCCGGAAAGGGCCGCAAAGCGGCCCCGGCAGTCTTTAAGCGTACTTGAAATCCTGGGGCTGCTCCGCAGCCCTTTCGCGGCACAAGGCCGCTCCTACAGGTGACGTGCAAACTCCAGGGCGGGAGCTTTAGCCGCGAATACGATCGCTCAGACGGCCGAAATCAGAAGGTCCCGCGCAGGGTCACCGACACATTGCGCGGATCACCCCAGTAGTACCCGGTCGGCGTCGGTGCCACCTGGCGGTAGTACTTCTTGTCGAAGATATTGTTGGCGTTCAACTGCAGCGAATAGTTGTCGTTGAAGCGGTAGTTGACCATCGCGTTGTACACCGCATACCCCGACTGCGACGCCTCGGCAGTGCCGCTGCGGTTATAGATATCGCTCTGCGCCTGCACCCCGCCCCCTACGGTCCAGGCCTGCAACTCGCCTGGCAGGCGGTAGCTGGTGAACAGGCGCAGCAGGCGCTTGGGGTCGGTGGTGCGGATCGGGTTGCCGTTGTTGCCGGTGGTGTCCTTCAGGTACTCGGTGGTGTTGTAGGTGTAGCCACCGCTGACATTCCAGCCCGGCAGCACCTCGCCGGAAATTTCCAGCTCGAAGCCCTGGCTGCGGTTCTTGCCCGCCGCCACCTTGCAGTAGCCGCTGGTGTAGTTGGGCAGGCACGGGTTGGGGCCGCTGATGTCGTCCAGCGCATTGCCCACCTGGTAGATGCGGAAGAATGCCAGCGACGTGTTCAGCCGCCCATCGTAGAACTCGCCCTTGATCCCGGTTTCGTAGGCCTCGCCGGTGACCGGTTCGAGCACCGAGCCTGCGGCATCGGTGTTGGTCTGCGGGTTGAAGATCTCGGTGTAGCTGGCGTAGGTGCTGAAGTTTTCGTTCAAGTCATAGATCAGCGCCGCATACGGCACGATCTCGTTGTCGACGCTGAACTTGCCGTTGGCCTTGGTGTTGTTCTCCTGCTCGTAGTCGTACCAGTTGGCGCGGGCGCCGATGATCGCGGTGAGCGGGTCGGCCAGGGAAATGCGCCAGGTGGCGTAGGCACCTTCCTGGGTGGTGCGGGTGCGCACCGGGTGGGCGGTGATGTTGATGTCCGGGTTGGCCAGGCTGGTCTTCGGGTCCCAGGTGCGGATGTCGAACAGGCCAGAGGTGACGAAGTTGGTGGCCGAGGCATAGGAGTCGTTGCGGATGCGCTCGACGCCCAGCATCAGCTCGTGGCTGCGCCCCAGCAGCTCGAACGGGCCGTTGAGGGTGGCGCTGAGGTTGTTCTGCAGGCTCTCGCCACCATCGCCCTCGGTGACCTGGTAGTTCATCAGGTAAGGGTTGTTGGTCGGGTTGGCCCTGCCGGTGGCGCGGGTGAAGTAGGTCTGCTTGAAGCCGTTGTCGTCGAGCTCGAAGTGGGTGCGCTGGGCCATCAGCTTGAGGGTCCAGTCATTGTCGAAGCGGTGCTCGAGCTCGGCGAAGGTTTGCAGGTTGCTGCGGTTCCAACGGTTCCAGTCGGCACCCAGGTAGGTGCTGCGGCCGAAGGGCAGGGGCGAGCCGTCGTAGTTGGCGGGCAGGTTGCCCCAGGCGCCCGTGGCGTCCAGCTGGGTCCATTCAAGGCCGGTTGTGAGGGTGGTGCTGTCGCTCAGGTCGAACGCCATCACACCGTACAGCACATCCTTGCGCTCCTGGCGCGATTCCTGGAAGTGGTCCTTCTCGTCGTGCACCGCGATCACCCGGCCGCGCACGTTGCCGGTTTCGGTCAGCGGCCCGGAAATGTCCGCCACATAGCGCTGGGCATCCCAGGTGCCCAGGGTGACGCTGCCTTCGCCCTGGAACTCATAGGTGGGGCGTTTGCGCACCAGGTTCACCGTGCCCGATGGGTTGCCGGCGCCGCGCAACATGCCGGTGGCGCCACGCAGGATTTCGGCGCGGTCGATGATCGCCGAGTCGCTCTGGATGAACGAGCCGCCGCCACTGCTCTGCACCACGGTAGCGCCGTCGTACTGGATCGCGTCGATCTGGTAGCCGCGCGAGTAGTACTGCACCCGCTCGCTGTCGGTGAGGTTCACCACCACGCCGGGGGTCTGCTCCAGCAGGTTGGTGAGGTTGGTGATGTTCTGGTCGTCGATGCGCTGGCGGGTGACCACGGTCACCGACTGCGGGGTGTGACGCAGGCTTTGCGGGGTCTTGCCGATGGTGACCGCGCCGGTGGTATAGGAGCCGCTGTGCTCGGTGGTCTCGCCCAGGCGATTGCTGGAAATGCTGGTGGCGCCCAGTTGCAGTGCGTCGCCGGTATCGAGGGCGGGGATCAGCAGGAAGCTCTTGTCACTTTCCTGCTGCACCTGCACATCGCTGCCCTGGAGCAGCCGTTGCAGGGCCTGGGTGCTGTCGTAGTGGCCGTGCACACCCTGGGTGGTCTTGCCCTTCAGGCTACCCGCGTCGAACGACAGGTTCAGGCCGCCCTGGCGGGCCATCTGGTCCAGCGCGGCGGCCAGTGGGCCGGCCGGGATATCCCAGTCGCGCTGCTGGCCCTGGCTGGCGGGGGCAGCGTTGGCCGGCACAGCCAGCAGGCTGGTGGTGGCCAGGCCCAGGCCAAGCACGGCGGCGCGCACGGCATTGCGCAGGCTGTCGTTGCGGGGGGAACACGGGTGAATCATGGACCGCTCCTGAAGGAAAAGATGACCAGATTTGAGGCTTCAATTCCTACAGGTCGAACGAGAATGAGATTCCACCTCATTTATTTTCACGTTTTTTTCACGCCGCCCCGATGCTCACCCAGTAACGCGTGCGGTAGTCGATGCGCACCGGCAGGCTGCGGGCGAGCAGCAGCAGGATCTGGTCGGTGTCGGCCAGCTGGTAGGTGCCGGATACCTTCAGCCCGGCCACGTCCGGGGCGCAACGCAACAAGCCCGGGCGATAGCGCGACAGTTCGTCGACGAACTCGCCGAGCGGCATCTGCTGCACGCTGAGCACGCCATCGGTCCAGCCCCAAGGGTCGCCATGCAAGCGGGCAGGTTGATAGTCGCCTGAGCTGGACACCTGCAAGACGTCACCGGGCTTGATCCGGTGCGCAGCAGCCGAGGCGGGGAACAGCGTCACCTCGCCCCGGCGCACCGCCAGCAGCAGGCCCTGGGCGTTCTCCCGCAGTAGCAACTGGGCACCCTGGGTGCTCAGCGGGCCGACGCGGGTGTCGATGCTGAAGGGGCGGTTGTCATTGGCATTGGCGTCCAGGCTGACTTCGCCGCGCAGCAGGGTCAGCCTGCGCAAGTCGGCGCTGTAGCGCAGGTCGATGGCACTGGCGGTGTTGAGGCGGATCTGGCTGCCGTCGTTGCCCAGCAGCTCGCGACGTTCACCGGTGGCTGTGCGGTTGTCGGCCATCAAGGCCGGCAGGCCCAGTGGCTCGCGGGCGATCCAGCCGGCAGTGCCCGTGATGGCAAGCACTGAGAGCAGCTTTAGGTGGTCACGCCGGCTCATGCGTTGGCGCTCGCTGCCCGCCAGCGTGCGCCGGCTCAGTTCGGCAGGCAGGCTGGCCAGTTCGTCGCCGAGGCTGCTGACCCGCTGCCAGGCCTCGGCATGCTGCGGGTGGCTGGCCAGCCAGCGTTGGAACTGCTGCTCGGTGCGTGGGCCGGGGCTGTCGTAGCGCAGCTTCACCAGCCATTCGATGGCCTGGTCGACCTGGGCCTGGGTAGGCCGCTGTTCAGGCGTCGGCATAGCGCAACCGGTAGCAGACGCCCAGGGCCTTGGCCAGGTCGCGCTCGACGGTGGCCCGCGACACGTCCAGGCGCAGGGCGATCTGGGCGAGAGGCAGGCCGTCGAGCTGGGCCATCAGGAAGGCTTGGCGGGCGCGTGGTTTGAGGCGATGCAGGGCGTCGTCCAGGCGTTCGAGGGTGTCGAGGATGACCAGGCGCTGCTCTTCGCTGGGCGCTTCCTGCTCAGGCAGGCTGGCCAGGCTTTCGAGGTAGGCCTTTTCCAGGGCGCGGCGGCGGAACTGGTCGATCATCAGGCCGCGGGCGATGCTGCTCAGGTAGGCGCGGGGTTCCTTGAGCGGCGAAACCTGGCGGGCCTTGAGCAGGCGCACGAAGGTGTCCTGGGCCAGGTCGGCGGCATTCTCCCGGCAGCCCATGCGGGCGTTGAGCCAGCTGCGCAACCAACGGTGATGGGCTTGGTAGAGCAGATCGACCTCGGCCGGTTTCAGCGTGTCATCGAGCTGCATCGTCTGGAGAGCCTTACGGGTTGAATGTGATTGTTAATTGTTCTCAATTCTATGTAAGGCGATGCTGTCAAATCAATGGTATACCAGCGACTCATTGCGCAAGATTGGGCGTTGCGGCGATGAGCGGTTGCGCTAGGCTGGGCATTTTCAACCTGTTTCGTGGATGACGATGATCCTTGCCGACCTTACGCCCCGGGCCTTCGAGCAGGCCGCTGGGTTTCTCGCCAGCCTTGACTCGGACTGGGCGCGGCATATCGCCGCGACCGGGCCCTGCCTGCACGCGGCCACGCCCGGTCGCGAGCCCTATGAGGCATTGGTGCGGGCGATCGCCTACCAGCAACTGCATGCCAGGGCAGCGGAGGCGATTCTCGGGCGGTTGCTGGCGCTGTTTCCCGGGCAGGGCTTTCCGGCGCCAGAGCAATTGCTGCTGGTCACGCCGGAGGCCATGCGTAGCTGCGGATTTTCCGCGAACAAGACGGCGACGATCCAGGGCATTGCCCAGGCCCGCCTGGAAGGCCTGGTGCCGAGTCGCCAGGCGGCGTTGGACATGAGTGACGACGCGCTGGTCGAACGGCTGGTGAGCCTGCGCGGGGTTGGGCGCTGGACCGTGGAGATGTTGTTGATCTATTGCCTGGAGCGCTCGGATATCCTGCCGGTGGATGATTTCGGCGTGCGCGAGGGGTATCGCCGGATGAAAGGCCTCGAGAAGGCGCCGACACCCGCGCGGATGCGGGCGCTGGGTGAAGCCTGGCGCCCGCACCGGACAGTGGCGGCCTGGTACCTGTGGCGGGCGTGAGCCCTGTGCTGTTACGACGGCCCTATCTCCGGCAAGCCGCCTCCCACAGGGCTTCGCTGACCTATTGTGGGAGCAACTGTCTTGCGCGGGCCTCTGTAGGAGCGGCCTTGTGCCGCGAAAGGGCCGCATAGCGGCCCCGACGATCTTGAGGTGTAGTCGAGGCCCTGGGGGCGCTGCGCACCCCTTTCGCGGCACAAGACCGCTCCTACAGAGACCGCGCAAGATATGGGAGCCGGCTTGCCGGCGATGGGGGCACTGAGGTATCCCGTCGATAGCGGATTACCTGCAAGATTCGGAGTGATCGCACAGGCTGTCGCTGTCAGGCTCAAGCCATCGACTCCAGGAGAGGCGCCATGAAGCCCACCTACATCACTGACGCCGAGCGCTGGCAAGCCGTGCTGTCGCGCGATGGCAACGCCACCGGCCACTTCGTCTATGCCGTGCGCACCACCGGGGTGTACTGCCAGCCGGCCTGCAAGTCACGCCTGGCCAAGCGCGAGAACGTCGCGTTCTTCAGCGATGCCGCCCAGGCCGAGGCCGCCGGCTACCGTGCCTGCAAACGGTGCGCAGGTGGCACCCAGGCCGCGCGCCGCAGCGAGCTGGTGGCCCGCGCCTGCCGCCTGATCGAAGCCGGCGACACGGCCCCCAACCTCGACCAGCTGGGCGCCGCGCTCAACATCAGCGCCTTCCATCTGCACCGCCAGTTCAAGGCCGAAACCGGGCTGACCCCCAAGGCCTATGCCTCGGCCTTCCGCGCCCGGCGCCTGCGCGAGGGGCTGGAAGCCGCCACCACCGTCACCGAGGCTATCTACGACGCTGGCTACAACTCCAACAGCCGCTTCTACGAAAGCGCCGCCGAGCGCCTGGGCATGCGCCCGCGCGAGTACCGGGTGGGCGGTGAAGGGGCGACCATCCGCTTTGCCCTGGCCCAGTGTTCGCTAGGGGCGATTCTGGTGGCTCAAAGCGAACGCGGCATCTGCGCGATTCTGTTGGGTGATGAGCCCGAGCCCTTGCTGCACGACCTTCAAGACAAGTTTCCCAAGGCCCGCCTGATCGGTGGCGATGCGGCCTTCGAACGCCTGGTCGCGCAGGTGATCGGTTTTGTCGAGGCGCCCGCCCTGGGCCTGGCGTTGCCACTGGACGTGCAGGGCACAGCGTTCCAGGAGCGGGTCTGGCAGGCCCTGCGCGAAGTGCCGGCGGGTTGCCGGGTCAGCTACACCGACATCGCCGAGCGCATTGGCGCACCCAAGGCCGTGAGGGCGGTGGCCCAGGCCTGCGCGGCCAATTCGATCGCGGTGGCCATCCCTTGTCACCGGGTGGTGCGCCGCGACGGCGACTTGAGTGGCTACCGCTGGGGCATTGAACGCAAACGCCAGCTGTTGGACCGAGAGACGGCACCCTCCTGAGCGCCCGGACCGCGTAGAATTCACGCCCTATCGAGTTGTATAGAGGAAAATTCGATGAGGCGTGTCAGCCTTGACCGATTCTATGTGGTGGTGCTTGCTTTGCTGCTATCGGCAGCCGTGCCGGCCTGGGCCGCACCGGCCACGCCGGTGTCGCGCCTGGCCGTGGCCGAGCAGCAGGTGCTGGACGAGAACGCCAGCCTGGAAGAGCTGAGCGAACGGCTCGACCAGATCCGCCAGGGCGTCACCAGCAACGCCAACGATGATCTGCTCGCCCAGCTACGCCAGTCGGCCCTGCAGGTGCAGCGCCAGGCCGATGTGCTGGTCACCGCGCGCACCGCCGATGTGCAGCGCCTGGACGACCAGCTCAACGTGCTCGGCCCGCAGATGCCCGAAGAGGCGGATACCCTGACGCGCCAGCGCAAGCAGCTCACCGACCAGAAGAAGGCGGTGCTCGCCGAGCAGCAGGACGCCACCACGCTGACCCAGTCGGCCCGCGACCTGTCCACGCAGATCGTCAACCTGCGCCGCAGCCTGTTCAACTCGCAGATCACCAGCCGTGCCGCCAGCCCGCTGAGCCCGGCGTTCTGGTCGAGCCTGATCCGCCCGACCGACGACGACGTGGCGCGCCTGCGCGACCTGCGGGGCGAGGCGGCGGATGCCATGGCCAGTGCCTTCAGCGCCGAACACCGCTGGCTGTTCATCAGTGCCCTGGTGGCTGCGGTGCTGGTGTGGACACTGGTCCGGCGGTTGCTGGAGCGGCTGTTGGCCTATGCCATGGTGCGCTGGCTGCCCGAAGGCCGCCTGCGCCGCAGCGCACTGGCCTTGAGCGTGAGCCTGGCGACCCTGGGCACCATCTCAGGTTCGGTATCGTTGCTGCGCTGGGGCCTGGAGAGCAGTGCCGAGCTGGGCACCGACCTGGCCAGCCTGACCAACCATGTGCTCGCCCTGGTGGTGTTCAGTGCCTTCATTTCCGGCCTGGGCCGCGCCATGCTGATGTTGCAACGGCCGTCCTGGCGCCTGCCGCCGATCGCCGACGAAGTGGCCAGCGCCCTGGGCTGGTTCCCCAAGGTACTGGCCCTGACATTGATGGTGCTGCTCACCCAGGAGCGCATCAACAGCGTGATCGGCACCAGCCTGGCGTTGACCCTGGCCACCAACGGCCTGACCGCGCTGGTGGTGTCGCTGCTGTTCGTCGCCGCGCTGGTTCGCTACCGCCGCGCCCACCGCCTGCATGACCTGGAGCGGCCCAAGGGGCTGACCGGGCTGATACCGTTCGTGATCGTGGTGTGGGTGGTGGCGATCCTGCTGACCCTGCTGGCCGGCTACCTGACGCTGGCCTACTTCCTCACCGCCAAGCTGTTGTGGATCAGCGTGGTCACCACCTGCGCCTACCTGCTGGTGACGGTGTTCGGTGACCTCTGCGAGACCCTGCTGTCACCGCGCCAGCCCGGTGGCCTGGCGCTGGCCTCGGCGCTCGGTTTGCAGCAACGTCACCAGGCCCAGGCCAGCACCATCCTGGCCGGTATCGGCCGCACCCTGTTGCTGTTCGCCGCCGCGCTGCTGGTGTTCATGCCCTCGGGCACCAGCCCCGGCGAGCTGCTGCTGAGCCTGGCGGACTGGGACGGTACCGGTGGCAAGGTGCTGGGCAACCTGAACATCGTGCCCCAGGACATCCTGCTGGCGGTGGCCATCTTCATCGGTGGCTGGTTCGCCATCCGCGTGGTCAAGCGCTGGCTGAGCGAGCGCCTGCTGCCCGAGACCGACATGGACGCCGGCATGCGCGCCTCCCTGGTGACCCTGGTCGGTTACCTGGGCTTCCTGTTCCTGGCCATGCTGGTGATGTCCACCCTGCACATCAACCTCACCAGCCTGACCTGGGTGGTGAGTGCGCTGTCGGTGGGTATCGGTTTTGGTTTGCAGCAGATCGTGCAGAACTTCATCTCCGGCCTGATCCTGCTGACCGAGCGCCCGGTGAAGGTGGGCGACTGGGTCAGCCTGGCGGGCGTGGAAGGCGACATTCGGCGGATCAACGTGCGCGCCACCGAGATCCAGATGTCCGACCGCTCGACGGTGATCGTGCCCAACTCGCAGTTCATCTCGCAGAACGTACGCAACGTGACCATGGCCAATGCCCTGGGGGTGGTGGGCATCACCCTGACGCTGCCATTGGAGACCGACCCGGCGAAGGTGCGCGAAGTGTTGTTGGCGGCCTACCACGAGCATGAATCGATCCTCGATGCGCCGGCCACTTCGGTGACGTTCAAGGACCTGACCAGCAGCGGCATGGTGATCGGCGTGAGCGGTTACGTGGCCTCGCCACGGCAGGTGTCGGGGACCCGCAGCGACCTGCTGTTCACCATCCTTGGGCGTTTGCGCGACGAGGGCATCGCCCTGTCGTCGCCGGCGAGCATGGTGCTGGTGCAGGAAAGCGCGCGCCAGGCCGACGAACCGGCATAAGGCCAATCGCGGGGCCATGCGCATCGACGTACCGCCGACGCGACTGGCCCCGCGATAGTGTTCTAAGTGATATCGCAAAAAGGCGACCATGTGTTCGCCGATAGTCTTGCAGCGCTTATGAGATCGAGCGCCGCCCGCGCGGCGCATCGCTGGCAAGTCGCAGCGGCGAACCGCAGCTCCCACATTTGTTTCGGGCCAGTTATGCCTGCGCCGCCGCGGCTGTACGCCTTGTGAGTACGACGCGGTTTCAGTGTGGGCACCACGGCGCTCCACCTTTCTCAAGACATGCACCAAGGCGGGCAGCGATAACCTCACAGGAGAGACTGGCCCGAAACAAATGTGGGAGCTGGCTTGCCAGCGATGCGCCGTGTGGACGGCGCTCGATCTGACAGGCGCTGCAAGGCAGTCGTCGAACACCTGCCTGCCTCCCCCTTTCTTTAAAAGGGGCGCTTAAAAAATCACCCCAAACACCGCGTCACATGCTTCACCGACAGGTACCCCGACAACCCCCAGGGCCCAAGCTCGCGCCCGATCCCGCTGCCCTTGGTGCCGCCCCACGAAGTCTCGACGAACACCGCCTGCACCGAGTTGATCCACACATGCCCCACCTCCAGTGCATCGGCCACGCGCTCGGCGCGTTGCAGGTCGGCCGAGCAGACGGTGGCGACCAGCCCGAAGCGGCTGTCGTTGGCCTGGTGGATGGCTTCTGCTTCACTGCCGAAACGCCGGGCGCACAGCACCGGGCCGAAAATTTCCTCAACCCACAGGCGGCTGTTGTCGGGTACGTCCACGTACAGTGTCGGGCTGACGAACCAGCCTTCGCGGTCCAGCGGCTTGCCACCGGCCAGGCACTTGAGCCCCTCCTCGCGGGCGGTAGCGAAATAGCCGGCGACCTTGAGCCACTGGGCCTGGCTGGTCAGCGGCCCCATGTCGACCTCCTCGCTCAGCGGGTTGCCCACACGCAGTTTCTCCAAGGCCTCTTGCAGACGTGGCAGCAGCGTATCGGCGATGCCCTCCTGGACCAGTAGGCGCGAGGTGGCCGAGCACATCTGCCCGGCGTTCCAGGTGATGCCGGCGACGATCCACTCCACCGCCTGGTCCACGTCGCAATCATCGAACACCACGATGGCCGACTTGCCACCCAGCTCCAGGGTGACCGGCCGGCACTGGCTGGCGGCGGCACGCATCACCTGGCTGCCGACACCGTTGCTGCCGGTGAACGACAGTTTGTCCAGCCCGCTGTGGCTGCTCAGGGCAGCGCCAGTCTCGGCCTTGCCGTTGACGATGTTCAACACGCCAGCCGGGAGGTCCAACTGCTCGGCGATCTGGCCGTAGGCCTGCTCGATCAGCGGGGTGACCTCGGACGGCTTGAGTACCACGGTGCAGCCGGCAGCCAGGGCCGGGGCGAGCTTCCAGGCACTGGTCACCAGCGGGAAGTTCCACGGCACGATCAGGCCGACCACGCCCACCGGCTCAAGGCGGGTGCGGGCGGTGAAGCCCGGGGCGGCCAGCGACACGTCACGGTTTTTCCCCGGCAGTTGATCGGCCAGGTCGGCGTAGTAGGCAAAGGTCGCGATGGCATCGTCCAGGTCGATCTCGGCCTCGTGGCGCGGCTTGCCGTTGTTGCGCATCTGCAGGGCGATCAGTTCGTCGCGGCGTTGGCCAAGCTGTTCGGCGAAACCGCGCAGGTAGTTGGCGCGCTCATTGGCGGATACGGCTTTCCAGCCGGTCAGCGCCCGGCGCGCGGCGGCCACGGCCTGGTCGACCTGGCGGGTGCTGGCGGCCATCAGTTCGCTGAACGGCAGGCCGTCGGACGGGTTGTGGACAACGATGCAGTCGCTGCCTTGGCCTTCGACCCAGCGGCCGTCGATGTAGTGAGGAGTGGTCATGGTCGTTTTCCAATCAGGCCATTTCGGCAGTGGTCACGGGCTTCACGGGCGTACTTTTGCAGCGCACCCAGCGCGGGCCTTGCGGGCCGTACACGCCAGCCGGTTCAGGGAACAGGTTGAGCAGGATCAGGTACAGCAGCCCGGCGATACCGAGGGTTACCGGCAGGCTCAGGTCGATACCACCAGCCAGCTCGCCCAGCGGGCCGACGAACTGCCCTGGCAGGTTGACGAAGCACAGGCCGATGGCCGCGCTGGGGATCCATGCGCCCATGCCGCGCCAGTTCCAGCCGTGGCAGAACCAGTAGTGGCCACCCTGCTGGCCGCGGGTGAACACCTGCAGGTCATCGGCGTGGTAGAAGCCACGACGGGTGATCAGGCCGAGGATCATGATCACCATCCACGGGCTGGTGCAGGTGATGATCAGCACGGCGAAGGTCGACACGCTTTGCACCAGGTTGAAGGTGAAGCGGCCGATGAAGATGAAGCCGATGGCCAGCACGCCAATCAGCAGGGTAGCGGCGGCGCGGCTGAGCAGGCGCGGGAACACGCTGGACATGTCCAGGCCGGTGCCGTACAGCGCGGTGGTGCCGGTGGACATGCCGCCGATCACCGCAATCAGGCACACCGGCAGGAAGAACCAGCCCGGCGAGATCGCCAGCAGGCCGCCGACGTAGTTGTTGGCGGCGATGTAGTCCGGCGCCTGGCTGGCCACCAGGGTGGCGGTGCACAGGCCGAACAGGAACGGGATCAACGTGGCCACCTGGGCCAGGATCACCGCCAGCATGATCCGCGACTTGGGCGTGGCGCGCGGGATATAGCGCGACCAGTCACCGAGGAAGGCGCCGAACGACACCGGGTTGCTCATGGCCAGGATTGCAGCGCCCACGAACGCCGCCCAGAAGCCGGGCTGGCCAAGGTTGACGCTGCCGGCGAAGCCGGCGTCGAACGGCCCGGCGAAGGCGAAGATGCCCAGCAGGAACAGCAGGCTCGAGGCCCACACCGCGATCTTGTTGACCCACAGCATGAAGCGAAAACCAAAGATGCACACCACCAGCACCAGCACGGCGAACAGGCCGTAGGCCAGGCCCAGGGTCAGGTCGGTTTCCGGCAAGCCAGCCAGGCGCTTGGCACCGCCGACCAGGGCATCGCCCGAGCTCCACACCGACAGCGAGAAGAACGCCACGGCGGTGAGCAGCGACAGGAACGAACCGACGATGCGCCCGTGCACGCCGAAATGCGCGCCGGACGACACGGCGTTGTTGGTGCCGTTGAGGGCGCCGAACAGGCCCATGGGGGCGAGGATCAGCGCGCCCACGCCGACGCCCAGCAGGATCGCCCAGACCCCGGCCTGGAACGACAGCCCGAACAGCACCGGGAAGCTGCCCAGCACGGCGGTGGCGAAGGTGTTGGCACCGCCGAAGATCAGGCGGAACAGGTCAAGCGGGGCGGCGTCGCGTTGATCGTCGGGGATCTGTTCGACGCCATTGGTCTCGATACCGGTCGAGTGGCTCATGGTGATGCTCCAGCGCGAATGTTGTCGGCCCTTGGCGGGCCTTGTTGTGGGTGCGATGGCAGGGCGGCAAGGCCGCTTCAAAGGTGATCAGGCGGGTGAAACCACCGACAGGTGCTCGTGGCAGGCCAGCCAGCGGTCGCCGTGCAGGCGAAAGACGATGGTCTCGCGCTCGTTCAGCGCCAGTTCCTCGCCGGCGACGCGCAGGCGCGTGGCCACGTCGTGCATGAAAATCGCCACGTCACCCTGCAGGCTCACCTGCACGTTGCTGGACGCGCAGCCGAGCACGGCGAAGCCGTCAGCCTGCCAGGATGCCCAGAGTGTTTCGTAGGCGCGGCGCGACAGCAGCGGTGTTGGCAAGGTGTGGAAGAGGAAGGTGGCGTCTTCGCTGAAGCAGGCGAAGTAGCGGGCGGTGTCGTTGCTGGCGAAGGCGGCGACGAGGTCGGCGGCGGCCTGCCGTACCTGATGTGTATGGTCCACGGGAGTGGCCTCACGGTTTTTGTGATTGTGGGTGAAGCGATTCTGGTGGGGGCGGGCGAGGGGAAGAATCGCTGCGGGCAAATAATCAGTTCAGGAATTTGTGAACCAATGGGACGGTTCGCTTTACCCCGCGAGATCCTCGAACTGCGGTTTTCATTTGCCATTGATGAGGCGCGCCATACCGACCAAGTAACCGATCAAGTAGCGTGATTGCTGGATGTCATGGCGCTGGTGCCATCCACCGCGTCGCCTGATTCGCGGGTAAACCCGCTCCCACAAGGTGCGGGGCGTTCAAGAGTTCAGTTCTCTGCGCGGTAGCGCTGCCCGAAAGGCGGAGAACACATCCCTGGCGCATCGTTCCCCCAGTGGAACGCTGAGGGTTCACCGTTGGGCCTACCGGCCCATCTCCCCTGCCTCTACCGTGGTCGCTGTCGCCCGCCAGGCAGCAGCTTGCGCGGGCTCGTCTCGACGCAGGCCGATTCGCCGCTTCACCGACTGATGGTCGTGTCGCACCGCCTGCGTTGCCTACTCTGATAATCCCCACTGCGGATGCGTGGGTCGCGGTTCGACCGCAGCGGCCAGGATGGCCAGTTCTCCAACCAAGAGGAGAGAACGATGAGCAATTTCTCGCAAACCGCCAACTTCGACGGCCAGGTACCGCGCATCGACCCCGACAACGCCGCGATGCTGCTGATCGACCACCAGAGCGGCCTGTTCCAGACGGTCAAGGACATGCCCATGACCGAACTGCGGGCCAACGCCATCACCCTGGCCAAGGTCGCCAGCCTGGCGAAGATCCCGGTGATCACCACCGCCTCGGTCCCGCAAGGCCCCAACGGCCCGCTGATCCCGGAAATCCACGAAGCCGCGCCCCATGCGCAGTACGTGGCCCGCAAGGGGGAGATCAACGCCTGGGACAATCCCGAGTTCGTCGCCGCGGTGAAGGCCACCGGGCGCAAGCAACTGATCATCGCCGGCACCATCACCAGTGTGTGCATGGCCTTCCCCAGCATCAGCGCGGTGAACGCCGGCTACCAGGTGTTCGCTGTCATCGACGCGTCAGGCACCTACTCCAAGATGGCCCAGGAAGTGACCCTGGCGCGGGTGGTGCAGGCTGGCGTGGTGCCGATGGATACCGCCGCGGTGTGCTCGGAAGTGCAGCGCACCTGGAACCGCCCGGACGCCGCCCAATGGGCCGAGGCCTACAGCGCGGTGTTCCCGCACTACCAACTGCTGATCGAGAGCTACATGAAGGCCCAGGCCGTCGTCACCGAGCACGAACAACTGGATTCGCAACGCAGCTGAGCCACGCTTTTCCATCCACGCAAGGAGATCCACCATGGCATTCCAATACAAGCGTCTGGACAAGAACAACGCCGCCGTCCTGCTGGTCGACCACCAGACCGGGCTGCTGTCGCTGGTACGCGACATCGACCCGGATCGCTTCAAGAACAATGTGCTGGCGCTGTCCGACCTGGCCAAGTACTTCAAGCTGCCGACCATCCTCACCACCAGTTTCGAGACCGGCCCCAACGGCCCGCTGGTGCCCGAGCTCAAGGAGCAGTTCCCCGACGCGCCGTACATTGCCCGCCCCGGCAACATCAACGCCTGGGACAACGAGGACTTCGTCAAGGCGGTGAAAGCCACCGGCAAGAAGCAGTTGATCATCGCTGGCGTGGTCACCGAAGTGTGCGTGGCTTTCCCGGCACTGTCGGCGCTGGAGGAGGGCTTCGATGTGTTTGTGGTCACGGATGCCTCCGGCACCTTCAACGAGCTGACCCGCGACTCGGCCTGGCGCCGCATGGAGGCTGCCGGCGCCCAGCTGATGACCTGGTTCGGCGTGGCCTGCGAGCTGCACCGCGACTGGCGCAACGACATCGAAGGGCTGGGCACGCTGTTCTCCAACCACATTCCCGACTACCGTAACCTGATGACCAGCTACAGCAAGCTGGCCAAGTGACGCCGAGCCCGGGCCCCGCTGGCGGGGCTCGGGTTTGTTCCATCGGTCGCGAGGTAGCGGATGGCCCCACTGATTGCCTACTTGCGGCTGGCGTTGCGTCCCGGGCGCGAGGTATTGCTGTTTGCCCTGCGCACGGTGGTGGCGGGGCTGCTTTGTCTTTACCTGGCGTTCGTGTTCGATCTTGAACAACCGAAATGGGCGCTGATGACGGTGATCATCATCAGCCTGCCGCTGGCCGGCATGACCCTCAAGCGCAGCCTGGCCCAGGTGCTGGGCACGGTGGTCGGGGCGGCAGTGGCAGTGCTGGCCATGGCGTTGTTCGCGCAGATGCCGAACACCCTGGTGCTCGCCCTGTCGCTGTGGCTGGGCGTGTGCACAGCTGGTGGCACGTTGCTGCGCTACACCGATTCCCATGCCTTCGTGCTCAGCGGTTTCACCGCGGTGGTGGTGGCCATGCTGGCCGTGCCGGACCCCGAAGGTACTTTCATGCTGGCGGTCACGCGGGTGACCGAAACCCTGCTGGCGGTGGCCTGCGTGGCGGTGGTCAGCCTGTTGACGGCGCGCCCGCAGGCGGTCGCCGACAGCTATTTCGCCAAGGTCGACAGCCTGCTCAAACTGATCGCCCGGCATGCCGCCGAGGTGGTGCGCACCGAAGAGGATGACGCCGCGTTCCGTCAACGCCAGGCCCAGTTGATTGTCGAGATCAGCGCCCTGGAGGGGTTGCGTCGGCACCTGTACTTCGATGCCCCGCACTTGCGCAGTGGCGATGGGTTGGTGCAACTGTTCGCCAACCAGTTGGTGCTGCTGGTGTCGCGGCTGCTGGTGCTGCGCCAGCAGCGCGAGCTGGTCAAGGCGCACTGGCAGGGGCCGCTGCCAGCGGATATCCAACTGCTGCGCGACACCGAACTGGATAGCCTCGAGGCCCTGGCCCGGGACGGCATGGCGTTGTCAGGCACTGACCGTGAATCCTTGCGCACCCTGCACAAAGGCTTCGATGCCGCCGCCGAGCGCGCGGAATTCCTCAATGAGCCCTTAGCGCCGAACCTGCGTGCCCTGGCCTGGGCCCTGCGCTGGGAGCAGGCGCGGTTGCTGCAGCAACTGGACGAGCTGATCGAGCTCAACGAAGCGATCCAGCAAGGGCGCCTGGCCAGCTGCGCGCAGCGCCAAGGCCGCGCCAGTGCCCTGCACCTGGACTGGCCGCTGGCGGCGATGAACGCCGTGCGCGCCTGCCTGGCCTTGCTGTTGGTTGGCTGGCTGTGGATCGAGAGCGCCTGGGACGGAGCCCGCTCGGCGGTGATCCTGGTCGGGGTGATGTGTTCGTTGATGGCGACCTTGCCGCGGCCCTTGCTGGCCAGCCAGAACTACAACCGCGGGCTGCTGGTGGGCCTGGGCCTGTCGGCGCTGTACCAGTTCGCCCTGTTGCCGCTGTTCACCGATTTCGAAATGCTGGCCGTGTGCCTGGCACCGCTGCTGTACCTGGCCGCCGTGGGCTTGGCCAGCCCAATGACTGCCGGCATCGGCATGGGCATCGGCCTGATTGGTTTGTTGATGATCGGGCCGCAGAACGTCGGGCTTTACCACAACACCGATATCCAGTGGTTCGAATTCGCAGGCGGCTATCTGCTGGCCGGGGTGCTGGCGAGCACGGTGTTCGCCCTGGTGTTTCCGTTCAACCCGCAAAAGCGCATCGCCAGGCTGTTCCGCCTGACCCGCGAGGATGTGCACCGGCAGGTGACCGGCCCCACGACGCTGGCTGGCCAGTTCGCCTTCGAAAGCCGCCAGCTCGATCGCCTGTCGGCGATGATCGCCCTGTTGCCGGTGGCGACCGACAGCGCATCGCACGAGCGCTTCGACTGCGCCCTGGTGTGCCCGGCCCTGGCCATTGCCCTTACGCAGGCGCGCACCTTGTGCGAACGCGAACGCGAATTGCCGGCGCCGATCCGGGAGCGGCTGTTGGAGGGGCTGCGGGGCATGGCCGGCATCATCGGCGGTCAACGTGATGTCGAACTCGATGCGCTGCTGCACGAGCTCGATGTGCTGGGCAATGTGCTCGATGGCCTGCACGGCGAGCCAGGGCCGGCTGGGCGTGATCGATTGCGCCAGCTGTTCATCTTGAGGGTGGCGCTGGCGGTTGCGGGGCAATTGCTGGCGCGCTATCGCGGCGTACTCGAAGGCGAGCAACCCGCCGTAGTACCGGAGGTGGCCCGTGCCCATTGATTTCGAAGTGGGTGGGGTCTACCTGCCGCCCATTGCCCAGGCACTGCTGTTGGCGCTGCCGGTGTTCCTGCTGCTGGATGCGCTGTTGCGCCGGGTGGGCGTATTGGCGCTCGTCTGGCACCCGGCGCTGTTCCAGGGCGCTCTGTACGCCGCGATCTGTGCGGCCTTGCTGTTGTGGATGGGAGTGAGTGTGTAGATGCCGTCGATCAAACCCTTGCTGTCGCGCGGGCTGACCCTGCTGGTGGTGGCCGTGGCCATCGTGCTGGGAGTCCTCGCCTGGCAGCATTACACCCGTGCGCCCTGGACCCGCGACGCCCGGGTGCGGGCCGACGTGGTGACCCTGGCAGCGGAAGTCGGCGGCCCGATCATCGCCCTGCCGGTGCATGACAACCAGTTCGTGCACAAGGGCGACGTGCTGCTGCAGATCGACCCTGCCCGTTACCAACTGGCGGTGTTGCATGCCCAGCGCGCGGTCGAGGTGGCGCGCGCCGCCCTGGGCCAGTCGCAGGCGAACATCGTCGCCAACCAGGCGTTGCTCCGGCAACGCGGCAGCGAGGAGCAGCGGCGCCGCAAGCTGCAATCGCTGTCGGCGATCTCCGCCGAAGAATGGGAGAAATCCCGCACCGAAGTGGCGGTGGCCCAGGCCGACCTGCTGCGCGAGCAATCCAGCCTGGGCCTGGCCCAGGCCAATGTGCAACTGGCCGAAGCCACCCTCGAGCAGGCTCGCCACGACTTGCAACGCACCCAGGTGCTGGCGCCGGTCAACGGCCATGTCACCAACCTGCTGACCCGCCAGGGTGACTTCGCCCAGCCGGGTGCGGCGTTGTTGGCGTTGGTGGACAGCGACTCGTTCCACGTCAGTGGCTATTTCGAGGAAACCAAGCTGCCGCGTATCAAGGTCGGCAGCCGGGCGCGGGTGGTGCTGATGAGCGGCGAGGCGTTGCAGGGCACGGTGGAAAGCATCGCCTACGCCATCACCGACCGCGAGAACCAGCCTGGCAGCCGCCTGCTGGCCAACGTCAACCCGAACTACACCTGGGTCAAGCTGGCCCAGCGCGTGCCGGTGCGCCTACGCCTCGACCCGCAGGACGGCCAGGTGCTGCGTGCCGGCACCACCGCCACTGTGACGATCCTCGAAGAATGACGGATGATGTGGCGGTGAGTCGCAGACGAGTGTTGCCGATGTTCGACCTGAATGACCTGTACCTCTACGCCAAGGTGGTGGAGCACGGCGGCTTCGCCCCGGCCGGGCGCATCCTGGACTTGCCCAAGTCGCGCCTGAGCCGGCGCGTGGCGCGCCTCGAAGAGCGGCTGGGGGTACGCCTGATCCAGCGCTCGACACGCCAGTTCCAGGTCACCGAGGTGGGGCTGGAGTACTACCGCCATTGCCTGAGCATGCTCGAACAGGCCATCGCCGCCGAAGACGCCGTCGAACGCAATCGCGCCGAACCGCGCGGCATCGTGCGCCTGGCCAGCAGCACGGCGTTGCTCGATTCGCGCCTGGCGCCGATGCTGGCGCGGTTCATGGCGCAGTGCCCGGTGGTCGAGTTGCTGGTCAAGAGCTACAACCGCCGCGTCGATGTGATCGGCGAAGGCTTCGACCTGGTGCTCAGCGTGCACCACCAGCCGCTTGAAAGCAGCGAGCTGATCATGCGCCGGTTGGCGCCGAGCCGGCAGTGCCTGGTGGCGTCCCCAGGCTTGCTGGCCGAACATGGCCGCCCGCAGACGCCGGCCCAGCTGCAGGCGCTGCCGAGCCTGTGCTGGGGCATCAATGTGCAGGACTTCACCTGGCTGCTGGAAGGCCCGCAGGGCGCCGAAGCCGCCGTGGTGATCCGCCCGCGGGTGGTGTCGGATGACCTGGCGGTGCTGCACCAGGGCGCCCTGGCCGGGGTCGGCGTGGTGCTGCTACCGGAGGAGGTGGTCGCTGCCGACCTCGCCAGTGGGCGGTTGGTCCACGTCCTCGACGGCTGGGCGCCACGGGAAGGGGAGGTGGTGGCACTGTTCCCCTCCCGGCGCGGGCTGATGCCGGCAGTGCGCAAGCTGATCGACTTTCTCGCCGACGCCTTCGAGCAGGAACAGGCCGCCGCTACGCCAGTTCGCGCTCGCTAAAACCCGGTGGGGCGGGGGTGCTCGCCGACCACAGTGCCAGGCCCGCCGCCAGCGTCGTCAGGACGGCGCCTGCCCAGGGCGTGGCCGCCAGTGTCGCGCCGCTGATGACCGCACCACCAATGGCCGAACCCAACCCCACGCCCAGGTGCATGGCCGACATGTTCAGGCTCATCCCCGCCGGGAAGGTGTCCGGCCCGCGCTGGGCTAGGTAGCTCTGCACCACGGGCGAGGTGGTCCAGCTCAGGCCACCCCAGAGCATCATCACCGGCAGGAACAACCACGGCGTGCCTGCGCTCAACGGCAGCACCAGCAGGCTGGCCAGGTACAGCAAAGGGGCCAGCCGGATCGCCTGGCCGGTGCCCAGGCGGTCGGCCATCCAGCCGCCCACGTAGCCACCCGAGACCCCGGCGATGCCGAATGCCGCGAATACCGCCGCCAGCCAGGCGGCAGGCATAGCGGCCACGTGCTGGGCATAGGGCGCCAGGTAGGCGAACACGGTGAAATGCCCGGCGATCATCAACAGCGACACCCCCTGGGCCGCCATCAGGCGGCTGTCACGCAGGTGGCGCAGGTAGCTGCCAAAGGCGATGCGCTCGCTGCTGCGCGCCGGCGGCAGCCCGCGCCAGGCCAGCAGCAGCACGGCTACCGCCAGCAGGCTCAAGCCGACGAACACACCCCGCCAGCCGAGCGCATCGCACAGCAGCATGCCCGCCGGCACGCCGAGCACCAGCGAGCTGCAGATACCCATGAAGATCACCCCGATGGCGCGCCCGCGCAGGGCTTCGGGGACCATGCGCGTGGCCATCAAGGTGCAGGTCAGGCAGGTCAGCGCGCTGGTGGCCGCCATGCCGACGCGGGCGATCATCAGCGCCGTGTAGCCCGGTGCCAGTGCCGCCGCCAGGTTGCACAGGGCGAACAGCGCCAGGGTGGCGCACAGCAGGCCACGCAGCGGCAGGCGTGTGGTCAGCAAGGGGGCGAAAGGGGCGGCGAGGGCGAAGCTCAAGGAGAAGACCGTGGTCAGCTGGGCCACACCGAGCGGTACGGCAAGGCCGTCGGTCAGTGCCGGCAGGATGCCGACGGTGATGTTTTCGGCCATGCCGGTGACGAACGTCGCCAGGGCCAATAGCCAGATACGCGGGGTCATGTGTTGCCTCCGATAAACAGGCCGGCCGTGGTCCGGACCCATTTGTCCCGACGGTTGACCGGCAGTGGTCAGGTCCATCGGGTTTCGAGGCAGTGCTTCGGTTATCCCGGTTCAAGCAGAGGGGATTGTAGACGTTAAGGGGTGGTGGGAGAAGTCCGCGCGCAACCTTCGCGCCCCATCGCCGGCAAGCCGGCTCCCACAGGTACAGCGTGTTGCTTGGGCCCATGCGATTTGTAGGAGCGGCCTTGTGTCGCGAAAGGGGCGCACAGCGCCCCCAGGATCTCGAGTACTCCCAAGATCGCTGGGGCCGCTCTGCGGCCCATTCGCGACACAAGGCCGCTCCTACACGGTGCCGTGCAAGGTTTTGGGTGGAAGCCGGCTTGCCGGCGATGAGGCCAGAGCGAGCAACTCAACGCAGTGGCTCCCACGCGGGGAGTGCAGCGAAGGGGCGGGCAGTGGGCTACTTCAACTCGGTCTCGATGAACACGATCTCATGGTCGCTGGCATTGATCACATTGTGCTCGACCCCAGCCTTGCGGAAGTAACTCTGGCCCGCCACCAGCGCTGCGCGCTTTTCGCCCTCGGGCGTTTCCAGCAGCAACACGCCGTCGGTCATGGGCACCACCACGTAGTCACGGCCATGCAGATGGCGCCCGGTTTCGGCGCCAGGGGCGAAGCGCCATTCGGTGACGATCACCTCGTCGGTGTCCACCTGCACGGTGGGGACTGCCTGGGGGCGTGCGGTTTGCTGGGTCATCGGCGGCTCCTGCTCACGGAAAAAGCACCCAGCCTGGGCCGGTGTGGCAGGGAAATAAATGCAGGTTTGCTGGCAGTCAGTCGCGTGATTGCTTACCTGATGGCCAGCTTCAATGGCGATGCGCCTTTGCATCCTTGTGCGTGTGCGTCTTCGCAGCGGGTTGGCCTGCATGATCGTGTGGCTGGCTTTCCCCGCCGCCATGCTGGTGGCCGCCGCTGCTGGCCACCAGCCCGGCATATTGCTCGGCGTTCATCCGCGGCAGCTGATCGAGGAAAGCGACGATGCCCCAGATGTACGGGTCATCCATGCTCTTGCCCCAGGCAGGCATGCCGGTGGCCTTGATGCCGTGCTTGATGGTCCAGAACGCGGCGGCGGGGTTACCGCCCACGCCTGTTCTGGTGAGGTCGGGGGGAGCGGGATAGAGCGCCTGGCTGAGTTCGGTCCTTTCAACCCCGGGGGCGAGGTGGCAACCCATGCACATGGCGTTGTAGTTGCCGGCACCGGCAATAATCAGGGCCTCATCCTTCAGGTTCGGCACCTCGATATCCCTGGCGCGCACCTCGATGGAGCGCTCCCGTGCCATGGCGAGAAAGGCATGCACGGCCGGGAAATGCGGATCATCGGCGCCGACGTTGACCAGGCCGAAATAGGCGGTCGCCAGGACCGCCGCGCCCGCTACCGCGCTTGTCGCCACCACTGTCTTTATTGTTGTTTTCATATCAGCTACTCAAAACCACATTCGAATGCCCGCAACGAAACGCGCTTCGTCCACATTCCCGCCGTCGTCGCGAATCAGGTCGGCGGTATTGCCGTAGGAACGGCTCCAGGTAACCCCGATGTAGGGCGCGAACTGACGGACGATTTCATAGCGCAGGCGCAGCCCGACTTCGGTATTGGCCAGCCCCGAGCCAATGCCACGCTGTGGGTCGTTCTTGCCATAGAAGTTGGCTTCGGCGGTGGGCTGCAGGATCAACCGATTGGTCAGGAGGATGTCGTACTCACCTTCCAGCCGCGCGGCAGTCTGGCCGTTCTCGCCAATGAAGGCGGTGGCTTCGGCTTCGAAGTCGTACAGCGCCATGCCCTGGACTCCGAACGCGGCCCATGTCTGCGGTGATTCAGGTTTGAAGTCCTGGCGAACGCCGGCGACCACATCCCACCAGGGGCCGATGGCATGCCCGTACAGCAGTTGCAACTCGGCATCCTCGGTAACGCCGTTGGTGCGTTCACCCTCGGTGCGGATCCACAGGCGATCGATGTCGCCGCCAATCCATCCCGTGGCATCCCAGGCCAGGGTGCTGCCTTCGTCCGCATCCTGGTATTCGAGCTGGTCCAGCAGGAAGAAGCTGTTGATGGCGCTATCGTGGACCTGATGGCCCGCCAATGGCGGGAACGCTGCTTCGCGGTCGGCATCGGTCAGTACGGGAATCGGTGTGCGACTGGTCGTCGTGGCACTGTCAGCCGCGCCATGGTTCATCCCTGAATGATCCATGCCCGCCATGCTCCCATGGCCCATCGCTGAGTGGTCCATCGTTTCGGCCGCAGCGCTCGGCGCTGCGTACATTGCGCCGAGGGACACTGCCAACGCCAGCAGCGATGGGGGTGCCAACCTAGTGACCATCGTGGCCTTCCTTGGCCTTGTCGGCACCTTGCGAACCCATCATCTTGCTGTGGTCCATGCCCTTCATCGAACCATGGTCCATGCCTTTCATGGTGCTGTGATCCATGCCCGGGTGTTGCATGCCTTCGGCTTGGGCAGGCTTGTGAGGGGCGTTGGGTGTCGTGGCTTGCGGGGCAGGCTGTTCGTCGGACCATGCGTTGGGGGCCAGCACGGCCTGCACGGCCAGCAGGCCTGCCATGGCGGCAGAAAGGATAAAGGCGTTCGGTTTCATCGATTGGCTCATCTTGGATCTCCGGTTCATTCGTCCACACGCACTTCGCGGAACATGCCCATTTCCATGTGGAACAGCAGGTGGCAGTGATAGGCCCAGCGGCCCAGGGCATCGGCGGTCACGCGGTAGCTGCGCTTGGCGCCGGGCGGCATGTCGATGGTGTGCTTGCGCACCATGAAGTTGCCGTGCTCGTCCTCCAGGTCGCTCCACATGCCGTGCAAGTGGATGGGGTGGGTCATCATGGTGTCGTTGACCAGGGTGATGCGCAGGCGCTCGCCGTACTTCAGGCGCAGGGGCTGGGCATCGGAGAACTTGATGCCGTCGAAGGACCAGGCGAACTTTTCCATGTGGCCGGTGAGGTGCAGTTCGATGGTGCGCCCCGGCTCGCGGCCGTCCGGGTCGATGAAGGTGCTGCTCAGGTCGGCATAGGTCAGTACGCGGCGGCCGTTGTCGCGCAGGCCGATGCCCGGGTCGTTCAAACTCGGGGTGGGGGACATGGTCTGCATGTCGACCAGGGGATTGTTGGTTTCCGACGCGGGGTGAGACTGCATGGCGCCCGTCATGCCAGCCATGCTGCCGTGGTCCATGCCGGGCATATTGCTGTGGTCCATGCCTGCCATCTGGCTGTGGTCCATCCCGCCCATGCCACCGTGATCCATGCCCATGTCGCCCATGGCGATCAGTGGCCGGGCATCTACTGCCGGTACCGGCGCATGCATACCTTCACGAACGGCCAACGTGCCTCTTGCGTAGCCGGTACGGTCCATGGATTGCGCGAAAAGGGTGTACGCCTGAGCGTCCTGCGGTTCGACGATGACATCGTAGGTTTCGGCGACCGCGATGCGGAACTCATCGACCGAGACAGGCTTTACGTGCAGCCCGTCCGCGGCGACCACGGTCATTTTCAGGCCAGGGATGCGTACGTCGAAGTAGCTCATGGCCGAGGCGTTGATAAAGCGCAGGCGGATCTTTTCGCCCGGTTTGAAAGTCCCGGTCCAGTTGCCGTCCGGTGCCTGGCCGTTCATGAGGTAGGTGTAGGTATGGCCACTCACGTCGGCGAGGTCGGTGGGGCTCATGTTCATCTGCGCCCACATCGTGCGGTCCGCCAGCGCGGCCGACCACCCCATCTCGCTTACGTCGTCGACGAAGTCGGCCACCGTGCGCTTGTGGAAGTTGTAGTAGTCGGACTGTTTCTTGAGCTTGGCCAGGACCCGGGCAGGGTCCTCATCGGTCCAGTCGCTGAGCATGACGACGTAGTCGCGCTCGTAAGTGAACGGCTCGGGCTCCCGGGCATCGATCACCAGCGCGCCATACACCCCGGCCTGCTCCTGCAGCCCGGAATGGCTGTGGTACCAGTAAGTGCCGTTCTGCTGGACCTTGAACCGGTACTCGTACAGACCATCGGGGGCGATGCCATGGAAGCTCAGGCCTGGCACACCGTCCATGTTCGCCGGCAGGATGATGCCGTGCCAGTGGATCGAGGTGTCCTGCGCAAGCTTGTTGCGTACCCGCAAGGTGACCGTGTCACCTTCACGCCAGCGCAGCGTCGGGCCGGGCAACGAGCCATTGATCGCCATGGCCGTGCGGGCGGCACCGGTGATGTTGACCGGCAACTCACCGATGTACAGGTCGAAGTCGCTGCCGCTCAGCACCGTGGTCTGGCCTGGGCTGGTCAAGGCCCAGGCCGGCGTGCGCCACATGCCCAGCCCACCCAGTATGCCGGTGGCGGCCAGGCCTTTGACGAAGGATCGTCGCGTGGATTTGCTGTGCATGCCGTGGTGTCCCGTCAGTCAAAAGGTTCGCCAGCCCGCACAACGTTGTGGCCATCGGTTCGAGGCCTGCGTTGTGCGGGGTTGGGCTCACCTTAGGCAGGGCGGGCTGTCAGCAAACTGAGCAGGGCATTACAGATGCGTCAGGTTCAGGTCTGGCACGGCCTGTGGCCGGGTTTGGGCATCCGCGGGCACGCTATCGCCTTGAACGCAAAACCCCCGTGTCGCCTGGCGAACACGGGGGTTTTGCAATCTATCGAGCGCCGTGGATGTCCACGGATGTCGTCAGACGTTGAAGCGGAAGTGCATCACATCACCGTCTTTGACGATGTAGTCCTTGCCTTCCAGGCGCCACTTGCCAGCCTCTTTGGCGCCGCCTTCACCCTTGAACTGGATGAAGTCGTCATAGGCCACCACTTCGGCGCGGATGAAGCCTTTCTCGAAGTCGGTGTGGATCACGCCTGCAGCCTGCGGTGCGGTAGCACCGACGCGGACGGTCCAGGCGCGTACTTCCTGCACGCCGGCGGTGAAGTAGGTCTGCAGGTTGAGCAGCTCGTAACCGGCGCGGATCACGCGGTTCAGGCCAGGCTCTTCCAGGCCCAGGGCCTCGAGGAACATGTCCTTCTCTTCGCCGTCGTCCAGCTCGGCGATCTCGGCTTCGATCTTGTTGCACACCGGCACCACCACCGCGCCTTCTTCCTCGGCGATGGCCTTGACCACGTCCAGGTGCGGGTTGTTGTCGAAGCCGTCTTCGGCGACGTTGGCGATGTACATCACCGGCTTGCTGGTCAGCAGGTGGAAGCCACGGATCACGGCTTTCTCGTCGTCAGCCATGTTTTTCATCAGGCTGCGTGCCGGCTTGCCTTCGGTGAAGTGCGGGATCAGTTTTTCCAGGATCGCCTTCTGGGCCAGGGCATCCTTGTCGCCGCCCTTGGCGTTACGCGCGACCTTCTGCAGTTGCTTCTCGCAGCTGTCGAGGTCGGCGAAGATCAGTTCGAGGTCGATGATCTCGATGTCGCGCTTGGGGTCGACGCTGTTGGAAACGTGGATCACGTTCTCGTCTTCGAAGCAGCGCACCACGTGGGCGATGGCGTCGGTCTCGCGGATGTTGGCGAGGAACTTGTTGCCCAGGCCTTCACCTTTCGAAGCGCCGGCCACAAGGCCCGCGATGTCGACGAATTCCATGGTGGTCGGCAGGATGCGGTTGGGCTTGACGATCTCGGCCAGCGCATTCAGGCGCACGTCGGGCATCGGCACGATGCCGCTGTTCGGCTCGATGGTGCAGAAGGGGAAGTTCTCGGCCGCGATACCGGATTTGGTCAGGGCGTTGAACAGGGTGGACTTGCCGACGTTGGGCAGGCCGACGATGCCGCAATTGAAACCCATGGGAATTCCCCTTACTAGAGTTGTCAGGCCTTCTGGCTGTGCAGCTCGCGCATCGCCTTGGCGAAGTCGCCGGCAAGCACGTCCGGCAGCACGCCGAGGGCAAAATCGATGCTGGCGTCGAGCTTCTCCTGTTCGCTGCGCGGTGCGCGGCCGAGGACGAAGTTGGAGACCAGCTTGGCGTCGCCCGGGTGGCCAATGCCAAGCCGCAGGCGGTGGAAGTCGTTCTGGTTGCCGAGCTGCGCGATGATGTCGCGCAGGCCGTTGTGCCCACCGTGGCCGCCACCGCGCTTGAGCTTGGCGACGCCGGGAGGCAGGTCGAGTTCGTCGTGGGCCACCAGGATCGCTTCCGGCTTGATCCGGAAGAAATTGGCCAAGGCCGCCACGGACTGGCCGCTGCGGTTCATGTAGGTGGTGGGGATCAGCAGGCGAACATCGTTGCCCTGATGGCTGAACTTAGCCGTCAGGCCGAAATATTTTTTGTCAGCGGACAGCGAGACGCGCTGGGCGCTGGCGAGGCGTTCAACGAAAAGAGCCCCTGCGTTATGCCGGGTCTGTTCGTATTCGGGGCCGGGGTTACCCAGGCCGACGATCAACTGGATGGCGGTCACGTCAGGGGCTCTTCCTTGGAGTTGGTGGGTTACGGTGCGCGCGGCACTGTAACCCGATCAACGCCGGCGTGCGAGTGGATTACTCGGCAGCGCCTTCAGCAGCTTCAGCGGCAACGCGCGGGGCGTGGACGTTGGCAACAGCTTTGTCATCACCGTGGGCCAGAGCGACGAACTCTACGCCTTTCGGAGCTTTCAGGTCCGACAGGTGGATGATGGTGCCGACTTCGGCCTTGGCCAGGTCAACTTCGATGAACTCTGGCAGGTCCTTGGCTTCGCAGGACACTTCGATCTCGGAAACGACGTGCGAGATCTCGCCGCCTTTCTTGATCGGGGCTTCTTCGCCGACGAAGTGAACTGGAACCTTGGCGGTCAGCTTCTGGCCAGCAACGACGCGAACGAAGTCGGCGTGCATGATGAAACCTTTGGCTGGGTGACGCTGCATGGCCTTGACCACGACGTTTTGCTTGGCGCCATCGACGTTCAGTTCGATCACGTGGCTGAAGGCAGCTTCGTTTTCGAACAGCTTGGCGATTTCCTTGGCCACGATGGTCAGGGATTGGGCTTCTTTATCGCCACCGTAAACAACGGCAGGGATGTTGGCGGAGTGACGCAGGCGGCGGCTCGCACCTTTCCCCAGGTCAGTACGCGCTTGGGCGTTCAGGATGAAATCAGTCATTTTGCTTCTCCAAAATAGCCCCCCGAGGGCGTTTGCGACCAGCGCCAACGGGGATGGCAAAAAAGCCCCGCCCCGACAACCAGTGTCGGGGCGGGGCGCTTTTCGTCAGCGAGTGTTCCGCTTAGCGGAACATTGCGCTGATCGATTCTTCGTTGCTGATGCGGCGTACCGCTTCAGCGACAACCGGTGCGATATCCAGCTGGCGGATACGGTCACAGGCTTGAGCAGCGGCGGACAGCGGGATGGTGTTGGTCACCACCAGCTCGTCGAGTACCGACTTCTCGATGTTCTCGATCGCGCGGCCCGACAGAACCGGGTGCGTGCAGTAGGCGTAAACCTTGGCAGCGCCGTGTTCTTTCAGGGCCTTGGCCGCGTGGCACAGGGTGCCGGCGGTGTCGACCATGTCGTCTACCAGGATGCAAGTGCGTCCTTCGACGTCGCCGATGATGTGCATAACCTCGGAGTGGTTAGCCTTCTCGCGGCGTTTGTCGATGATCCCGAGATCGACACCCAGGGACTTGGCGACGGCACGGGCACGTACCACGCCACCGATGTCCGGGGAGACGATCATCAGGTTCTCGAAACGCTGGTCTTCGATGTCGTCGACCAGTACGGGCGAGCCGTAGATGTTGTCGACGGGAATATCGAAGAAACCCTGGATCTGGTCAGCGTGCAGGTCGACGGTGAGTACACGGTCGATACCCACGACAGTGAGCATGTCAGCGACGACTTTGGCGCTGATGGCTACACGTGCCGAACGCGGACGGCGGTCCTGGCGGGCGTATCCGAAGTAGGGAATCACGGCAGTGATTCGGGACGCTGAGGAGCGGCGGAAGGCATCGGCCATCACTACCAGTTCCATCAGGTTATCGTTGGTCGGGGCGCAGGTCGGCTGAATAATGAAAACGTCTTTACCGCGGACATTTTCATTGATCTCAGTGCTGATCTCACCGTCGGAGAATTTACCGACAGAGACGTCACCGAGAGGGATATGCAGCTGACGTACGACACGCCGAGCCAGATCGGGGTTAGCGTTCCCCGTAAAGACCATCATCTTGGACACGCGCAGTACCTGAAGGCTGAGGGTATACCTGGATGAGTATAAGGAAAATGGCAGGGGCGGCTGGATTCGAACCAACGCATGGCAGGATCAAAACCTGCTGCCTTACCGCTTGGCGACGCCCCTGTATCTGTTGCTGCGAACGCTTATGCGCTCGACTTCTTGACCAGACTTTGCAGCTTGCGATGCAACATCGAAACATTGCTTCCTTTCGCTACAAACCCTGTTTGGGTCGCTGAAAGAAGGGCCAGAACTTTATCAGCTTCGGCTTTGCTTGGGAAGGCCCCAAACACACAACTTCCAGTGCCGGTCATTCGAGCTTCCGTGTATTTACCCAATGAAATCAGCGCATTGCGAACTTCTGGGTAACGTTGCTCTACTACCGGTTGGCAGTCATTTCGACTGTTTCCCTCGGGAACGGGGCGCATCTTAAGGGGGAGGGAATCACGTGTCAACTCCGGATGCGAAAAAATTTCCGCTGTGCTGACAGACACTTGCGGCACCAACACGACATACCAGGGTTCGACGGGGTCGACCGGCTCCAGGCGTTCACCAACGCCCTGGGCGAACGCCGCGTGGCCACGGACGAACACCGGCACATCGGCGCCCAGGGTCAGGCCCAGGGCGGCCAGGCGGTCTTCGTCCCAGTCCAGCTGCCACAGGTGCGCCAGCGCCAGCAGGGTGGTGGCCGCGTCGGAGCTGCCGCCGCCGATGCCGCCGCCCATGGGCAGCACCTTGTGCAGCCAGATGTCGGCGCCCAGCGTGCAACCGGACTGTTCCTGAAGCTTGCGCGCGGCGCGCACGATCAGGTTGCTGTCGTGGGGCACGCCTTCGATGTCGGTCTGCAAGCGAATCTGGCCGTCCTCGCGCACGGCGAAACTCAGCTCATCGGCGTGGTCGAGGAACTGGAACACGGTTTCCAACTCGTGGTAGCCGTCCGGGCGGCGGCCGGTGATGTGCAGCCACAGGTTCAGCTTGGCCGGGGCGGGGAGTACCAACGTTTCCATCGGATCAGTGCCCCAGCTGGCGTGGCTGCCAGTCCTTGACCACCAGCGTGACGTCGATGTTCTCGCCATGCAGCTTCAGGCGCTCGGGCAGCCAGTAGCCGTTCTGCTCTGTATAGCTCAGGTACTGCACCTGCCAACCATCCTGGTCGAGGCTGGCCAGGCGGCTGTCGCCGTCGAGGGTAAGTTTGCTCTTGCTGTCCGGGGCGGGCAGGCCGCGCACCCACCACACCAGGTGCGACACCGGCAGGCGCCAGCCCAGCTGTTCTTCCAGCAGGGCTTCGGGGCTGTCGGCCTCATAACGGCCCTGGTTGGCCACTTCCAGCACCACGCCACCCGGGCGCCCGGTCAGGCGCGCGGCGCCACGGCCCAGCGGGCCGGCCAGGCGGATATCGTAGTAGTCCTGGCGTTGCAGCCAGAACAGCGTGCCGCTGCCGGAGTCGCGCGGGGCGCGAATGCCGACCTTGCCGTTGATCTGCCAGCCGTCGAGGCTGCCCAGCTGTTGCTTGTGTTCACGCCACAGCTGCGGGTTGCCCTGGCCTTGCACGGCTTCCTTGCTGCCGAAACCGGCGCAACCGGCGAGCAGGGCGATGAGGGAGAAGGTGATGCAATGACGCAGGAACATGGTTTACAGGCTCTCGGATCCGGTCAGGCGCAGGAGGGTCTTGCGCAGGATGGGGCTGTCGGCCTGGGCTTCGAAGCCCTTGGCCCAGACTTGGCGGGCTTCGCGGCGCTTGCCGTTGGCCCACAGCACTTCGCCCAGGTGGGCGGCGACTTCGTGGTCGGGGAAGCGCTCGAAGGCCAGGCGCAGTTGGCGCTCGGCCTCTTCGAGGTTACCCATGCGGTAGGCGACCCAGCCCAGGCTGTCGAGCACCGCCGGGTCGTCGGGGGTGAGCTGGTGGGCCTTGTCGATCAGGGCCTTGGCCTCGGCGTAGCGGGTGGTGCGGTCGGCCAGGGTGTAGCCCAGGGCGTTCAGCGCCATGGCGTTGTCCGGCTCGCGGGCAATGATGACGCGCAGGTCCTTTTCCATCTGCGGCAGGTCATTGCGCTTCTCGGCGAGCATGGCGCGGGTGTAGAGCAGGTTGAGGTCGTCGGGGTAGCGCTTGATCGCTTGTTGCAGTACCTGGTCGGCTTGGGCTTCCTTGCCGTTGTTGCCCAGGCTTTCGGCTTCGATCAGGTACAGCTGGATGGCGTAGTCCGGTTGCGCCTCGCGGGCCTCGGCGAGCAGGCGCGAGGCCTCGGCGCTGCGGCCGTTGGCAATGAGGATGTCGGCCTGGCGCAACTGCGCCGGCAGGTAGTCGGGGCCGGCACCGACCAAGGCGTATTCGCGCAGGGCGGCGGCGGGCTGGCTGCGCTCTTCGCGGATGCGGCCGAGGTTGAAGTGGGCGGCGTCGGCGTTGGCGTCACGCTCGACCATCTCTTGCAGATAACCTTCGGCCTCGTCCCAGTGCTTGGTTTCCAGGCACACCAGGGCGAGCGAGTAACGGATCTCGTCGTCTTCCGGGTATTGCTGGAGCAGGTTCTCGAACTCGGCCTTGGCGTCCTCGATGCGGTCCTGCTCGACCAGGGTGCGGGCGTAGGTGAGGCGCAGGCGCTTGTCATCGGGGTTGTCGCGGATCGCCCCGCGTAGCAAGGGCAGGGCCTCCGGGCCACGGTCGAGCGCTTGCAGCAGGCGCGCGCGCAGTAGCACCGGGGCGATTTCGCCGTTCTGCGGCGGGTGGCTTTCGAGCAGGTCCAGCGCCTGCTGGGGCTTGTTGTCCTGGTTCAGCAGCAGGGCCTTGCCGAACACCAGCTGGCTGTTGTCAGGGTACTTCACCAGCAGCCGGTCGAAGCTCTGCATCAGGCCGTCGCGGGTACTCTGGTCGGTTTCGGCGGCCGAGAGCGCCAAGAAGTCGAAGTGGGTGTCACCCTGGCCCTGCAGCACTTTCTCCATGTAGCTCATGGAATCGTCATAGCGACCGGCACGGGCCAGCTGAATGGCGGCGGCGCGTTGTGCGTCGAGGTTCTGCGGATCGTTGCGGGCCCAGATCAGCGCGGTGTCCAGGGCCGGTTCGTCGGCGCCTAGATACTCGGCGATGCGGTAGGCGCGCTCGGAGACGCCTGGGTCCTGGGTCTTCTGCGCTTGGTCGACGTAGTTTTTCAGGGCGATATCGAAGCGGTTGCGCTGGCCGGCCAGCTCGGCCACCAGCAGGCTGTACAGCGTGTCCTGCTTGAACGATCCATACACCACGGGCTTTTCCGCGCTCTTGCCGGCATCGGCGGGCGACTGGGCGTCCGTCTGCTGCGGCGCAAGGCTCTGACAGCCTTGGAGCAGGGCGAGGGTAAGCAGCAATGCGTAGGATTTGTTCATAGAGGCTTTGGGGGCTAACCGGCGGTCGGAGCATGATGACACAAGCGCAGTGGCAAACCCACCTGCGAAGGTCGTGGTGTGAAGCGGCGCTTCGGAGTATAGGGACAGTGCGCGGTGGTGGGTGGTTCGCAACCTGCTTAACGCCATCCTGCCGTTGCCGTTGTTTTTGCTTAAGCGCGCGATAGTGCAGGCAACGCTATCGCATGAGGGCAACCAGGCGCTTGTCGAAAACTTTGCGGCGCTCGGCAAGCCAGCTCCCACATCTGTTTCGGGCCAATCCATCCTGTGAGGTCTCCACCGTCCGCCTTGGTGTATGTCTTGAGTCATGTGGGGTGACGGTAGCGTCCCCACAGAAACCGCGTCGTACAAACAGAGCGGACAGTGGAGATGGATCAGGAGTAAATGGCCCGAAACAGATGTGGGAGCTGGCTTGCCAGCGATGCGCCGCGCGGGCGGCGCTCGATCTCAAGAGCGCTGCAAGACTCCCGTCGAACACTTGGCGGCCCTCCGCTACGTTCCGGCGTCTTTCGGGCCCGCGCGCCCTCGGCTGCGCCGAGGAGTGCTGCGCACCTGGCCCTACAGACAGCTCCGCTCAGCCTCCTGAAGTCGCGAAGTTACGGGCGGCGCCTTCACTGGCGCAGCTGTCGCACACCGGTTTCGACGAAAATCTCTTGATCGGCATAGGCAAAGGCAAAGAGTGACGCCTGGATGGGAAGGGTGCGGGGCGGCCGATAGGCGGGCCTCATCATCTCAAAAACCTGCGAAGTAGGACAATTATCGGCTTCACGTCCCAACCAGCGACCTTGCATGGCCTTTCTTGCACTTGGTATCAACCATAAGACTGCCTCGGTAGACGTACGCGAGCGCGTGGCGTTTACCCCAGAGCAGCTGGTCGACGCCCTGCAGCAGCTGTGCCGACTGACCGCCAGCCGCGAGGCGGCGATCCTGTCGACCTGCAACCGCAGCGAACTCTATATAGAGCAGGACCACCTTGCCGCCGATGCCGTGCTGCAATGGCTGGCCGACTATCACCAGCTGAGCCTCGAGGAGCTGCGTGCCAGCGCCTACATCCACGAGGAGCACGACGCGGTCAGGCACATGATGCGCGTGGCATCCGGCCTGGACTCGCTGGTGCTGGGCGAGCCGCAGATCCTCGGCCAGATGAAGTCGGCCTACGCCGTCGCTCGCGAGGCCGGCACCGTCGGCCCCCTGCTGGGTCGGCTGTTCCAGGCCACCTTCAGCGCCGCCAAGCAGGTGCGTACCGATACCGCCATCGGCGAGAACCCGGTGTCGGTGGCGTTCGCCGCGGTGAGCCTGGCCAAGCAGATCTTCGCCGATCTGGGGCGCAGCCAAGCCTTGCTGATTGGCGCCGGCGAGACCATCACCCTGGTCGCTCGCCACCTGCATGAGCAGGGCGTGCGCCGTATCGTCGTGGCCAACCGCACCCTGGAGCGGGCGAGCATGCTCGCCGAGCAGTTCGGTGCCCATGCGGTGCTGCTGTCGGACATCCCCCAGGAACTGGTCAACAGCGATATCGTGATCAGCTCCACTGCCAGCCAACTGCCAATTCTCGGCAAAGGCGCGGTGGAAAGTGCGCTGAAACAGCGCCGACACAAGCCGATCTTCATGGTCGATATCGCCGTACCGCGGGATATCGAGCCGCAGGTCGGCGAGCTGGATGACGTCTACCTCTATACCGTCGACGACCTTCACGAAGTGGTCGCGGAAAACCTGAAAAGCCGCCAGGGCGCAGCCCAGGCCGCAGAGGAGCTGGTTTCGGCCGGTGCCGACGATTTCATGGTGCGCCTGCGCGAGCTGGCCGCGGTGGATGTGCTCAAGGCCTACCGCCAGCAGAGCGAGCGCCTGCGTGACGAAGAACTGCAAAAAGCCCTGCGTTCATTGGGCAACGGCGGCAACCCCGAAGACGTGCTGATGCAGTTGGCCCGGGGCCTGACCAACAAATTGCTGCATGCACCCAGCGTGCAACTGAAAAAGCTCTCCGCCGAAGGCCGCCTCGATGCGCTGGCCATGGCCCAGGAACTCTTCGCCCTCCATGAGGGCTCGACGGACAAATTCCCGCAATGAAAGCGTCGCTGCTGAACAAACTGGACACGCTCCAGGACCGCTTCGAGGAACTCACCGCGCTGCTCGGTGACGCCGAAGTCATTTCCGACCAGACACGCTTTCGCGCCTATTCGCGCGAATACGCTGAAGTCGAGCCGGTGATCGGCGCCTATAAAGAGTGGCGCAAGGTCCAGGACGACTTGGAGGGTGCCCAGGCGCTGCTCAAGGATGCCGACCCCGACCTGCGCGAAATGGCGGTCGAGGAAGTGCGCGAGGCCAAGGAGGCGCTGGTGGGGCTGGAGTCGCAGCTGCAACGCATGCTGCTGCCCAAGGACCCCAACGACGGGCGCAACGTGTTCCTGGAAATCCGCGCCGGCACTGGCGGTGACGAAGCGGCGATCTTCTCCGGCGACCTGTTCCGCATGTATTCGCGCTATGCCGAAAAACGCGGCTGGCGTCTGGAAATCCTCTCCGAGAACGAGGGTGAGCACGGCGGCTACAAAGAGATCATCGCCCGGGTCGAGGGCGACAGCGTGTACGGCAAGCTGAAGTTCGAGTCCGGCGCCCACCGCGTGCAGCGCGTGCCCGAGACCGAATCGCAGGGCCGCATCCACACCTCGGCCTGCACCGTGGCGGTACTGCCCGAGCCCGACGAGCAGGTGGCCATCGAGATCAACCCGGCCGACCTGCGGGTGGACACCTACCGCGCCTCCGGCGCTGGCGGCCAGCACGTCAACAAGACCGATTCGGCGATCCGCATTACCCACCTGCCCACCGGCATCGTGGTCGAGTGCCAGGAAGAGCGCTCGCAGCACAAGAACCGCGCCCGCGCCATGTCCTGGCTGTCGGCCAAGCTCAACGACATGCAGACCAGTGCCGCGCAGAACGCCATCGCCAGCGAGCGCAAGCTGCTGGTGGGTTCGGGTGACCGCTCCGAGCGCATCCGCACCTACAACTATCCACAGGGCCGGGTCACCGACCATCGTATCAACCTCACCCTCTACTCCCTGGACGATATCCTCGCCGGTGGCGTGGACGCCGTGATCGAACCCTTGCTGGCCGAATACCAGGCCGACCAGCTGGCCGCCCTGGGGGATTGAATGACCATCATCGCCAGCCTGCTGCGCAACGCGCAGCTGCCGGAGTCGCCCACCGAGCGCCTGGACGCCGAGCTGCTGCTGGCCGCCGCCCTGGGCAAGTCGCGCAGCTACCTGCACACCTGGCCCGAGCGCATCGTCAGCAGCGAAGCGGCCGAGACCTTCGCCGGTTACCTCGAACGCCGTCGCGCCGGTGAACCGGTGGCCTACATCCTCGGCCAGCAGGGTTTCTGGAAGCTCGACCTGGAAGTCGCACCACACACGCTGATCCCGCGCCCGGACACCGAGCTGCTGGTGGAAACCGCCCTCGAGCTGGTTTCGCCCAAGCCCGCGCGGGTGCTCGACCTGGGCACCGGTACCGGGGCCATCGCCCTGGCCCTGGCCAGCGAATGCCCGGGGTGGCAGGTGACCGCGGTTGACCGTATCGACGAAGCGGTGGCCCTGGCCGAACGCAATCGTCAGCGCCTCGGCCTGAGCAATGCCCAGGTGCGCCTGAGCCATTGGTACGACGCCCTCGCCGATGAGCGTTTCGACCTGATCCTCAGCAACCCGCCGTACATTCGCGCGCAAGACCCGCATCTGGTGGCCGGCGATGTACGCTTCGAGCCGAGCAGTGCCCTGGTGGCCGGTGAGGATGGCTTGGACGACCTGCGCGTGATCGTTGGCCAGGCGCCACGGCACCTGCTGCCTGGCGGCTGGCTGCTGCTCGAACATGGTTACGACCAGGCCGCTGACGTTCGCGAGCTGCTGACTCAGACCGGCTTCACCGACGTTGCCAGCCGCCAGGACCTGGGCGGCCACGAGCGCATCTCCCTAGGGCGCCTGCCATGCTGACCGACCTCGAACTGTTGCGTTACAGCCGGCAGATCCTGCTGGCGCAAGTGGACATCGATGGCCAGCTGCGCCTGAAGCAGGGCAAGGTGCTGGTGGTCGGGGTCGGCGGGCTCGGCTCGCCGGTGGCGCTGTATCTGGGTGCGGCCGGTGTCGGTGAGCTGCACCTGGCCGACTTCGACAGCGTCGACCTGACCAACCTGCAACGCCAGATCATCCACGACAGCGACAGCGTCGGCATGAGCAAGGTGGATTCCGCCATCAAGCGCTTGCAGGCGATCAACCCCGAGGTCACCGTGGTCGCCCACCGCCAGGCGCTGGACGAAGATTCGCTGGCCGCCGCTGTCACGGCGGTCGACGTGGTGCTGGACTGCTCAGACAACTTCACCACCCGCGAGGCGGTCAATGCCGCCTGCGTCGCGGCGGGCAAACCGCTGGTCAGCGGCGCGGCGATTCGCCTGGAAGGCCAGCTGTCGGTGTTCGACACGCGCCGCGACAACAGCCCCTGCTACCACTGCCTGTACGGCCATGGCAGCGAAGCCGAGCTGACCTGCAGCGAGGCCGGTGTGCTCGGCCCGCTGGTGGGCCTGGTTGGCAGCCTGCAGGCGCTCGAGGCGCTGAAGCTGTTGGCGGGCTTCGGCGAGCCGCTGGTGGGCCGCCTGCTGCTGATCGATGCGCTGAGCACGCGCATGCGTGAGCTGCGGGTCAAGCGTGACCCCGCCTGCAGCGTGTGCGCCCATCGCCATGGCTGAACGCGCGGCGCCCGTGGGCGTGATGGACTCGGGGGTCGGCGGTTTGTCGGTGCTCGCCGAGATCCAACGCCTGCTGCCCTACGAGTCGTTGCTGTACGTGGCCGACAGCGGTCACGTGCCCTACGGCGAAAAGTCGCCCGACTACATCCGCCAGCGACTGCGGCATATCGCCGGTTTCTTCCGCGAGCAGGGTGCCAAGGCCATGGTCCTGGCCTGCAATACCGCCACCGTGGCGGCGGTTGCCGACCTGCGCGAGCTGTACCCGGACTGGCCCTTGGTGGGCATGGAGCCGGCGGTCAAGCCGGCGGCTGCGGCCACCCGCTCCGGGGTGGTGGGGGTGCTGGCCACCACCGGCACGCTGCAAAGCGCCAAGTTCGCCGCCTTGCTCGACCGCTTCGCCAGCGATGTGAAGGTGATCACCCGGCCCTGCCCAGGGCTGGTCGAATGCATCGAAACCGGTGACCTCGGTAGCCCTGCCTTGCGCCAGTTGCTGGAGGGCTATGTGCAGCCGCTCCTGGCCGCCGGGTGCGACACGCTGATCCTGGGTTGTACCCACTACCCCTTCCTCCGCCCGTTGTTGGCCGGCATGGTCCCGGCGGATGTGGCGATCATCGATACCGGCGCCGCCGTGGCGCGGCAGCTGCAGCGGCTGTTGGAGGCGCGCAAGCTTTTGGCTGAGGGGCCGGCACAGCCGGCTCGCTTCTGGAGCAGTGCCGACCCCGCCAGCCTGGAAAAAATCCTGCCGATTCTGTGGAATAACGCCGACAGCGTGCAAAGCTTTCCGATGTAAGAAGAGTGTGAGAAGTGGCAGTCGCGATTGGAACTATCGTTTCACCGCCGATTTCTACCGATCAGCCTGGGGGCCAGGCGAACACTGAAAACAACATCAGGAAGAAGGGTGTTTCTCATGAAGAAACTCTGTGCGTTGGCGGCGTTTGCCGCTGTTTGCGGGGGGCCGGTGGCGGCTGTTCAGGCTGCCGACATTGCGTTTTCGGTGGGACAGACCGGTGACTCGACCATGGTCTACCGGTTGGGGCTGCAAGCGAACTGGGATGCGAGCTGGTGGCAGACTCGCGTCGGGCGCCTGACCGGCTACTGGGACGGGGCATACAGCTACTGGCAGGGCGACGAGACGGCCAGCAATCACAGCCTTTCGTTCGCGCCGGTGTTCGTCTACGAATTTGCTGGCGAGTCGGTCAAGCCCTACATCGAGGCCGGCATCGGTGTGGCGGCATTCTCGAGCACCGAGTTGGAAGACAACGAGCTGGGCTCATCCTTCCAGTTCGAAGACCGCATCGGTTTCGGCCTGCGCTTTGCCGGTGGGCACGAGGTAGGGATCCGCGCGATTCACTATTCCAATGCCGGCCTCAAGCAGCCCAACGATGGGGTGGAAAGCTATTCGTTGCACTACCGAATGGCGCTGTAGCCAGGGCGGGCGTTTCACTGTGTATAGGCGGTGCAGGTCCCGTTCGCCGGCAAGCCGGCTCCTACAGATCCTCAACTGTAGGAGCCGGCTTGCCGGCGAACGGGGCTGTGCTGTTCAGCGCGAAAGCGGCCAGAGGCTGTTCAGGCTCAAGGCCTCGAGCACCAGTTCCGGCTGGCGCTGCTCCAGGCGGGCCAGCAATGCCGCGGCCGCGGTCTGAGGTGTCCAGTCCTCGGGAACGGCCTGGGCCAGGGTTACCGGATCCCTTAGCGACTGTGGAGCGACCACCGTCAGGTCGATACCCAGCGTCTGCAAGCTCGTGCGTTGATCGCGCAACCACTGCGGCAGGCTGTTCTCGCCATTGGGGGGCTGGGTTGGCTCGAAGCGTTGCAGTGCCGAGTATCGGTTGAGGATCACCATCACCTGTGGCTTCTGCCCCCTGGCCAGCAGCGGCACTGCAGCGCCAAGGCAGTGCTCGGTGGCGCGCAGGTTGCTGCTGACGATCATGTCGAACAGTTCGGTGTCCGCCACATCGTTGGTGAGGTAATCGCACGTCCCGGCATTGATGATCAGGGTATCTAGGGCGCCCCATTGCGCCTGTAAGCGCTGGGCGGCGACTTCGGCCTGGCTCATCTCGTGCAGTTGCCCGGGCAGGCGCGTCAGTTGCCCATCCAAATCGTCGAGTTCCTGGCTGTCCATGCCACTGGCGGCGACCCGCTGCCCCTGATCGAGCAGACGTTCCACCAGGGCCAACCCAAGTCCGTTGGTGGCCCCCGTAATCCAGAAACTACGCGGATTGCTCAAATTGTTGCCCTCTGATCCTGCCAGCTGGACAAGCCTTTGAAGGCCTCCAGTGCCCGCTGGCGACTGCTTTCGAGATCGACTATAGGACTTGCGTAATAATTTGTAGCAAATAGATCGCCGGTTTTCACCGGGTAATGAATGTATTTATCATCCAAATCACGCAGTTCTGGCAACCACTGGCGTATGAACATTGCGTGAGGGTCAAAGCGCCGGGCCTGGGTGACCGGGTTGAAGATGCGGAAATAGGGCACCGCGTCGGTTCCCGTGGACGCGCTCCATTGCCAGCCACCGTTGTTTGCGGCCAGGTCGCCATCGATCAAATGGCGCATGAAATGCCGCTCACCTTCGCGCCAGTCGATCAGCAGGTTCTTGCTGAGGAACATGGCGACGATCATGCGCAAGCGGTTGTGCATCCAACCGGTGTGGAGCAACTGGCGCATCGCCGCGTCGATGATCGGGAAACCGGTGCGGCCTTGCTTCCAGGCTTCAAGGTCCTCGGGCGCGTGGCGCCACGGCAGGGCTTCAGTGTGGGCGCGGAAGGCGCGGTGCCGCGAGACCTGTGGATAACCCACCAGGATGTGTTTGTAGAACTCACGCCAAAGCAACTCGTTGACCCAGGTTTGCACCCCTGGGTTGCCGCTGTCGAATTCGCCGTGGTTGCTGGCCAGGGCGGCGTGCAGGCACTGGCGCGGTGAGAGTACGCCGGCGGCCAGGTAGGGCGATAGCTCGCTGGTACCGGGCTTGGCCGGCAGGTCGCGTTGTTGCGGATAGTCATCGATGCGCTCATCGACAAAGCGGGCCAGGCGCCGGTGGGCTTCGTCTTCCCCGGCAGGCCAGTGTTCGCGCAGGGTTTGCGGTGTACCGTCGAAGCCAGGGAAATGCTGCGGTATGGGGTCGCTCTTGATCGCCAGCGGCTGTTGCGCCCGCACACGATCAGCTCGGGCCGGCAGGCTGCGGTGCAGGTGTTCCAGGCAGACGCGCTTGAACTGGCTGAATACCTGGAAGTAGTGGCCGGCACGGGTGAGCACGCTGCCGGGCTGGAATAGCAACTGGTCGATATAGCCGTGGCTGGCGATGCCAGCCTGCTCCAGCCGCCGAGCGGTGGTTTGGTCGCGGCGGGCCTCGTTGACGCCGTATTCGTCGTTCCAGTGCACCGCTTCGATCCGCAGCTGACGGCAAACGTCCAGCACCACCTGGGGTACTTCATCCCAGGTTTCGGTGGTGCGCACCAGCAACGGAATGTTCAGGGCCTCCAGCGCAGGGCGCAGCTGGCGCAGGTTGCGCAGCCAGAAGTCGACCTTGCAGGCGGCATCGTCGTGGGCCTGCCATTGCCCAGGGCTGGCAATCCACAGGGCGACGGTCGGTCCGCGTTGGCTGGCGGCTGTCAGTGCGGTGTTGTCGTCGATGCGCAGGTCGTTGCGCAGCCAGATCAGTTGCATGGATCAGTGGCCTTTGGCGTGTTGAAGGCAGCGCAAGGCCGCCTGGGGGCTGTCGAACAGTTCCAGGCCGGGCAATGCCAGTGCCTGGAGTTCGCGCTCATGAAGACTGACGCCGGGGCCGCCCAGCAGTTTCAATGTGTCGGTGTCACGCAGGGCACGCTCCAGGGCGGCGAAGTCGGGGCGCCGGCCCAGGTGCAGCAGCAGCGCGCACGGTTGCAGCAACTCGACGGCGCGGCGCAGCTGGCTTGGGCCCACGGGCCACTCCAGTACTTCCAAGGGCTGGCCATTGCTGCTGAGCAACCACGCGCACAACCAGAACTCGGCATCGAAGGGGGTGTCATCGGTGCGCGCGAGCAGCACGCAGGGGCCGCTGAGGGAGTGGCTGTCGTGGTACACCCGGGCGCCGAGCTTGCTGCGCAGCCAGGTGTGGAAGAATGCCTGTTCCAGGTCGGCGTCGAAGTGCGTCTGCCAGCGTTGGGCGAGGACATCGAGCAGCGGCAGGAGCAAGCGTTCGCAGACGGTCACGGCGGGGTACAGGGCCATGGCCTGGTTCAATAGTTGGTCGAGCGTGCGCTGGGCGAGGCGAGCGATGGCTTCGACCAGTTGCTCGATGCGCTCCCCCCATTCGCCGTCGACCGGTGTGCTGACGTCCACGGCATTGTCCAGCAGCGCGCGAACCTGGCTCACTGCCGCGCCGCGTTCCAGCCAGCGCAATACGGCTTGCACGCGCTGCACCTGGTCCTGTGGATAAAGGCGATGGCCCTTGGCGGTGCGCTGGGGCTTGATCAAGCCGTAACGGCGTTCCCAGGCGCGCAGGGTGACCGGGTTGACGCCGGTCAGGCGGGCTACTTCGCCGATGGGCAGCAGGTCATCAGATGGCATTGCGTAATCCGAGGTTCTCTGGATGGGGTTGCAAGTAGGCCTGTTGCAGCAGGTAAGGGTCGGGGTGCTTGCGCAGGTGATGCTTGAACAGGGTCAGCGGCACCACCAGTGGCACCACGCCCTGCTGGTACTGGCCGATGACCTGGCGCAACTCAGCCTTGTCGGCCTGGCCCAGGTCGTTGCGCAGGTAGCCGCTCAGGTGCAGCAGCACGTTGCCGTGGTTGCCACGGCTGGCACAGCGGCGTAGTGCCTGCATCAACAGGCTGAAGTAGCGCGGGCCGAACGTCGTGGGGTCATCGGCACGGGTCATGCCACCGAGCAGCTTGCCGAGGCTGCGGTACGCCTGGGGGTTGTGCGCCATCAGCAGGTATTTGTAGCGCGAGTGGAAGCGCACCAGTGCGCCCCGGCTCAGGCCCTGGCGCAGCAGTTGCTGCCAGTCGGCGTAGGCATAGACGCGGCTGATGAAGTTTTCCCGCAGCACCGGGTCGTGCAGGCGCCCCTCTTCTTCGACCGGCAGGTCCGGGCGCTGCGCACAGAAGGCGGCGGCGTAGGCACCCCGGCCGCCCAGGCGGGCCGGGTGACCGTCTTCCTGATAGACCTTGACCCGCTCCAGGCCGCAGGAGGGTGATTTCTGCATGAACACATAGCCACAGATATCGTCGAGTTCGTCGGCCATCTGTTCGCCATAGGCGCGCAACGGGCCACTCAGGTCGAAGCTGCCATCGCGGCTGCCGGTGACCATGGGCGCGTCGGGATTACCCACCAACCGAATGGGGTCGCGAGGCACCCCCAGGCCTATCGCCATTTCCGGGCACAACGGCAGCCACTCGAAATGCTCGCCGAGCACGTCGTGGCACAGGTCGGAATGCTTGTGGCCGGCGTTGTAGCGCACGTTCTGGCCGACCAGGCAGGCGCTGATGGCCAGGCGTGGCTTGCCGTCGAGGGAGGGCGCGTTCATCGAGGACTCCGGAATACCTGTACAGGGTTCATGTTTTGTACAGGTGTATTCCAGCACAGATAGAAACTTATACAAGTAATCTTTTCTGTATAGGTTTTCGTCGGGCCGTTATTCCAGATGTTCCAGCAAGCGCCTGGCGGCCTCCTGGCCGCTTAACCAGGCACCTTCCACGCGACCGGACAGGCACCAGTCGCCGCAGGCGTACAGCCCCAGGTCGGCATCGGCCAGCGCGCCCCATTCGTGGTTGCCTGCCGGGCGGGCATACAGCCAACGGTGGGCGAGGGCGAATGTGGGCGGCGGCACCACGCAACCGACCAGTTCGGCGAACTCACCCCACAACTGCTCGATGACCTCTTCCTTGGGCAGGTCGATGTGCTGCTTGCTCCAGCTGGAAGTGGCGTGCAGCACCCAGGTGTCGAGGTGTTCGTCACGGCCGGGCTTGCTGCGGTTGCGCGCCAGCCAGTCGAGCGGGTTGTCTTGCACGAAGCAGCCTTGCATTGGTGTATCGAGTGGGGTGTCGAAGCCCACTGCGATCGCCCAGGTCGGCTCCATCTGCACGCCGGCGGCGACGGCGGCAAGCTTTGGGGTGGCGGTCAGCAGCTGCGTGGCCTGAGGGGCCGGCACGGCGATCACCACGCGGCTGAACGGGCCGTGGCTGCAGCCTTCGGTGTCTTGCAGGTGCCAGTACTGCTTGCCACGGAACACTTCGGCGATGCGGCAGCCGAAGTTCACCGTCACGTCCTTGAGCAGGCCGCGGGTGATGGCGCTCATACGCGGCACGCCGACCCAGCGGGTCTGTTCGTCAGGGGAGGGGGTGAGTTCGCCATCGCGGTAGTTGTACAACTGCGGCTTCCATTGTGCGGCCCAGCCGGCTTCCACCCAATGCTGCACCTGCTCGACGAAACGCCGGTCGCGGGCGGTGAAGTACTGGGCACCCAGGTCCAGTGCGCCAGCGTCGCTGCGTTTGCTGGCCATGCGGCCACCGCTGCCGTGGCCCTTGTCGAACAGGTGGACGGTCTGCCCGGCCTTCTGCAAGGCCTGGGCGGCGGACAGGCCGGCGATACCGGCACCGATGATGGCAATAGGGACTGTCATGATGGCCTCTTTGAACCTCGCTGGGCGCAGCGTACGCTGCCAGACAAACCTGTACAATACACAAAGTTTGTATAAGGTTATTCCGCTCGATTAAGGCAGGTTCGCCTATGGTTAATCCGAGAGCGGTCGGTCAAAAAAGTGCCTTGATCTTAAAAATAGACCACCGCCGCCAACTGTGAGGGCACAGCCATGCATATATTGCTGACCGGCGGTACCGGCCTGATTGGCCAACACCTTTGCCAGTTGTGGCGGGGCCAGGGCCATCGCCTGACGGTGTGGAGCCGCACGCCCCAGGATGTGCCGAAAAAATGCGGCAGCGGCGTGCGCGGCGTGGCCCGGCTGGAAGATATCGCCAACGATGACCCGGTCGATGCGGTGGTCAACCTGGCAGGCGCCCCCATCGCCGATCGGCCCTGGACCGGTGCCCGGCGCACGTTGCTGTGGAACAGCCGGGTCACCGTCACCGAGCAACTTCTGGCCTGGCTGGAAAGCCGTGAGCAGCGCCCGGAAGTACTGATTTCCGGCTCCGCCGTGGGTTGGTATGGCGATGGTGGCGAACGCGAACTGACCGAGGCCTCGCAACCGGTGAAAGAAGATTTCGCCAGCCAGTTGTGCATTGCCTGGGAAGAAACCGCCCAGCGCGCCCAGACGCTGGGCATCCGCGTGGTGCTGGTGCGCACCGGGTTGGTGCTGGCCAGCGACGGCGGCTTTTTGTCGCGCCTGCGCCTGCCGTTCAAGCTGGGGCTGGGCGGGCCTTTGGGTGACGGTCGGCAGTGGATGCCCTGGGTTCATATAGACGACCAGGTCGCCCTGATTGATTTTCTCTTGCAGCACAACGAGGCCAGCGGTCCCTATAATGCCTGCGCCCCGGAGCCAGTACGCAACCGCGAGTTCGCCAGGCGTCTGGGCCGCACCCTGCATCGCCCGGCGTTCATGCCAATGCCGGCGTTGCTGCTCAAAGCCGGGCTGGGCGAGTTGTCCACCCTGCTGTTAGGTGGCCAGCGCGCGCGCCCGGTGCGCCTGCTGGCGGCGGGTTTCACGTTCCGCTTCAACGATTTGCAATCGGCGCTGGACAACCTGTCCAACCGCCTCTGACATAGGACGCTGCATGACCGATCACGCTCTGCTGCTGGTCAACCTGGGCTCGCCGGCTTCCACCTCGGTGGCCGACGTGCGCCGTTACCTCAACCAGTTTCTCATGGACCCGTACGTGATCGATCTGCCCTGGCCGGTACGACGCTTGCTGGTATCGCTGATCCTGGTCAAGCGCCCGGAGCAGTCGGCGCACGCCTACGCCTCGATCTGGTGGGACGAGGGCTCGCCCCTGGTGGTGCTGACCCGACGCTTGCAACAGGCAATGGCCGCCCACTGGCCCCATGGCCCGGTGGAGATTGCCATGCGTTATGGCCAGCCGGCCTTGCCCGAGGTACTTGAGCGCCTGGCTGCGCAGGGCGTGACCAAGGTAACGCTGGCGCCACTTTATCCACAATTCGCCGACAGCACCGTGACCACGGTGGTGGAGCTGGCGAAGCAGACCATCGCCGAGCGCAAGCTTTCGCTGCAGACCCGTATCCTGCAGCCGTTCTATGACCACCCGGACTACATCGACGCCTTGGTGGCCAGCGCCCGGCCGCACCTGGAGCAGGGCTACGATCACTTGCTGCTGAGCTTCCACGGCCTGCCCGAGCGCCACCTGAAGAAGCTCGACCCCACTGGCACCCATGATTTCCAGGCCGCCGATTGCTGCGCGGGCGCCAGCGCCGAGATGCGTGCGGTGTGCTATCGCGGCCAGTGCCTGGCCACGGCCAAGGCATTCGCGCAGAAGATGGGTATCCCGGACGGCAAGTGGTCGGTGTCGTTCCAGTCGCGCCTGGGGCGCGCCAAGTGGATCGAGCCCTACACCGAAACCCGGTTGGACGAGCTGGGCAAGGCGGGGGTGAAGAAGCTGCTGGTGATGTGCCCGGCGTTCGTCGCCGACTGCATCGAGACGCTGGAAGAGATCGGCATGCGGGGCAGCGAGCAGTTCGTCGAGGCGGGGGGAGAGGAGCTGGTGCTGGTGCCGTGCCTGAACGATCACCCAGAGTGGGTGAGGGTGTTGGCGGGGATGTGTGAAAAGGTCTGATGGTTAGTTGACCTGTCCCGGCCTCTTCGCGGGCAAGCCCGCTCCCACAGGGTTCTCACTGAACCTGTGGGAGCGGGCTTGCCCGCGAAGAGGTCAGATCAGGCTAGAGCCGGATCAAGGCAACTGGTCATCCAGTGTCTTGTTCTTCCAGCCATCGTTGCCCGGCAGGATCAGGTTCAGGGCAATGGCCACCACGGCGCACAGGGCGATGCCCTTCAGGCCCCAGTCGTCCGGGCCGTCGCCGCTGCCGATCAGCACGCCGCCGATACCGAACACCAGCGTCACCGAGACGATCACCAGGTTACGCGCCTCGGCCAGGTCGATCTTGTGGCGGATCATGGTGTTCATGCCCACCGCCGCGATCGAACCGAACAGCAGGCACAGGATGCCGCCCATCACCGGTACCGGGATGCTCTGCAACAGCGCGCCGAACTTGCCGATGAAGGCCAGGGTGATGGCGAAGATCGCCGCCCAGGTCATGATCTTCGGGTTGTAGTTCTTGGTCAGCATCACCGCGCCGGTCACTTCGGCGTAGGTGGTGTTGGGCGGGCCGCCGAACAGGCCGGCAGCAGTGGTCGCCAGGCCGTCACCCAGCAGGGTGCGGTGCAGGCCGGGTTTTTTCAGGTAGTCGCGCCCGGTCACGCTGCCCACTGCGATCACCCCGCCGATATGCTCGATCGCCGGTGCCAGGGCAACCGGAACGATGAACAGGATGGCTTGCCAGTTAAAAGCGGGTGCGGTGAAGTTGGGCAGTTCCAGCCACGGCGCGGCAGCGATCTTGGCGGTGTCGACCACGCCAAAGACGAACGACAGGGCAAAGCCCACCAGCACGCCGGCGATGATCGGCACCAGGCGGAAGATGCCCTTGCCGAACACCGCCACGATCAGCGTGGTCAGCAGCGCCGGCATGGAGATCAGCATCGCAGTCTTGTACGGCATCAGCGCCGCACCGTCGCTACCCTTGCCCATGGCCATGTTGGCGGCGATCGGCGCCATGGCAAGGCCGATGGAAATGATCACCGGGCCGATCACCACCGGGGGCAGCATGCGGTCGATGAAACCGGTGCCCTTGATCTTCACCATCAGGCCCATGAAGGTGTAGACGAAGCCTGCGGCCATCACCCCGCCCATGGTCTCGGCCAGGCCGAACTGGCCCTTGGCGAGGATGATCGGGGTGATGAAGGCGAAGCTCGATGCCAGGAACACCGGGACCTGCCGGCCGGTCACCAGCTGGAACAGCAGGGTGCCGATGCCGGCGGTGAACAGCGCCACGTTAGGATCGAGGCCGGTGATCAGCGGCATCAGCACCAGCGCGCCGAATGCCACGAAGAGCATCTGCGCGCCCGAGACGACCTGGCGCCAGAGCGGGTCGTTGAAGCCGTCCTGCATGGTCAGGCGTCCTTCTGCTTGGTGCCGAAGATCTTGTCACCGGCGTCGCCCAGGCCGGGGACGATATAGCCGTGTTCGTTCAGGCGCTGGTCGATCGAGGCGGTGTAGATCTGCACGTCAGGGTGGGCTTTTTCCACCACCTCGATGCCTTCGGGCGCAGCCACCAGCACCATGGCGCGGATCTCTTTGCAGCCGGCCTTCTTCAGCAGGTCGATGGTGGCGACCATCGAGCCGCCGGTGGCCAGCATCGGGTCGATGATCAGCGCCAGGCGCTGGTTGATGTCCGGCGCGAGCTTTTCCAGGTAGGTGTGCGCTTCGAGGGTTTCCTCGTTGCGGGCGACACCCACGGCGCTGACCTTGGCGCCCGGGATCAGGCTGAGCACGCCGTCGAGCATGCCGATGCCGGCGCGCAGGATCGGCACGACGGTGATCTTCTTGCCGGCGATTTTCTCGACCTGCACCTTGCCGCACCAGCCGTCGATCTCGTAGGTTTCGAGCGGCAGGTCCTGGGTGGCTTCATAGGTCAGCAGGGCACCGACTTCCTGGGCGAGTTCGCGAAAATTCTTGGTGCTGATGTCGGCACGGCGCATGAGGCCGAGCTTATGGCGGATCAGCGGATGGCGGATCTCACGAGTAGGCATGGGGGAGGGCTCCGGGAGGCGGGCAAAAAAACCGCGCTAGATTAATCTATTCAGTCCTGACTGTCGTGCGGTCATTGTGCACGTTAGTCCATAAAGGCTTGATCTGGGACGAGCGGATGCGTACCTTTGCCCGCTTTTCCAAAATGCACCCCCTGGAGCGCGCCATGTCCGCCGATCTCGAGCACATCCGTCAAGTGATGCACGAGGCTGATTGCCTGTACAACGAAGCCGAGGTCGAGGCGGCCATTGCCGACGTCGGCAAACGCATCTGCGCCGACCTGCACGACAAGAACCCGGTGGTTTTCTGCGTGATGAACGGCGGCCTGATCTTCGCCGGCAAGCTGCTCACCCACCTGCAGTTCCCGCTGGAAGTCTCGTACCTGCATGCCACCCGCTACCGCAACCAGACCAGCGGTGGTGAACTGTTCTGGAAGGCCAAGCCGGAAGTTTCGTTCATCGACCGCGACGTGCTGATCGTCGATGACATCCTCGATGAAGGCCACACCCTCAGCGCCATCATCGAGTTCTGCAAGCACGCCGGCGCCCGCGCGGTGCACACCGCCGTGCTGATCGACAAGGACCATGACCGCAAGGCCAGCCCGGACCTGAAGGCCAGCTACTTCGGCCTGCCCTGCGTCGACCGCTACATCTTCGGCTACGGCATGGACTACAAGGGCTACTGGCGCAACGCCAACGGCATCTTTGCCGTCAAAGGCATGTAACCCTCGCGGGGCTACGGCCCCGCTACCTCACCTCGTTGTGCATGCTAGAGTGCCGCTTCAAGCCAAGGAGCCTCACATGCGTGCGATCGTCCCCTTCCTGCTGGCGCTGAGCCTGCCGCTCTCAGCCGCCCCGCTGCACAGCCAGTTCCTGCCGCCCGACGACCTCGCCCTGCGCCAGGAAGCGCCGACCACCCAGCAACTGTTGCAGGTCACCGACTACACGGTGGTAGTGGGTACCCAGCGCCAGTCCGACCAGCAACCGATCCCGATCACTGCGTCGCTGCAGATGCGCCTGAAGGGCAAGCCGTTGAGCAAGGGGGCGAGCATCGGTCAGGTGCTGCTCAACTTCGATGGCGAGGGGGGCAAGAGCCTGAAGAAGCCCGTCTACGATGAAAAGTCCCGCACCCTGACCCTCAACTACCCGATGGCCGACTACCGGGTGATCATGGACCTGCTGCGCAACGAGACCGTGTACGTGCAGTTCCTCACCTACGCCAACGGCCATGTCTGGGCCGACCTGCATACCGGCACCGTACGTACGCGTTGAGGCCGGCCGGTTCCGGGGGGTACACTGCCGGCCTTCGAAAATGTCCTTGATGGTCCAGTTGGAGCCGGCGATGCGTAAAGACAAGAAACAGGTGATTGGTGACGAGATCAGCGACGACTACATCAAGAGCTTCCTGCAGTTCGAGCCGGCCGATGGCCTGACGTCGCCGTCGCACCACAAGCTGATCAAGGGCTACCGTGGCCTGCGCGTCGATGACTTCGAGCGCTATGTCGGCTTCTTCGTCGAGGCCGGTTACGACCTCGATGGCAAGGACGAGCACGGCAAGACCTTCGTCGAAGTGATCGCCGACCAGCGCAATGCGCCGGAGTACATCGAGATCATCGACAACGCCCGGGGCTGATGGCGGCGAACCGCAGCTCCCACAGGGTGAGCGCATAGCTTGGGCTGATGCGGTCGGTGTGGGAGCCGGCTTGCCGGCGATGAAGGCGACGCGGTCCTGGTTGCAGGCACAAAAAAACGCCCCGAGGGGCGTTTTTTCGTTGCGGCCGGATCAGGCGTAGTGCTTGGCTGGGCTGTCTTGCGCCAGGTCCAGCGCCACGTCGTTGTCGGCGCTGATCTTGTGGTACAGGGCGGCATCGGTCGCCAGGACCTTCTCGCGGGCCGGGAAGATCTCCTTGAGCTTGGCAGCCCAGGCACCCTTGGCCTGCTCGGGGAAGCAGCGCTCGATCAGCTCGAGCATGATCGACACGGTCACCGAAGCGCCCGGCGATGCGCCGAGCAGTGCAGCCAGGCTGCCGTCCTGGGCCGAAACCAACTCGGTGCCGAACTGCAGCACGCCGCCTTTCTTCGGGTCTTTCTTGATGATCTGCACCCGCTGGCCGGCCACTTCCAGGCGCCAGTCCTCGGCTTTCGCCTCGGGGTAGAAGCGACGCAGGGCTTCCAGGCGCTGCTCCATCGACTGCATCACTTCGCTGACCAGGTACTTGGTCAGGTCCATGTTGTCGCGCGCCACCGCCAGCATCGGGCCGATGTTGCCCATGCGCACCGACAGCGGCAGGTCCATCAACGAGCCGTGCTTGAGGAACTTGGTGGTGAAGCCGGCATAGGGGCCGAACAGTAGCGACGTGTTGCCATCGACCACGCGGGTGTCCAGGTGCGGCACCGACATCGGTGGCGCGCCGACCGCAGCCTGGCTGTAGACCTTGGCCTGGTGCTGCTTGACGATTTCCGGGTTGTCGCAACGCAGCCACTGGCCGCTGACCGGGAAGCCACCGAAGCCTTTGCTTTCCGGGATGCCGGAGGCCTGCAGCAGCGGCAGTGCGGCACCGCCGGCGCCGAGGAAGACGAAGCGGGCGTCGACTTCACGGCTGCCGCCGCTGTTGACGTCCTTGATGCTCACGGTCCAGCCGCTGCCGTTGCGGCGCAGGCCGACGACCTTCTTGCTGTACTTGACCTGGGTGTCCGGGCTGTTGCCCAGCAGCTTGAGCAGTTTGTTGGTCAGGGCGCCGAAGTTGACGTCGGTGCCCTTGAGCACGCGGGTGGCGGCGATGCGCTGGTCGGCCGGGCGGCCCGGCATCATCAGCGGCATCCATTCTTCCATCACGGCCTTGTCTTCGGTGTACTCCATCTCCGTGAAGGCGTGGTGCTGCTTGAGCAGCTCGAAGCGCTTCTTGAGGAAGTCGATACCCTTGTCACCCTCGACGTAGCTCAGGTGCGGAACCGGGTTGATGAAGGCCCGCGGCGAGCCGAAGTTGCCCTTCTTGCTCAGGTAGGCCCAGAACTGGCGCGAAACCTCGAACTGGGTGTTGATGTGCACGGCTTTCTTGATGTCGATGCTGCCATCGGCGGCCTGCGGGGTGTAATTCAGCTCGCACAGGCCGGCATGGCCGGTACCGGCGTTGTTCCAGGGGTTGGAACTCTCCGCGGCTCCGGAGTCCATCGCCTCGACGACCTCAAGCTTCAGGGTCGGGTCAAGCTCCTTGAGCAGTACGGCCAGGGTGGCACTCATGATGCCCGCGCCTACCAGTACCACATCAACCGATTCGTTCTGCGCCATTTAACGCGTCTCCACAATCTACAGCTACCTAATTGACAGCACAGGATCCCTGGGTTCGCCAGGATCGCCATGTCCGACTCTTCGCAGTTCTTGCAACTTCAGCGGACACTGCCAACCAGTCTTGGGTGTTCAGGTATTGAACGCCGTTTGCCACGGGTGCGGCAATGCGACTTATGGTCAAGTGATCCGTCATGCGTTACGGGCCGGCCTCAGGCTCCCATCCAGGATGAGCGCTTGTGCCGTCTGCGCAGGGCTGTTTGTGAAAGATCTGCCGCTTTTACACATGCCAGACTGTTCATTGCTCGCCACACTCTCGTGAAGTTGTGAAAAACCGTTTTTTCACGCTCTTTTGGAGACGTGAACCTCAAAAGTGGACTGCACGATGGCAACCCGCAGGTTCATGCGCAGCAGAAGGCCGGGAACAGCAGGCACGACAGCCAATGCAAGACCTGAGTGGAAGGCTCTCTGTGGGCGAAGCGTCGAGGGTGCCGGGGTCAATCGGCGAATGCGGGGCCCGATCAGGAGACGTCCTTATAATCGGGGGCAGATTATAGCGAGGTCGCGGGCAGAAAGGTCGTTCTAATTGGGTTTTTATTGCAGCGTTTGTCAGGCAGGCAGGGTGCGTTGCTGCCAGTGGCGCGTTGCACGGTTGCAAACCCGGGCGCTGGCGGGCAGCGTCCGCCCCAGCCAGGCCAGGTTCGCTTCGCTGACCTGTACCCAGGCATCGCTGGTTGGCGCGAGGCTGGACTGTTTGAAACCCAGGCAGGTGCCATCGTGGTCCAGGCGTGCGTAGGTGAGGTGGCGCGGGCGTCGGAAAAGCAGGGTCCAGAGCGAAGCCATGGCGGTTGGTCCTGTCGAGTCGGGCTGACGCAAGAGTAACGGCGGGGGCATGAAACCATTGTGACAGGCGGGGCAAGCCGATGACTGGCCCGTGGCGCGCTGGGTATACTGTGCGCCTTTGCCGCATTTTCTGGAGAAACGCGCATGTTGCAACGTCTGGTGGTCGGTGTGTTCGTGGTGGCCAGCCTGAGCCTGGCCGGTTGTGCCCACAGCCCGCAGCAACTCAGCCCCCAACCCAAGCTCACCCAACAACTCGCGCCGGTCGGCCACGGCCAGCCGGTGGTGGTCAAGGTGGTCGACGGCCGTGCCTCGCAATCACTGGGTACCCGCGGCGGCATGTACCCCGAAACCAGCACCATCACCGTCAGCGGCAATGACGTGGTGCCCAAGCTGCAGGCCCAGGCGGAAGCCGCGGTACGCCTGCTCGGCTTCACCCCGACGCCGAATGCCTCCAACGCCCCACAGCTGACCGTGACCCTGGCCGAACTCAAGTACCAGTCGCCCAAGGACAAGATGTACGTGACCGAGGCCACTATCGGCGCCACCTTCCGCGCCGACGTGGCCAACGCCAACCGCCGCTACAGCGGTCGTTACGGTGCCTCGCTGGACCAGCGCTTCGGCATGGCGCCGAACCAGGAAACCAACACCAAGCTGGTGAGCGACGTGCTCAGCGACGCCCTGACCCGCCTGTTCAAGGACCCGACCATCGGTCAGGTGCTGGGCGAGTAAGGCGTTTGTGATGAAAAAGCCCGCAGACTGCGGGCTTTTTTGTGGCTGTTTTAGCGGGTTTACCCGCGAAGCAGGCGACGCAGCTCAGGCGGCTTCGACGTGGAAGTCCAGCAGGCTGATGCCGGTCTGCAAATCGACCTCTGGCAAGTCTTGATGGACGTGCCCACCCAGCGCGCAATAGACCAGCCACTGGCGGTCCTGGACATTGATGGCAAAACCGTCGATCAGCGCCTGCTGTTCGTCGCTGGCGGCCACGAGATAGAGGCGGTCCTGGTTTTCGGCGTGCAGCATGACAAGCTCCGGTTCGGTTGAAGGCCGACAGGGTGGCCTGTCCTGATGACGAACGTATGACAGATGAAATTTAGCGGCAGCTGGTCGCAAAGTCCGGGCGCAGGCGGCGTGCTTGGGTAGAATGCCGGGCTTTGCCGTTTGTGATACCGAGGTTCGCGCAATGTCGTTGCAAGTGCTCTGGAGCTTCCTGGCCGCCCATCCGGGCAAGCTCGTCAACCTGCTGGCCCTGCTCATCACCTGCCCAGGCGGGTTGCTGCTGCAGAGCGCCCGGCGTCGCGCCAGCATGGCCCGCGAAAGCCTGGCGGTGGACGAGGGGTTGGTGGATGCCTTCGACCTGCGTGTGCCGCGCTACTACTACATCCTCGGCTTCTCGTGCCTGGCCATGGCACTGCTGCTGTCCTGGTTCAGCACCTGGATCTGATCGCGATCTCCCTGTAGAAGCCAGCAAGGCTGGCTCCTGCAAGGAGACGGCTCAGGCCACGGAGGCCTGCTGACGTACCTGATACTGGTTACGCACCGGCGTCGCATACTGCTGCACCAGGTACGGCTGATGCTCTACCGGGCAGGCCGCCAGGCGTCGCTGCCACTCTTGCTTGGCCTTGGCCAGCTCATCGGCCGGGAACAGCTTCTCGGCGCTCGGCACCTCGAGTGCCTCATCCTTTTCCGCCCACATCGCATACGCCAGGTAATGCACCGGGAACAGCCGGTAGCCGCCGAGAATCTGCCGGTCGATGGCCTGTGCCAGCTGCTTGGTGTCCTCGTGGTACTCGGTCACCGGTGGCGCGAAGTTGATGTGCACCCGGCCTTTGTAGCCGGTGATGCCCTGGGCAATGCTGTTGTCGTCCTCGCCTGGCGCTTTGGTGTAGCTGCCGGTGGTGGCGCGGATGTACAGCTCGCGGGCCTTGGCCTGGTCGCAGGGGTCGTATTCGTAGCTGATCGACACCGGGGTCAGGTTCAACCCCTGGATCACCGCGCCGAACGGCTCGTCCTTGCGGCTCATGTGGAACATTTTGAGAATGGCCGAGTCGGTGCGGTCGTCACCGTCCTTGGCGCGGCCTTCGGCCTGGGCGATCCAGATCGATGCGCCATCGTTGCGGATCGAGTGGTTGATGTAGGCCGACAGCAGCTGGTAGGCGGCCAGTTTTTCGCGGCGGCCACTGATCGAACGGTGCACGATGAAGCTCTTGTTCAGGCGCATCATGTCGCTGACGAACGGCTTCTGCAGCAGGTTGTCGCCAATGGCGATGCGCGGCGTGGGCAGGCCGGCGTGATAGACCGCGTAGTTGACGAAGGCCGGGTCCATGACGATGTCGCGGTGGTTGGCCAGGAACAGGTAGGCGGTACCCGACTTGAGCTGCTCGACACCGGTGTAGGTGACGCCGTCGGTGGCGCGGTCGATGGTACGGTCGACGTAGTACTCGACCTTGTCCTGCAAGGTGGAGACGCAGCTGACGCCGGCGAACTCCTGGCGCAGGCGCCGGGCGATCAGCGGTTTGAGCAGCCAGCCGAAGGCGCCCGCCGCGCGCGGGAAGCGGAAGTGGGTGAGGATATCGAGGAATGCCGGGTCGCTGAGCAGGCGTGCCAGAACGGTAGGCACTTCAGCGTCGTCGTACGGTCGGATGGCATCGAATTCGCCCATCATGCTCTCTTGTTGGAAACGGCTAGGGTAATAAGGGTAGGGACAGGGGCCGAAAAACGGCTCGGACACACACAGGTCCCGTAAATAGACCGGCAATTATACGCACAAGTCACTCAGGAGGCCGCGATGCTGGAGCCTGCGATCTACGATTGTCCCTATTGTGGAGAAGAAGTGGAAACCACGGTGGACCTGTCTGGTGGTGACCAGGAGTACATCGAGGACTGCCAGGTCTGTTGCAAGCCTATCCGCTTCGTGCTGCAAGTGCATGGCGAGGAGTGGATGCTGGATGTCTATGGCGAGAATGACTGATGCAGCGCATCTATGAACCGGAAAGCCTGCTCGAGGCGCAGATGCTGGTGGGCATGCTGGCCAGCGAGGGCATCGACGTGCACCTGGTCGGGCGCGACCTGATGGGCGGTGTCGGCGAGCTGCCGATGCAGGGTTTGCTTGGCCTGGCCGTGGCTGACGAACAGGCCGATTACGCGCGGCAGCTGATCGATGCGTACAATACCGCCCAGCCCCTTGCCGGCGACGAACCGGAGAGTTATCCGGGAACCCTGATCTGTTAGGTTTTGATTTCGCCCATGTGTGGACGCTATGCCCTGTTTCGCTGGTCCCAGGCCTTCGCCGGCCTGCCGGGGTTCCCCCCGGGCCAGCAGCCCCAATGGAACATCTCACCCGGTGCCTCGGTGCTGATCCAGCGCCCGCTCGACGGGCACTTGCGGTTGGACGCCGCTCGCTGGGGGTTGACCCCCGCCTGGCTCACCGACCTTTCCCGCACCCCCGCCCAGGCACGAGCCGAGACGCTGGCCGAGCAGCCGATGTTTCGCGATGCCTTCCGTCAGCGCCGCTGCCTGATGCCGGCCAACGGTTTCTACGAATGGCGTGGCACGGCGCGCAAGCGCCCGTACTGGGTCACGCCGGGGGAGGGCGCATCGCTGTTCTTCGCCGCAGTGTGGGAGGCGTATCCGGTGCAGGAGCAGGTGTGGCTCAGCTGCGCGGTGGTGACTCAGGCGGCGATGAACCAGCGTCGGCCGCTGATCCTGGATGAGGCCGAGCAGGCCCTGTGGCTTGATCCGGACACACCACTGGCGCGTCTGCACGAGCTGTTGGCCAAGCCACCCATTGCGTTGCGCGAGCGGGCGCTGGCGCTGTTGGTCAATGATCCCAAGCTCGATGGGCCGGAGTGCCTGACCCCGGCGTGAAGATCAAACCGTGGGAGCGGGCTTGCCCCGCGATGGGTTCAGTTCAGCCACTCATGCTGCCTGTGTTGACCCCATCGCGGGGCAAGCCCGCTCCCACGGTCGTAATCACACCCTGAACTGATTGATCAGGCGCCGCTGCTGCTCGGCCAGCTTGGTCAGCTCGGCACTGGCCTGGCTCGATTCATCGGCGCCGCCAGCCACCTCACCGGCCACCTGGCCGATGTTGATCACGTTGCGGTTGATGTCCTCGGCCACCGCGCTCTGCTCTTCAGCGGCGCTGGCGATCTGGGTGTTCATGTCGTTGATCACCGACACCGCCTGGGTGATGCTGGCCAGCGACTCGGCCGCACGGCTGGCCTGCTGCACGCTGATGTCAGTCTTGCCCTGGCTGTCCTCCATGACCTTGACCACGTCGCGGGTGCCCTGCTGCAACTGCTGGATCATCTGCTGGATTTCCTGCGTGGCCTGCTGGGTCTTCTGCGCCAGGTTGCGCACTTCGTCGGCAACGACCGCGAAGCCACGGCCCTGTTCGCCGGCGCGTGCGGCCTCGATGGCGGCGTTGAGCGCCAGCAGGTTGGTCTGCTCGGCGATGGCGCGGATGGTCACCAGGATCGCATTGATATTCTCGCTGTCGCGGGCCAGGTCCTGCACCACGCTGACCGCACGGCCGATCTCGGTGGCCAGCACACTGATCGAGTGCGAGGTGTCGCGCACGATTTCCAGGCCCTGGTTGGCGGCACGGTCGGCCTCACTGGCGGCCTGGGCGGCTTGCGTGGCGTTGCGCGCCACATCCTGGGCAGTGGCGGTCATCTCGTGCACGGCGGTGGCCACCTGGTCGATCTCGGCCATCTGCTTGTGCACGCCCTGGTTGGTGCGGATGGCGATGTCGGCGGTGTGTTCCGACGAGTCGCTGACCTTCTGTACCGAGCTGACCACCTGGCTGATCATCGCCTGCAGCTTGACCAGGAAGGTGTTGAAGCCCTTGGCGATGGCGCCCAGTTCGTCGGCGCGATCACTTTGCAGGCGACGGGTCAGGTCGCCTTCGCCCTGGGCGATGTCGTCGAGCATGGCCACCATCTGCTTGAGCGGGCGAGCAATGCCATGGGCCAGCAGCCAGATCACCAGCAAGCCAAGCGCGGCGATGGCCAGGCCGACCAGGGTCATGCCGGTGATGTCGGTACGGCGCTGGTCGGCCAGGTCTTGCTGCAACTGATTGACGTCGGCCATCACCGTGCTCAGCGGCAGTTCCAGCAACAGGGTCCAGCGCGCATCGGTGCTGGCGACCTTGAACGGCAGGTACAGCTCGATGCGGTCCTTGGTGCCGTCAACTTTGTAGTGCAGTTGTTCGCCGGCCAGGCTCTTGAGGGTCGCCGCTTCATCGGCGTCGAGCACGTCGCTGGCCTTTTCGCCAAACTTGGCCGGGTCGCGGGTATAGGCCACCAGGCGGCCGTTGCTCGACACCAGCGCCAGCTCGCCAGCACCGTCGTACAGCTGACGGTCGGCGGCATTGAGCAGGTCCTGGATGAAGTTCACCGACAGGTCGGCGCCGGCCATGCCCTGGAACTGGCCATCGACCATGATCGGTTCGACGAACGAGGCGAGCATGACCATCTTGTCGCCGACCTTGTAGGGCGCCGGGTCGATCACGCAGGCCTTCTTCGATTCTTTCGGGCACAGGTAGTACTCGCTGGCGCGTACCCCCGTGGCCAGTACCGTGCGGTCGTCGACATCGGCCAGCTGATCCTGGCCAAGGCTGCCGTCACCGTTGCGGAACCACCAGGGCAGGAAGCGTCCGTTCGCACCATTGATGCCGACCAGGCTGCTGCCGACGTAGCGGGCGTCGTCATGGTCGAGGGCGTTCGGCTCCCAGCCCAGGTAGGCGCCCAGAACCGTCGGGTTGACCTCCACGGTGCGCTTGAGCTGGTTGATCAGGTGTTCGCGGTCGACCTTCATCAGCGGGCGGCCATCCGCACCCTGCATGCCAAGCATGGCGTTGCCGGTGGCCAGGCTGCGGGCGATCGACAGCGGGGCCTCCAGGCCGCGCTGGATCTCGCTGACCTGGGTGCGCGCCAGCGCCGCCAGGCGTTGCTCGATCACGCTTTCGAACTGCTTCTGGGTGCGCTGTTCCACCAGCGCCTGGGTGCGTTGCCCGGAGAACACCGCGTAGAGCACCAGGGCTGCGACAATGCTCAGCACAATGGCACCGGCCAGGGCGGCCACGGAAAACTGGATCGACTTGAACTTCATGAAAAAGCTCCGCGCGCAAGGAGGTCGTGTCCCCGGGTTATCGGCGGGCTAATACCAAAGCATGAGGGGGGAGCGAGAAATCTTACCTGCGGTTGTAGCCTGGCCCGACGAGTGGGCCTAGGATACGCGGCACGTAAAAAGGGAGTGTTTTCATGCGTAAGTCATTCGTTGTCGGCCTGTTGAGCGCCGGTGTCCTGCTGGCGGGCTGCCAGGCGGTCAATACCACCAGCGGTGGTGCGGTGGGCGTCAATCGCCAACAATACATGTTCAGCATGCTCTCGACCGACGAGGTCAACCAGGCGTATGCCCAGTCGTACCAGCAGACCCTCGGCGAGGCGTCGAGCAAAGGTGTGCTGGACAAGACCAGCAATGACGCCAAGCGTGTGCAGGTCATCGCCAGCCGCCTGATCGCCCAGGCGCCACAGTTCCGGCCAGATGCCGCGCAGTGGAACTGGGAAGTGAGCGTCATCAAGAGCGACGAGCTCAATGCCTCCTGCGGCCCTGGCGGCAAGATCATCGTCTATTCCGGCCTGGTCGATCAGCTCAAGCTCACCGATGCCGAGATCGCCGCGGTAGTCGGGCACGAGATTGCCCACGCGCTGCGTGAGCACAGCCGGGAAGCGATGTCCAAGGCCTATGGCGTCGAAATTGCCAAGCAAGGCGGTGGTGCGCTGCTCGGGTTGGGCCAGGATAGCTTGGCGATGGTCGGAACTGCGGTTGAATACGGCATGATGCGGCCTAACAGCCGCACCAGCGAAAACGAAGCCGATCTGATCGGACTGGAGCTGTCTGCTCGCGCCGGCTACGACCCGAACGCCGCAATTACCTTGTGGAACAAGATGAGCAAGGCGTCCGAGGGCGCGCCGCCCGAGTTCCTCAGCACTCACCCGGCCAACAGTAGCCGAATCGCCTCGTTGCAGGCGGCGATTCCGAAGGTGATGCCGTTGTATGAGGCGGCCAGGAAGTAAGCCGTCGCGGGCCCATTCGCCGGCAACGCCGGCTCCTACGGAATATGGCGTTCGCGCTGTAGGAGCCGGCCTTGCCGGCGAATGGGCCGAGCCATCAACCAATCCAGCCACTGCTCTTCATCGCCGAATACACCGCGACGATGGCCAGTACCACGAACGCAGTCGCCGCCAGGCGACGGATCAGCGTCAGCGGCAGTTTCTCCGCAGCGAAGTTACCGGCCAGCACCACCGGCACGTTGGCGATCAGCATGCCCAGCGTGGTGCCAATGATCACCATGATCAGGTGTGGGTATTGCGCGGCCAGCATCACCGTGGCGACCTGGGTCTTGTCGCCGATCTCGGCCAGGAAGAACGCGATCAGCGTGGTCAGGAACGGCCCGAAGCGCCGCGCGTTGCTGGTTTCGTCATCGTCCATCTTGTCCGGTACCAGGGTCCACAGCGCCGTGGCGGTGAAGCTCGCGGCGAGGATCCAGTGCAGCACCGATTCGCTGAAGAAACCGCTGACCCAGGCGCCCACGGCACCGGCGGCGGCATGGTTGGCCAGGGTGGCGGCGATGATGCCGGCGATGATCGGCCATGGCTTGCGGAAGCGGGCAGCGAGGATGAGTGCGAGCAATTGCGTCTTGTCACCGATTTCGGCGAGGGCAACGATGGCGGTGGGGACGAGCAGGGATTCCAGCATCAGGGTTCCTACGGGGGCGGGTCGACACGGCTATGACACGTACAGCCTCCCCGCCCCGGGTAAGGTGTGCGTGTCATAGGTCTTGTCAAACCCTGGATCCGTCTGCGCGGATCATGGGTCGCACGCGCCATGGCCTGTGGGCCAAGTATGTTGACGCGTACCGGGCGAGCAGGGCGCTCGCGGGAGACTACTCCCCTAGGACGGAGCGGATTCTGCCTACCCCGACCGATTTCGGCAAGCGCTGTTTTTAACCGCGCGCCGCACGGTAGATGCGAAAACCTTGTGCTTCGGCGCGGATCTCGCAGTTGCCCAGGGCCGCCTCGATCAGCGGTTGATAACGCAGGAAACTGTTGGCGACAAGCCGCATTTCGCCACCTTTTCGCAGATGTTCGCTCGATTTTTTCAGCAGATTCTCCGAGGCCTGGTAGTCGGTGTGAACCCCGGTATGGAACGGCGGGTTGCTCAGGATCACGTCCAGGCCCGTTGGCGCCGCATCGATACCATCGCCACTGATCACGTCGCCTTCCAGGCCATTGGCGGCCAGGGTCAGGCGGCTGGCGGCCACGGCGAAGGCATCCACGTCCAGCAAGGTGACCTGGCTTTGCGGGTAGCGCCGTTTGATGGTTGCCCCCAGCACGCCGGCGCCACAGCCGAAGTCCAGCACATGGCCATGCGGCAGGCCGTCGAGGTGCTCCAGCAACAGGGCCGTGCCCTTGTCCAGGCGACCATGGCTGAACACGCCGGGCAGGCTGATGACCTGTAGCGGCCCATCGGCAAGCGGCAGTTCGAAACGCTCAGCCAGGCTTTCCAGCGGCCGGGCCTCAGGGGCATTGTCGACGGTCACCTGCCACAGCTGGCAATGCCGAGCGCTGTCCAGCTTGCGTGGTTTGCCGAAGGCCTGCAGCTGCTTGGCCGCGCCTTCGATGCCACCCCGTTTTTCACCCACCAGATAGAGCGTGCGGCCGGCCAGGCGCGAGGCCAGGGCGTTGAGCAGGTAGGCGGCCAGTTCTCGGGACTTGGGCAGGAACAACACGGCGCTGTCGAAGGCCACCTCGGGCACTTCGACGCCATAGTGGCTGCGCCCGGCGAAGCGGCTGTCGAGCAGCGCCTGGTCGCCCGCATGCCAGGTCCAGCCGTGGGCCGCAGGCAGCTGGCCAAGCAGGCCATCGGCCTGGGCGCCGGCAATCAGCAGCGGGCCCTGGAACAGGTCCGCCTGACGGAGCAACACTTCACTGCGCGGGTCCATGGACGACGCCTCCTGGAAAAAAGTGGCGCAGTGTACCAGAGGCGTCGTGGGCTCAGCCGACCACTCGCCGTGGCTGGCCGGCAAAGTAGGCCTGGGCGTTCTCGGCGAGCTGGCCGACGATGCGCTGGCGCGATTCCACCGCACCCCAGGCACTGTGCGGGGTGATGATCAGGCGCGGGATGTCCGCGGCCAGCAGTGGGTTGCCATTGACCGGCGGCTCGACGCTCAGCACATCGGTGGCCGCGCCACCCAGGTGACCGTTGCGTAGGGTGTCGGCCAACGCCTGTTCGTCGATCAAGCCGCCACGGGCAGTGTTGACCACCAGCGCACCGGGTTTGAGCAGGGCCAGTTCGCGGTCACCGATCATGTGCCGGGTCTGCTCGTTGAGCGGGCAGTGCAGGGTCAGGGCATCGACTTGTGGCAGCAGTTCCTCCAGTGGCAGGCGGTCCGCACGCGGCGGGCGCCCCGGGATCTGCCCGGTCAGCACGCGCATGCCGAACGCCTCGGCCAGGCGCGCCACCGCGCCGCCCAGCTCGCCATGGCCGAGCAGGCCGAGGGTCTTGCCTTCCAGTTCGACGATGGGGAAGTCCAGCAGGCAGAACTGGCTGGCCTTGGCCCACTGCCCCTGCGCCACCGCCTGGTTGTAGTCGCACAGCCGCGTGGCCAGGGCCAGCAGCAGGGCCAGGGTGTGCTGCGCCACCGACGGCGTGCCGTAGCCCTGGCAGTTGCACACCGTGATGCCCTGGGCGCTGGCGGCGGCCAGGTCGACATTGTTGGTGCCGGTGGCGGCAACCAGGATCAGCTTGAGCTGTGGGTTGGCGGCCAGGGCCTCGGCATCGAGCATGACTTTGTTGCTGATGGCCGCCACGGCCCCTTGCAGGCGATCGGCGACCTGGTCCGCGCGGGTCGTGGCATATAGCTGAAATTCGTCGAACTGGGCTTGCAGCGGGGAAAGATCGAGGTCACCCAGGTCGAGGGACTGGTGGTCGAGAAACACGGCGCGGCGCGGGCTGGGCATTTGGGGTTCCGGTCTGGGCGAAGGTGTTCCCATCGCGGGTCAAGCCCGCACCCACAGAGGGGGTGGGGGCGGGCTTGACCCGCGATGAGGCCTGGAACTGCTGGGCGCAGTGTCGGTTCCGAAGGTGCCGCTCGTCAACGACGCCAGCGCCGCTCATACCTGCGCCGTGCCAAATCATTCCTTCGGCTGATTTGACCGGTGCGTCACCGATCTACAGTAAGTCCCTGAAATGTCCGGCCCGCTTTCCAGAAAAGGGATACCCATGCTGCAGACGCGCATCATCAAGCCCGCCGAGGGCGCCTACCAATACCCCCTGCTGATCAAGCGCCTGCTGATGTCGGGCGTGCGCTACGAGAAAACCCGCGAAATCGTCTACCGCGATCAGATCCGCCTCACCTACCCGCAACTGGGCGAACGCATCGCGCGCCTGGCCAACGTGTTGACCGCGGCAGGGGTGAAGGCCGGCGATACCGTGGCGGTGATGGATTGGGACAGCCACCGTTACCTCGAATGCATGTTCGCCATCCCGATGATCGGTGCGGTGGTGCACACCATCAACGTGCGCCTGTCGCCGGAGCAGATCCTCTACACCATGAACCACGCCGAGGACCGCTTCGTGCTGGTCAACAGCGATTTCGTCGGCCTCTATCAAGCCATCGCCGGCCAGCTGACCACGGTGGACAAGACCCTTCTGCTCACCGACGGGCCGGACAAGCACGCCGACCTGCCGAACCTGGTGGGCGAGTACGAGCAGTTGCTGGCCGCCGCCAGCCCGCACTACGACTTCCCCGACTTCGACGAGAACTCGGTGGCCACCACGTTCTATACCACCGGCACCACCGGCAACCCCAAAGGGGTGTATTTCACCCACCGGCAACTGGTGCTGCACACCCTCGCCGAAGCCTCGGTGACCGGCAGTATCGACAGCGTGCGGCTGCTAGGTAGCAACGATGTGTACATGCCGATCACGCCGATGTTCCACGTGCATGCCTGGGGCATCCCCTACGCGGCCACCATGCTCGGCATGAAGCAGGTCTACCCCGGGCGTTACGAGCCGGACATGCTGGTCAAGCTGTGGCGCGAGGAGAAGGTCACCTTCTCCCACTGCGTGCCCACCATCCTGCAGATGCTGCTCAACTGCCCTTCGTCCCAAGGCGAAGACTTCGGCGGCTGGAAGATCATCATCGGCGGCAGCGCCCTCAACCGGGCCCTGTACGAAGCCGCCCTGGCCCGGGGCATCCAGCTCACCGCGGCGTATGGCATGTCGGAGACCTGCCCACTGATCAGTGCCGCGCACCTGAACGACGAGCTGCAGGCCGGCAGCGAGGATGAGCGGGTCACCTACCGCATCAAGGCCGGCGTGCCGGTGCCGCTGGTCGAGGCGGCGATCGTCGATGGCAACGGCAATTTCCTCCCCGCCGACGGCGAAGCCCAGGGCGAGCTGGTGCTGCGTGCGCCGTGGCTGACCATGGGCTACTTCAAGGAACCGGAGAAGGGCGAGGAACTGTGGCAGGGTGGCTGGCTGCACACCGGCGACGTCGCAACCCTGGACGGCATGGGCTTCATCGACATTCGCGATCGCATCAAGGATGTGATCAAGACCGGCGGCGAGTGGATCTCCTCGCTCGACCTCGAAGACCTGGTCAGCCGGCATCCGGCGGTACGTGAAGTGGCGGTGGTCGGCGTGCCCGACCCACAGTGGGGCGAACGCCCGTTCGCGCTGCTGGTGGTGCGTGAAGGGCAGAGCATCGATGCGCGCGCGTTGAAGGAGCACCTCAAGCCTTTCGTCGAGCAGGGCCATATCAACAAGTGGGCGATCCCCAGCCAGATCGCCATTGTTACTGAAATTCCCAAGACCAGTGTCGGCAAGCTCGACAAGAAGCGCATCCGCGTCGACATCAGTCAGTGGCAGGCCAGTAACAGCGCGTTTCTTTCCACGCTGTGATTGAGGCACGGCTCGCGTCCTGTTGGGCGAGGGCCGCATGCCAGAGCGGTTTCGACCTTGCCAAACGACAGATATGCGCCATGCTTGAGCTCTGCCAGCGCACAGGCCGGTCAAACGACGCGGGCCGCATGCAGGGAACGCAAATCACACTTTAGAGGGATCAAGCACCTGTAGTCGCTGGATATAGTCGGGTCAGGGGATTTTCAGGAATGGGGGAGGCGCCACGTATTTTCGCTGGCGCCACAGGCAGGAGCCGACTGATCACCAGGCGCTCACGCCGTTCCTGAAAGGACTCACTGCCATAACAAAAAAGTACATGGAGTAGCGTCGATGACATCTGCAAACCCGTTCTGGCGCCGGGCGAAACTGCCCCTGGCCGTCAGCCTCGCTTCCACGCTCGCAAGTCCTGCTTTCGCTGTCAGCTTCAACATTGGGGAAATCGAAGGCCAGTTCGACTCGTCGCTCTCCGTCGGCGCCAGCTGGTCGACCGCCAACCCGAACAAGAACCTCATCGGTGTCAACAACGGCGGCAAGGGCTTGTCGCAGACTTCCGACGACGGCCACCTGAACTTCAAGAAAGGCGAAACCTTCTCGAAGATCTTCAAGGGTATCCACGACCTGGAGCTCAAGTACGGCGACACGGGCGTGTTCGTCCGCGGCAAGTACTGGTACGACTTCGAGCTCAAGGACGAAAACCGCGAGTTCAAGAACATCAGCGACTCGGGCCGCAAGGAAGGCGCCAAGTCTTCCGGCGCGGAGCTGCTCGACGCCTTCGTCTACCACAACTACTCCATCGCTGACCTGCCGGGCTCCGTGCGCCTGGGCAAGCAGGTGGTCAGCTGGGGCGAGAGCACCTTCATCGGCGGCGGCATCAACTCGATCAACCCGATCGACGTGTCCGCGTTCCGCCGCCCTGGCGCCGAGGTCAAGGAAGGCCTGATCCCGGTCAACATGTTCTACATCTCGCAGAGCCTGACCGACAACCTGTCGGCCGAGGCCTTCTACCAGATCGAATGGGACCAGACCGTCGTCGACAACTGCGGCACGTTCTTCTCGCAGCCAGACATCATCGCCGACGGTTGCACCGACAACCTGCGCGTGCTCAACAGCAGCCGCACGGTGCCGGCCGCAGCCCGCCAGTTCCTCAGTACCCGTGGCGTGAACATCGACGAAGAAGGCGTGCTGGTGCGCCGCGGTGCCGATCGCGATGCCCGCGACAGCGGCCAGTTCGGCGTGGCCATGCGCTACATGTTCGAACCGCTGGACACCGAGTTCGGTGCCTACTTCATGAACTACCACAGCCGTGCACCGATCTTCAGTGCCACCGGCGCCGCGCCATCGGTATACCGCAGCCTGGCCGCGCTGCCCGCCCAGCTGAGGTCGCTGGCACCGTTGATCGTCGCGGGCAACTCGCAGTACTTCGTCGAGTACCCCGAGGATATCCGTCTCTACGGCCTGAGCTTCTCCACCACGTTGCCCACCGGCACGGCCTGGAGCGGTGAGCTGAGCTACCGCCCCAACGCACCGGTGCAGCTGAACACCACCGACATCCTGTTCGCTGGCGTACGCCCGATCGGCGGCGCCTTGGCCAATGCCTCGCTGCTCAACGGCGTTCCAGGCCAGGACCTGCACGGTTACAACCGCAAGGAAATCACCCAGTTCCAGACCACCCTGACGCACTTCTTCGACCAGGTGATGGGCGCCAGCCGCATGACCGTGGTCGGTGAGGTGGGTATCACCCACGTCGGCGGCCTGGAAAGCGCCCACGACATGCGCTACGGCCGCGACCCGGTCTACGGCCCTGGCCCGCTGCCGGCCACCGGTGGCGCCAACACCTGCCAGGCGCTCAACGCCAGCACCATCGCCGGTGCCGGCCCAGGTACCTCCACGGCCAACCTGAACCGCAAGTGCGAAAACGACGGCTACACCACCAGCACCTCCTGGGGCTACCGCGCCCGCGTGATCTGGGACTACAACGACGTGTTCGCCGGGGTCAACCTCAAGCCCAACGTGGCCTGGTCGCACGATGTCTCCGGCTACTCGCCGGGCCCGGGTGCCAACTTCGAGGAAGGCCGCAAGGCGATCAGCCTGGGCCTGGACGCCGAGTACCAGAACACCTACACGGCCAGCCTGTCGTACACCAACTTCTTCGACGGCAAGTACACCACCGTGGATGACCGTGACTTCGTCGCGCTCAGCTTCGGCGTGAACTTCTAAGACACTGATCCAGGACGACAACAGAATGAAAATGACCACACGTCTGCTGCAAGTCGGTGTTCTGGGCATGTCCCTGCTGGCGACCAGCGTCATGGCTGCGGTTTCCGCCGATGAGGCGGCCAAGCTGGGCGCGTCGCTCACCCCGATGGGCGCCGAAAAGGCCGGTAACGCCGATGGTTCGATCGGCCCGTGGGAGCCGCTCTCGAAGAGTGCCGGCAGCGCCGACGCCAAGGGCTTCCTGTCCGACCCCTACGGCAGCGAGAAACCGCTGCTGACCATCACCGCGCAGAACGCCGACCAGTACAAGGACAAGCTTTCGCCGGGCCAGCTGGCCATGCTCAAGCGCTATCCGGATACCTACAAGATCCCGGTGTACAAGACCCACCGCGGTGCCACCGTACCGGATGACGTCTTCGCGGCGATCAAGGAAAACGCCACCAAGACGACTCTGGTCGCGGGCGGCAACGGTCTGGAGAACTTCCGCACCGCCGTGCCGTTCCCGATCCCCAAGGATGGTCTTGAGGTGATCTGGAACCACATCACCCGCTACCGTGGCGGCAGCGTGACCCGCCTGGTCACCCAGGCCACCCCGCAGCAGAACGGCTCCTACAGCCTGGTGTACTTCCAGGACCAGTTCGTCTTCCGCGACAAGATGAAGGACTACGACCCAGCCAACCCGGGCAACATCCTGTTCTACTTCAAGCAGGAAGTGACCGCGCCCGCGCGCCTGGCCGGTACCGTGCTGCTGGTTCACGAGACCCTTGACCAGGTCAAGGAGCCGCGCAAGGCGTGGATCTACAACGCCGGTCAGCGTCGCGTGCGCCAGGCCCCGCAGGTGTCGTACGACGGCCCGGGTACCGCGGCCGACGGCCTGCGGACTTCCGACAACCTGGACATGTACAACGGCGCCCCGGATCGCTACGACTGGAAGCTCGAAGGCAAGAAGGAGATGTATATCGCCTCCAACGCCTACAAGCTCGACGACCCGAAGCTGAAGTACGCCGACATCATCAAGGCCGGGCACATCAACCAGGACCTTGCGCGTTACGAGCTGCGTCGTGTCTGGCACGTGGTCGCCACGCTCAAGCCTGGCCAGCGTCACATCTACGCCAAGCGTGACTTCTACATCGACGAGGACACCTGGCAGGCAGCCGTGATCGACCAGTACGACGGTCGCAACCAGCTGTGGCGCGTGTCGGAAGCCCATGCCCAGCCGTACTACAACGTGCAGGTACCGTGGTACACCCTCGAAGCCATCTACGACCTGCAATCGGGCCGTTACCTGGCCCTGGGCATGAAGAACGAAGAGAAGAGCGCCTACAACTTCGGCTTCAGTGCCAGCAAGGCCGACTTCCAGCCAGCCGCTTTGCGCCAGGCCGGGGTTCGTTAAGCTGACCGCGTCAAACTCCGTGTAATCTCCCAGAACGCCCCGGCTTGCCGGGGCGTTTCTGTTATGGCCGGGCACGCCCTGGTTATGACGGGTTATCGAACTCCCTGATGTGTGTCACCGTTGTTTCTTTTTGTCGTAGTCTTTTTTGGCCAAATCGCAGCCATCACCTTCAAATGCGTAGCATTTGTCGCTAGTCTCGCAAAAGTTCGTACCGCCGTAGTCTTCCAATCAGAACGAGCCGGCCATGACAGACCTGTCCCGTACGCATGGAGTCGCCAGTCAGGCCCTGGGCCTGCTGGACGGGCGTTTCTTCAGACCGCCCCTGCCACCCGCGCACGTGCCCAGGGCGCGCCTGTGCCAGCGCCTGCAAGCCGGGCTGGGTGGGCGCCTGCTGCTGGTGAACGCACCGGCGGGCTTCGGTAAAAGCTCGCTCGCCATCGAGTTCTGCCAAGCGCTGCCCAGCCACTGGCGCAGCCTCTGGCTTGGCCTGAGCCAACGTGACGCCGACCCGGGGCGTTTTCTCGAGCGGTTGCTCGAAGGGTTGCAACAATTCTGCCCGGCGCTGGGTGGGCAGGCGCTAGGGTTGCTGAAGATGCGCCAGCGCCACCAGCCCTTCGCCTTCGAAGAGTGGCTCGACGGCCTGCTCGACGAGCTCACACTCTACCTGCAACCCGACACGCCCTTGCTGCTGGTGCTGGATGACTACCATCTGGCCCAGGGCGCGGTGCTCGACCGTTGCCTGCAATTTTTCCTCAACCACCTGCCCGCCGGGCTGGTGCTGCTGGTGACCAGCCGCCAGCGGCCGGACTGGCACCTGGCACGCCTGCGCCTGTCACGTCAGCTGGTCGAGCTCAATGAGCAGGACCTGCGCCTGACCCCCGACGAATCCCTCGCCGTGATCGGCCGCCAGCCCACCGGCCTGCGTGGCCAGGCGCTCGACAACCTCATCCAGCGTAGCGATGGTTGGGTCGCGGGGCTTCGTTTCTGGCAGTTGGCGGCCAGCGAGTCGGGGGATGACAACGCCTTGCCCCAGGCGCTGCATGGCGGCGAAGGGTTGATCCGCGACTACTTGCTCGAAGAGGTCATCGACATCCTCCCCGCGCCGGTTCAGGCGTTTCTCTACGACACCGCATGCCAGGAACGCTTCTGCGCCGAACTGTGCGATGCCGTGCGTGACCGTCAGGACAGCGCTGAGGTGTTGCACTACCTCCAGGCCCACCAGGTATTCCTGGTGCCGCTCGACGAGCACGGCCGCTGGTTCCGTTATCACCACCTGTTTTCCGACCTGCTGCGCAGCCGGCAGGCCGGCGACCCCTTGGCAACACGGCACTTGCGCGCCTGCCGCTGGTTCGAGGGGCAGGCGTTGCTTGACGAGGCCGTGGAGCAAGCCTTGCGCGCGGGGCATCTCGACGTCGCCGCCGACCTGGTGCAGAGCCTGTCGGAGGAGCAACTGCTGGCCGAGCAGAATGTCGGCATGTTGCTGCGTTGGAAAATGGACCTGCCCGACAGCTTGCTGATCAGCACGCCGCGGCTGATCGTCTTGTACAGCTGGGCCCTGGGCCTGGCCTGCCAGCTGGATGCAGCCGAGGAACTCGCGGGTTACTTGAGCCGTTTTCTGCCGGCCCCCTCGGCCACCGCGCAAAAATCCATGCTCGCCCAGTGGTTGGCCTTGAGCGGTGTGATCGCCCGAGGGCGCGGTGATCGCGAGCGAACCCTGAGCTATTGCAGCGAAGCCCTGCAAAGCCTGCCCAACAAGCGCTATGGGCAACGGCTGGTATGCCTTTCCACGCTGTCCAACCTGGCCATTGCCGATGGCGATTTCTGGCGGGCACGTGGCTGGAACCGTGAGGCGCTCGAACTGGCCCAGCGCGTTGGCAACCCGTTGTTCGAGGCCCTGGCCCACTACGACCGGGCCCGTGTGCTGCACGCCCGTGGCGAGGTGCGGCGGGCGCTCGATGAAGTCCGCCAGGGCTTGCAGCGCCTGCAAGGCTTGTCGGGGCAGCGCCTGTATGCCGTACGCGCCCGGCTCACCTTGTACGAAGGCTACCTGCTGGCCGCGCACCTGCAACCGGCCCAGGCCCGCACGCGCCTGCGCGCGGGGCTCAGCGAAGCGCGCGCCTGCCGCGATATCAGTGTGCTGATCGGCCATTGCGTGATCGCCACCCTCGATGGGCGTGAAGGCCGGTTCGCCGATGCGTTCGCCGAGCTGGCCGAAGCGGAGCGCCTGATGCACATCTGGGATGTGCCGCCGATCTTCTACCTCGCCATGATCACCCTGGTGAAATGCGAACTGTGGCTGGCCCAGGGCCGAACCGACCTGGCCGAGTCCTGGCTGCTGCGCCTGGGCCAGACTTACGTTGGCGAGCAGCCTGCCGCCGCACCGGAATTCCACCCGCTGCTGCCGCTGCATATCGAGTTGCAGCAGGCCCTGCTGGAGCGCGTGTTGCAGCGCCCACGCGAGGCCGAATCGCGCTTGCGGGCACTGGCCGAGCGTGGCCAGGCCAATGGCGGCATGACACTGGCGGTGAGCGCGTTATGCCAGTTGGTCGGGTTGTTGCTGGAGCAGGGCCAAGAAGCCTGTGCCTGCAAAGTGCTGGCGCAAGCCATCGATGCGGCACAGGGGGGCGCGCTGCAAGCATTCCAGCGGCTGGTGGAGGAGCATCCCCACTGGTTGCGTGAGCAGCTCGAGGCGCGGGTAACCTGCCAGATCCAGGCAGCGTTGCTGGCGCGCCTGCCCGAGGCGCTTACAAGTACCATGGCCGCTGCTGAAGCGCTGAGCGGTCGTGAGCTGGCCGTACTGGAGCTCATCGCCCAGGGCTGTTCGAACCAGCAGATCAGCGAACGCCTGTTCATCTCCCTGCATACGGTCAAGACCCACGCCAGCCATATCAACAGCAAGCTAGGGGTGGAGCGGCGCACACAAGCCGTTGCCCGGGCCAAGACCCTCGGTTTGCTGGCCTGAAGGCCGGCTGGCCGCTACCATGCGGCCACTGGCCACCCGCAGTGCCGCTTCATGCCGGGCTCATCTTTCCCGTGCCACTGCCGATACACATTCCGGCGGTGGGCATCGCCGCGCGCCATCTCCCTACTTTTCTCCAATACAGGTCGTGTTGATGCTGCAGTACGGGCAAAAAAGCTTTCTGATCGTCGACGACTTCACCGACTTTCGTACCTCGACACGCTCGATGCTCCGCGAGCTGGGTGTGCGCGACGTCGACACCGCCGACAGTGGCGAGCAGGCGCTGCGCATGTGCGCGCAGAAGCGCTACGACTTCATTCTCCAGGACTTCCACCTGGGCGATGGCAAGAAGAACGGCCAGCAGGTGCTCGAGGACCTGATTCTCGACAAGCTGATCAGCCATGAGTGCGTGTTCATCATGGTCACGGCCGAAAGCAGCCAGGCCATTGTCCTCAGCGCCCTCGAGCACGAGCCCGACGCCTACCTCACCAAGCCGTTCAACCGGGTAGGCTTGGCCCAGCGCCTGGAAAAGCTGTTCCAGCGCAAGACCTTGCTCAAGCCGATCCTCCAGGCCCTGGATCGCGGTCGCCCGGCCGAGGTGCTCGCCGCTTGCGCCGAGCTGTGCAAACAGGACCCGCGTTTCGCGCCGTTGTGCCTGCGCTACCGCGCCGATGCCTTGCGCGACCTCAATCGCTTTGAGGAGCTGGAGAAATTCCTCAAGGGCATCCTCGCCAGCCGCCCTCAGCCATGGGTCTACTCGGCCCTCGGCAGCCTGCTGCACAAGCGCGGCCAGCATGCCCAGGCCCAGGGGGTTTACGAACAGGCGCTCAAGGCGTTCCCGATCATGCCCGGCCTGTACGATGGCATGGCCGAAGTGCTGGTGGCCCAGGGCGAGACCCGTCGCGCCCAGCACATGCTCGAAGAGGCGGTGCGCCTGTCGCCCCTTGCCGTGCGCCGCCAGGCGGCTTTGGGCAAGCTGGCGCTGGACAACGCCGACTTCGACAGCGCCTCGAAGGCCTTCCGCCATGCCGTCAACCAAGGGCAGAGTTCGCGCTACAAGGATGCCGAGAGCAACCTTGGCCTGGTGCAGGCGTTGATGAACAAGAACGTCGGCAACGGCCTCGACGCCCGTACCCGGGTCGAGATCAACACCGTGCTCAGTGAAGTGGCCAAGGAGAACGTCGAGGACCAGGGCCTGCAAGTGCGGGCGCGCCTGATGAAGGCCGCCAGCCTGCAGCAGGCCGGCGACCCGGACACCGCCGCCAAGCTCACCGAGCAGGCCATGCAACGGCTGGAGAAGATGGAGCAGTTCTTCTCCGTGGAGGCTGCGCTGACCGTGGCCAAGCAGTTGCAGCAGTTGGGCCAGGATGCCGCCGGCACCTCGATTCTCAAGGGCTGCGTGGAAACCTACGGTGACGACCCGAAAGTGATGCAGAGCGTGGCCAAGCTCACCGACGACCCCACCGTGCTCGGTGCCGTCACCGAAGCGGTCGACCTCAACCGCCAGGGCGTGCGCAGCTACCAGGCCGGCCAGCTGAGCGAAGCGCTGGGGATGTTCCGCAAGGCCCTGTCGTTGCAGCCGAAGAACATCAGTATCGCCCTCAACACCGCCCAGGCGCTGCTGCGCATCGGGGGCGAAACGCCGCCGCCGGCCTTGATGCAGGAGTGCCGCAGCTGCCTGACCAGCGTGGCCGGCATCCCCGCCAGCGACAGCCGTTACGATCGCTACCGCAAACTGCATATCCGGGTATTCGGCGCATGAACCACGACAACCAGGGATTGGACTTTTCGACGGTGATCGCCTCCACCGTGCACGACCTGAAGAACTCGCTGTCGGCGCTGATCCAGGCCCACGACCAATGGTTGGGACGTTTGCCCGAGGAACTGCGTGGCGGCGCCGAGCAGGGCGTGATGGAGCACGAGTTTCGCCACCTCAACGGCATGCTCGTGCAGCTGCTGGGCTTGTACAAGCTGGGCGTGAACCAGTTACCCATCTGCCCCGACTACCACGAGCTGGAAGATTTCATCGAAGCCCAGCTGGCGGCCCAGGAAGAGGTGCTCAAGCACCGTGACATCCTGGCCACCTGGCGCATCGACACGGAGAACCCGCTGGGTTTCTTCGACCGGGAACTGGTCGCATCGGTGATTGCCAACGTCATCACCAACGCCACCCGCTATGCCGGCCATGCGCTGCTGATCGGCATCGAGGAAGAGGGCGAGCAGTTGGTGATCAGCGTCAACGACGACGGCGCCGGTTATCCACAGCGCATGCTCGAGCGCCAACTGGATTATGTGCAGGGCATCGACCCGCAAAGCGGCAGCACCGGGCTGGGCCTGTACTTTGCCGCGCGCATCGCCGCGCTGCATGAGCGCAATGGTGTGCGCGGGCGGATCGAGATTGCCAATGGCGGGACGTTGGGGGGTGGGTTGTTCCGCTTGTATCTCCCTTGAATGGCCAGTATTCAAGCGAAGCAATTCCGTCTCAGGGGCAGGTGATTCCTTTTCTCGTGTAGGCTCATTCCTTGGATGCAGAGCTGGGCGTCCAGGGTCTTTTATTCAGTGTCTGAAGTGCCTACTAATGCGGCTTCAATGCATCTCAGGAGTCGCATCTGTGAAAAACACTGGAAGAGAATGTCTGCCCCCTCGCAGCAAGAGGCGTCCGCCAAAGCATCGGACCAGACCTCGATATGATCTTGAAAACCTGCTGAGTCAGTGTGACTTGCGGGCACCCGATCCCAAAGACCTCCAAGCCTGGAACAACATGCGCCCTGTTGGCTTGGAGATCTGTTGAAACTGGGGCGTTTTATTTACGCGGTTGCGGTATTGCCCACATGGCAGGGGATAAAGGCGCTTAATCTGAGCCAGATGCTCGGTTGGCGAATTGAGCCATGTATTAGCCTTCAGTGCTTCTCTCGCGTAACTTTGTTGTGTCTTTCTCGATAATCCCTGTCAGGCCAGCATGAATTCACTGACCACCACTCTAATTCGCGAAACCTTCCCCGTCGGCCCGTTGCAGTGCAACTGCACCCTGATCGGTGACCCGGTCAGCAAGAAGGCCATCGTCGTCGACCCGGGCGGCGACGAGCAGAAGATTCTCGCCCGCCTGCAACACCATGGCCTGACCTTGGTGAGCATCATCCACACCCACGCCCATTTCGACCATTTCCTCGCCTCGGGCAAGCTCAAGGAACTGACCGGTGCCACCCTGCACCTGCACAAGGCCGACCAGCCGTTGTGGGACAACCTGGAAATGCAGTGCCAGATGTTCTGCGTGCCCTACACGCCGGTGCCGTCGCCGGACCGTTGGCTGAGCGATGACGAGGAGCTGGCCTGCGGTTGCGGCGTGGCGCTGCACACACCGGGGCATACCCCAGGTTCGATGAGTTTCTGGTTCGCCGAGCACAAGCTGCTGATCGCCGGCGACACCCTGTTCCGCCGCGGTGTCGGCCGCACCGATTTGTGGGGGGGCGACCAGCGGGCTATCGTTCGTTCCATCAAGGAGCGGCTGTACCGCCTGGATGAAGAGGCCATCGTGGTGACCGGCCATGGCCCGGACACCCGCCTCGGCGACGAGATGCGCGAGAACCCGTTCGTGCGCGCCTGAGGTTTCATGGAATTTTTTCGCCTCGCTGCAATCCAAGGCCGGCACAGGTCCGCATACGATCCCGTGCACTTTTGAATTTCAGTAGGAGCTTGTCCATGTTCACCATGCGTCGTTTGATTATCGTCGCTACCGCCGCCGCCCTGATGTCCGGTTGTGCCAGCCCCAACCCCTATGACGGCCAGGGCCAGGCGCAGGGCTCCACAGGGATGAGCAAGACCGCCAAATACGGTGGCCTGGGCGCGCTGGCCGGCGCCATCGCCGGTGCCGCCATCGACCACAACAACCGTGGCAAGGGTGCGCTGATCGGCGCCGCCGCGGTGGGTGCCGCCGCCGCGGGTTACGGCTACTACGCCGACAAGCAGGAAGCCGAACTGCGTGCCAAGATGGCCAACACCGGCGTCGAAGTGCAGCGCCAGGGCGACCAGATCAAGCTGATCATGCCGGGCAACATCACCTTCGCCACCGATTCGGCGAACATCTCCCCAAGTTTCTACGCGCCGCTGAACAACCTCGCCGGCTCGTTCAAGCAGTTCAACCAGAACACCATCGAGGTGGTTGGTTTCACCGACAGCACCGGCAGCCGCCAGCACAACATGGACCTGTCGCAGCGCCGTGCCCAGGCGGTCAGCACCTACCTGACCTCGCAGGGTGTCGACCCGTCGCGGGTCAGTGTGCGCGGCCTGGGCCCAGACCAGCCGATCGCCAGCAACGCCGATGCCAATGGCCGTGCGCAGAACCGTCGGGTGGAGGTCAACCTGAAGCCGATTCCTGGGCAGCAGTATGACCAGCAGGGTACCGTTCAGCAGTATCCGTAAGGCTTGAAGCCAAAAGGGGCCGCGCAGCGGCCCTTTTTCATTTCAACGTACGGTGCTGGCCTGGATCGCCGTCAACGCGATGGTATGCACGATATCGTCCACCTGCGCCCCGCGTGGCAGGTCGTTCACCGGTTTGCGCAAGCCTTGCAGCATCGGCCCGAGGCTGACGCAGTCGGCGCTGCGCTGCACCGCCTTGTGGGTGGTGTTGCCGGTGTTCAGGTCGGGGAACACGAACACCGTGGCGCGCCCGGCCACCGGGCTTGCCGGTGCCAACTGGCGGGCGATGTCCGGGTTGGCTGCGGCGTCGTACTGCAAGGGGCCGTCGATCAGCAGGTCGTGCTCGGCCTGCTGCGCCAGGCGCGTGGCTTCACGAACCTTCTCCACCTCCTCGTCACTGGCCGCCGAATCGCTCGAGTAACTGAGCATCGCCACCCGCGGCGCAATGCCAAACGACTCGGCCGACTCGGCGCTCTGCCGGGCAATCTCGGCCAGCTCCGCGGCGCTGGGGTGCGGGTTCATCACGCAGTCGCCGTAGACCAGCACCTGGTCGGGGAACAGCATGAAGAACACCGAGGACACCAGGCTCGAGCCCGGCGCGGTCTTGATCAGTTGCAGGGCTGGGCGGATGGTGTTGGCGGTCGAATGCACCAGCCCCGAAACCAGGCCATCGACTTCGCCCAGGGCCAGCATCATGGTGCCGATCACCACCGGGTCTTCCAGCTGTTGTTCGGCCATCGGCGCGTTGAGGTTCTTGCTCTTGCGCAGGTCGACCATTGGCTCGACATAGCGGCCACGGATCAGTTCGGGGTCGAGCACTTCCAGGTCCGGCGGCAGGCTGATGCCCTGGGCGCGGGCCACCGCCTGCACCTCTTCAGGCTTGGCCAACAGTACGCAACGGGCGATGCCGCGCGCCTGGCACAGGGCGGCGGCCTGCACCAGCAGGGGTTCTGCGCCTTCGGGCAGGACGATGCGCTTGTTGGCTTGCTGGGCCCGCTGGATCAGTTGGTAGCGGAACACCGCCGGTGACAGGCGCAGCTCGCGTGGCGTGCCACAGCGCTGGTGCAGCCAGGCGGCGTCGAGGTGGCTGGCGACGAAGTCGGTGATGAACTCGGCGCGCTCGCGATCGTCCACCGGGATCTCGCGGTTCAGCGAGTTGAGCTGGTTGGCAGTGTCGTAGGAGCCGGTGCTCACCGACAGGATAGGCAGGCCAGCCTGCAGGGCGCCGTGGCACAAACCCAGGATGCGCGGGTCGGGCTTGCTGTCGCTGGTCAGCAGCAAGCCGGCCAAGGGCACGCCGTTGATCGCCGCCAGGCTCACGGCGAGGATGATGTCGTCGCGATCTCCAGGGGTTACCACCAGCGTGCCCGAGGTGAGCAACGGCACGGTATTGGCCACGGTGCGGGCGCAGATGATGATCTTGTTCATGCGCCGCTGCTCGTAGTCACCGGCATTGAGCACCTGGGCGCCGAGCAGTTCGGCCACGTCGCGGGTACGCGGTGCGTTGAGGTCGGGTTGGTAGGGGATGCAGCCGAGCAGGCGGAAGTCGTCGCCGCGCAGCAGCGGCGAGTGTTCGCGCAGGCGGGTGGCGAAATCGGCCATGCTCTCGTCGGTGCGCACCTTGTTGAGGATCACCCCCAGCACCTTCGGGTCGCGCGGGCCACCATACAGCTGGGCCTGCAGTTCGACGCGCCCGGACAGCTCGCTCAACACCTCGTTCTCCGGCGCCGATACCAGGATCACCTCGGCATCCAGGCTCTTGGCCAGGTGCAGGTTGACCCTTGCTGCGTAGCTGGCATGGCGGGTGGGCACCATGCCTTCGACCACCACCACATCCTTGCCGACGCAGGCTTGCTGGTAGAGGCGGATGATTTCTTCGAGCAGTTCGTCCAGCTGGCCGTCACCCAGCATGCGCTCGACATGGCCAAGGCTCAGCGGTGTGGGCGGCTTGATGCCATGGGTGCGGGCGACCAGTTCGCTGGAGCGCTCCGGGCCGGTGTCGCCGGGGTGCGGTTGGGCGATCGGCTTGAAGAAGCCGACCTTCAGCCCGGCGCGCTCCAAGGTGCGCACCAGGCCCAGGCTGATGGAGGTCAGGCCGACACCGAAATCGGTGGGCGCAATGAAAAATGTCTGCATGCGTGCTTCTCGAAATAAGCGGTGCAAGGAGTTCAACGGCCAAGGGTATCGCTAACCGCCCCCTGGGCGCACCAGCCGCAGGCAAATGCCTGGCCGATCCGGCGCTGGCGCTCGCTGGCATCGAGTACCCAGGGGCGCGCCTGCCAGGGAGGTTGATGGCGCAGGTGCTGGGTGTGGCCGCAGGACAGCTCGACCACCCAGTGGCCTTCCTCGTCCTGGTGGAAACCGGTGATCAGACTGACGGGCAGCCCTTCGTCCAAGGTCGGTTCGCAATCGGTCGGTGCCTTGGTTACACTTCCCCGCTCTACATTCTTTTGCAAAAGGTCCTGCCCCATGCTGATCGCCGCCAACAAGGCTGTCTCCATCGACTATACCCTGACCAATGATGCCGGTGAGACCATCGACAGCTCCGCCGGCGGTGCGCCGCTGGTTTACCTGCACGGTGCCGGCAACATCATCCCGGGCCTGGAAAAAGCCCTGGAAGGCAAGCAGGCAGGTGACGAGCTGGAAGTTGCCATCGAGCCTGAAGACGCCTACGGCGAATACTCGGCCGAACTGGTCAGCACCCTGAACCGCAGTCTGTTCGAAGGCGTCGACCAGCTGGAAGTCGGCATGCAGTTCCACGCTTCGGCACCCGATGGCCAGATGCAGATCGTCACCATCCGCGACATCGACGGCGACGACGTCACCGTTGACGGCAACCACCCGCTGGCCGGCCAGCGCCTGAACTTCAAGGTCAAGGTTGTTGACGTACGTGACGCCAGCGAAGAAGAAATCGCTCACCGTCACATCCACGGTGAAGGTGGCCATCACCACTGATTTTCTGCGCTAAGCTCAGACAGTCGCCAGGCGCTCGGGCAAGCCGGACATCCTTCGGGAGTGGACGGTTTGGCCGCGCGCCTTTTTAGTGGGCGGGATTCGCCCCAGCGGCAACCGGGAACCTGAGAGGGGAATCAACATGAGTGCATTTCACGACCTGACGTTGACGGCGCTGAACGGCGAGGAACTGCCCCTTGCCCCGTTCAAGGGCCAGGTGGTGCTGGTGGTCAATGTCGCCTCCAAATGCGGCCTGACGCCGCAGTACGCTTCGCTGGAAGCACTGCACCAGCAGTTCAAGGGCAAGGGCTTCAATGTGCTGGGGTTGCCGTGCAACCAGTTTGCCGGCCAAGAGCCCGGCAGCGAAAAGGAGATCCAGGAGTTCTGCCGCCTCAACTACGGCGTGAGCTTCCCGCTGGGGGCCAAGCTCGAGGTCAACGGCCCGCAGCGCCATTCGCTGTACCGTCTGCTGGCAGGCGAGGGCGCCGAGTTCCCAGGGGACATCACCTGGAACTTCGAGAAATTCCTGGTAGGCAAGGATGGCCGTGTGCTGGCGCGCTTTGCGCCGCGTACCGCGCCGGACGACCCAACCGTAGTGCAGGCGATCGAGAAGGCCCTGGCCTGATATCCAGTTTGCTTGTAGCGACAGGTTCGCCGGCAAGCCGGCTCCTACGGGGCCGGTGTAGTCGGCGAATGATCTGGGGGATACCCCTCGATCACTCCAATCAATAATGCTGTGCCCACCCCCACGCTCCCCCTAAGCTCAGGCGCATTTCCTCACCTGTCGGGAGCGCCACATGGCCAGCAACCCTCTGTTCCAGCCCTTCACCCTTGGCACCCTCGACCTGCCGACCCGTGTGGTCATGGCACCGATGACCCGCACCTTCTGCCCCGGTGGCGTACCCCATGATGGCGTGGTCGACTACTACCGCCGCCGCGCCGCCGCCGGTGTTGGCCTGATCATCACCGAAGGCACCACGGTCGGCCACAAGGCCGCCAACGGCTACCCCAACGTGCCGCGCTTTCACGGCGAAGATGCCCTGGCCGGATGGCGGCGCGTGGTCGAGGCGGTGCACGCCGAAGGCGGGCGCATCGTGCCGCAGCTGTGGCATGTGGGCAGCGTGCGCCGCGTGGGTACCGAACCGGATGGCGAAGTCCCGGGCTACGGCCCCAGCGGCAAGGAAAAGGATGGCCAGGTGCTGGTCCATGGCATGAGCCACGACGATATCCGCGAGGTGATCGCCGCGTTCGCCCAGGCCGCCCGCGATGCCCAGGCCATTGGCATGGACGGCGTGGAGATCCATGGTGCCCACGGCTACCTGATCGATCAGTTCTTCTGGGAGGCCAGCAACCGTCGCGATGACCAATACGGCGGCGACCTGGCCGCCCGCTCGCGCTTTGCCATCGAACTGATCCAGGCCGTGCGCGCAGCGGTCGGCCCGGATTTCCCGATCATCTTCCGTTTCTCCCAATGGAAGCAGCAGGACTACAACGCGCGCCTGGTGCAAACCCCCGAGGCCCTGGGGGCGTTCCTCGCGCCGCTGGCCGAAGCGGGTGTGGATATCTTTCACTGCTCCACCCGGCGTTTCTGGGAGCCGGAGTTCGACGGCAGCGACCTCAACCTGGCCGGCTGGACCCGCCAGCTCACCGGCAAGCCGACCATTACCGTGGGCAGCGTAGGCCTGGATGGCGAGTTCCTGCAGTTCATGGTCGCCACCGACAAGGTGGCCAAGCCGGCCAGCCTGGAAGGCTTGCTGCGCCGGTTGCAGGCCGAGGAATTCGACCTGGTGGCCGTGGGCCGCGCCTTGCTGGTGGACGCGCAGTGGGCGCAGAAGGTACGTGACGGGCGCGAAGCCGATGTGCTGCCGTTCAGCCGCGAGGCACTGACGACCCTGGCTTGATCCCGATAGCGCCGCCGTGGGCCTGCTCGCCGATGTGCGCAGGCCCTTGGCTGGCATCGCGCAGATAACCCTCGAACTGTTCGACGATGGCCGGCCATCCCTGGCGGCTGGCGTGCTGGCGGGCATTCAGGCGCACCCTGCGCAGGGTTTCGCCTTCCTCCAGCAACCAGCAAGCGGCATCGATGAACCCCGCCTGGTCGCCGGGCATGGCCAGTGCGCCGCTGTGGCCATGGCGGATGTGCTGGGCAGCGGCGGCCTCGTCGTAGGCGACCACCGCCAGCCCCGAGGCCATCGCTTCGAGCACCACGTTGCCGAAGGTCTCGGTCAGGCTTGGGAACAGGAACAGATCGCCGCTGGCATAGTGCTCGGCCAGCACCTCCCCGCGTTGCGCGCCACAGAACACCGCATCCGGCAGTTGCTGTGCGAGGCTGGCGCGTTGCGGGCCATCACCGACCACGATCAGGCGCAGGCGCTGTTGTGGATAACTGTTCTGCAAGGCCTCCATGCACGGGCGCAGCAGGGCCAGGTTCTTCTCCGCGGCCAGGCGCCCCACATGCAGCACGGCGATATCCTCCGGCGCCAGCCCCCACTGTTCGCGCAGGGCCTGGCTGCGCCGCGCCGGGTTGAACAGGCAGGCATCCACACCCCTGGCCATCAGGCCCAGGCGCTCGAACCCGCGGCGTTCCAGCTCCAGGCGCTGGCTGGCGCTGGGCACCAGGGTGATCGCCGTGCGCCGGTGGAACCAGCGCAGGTAGTGGGTCAGCAGCCGGGCCAGCAGGCCTAGGCCATACTGCCCGGAGTACTGCGGGAAATTGGTGTGAAAACCACTGACCACGGCGATGCCCAGGCGCCGGGCGGCACGCAGTGCACTCAGCCCCAGCGGGCCTTCGGTGGCGATGTACAGCACATCGGGCCGTTGCCGGCGCCAGCGGCGCAACAGCTTGTGCATCGACACCTCGCCCCACTGCAACCCGGGGTAGCCCGGCAATGGCCAGCCCCGGCACAGCAGCAGGTCGTCCGCGCTGGCGGGCACGCTGTCGCTCGCCTGGCGCGGTCGGATCACCTCGACGTGGTGGCCGCGCAGGCGCAGCCCTTCGCTCAGCCGGCCAAGGGTATTGGCCACGCCGTTGATCTCGGGAGGGAAGGTTTCGCTGACCAGGGTGATACGCAGGGGGGCTGTATTCATGACAAAAATTTTCTGCCGCCTGGATTGCGCCCATGTGACGCCTTTGTGACGAACTTATGACGCCTGATTCGTGGCGTTTGAACAGCCTGAATTTTTCCGTCCTGGCCGCTCAAGAACCCCCGGTACGCGGCCGATGCAGATGCATTCGACTATGGGTGTGCGCTCCGGGAGAGCGGTGATGTTCAACAGCAAACTGAAGCAAGAAATCCAGCAACTGCGCGAAGAATTGATGTCCATCGAGCAGGTCAAGAACAGCCTCGACAGCGAGATGCTGGTGCTCCAGCTCGACCCCCAGGGGCGCATCGAGTCGGTCAACGGCAATTTCGAGACCGAGATGCACTACCGCGCCGAGCAGTTGATCGGCCGCAACATCGAAGAGATCGTCCCGGCCCATGTGAAGAAGCTCGACTTCTATCAGCGCATGAAAACCGCCATCACCCGTGGCGAACACCTCAACGGCGCCTTCCGCCTGCTGCGCGGCAATGGCGAAGAGGCCTGGCTGCGCTCGATCCTGCAACCGGTGAAGAACAGCGAGGGCCGGATCAAGCATTTCTCCCTGCACTCCAGCGACCTGACCCGCACCATCGAGACCTCCCGCGAGCACGAAAGCCTGATCAAGGCGCTGATGCGCTCCACCGCCGTGATCGAGTTCAACCTCGATGGCCAGGTGCTGACCGCCAATGATCGCTTCCTGCAGGGCATGGGCTACAGCCTCGAACAGGTGCGCGGCAAGCATCACCGTATGTTCTGCGCGCCGGAAGAAGCCAACTCGGTCGAATACAAGGCGTTCTGGGACAAACTGCGCCGTGGCGAATACGTCGCCGACCGCTTCAAGCGCGTCGATGCCTACGGCCGCACCGTGTGGCTGGAGGCCTCGTACAACCCGATCATCGACGCCCACGACGTGCTGTACAAAGTGGTCAAGTTCGCCACCGTCATCACCGACCAGGTCAACCAGGAACTGGCCGTGGCCCAGGCCGCCGACATCGCCTACAACACCTCGCTGGAAACCGACAGCAGCGCGCGCAAGGCCACCGACGTGGTGACCCAGACCGTCGAAGTGATGCGTGGCCTGGAAGGCTCGATGCAGGACGCCGCCGATGGCATCCAGGCGCTGGACAAGCAGTCCAAGGTGATCGGCGCGATCATCAAGACCATTAGCGATATCGCCGGGCAGACCAACCTGCTGGCCCTCAACGCCGCCATCGAGGCCGCCCGTGCCGGCGAGCAGGGCCGTGGCTTCGCCGTGGTCGCCGACGAAGTGCGCCAGCTGGCCTCGCGCACCAGCAGCGCCACCGAGGAGATCGCCAAGGTGGTGCAGCAGAACGAGCAGCTCGCCCAGGCGGCGGTGGACATCATCGACACCAGCAAGCGCCAGGCCGAGCAAGGGCTGGCGTTGGCCGCCGACACCGGCGGGGTGATCGTCGAGATCCAGGAAGGGGCAAAGAAGGTGGTGGATGCGGTGGGGCAGTTTTCCAGCCAGCTGAGCCACTGATTGGCTATGGCATTGTTTGTGTAGGCGCGGCCTTGTGTCGCGAAAGGGCCGCAAAGCGGCCCCAGCAATTTCTGCTTTGGCGCTAAGTTTCTGGGGCTGCTTTGCAGCCCTTTCGCGACACAAGGCCGCTCCTACGGGCTTGTGGGAGTTCAGCTGCGCTCGCGCACCCAGAACAGCGTAGCGCCCGCCACCGCCGCCGGCATCATCAGCACGTTCACCCCTGGGATCATCAGCGCCAGGTAGGTGATCCCGCCAAACCCCATCGACTGCCAGCGCTTGCTGCGTAGCCACGCCAACATGTCCTGCCAGCTCATCTTGTTGTTGTCCGCCGGGTAGTCGATGTACTGGATGGCCATCATCCAGATCCCGAACACCAGCCACAGCGGCGCGGCGATGAGGTTGACCACCGGAATGAACGACAGGATGAACAGGCCGATGGCGCGCGGCAGGAAGTAGCCCAGCTTGCGCATCTCACGGCTGAAGGTGCGCGGCACCATGGCGATCAGTTCGCCCCAGCTGAAGGGCGGAAAGTTGTCCTGCCCGCGCACCACCACCTCGACCTTCTCCGCCAGGAAGCCGTTGAACGGCGCGGCGATGATGTTGGCCAGCAGGGTGAAGGTGAAGAACACCATCAACAGCATCAGGGCGACGAACAGCGGCCAGAGGATGTAGGTGAGGAAGCTCAGCCAGTCGGGGAGGGTGGGCATGAGGGTGTCGACCCACAGGCTGAACTGATGGCCGGCGAAGTAGATCAGCCCACCGAACAGCAGCAGGTTGATCGCCAGGGGCAGCAGCACGAACATCCGCAGGCCTGGGCTGAGCATGAGTTTCAGCCCTTCACGCAGGTACTGGGGGCCGGAAAGGACGGGGGCTTGCATCGGAATGCTCCGCAGAAGGAAAACGGGCTGACCTTACCGAGTTTACCGTGGCGACGAAAGGCACCCCGCGCTTAGGCTTTCTACTAAAAGTGCCTGCGCGACGATCATGCTGCGTTGAAAAACAGGCTCGGAATGCTCATTTACAGCCAGTAAACTCCGCTTCCTCGCCTGTTTTCGCCATGCCTGATCGCCGCTCGGCGACTTCTAGCACAAAGCCTAGGAAACGGCCTGTAACAAAGCCTGTGGGCCTTGCCTATCAGTTTCTTCTGTAGATAGAGCTTGTCTATAAGGTGGATTGTCGAAGGATATTTCCTTAATCTCTGCGGCCTCGCTACAGTGCCTTCAACTTTTTTAGCTTTCGGACCGACGCGTTGTAGCCTTCCCCAAAGTGCTGCGTGGGTCCCTTTTAATTCGGCTCGACAGGAGTTCGACATGTCTGAAGTACGTCATTCGCGCGTCATCATTCTCGGTTCCGGCCCTGCCGGCTACAGCGCCGCGGTCTATGCCGCCCGCGCCAACCTCAAGCCGCTGCTGATCACCGGCATGCAGGCCGGTGGCCAGCTGACCACCACCACCGAGGTCGACAACTGGCCGGGCGACCCCCACGGCCTGACCGGCCCGGCCCTGATGCAGCGCATGCAGGAACACGCCGAGCGTTTCGAGACCGAGATCGTCTTCGACCACATCAATGCCGTGGACCTGGCCAACAAGCCCTTCACCCTGCGCGGTGACAGCGGTACCTACACCTGCGACGCGCTGATCGTCGCCACCGGTGCCAGCGCCCGCTACCTGGGCCTGCCGTCGGAAGAGACCTTCATGGGCAAGGGCGTATCGGCCTGCGCCACCTGCGACGGTTTCTTCTACCGCAACAAGCCGGTCGCCGTGGTCGGCGGCGGCAACACTGCCGTGGAAGAGGCGCTGTACCTGGCCAACATCGCCAGCAAGGTCACCCTGGTGCACCGCCGCGATACCTTCCGCGCCGAGAAGATCCTGATCGACAAGCTGCACGCCCGTGTCGCCGAAGGCAAGATCGAGCTCAAGCTCAACGCCACCCTGGACGAAGTGCTGGGTGACAACATGGGCGTGACCGGCGCGCGCCTGAAGAACAACGATGGCAGCTTCGACGAGATCAAGGTCGACGGCGTGTTCATCGCCATTGGCCACACCCCGAACACCTCGCTGTTCGAAGGCCAGCTGACCTTGAAGGACGGCTACCTGGTGGTGCACGGCGGCCGTGAAGGCAACGCCACCGCCACCAACGTCGAAGGCGTGTTCGCTGCTGGCGACGTGGCCGACCACGTCTATCGCCAGGCCATCACCTCGGCCGGCGCCGGTTGCATGGCGGCCCTGGACGTCGAGCGCTACCTGGACGGCCTGGCCAACGCCGCGCACTAAGCGTGGCGTCGCTTCGCCAGCAAGCCGGCTCCTGCAGTACCCCATAGGAGCCGGCTTGCCGGCGAACAGGATCGACAAAAAAACCGGCCAATTGGCCGGTTTTTTCATGGCTGCGATTCAGCTCACAGGCTCAGGCGCATCGACAGGTCCACGGCCTTCACATCCTTGGTCATCGCACCAATGGAGATGTAGTCCACACCGGTCTCGGCGATCACCCGCAAGGTGGTCTCGTTCACCCCGCCGCTGGCCTCAAGCTTCGCCTTGCCGGCATTGATGCGCACTGCTTCGCGCATCTCGTCCAGGCTCAGCTCATCGAGCATGACGATGTCGGCCCCGGCGTCCAGCGCCTGGCGCAGCTCGTCCAGGCTTTCCACCTCGATCTCCACCGGCTTGCCCGGGGCGATACGGTGCGCCGCTGCCACCGCCTCGGCCACGCCACCGCTGGCGGCGATATGGTTTTCCTTGATCAGGAACGCGTCGTACAGGCCGATGCGGTGGTTGTGGCAGCCGCCGCAGGTGACCGCGTACTTCTGCGCCAGGCGCAGCCCCGGCAGGGTCTTGCGGGTGTCGAGCAGGCGCACCTGGGTGCCCTCGACCAGGTCGGCCAAAAAGCGCGCGCGGGTGGCCACGCCCGAGAGCATCTGCAAAAAGTTCAGCGCCGAGCGCTCGCCGCTGAGCAGCGAACGTGCCGGGCCTTCGAGGTGGAACAACGCCTGGTTGGCCGTGGCCCGTTCACCGTCGGCCACCTGCCAGTGCACCGCCACCCGCGGGTCGAGCTGGCGGAACACCGCATCCACCCAGGCGGTGCCGGCGATCACGCAGTCCTCGCGGGTGATGATGGTCGCCTTGGCCAGGCGCTCGGCCGGGATCAGCTGGGCGGTGATGTCGCCGCTGCCGATGTCTTCGAGCAGCGCGCGGCGCACGTTGGCTTCGATTTCGGCGGTCAGGTCGGCGAGGCGTAGGTTCGGCATGGTCGGCTCCACAAGCTAGGTGCCGGCGATTATAGGGCAGGGGGGCGGTGTGTACAGCTGCCGGGGCGATGACCTTTGGTCGGGCCGCGTGAGTCATTTGCGTCAGGTGCAGTCATTCAAGCGTACGAAAGGCGCGCTGGCAGCTGTCGGCGTTTTCATCGATAATGGCGCCTTGTATTTGGCGTCATAGCTTTGACGATTTTCGCGCAATCGAACCACGCAAACACCCAGCAAGGAGTCCGGGATGCAGGAAGAAGGCAAGGTGGTGCCCCTGGTGGGGGCCATCGACCGAGGCGCGCAGCCGCCCTCGTCGTGCCTTCCGCTATTGCTCCTGCAAGTGCGCGACAAAGCCGCTCTGCAGCTGCGCCAGGGTTTGCAGGCGCTGTTCGACAATGCCGACGACACCCTCTTCGAGATGGCCGACAAGGCCGACGGCCGTCTTGACCAGCACTTCTACTTCGAAGCCATGCGCGACCTGCGCCTCAAGCGCAAGAGCATCGAGCGCAGCTTCCTCGATACGTTCTACGAAACCTTCGCGCGGATCGGCCAGGGTGGTATCGCGCAGCCCAGCCGCGAGCTACCGACAGCCGACAGAAGCGTGCTCGAACGTTCCGTGGCCATGCAGGCCATGGTCGAGCGTGTGTTGTCGCGCGACGGCTTTGTGCTGGGGCAACTGAACCTGCGCTTCGCGGCCCTGCTCGAACAGGACCTGGATCAGGCCCACAACCCGCTGTCCCCGGCCAGCCTGGGCGGTTACTTCCTGGCGGCGGGGCGCAGCCTGGGGGTGGGGCCCAACGTCAAAATGGTGCTGCTCAAGCTGTTCGAGCGCTATGTGCTGCGCGACCTCGACCTGCTGTATGGCGAGGCCAGCCAGCTGCTGGCGGGCGCCGGCGTATTGCCCGACCTGCCGCCCGCACCGCGACGCCGCGCAGAGGACCGGCGCAGCATTCCTCGCCGGATGGCGGCCAGCCAGGCGCTGGGTGAGACTGCGCAAGACCAGGCAGGGCAAGCGTTCTTCGCCTCGCTACAGGCCCTGCTGGCCCCGGCCCGCGGGCGTTTCGCCCCACGCTTGCAGACGGTCGCGGCCGCCCAGCCGATCGGCAGCGGTGACTTGCTGCGCCTGCTCACGCACCTGCAGCACTACGTGCCGGCACCGGGCGAGCAAGACGACTTCGACCTTGGCCAGCAGCTCGAGCAGTTGCTGCTGCGGGTCAGCGTGCGCAGCGGCACCCGGCGACGGATCGGCGGTGACGATGAAGACATGATCAACCTGATGGGCCTGCTGTTCGCCTTCATCGAACGCGACGACAACCTGCCTGTGAGCCTGCGTGGGTTGATCGGCCGCCTGCACATTCCGCTGATCAAGGTCGCGTTGATCGACAAGGGCCTGTTCAGCCGTGCCAGCCACCCGGCGCGCCGGTTGCTCAACGAAATCGCCAGCGCCGCCATCGGCTGGGAGGCTGAAGGCGATGGCTTGCACTTGCGGGTTGAGCGCATCGTCCAGCGTCTGCTCAACGACTTTTGCGAAGACTGCCAGCTGTTCGACGAGCTGCTCGACGAGTTCCTGGCCTTCAGCCAGGACGAGCGTCGGCGCAATGAGTTGCTCGAACAGCGCACCCGCGATGCCGAAGAGGGACGTGTGCGTGCTTTGCAGGCCCGCCAGCAGGTACAGCAGGCACTCAACCAGCGCCTGCGAGGTCGGCTATTGCCGCAGGTGGTGGTGCGAATGCTCGAGCAGTCCTGGAGCCAGGTGCTGTTGTTGGCTTGGCTGAAGCAGGGTGAAGCGTCGCCGGCGTGGCGCGACGGCCTGGCGACGGTCGATGAGCTGCTGGCCAGCATCGCCCCGCACGCTGAGCCGGGCCAACTGCTGGAACAATTGCCAGGCCTGCTCAAGGCCCTTCGCGAGGGGTTGGCGAGTGTGGCACTGGACTCGGCGGCCACCCGTGATTTCTTCATGCAGTTGGAGAAGCTGCACCTGCGCACCTGTACCGGGGTGACCGACCCCGACGACAGCTTGTGCGAGGTCTTGGTAGAGCACGGTATTGTGCTGGAGCTTGCCGAGCAGCCGCCCGCTGGCCCGGCACTGCGGTTCGGCGCTGAGGCGCCGGCCCTGCGCCAGGTGCAACGCCTGCGTATCGGCGCCTGGGTCGAGGTGCTGGACGATGACGAACCGTTGCGTTGCAAGCTGGTGGCCCGCATCGACAGCAGTGATCGCCTGGTGTTCGCCAACCGTACCGGGTTGAAGGTGCGTGAGTGGAGCCGGGACGGCCTGGCCGAGGCGTTGCGCAGCGCGCAGGTGCGCGTGCTGGATGACCGGTTGCTGTTCGAGCGGGCGCTGGAGGCGGTACTGGAGCAGCTGCGCGGCTCATGATGTGCAGCCCATCGCTGGCAAGTCGGCGGCGCCTGGCACGGGCTGCGCCCGTGTTCGCGGGCAAGCCCGCTCCCACAGGGATCGCGCCAGGTTTTTAGATTGTGAGCAAGACAGTTGCTCCCACAGGCTTTTTGTGGGGGGCCAGCTTGCTGGCGATCAGGGGGCAGGGTGCCCCGCAAACGCACTGCACAATCATTTACATGCAAGCGTCGCAGACGCGCGGCATACTGAGGGCCTGTTCCCAGCGTCATTTCAGGATTGGCCCCATGCAATTGGACCGTGCGACCGGCTGGTTCACCGGTGTTGCCCACTGCCCCTCCCCGAACTTCAATGCCCGCCCTGAGGGCGAAGCGATCTCGCTGCTGGTCATCCACAACATCAGCCTGCCACCCGCCTGCTTCGGTACCGGCAAGGTCCAGCAGTTCTTCCAGAACCGCCTCGACCCAGACGAGCATCCGTACTTCGCCACCATCAACCATTTGACCGTGTCGGCGCACCTGTTCGTCGAGCGCGACGGCGCGGTCACCCAGTTCGTCTCGCTGCTCGACCGCGCCTGGCATGCCGGGGTATCGCGCTTCGACGCGCGCGAAGGCTGCAACGATTTTTCCATCGGCATCGAGCTTGAAGGCACCGATGAGCTGCCCTACACCGATGCCCAGTACACCACCCTGGAGCAGCTGACCCGGGAGATCCGTGGCGCCTGGCCGGTGATCGATGCCAAGCGTATCTGCGGGCACAACGATATCGCGCCACAGCGCAAGACCGACCCTGGCCCGGCATTCGACTGGCCGCGCTACCGCGCCGCCCTGCTGCGTAACGAGGACAAGGCATGAGTTTTCTGGTGTTGCTGCTGGTGCTGTGGGTCGAGAAGTTCTCGGCCCTGCGCCATCGATTGCAGCGTGATGGTTTCTATCTCGGCGAGTTGGTGCGCCTGGAGCGCAGCGGCAAAGTGCACCCCTGGTGGACCCTGGCCATCCTGATCCTGGCGCCATTGGCGCTGCTGGTGTTGCTGCTGCATGTGCTGGAGCCGGTGGCTTATGGCTTGTTGGCGCTGCCGATTCACCTGCTGGTGTTGGTCTACAGCCTTGGGCGGGGTGACGTGAAAGCCGCGCTGGGGCCGTTCCGCGACGCCTGGCGACGGGGTGACGACCAGGCCGCGCTGCATGTGGCCGAACGTGACCTGGGGCTGGCCGCCGACGATGCGCCGTCGCTGATCAAGCGAGTGCAGGGGCACCTGCTGTGGCAGGCCTACCAGAACTTCTTCGCGGTGATCTTCTGGTACTTCCTGCTCGGCCCGGGCGCGGCATTGGCCTATCGCCTGCTCGCCCTTACCGTCGACCACAGCCGCCAGCCGGCGCTCAAGACCCTGGCCGAGCAGCTGCGCCATGCCCTGGACTGGCTGCCGGTGCGGGTCATGGCGGTGAGCTTCGCCCTGGTTGGCAACTTCGTCGCGGTCACCCGGGTGATGCTGCATGAACTGCTTGACTGGCATATCAGCGCCGGCCACCTGGTGGCCAAGGTCGGGCGGGTGGCCGATGACATTCCGGAAGAAGAGGACCGCCAGCGTGGCCTGGAGCGCCTGGACAGCCTGTGGGAGTTGCTGCTGCGCTGCGCGGTGCTGTGGTATGCCGGCTTCGCGCTTTGGACGGTGCTGGTCTGATCAACCGGCGTCGCCTGTTTCGCCGGCAAGCCGGCTCCTACGTTTCATTGGCCCTGTTCCCAAGGGCCTTCGCGTTTCCTGTAGGAGCCGGCAAGCCGGCTCCTACGTTTCATTGGTCCTGTTCCCAAGGGCCTGCGCGTTTTCTGTAGGAGCCGGCTTGCCGGCGAACAGGCCTGTGAACACCCGCTTAACCTTAAGTTACAAACCTTGAATCCATTCTGCGTTATACAAAGCGTTTGGCCCTCGATGGCCAAGTGCTACCCCGCAGAACAACAAGAATTCAAGGAGGTGACCCGTGAAGCATCTGCTCTATCCGGCCATCGCACTGATGAACCGGCTGAGCTTCGGCATGAAGTTCAGCCTGATCAGCGTCCTCTTCTTCCTGCCCATGCTGGCCACCAGCTTCTACCTGGTGCGCGACGCCTATAACCAATTCCACGCCACCCGGGTCGAGCTGCTGGGCCTTGCTCCGCTGGGCGAGAGCCTGGCGCTGCGTGGAGACCTGGAAACCCTCGGCAACCTGCTGCAGATCAACGCCGTGCTGGGCCAGTCGGGCCAGGCCGGTGACGTGGAGAGCCGCATCACCGCGCTACAGGACAAGGTCCAGGCGCGGCTCGACACGCTCCAGGCCAGCGACCCGGCGCTTGAAGCCAAGCGCGCCGAACTGGCCGAGGCGTTCACCCGCGCCCGTGGCGAAACCTCGTTGCAGAACAAGACGGCATTGTTCGACGGCCTGCTCGTCCAGGCCCAGGTGCTGGGCAAGCTGGTCGCCAGCCAGTCGGGCCTGAACCAGGACAGCCAGGCATCGGTGCGCCAGCTCGGTGAGCTGGTCGGCAGTGCCACGGCGCAGGTCACCCAGGCGATCGGTGAAGGGCGGGCGATGGGCTCGGTAGCCCTGGGCCGTGGCTTCATGGACTCCTCAGGCAGTGCCCGGTTCGAGGACCTGTTGCAGCGCCTGGAGCGGCTTTCCGCCGACTACGCCTTGCGTATCGATGACGCCCTGGGCACCGACAACCGCGCCAAAAGCACCCTTGCCGCCAGCGCCCAGGCCAGTCAGGCGACGGTCAAGCAGGCTGCCTCGCTGTTCGAGGACCAGGTGGTGGTGGCCGAGACCCTGGACACGCCCTGGGCCGGCTTCTACCAGCAGACCAGCGAACTGATGGCCCAGACCTACCGCCTCAACGACGCCGTGCTGGCCCATCTGCACGGGCAACTGGAAGATCGCCTGGGCCAGCATCGCCTGCGCATGATTGCCCTGGTCGCCGCGCTGGCCTCGGTGTTCGTGCTGATCATCTACCTGTACAGCGGCTTCTACGTCTCCACCCGCGAAACCCTGAGCAAGCTCGGCAGCGCCATGGACAAAGTGGCGGGCGGCGACATGACCGTGAGCTTCCAGGCCAGCAGCCAGGATGAACTGGGCGAGCTGGGGCGGGGCTTCAGCGAGACCGTGCGGCGCATCCGCGGGCTGATCGAGCAGGTCGGCCACACCGTCGCCACGGTCGAGGAGCAGGCCGGCCAGGTGCTGACGGTGTCGGCGCGCAGCAACCTGGCCGTTGGCGGCCAGCGCGAACAGATCGAGCAGGTGGCCACGGCCATGAACCAGATGAGCGCCACCGCGCTGGAAGTGGCGCGCAGCGCCGCGCTGGCGGCCGAAGGCGCGCAACGGGTCAACCACGAAAGCGCCACCGGCCGCGACCTGGTCGAGAGCCAGCAGGGCAGCATCGCCCGGCTGGCCGGCGAGATCGACCAGAGCGTGGTGGCGGTCAACCAGCTGGCCGCCGACAGCCAGGCCATCGGCCGGGTGCTGGAGGTGATCCGCAGCATTGCCGAGCAGACCAACCTGCTGGCGCTCAACGCCGCCATCGAGGCGGCTCGGGCCGGCGAGCAGGGCAGGGGTTTTGCCGTGGTCGCCGACGAGGTACGCACCCTGGCCCGGCGCACCCAGGACTCCACCGAGGAAATCGCCCAGATGATCCAGCGCCTGCGCGATGGCGTCGGCGCGGCGGTGCGGGTGATGGGCAGCAGCCACCAGATGGCCGCCGGCACCGTGGACGAGGCGCGCCAGGTACAGCAGGCGCTGGGCAACATCCTCGGCGCGGTGGGGGGGATCGTCGAGCAGAACCAGCAGATCGCCGCCGCCGTGGAGCAACAGACCGCCGTGGCCCATGACATCGACCAGAACATCGTGGCGATCAATCGCGCCGCGCAGGACACCACCGACGGCGCCTGCCAGACCGAGGATGCCAGTCGGGTGCTGTCGGCGCAGGTGGTGGAATTGAAGCGGTTGATCGGGGCGTTCAGGGTCTGAGTCCGCGCAGGCGGCACCCCCCGCAGGTGATGCCGCCCTTTGCGGTCAGTCGGCGACGTGGGCACTCTCCTGCTGCCGGTCGGCAAGTTCGAACAGCGACCGCGCCAAGGGCAACGGCACTTCGACACGCAGGATACTTGGCACCCTCAGCCCCAGGCGCTCCTGTTCCTGCTGGAAGCGGATGCCTTTGCGGGCATCCTCGAGCGTTTTGAGGTGGCCGCTACGATAGGCGTAGTGCTCCCGCGGGGTATCGAGTGCCGGATAGTGGAAATGCGCCTCCCACAGCGGCTTGCCGCTGCTGTCCATGATCAGGTAGTTGTCCATGAAACGCCGGTCCTTGCCTTTGCCGACAGATTGTCGAGCCTCTTGCACCTTGCGTACTGTCACTGTTTGCTTGGCCACCAGGTAGGTGAGGTAGCTGGCGTTGGGCTTGTGTGGGTTCTTGTAGACCATCAATGTCAGTTCGTCCGCCAACCGGTGCAATTCGGAGCTGGCGTCAATCAGGCGCTGACGCAGGCCAGAGCGGGTGCTGTCGAGCGGCTTGAGGGCGTTCTGCTGATCGTACTGGGTGACCAGAATGTCCAGCTCATCGGCATGGTCGAGCAACGGTTCGCTGATGTTTGCCGCCACGGCATCCTGTCGGGAGGCATGGGTCGTCGCATCGCGCATGAGTTTCGGTGATGCCTCCAGCCGACTGCGGGTTGCGGTGTCCAGTTGTGGCAGGTCTCTTTTGAGTGGCGCTGGGGTGATCTGCCACGGGCCTTGCCCGATTCGGCTGATTTCAAGGGGCGTGGCCTGGTCGTCACTGCTTATCAGGGTGAGGCGATCGGTGTTCTTGCCTTGTTGTTTGGCCTGAACCAGGCGCGAGCGACCATGACGTTTGAGGGTGACCACGCGGCGTGTATCAGGCGCCTGGCTGGCGGATGGCAACGCACCTTGAGCGGGGATGAAGTCGAAATCGATGTCCAGCAGTTCCGTGGACGGTAGGGCCGCGTCCTTGTCCTTTTCCAGCATTTCCAGCAGGCGGGTGTCGCAGTCTTTTCGATAGTCGTTGGTGATCTTGAGCAGTTCCCTGAGGTGCTCGGCGTTGCGGTCGGCTGCTTGTTCGGGGAAGTCAGGCTTCAACTGCTCGAAACTATCGGCAAGCACCTCGAACCGCTGTTGTAGCCAACTGAGCACCTCGAATCGGTTGGTCGCCGGTGTATTGCAGACGTAGTTGTACAGGTAGGACTCCTCCAGGAGTGCGCGGCACAGGTTGTTGGCCTTGACATGGAGCACGGCGGGGCTCCGTACATCCAGGGGATCGCTGCAAGCTAACAGCAGGCTGCGAACATGAATGATCCCGGACTTGATTTCGGTATCCGGAATGATCTCCCAGGAAGGTGAATGCTGCTTTTCTTTGTAGGCCTGATTGTCACGCAGCTTCTGCAGGATCTGGTTGTACTTCTCCGCCAGGGGAAGCCGCTTGACTAGGTTTGCCAGCCGCTCATGGTTGATGAGGCGAAGTTGCTCGGCGGCATGTGGGGCGTCCAGGACCTCCTGGAGTCGGAACTGGCGATCGGGATTCATTCCGGCCGCTTTCAGGGCATCCCCCAATTCCAGTTCATGGAGCAGCAGCACCTTGTGCACCTGCTTGAGCTGCTCGAACCGCTGAGTGCAGATTTTGTCGTGGATGCCGCGGCCGAGGTACATGTCGACGAACCTGGGGTTCTCATCGAACAATTTCAACTGAGCCTCAATGTCGTCGACGTGCGCGACGATTTTCTGAATGGCCCTCTCGCGACCGACACCAGGTGCCTTGGACAGTCTATCGATCACTGGGTACTCCTTGAGAAACGTCTCCAGCCTCCTGACGATCGCTTCGTTCTGTTCGTCCAGGTCCAGATGTTCAAGATCCTCCCGGTGCTGTTGCGCTTCCCTGGCTTTCTGATTCGCCTCCCTCATCGCCTCCAGTCGCGATGGCTTTTTCGGCCCGCCCCCTGCGCCAGGCAGCAACACCCCTTGCCAGTTGCCTCGGGCATCGCGTGAGACCGCTTCGCTGCGTCCTGGACGAGTGGCCACGTAGACGTTGTCCGCCGCCTGGGCCACTGCGTCCTCGGCGCGGACGATGCGCCACACGGCGCGCTGTGGCGAAGATGCGTCATTGTCCTGGAGTACCTGATACCGGTGGCCCTCGATCACGATGTAGAGCTTTTTCTCGAGTCGGTAGATACCATCTTCACCCGGTTTGGCCGTGGTTGGCAGGGTGCCCTGGCGCAAGGGCATGAGCCGCGTTTCGCTCAATGGGTAGTGGTCCGGCTCCGGCAGCAGGTCGGCGAGGACCGTGCGCTGAGCCAGGGCTATGCGCTCCACGTGCTCGATAAGCTTGGCCGCTTCGTGGATTTCGAAGCCCAGCGCAGTGCGTTGCGCGTCGTTGAGGGTGCGCAGCAGTGCTTGAGCCAGGCCGCGCTGGCCGCGTTCGACCTGGGCCAGCTCACCGCCGTCCAGGCTGCCGGCGTAGCGGGTGTCCGTGCGGTGCAGGGTGATGAAGGTTTTTGCGTCGTCCAGACCATGGCTGGCCAGGCGTTGCACGCCTGGAATTACCAGTCCGTCAGGCGCAGTGCCGCCGTGATGAACATCGATACCCAAGCCGGCGGGCCAGGCAGGATCGGCCAGCAGCATCGAACAGAACAACGCCTCGCTGTCACCGTCGAGCGGCTGATCGCTCGACCTGAAGGCATGCACCGCATTGAGCACACGCTGCTCGGTCTGTACGTGAAGGATGTCCTGCAATTGCTCGTGGGACAGCAGGGTGTCCGCCGCCAAGGTGCGAAGTGCTGGGTGATAGCGATACAAATGCGCCCTCGCGGCAGCCGACAGGCTGGGGAAGCGCTGGCCGAGTGCGCCGGTATCGGCAGGCAGGCCGAGGTCGAAGCCGGCCTGCTCCTTGGACAACACGTCCAGCAACTGCCATGGCGTGGTGGCATGCGCGTACCAGATCGACTCCAGTGTGCTGCGGCTGGTCTCGGCTAGCGCCAATAGCCGCTCGGCGCGCGCGCTTTGCAGGGTGGGCAACTGCCGAGCAGCGAGGCGTTGCAGCAGTTGCCCATCGCTCACGCTGCTGACGTCCATTTGCGTGGGGCTCGGCCCCTCGTTGCGGCCCAGCACGTTCGGCCAGTCCAACACCTCCTGGCCCTTGCGGCGCACCACGCTGGGGCCGTTCAGCGCCTGGACCAGCTCCCGGGCCCTGCGACGCGAAACTTTGCCTGCGGTGGCTTGCAGCCTGCCACTGATGATCAGGTCGCTGGTATCGGCCAGCGCCTGGATCGCCTCGGCCCGCTCGCCATCTCGCAACGCCGCGCCGGCCGTCACCAGCTGGTAGGCCAGGCTGCCCAGGGTGGCGCTGAGCATCAACCGGTTCGCCCCCAGCACACCGCCAGGCAGCGCCAGGGTAAGCAACCCGAGCGTTTCGCCGAGCACGATGCCCGCCGTGTCGCTCAACGCTTTCCATTGGCGTTGCGACAGGGTGACAGCGTGGGCCAGCAGGTCGGTCTTGAAACGCTCGACATGCAGGTGAGTGAGTGCCTGCTTGAGTGTCTGCGGGCGGTCGCTGGCAGTGATGGTCAGCTTTTCCTTGGGCGTCACCCCTTGGCCAAGCAGGTCGTAGAGCAGGCGATGGGTCCAGTTCAGGCCATCGCGCTTGGCCACCGGCGCGCCGAGGTGGGTGAACAGTGTCTTCTGCGCTTGCTGGTCGAGGCCGTCGAGGAACCACTTTTCGTTGGGCGCGCTTTTTATCTGCTCCAGCAAGGCATCGGTAGCCTGTTGCTGGCTGAAGTGGCGTTGCAGCGCGCCGTTCGAACGATTGGGGAAGTAGCTGAGCACACGGTCGCCGTCCAATCCCGGGAATTCGCGGGTGAAGAACGGCAAGGGCAAGCTATTGCCCGAGAAACTGAGTTGATGCTGGGTCCAGGGTTGAAGGGGGGCGTCGAATGTGGCGGGTACGCTGGCCAGCCATTGCCAGGTGTTGTCGTCGTCCGGCGCGAGGCGTGCGGCATCCAATACCGCCAGCTCGAACAACGCTTGATGGTAGTCGGTGAGCTGCCGCTTGAACGCAACGTTCATGACGCCCTCGACCAGTTTCGTCAGCAATGTTCCCAGGTCCAGGGCGTGGGCGTGCCGTTCGAAGGCTTCGGCGCTGATTACCTCGGGACGTTCAGCCGTGCCATTGGCGTAGCGGCTGATGTAGCTGTGTGGCAGATAGCGATTCTGGTAGGACGGGGGAAAGACGTTGGACAGGTCCAGGCGGGCGGCTTCCCAGAGCGTGAACGATTGAATGCGCTCCTGGGGTTCGCGTGTGCTCAGGGCTCGGGGCTGGCGTGTAGGGGCTACGGTGATGCGCGTATGGAAATACCAGGTTCTCGGGTCAACCGTTGTGGTGCTCAGCTTCGCCAGCGCTTGCTCAAGCTTGTTCATGCCCACTTCATCGAAAGCTTCCATGCAGTCGACAAGGCTGGCGGTCAGGCGCTTGTTGCGGTCGGAAACCTGGTTTGCCAGCTCGAAATAGCGTTGGCGCCTGGCGCTGTCGAGCGCCCCAAAATAGCTGTCCAGATTTCGGTCGATCAGTTGCAGTACCTGCAAGTCGAGATAGCTTTGCGCATCGTTCAGGGCTGGGGTGTAATGACTGGCGGGGAGGCGCTGGTGGTGCATGGTGCTTTCCTGATGGCGGATGAAAGCCGCCATGGAAGCGGAGTGCGCCATCGGCAATGCGGTATTGGGCTACTACCCAGGCATTACAGCCGCCGGTTGACTACCAATCGAACAGATCGCAGGCATTGCGGTGGGTGGCTTCGGTCAGCTGTTCGGTCGTCACGCCCATACAGTGTGCCAGCGCCTCGGCAATCTCCGGCAGGTGCTCGGGGCTGTTGCGCACCCCTGGATACATCGCCGGCGCCATATCCGGTGAGTCGGTCTCCAGCACCACGCTGTCCAGCGGCAGGCGCGCCAGGGTCTTGCGCAGGCGCAACGCCTGGGGCCAGGTCGCGGCGCCACCCAGGCCCAGCTTGAAGCCCAGCTTGATGTATTCCCGCGCCTCCTCGTAGCTCCCGGCAAAGGCATGGATGATCCCCGCCCGTGCCGGTTTGTAGCGCTTGAGGGTGGCGATCACCTGGGCATGGCTGCGGCGCACGTGCAGCAGTGCCGGCAGTTCGAAGTCGCAGGCCATCTGCAACTGCGCTTCGAAGAGATTCTGCTGACGCGCCGGGTCAAGCTCGGGCAGGTAGTAGTCCAGGCCGAATTCACCGACCGCGCACAGGCGTGGGTCACCGTGCAGGCGCTCCAGCCACTCACGCAGCTCGACCAGGTGCTCCGGGCGATGCTGGTCGAGGTAGATCGGGTGCAAACCCAACGCCGCGAATACGCAAGGTTCGGCGCAGGCCAGGTCCCACACGCGCTGCAAGTTCGCCTGATACACCCCCAGCACCACCATCCGCTCCACCCCGCGCGCTGCCGCATTGGCCAGCAGCTGCGGGCGGTCGGCGTCGAAGTCGGGGAAGTCGAGGTGGGTGTGGGTGTCGATCAGGCGCATGTCAGGCCGCCGGGATGCGTTGCTTGAAGGTCCGGCCGATGGCGTGCACGCCCGGCTCGTAACGCTTCTCTTCGATGGCCGCCAGCGCCAGTTCCAGCGCGGTGGCGGCGATCAGGCCGTGCTGCTGGGCCATGGCATTGACCGGCAGTGGCAGGAAGTCGAGCAACTGGTTGTCGCCGAAGGTGCCCAGGTGCAGTTGGCGCGAATCGGCCGGGCGCGCCTGCAAGGTATCGAACACACCCTGCAACAGCACATAGGAGGTGGTCACCAGGGCATCCGGCAGGCCGCCTTGCTCTTCAATCAGTTGCTGCATCAGGCGTTGGCCGCACTCGCGGCTGAAGGCTTCACCCTGGTAACGGCGCACGTCACCGCCATAGCTTTGCAGGGCTTCTTCGAAGCCACCGGCGCGGGCTTGGCTGACCGACAACTCCGGGCGTGCGCCAATCAGCGCGATGCTGCGCGGGCGGGTTTGCAACAGGCTCTCGGCCAGTTGGCGGCTGGCGTCGCGATCATCGCTGATCACCGAGCAGAAGTGCGCAGGGTCCAGGCGTCGGTCGATGGCGATCACCGGCAGGCCCTTGTCCTGCAGTTCGCGGTAGCTGTCATCCTCCGGCGCCAGGCAGCTGGCGACGAACAGCGCGTCGCAGCGGCGCGCGCGGAACAGCTGCTGCAACTGGTGCTCGCTGCCGGGCTGGTCGTCGCTGCTGGCAATCAGCAACTGGTAGCCACGGGCACGGGCACCTTGCTCCAGCTGCTTGGCAATGCGGGCGTAGCTGGGGTTCTCCAGATCCGGGAGAATGAAGCCCAGTGTGCGGGTATGGCGGCTGCGCAGGCCGGCGGCCTGGGGGTTGGGCGTGAAGCCATGGGCCTCGACCACCGCGCGCACGCGCTCGACGGTGCTGTTGCTGATGCGCTGCTGTTCGGCCTTGCCATTGATGACGTAGCTGGCGGTGGTCACGGACACACCGGCCAGACGGGCGATATCGCTGAGTTTCACCGAATTTTCCTTGTTATTTCCGGGGCTGACGGCTTGCCTGGCCGGGTAGTTTCCCTCAAGGCCTGGCTCGCGAGCAGGCGACCATTGTCGCAATTGTCCGACAGGATGGGGCTTTTTCGTCGGCAGATTATCGAGTAACGTGGCCGCTTGGTCAGATTAAACGTTTCAGCATGGCGATTTTTCCTGCCGACAGAAAAGAAATTGCTGCTTGTGCTGAGCGTTCAAACGGCTTTTGCCGTTGAATTCCACAACAATACCTCGGTACCCGACGCGGGCACCGCAAAAGGAGAAGGTCATGCTCGAGCTTGCCGTGGAGCAGATTGCCATGGGCCAGAAGGCCGCCGACAAGGGCCAGGCCCTGGCCTTGCTGGCCCAGCGCCTGGTGGCCGACGGCCTGGTGGCCGAGGGGTATCTCGAAGGCCTGCTGGCCCGTGAGGCACAGGGTTCGACCTTCCTCGGCCAGGGCATCGCCATCCCCCATGGCACCCCGCAGACCCGCGACCTGGTATTCGCCACCGGCGTACGCCTGCTGCAATTCCCCGAAGGGGTGGACTGGGGCGATGGGCAGATCGTCTACCTGGCCATCGGCATCGCCGCCCGCTCCGACGAACACCTGCGCCTGTTGCAACTGCTCACCCGCGCCCTGGGCGAGACCGACCTGGCCGAAGCCCTGCGCCGTGCCAGCAGCGCCGACGCGTTGCTCAAGCTGCTGCAAGGGGCGCCGCAGGCGCTGGCGCTGGATGCGCAACTGGTCAGCCTCAACCATGCGGCCGAAGACTTCGACGAACTGGCCTGGCGTGGTGCGCGCCTGCTGCAACGCGCCGGTTGCGTGGACAGCGGTTTCGCCGCCGTGCTGCAACAGGCCGAGCCACTGCCGCTGGGCGAGGGCCTGTGGTGGCTGCACAGCGAGCGTCAGGTACGCCAGCCCGGCCTGGCCTTCATCACCCCCGCGCAGCCGCTGCGCTACCGCGACCAGCCGCTCAACGGCCTGTTCTGCCTGGCCAGCCTGGGCGCTGCGCACCAGGCCCTGCTCGAACGCTTGTGCGAAGTGCTGATCGAAGGCCGTGGGCAGATGCTCTACCAGGCCACCAGCAGCCGCGCGGTGCTCGAAGTGCTGGGCGGTGAAGCCCCTGCTGACTGGCCCAGCGCCCGCGTGGTGCTGGCCAACCCCCATGGCTTGCACGCCCGCCCGGCCAAAGAGCTGGCGCAGCTGGCCAAGGGCTTCGAGGGCGAGATCCGCATCCGCCTGCTCGACAGCGCTCAGCCCGCCGTGTCGGTGAAGAGCCTGAGCAAGCTGCTCAGCCTCGGCGCGCGCCGTGGCCAGGCCCTGGAGTTGATCGCCGAGCCGGCCATCGCCGCCGATGCACTGCCCGTGCTGCTGGCGGCCATCGAGCAAGGGCTGGGTGAAGACATCGAGCCACTGGCGCCAAGCCCCCAGGTGGATGAAGTCGCCGTCGCGCCCTTGCAGGCGCCGGCCCCTGGCAGCACCTTGCAAGGCGTGGCCGCCGCGCCCGGCATCGCCAGCGGCCCGGCCCACGTGTGCGTCGAGCGCGAGATCGACTACCCGTTGCGGGGCGAGTCGCCGGCCCAGGAGCGGCTGAAGCTGCGCCAGGCCATCGAGCAGGTGCATGCCGACCTGCAAACCCTGGTCCTGCGCAGCGGCAAGGCCATTGGCGAAATCTTCGTCACCCATCAGGAAATGCTCGCCGACCCGGCGCTGACCGACGAAGTCGAGCTGCGCCTGGCCCAGGGTGAAAGCGCCGCCGCTGCCTGGATGGCGGTGATCGACGCCGCCGCCCGCCAGCAAGAGGCCTTGCACGATGCACTGCTGGCCGAGCGTGCGGCCGACCTGCGCGACATCGGCCGGCGGGTGCTGGCGCAACTGTGCGGCGTGCAGGCCAGCGCCGAGCCCGAACAACCCTACGTACTGGTGATGGCCGAGGTCGGCCCGTCCGACGTGGCGCGGCTGGACCCGGCGCGGGTCGCTGGCATCGTCACCGCCCAGGGCGGCGCCACTGCCCACAGCGCCATCGTCGCCCGCGCGCTGGGCATCCCGGCGGTGGTCGGCGCCGGCGCGGCAGTGCTGCTGCTGGAAAGCGGCACCCCCCTGCTGCTCGACGGCCAGCGCGGCCGGGTCACGGTCGCGCCGCCCGAGGAGGAACTGCGCCGGGCCCTGGCCGAGCGCGATGCCCGCGAGCGCCGCTTGCAGATCGCCTGGGCCAACCGCCACGAGCCCGCCGTGACCCGCGATGGCCAGCGCGTCGAAGTGTGCGCCAACATCGGTGAAAGCAGCGGCATCGACAAGGTGGTGGAGCAGGGCGCCGAAGGCATCGGCCTGCTGCGCACCGAACTGATCTTCATGGCCCACCCGCAGGCACCGGACATCGCCACCCAAGAGGCCGAGTACCGCCGTGTGCTCGACGGCCTGGCCGGGCGGCCGCTGGTGGTGCGCACCCTCGACGTGGGCGGTGACAAACCCTTGCCCTACTGGCCGATCGCCGCCGAAGAGAACCCCTTCTTGGGTGTGCGCGGCGTGCGCCTGACCTTGCAGCGCCCGCAGGTGATGGAGGACCAGCTGCGCGCCCTGTTGCGCGCCGCGGACAACCGCCCCCTGCGGATCATGTTCCCCATGGTCGGCCAGGTGCATGAATGGCGCGCCGCCAAGGCCATGGTCGAGCGCCTGCGTGAGGAGATTCCGGTGGCCGACTTGCAGGTCGGCATCATGGTCGAGGTACCGTCCGCCGCGTTGCTGGCGCCGCAGCTGGCCCGCGAAGTGGACTTCTTCAGCATCGGCACCAACGACCTGACGCAATACACCCTGGCCATCGACCGTGGCCACCCAAGCCTTTCGGCCCAGGCCGACGGCCTGCACCCGGCGGTGCTGCAACTGATCGACATGACCGTGCGCGCCGCCCATGCCCACGGCAAGTGGGTGGGGGTATGCGGCGAGCTGGCTGCCGACCCGCAGGCGGTCGCCGTGCTGCTGGGGCTGGACGTCGACGAACTGAGCGTGGCCGCCCGCAGCGTCCCCGAAGTCAAGGCCCTGGTGCGCCAGGCCGACCTTTCCACGGCCCGCGCATTGGCGCGCGAGGCCTTGCAACAAGACAGCGCCGAAGCGGTTCGGGCGCTGGTGGAGCGTTACTGAAATGGCCAAGATCCTCACCCTCACCCTCAACCCGGCGCTGGACATCACCGTCAGCCTCGACCGCCTGCGCCCAGGCCTGGTCAACCGCGCCCATGCCCAGCACAGCCATGCCGCCGGCAAGGGCCTGAACGTCGCCCAGGTGCTGGCCGACCTGGGGCACAGCGTCACCGTGGGTGGCTTTCTCGGCCAGGACAACCTGCAACCGTTCGAGGCGCTGATCGCCCAGCGCGGTTTTGCCGACTGCTTCGTCCGCGTGCCGGGCGAGACCCGCAGCAACATCAAGCTGGTCGAAGCCGATGGCCGCGTCACCGATATCAATGGGCAAGGGCCAGAGGTGGACGAGGCGGCCAGGAACGACCTGCTGCACCGCCTGGCGCGGATCGCCCCCGGGCACGACGCAGTGGTGGTGGCCGGCAGCTTGCCGCGCGGTATCAGCGCGCAGTGGTTGCGTGAACTGCTGCAGATGCTCAAGGCACAAGGTTTGAAAGTGGCCCTGGACAGCAGTGGCGAAGCCCTGCGCGCCGGCTTGCAGGCCGCGCCCTGGCTGGTCAAGCCCAACACCGACGAGCTCGGTGAGGTGCTGGGCCTGCCGGTGCAGGATCTGGCGCAACAACGCGCCGCCGCCGGCCAGTTGCTGGCCAGTGGCGTCGAGCATGTGGTGGTGTCCCAGGGCGAGCACGGCGTGGCCTGGTTCGCCGCCGGCCTGGCGCTGCACGCCCGGCCACCGCAGGTGCCTATCGCCAGTACCGTCGGCGCTGGCGACTCGCTGGTCGCCGGCATGGTCCACGGCCTGCTGCAAGGCGAAGCCGCGCAAGACACCCTGCGCCGCGCCACCGCGATTGCCGCCCAGGCGGTGACCCAGGTGGGGTTCGGCATTCACGACCGCAATCAGCTGGCTCAGCTGGCGGCCGGCGTGCAACTGACCGCACAACAACAAGAACAAGAGGGCTGCTGATGAACATTGCCATTGTCACCGCCTGCCCCAACGGCCAGGTCTCCAGCGTGCTCAGCGCCCGCCTGTTGGCGGCTGCCGCCCAGCGCCGCGGCTGGAGCACCAGCGTCGAGGTACAGGACGCCGAACACCCCGAACGCCGCCTGACCCCGGTGCAGATCGTCGAGGCCGACTGGGTGCTGGTGGTCAGCACCGGCCCGGTCGACCTGGCGCGCTTCGCTGGCAAGCGCGTGTATCAAAGCACCCCTGCCCAGGCCTTGGCCGACCGCGAAGGTTTTCTCGACGAAGCGGCGGCCAGCGCTGCGCTGCTGGAGACTGCACCGGCAACCGTGGGTTCGATGCCCAGGATCGTGGCGGTGACCGCCTGCCCGACCGGCGTGGCGCACACCTTCATGGCCGCCGAAGCGTTGCAGCAAGCGGCCCAGGCCATGGGCTACCGCCTCAGCGTCGAGACCCAGGGTTCGGTGGGGGCACGCAACCCACTGCCCGCCGAGGCCATCGCCGAGGCTGACGTGGTGTTGCTGGCCGCCGACATCGAAGTGCCCACCGCGCGCTTTGCCGGCAAACGCATCTACCGTTGCGGCACCGGTATCGCCCTCAAGCAGGCCCGCGCCACCCTGGACAAGGCGTTGGCCGAAGGCAAGCTGGAGAGCGACGCCGATACCGCCAACACCGCGCCGAAAACCGAGAAGACCGGCGTATACAAGCACCTGCTGACCGGCGTGTCGTTCATGCTGCCGATGGTGGTGGCCGGCGGCCTGCTGATCGCCCTGTCGTTCGTGTTCGGCATCGAGGCCTACAAAGAGGCCGGTACGCTGCCGGCGGCGCTGATGCAGATCGGCGGCGAAGCGGCGTTCAAGCTGATGGTGCCGCTGCTGGCCGGCTACATCGCCTGGTCCATCGCCGACCGCCCGGGCCTGGCCCCAGGGATGATCGGCGGCCTGCTGGCCGGCACCCTCGGCGCAGGTTTCATCGGTGGCATCGTCGCCGGTTTTCTCGCCGGTTACAGCGCCAAGGCCATCGCCCGCTGGGTGAACTTGCCCACCAGCCTCGAAGCGCTCAAGCCGATCCTGATCATCCCGCTGCTGGCCAGCCTGTTCACCGGGCTGGTGATGATCTACGTGGTCGGCCAGCCGGTGGCGGCGATGCTGGCAGGGCTTACGCAGTTCCTCGACAGCATGGGCACCACCAACGCCATCCTGCTTGGGCTGTTGCTCGGCGGCATGATGTGCGTCGACCTCGGCGGGCCGATCAACAAGGCCGCCTATGCGTTTTCGGTGGGGCTGCTGGCGTCATCCAGCTACGCGCCGATGGCCGCGACCATGGCGGCCGGCATGGTGCCGCCGATCGGTCTGGGCATCGCCACCTTCATCGCCCGGCGCAAGTTCGCCCAAAGCGAGCGCGAGGCTGGCAAGGCGGCGCTGGCGCTGGGGTTGTGCTTCATCTCCGAAGGGGCGATTCCGTTCGCTGCCAAGGACCCGTTGCGGGTGATCCCGGCGAGCATTGCCGGTGGTGCGTTGACCGGTGCGTTGTCGATGTACTTCGGCTGCAAGCTGATGGCGCCCCATGGCGGGCTGTTCGTGCTGTTGATCCCCAATGCGATCAACCATGCGCTGCTGTACCTGCTGGCGATTCTCGCCGGCAGCCTGCTGACGGCTGTGGTGTATGCCGTGATCAAGAAGGGCGAGCAGGTGGAGTTGGTGGTGGCGCCGGCCAAGGGCTGACCTTGGTCTTGCGCGGTCGCTGTAGGAGCGGCCTTGCCGGGGCGCCGGACCGGCCGGAAAGGGCTGCGCAGCAGCCCCCAGATTCCTGTGTTTTGCACATATTGCTGGGGCTGCTGCGCAGCCCTTTCGCGACACAAGGCCGCTCCTACAGGGGGGCATCACCCCCGCGCCTTGCCCCGCAACGGCTTCAACAAATCCCCCAGCCCGTTATGGTCGATCTCATGCATCAACGCCAGCAGCCCACCCAGCTCGCCCGGCGGGAAGCCTTTGCGCGCGAACCACGCCAGGTAGTCGCCCGGCAGGTCGGCGATGACCCGCCCCTGGTACTTGCCAAAGGGCATGGTGCGGGTGACCAGCAGTTGCAGGGATTCAGGCTTCATCAGTGCGGACCTTGGGCAAGTGATGCGCGGACCATACTGCAAACTGCACGACGACCCAAGCGGCGATCATGCAGAACGCCGCGTCGAGGATGGATTGCGTTTACTCTAAGTAATTGAAATTAAACACTTATTTTTCAAGCTCCTGGCTGGCATGAAGCCTGCTCCGTTACAGGTGACTTCCACCTGCCAAGGAGCAGCTGCCATGAGCAACCCCAACAAAGACGTGATCGATGTGCTCAACGACCTCATCGAGTACAGCAAGGACGGCGAGAAAGGCTTCAAGACTTCCGCCGAGGATGTGAAGAACCCCGAGCTCAAGGCCTTCTTCGTGCAACGTGCCGGCGAGTGCGCCAGTGCTGCCGCCGAGCTGCAAAGCGAAGTGCGCCGCTTGGGTGGCGACCCGGAAACCAGCACCAGCATCAGCGGCGACCTGCACCGTGGCTGGGTGAACCTCAAGTCGATGGTCACCGGCAAGGACGAAGAAGCGGTGCTCAATGAAGTGGAACGCGGCGAGGACCACGCGCTGAAGGCCTACAAGGATGGCCGTGAGAAGCTGGTCAAGCTGGGCCGTAGCGTCAGCGACCCGACCTACACGCTGGTAGAGAAGCAGTTGCAGGGCGTACAGCGTAACCATGACCAGGTGAAAGCGCTGCGCAACGCCGCCCGCGCCCGGTCGTGAACCCTTCGCCGGCAAGGCCGGCTCCTACGAGGCGTGTAGGAGCCGGCCTTGCCGGCGAATGGGCCGCACAGTCACTCAGGCTTGGGCCCCTCGACCCGATTACGGCCATTGGCCTTGGCCCGGTACAAGGCTTCATCCGCTCCGCCCAGCAGCCCGGCCAGGTCCTGTTGGCTGCCGGGCACATGCAGGCCGATCCCCACACTGACCGTCACCGCCCGCTCATCTTCACCGAACGGCGGCATCGCTTCGACACTGGCGCGTATCCGCTCGGCCAGCAGCAAGGCACCGGCCAGCTCGGTCTCCGGCAGCACCACCTGGAACTCCTCACCGCCATATCGCGCCGCCAGGTCCGCAGGCCGGCGGATGCAACGCTCGATGGTGTTGGCCACCTCACGCAGCACATGGTCGCCGCCGGCATGGCCATGGCGCTGGTTGAACGCCTTGAAGTGATCCACGTCGACCATCAGCACCGCCAGCGGTTGGCGGTTGCGTTGCGCGCGCGCCCACTCCTGGCGCAGCACCTGGTCCAGGCGGCGACGGTTGGCCAGCCCGGTGAGGCTGTCCGTGGCCGCCAGGGTGGCCAGTACCTGCTCGGCGTCATGGCGGCGGCGCAATTCGCGGCCCAGCAGCAGGGTCAGCCAGAGAATGCCGATGCACAGCACCCCAGTGGCGACACTGACCAGGATCGCCGTGCGCCGCCAGGACTGGAACACCTCATCGCTGGAATGCACCACCAGCACGATCAGTGGCAGGTCGGCGACCCGGGCGAAGGTGTAGATGCGTTGAGTCTCGCGCGTGCTCGAACGGGCGGTGAAGCTGCCGCTGCGCTCGCCGAGGATGCGCTTGAAGTTGGGGCGCTCGGCAAAGCTGGTGCCGATCAGCGGGTCATGCGGCCGGGTGGGCTGGCGCGCCAGCAACTGGCCGTCGGTGTTGATCAGGTTGATGCTGCTGTCCGTGCCGATGTCCAGGCGTTCGAACAGCTGGTTGAAGTACGCCAGGCGCAGGGCGCCCGCAGCCAGGCCCTGGAACTCGCCCTCGCGGCCGGAAATGCGTCGGCTGAAACTGATGCACCAGTCCAGGTTGCCCAGGCGGGCCTTGAACGGCGGGCTGATCAACAGGCCCAGGCCGGGGTGGTCGCGGTGAGCCTGGAACGGCGCGGTGTCAGCGAAATTGGCCTGGCGCGGCACCACGCTGGTGGAGTCGCCGACCACATCGCCCTTGGCGTCGAGCCAGAGGATGTCGCCGCGCACCGGTGCCGAGATGGCCTGGTTGAACAGGATCTGCTGGCGCAGGTTGGGCTGCACGTTGAGCAATTCGGGGTGGTGCACGGCCCAGATCAGGCCTTTGAGCGACTGGTCGTAGAGTTCGACGTTGCGCAGGATGTCGCTTTCGATCAGTTGGACGATGTTGCTCGACGAGCGGATGGCCGACTGCTCGACGCTGTCGCGCTCGCGCCCCAGCAGGTAGCTGACGATGGCCACGATGGCGAGCACGGCGAGGCAACTGCCCAGGTTGAGGATCAGTTCGGGGTGTGACTTGTACAGGGCGGATCGTGGTGATCGGGTGGGCAACGTCATGCTCGCAACTGCATAAGCCCCGGGATCCATGGGGAGTGGGCCGGAAAGCGGCGGCGATATTCTAGGGAAGTGTGGATTGTCGGACAAGATTTGTAGTGATTTGTCCGACGGAAATGATTCAGTGCGCTTCCGGGTGCCTGGCGGTGGCCCTTACCCGATATCCCGACAGGCACCCACAGGCCACCGCGTGATTCTGATTAACCAAGGGCAGCGGTGTGGCGCCCATGCGCCTGTCTTGGAATCGCATGTAGGCCACCAGGTGCATGCCGACAGGTTTGCAGCGCCCTCAAGATCGAGCGCNTCGCAACTGCATAAGCCCCGGGATCCATGGGGAGTGGGCCGGAAAGCGGCGGCGATATTCTAGGGAAGTGTGGATTGTCGGACAAGATTTGTAGTGATTTGTCCGACGGAAATGATTCAGTGCGCTTCCGGGTGCCTGGCGGTGGCCCTTACCCGATATCCCGACAGGCACCCACAGGCCACCGCGTGATTCTGATTAACCAAGGGCAGCGGTGTGGCGCCCATGCGCCTGTCTTGGAATCGCATGTAGGCCACCAGGTGCATGCCGACAGGTTTGCAGCGCCCTCAAGATCGAGCGCCGCCCGCGCGGCGCATCGCTGGCAAGCCAGCTCCCACATCTGTTTCGGGCCAGTTATGCCTGTGAGGTCTCCACTGTCCGCCTTGGTGCATGTCTCAAGACAAGCGAGAGGCCAGCAATGCCCGCCTCGATACCGCGTCATGCCAACAAGGCGGACAGTGGAGATAGCCCAGGAGTAACTGGCCCGAAACAAATGAGCGCGCTGCAAAAACACCGACAGGCACCTGGTGGCCCTGACCCAATCTCTCGACATGCACCTGGTGGCCATTACCGGCTCCTGATCAGGCCCCCCGACGGCGTACGACTTTTCCGAATCTGCAACCAAATACTTCAGGCATGCACTGCCTGGGACTTATCCTACGTGCCTGCCGGAAGGCTCTGGATAGGCCGGGAAACGCATCAGGGATAACTTCACCGGGTCGCCCATTTGGGTGACCGGGCGTGAGAACCCGATGATGTGAGTTTCGGCCTTTCTTCATGGCAGCCGTGTTCGGGCAGACCTTTGGTCTGGCCGGGTCTCATGTCCTCGGTTTCTCACCCCGTGCACGGTTGCCACCCAATCCCGTGAGAAAGGTTCAAGTGGTGATTTCTTCAATCGACATGAGCGATTCGGAATGAAAAAACTAGTCCCTGATCCCCCCATCCCCTACATCTCCATCATCGATCACCTGTCCCACGACGCCGCCATGGCACACGCAGCGATCCTCATGGAGACAATGAACAGAACCTTGGATGTCTACTTTCTGTTCGACACCGATGACCGCCCCGCAGCCCTGGTGGACAACGTCTGCATCCTCAGCCAGCTGCTGCGTTGCCTGCTCGACCATGCCCGGTCGCGGGAGGTGGCGCCATGAGCGACAAGCCCGAACCCGCCTTCACCGCAGGCGTCGAGACCTTTCTCGAGTTGTACCGTGTACGGCCGGATATTCCCTTCAGCCGAGCCTTCGATGAGTTGTCGATGTTGCAGGGCTGCATCCTGCACCTGACCACCGAGGCGGAAATGGAGGGGGACCTGCTGGCCGGCAGCGCGGCACGGATCCTCAGCGCCATGGCCAAGGCGCTGGTCAATGACCTGGAGATCGGGTTGAACAGGAACCGGTGAAGGAAGGGCCGCCTCGCGGCCCATCGCCGGCAAGCCGGCTCCCACAAGATTTGCGCGATCCCTGTGGGAGCTGGCTTGCCAGCGAATCGAGGGCGAAGCCCTCGCCGGGTCTCAGGTCAGAACACGTTCAACGGGTAATCCACGATCACGCGGATCTCGTCATTGTCCTGGCTGTCGGCATAGGCCGCGTTGGCCCGATGGCTGGCGTAGCGCAGCAGCACCGACAAATCCTTCATCTGACCTTCCTGGAACACGTACTTCAGGTCGAAGTCACGCTCCCAGTGCCGGGCATGCTTGCCGTCGGCGTTGTAGTAGTCGTAATGCGTGGTGTCCTGGGTCGCCTTGGTCAGGTCTGCTTCACCGCGCGAATACGACAGCGAGCTGGTCAGCCCCGGCACGCCGACACCGGTGAAGTCATAGTCGTACTGCAGCTTCCACGAGCGCTCGTTGGGCGCGTTGAAGTCCGAGTACATCCGCGAGTTGTCCAGGTAGACGCTGTCGCCCAGGTTGATGTAGTCGAACGGCGTGTTGCCGTTGACCCGCTGGTAGGCGGCGGTGACGCTGTGGAAGCCTGCGGCCACGGTGAAGTGCACGCTGTAGGTGTTGTTGTCGATCTTGCCCAGCAGCGACTGGCCGGTGTCCTGGGTGTGGTAGAAGTGCACGCCCGGGTTGAGGCTGACCAGGTCGTTGACCTGGTAGGTGTAGTCGAAGTCGGCGTAGTACTGGTTCCAGATGTCCTTGAGCTCGGCGGCATAGACATTGGCGGTGATGTTCTCGGTGCCGCTCCAGGAGGCGCCGGCCCAGTTCAGGTGCTTGCTCTTGTCGCCGTCTGCCAGCGCACCGTAATAGGTGTCGATGCGGCGGTGGCCGCTCTGGTTGTACGGCTTGGTGAAGCTCACCTGGCCACCTTCGAGCATCAGCCCGTCGATGCTGGTGTTGGTCAACGCGAAGCCGCGGAAGGTCTGCGGCAGCATGCGCGACTCGCCACCGGCGATCACCGGGTTGGTGAGGAACAGGTCACCGGCCTTGAACTCGGTGTCGAAGCCCTTGAGCTTGATTGCACCGCCCGCAGTGGAGAACGAGTGAGGTGCTGCGCCCTGGCTGCCATCGTCCTTGATGTGGTTGGGCAGGATCGAGGTGCCGGCGTGGCCTGCACCGCCGTCGAGCTTGAGGCCAAGAATGCCGTGGGCATCCAGGCCGAAGCCGATCACACCGGGGGTGTAGCCCGACTCGAAGCGCGCCACGGCGCCCTGGCCCCACTCGCGCTTGTCGCGCACGTCGCGGTTCAGTTCGTTGCGGTTGAAGTAGGCATTGCGAAAGTGCAGGTTCAGCGTCGAGCCTTCGATGAAGCCATCAGCCTTGTCTTCATCGGCCTGGGCGGCCAGGGGCATCGTTGCGGTAAATGCAAGGAAAAGCGGGGTGAAGCGAAACGCGAAAGACACCGGTACAAACTCCTTTGGTCAAGCGGTGGGGCAGTTTTTATTGTCGTATCTGCAAGTTTCTTATTAGAGACGTAACAGCCGGGCTGATAATTTCGACACATAAAAAAAGCCGCTGATCGGCAGCGGCTTGGAAAGGCTAACATATCGTCGTGGGCAACGCCCACGGTGTAGCCAAGGGAAAATCAGGAATCTGGAGAGTGGCTGATCAGCTGTCGGCGTTATCGTCGACGGATACTTTCGAGGCTGTCTGCTGCGAGCCTTTCACCGCATCTGCTTTTTGCGCGGCAATGGCTTCGCGAGCCTGCTGATGGACCGCTGCAACTTCAGCGTTGCGGTTTACGAAGGCCGAGGATTCTTCCGCCATGGCCAGGGGCGACAACAACAGGGACGACAGGATAAATACGCTGGCAACACCCATACTGTTGGACATTTGAAACAACCTTCTTGCTAAGCAAGTGCTAATGGAGATGGCGCTAAATTAAGCCCACAAGGCCCGGTGAAACAGGGCCTGTTCAGATAAGCACTGTTGCGCAAAAAGTAATGATTGCTGCAAATAGCCTCAGATTTTTACCGCAAACCCGCGTAGTTGAGCGCTTGGCAGGCTGATGCCGAAGGTATTGGCGCCAGCTTCGCTGCGCACGAAAACACTGCCGCCATGCATCAAGGCGATGGCTTTGACGATGGCCAGCCCCAGCCCATGGTTGTTGCCGCCGCTGTTGGCGCGGGCGGCATCCACCCGATAGAAGCGCTCGAACAGCAAGGCCAGGTGCTCGTCGGCAATCGCCGGCCCCGGGTTGCTCACGGCGATGCTCACCTGCTGTTCATCGGCTTTGATGCGCACTTCGATCACCTGGTTGGGCGCAGTGTGTTGCACGGCGTTGTTCAGCAGGTTGATCAGCGCCCGGCGCAGTTGAGCTTTCTCGATCCGCGCCAGGGCATCGCCGCTGACGGTCACGCGGACCTGGGCGTCTTCGAGGATGTAGTCGAGGTAGTCCAGGGTGGTGGCCACTTCTTCGGCCAGCGAGGCCTCGGTCAGCGCGGTGGCCTTGCTGCCCTGGTCGGCGCTGGCCAGGAACAGCATGTCGTTGATGATGCTGCGCAGGCGCTCCAGCTCCTCCAGGTTCGATTGCAGAACTTCGAAGTAGTGCTCGGCGCTGCGCCCGCGGGTCAGCGCCACTTGCGTCTGGCCGATCAGGTTGGTCAGCGGCGAGCGCAGTTCATGGGCGACGTCGGCGTTGAAGGCTTCGAGTTGTGTGTAGGCCTGGCTGACCCGCTCCAGCGTCGCGTTGAAGGCTCCGGCGAACTGCGCCAGCTCCGGTGGCAGGGCCTGGGTTTGCAGGCGGCCGTCCAGGCGTGGTGGGGCGAGCGCCTGGGCTTCATCGGAGAGTGCCAGCAGGGGCTTGAGACCAATGCGCGCCACCCAGTAGCTGAGCAGCGAGGCCATCAGCACCCCCAAAGCCGCCAGCCCCACAATGGCCACCAGCAGGCTGTGCTGGGCCTGCCAGAAGGTTTCGGTGTTGATGCCGATCAGAAAGCGTAGCGGCGGGCGTTCGCCTAATGCCGGCAGCTCACTGACCAGCACTTTGTACGGGTAGGGGCTGTCGGCCAGGCGCAGCTCGCGCATGCCCGGCGGGCCGTCGGCGAAGGCGCGGACCAGCTCGGTAGGGTGGCCGTATTCGTAGTTCGGGTTGCTGCCGACCGCCCAGAAGCGGATGCGCTTGTCCTCTTCGCCCAGCAGGTTGAGCTTGCTGTTGATCTTGGCCCAGTGCTCGGGCGTGCCGTAGCGGTTGAGGGCGGACTCCAGCACGCTGAAGCGCGCGTCCAGCTCGGCGGCGGGCAGCAGGTCGAGGCTGCGGTCGACCTGGCGGTACAGGGCGCTGCCGATCAGCACGAACACGGCGAGGGCGACCAGGGTGAACAGGGCGCAGAGGCGCAGGGCGATGGAGTTGCCGTGCCTTTTGTGAAGAGTGCTCATTCAGTGTTGCCCTCTGGGGCTGCTGCGCAGCCCATTCGCGACACAAGGCCGCTCCTACAGGAGACCGCGTTCCCTTGTAGGAGCGGCCTTGTGTCGCGAAAGGGCCGCGCAGCGGCCCCGGCGATACCAACCTCAACCCCGATTTTCCAGGACATAGCCCATGCCTCGAATGGTATGCAGCAGCTTGTTGTCGAACGGCCCGTCGAGCTTGGCACGCAGGCGCTTGATCGCCACTTCCACCACATTGGCGTCACTGTCGAAATTGATGTCCCACACCAGCTCCGCAATCGCCGTCTTGGACAGGATCTCGCCCTGGCGCCGGGCCAGCACGCTGAGCAGGGCGAACTCCTTGGCGGTCAGCTCCAGGCGCACCCCCGCGCGGGTGGCCTTGCGCGCCATCAGGTCGATCCACAGGTCGGCCACCTGCACTTGCAAGGGTTCATGGCTGGCGCTGCGGCGGGTCAGGGCCTGCAACCGGGCGACCAGTTCGAGGAACGAGAACGGCTTGCCGAGGTAGTCGTCGGCGCCTTCGCGCAAGCCGTGAATGCGGTCCTCGACCCGTTCGCGGGCGGTGAGCATGATCACCGGTGTCTGCTTGCGCGCCCGTAACGCGCGCAGCACACCGTAACCGTCCAGGCCCGGCAGCATCACGTCGAGCACGATCACCGCGTAGTCGCCTTCCAGGGCCAGGTGCAGGCCGTCGATGCCGTCCCGCGCCAGGTCCACGGTAAAGCCCTGCTCGGTCAGGCCGCGGTGCAGGTAGTCGGCGGTTTTTTCTTCGTCTTCGATGATCAGTACACGCATGGTCTTGTCTCAGCGGGCGGTCGGCGCGGCGGCGATGGCGGCCTGGCGGCGGTGGAACAGGCGCTCCAGGGCCAAGTATATGACCGGGGTGGTGAACAGCGTCAGGGCCTGGCTCACCAGCAGCCCGCCGACCACGGCAATGCCCAGCGGCTGGCGCAGTTCGGCGCCGGCGCCGAAGCCGAACATCAGCGGCACCGCGCCAAGCAGGGCGGCGAGGGTGGTCATGATGATCGGGCGGAAGCGCACCAGGCACGCCTGGCGGATCGCCTGCTCGGGCGACATGCCGTGGTGGCGTTGAGCTTCGAGGGCAAAGTCGATCAGCAGGATGCCGTTTTTCTTGACGATGCCGATCAGCAGCACCACGCCGATCAGCCCCATGATGCTGAAGTCCTGCCCGGTGCCCCACAGCAGGATGATCGCCCCCAGGCCCGCCGAGGGCAGGGTGGAGATGATGGTCAGCGGGTGCACGAAACTCTCGTAGAGCACGCCGAGGATGATGTACACCGCCACCAGCGCGGCGAGGATCAGGTACGGCTGGCTCGACAGCGAACTCTGGAACGCCTGGGCCGCGCCCTGGAAGTTGCCGGCGATCGAGTCGGGCATGCCCAGTTCGCGCTGGGTGCGTTCGAGGATCTGCACCGCATCGCCCAGGGCCACGCCGGGGGCCAGGTTGAACGACAGGTTGGCGGCCGGGAACAGGCCGTCGTGGCTGATCGACAGCGGCCCGGTGCTGGGCGGCGCCACATGGGCCAGGGCCGACAGCGGCACCATCTCGCCCGACAGTGGCGAGCGCAGGTAGAAGTAGTTGAGGCTCTCGGCCTTGCCGCGCTGGCGGGCGTCCAGCTCGAGGATCACCTTGTACTGGTTGGTCTCGGTCTGGAACTCGCTGATCTGCCGCTGGCCGAAGGCGTCGTACAGCGCCTGGTCGACGTCGGTGGTGGTCAGGCCGAAGCGCGCCGCGGCCTGGCGGTCGATGTCGATACGGGTGACGCTGGCGCCTAGCTGCAAGTCGTTGGACAGGTCACGAAACGCCGGGTTTTCCCGCAGGCGCTCGGTCAGGCGCTGGGTCCACAGGTTCAGCGCCACCCCATCGTTGCTCTTGAGCACGTACTGGTATTGGGTGCGTGACGGGCCGGAGCTGAGGTTGATGTCTTGCCCGGCGCGCATATACAGGACGATGCCGGGCACTTGCGCCAGCTTGGGCCGCAGGCGGTCGATGAATTCGCTGGCCGACACATCGCGCTCGCCGCGCGGCTTGAGCGAGATCCAGAAGCGGCCGTTGGCGATGGTCTGGTTGCTGCCGGTGACCCCCACCGAATGGGAGAACGCACGCACGGCCGGGTCGGCGCCGATGATCTTGGCCAACGCCAGGTGCTTCTCGATCATCGACGGGTACGACACGTCCGCCGCTGCTTCGCTGGTGCCGAGGATGAAGCCGGTGTCCTGCAACGGGAAGAAACCCTTGGGGATGCCCACGTAGCCGGCCACTGCCAGCGCCAGGGTGATGCCGAACACCCCCAGGGTGAGGCGCTGGTGCGCCAACGCCCGGTCCAGGCCCTTTTCGTACCAACGCACCAGGCGCTGGCCGAAGCCATCGACCTGTTCGTGCGGTGGCTTGCGCATGAACAGTGCGCACAGCGTCGGGGCCAGGGTCAGTGACACCACCACGGAAATCAGGATGGTCGCGGTGGCGGTCAGGGCGAATTCCTTGAACAGCCGCCCGACCACCCCGCCCATGAACAGCAGCGGGATGAACGCGGCGATCAGCGAGAAACTGATCGACACCACGGTGAAGCCGATCTCGCCGGCCCCCTTGAGCGCGGCGGTGCGGCTGTCGTCGCCGGCCTCCAGGTGGCGGTGGATGTTCTCCACCACCACGATGGCATCGTCGACCACGAAGCCCACGGCGATGACGATGGCCACCAGTGTGAGGTTGTTGAGGCTGAAACCGAACACGTACATCAATGCACAGGTGGCGATCAGCGACACGCCCAGCACGCTGGACACCACCATCGTTGCCGACCACTGGCGCAGGAACAGCGCCATCACCCCGATCACCAGCGCCACCGCGATCATCAGCGTCAGCTCCACCTCGTGCAGCGAGGCGCGGATGGTCTGGGTGCGGTCTTGCAGTACCGATACGTCAACCGAGGCCGGCAGCATCTGTTGCAGGCGCGGCAGGGCGTCGAGCATGCGGTCCACGGTGTCGACGATGTTCGCCCCGGGCTGGCGGAAGATCACCAGGTTCAGCCCCGGCCGGTCCCCCGACCAGGCTTTCACGTAGGCGTTCTCGGCGCCGTTGATCACCTTGGCCACGTCCGACAAATGCACGGGCGCGCCGTTGCGGTAGCTGACGATCAACCGCGCATAGTCCTCGGGGTGGAACAGCTGGTCGTTGGCGGCAATCGTCGACACGCTGTGCTCGCCGTACAGCGCGCCCTTGGCCAGGTTGAGGCTGGTCTGCTGGATGGCCTGGCGCACGTCGGCCAGGGTCAGGCCGATGGCGGCAAGTTTCTCCGGCTGGGCCTGCACGCGGATGGCCGGGCGCAGCTGGCCGGTGATGTTGATCAGGCCCACGCCGTCGATCTGGCTGAGCTGGCGCGCCAGCAGGGTTTCGGCGTAGTCGCTCAGTTCGTTGCCGGGCATCTGCGTGGAACTGACGGTAAGAATGAGCACCGGGCTGTCGGCCGGGTTCACCTTGCGCCAGGTGGGCGGGCTGGGCAGGTCCTGGGGCAGGCGCGCGGTGGCGGTGTTGATCGCCGCCTGCACTTCCTGGGCGGCGGTGTCGATGTTCTTGTCCAGGGTGAATTGCAGGATCAGCGTGGTCGAGCCCAGGGCGCTGCTGCTGGTCATCTGGGTCATGCCGGGGATGGCGCTGAACTGCACCTCGAGCGGTGTCGCCACCGACGAGGCCATGGTTTCCGGGCTGGCGCCGGGCAGTTGGGCGGTGACCTGGATGGTCGGGAAGTCCGCCTCGGGCAGCGGCGCCACCGGCAGGCGTGGGAAGGCAATGGCACCGAGCAGCACCAGGGCGAAGGTCAGCAGCAGGGTGGCGATGGGGTGGTCGATGCACCAGGCCGAGACGCCATTGCGGGTGTTCATGGCTGGCTCCTGCGGTCGGCCATCTCGGCCGGGGCGGGGGCGTCAGGGGTGACCTCGACCTTCGAGCCGGGCTTGAGCCGCGATTGGCCATCGAGCACCAGGCGGTCGCCGGCCTTCACCCCGGCAACGATGTTCAGCGTACTGTCCTGGTACAGCACCTTCACCGGCACGCTGGTGACCGTGTCACCGTCCAGGCGATAGACGAAGTGCCCGTCGATGCTGCGCTGCACCACCGGCGGCGGCACCACCAGCGCGTCCTCGTCGACCGCCGTGCGCAGGCGCACGGTGACCAGCTGGCCCGGCCACAGCTGGCCGTCCTGGTTGTCGAACTCGGCCTTGACCCGCACCGTGCCGGTGGTGGCCGACACCTGGTTGTCGATCAGCATCAGGTGGCCCTTGCCGAGCAGGCTGCGTTCACCGTCGGCGTCCAGGTAGGCCTCGACTTCGGCGGGCGTGGTGGCCTTGAGCAAGTGCTGAAGGGTCGGCAGCTGCTGCTGGGGCAGCGCGAACTCGACGGCGATGGGGTCGATCTGGGTGACGCTGAACAGGCTTTGGGTGTCGCTGGTGCGCACCAGGTTGCCGGGGTCGACGTTGCGGATGCCGACACGGCCGGTCACCGGTGAGCGGATCTGGGTGTACGACAGCTGCACGGCGGCATTGTCGATGGCCGCCTGGTTGCCTTTGAGGGTCGCTTGCAACTGGTTCACCAGTGCCTGCTGCTGGTCGAGGGTCTGTTTCGACACGCCATCGTCGGTACTGAGCAACTGGTAGCGCTTGAGGTTGACGTTGGCCACTTGCAGTTGCGCCTGGGTCTGGCCGAGCTGGGCGCGGGCCTGGTCGAGATTGGCGCGGATCGCCCGGTCGTCGAGGGTGGCCAGCAGGTCGCCCTCCTTCACCCACTGCCCCTCTTTCACCAGCACTTGCGTCAGCACCCCCTCGACCTGGGGGCGTACGTCGACGCTGTGCAGCGACAGTACCGAGCCGATGGCGCCCAGGTAACGCGGCACATCCTGCTGCACCACGCTGACCACCCGCACCGGTATCGCGTTGGCGGGCTTGCCTGCGCGGTCAGGGGCTGGGCGCAGCCACAAGGCGGCGAGTACCAGCGCGACAACGGCCAGCAAGAGCAGGAAGGTGCGGGGCAGGGGGCGGGTCATGTC
>NZ_JACAFQ010000014.1 GCF_015354575.1 Pseudomonas sp. UFMG81
GCTGGGGGCCGGGCCTGGGGATGAAGTGCTGTGGCGAAGGCCGGCGGGGGATCAGATGATCGAGGTGGTTAAGATCACCGGTGAAAGCTGAGATTTCCGGGGCCGTTTCACGGCCCTTTCGACGGCAAGCCCTACATCTTGCGCGGTCTCTGTAGGAGCGGCCTTGTGTCGCGAAAGGGCTGCATCGCAGCCCCAGCGATCGTGAATGCCACATAGAAGCCTGGGGGCCGCGATGCGGCCCTTTCCGACAGGTCCGGCGCCCCGGCAAGGCCGCTCCTACAGAAGACCTGTGCAAGACCGTTGCTCCCACATATGACTTGTGGGAGCCGGCTTGTCGCAGCGGCGAACCGCGGCGATTGGGTCTCAGATCAGACCACGCCCTGCGCCAGCATGGCATCGGCAACTTTCACGAAGCCGGCAATGTTTGCGCCCTTGACGTAATTGATGCTGCCATCGGCTTCCTGGCCATAGTGCACGCAGGCATGGTGGATCGACTGCATGATGTTGTGCAGCTTGCTGTCCACCTCGCCGGCCGTCCACAGCAGGCGCATGGCGTTCTGCGACATCTCCAGCCCCGACACGGCCACGCCACCGGCGTTGGAGGCCTTGCCCGGCGCGTAGAGGATGCCCGCCTCGATGAAGATATCCACAGCCTCGAGGGTGGTCGGCATGTTGGCGCCTTCGGCCACACAGATGCAGCCGTTGCGCAGCAAGGTGCGGGCGTCCTCGGCGTTCAGCTCGTTCTGGGTGGCGCACGGCAGGGCGATGTCGCACGGCAGCGACCATGGCGTCTGGCCCTTGCGGAACTCCAGGCCGTACTGACCGGCCAGCTCGCTCAAGCGACCACGCTTGACGTTCTTGAGCTCCATCAGCGCATCCCACTGGGCGTCGCTCAGCCCGGCCTCGCAGAACAGCGTGCCTTCGGAGTCGGACAGCGAGATCACCCTGCCACCCAGGTCCATCACCTTGCGCGCCGCGTACTGGGCCACGTTGCCCGAGCCCGAGATCGCCACGCGGTGGCCATCGATGCGCTTGTCCTGGCGCTTGAGCATCTCTTCGGCGAAGTACACGCAACCGTAGCCGGTGGCCTCTGGGCGGATCAGGCTGCCGCCGTAGGTCATGCCCTTGCCGGTCAGCACCGAGGTGAACTGGTTGGCCAGACGCTTGTACTGGCCGAACATGAAACCGATCTCGCGGGCGCCCACGCCGATGTCACCAGCCGGCACGTCGAGGTCGGCGCCGATGTGGCGGTACAGCTCGCTCATGAACGCCTGGCAGAAGCGCATCACTTCAGCGTCGCTCTTACCCTTCGGATCGAAGTCCGAACCACCCTTGCCACCGCCCATGGGCAGCGAAGTGAGCGAGTTCTTGAACACCTGCTCGAAGGCCAGGAACTTGAGCACGCCGAGGTTGACCGACGGGTGGAAGCGCAGGCCGCCCTTGTACGGGCCGATGGCGCTGCTCATCTGGATGCGGTAGCCGCGGTTGACCTGGACCTTGCCCTGGTCATCCACCCACGACACACGGAACAGTACCGCGCGCTCGGGCTCGACCATGCGCTCGAGGATGCCGGCTTGGAGGTAGTGGGGATTTTGTTCGAGGAACGGCCACAGGCTGCGCAGCACTTCTTCCACGGCCTGGTGGAATTCGGGCTGGGCAGGGTCGCGCTGTTGCAGACGGGCCAGGAAGGCGTCGACAGATTCGATCATGGTAGACATCTCACCAAGAGGGATTGTTTTTGGTTTTTTTGGGAATGTACCAAGAACCAATCGCACTGGGACAGGGCGCAATGTCGTTTTTATGAAATTATTTGGTGCATTTTCTATAACTGTATACAAACCTACGCTCTGTTTTGACCTCTTCGCGGGCAAGCCCGCTCCCACAGGGACGGCGCCACGCTGAACACCTGCGCTGCACCTGTGGGAGCGGGCTTGCCCGCGAAAAGACCACCGCCGCTTTCCAACCAGGCACAAAAATGGGGCCCCTGAGGGCCCCATTCTTGTGCAAGCAAAACCGGCTTACTGGGCCAGTTTCTTGTGACGCACACGGTGCGGCTGGGCAGCGGCATCGCCCAGGCGCTTCTTGCGATCCACTTCGTACTCGGTGTAGTTGCCTTCGAAGAACACCACGCTCGAGTCGTCTTCGTACGCCAGGATGTGAGTGGCCACACGGTCCAGGAACCAACGGTCGTGGGAGATCACGATGGCGGCGCCCGGGAAGTCCAGCAGGGCTTCTTCCAGCGAACGCAGGGTTTCGACGTCGAGGTCGTTGGACGGTTCGTCGAGCAGCAGGACGTTGCCGCCCTCTTTCAGGGTCAGGGCCAGGTGCAGACGGCCACGCTCACCACCGGACAGGTCCTTGACGAACTTCTGCTGGTCGCCGCCCTTGAAGTTGAAACGGCCGACGTAGGTGCGCGACGGGATCTCGTAGCTGCCGATCTTGATCATGTCGGAGCCATCGGAGACCTGCTGGAACACGGTCTTGCCACCGTCCAGGTCCTCGCGGCTCTGGTCGACGCAGGCCAGCTGCACGGTTTCGCCGATCTCGATGCTGCCCGCGTCCGGCTGTTCCTTGCCCATCAGCATGCGGAACAGGGTCGACTTACCGGCACCGTTACCGCCAATCACGCCGACGATGGCGCCCTTGGGCATGGCGAACGACAGGTTGTCGATCAGCACGCGATCACCGTAGCCCTTGGTGACGTTCTTGAACTCGATGACCTTGTCGCCCAGGCGCGGGCCGGCCGGGATGTAGATCTCGTTGGTCTCGCTGCGCTTCTGGAATTCCTGCGACTGCATTTCTTCGAAGCGCTGCAGACGGGCCTTGGATTTGGACTGGCGAGCCTTGGCGCCTTTGCGCACCCACTCCAGTTCCTCTTTCATGGCCTTCTCGTGGGCGCTCTGCTGCTTGGACTCTTGCGCCAGACGGTCCGACTTGGCCTCCAGCCAGCCCGAGTAGTTGCCTTCGTAAGGGATGCCGGCGCCGCGGTCCAGTTCGAGGATCCAGCCGGCGACGTTGTCGAGGAAGTAACGGTCGTGGGTAATCGCCACCACGGTGCCGGGGAAGTCGTGCAGGAAGCGCTCCAGCCAGGCCACCGAGTCGGCGTCCAGGTGGTTGGTCGGTTCGTCCAGCAGCAGCATGTCGGGGGCCGACAGCAGCAGGCGGCACAGCGCTACACGGCGCTTCTCGCCACCGGACAGGTGCTCGATCTTCGCGTCCCAGGCCGGCAGGCGCAGGGCGTCGGCGGCGACGTCCAGCTGGCGCTCCAGGTTGTGGCCATCGGCGGCCTGCAGGATGGCTTCGAGCTTGGCCTGTTCGGCGGCCAGCTTGTCGAAGTCGGCATCCGGGTCGGCGTAGGCGGCGTACACCTCGTCCAGGCGGGCCTGGGCGTCCTTGATCACGCTGACCGCTTCCTCGACCACTTCACGCACGGTCTTGCTTGGGTCCAGCTGCGGCTCCTGGGGCAGGTAGCCGACGTTGATATCGGGCATCGGACGGGCTTCGCCGTCGAATTCCTTGTCGACGCCCGCCATGATCCGCAGCAGCGTGGACTTACCGGCGCCGTTCAGGCCGAGTACGCCGATCTTGGCGCCAGGGAAGAACGACAGGGAAATGTTCTTGAGAATTTCCCGCTTCGGCGGCACGACCTTGCTCAGCCGATGCATGGTGTAGACGTAAGAGCCTGTTTTGCCTGCTTTGTCACTTTTGGACATGGTTTGATTCTCCTTTAATCCTGTATTTTCAGTGCTTTAGGGGGTAGAGACAGGCGCTTAAACACAGGAAAATAAAACGTTAGGTTTTTCGCTGGCTGTCCGATGCCCCTGACTATACTTAGAAAAGTTATGTTTTATGAGGGAGCAACATGGGTTTCCAAGTCATAGAGCTGGTGGTGAATGCTGCTCGAAGAAAGCTGCTGGTGCAAGACTACATCCCTGTGTACTACCCCAACCTATACGTCACCATGGAGCACTAGCTTTCTAGGTTTGTGTCGGACGCGGGGTTTAGCAAAGAAACCTTGGCCATGAAGTATGCGGGGGTGCGCTTACATCCGACTGCCTACAAATCCGTCGGCAAAGCCCATGCGCAGCAGCGAATCGAGGCGGTGCGCGACTATCTGGCCTTCCTCTATGACAAGTTGGGTGATCACTCAGAACGATTGGAGGCGATTGACGATCTCAAGAAGCGCATCAACCGCAAGATCAAAGCGGCCAGTCCTGCATGGAAAAAAAAGCGAACGGACGAAATGAAAGGGCTTACGAGTCAGGAGCGGACTCGATTGCTGAAAATCATGCATCCGGATAGCGCCGAGAACCCTTTTTCAGATGAAGCCATTAGGCTGCGTAACTACATCATTTTGCTGCTGGGCCTCGACATGGGGCTGCGACGCTCCGAGATGCTGCTGATCAAGACCAGCGATATTCACTGGCACAGTCGTCAACTAGCGGTGGTCAACCTGGAGGATGAGAGTCTCGATCCACGAACCATGGCCCCGCAATTCAAAACTCACGAACGCATGCTGGTGATGACCGATGACCTGTATGACGCGATCACTGAGTACGAATCGAAATATCGCCACAGAAAGCCCCGTAACGGCTCATCGCGGGCGAGAACGCATCCGTTTTTGCTGGTGGCGCACAAGCGAAATGAGGGCGGACCTCTGACCATCAAGGCAGTGGATGGTGTTCTGTCCAGGGTCCGAGAAATAGCGCCGGAACTGGCTCATGTGCACCCACATATTCTGAGGCATGACGCAGTCTACACGATGCTGGAAAGCATGCGTGAGGAACTGGCAGCGCTCACGCCGGAGGATCGCACCACGCAAGTTCAAAAGACACTAACATGGATGTTCGGCTGGAGTCCCGAATCAAACATGCCCGGCCTATACGGCGCGAAATTCTGGAAGGAAGAGGCAGACAAAGCGATACAGAAACGGGCCAAGCGGTTTACAGCCAACCGTCAGAAGGCCGGCACGACATAAGGAGGTTCAGAGTGAACATCGCTGTCGAAGCACTTCAGGCCCCCACGAAGGACAGCCTCGATGCATGGCTGAACATACCTCGCCTGGCCAAATGCGGGGAGGTTTTCACACCGACTCACTCAATGTGGAAACCGGATAAATCCGCTCATCAATCAGTCAACTGGGAAGCAGCTATTGTCTGCGTCTCGCCGGATTGGCAGCCTTGGTTGCACGCCGCCCTTGCGTACCGAATGGCCGATCTGGAAGCGGGTACGGTTGCAAACACCACAAGTGTGTTGTCGCGGGCTGCTCAGGCCGGAATTGACCCGCTCAACGAGGATCACCTGATCGCTCTGCGGGAACGCTTGAACAGTTCTGAGTTTAGTGCCATTGCCGCTTTCTTGGCGTTTTGGCACGACTGCGAATCCCTCGAACAGCGCCCGTCGCAACCCCTGATCGATGCCTACCAGGCACTGCCCAGGAAAAAGCATTCCAGCAACGATGTGATCCTCAGCCTGGACCCCGAACAAGGCCCGTTCACGCAGGTGGAGCAAGACGCGCTGCACCAATGGACACATGAGCAGTTTGGTCACGGGCAGTTAGATTTCGAGCAGTACCTTTACCTGCGCATGTTGATGATTTACGGGCAGCGTGGCGCTCAGGTGCGAATGATGATTTTTGGTGATTTCACGAAGAGCGATCAGGGCTGCAAGGTAAGGTTTCATTGGGCAAAGCAAAAAGACGACAAGGCGGGTTGGCGAGCAAAGCCCGAAACATTCAGTCTGGATGAGGACCTCTACAACACCGTGCAGGCCTACAAGGCAATGGTTCTGGCGCAACTGTGGCAAACGTATCCAGACGGTGCCGACTGGAATGCAGCCATTGAGAATGTGCCCCTCTTTCGTCGGAAAGTGAATGATGATGAAGCAGGACCTTGGGAGCGGATGAATCCCCCTGTTTTGCTCGATAGCCCCCTTCAAAAAGACCTCGAAGACGCGCCGCAGCCGATCTTTCATGTCGGATCAGGCACGATCAGACGTTGGCTTAGGTGCATCGAGAGGATGAAGGGCTTTCCGATTTCGCCTCGCACCCATCAGCCTCTGAAAGTGACGCGGGGGCACCGGTTCAGGCACACCCTCGGCACGGACCTTTCCAATGCGGGACTGGATGAGTGGACGATGGCCCGCGCCTTGATGCAAAAAGATACTCGGTCAGTGCGAAAGTACCGCGCCGTGTCGCCGGAGTTGCTGGCGTTGATAGACGCGAAGATGAGCGACCATCTGGCCTTGGTTGCGAATGCGTTCACCGGGATCATCGTCACGGATCGCACCTCAGCAAAAAACGGGGATCGAGCGGATCGACAAATCGAGGATGTGGCAGTATGCAGTGCCACTGCCGCCTGCCATCTCGATGCGCCGTACACCTGTTACGCATGCGGAAAATTCCAACCCCTTCTGTACGCCAATCACCGCGCGGTCCTTGAGCGATTGGAACGTCGCCGGGAGCAAACCATTGCCACGGATAAAATAACCGGTGTGCTCTGGGATCGGGCCATTCTGGCTTGCCGCAAGGTGATTCTGGATTGTGAGGCCATGCTCCGATCCGGGAGGAAAGGCGAATGACCGATGCGTTTTATTCTGAACCGACGACCAACATCGTCGATTTTAAGCCCAGGAGCCAACTGGCTGCGGAAGCTCAGCTCGAGGCGTTTATCGACTGGGCAAAACAGACCCTGCCCAAAGGCATTCCGAATCGAGTGCGCGCGAGTATTCGCTGGGAAGACGGCAGTTGGCACCCGCATGGCTGCCAAGGCTGTAGCTTCACTGCGTTCGGATCGACCATATCTGCCCCAAAGGCGATGCAAGCACCTTACACGGAGTTTGCCAAAGCCATACTGGTGTACCGAAAGGTGTATTTGCAGAAAAAGACGGTGGATGACTGGCTGAAAGCCCTGAAGGCGTTAGACATCGCTCTGTTCGAACTGACCGGCACGCGGGATGTGACGCGGGTGTCTGCAGCTGTCTGCAATAAAGCATGCGAGCACATGAACCGTCACTGGACAAAAAGCAACACCGCATACCTTTGCGGTAAGTCACTTGAAGCCATCATTACCCTGATGCGGGCCAAAAAACTGCTCAAGTCGGATTTCCGGTGGACCTCTCCGCTGACGCAGAGGCCGCGTGGCACGCTCAAGCAGCAAAAAGCGGATCGGGAACAGAAGCTGCCCAACCCTGACGCGATCAGAGCCCTCGGAAACGTGTTCAGTAACGAATTGACCAGCCCCCTCGATATCGTTGTGACATCCGCCTGTGCGCTGATGCTGAGTGTACCCAGTCGCGTAGGTGAATTGGCGGATGTTGAATTGGATTGCCAGGTATTCAAAGAGGATACCCAGGGAAATCGGCGCATGTTTCTGCGCTGGTACGCTGAAAAAATAAACCAAGTGACGCTGAAACCCGTCGTTAAGCCTGAGATGGAGGCGGTCGTCGAGCGGGCCATCACGTTACTGAAACCGATCACCTATGAGGCGCGGGCTTACGCCGCCTGGCTGGAAGACCATCCCGATGAGTTTCCGCCCCATGAAGGGCTGCCACCCAAGGGGCCTGATGAACCGCTCACGTACGCCGAAGCCTGTGCCGCGTTGAAACTCTTTGTTCATGAGCACCACACACCGCGATACGTATTCAATGCCGCGTTCCTGAAAGGTATGGAGAAGCAAAATGCGCTCAGCCCCGCCGCCCGAGCCCTCTTGGCCGAGATCCGTGACACTTGGAAAGCCACAGGGAAGAAGATCCTCGTCGAGGACAGGCCAGGAGTGCAGCGTGTTGAGCTTGAAGACCGGCGTGTGATCACGCTGCGCAAGCTCAATGTGCTGTTGCGGGAGAAGTATCTTCCAAAGAATTTTCCATATACCACGCCATACACGGAAGGCAAAGCTCGGGTGAAGTACCGTGATGCGTTGTTCACCGTGCGCACGGGAGCACTGGTTGAAAACTCAGGTCGCCCACACGACTTTGGCGTGGAGATCGCGGCGAACACTGGACGATTGAATGTGCAGTTAGGCGGTACGAACAACCCGAAAAAGAAAAGCCTGTTCGAGCGCTATGGCTACACCGGTGTCAAGGTCAAGACGCATGCGTTTCGGCACGAATTGAACACGCGGATGCACCAGGCCGGTCTGTCGCAACTCCTGATTGACGCCTTCTCCGGGCGCACGACGATGGGATCGATCTACAACCATGAAACTATCGAGGAACGCACCCAAGGGGTTGCGGCTTACCACCCCAAAACGAAGCACAGAACCGCTACTCAGCGTCTGGACAAGGTCAAAACCAATCAGCCGCTGAGCCTGGTTGATGTGAAGGAACTGCGCGAGGGTGAGCAGGACCGCATTATCCATCAAACCCATCTAGGCGTCTGTGTGCACAACTTTGCTTCCGAGCCCTGCCCGAAAATGGGAGCCTGTTTGGACTGCGGGCTGCTCGGTTGCGTCAAAGGGGATGACGTGAAGCTGGGCAACCTCAAGGAAGAACGCAACGATCTTAAACTCCGCCTCGATAATGCCCTGGATGCGCAGTCTCGGGGTGTTTTTGGGGCATCGGAGTCGGCCAAAAAGCTGGGTGAGAAGCTCTATAAGTGCGAGGCGTTCATCCAAACGCTGGAAAACCCCGAACTAGAAAACGGCGCCATTGTGTGGAACGCCGATAACGGTTGGACGCTGGCCAAGAACGCCGCCGCAATGTCGGGGCTGATCGAAGTCAAATTCATTGAAGAGAATCAGCTGCAAGAGGCGTTGCCATCGTTGGATGACGTCGTGGCTTTGCTGGATGAGATCGAGGGTTAACGATGGGGCATTTAACGCCAAAGGATGAGAAACGTATCATTAAGCTGATTGAGGAATGGTCAGAGCCGAAGCTGACCTGGCCATTGCTCGTTGAGGCCTGCAAAGAAAAGCTGGGCATCAGCCGTGCTCGCCAGTCCCTGATGAATCTACCTGCCGTGAATTTAGCGATGAAAAATTGCAAGGCGGCATTGAAGGCTCAGAAGTTAAAGCCGGGCTGGATTAGCGATATTCAGGCAGCCAACGAACACATTGAGAAATTGACAGCGACCAATCAGAAGCTGTTAGCTGCTGTTCGAGATATGCATAGCCGGTTTTTGATCTGGCAAGCCAATGCGGATATGCACGGGTTAACACAATCGATGTTGGAGCGGCCGGTTTCACAGCTTCAAAAGAAGATGAGCAGGAAGCGATAGCGCAATTGGGAAATTTCGCCGCACTCGACCAGTGAGACTCACCGAAGCTGGGGACAAGTCATGGCGTAATGTCTAGAAATCTAGGCAATAAGCAAGAAATCCCACCTTAATGTCTAGATTTCTAGGCATTAGAGCCCTCCACAAATACGATGCGGAGGACCTGCTTGCTCACCCATCTTGAAATCGCCTGACACATCCTTTTCGAAGGACGCCTCTGCGAACCGTGGATATTTTGCGAAGAAACAAGCGTCTCAACTTCTTTTCTTGGTTGAAGGCAGACAGGCCGTTGCCAACCCAAGAAGTGGGAGGAAGGACGCAGCTTTGTAGACCCATTCGATTCCGTAGCTGTCAGCTAGCCCACCAAGGCCTGCGGCAGCAATGCCGCCGATGCCAAACATCAAGCCGAACATCACGCCCGAGATCATGCCGACACGACCCGGTGCGGCTTCCTGGGCGTATACGACCAGCGCAGAGAACGCCGAGGACATGATCAGGCCGATCGGTACGACGAGGACAACTGTCCAGGTGAGGTTCGCGTACGGCAAATCGTATCGATGGAGAAGCGAATAATCCAAACCTCAAATGGACACCGCTCGCTCCCCAATTTTTGGGGGCGCTGCCCCCAACTACGGGCGCCTTTTGGAGTGTAAATGGACACATATGGCTACGACGTCAACGGCAACAGCTGTCAGAACCGTAAATGCGATGATGTAAATCTCCTCTAATAGCATGGCCCGCGCCCCTCATAGAGATGGTCATTCACGCAGAGCAATTCCCATTCCAATTCGTAATGCCCTTTGCCGCGGACGACGGCACAGAGAGGGGCAGAAACGACGACCAGATCAAGATCGAAAACCTAAAGTCGCTCAATAACAGCTTACCTTCGCAGCCGGCCGCGCAGCATGAGCTGCTAGGAATGATCTATGCTGTCCTGAGTGTCGTGCGAAAGGCGCGAGAGCTGCTAGGAAGATAAACGTGCTTTAAAAAATGCAATGTAGGAGCCTTCGTTCCCGAAGAGCCGCGTTGGTGACGCTATGACCATCCGCGTAATCGCCTTGTGTTGCCTTCTCGGAACCGTCCTGTGGGTCTGGATAGCCGCTACCATCTTTCTCTAACCTCAAAAAGAGCGCCGTTGACTTGCTCGTAGACCGTTAGTGTACGGTCGACCTGAAGTCACAAAACCTGAGAAGAGCACTTTCTGCGACTTCTCAACGACGCTGTTGTCCACGCGCGATCTTGGCCGTCCTAGGTATATTGAGCACAAGCAAAAAAGCCGCTTTTCCGCAAGAGGATTGGGGGAAGCGAATGAAACGCGATCTATCTAATCTTCGCGCTAATCGGGTTGGATTTTTCCGCGATCTGGCCAGCCCGGCCAACGCCCCAGGCAAGAGCCCGGGTCATCGATTGTCCTGGGCGGGTGTTGTGCGCCTCCTCATACAGAGACTGGCCGTCGCTGCCGTACACGCCGATGAACATCTGTGTAACACCCTCGCGGGATAGCCTGACCTGCACATCGATCGTCGAGCCGTCATCAAGCTCTTCTTCATGGCTCCGGCAGTGCAGCCCTAGATCGGCCCATTCCCAATAGGTGTCACCTCGATTTCGCATGCCCTGCTCCTTAAGTGGAGCTTTAAGTAAGGCAGAAGCATTCGCAGTTAGCCACACCGTTACTCCGAAACTGTAAACCACCCGCGCTAGAGGCATGTTGGCAAAAAAAATCCACCTCTCCGCGAGGGGTCGGGAGAAGTGGACTGAAACCTACAAATAAATGAATTGCCTCCATGCGTGGGAGCAAATTCAACTCTAGATGTTCCTCCGTAGATTGGCCATTCTGGAATCGCCAAGCCGTGCTGGTCCGACCTCGGCCCGACCGCTGTATGGCCAGACCGCCAGTCGTGATGGTCCACAACCCATAGCGGACATTCGCGAAGGGCTGCAATCGACCCAAAGCTGCCCTTCGTGGGGGGCAGAAATCAGCAAAAGGTTCTCGTAGCAACGGACAGGCACGAACACCTACTCGGGGACGGCTCATGTTGGCTTGTCGCGGGCCATAGTTGATAGCAATCCACCCCTTTGGAAAAGTGTACTGAGCCAGCAGTAGTGGCCTTTTGCTCCTAAGTGGGGGCGGGTTCAAAAAAGTCTAATCGCGATTTGGACTAACCCGCAATCGTAGCTAGCCTATCTAAGCAGCATGAAATCCTCGCTGGCAGTTGCCCTAATCGGCACGGCGTATCTAGTAGGCAAAAGGAGCTTGTTATGAGATTGGCCGTAAAAGCGTTTTCCCGTCAGAGTTCTCCATCGAGTTCGAGCCGCCTGTGGAAAGTCAGTTCAACTTTCTTCTTGGCGACCGCCATCGCCATGGCATCGCAGGCCTGGGCGGAAGAGAAGGCCAAGCCGGCTACCGCTGCAACCAAGGCGGCCAATGACGCGCTGCTCAAGGAGTTACCGTTCAATGACAAGACCTCCTTTGAGTTAGCTCACAAGGGTTTCATCGCGCCTCTGCCGAAAGAGCCGATCAAGGGCGCATCGGGCAACTTGATCTGGGACCCGGCCAAATACGCCTTCATCAAAGAAGGCGAAGCGGCACCAGACACCACCAACCCGAGCTTGTGGCGCCAGTCCCAGCTGATCAATATCTCTGGCCTGTTCGAAGTCACCGATGGCATCTACCAGGTGCGCAACTACGACCTATCGAACATGACGATCGTCGAGGGCAAGGAAGGCATCACCATCTTCGACCCGCTGATCTCCTCGGAAACCGCCAAGGCAGCGCTGGACCTGTACTACCAGCACCGGCCGAAAAAGCCCGTGGTGGCGGTGATCTACACCCACAGCCATGTGGATCATTACGGCGGCGTGCGCGGCGTGGTGGACGAGAAGGACGTCAAGGCCGGCAAGGTCAAGATCTACGCGCCCAAGGGCTTCCTGGAACACGCCGTGGCCGAGAACGTAATGGCTGGCACCGCCATGAGCCGGCGTGCCAGCTATATGTACGGCAACCTACTGCCGCCGAGTGAAACCGGCCAGCTCGGTGCCGGCCTGGGCACCACCACCTCCGCTGGCACCGTGACCCTGATCCCGCCGACCGACATCATCGAGAAGACCGGCGAGAAGCATGTAATCGACGGCCTCACTTATGAGTTCCTCTACGCGCCGGGCAGTGAAGCACCGGCTGAGATGCTCTATTACATCAAGGAGAAAAAGGCCCTCAACACGGCCGAGGACTCCACCCACACCTTGCACAACACCTACTCGTTGCGTGGTGCGAAGATTCGCGAACCGCTGCCGTGGTCCAAATACCTGAACGAAGCGCTGAAAATCTGGGGTGACGACGTACAAGTGATGTACGCCATGCACCACTGGCCGGTTTGGGGCAACAAGGAAGTGAAGGACCAGCTGTCCTCGCAACGGGACATGTACCGCTACATCAACGATGAGACCCTGCGTCTGGCGAACAAGGGTTACACCATGACCGAGATCGCCGAGCAGGTGAAGCTGCCTCCATCGATTGCCAACCGCTTCTCCAACCGTGGCTACTACGGATCGCTGAACCACAACGTCAAGGCCACCTATGTGCTGCACCTGGGCTGGTTCATCGGCAACCCTGCTACGTTGTGGGAACTGCCCCCGGATGAACAAGCCAAGCGCTACGTCGATATGATGGGTGGTGCCGACGCTGTGCTGAAAAAGGCCAAAGAGTACTACGACAAGGGTGACTACCGCTGGGTGGCCGAAGTGGTCAACCATGTGGTCTTCGCCGACCCGAGCAATCAGGCGGCGAAGAACCTGCAAGCCGACACGCTGGAGCAACTGGGCTATCAGGCCGAGAGTGGCCCATGGCGCAACTTCTACCTGACCGGCGCCCAGGAACTGCGCAATGGTGTGCAGAAACTGCCAACACCGGACACGGCTAGCCCCGACACCGTCAAGGCGATGGACCTGGACCTGTTCTTCGACTTCCTGGCCATGCGCCTGAAAGGACCTGAAGTGGGCGACAAGCACATCACCCTCAATCTGGACTTCACTGACCTCAAGCAGAAGTACACGCTAGAGATGGTCAACGGTGTTCTCAACCACACCGAGGGCGTGCAAGCGAAGGATGCCGACGCAACCATCAGCCTGACTCGTGACACCTTGAACAACATCATGCTCAAGCAGACCACGCTCAAGGACGCTGTCAGCAAAGGCGATGTGAAGGTTGATGGCGCCGAAAGCAAGCTTGAGGAGCTGATGAGCTACATGGATAACTTCGAGTTCTGGTTCCCGATCGTTACACCTTGATTGCTCCCTTGACGCAGTTGGTCGTCAAGCAGGACACCGATTCGTCGGTGTCCTGCTCTTTTTAAGTGCGGAGTAAGGGACTATGACCACGACGTATTCAGTTAGCCTTGCTAAAAGGTTGGTGCCCGCAACACTGCTTTTCTTGACGTTCCAGAGCGGCAGTGTGTTGGCTGGCGGCATTTTCATCTATGAAGCCGGACAGGAAGGTAACGGCTTGGCCAATGCCGGCTCGGCGGCGTTGGCTACCGACCCCAGTGTGCTGATGAGTAATCCCGCTGGCATCGCACTGCTTCCCGGCACGCAGATCAGCGCCAATGCCCAAGTGATCTTCGGCGACATTGGCTTCTCTCGTGACAGCAATAACCAGTTTGATGGTAATGAAGGCGGCAACGCCTTACAGTACTTGCCGGGGGCCAGCCTGTTCATCAGCCACCAAATCGACGAGCGCTCTGCTATTGGTTTCGGCATGTACGGCAACTTCGGCTTGGCCCTGGACTATGACGATGACTGGGCTGGGCGATATTTCACCCAGGAGGCGGCGGTGATCGGCATTTCGTTCCAGCCGACCTTCGCCTACAAAGTCACCGACGACCTCACCATGGGTTTCGGCCCACGCATGATGCTGGGCTACTACCGCACCGAAATGGCCATCAACAACAGTCTGCTTGGGCTGGTGGACCGCCCGGACGGCCAGCTCGAATACAAGGACACCGACTTCGGCGCCGGCCTGAACCTGGGCTTGCTCTACCAGCTCGACCCGCGCACGCGCCTGGGCCTCGCCTACACCAGCAAGGTGAAGCTGGAGTTCGAGGACAGCCCGCACGTCCGCGACATCAACAACCCGATTATCAATGCCGCGCTGAACCGCCTGGACGTCGACACGCTGGAACTGGACATGAATGTGCCGCAGACCGTGACCCTCAGCGTGGCCCACCAGCTGGACGAGCAGTGGACTTTGCTGGGAAGCCTGGGCTGGCAGGACTGGAGCGAGTTTGGGGAAATCGGTGTGGAGGTGGATGCCAACACCGCAGACGTCAGCCGCACGGTCGATCGCCAGTACAAGGATACCTGGCATGCCTCGGTCGGCGCTCAGTACCAGATCAGCAAGCAGCTGCGTTGGAGCTTTGGCGTCGGCTACGACAGCTCGGCTGTCGATGACGAGGACCGTACGGTCGACAACCCAATGGGCGAGGCCTGGCGCTTCGCGACCGGGGTGAACTACCAGGTTGAGGAAGGCTTCGATTTGCACATGGCCTACACCTTGGTCTGGCTCGGCGACATGGACGTGGAGCAAACAAAAGCGCGCTCCGGCAACTCCCTGTCGGGCAGCTATGACAACGCCGCCTTACATATCATCGGCGGCGGTGCTACCTGGCGTTTTTGAAGGCTTTTCGCTGAATCCCGCTTAACGCAGAAGGAGAAGTTGCATGAAGAGCAAATCGTTGGTTGCAACACTGTGCCTCGCATCGCTACTGCTGCATGGTTGTGCCAGCAAGTACGTCGAGCCGGACCAGTATTCGGGCTTTCTTAAGGACTACAGTAAACTCAAGGAGGAGAAGTCGCCATCGGGTGCGGCGGTCATGCGCTGGATCAAGCCAGGAATTGATGTCAGCCAGTTCAACAGTGTGTATGTCGAACCCAGCCAGTTCTATCCCAAGCCTCAACCAACCGAAAAGATCCCGCAGCAGACTTTGCAAGGGATCACCCAGTACTACGATCAGGCGTTGAAGACCCAGTTCTCCAAGGCCCTGCCGTTGGCTACCAGTCCGGGACCTGGGGTGCTGGTGGTGCGTCCGGCAATCACAGGGGTAAGCGCCAAAACCAAGGGCCTGCGTCCGTATGAAGTAATCCCGATCGCACTGGTCGCTGCTGGTATCAGCACGGCGACCGGTATTCGCGACCAGGACACCAGTGTCGCCACTGAGGCTGCGTTCATTGACGGGCGCTCTAATGAAGTTGTCGCCGAGGTAGTACGCAAAGGCGCCGGCGCCGACCTGGAAAACTCCTCGCAAGTAATGCAGGCCAAGGATGCTCGCGCGGTACTCGATGGTTGGGCGAGAGACATGGTCAATGCGTTCCAGGCGCTGAAAAAATAGCTCGAATGTCCTCCTGCCGAACTGATTTAGGCAGGAGGACTCAGAGGTTTTGAGTAGATTCCAAGTAAAGGGTTTCACTTTCTGAAGGAGCGACAATGAATACCGTGCTGCTGAAGATCAAACATGAATTCATGAAGGCCCTTCCCCCGACCATTTTTTTCTTCATCATTCTGCACATCGTTGCCTTGATTCGCTCACTCATGATCAAAGGCTCGGGAGTGGACCTTCCCGTTTCTGCGTCAGTGCTGATTGCATCTCTGATTCTCGGCAAGTCTGTCTTAGTGGCAGACATGTTGCCCTTCATCAACCGATTTCCGGATAAACCGCTGATATGGAATGTCAGCTGGAAAACCCTCATGTATGCCTTGGTCGCGCTCGTCGTTCATTACCTGGAGCGGCTTTACGATTACTGGAAAGAGACGCCGAGCCTCATGGATGCTAACTCGCTTCTATGGTCCTCGATGAACTGGCCGCGCTTCTGGGCCATTCAGATCCTGCTCTTGACCTTGATTTTCATGTACTGCGTAATCGCCGAACTGGCACGGGTCATCGGCCGAGATCGACTGAAAGCGATGTTCATTGGTCCACTGCCGCCAAAACCTGCTAAGTCTGCGGAAGGCGCTTGAGATCCGCACGCTGGTGCAAGGGGAATCCTCAAAGCCGCGACTGGCAATCCGCTCTGGGTAGAAGGTGGCCATCCGCTCTACCCTGCGCGGCTAGTAAATCTAAGCATCTGGCAGGCTAAGGCTAGCCATGCTGGGAAGAAGCGTTTGAATTTGTCAGTTGTTTGAGTCTCTCTGCCACCTGTTTGCGCCAAGCACGAAAAATCTATAATTTGGCTTTAGCTGATGAAAAATGAATGGATCTCGCCGATGTTCATTGCCGATGATGGACTACTGAAACCTTACTTGGACGCGGTTAAATCAGCACGAGCGGCTCGCTTGAGCGCCGAAAAAGCTTATCTGGCGCATTCTGACGATGAAGCGAAGTCAGCTCTGAAACGAGCGGATGCTGCTTATCTTAAGGCCTGTGAAGAGCTGGCTAACCAGGTAATTCTCGAATAGTTGGACGTTACGGTTATCCGTTGGCGAATCGCTTTGACCAGCCCCAGTGTTAGCGCTATCTGGGCGGCCGTCACCACGGGGTTAGGAGTGACACTTCGATCCAGTCTCGGGCTGCCGACCCATCTCACTCTACTTACCGGTTTACCTGCGGCCCCTTCCTTGGGCTATCAACTCCCAGTGAAACGGTCACGGCTGCAACTCGATGGCTAGCAGGTGTAATTAGACGCTCAGCCCAAACACCTTGGAGGGCTTGGCGGCACCGTCATGAGCCTAGTTGTGCTCCAGGGAAGGTAACAGGCCCAATGTCCGCTTCTGGCCGGTTGCTGCCCTCAGTTAATAGACCTGGCATGTCTGCTACCGCAATACGTACAGGTCAATCGCTTGCCTCTTTGCTACTGAACGGATGTTCAGCTATAAAGTCATGACCTTCCGATTCTGTGCGGCTGTCGCGTGGGTTAGACCTCTTTCGTCCAAATTGGATCGCCCCCCGTGCCGTCAATTAGCTGGAGAACTCTCGTGCGAAGCCAGTTGTTCAAAACGCGCATCACCGAAATGCTCGGCATTCGCCATCCCATCCTGTGCGGCGGTATGGGACCTGGTGTCTCCGACGCGAATTACGTCGCAGCTGTGGTCAATGCTGGCGGAATGGGTTTTATCGTTGCTGCTGGTTTTCCCGATCCGCACGTATTTCGTGAACAGCTTAGAAAATGCCGCGAGCTGACTTCCGGCAAGGGCTTCGGCGTAAACCTGTATATTTCAGCTCAAGCCGAGGCAACGCAACGCTTGCAAGAGCATGTGAAGGTTCTTGCCGAAGAAAGGGTCCTTTGCGTAGAGACCTCGGGCGCAAGCCCCGAAGACATACTTCCAGCCCTGCGGGATGCTGGCTTAAAGGTCCTGCACAAGGTTCCTGCCGTCCGTTACGCACGATCTGCTGCGCGGCTTGGCGTGGATGCAGTGATCGTGGTCGGCAATGACAGTGGCGGCCATCCCGGAACGTATGGCATCAGCAGTATGGTCCAGGCGCCCCATGCTGCGAACGAGATCTCCATTCCACTGGTCATTGGTGGAGGAATAGGGACAGGCCGTCAGTTGGCTGCGACCTTGATGATGGGGGCAGACGCCGTCTTGATGGGTTCGAGAATGTTGGTAGCGGAGGAGTTGTGGATTCACCCCCAGTACAAGGATCTACTGGTTCAGAGCGATGGTACGGATAGCGTCGTTGTGAAGACCGGGCTGCGGCAGCATCACCGGGTGCTGAACAATGAAAGCGCCAAGGCGGTTGCTGCCCTGGATGCGATAGGAGTAAGCGACTTCGAACGCTACCGTCCGCATGTAATGGGAACGCTCACGACCCAAGCCTACCTGACTGGGGACAGCAGTCTTGGCATGCTCGACTATGGTCCATCGGTGGTGTTTGCCAACGCCGTGCAGTCGGTGGAAGTCATCTTTGATGAAGTGCTTGACGATGCGCAGCGGGCAATGCAGCGAATGGACCTTCTCCACTGCGAAGTCTGAGGCTCCTCTTGAACGTCAAGATTCCTGTTTACAGTGCGCAATGGCTCTCCTTAAGGACCAGCTACTCAAAAATAAGCCAGCGCGACTCTCATCCGCCGACAGGCAGCTGTTGGCCGTTAGCTACCCTCCACGGTTGGCAGCTAACGGCCTGACCTGCTAGGCAGTCCTATACTGCCCAGGTCACAACGGGAGGGCAGCATGGGCAACTTGCGAGAGAAGATAGAGGCGGGTGAGCCGCTGATGCAGCAGGCCATTGAGGCATTGCGACGGTACCACGAAGCCAAAGCCGCAGAGAGCCCGCCCGATGAGGTCGAGCGCCTTAAAATGTTGGCGGAGTCATTGTTCCAGGCAGTCTCGGAGTACCAACTTCGAGCGTTTGGAGGGCCAGCACGGCCCCTTCAGTAAATGTTGATACCAACGGCTGCTTACGACTGTGGATTCAACCGGTCGATGCAACACAACTAAATTCTATGTAAGCAGAAGGAGTGTTGCAGATGAAGCAGAGACCTCGGATCTATTACACCGAAAGCCAGAAAAAACTGATGTGGGATCACTGGCAAAAAGGCGACTCTCTCCAGCACATCGCCCAACTATTTGATCGGAACCACTCATCGATACAGCGCATCTTGGCGGAGACCGGGGGATCAGACCCGCTGTACGTCGCAGGTCCAGATTGGCGCTGACGTTGGCTGAACGCGAAGAGATTTCGCGTGCAGTGGTGGCAGGTAACTCGATCCGTTCCATAGCCGCGCTGCTAGGACGAGCAGCCTCTACGATCAGTCGTGAGATCAGGCGTAACGGTGGCCAAGGAGGCTACCGGGCTAATCGAGCGGATCAGGCTGCCTGGGATCGCGCCCATCGATCCAAGATCTGCAAGCTTGTTGAGCACCGAGCGGTGGCGCAAATTGTTGCAGACAAGCTTCAATTGCAGTGGTCACCGGAACAAATTGCCGGTGGCTGAAGCGCACCTACCCGGACGATACGAGCTATCAGGTGTCACACGAGACGATCTATCGCACCCTCTTCATACAGGCTCGCGGGGCTCTGAAGAAGGAGTTGCTTGAGCATTTACGGCGAACGCGAGCCATGCGTCGCTCGCGCCATCACACGCAGAAGAAAGAAAATCACGGTCGAATCACAGACGCGGTATCGATCCGCGAACGCCCGGCCGCGGCTCAGGATCGGGCGGTGCCAGGTCACTGGGAAGGTGACCTGCTGTGCGGTAGCAGGAACAGCCAAATTGCCACTCTTGTGGAGCGTCATACCCGCTACGTAATGTTGGTGAAATTGGACGGAAAGGATAGCGAGACGGTCATCAGCGCCCTGATCGAAAACGCCCGTAACTTACCCCAAGAACTCTACAAATCGCTGACCTGGGATCGCGGCAAAGAGATGGCTGAGCATAAGCGCTTTACGGTGGCTACCGACATCAAGGTTTACTTCTGCGATCCTCATCGTCCTTGGCAACGGGGATCGAATGAGAACACCAACGGGTTGTTAAGGCAGTACTTCCCGAAAGGAACCGACCTAGCGGAACACTCGCAAGCCACACTCAATGAAGTAGCAAGGCAGCTAAATAGCCGCCCTCGAAAAACACTAAACTACGAAACGCCCGCTGAACGATTTAGCCAATCTGTTGCATCGACCGGTTGAATCCACAACCCATAGCGGACGTTAACTGCTGTTCTCGACCTCCCCTTGTTGCTGCCGCTTCACATCAGGACGGCTTGAGGCCAGGCCTGAGCGACTACTTCCGACCCATAGCAACCAGGCGTCGGCGAGCGCTGGCTGCCGGCCCGTGAGAAATCTCCTCGTCAGGAGTGTCCAGATCAGGATCGCCAGGGCAGCATCCGCTTCAAGGTGTTGTCCTTCATCCAGTAATGATGAACGAGGCCCGCCGCAGCATGTAGGGCGATTAGCCAGTAGCCCGCATTTCCTAACCATTCGTGCCCTATCTTGAGCTGCCGTGCCAGTGCGGGATCGACAGGAACCGGTGAAGGCAGAAGCCAGCCGAAATAAGGCACCGGCTTGTCCGCCGCGCCAAGCATCAGCCATGCAAGCAATGGCGTCAGGATCATCAGGCCGTAAAGAGCCAGATGCATCAATGCCGCTAAGCCCGATTGCAAACTGGAGGGTTGTGGAACGATGGGTGGTTTTGGAGTGACGCGAGCGAGCAAACGGACCCACACCAACGCAAAGACGGTCATTCCCAACAACGCGTGAACGCCTAATAGCGCTCCTTTCCAGGTATGGCCTTTGGGCAACAGCCCACGAATCTCGATGCAGGAGTAGATGCCAATGAATAGCGCGACCATTAACCAGTGGAGGGCAATCGAGAGCCTTCCGTAACGATCAGGAGTCATTTTGCGGGTCATAATCCAGGGCCTCGTTGTTATCAGTTGGCGTTCGTCAGGGCCAGCGCCGGCTTCCTGGGCCACCCGAACGAACAGCAACAACCTGCCCGACACGCCTTAAGGAAGTCTGAAGGTCCTCTTGAGGCCCGCAATTTGACCGTCTTCAGATTCCGTTAAGAAATCCCTCGAATACTCCTCCTGACGCTACGCCCGGGAGGCGATATTTCATGCCCGACTTTGATTGGAACATTCCTTTGCCATTGCACTTTGGTGCCGAGCAGGACGTCCCCTTGACGCTCAGCCGGGCTGTGCCTGGCGAAAACCAGCGCAGCGTCTTCGAAGGCTTCATCCAGGAGCGGTTTCGACATGCTCACGGTGCACATATCCGGCAATTCATGCCTGAGCTATTCGGTGTCAGCGGTCCGGGCGGAGCGCTCTGTGCGGTCGCGGGGGTACGCCTTGCCGATAGAGAGTCGCTGTTCCTCGAGCGGTACCTAGACGCGCCGCTGCAAACGCTGCTCAGCAGTCCCGAGGATGGCCAGGTGGAGCGCTCTAGCATTGTCGAAGTCGGTAATCTCGCCGCCGCCGACACGGGCAGCGCACGCCTGAGCATCATCACCATTACCTACCTGCTTGCCATGGGGGGCCTGGAGTGGGTGGCGTTCACCGGCAGCATCGGACTGGTGAACAGTTTTCATCGCCTGGGTCTCAAACCTCATACCTTGGCCCCCGCCGACCCAGAGCGGCTCGGTGAGGAGCGGCATCTCTGGGGCAGTTACTATCAAAGCCAGCCCCATGTGCATGTCGGGAATATCCGCGCAGGCTTCGTTCATCTTCGAAACATTGGACTATTCAACCGCCTTGGCCTGCCGACTTGCAGGGCGGAGGGCAGCCATGTCGCCTGAACTGACCGACTTTTGGCAAACACTTCAGGAACATGCCGACCGCAAGCCGCACTGCATTGCCCTGTGGGGGGATAACTTGAAGGTCGACTACAGCACGCTATGCGTCGAAGTTGCCTATCGGCAGCAGCGCTTGCGCGACGAGCAGGCATCGATCGTAGCGCTGGCACTGGACAATGGTGTCGACGCCTTGCTCTGGGACCTGGCCCTGCTGTTTGAAGGCCTGACTTGCGTACCGCTTCCGCCTTTCTTCAGCCCAGTCCAGCGCAAGCATTGCCTCGAGCGCAGCGCAGCCAGCCTGGTGATTGGCGATGCCTGTCTGGCGACGGAGCTGGAAGATGCCGGCTACGTGCAGCGTGGTGAGTTCTGGCATCGGCACTGCACGACCGGCTCGCTTATGCCGGACGGCACCGCCAAGCTGACTTTCACCTCTGGCACCACCGGCACGCCGAAAGGGGTCTGTCTCAGCGCTGCTAGCCTGCTGACTGTCGCCCAGGCACTGCATCAGGCCAGTGCGATGAGCGCCCCCCAGCACCACCTGGCTTTACTGCCATTGGCAATCTTGCTGGAAAACCTGGGCTGTTATGCGGCCTTGATCGCCGGCGCCACACTTAGCCTACCTGGCCTGAAGACATCCGGGATGCAGGGTGCCACCGGTGTCGACGTGCCGCTATTGCTGGGTCTGCTTGCCTCACGTGCTCCGCAGAGCCTGATCCTGGTGCCGCAACTGCTGTTGTTGCTGGTAAGCGCCGCTGAACAGAAGGCGTTCGACCCGACATCCCTGCGCTTTGCCGCCGTCGGCGGCGCCAGGGTTTCCATGGCCCTGCTCACCCGAGCGCAGCGTCTCGGCATGCCCGTGTATGAAGGTTACGGACTGTCCGAGTGTGCTTCGGTGGTGTGTCTGAACCACCCCATGGCCTGCCGCCCTGGTAGCGTCGGAAGGCCGCTGCCGCACCTGCAGGTGCGCTTGGCCGAGGACGGCGAAGTGCAGATTAAAGGATCCGTGCTGCTCGGCTACCTGGACGAGCCGGCCCACACGGGTGAATGGTGGCCAAGTGGCGATCTTGGTGAATTCGACAACGACGGCTTCCTGTACCTAAAGGGTCGCAAGAAGCACCAGTTCGTCACCAGCTTTGGCCGCAACGTGAACCCGGAATGGGTGGAAGCCGAACTGACTCAGCGCGGCCTGATTGCCCAGGCGTTTGTTTATGGTGAGGCCATGCCGCGCAATCACGCACTGCTCTGGCCATCGTCACCCGACTTCTCCGACGAACAGCTGACGAGCGCCGTCAATCAGGCCAATCAGTTGCTCCCCGATTACGCCCAGGTCCATCGCTGGACTCGCCTGGAACAACCCTTTACGCCCGAAAACGGCTTGTTGACTGCCAATGGCCGCCCACGCCGCGACGCCATCATCGAACGTTACCAGCGATTGCTGCACGCCGATGACCTTTCCGAGGAAATCGCACCATGAGCTTTTTCGAATCCTTGCAACAAGAAACTCAGCATGAGCGCCAGGCATTGTTCGGCCTGCCGATCATTAGCGACGCCCTAGAGGGCCAGGTCAGCCTGGCCAGTTACCGGGCATTCCTGACCCAGGCCTACTATCACGTGCGCCATACCGTGCCACTGATGATGGCGTGTGGCGCCCGCTTGCCGTCGCACCTGGAATGGCTACGTAGAGCCGTTGCCGACTATATCGAAGATGAATACGGTCACGAGACCTGGGTGCTGAACGATATTGAAGCCTGTGGCGGCGACAAAGCTGCTGTACGCGACGGTCGTCCTGGCCTGCCGATTGAGCTGATGGTCAGCTACCTCTACGACCTGATCGCTCGTGGGAATCCGGTGGGCCTGTTCGGCATGGTCAACGTACTGGAAGGAACCAGCATTGCCCTGGCGACCCATGCGGCCGGCAGTATCCAGACACGCCTGGAACTTCCAGACAATGCCTTCAGCTACCTGAACTCTCACGGCTCGCTCGACATCGAGCACATGAACACCTACCGACGGCTCATGGACCAGCTGGACGACCCGCAAGATCAGGCAGCCGTCATTCAGGCCTCGAAAGTGGTGTATCGGTTGTACGCCGATATGTTCCGCGAGCTACCCCGTCATGAGGAATCCGCGAATGCGCTTGTCTGACGCCCGCGTGGTATTGACCGGGGCCAGTGGTGGCATCGGCCAGGCGATTGCCGATGCGCTTTGCGCCAAGGGCGCACGGGTGATTGCAGTGTCGCGCCACCGCGACCCGCTGGAGCCCTTGTTGCAACGCTATACACAGAACCTCACCTGGGTGGGGGGCGACCTGACCTTCGCCTCCGATCGCAACAAGATCCTGATGGCTGCCCAGGCCATCGGCGGAATCAACCTGCTGATCAACGCCGCAGGCATCAACCGCTTCGCGATGATCGAGCAACTGGATGACGCCGAGATCCACGCCATGCTGGCGCTCAACGTAGCGGCCCCGATTATCCTGACACGCACACTGCTGCCCCTGCTGCGCGGGGCGAGCCACTCGATGGTGGTGAATGTCGGGTCGACCTACGGCTCCATTGGCTATCCAGGTTATGCCACCTACAGTGCCAGCAAGTTCGCACTACGCGGTTTTTCCGAAGCCTTGCGACGGGAGCTTGCCGACACCTGCGTGAACGTTTTGTACGTGGCCCCCCGGGCCACACGCACAAGCATGAACAGCCTGGCGGCCCAGGCTCTCAACGTCGCCCTTAAGTCGGGCGTGGACGAGCCGCGCGATGTCGCGTCGGCCGTATTACATGCCATCGCCAGCGACCATCGTGATCTGTACCTGGGCTGGCCCGAGCGATTTTTTGTACGCCTGAACAATCTGCTTCCCAACTTGGTGGACCGTGGACTTCGCAAACATCTGCCACTGATCCGTCGCCTTAGTCAGAAACCTGGAAAGGAGCACCTCAAGCCATGAAAAAACTCGCAATTTGCCTGAGCATTGGATTGTTAAGTCAGGGGGCCTGGGCGGCGCTGGATGCCAGCGACCAGCAACGTTTGGCCGATATCCAACAGCGTTGGGCGACGATCCAGTACCAACTCCCCGCCGAGCAGCGCACCGCAGCCTTCGAGCAGCTAGCCACTCAAACCACGGGCTTCACCCATGACCGCCCTACGGCTGCTGAAGCCTGGATTTGGTCGGGTATCGTCACCAGCAGTTGGGCCGGTGCTCAGGGAGGACTTGGTGCGCTGAGCAAGGCCAAAGCGGCCCGGGCCGACCTAGAGAAGGCGTTGAGCCTCGACCCCAAAGCCTTGCAGGGCTCAGCTTACACTAGCCTGGCGGCCTTGTATGACCGAGTGCCGGGCTGGCCGATTGGTTTCGGCGACGCCGATAAAGCAGGTGAATTGCTGCAGGAGGCTTTGAAACTCAACCCCAATGGCATCGACAGCCTGTACTTCTGGGGCGATCACCTCTACCGTCAGAAGAAATACAGCGAGGCCCGCATGGCGTTGCAGAAAGCCTTGCAGGCGCCACCTCGCCCTGGCCGTGAAAGCGCTGATGCAGGGCGGCGCAAAGATATTGAGGCGCTGCTAGCCGATATCCACAAGAAAGCTGACTGAGAGGAGCTCCGGTGCGGCTATTACTGATCGAAGATGACTTCGCGCTCGGCGAGGGTATCCATCAGGCGCTTGGGCGCGAGGGCTATACCGTCGACTGGTTGCAGGATGGGGCCAATGCCTTGCATGCACTGCTCAGCGACCCCTTCGACCTGGCGGTGCTAGACCTCGGGCTGCCACGTTTGGACGGTCTGGAAGTACTACGTCGATTACGTAAAAGTGGTTCGGCACTTCCTGTGCTGATCCTCACAGCCAGGGATGCAACCGAAGACCGGATCGCGGGGCTAGATGCCGGCGCCGATGACTACCTGATCAAGCCTTTCGACCTCGCCGAACTCAAGGCCCGGTTGCGTGCACTGCTACGCCGCAGTGCCGGGCGTGCCAGCGCGCTGATTCAGCACGCTGGGATCAGTCTAGACCCAGGTTCGCAGCAGGTGACTTACAACGGCCAACCCGTGCCACTGACCCCTAAGGAGTACCAGCTGCTGCATGAGCTGCTTTCCCCACCGGGCAGGGTCATGACCCGCGAACGTCTGACCCAGTTGCTGTACGGTTGGAACGACGAGGCGGAGAGCAACACCTTGGAGGTTCATATCCACCACTTGCGTAGGAAACTCTCCACTGACCTGATCCGAACAATCCGCGGGGTGGGGTACCGGATTGAGCAGTGTCCATGAGCTCTATTCGACAGCGAACCCTTACGCTGATTATCGGCTTACTGCTGAGTGGCCTGCTGATAATCAGTCTGCTCAACCTGCACGACAGTAATCATGAGATTGCCGAGGTCTACGATGCCCAATTAGCGCAGAATGCTCGGTTGCTACAGGGCGTGATGCGATTGCCGATGGCATCCCACGAACATGCCGAGCTCTACCAGGCCTTCAACAAGGCGCTGGGTGAAGCAATGCCGAAGGTGGATGGTCATCCCTATGAGAGCAAGATCGCTTTCCAGGTGTGGAACCCCCAAGGTGAAGTGCTGGTGAAAACGGCCAGTGCGCCCAGCTTTCAGCAACCACCGTCCACGCCAGGCTTCAGCGATGTGATTGACTTAAGGCAGCGCACTTGGCGAGCGTTCCTGCTTGAGGACCGAGAAAATAACGTGCGTATCTGGGTAGGCGAGCGTGATGACGTGCGCTCGGACCTGGTGAACCGCATTGTTCGCCATACGCTCTGGCCGAATGTGCTGGGCAGTCTTACTCTTGCTGGGCTGGTCTGGCTAGCGATCGGCTGGGGGCTCAAGCCCCTGGTGGACATGGCTGCGACATTGCGAGCCCGACATTCGGGCTCGCTGGAACCGCTGCAAATGATGCCGTTGCCGTCGGAGCTTGAGCCGATGCAGTCTGCGCTGAACCGGATGCTAGCTCAGATACAGGATACGCTGGGGCGTGAGCGACGCTTCATTGCTGATGCTGCCCACGAGATGCGCACGCCGCTTGCAGTGCTCAGGGTGCACGCACAGAACCTGCTGGAGCCGGGATCCGAGGAGGAGCGTAGTGATTCGCTGCGTCACCTGATCAGCGGTGTTGACCGCACGACCCGCCTGGTAAACCAGCTTCTGACGATGGCCCGCCTCGAACCTGAGGCCCGCATCGTGCCCGGGCCTGTGATCAATCTGGAAAACACCATTCGTGACAGCCTGGCGCAACTCACGGCTTGGCTGCTCGACAAGGGGCTCGAACTTGAATTCGAGGTCGGGCCTGGCGACTATCAGGCCCGGCTCGATGCAGGTGCAGTAACTATTGCACTGCACAACCTCCTGACCAATGCCGCGAATTTTTCACCGCCCAAAGGTCTTATCACGGTGCGGCTGCTCAGCGAGGAGGATCACTTCGAGCTCAGCATCGAGGACGAGGGCCCAGGCATCGATGAAACAGAACGGGACCGGTTGTTCGAGCGATTCTACAGCCGTAAGAACGACCAAGGTGCTGGATTGGGCTTAACGATCGTGCAGACCATCGCACGCCGCCTACAGGGTCAGGTGAGGTTGGAAAATCGTCCTTCTGGTGGTTTGAAAGCAATTCTGGAGATGAAAAGAACGTAGATCTGAATATCCTTTCGTGGGCACCGCTAAGTGCCTGCGATGGATTGGCCGGTATCCCAAAGCGGACACTCCTTCAGCAATTCGGCAGCGAGGGTAGATACGTGTCGCTTTATCCTTGAATCAAAAGCCCTGACCACATCGCGGCGAGGATGGCAACTTGTGCAGGAATGAGGTAGCGGGCAAACTTAAAACCACCATTGCTGAATGCCAGCACACATTTGGTCAGCGCGTTTCCCGTCAACGCCATCATGACCGGCACCAAAAGGTCGACCGCCTCGAGCCGCCCGGCAACAACCAGTGAGGCAACCGATGCGATGGCCGCATGGGCATCGCCCAAACCGCTGACGAAGGCCGCGATACCAAGGCCGTTACGGCCCAGCTGTTGAAGAAGAAACGCCGAAAACAACGCAACGCCGGTCAGGGCTCCGGTGATTATCAGCGCGGTCCAGAGACTGAAGGCGCCATTCCCCTGATGCGCGGCCGAACCACTTGGCGCGGTGCGCCAGGGCGCAAGCACTCCCATACCGCACACTACGGTCACCAACGCACCAAGGCCGATGGGTGTCACAAAGGGTGTCAGCAGGCGCCGCTCAACAAAACCCAGCACTAAGGCAAATTGCGTGAGGGTGGCAAGGTTCGAAAGTACAGCGGCTGCCGCCAGGGATCGTAACGCAGTGCCTTGCCGCCGGGCTTCATGTGCAAGCAACGCAATGGTTGCCGAGCCTGAGGCAAAACCCGATGCGATTGCACTCATGGGCAAACCATATCGCGGCCCCATCAGGCGCACGGCAATATGCCCCAAGGCACCGACCGCCATCAGAAGGACGACCAGCGTACAAATCGTGCGAGGGTTGAGAACGCCGTAGGGCCCCAGAAACCGGTCCGGCGTCAACGGTAGCACCACCAGAGCGACGGTCAGCAGCATCAGGCCGTCGCGGACCTCTTCCTCACTCAGTTGCTGTAGCACGAAATGATGAAGCTCGCGCCGCAAAGCCAGCAGCACGGTCAATATCACACCTACCGCGGTAGCGAACTCTGGCTCGTTTAGGCTCAACGCACCTAGCATCAATACTAGCAACAAGGCGTTCTCGCCGGTTACATCAGGTGCGGCGCCGGCCTGCTTGCTGCCATGCATGTACACCATGAACACCAGGCCCACACTGACAACTCCGACCAGCATCGCCCCCGCCAGCAACATGCAGACGTAGCCAAGCAGCGCGGTGATTGCGAAGGTCCTCAGGCCGGCCGCAGCGTGATCTTCACTGCGGCCTTTTTTGCGCTCGCGTTCAAGCCCCACCAACATGCCGATACCCAGCGCCACGGCTCCATGGCCGATCGTTACGGCGTCGAGCATGGCGTCTTCTGGGCAGGCTTGCGCTTGAGCTCATCACTGCCTTGCTCCAGCGCCATCAGTGCAGGCATGTCGAGAATCTCCACGAGTCGGCCGTGCAGGCTTACAATTCCCAGCGTACGCAATCGTGCGAGCGACCGACACACAGTTTCCAGGCGCAAGCCCAGGTACGAGGCCATGTCTTCCCGGGACATGCGCAGCATGAAACCGTGTGCTGAATAACCGCGGCTGACATAGCGCCTGGACAATCCCGCCAGGAAACTGGCCAGTCGCTGCTCGGCGGTGAGGTTGCACAGCATCAGCACGCGTTCGTGTTCGCGGACAATTTCCCGGCTCATTAAGCGGTTCAGGCTTTGCTGGAGGACCGGGAAGTCACGCGCAAGGGCTTGCAATCGGTGGTACGGGACAGGACAGACCTCGCTGTCCTCCAGGGCAATGGCGTCGCAGACATGACGCTCGGTCGCTATGGCATCGAGCCCAAGCACATCGCCGGGCATGCAGAAATTTATCACCACGCCCTGTCCCTCGACATTGTTCAGGCGGGTCTTGAAGCTACCGCACCGAACGGCATAAAGCGTTGTCAGCGGATCGTTGGCGTTGATCAGCGCGGCCCCCTTTCTAACGCGCATGCGCGGGCCGATCAGGGCGCCAAGGCAACTGTGGTCGTGCACGGGCAAGCCCGTGGGCAGGCACAACCCGCTGACTCGGCAGTCTTCGCACAAGGTCACCAGGGGCTTCAGGTGGATCGGCATTGCCGGATGCGACCGTGCAGGCAGGTCGAGCTGGGTGGCATCCAGTTGGCCGGGCATCATCAGGCTTCCTTCGCGCATGGCAGATCGGCCTGGGCCGGCACGCTGGCACTGGCCATGCCTTTGCCGCTCAGGCCCGCACGCGGTGCCCCGTCGGCAAGCATGTCCAACGAATGCGGTGCGTTGATCCGGGTAGCCAGTCGTTCCACGAACGCTTCGGCCTCGGCGCAGGTATTGAAACCCGCCCGCCAGTCATCCATGCAGACCCACCAGCGATTCTGTTCGGTGTTCTTCTCGATATAGACGTGCATCGGAACCTCCAGAAGGTACATGGCTCAGGGCGTGATGGCTACTTTCATCACGCCGTCACGCTGGTTGGCGAAGAGTGCATAGGCGGCTTCGATGTCATCGAGTCGGAATCGGTGGGTGACCAGCGGTGAAACGTCGACCCGGCCGCTGGCGATCACCGCCATGAGCCGGCGCATGCGCTCTTTGCCACCCGGGCACAGCGTGGTCACGATGCGGTAGTCGCCCAGGCCGGCCGCGAAGGCACCCAGGGGAATGTGCAGATCGGCGCTGTACACGCCCAGGCTCGACAGCGTACCGCCGGGGCGTAGCACACGCAGTGCGCCTTCGAAGGTGGCCTGGGTGCCAAGGGCTTCAATGGCCACATCCACGCCGCGACCGCCAGTGAGCGTCATGATCTGCTCGACCACATTGCCTTGCTTGAAGTCGACCACATGGTCGATACCTAGCCGGCGCGCTACGCCGATCCGTGCGGCAACCGTGTCGACGCCGATGATGGTGGTGGCACCCAGCAGCCTGGCCCCGGCGACTGCACACAGGCCAATCGGCCCCAGGGCAAACACGGCCACGGTGTCGCCGACGGTGACGCCACCGCGCTCGGCGCCGGAGAAACCGGTGGACATGATGTCCGGGCACATCAGCACCTGTTCGTCGCTGAGCGGGTCGGGAATGGGTGAGAGGTTGGCCATCGCGTCTGGTACGCGAACGTATTCGGCCTGGCAGCCATCGATGATGTTGCCGAACTTCCAGCCGCCAATGGCCTTGAAACCATGCGGGGTGCCGACGCCGTCCTGGGACGCACAGCCACACAGGCAGGCATTGCTGTGGCCACTGGGGGTGATGGCCCCGGCGATGACTCTTTGCCCTTCATGAAAACCCTGGACCTGCGAGCCCAGCTTCTCGATGACGCCCACAGGTTCGTGGCCCACCGTCAGGCCCTTGGCCACCAGGTATTCGCCACGCAGGATATGCACATCGGTGCCGCAGATCGTCGTGCTGGTTATACGAATCAACGCGTCCAGCGGGCCGATGTTGGGTATGGGTTTTTCATCAAGCACGATGCGGTTTTTCTCGATGAACACCGCGGCTTTCATGAGCGCCATGGCACGCCTCCGAGGCATTACGTGGTTATTGTTGATGTCGGTTCAGCGTGCGCCGCAAATGGCTCAAGACTTTGACCAGCGTCAAGTTCGAGCGCCCAGGAGATTACCGTTCGTCTGGCGAGTACTGGAGTTGATAAACATCAAACCCGGAATGCGGCAGTGGCCGATGATCCAGAGACGCTTCCCAACCTGCAGAGGTGTGCCATGGACAACCCGCAAAGACTCCTACTGATCGCCTCATCGCTGATGCGTCGCACGCCGGCCTTCGACCGCGCGGCAGCGCTAGCCAAGGCCAAGGGCATGGCCTTGCACATCATTGCTTTCGACTACCTCGAGGGGCTTGCTACAGCAAGCTTGGTCAATGACCAGGCGCTGGCCGTCTTGCGCGAAGGGTATGTGCAGCAACACCGTGAATGGCTGGAAACTCAGGCGCTGCCGATGCGGCGTAACGGTTTAACGGTCACTACCGAAGTGGTGTGGGTGCAGCGTCCGCTGGATGAGATCCTCATTCACTTGCGCGAGCAACCCTTCACCATGCTGATCAAGGCGTTCGAACATGAACCCTGGTGGATCCGTGCGATGTTCACGTCGCTCGATATCCAGCTATTGCGTGAAACCCGGATCCCAGTGCACCTAGTGCATTACGCCCGCCATGCGCTGCCGCGCAAGATCCTCGCGGCCGTGGACCTGTCCCAGCCAGAGAACCAGTTCGAGGGATTCAACGACCAGATCATCAGCGAAGCGCTGAAACTGGCGTTGCAGTGCAATGCCCAGATCGAATTGCTGTACGCCTATGACGCGGGATCGATGTACCTGGACGCAGCGGGTGGTCGACCGCACTCCTACCTGTTCGACGCCAATCGTGCCCAGACCCTTCATGAGGCGCAGAGCGAGGCATTCCAGGCACTGGCCGAACGCAATGGCATCGCCGCCGAGCACCGTCACCTCCGGCTGGGGGACCCTGCCAAGGTTCTTGGGCTGTTCATGGAGCACAACGACATCGACGTGCTGGTGATGGGCCGCTATCACCACCATGGCATTGGCTGGTTCATCGGCAGCACCGCAGAGCGGGTTATGTACAGATTGAACAGTAGTGTACTGGTGATTTCGCCCGAGCACTCCCAGGGGTGAGGTACAAGGCCCGAAAGGGCCTTGATTTCAGGTGCGCAGATCGAGTTCGTGCAGGATCTCGCTGACATCGCCAGCCAAGTAGCGCGAGGTAAATCCCAGTCCTTTGGTCAGGCGATGCATGGCGTAATTGTTCGCCAGATCCCTGGAGATCATACAGTGATAACCATTTCGCTGCGCGGCTGCGATCAGATGTTGCATTAAGAGACTGCCCAGCCCCTTGCGTTGCCATTCTTCGCTTACAGCCAGTGCGCATTCGCAATTCCGGCTTTCGGGAATAGCAGCATATCGGCTGATCCCGATCTGCCGTAGTTGGCCGTTTACATGGGCCAGTGCGACGTAGGCCATGCGCCGCTGATAGTCCACTGGCATCAGTTGGGTATCCAGGCCTGGCATGCCGCTGCTCAGCCCAGCGATGAAGCGAAAACGGCGGGCCTCATAAACGATGGTGCTCACAAACCGTTGGTCCCTTTCATGGTCTTCCTCGCGCAGCGGACGGATCAGTACCGCTGAACCGTCTGAAAGTTTTTCTACCCAATGCTCGCACGCGCCTGGTTGTTCAGCCGGCCGCCTTTTCATGTCGCCTCCCGATTGCCCGGTCGATGCTGTGTGCTGTCGTTGTACCGTGGCTGGCGGATTTGGATCTGACAATCGTCAAGTTCGCGCCTGGGTGAGGCATTTCTGATTTGTATCAAGCGGCAATGGGCCTGCTTTCGCAAAATCGCTACATCATCCCGCCCGTTGCGTAAGCCCGGAGGTCCACCATGGGTCAATATCGACAATTGCTGGTGCTACTCACTGAGGTCAATCCGCATTCAGCCGCGCTGCGAAGGGCGCTGGCGCTGGCGCATGCCAACGGTGCCAATGTGCACGTGCTGGGGTTATTCGAACCGGTTGAGGAACACCTGCTACGGGAAGAATGCCTGAGCGAGGCCGACATCAAGCGCCAGTTCGAGCAATACCACAAACAGCTGGCAGGGTTGATCGAGCGGCATCGCCACAGCGGCGTCACCCTGACGCACGATAGCCTCAATGCAGACGACATCCGTAGCCAGGCGATCGACTACATCAGCGAACTGCAGCCGGACCTGGTGATCAAGAATAGCGAGTCCGCCCCGGCCATGGCACGGCTGTTCGGTACCCCGCTGGACTTTGCCCTGATGCGGGGCTGCAAGGGCATGATGCATTTCGTGCCCTCGGCTGCCGTGTCGCTACCACAGCGCATCCTGATCGCCGTGGACACCTCGTTCAGAGAAGCGCCGAGTGCCCAGGAGCGCTTCAATCGTGGGCTGGTCCGCGCTGCGCAGGCCCTGGCACTTCAGTGCGGCGCCCAGCTTCACCTGCTGTCGGCCTATGACCTGTCCGGAGTGTTTGCCTCGGACATGAGTGTCACCGAGGCGTGGATCGATGAGATGCGCAATGCCCTGCAGGAGCCTTTCCAGGCGTTGGCCGATGCCGAAGGCGTCGCGCCGGATTGCCGACATTTCGTGGAAGGTAGCCCCGTGCAGGTGATCCGCGAGCAGGTTTGTGCGCTGGACATCGACGTGGTGGTCATGGGGGTCGTGCAGCCCCGGGGGCTGGCCAAGCTGCTAGGCGACACCACAGAACGTATCGTCAGCCACCCGCCCTGCAGCGTGCTGACGGTTCACCCTCACGTGGTTGATACCTGGGAGCCGTGACCATGGAACTGACATTTTTAGGTGGCACCGGTACCGTGACCGGTAGCAGGTTTCTACTGACCCACGACAGCACCCGGATACTGGTCGACTGCGGGTTGTTCCAGGGCTACAAGCAACTGCGCCTGCGCAACTGGGAACCGCTCCCGACGGCGCTACGCAAGCTAGATGCCGTGGTGCTGACCCATGCCCATCTCGACCACAGTGGCTATCTGCCGGTGCTGGTGCGCGAAGGCTACACCGGCCCGGTTTATGCAACGCCGGCAACCTGCGCCTTGGCGGAAATCCTATTGCTCGACAGCGCCCGGTTGCAGGAGGAGCAGGCTGAGCATGCCAATCGGCATGGCTACTCCAGGCATTCCCCGGCACGCCCGCTGTATACCGAGGAGGATGCAAAACGGGCCTTGGCGCTGTTGCGCCCTGTAGAGCTGCACCATGCGACCCCGATCGCCAGGGACATGGTGTTGTTGTTGCGCACAGCCGGCCATATCCTGGGGGCCGCGACGGTGCAGCTCAATACCGCAGGCCAGACACTGCTCTTCTCGGGAGATCTGGGGCGCCCGCAAGACCCGATCATGTGCGCACCCGAGCCGGTGGGCGCAGCGGACGTGCTGCTGGTGGAGTCTACCTATGGCGATCGCAAGCATCCCGCGCAACCCGTCGAGCACTACCTGAGCCAGGTCATCAACCAGACCCTCCTGCGCCATGGCATCACCCTGGTTCCGTCATTCGCGGTGGGGCGTGCCCAACTACTGATGTACTACCTGTACAAGCTCAAGCGCGATCGGCTGATACCCGACATTCCGGTCTACCTCAACAGCCCGATGGCCACCGACGCCACCCTGTTGTACCAGCAGTTCAGGCATGAGCACCGCCTGACGGCGGACGAGTGCGCAGCGATGTGCCGGGGCACGCACATCATCCGCACGGTGGATGAGTCCAGGCGACTTGACCAGTTGCGCGAGCCGGCGGTGATCATTGCCGCCAGTGGCATGGCGACCGGCGGTCGGGTTCTGCACCACCTCAAGGCGCTAGCGCCCAACCCGCGCAACAGCCTTCTTTTCTCGGGTTTTCAGGCCGGGGGCACGCGTGGCGCCGAGATCGTCGCGGGGGCGCACAGTGTGCGTCTGCAGGGTGAGGATGTCCCCATCAGGGCACAGGTGCATGCCATGGAAAACCTTTCGGCGCATGCCGATTCCGACGAAATCATGGCATGGTTGCGCGGTTTCACCCGGCCGCCGCGCCACACCTACGTCATTCATGGCGAACCGCACGCCGCCGACACCTTGCGGCGACGCATCAGCCAGGAGCTCGGTTGGCAGGTTGACGTGCCCGAGTACCAGCAAACCGTTTCCATTGAGCCGGTGCGCTAGCCGGTGCGGGAGGTTGTGATGGATACCCAGTCGAGGGCGAAACTGCGGGCCTGGATGCATCGACCCAGAGGTAGCCTGGGTTGGATCGTGGGCATCGTTACATTGCTGGTCGCGGCGTCTGCCTACCAAGCCGTCAGCCCCCCCTGGCGCCTGCCATTGCAGAGTCCGGCGGTGCTGCTGACCTTGCTGGCCTTGAGCGTGGCGCTGGGATGGGCGGTGCAGCGTGCCATGAAGCGCACGGTCGGCAAGGCCATTTTCACCGGTCGCGCCACCCACTGGCAGGCCAGGCTTGGCTTCCTGCGCTCGGTGTCCAGGGAATCGAACATCTTGCTGGGAATGTTGGTGCTGCTGGCCCTCCTCAGCGCGGCCACCCTCTGGCTGGCGGGCCGCTCGGTGGCGCATATCGTAGAACGTTGCGAGGCCAACCTGCAGGCCCAGGTGGACATCCCCGGGGACGCGCGGCTCGGCGCAGTGGTCGGCAAGCCTGTATGTACTTGCCTTGCGCAAACCTTTCTTGATCGCAATGGGGTGATCCGCCTGGCCTTGTTCGAAACGCCGCTGCAGGGGGTGAGTACGTTCGAGCCCCTTACGCCAGTGGACGAGCAGCGCTGCCTAGAGCAGTTCGACCTGCTTCCTCAGGCGGCTCACGCGGTTAAACCTTGAGTCAGGCCGCACGGGCAAAGCGCGGCGGCCGTCCGGTGGCCGCCGCACCTGCGCTTCAGGCCAGCGCCAGGCGATGGATGACCATGGTTGGATCATCCGGGTCGGTCATCGTGGTAAATCCCGCCGCCTTGGCCAGCTCACGCATCGCCTGGTTGGCGGCTGAGTCGATCGAATACATCTGCCGCAATCCGCTGGCCCGCGCATGCTCGACCAGATGCCCGAGCAACAGGCGACCCAGGCCGTGGTGCTGCCAGCTGTCGAGTACGGTGACGGCGCACTCGCATTCATCCGTGTCGGCACAGGCGGCGTAGCGGGAGATACCGACCTCCCGCAACTCGCCATCCACGTGGGCCAGCGCAACGAAGGCCGCTTGTCGGTTCTGGTCAACCTTCATCAACTGGTCGAGCATGGCCTCTCCGGGCTCCTTGAGCTGGCCCAGGAAGCGAAAGTGCCGCGACTCCGGTGACAGGCGTTCGATGAAGGCCTTCTCGCGCTGGCGGTCGTTGGCCTGCAGTGGCCTGACCAGCACATGGGTGCCATTGTCGAGGGCTTCGATCCAGTGTTCGCCCGCAGGCGCGGGAAATGGGGGAACGTGGGCTTTACGGGAGGTTTCGGCGGGTGCCATGGCGGTATCCTCGAGTGTCGGAATGGACAGGAAGGTCCAGTTTCGGCCTCTGCTCCTTTGCTGGCTTGATTTTCATCAAGCCGGGTGGGGAGTAAGTACAACCCTTGGTCGGTGCTTGCGGCAACGCCGAGCGAAGCGGCTAACTTATAAGGATGAGCCATGAACGACGTGGAGTCTTGAGCATGTCCGGCTTGGCAGATCAGGGGGCAAGGCCCCATGTGAAGTGCCTTGCATGTACATTGAGCCGGCTCTGCCTACCCGCCAGCCTCAGCGCTGACGAAGTGGATCAGCTGGAACGTATCGTTCGGCGCAACCGCCCGCTGAAAAAGGGCGAGTACCTGTTCAAGGCCGACGAGCCCATGGAGCATGTATTTGCCCTGCGCTCAGGGGCGATCAAGCAGTACCTGCTCGACGCCGAGGGCAACGAGCGGGTCACCGGCTTCGTCCTGCCGGGGGAGTTGCTCGGCCTGGATGCCATCGGTGCGACCTGTTACCGGAGCTATGCGCTGGCACTGGAGGTTTCGCTGGTGTGTTCCATCAGGCTGGATCAGCTGGTCGACCTGTCAGGGCTGATCCCAGGCTTGCGCTACCAACTCTTGCACATGCTGAGCCTGGGTATCCAGGGCAAGGACGAACACCTGCGCTGCTCCCACGGGCGAGCCGACCAGCGCCTGTCGATTTTCCTGTTGGGCTTGTCGGCGCGTTACCACGAACGAGGTTTGCGGGCAGACGTGTTCACCCTGCCCATGTCCCGCAGCGACATCGCCAATTATCTAGACCTGACGCTTGAAACCGTCAGCCGGCTGTTCTGCCGTTTCACCCAGGCGGGGTTCGTGCACTGTGTCGGTCGGGAAGTACGCATTGTCGACCAACCAAGCCTGGTCAACCTCAGCCGGCTGGAGGAGCCCACCTGAGAGCTGCCAACACCCTATCATAACGTTGCACCGGCCCCGCCAGGGCTGCGTAGCCATCGGTGATCGGATCGTGAACGTGATCTGTACGCAGCCAGATGCACTGTGGTGCGACCCCTTTTTGCCAACAGGTGCGCGCCACCTGGCGGGCTACCTGCGGCGGTGCGCAGCAAAAGACGGTGTCTGGCCGGAACGCCTCCAGCTGGTGTGCCAATTGCAGCCAACCGCTACAACTTTTGCGCGGAAGGGTGGATAGCGTCGAAGCCCATGCAAGGCACTCGAGGGGCAGGTGTTCAAGCGCAAAGCCTTCATGCAGCAGTCGCACCTGCACCCAGGGTAACCAGCAGCGAATTTCATCCAGCGCGCAAAGTAGCGTCAAAACCCCCTCGCCACGTGTAACGGCCAGCAACCTTGCACACTGCAACGGAATCGGCCAGCCGTTGCCCAGCGGGCCCGAGTAACCCAGCAAGGCTTCGACCTGCCCCAGTGCCTGGGCCTGGTGGGTGGCCACGATGAACCGTCCCGCCGCGCCCGGCAGGCTGATGTAGCCGCACAGCCAGCGTTGGTTTCGATGGGTCAGCAGGCAATACTGACCGGGCATCGCCTCGGTACGCTGCGGGCCGCATAGCGCTAGGCGCAAGCACTGTTGAGCACCGGGTGCCGGAAGCATTTCCAGCAAACGGACACGTCCGCTATTGTACTGGCCCATAGGCGCCTCGCATGAATTCGGAGTGACGACCCTGTTTTTAGGCTAAGCGCTTGCCACCGCACGACCTTGACTATGATCAAATCGCCAGGCGACGGTGGCGGCCGCTGGTTGACAAAGGTCAAGTGCCGGTTGACCTCCAAGCGCAAGATCGAGGCGTCTCCACCGGAGACAGCACTCATACGAGGAGGTCGCCATGTCCGAAGTAGCCAAAAAAGTACCTGTTACCCCCGCAGCCACCCAGCCAGCCAAGGCTTCGCCGTCCGGCGTCGAACCATCGGACCTGTGGCGGCCGTTTCAGCAGTTGCGACGCCAGATCGACACCTTGTTCGAGGATTTCGGGCGCCGGCCGTTGCGTATGCCGTTCAGCCACACGCCATTCGATATCGAGCCCTTCTGGCGTCGTGACCTGTTCACCCATGGCCTGCCGGCGATGGATATCAGTGAGCTGGCCGAGGAGTACCGGATCAGTGCCGAATTGCCCGGCGTGGACGACAAGGATATTAAGATCAAGCTCGTCAATGGCAACCTGTTGATTCGCGGTGAGAAGCACGAGGATGTCGATGAAAAGCGCAAGGAGTATCACCTTTCCGAGCGGTACTACGGAAGCTTCGAGAGGGCGTTCCAATTACCCCGTGAAGTCGACGCTGAAAAGATCCATGCGCAATTCGCCAAGGGGGTACTGTTGGTCCACTTGCCCAAGCGCGCCGAAGCGATTCGCCCTGAAAAAGTGATTCCGATCAGAAGCAGCAAGTGATCAACGGTACGTACCGCTTTCAGGGGCAGGGATGCTCCGCTATTAAGTGCATGTTTCACACCTGGATCGTAATGCCTTCTCGCACAGTAGAAGTGGCAATGACTCAACATGTCCGACATTGCACAACGGTACTGGACGCCACACTCGCACACGTAAGTCGCCTATTTGGCTTTCCAGTATTTCTGCATTTCTAGGAACAGGAATGAAGCTGTCCAGGTGATGAGCACTAGCCCCGTCAATGCTTGCAGGCCGGTGAGGTATTTAAGATGGCCAGTAGGGGCGATGTCGCCGAACCCTATTGTGGTATAGGTGGTGAAGGAAAAGTAAACGCAGTCCAGGAAACTGCCGTCGAAATTGCCACTGAGGCTACCCCAGCCCTTGGCATGGGCCATCAGGTAATACGCCAAGGCAAAACACCAGACCTCCAGGGCATGGGCCAGGAGCGCACCGAACACTCCTGCCACAATGCGAAAGCGGCTCCACAGCTTCAGACGGGGTAGCCAGTCATTCAGGCGCAGCAGGCACTCGTAGTGAATAATCACCACCAGAATCACAATCAGCATGTTGATCAATGTGACGGTAAACATGCTCGATGCTCAGGTCGGAGGGGCTTCATCGGTGCACGTCGACTAGGTGATAGGTTATAGGTTCTCCGGCCTGCGGCCGCAGCGCTTGGAAGTCTTCCGGCGTGATGGTTTCCCTGGCCAGCAGCAGTCGTGCCCCAGCATCCAGGTCGGCACGGCGCTGCTCGAGCAACCTCATAGCCCGGGTGTAGGCCTCTTCAAGCAGGCCCCGAATGCCCAGGTCGATTTCACGCGCAGTTTGTTCGGAATAATCCTTGTGCGCCTGACGCAATAGGGGCTCGCCAAGGTAAGTGGCCTGTTGTCGCTCCAGCACGGCTTGGCCCAGCTCCACGCTCATGCCAAAGCGGGTGATTAGTTGTCGGGCAATGTCGGTGGCACGCCCCAGGTCGTCGGCGGCACCAGTGGACACTTGACCAAATGCCAGGCTTTCCGCGGCTCGCCCGGCCATTAGCACGACAATACGATCGCGGAGCATCTGAGCACTGATCAGGAAGCGATCATCGGTCGGTCGTTGCAGGGTATACCCCAACGAGCCGGCAGCACGGGGAATGATCGATACCTTGTGCACCGGGTCCATCGACGGCAGACTGCTTGCTGCCAGGGCATGTCCCATCTCGTGGTACGCCACGACCTGACGTTCATCCTCACGCAGTACGTTGCCTTTGCGTTCCACGCCCGCCACGAGTCGCTCGACGGCCACGGTGAAATCCTGCAACTCAACCCATTGGCTGGCCCGCCGAGTGGCGACGATGGCGGCCTCATTCACAAGGTTCGCCAGATCGGCGCCGGTAAGGCCCGGTGTTATTTCTGCGATGTGTTCACAATCCAGATCATTCTTATAGACGATCTTGTGTAAGTGAACCTTCAGGATCGCCAGGCGGCCCTTGCGGTCGGGCCGGTCGATCAGGATCTGCCGGTCGAAACGACCGGCGCGCAGCAGCGCCGGGTCCAATACCTCCGGGCGATTGGTCGCCGCCAGCAGGACGACGCCCTCGCGCGGGTCGAAGCCGTCCAGTTCGGCCAAAAGCTGATTGAGCGTTTGCTCCTTTTCGTCATTGCCGCCCAAACTGCCGATCCCGCGCATCTTGCCCAGGGCATCTAGCTCATCAATGAAAATGATGCAGGGCGCGGCTCGTCGGGCCTGTTCAAACAAGTCGCGTACTCGCGCGGCACCTACCCCCACGAACATCTCCACGAACTCCGACCCGGAAATCGAAAAGAACGGTACCGCCGCTTCCCCGGCAATGGCCTTGGCGACCAGTGTCTTGCCGGTACCCGGTGGGCCGACCAGCAAAATACCCTTGGGTACGTGAGCACCCAAGCGGGCATAGAATGCCTGGTTCTTGAGGAAGGAGACGATCTCGGTCAGTTCTTCCTTGACGTCATCTACGCCGGCCACATCGGCGAAGGTGACCTTGATATCACGATCGATATAGACACGTGCGCGTGACTTGCCCACACTCATCAGCCCGCTTAGTCCCTGTTTCTTGGGCACGCCACGAAACAGGAAGTACCAGAGCACCAGCATCATCAGCAGCGGTATTAACCAGCCCACCCAATTGGCTAGGGTGTTGCTCTGGGCTGCCGCAGTAAAGGTTACGTTCGAGCGCCCCAGTTTCTCGCTCAGCCACGGGTCGACCCGCAACGTGTAAAACATCGAACGCCCATCGATGGGTTCCTGCAACGTGCCCAGGATGCGGTCGTGCTTGATCCGCAGATCACTGACCTTCTGCTGGTCCAGTAACTGTAAAAATTGACTGTAGGAGATGGCCTGCGCTGCTGGTTGGCTGAACAGGCCGAATTGGACGGCGGCGAGCGCGGACAGCCCGATCGCCAGGAAACAAAGCTTCCACGGCTGCGCTTTGTTCATGACCCTATCTCTTGATGGCTGCAAGACTAGGCGATCAGCAAGTAGTCTTCGACTTTGCTCACGCCGGGTACCGACCAGGCGGCGCGCTCTACCACCTCCCGTTCACGCAGCAGATGCACCTTGCCTTCCAGCCTCACCACACCACCGTTTACGGTAATGCGGATGCCTTCGGCCTGAATTTCGGCGCTGCGCTTGAGCGCATCCTCAATATGGCGCCTGATATCGCTGGCATTGGCCCGCGCCTTTAAGGTGATGCGATTGTGCACGTTGATGACGCCCGACAGGCGCCATACCGCCTGTTCGATCACTTCCTTCTGGTACTGCCAGTCCAACTCACCTTCCAGGGTTACTGTGCCTTTTTGCACGGTGACCTTGATCCCTTCCACATTGGCATCCGAGCTCCAGGCGATTATGTTCAGCGCTCGGCTAGCTATCGTATCGTCGGCGGTACCCTCCAGCTTGTTCGGCCGAACTTCGATTTCTTCGGCAAGCCCACGCACGCCCCTCATGGCCTTAACGGTGCGCTCGGCACTAATCTTCTGGGCATAACTGTTGACATGGCCGGAGAGCGTAACCACGCCATCCTGCACTGCCACACCTATGCAGGCAGCATTGATTTCGGGTTGGAACTCCAGCTCTTCGAGCACCAAGTCGCGCAGGTTTAGATCGTTCATGATGGTCTCCGGGTTCTGTTCAATGGGTAACCTGAGTCCCTGTTTCTACTCTCCGTGGGTATCACGCGATTGATAAAGATCAGAACTCACGCGTTGTTTCATGGGATTGATAAATGTCAGGCATCTGCGTGTGTACCTGCCGATACTCAAAGAGATTCGAGTCCGGCGAGGGCATCTGCATGCGACGCTTTTTGCTTATCGATTTATCCAGCTTGCTGCTGGAATCTGCAGTGGGATGTACGCCTGGCGGCGCTGAATGCGAACGACTGGTCAAGTCGAATGCAATTTCGAATGCAAACAGGTGGTCAGCTTCGGTGAGTCTCACTGGTCAAGTACGGCGCAATTTCCCACTTTTTCGACCCACTTAGCTACGAGGGCTCGGTCATGCTACTGGAGGAGATCTACATCATCATCTTCGCGGTTTTGGTCGCTGTGGCCTTTGAGGTCGTGGGAGTCACATGGGCATGCGCTTGGGTCGGCTCAGAAACGCTCTTCATTGCCCTGACAGCGAACAGTGCAAGACTCCGAGGGCCATCAGGTAGCAACTGATGTACAGCGGGTTGCCATCGCCGAAGGCAAGCAGCGAAGTAGCTAATTAGACATGCTTCATTGGAGTACGTCACATGGCGCCAGGTACCTGGTGGGCACTCACGCCCTAATGGACATCATTGTGACAGTACGCTAGGTTGCTCGGATTACCAGAAGTTCGATGGACGAATACCTTGGATTTGATCGCAGAATTCATCGCGCGGTACCGCAAGGAATACGATTTTTACGAGCAAGCTTGTCGAATGGTTGCTCAGGCGTTGGAGGCAAATCTGCGCTCCGCTGGTGTGCGAGCTATAGTTACATCACGCGCCAAAAATCATACACGGTTGGAAGCTAAGGTTCGCCAACGTGAAATTAAGCGTCAATACCAAAACGTTTCTGCGATATTTGAAGATATTGTAGATCTAGCGGGGGTGCGGGTTGCTCTCTATTTCCCTGGCGAAAGGCAGGAAGTAGGTCGTATTGTTCGATCGCTCTTCGACCTGACAGAGGACCCGAAAGACTTTCCTACTACGGCCGACCCGTCTTATAAAAAACGTTTTTCAGGCTATTGGGCGACGCACTACAGAGTGGTTTTGAGAGAGTCTTCGCTCCATGAATCTCAACAAAGATATGCAGAGGCTAAGGTAGAGATTCAAGTTGCTTCAGTACTTATGCACGCATGGTCAGAAGCCGCTATGCTATGTACGATAAAGTTAGGCGGGTGGAGTCCACGCCCTCCATGTCTCTCGTTGCAGCGAATGACTCCTACCTTCAGCATGAGGCTATTGGGGAGTTTATTCAGTTGTGGATTGAGTATGAAAGGATTTTGTTTGAGGCTTCAAAAGATAATTATCCGAATTCGCGCCACTCAAGTTCTGTGATACGTCCGTTCGAGATCCTGCGCCAGTCATTCCCAGAAGTTTATAATTCGTTTGGGCAAGCAGCTCAACGACTGCAGAAGTTTCGTAATTTTCTGGTCCACGGAGTTGAAGTGCCAGGACCTGAAATCATTAAGTCAGCTTCTGAAGAGTTGCGCGGGTTGATTAATCTGTTGAAGTAGAGAATTGCGTGAGAACGCTGGGGAGTCAAAAAGCTGGCTCCCCAAGCAGATTCACTGCGGCGAAATTAGGACTGCTTGAGCATCAGCCGCAGCGAGGGCATTGTCTAGGGTTAGGCTACCAGCTGTAGTTGAGGGGCGAGTGCAAGGTAGTCTTGGGGCATGGTAGCTAGGATTGCGGCGATCTTCTCTCGTGGCAGCTTCTGATCGAGCAAAGCTTCAAGCTTGCCGAGCCGTTCCCGGACGGCTTGAGCACGATCCCACTGAATGCTGAATCGCTTGGCCGCGACTTTTTGTTCCACAAGTACCAGGTGTCGGTTGAGATCATAGCTATAGCGCATGGTGACCTTGCTAGGCGCACCGTCATCGTCTGCCTCTTGGAAGGTCATCTCGAACACTAGGCCCTGAGAGGTTTTCCGGGCCGAGGACTCGACGTAGACCTCCTCGAAGAGATTTTCGATGAGCTCACCGGGCTGAACACCACGGGTTACGTGAAGAGTCGAGAGCTCATCAACCAACATTTTGATGGATTCAAGACTCATTTCAGCATTCTCCTCAGTTCGTCGATGATCACTTCCACGTCCTCAATTGACCTGGTCAGCAAGCCATTGTCGCGGTCAGCAACCCTACCGAATTTCTTCGCCAGCTTGGTGTTGATAAAGCTCACCAGTATACCGTCGTTAGGTGTGTTCGCTTTCACCATCGGCAGGTGGTTTTTGAATATCGGATAAAGGGTAGAAGCTTTCTCTGGGATCTGCAGGTCGCTGAGCAAGGTCGCGACCTCGTCTTGAGCCTTCTTCGTCAGGATCTCGCGCAGCTGTTTGCGAGCGATCTCAGGCCGCTTCTCCACAAGGTTGGGGTCTATGATCTGAGCCGCTTTCTTCGTCTCGGCGTTGAGGAACACGTTCTTCAGCTGTGCCAAAACATCCGCGTCGTAGCCCTCAAGGCCAGTAAGCGCCTGGACTTTCTGGGTCGCAATGGATTCGACCTCAGCCCTTTTCTCGGAAAAAATCTTGTTGAAGTCCAAGTCTGCAAGGTAGGAGTCCTGGTCACTGACAAACGCTTCGGAGGTGGAAACACCACCCAGTTCCTGCTCTTTGCGGGTGTAGTCCTCATCCGTGATGGTGTAGTCGCGGGTCCGTTGGTGTTTTGCCCGATCAACCTCAGTCTGGAAGGCCGTCCACATCGCGTCCAGACCGGTCTCCTTGTGATAGATCACCACGGCGTTGTTATCGATCTCAAAGGCCGTGATTTCTTCTTCCGGAATCGCCCGCAGGACCCTGCCGATAATCTGTGCAAAGGCGTTTTCGCTTCGGTAGGGCCGGAACAGCGCGAGAACCGTGAGGTACCGATGATCGTAGCCTTCCATCAACATGTTCACGGAGATGACGACATCGCATTGGTGGTTGTCGATCACCCGAAACGCTGCAGCGATATCGGCCTGGTCCATGTAGCTGTGCACGACAGCCACAGTCAGATTCTTGGATTGATACCAGGTGCGTAGGTCTTCGGCATGGGTGATGCTGCAACCAACAGCCAGAATCTTGTGCGGTACTTCTGGGGAGGTTTTCCGAAGCTCATTGAGCTTTTGAATGCTCAGGTCGATAACGTCCATCGAGCATTCTGGAGACAAAGCGACACTGCGCTCTACCCACTCTCGGTCTTTATATTCGAGGACTTGCTCCTTGGAGAGGCGGGCCCCCGGCTGCTCAGCGATTGTGAAATAGAGCTCGTGGGCACTAACGGTCTCTTTTCTCAGCCATTTCACATACCGATCACGCATCACCTCAGACAGTGGCGTCTTGTGGATCAGTTTTCCTGGCACTTCCTGGTTGTCGCCACGGAATGGGGTCCCCGTCACGAAAATCTTCTTGGCGTTGGCGAAATGGGCCAAGGTCTTCTGCCAGCTGCCCGCCGGCGCATGGTGTCCTTCATCGATAATGATCAGGTCGAAGAAGTCAGGAGGCACCCGCTTTATGAGTGATTGTCCGCGCTCGTTGTACACCTGCTGAATGTTCGAGTAGACGAAATGGGCCTGCTCCAGGCTGGCCTGATGCGTGTCGGAGGTGAATTCGCAGGTGACCGGTAGATCCTCGGCACTGAAGATCACATCAAAATTAATCCAGAAGTTGTCTTCCAGCAGATCCTGGGTCTTTCGAATGCTCTGTTTTGTGACCAAGCCCGGTGTGATGATCAAGACGCGGCCCTTGGCCAGGCCGAACGGCACAATGGAAATCAGCCCGCTTTTGCCCGTCCCCGTTGGCAGGACGATCAACGCATCCTCATTGGAGCTTTCGAAATGCTCCTGCGCCTTGATGTAGGCCTCGATCTGGGGGCTACGCAGCTTTTTATTGCCAAGGATGTTGGCTGCCGTATCGGTGAAATAATTCATAGACAGTCGTGGTTCCTATTGGCGGCGCGCGCCAAGGTGCCCGCTCGTTGAGGGAGTGCACGGCGACGGGGGCGGGGGCGAAAGAGTTGGATTTGTTCGAGGTACAGCAGACGTGGGCATTGAAATATCCATATTTCTGGCCAGGCATCATCGGGGCGTTCGTGATGGCTGAGCGTGTGTCATCAGCTGATTGTAGCCCAGTGACATCACGCTTGGTGGCCTGATTTTCTTGCGAATTCGCTCCGAGGAGCCAGACCAATGAACATTTGTACCTTTCGTGGACAGGATGAAATGTGCGGCGTGACAATCGGGTATTCCGAAACGTGGCATTACCTACCTCAGGCTTAGCGAAAGGATCTCCTCGCATGCTTTACCTTACCGATGGACAGCCGGCGTTCTGTCCCAAATGTGGCAAGCCCATCGATCCACAACTGTGCGGGTGGGAGGCAAAAGACCGCTTCTACAATGGCAATCATCCGTTTCTATGTGGCTGCGGTGCCCGCTACCTCATTGGTGAGGCATGCGTGAACAAAGCCTTCGATTCGGTTGAAACGGTCGCTGGGGACGCTGGTATTGATCGGCAGGCCAGAGCCAACCTGATGAGCGAGCTCTATGTGATATTGGGAGCCCTTGATGCGCCGGCCACAGTGCTTGACCAGGTGCTTGCTGCGGTTGAAGGCGACGAACTGCCGTACTCCACTTTACTGCCATTCGAGAATGACTAAATGAACAAGATTCACTGGTTCTGCGTTTCCAACCCAGATGGAAAGCGTTTTCCTGAGTGGCGACGGTCCTTCGGCGTGAGTGACGGTGGAGTAGATTTTGTGCCGGCGGCGATGGCGGGTGATGAGACTGAGATGAACGTCATGCTCTGCGCATCTGGTGATGGACAGAGCACTGCGGTGCATCTTGATCACCATTTCGTGCCGAGTGACTGGCTGAAGCGCGAGTTCCCCAAACACTTTGAGTTGATCGAGATGGTAGAGGTCCGTGCACAAACTGCTTTGGCTGAGACCGACCAGGCACAGACAGCAGTTATTCTGGATTAGGCTCACGGATAGGTCTCAGCACGATCGTACTGTCGACCAATTCGATGCTGAGCCTGTCGCCTACAGCAAGGCTCAGCTCTTTCAGGATGTCTGGGGGTAACTCGACGATCACATCCCCCGAGCCATCACCGGGGTCCTGGCATTTGACCTTCGTGCGCGCTGATTGGGTCATGAAAATGCCTCGGCTGGTTCACCAAGACAATAGTACTCCCACAGGCTTCCTCAATGCTGAGTTCTCTACCGGGCGGTTTAGCGTGCGGCACACGGCTTGAACAGGATAGTGGTGACACTGATGAGGTCGCATGGCGCGTGCTTGTCGCTGGCTGTGTCAAACTATATTCCGAGCACCCAATTCTAGACATTACGGCAGCCCTTGACCGACAGATGCGGTCGTCGGCTCGGCGAGTTGATGTATCCTGGTCCTCGAAACGAGCTCCGAGATCGATGGTGATATTTGATGCTCGGCATGGGCGGAACGTCATTCGTTCCTGCGGTTCACGGCAATTGGGGGTATTAGGTGAAAAAAACAAAGCAGGAAACGCAGCCTGTGGAAGAAGAGAGATTGCGAGCTGATGCAAGAGCTGCACTTGCAAAGCGAACCTTGAAGAGCAGTCGTTTTTTGAACGTGGCCCTTTCAAACGGCTCGGATTTCGAGCCTGTTGGGCGGTTGGCCGGCTGAGATATATTTCTCCTAGCCTCGAAAAGGCCGAGATCACCGGCTGAGGGCTAGAGCGACCGCGTAGCTCACTCGCGATCCGCCATGGCTACGGACTCTTGCGCGGTTTCAAAGAGCATCGAGCTGCTGAAGATTGTCTCGTAGCTTGCTCCTTTCAAGGATGCGATCTCAGCGTCCCCATAGATGTAGGTTTTATCACCGAGAACCCTGTATACGTATGCAATGCCTTCGTCAGATTTGAATCGCAAAATCGACTCCAAGGGTTCCATCATCCACCGACCAGCGTGATTGACATGGTCCGGAGTAATGAGTTGCACACTTTCCACTCGTAACCCGCTTTCCTGGTCGCTAACGAGAGATTGGAGGAGCTGGTCATTGCTCAGCATCAGCATCGGATGCTGGACAAAATCCCCGCCCTGCTCCTGGGTGGCGACGTAGAACCAGGGCCTATGGATGCTGTGTTCCACATAGCTCCATGCGGCGGGGTCCTCTCCAAAAAGACTAAATTGATCGATTTTTGCGTGCTGGTAGGTCAGAAACATCAGTGCATCTCTAAATATACTGTGTGCAGTATAGTGCAGAACGCATCGAAGCGGCTTCATCGTTCCCTTTGCGAGTTGCTTCAATGCGATCGGAACTCAAGCGTGCGCTTGGTACGGTGCTCAAGTCGTATCGGCTGAAACGAAATTTCTCTCAGGAAAGTTTAGGGCCGAGCCAGGCCTACATCAGCAACCTCGAGCGGGGCAGGTGGAGCCCGTCGCTAGAGAAGATCGAGCAAATGTCCGATGTGCTCGGAGTGCACCCCGCGAGTGTCATTCTTGCTGGATACCTCTCCTTAGCAGACGGTGCAAGCGCTGACGAGCTGTTGGAGCGAATCCGAGGAGAGCTAGGAGAACTTGGGCTCTAGATAGGCGCCCGCTGGTGATCCTGCCACGACATTCACCGAAGCCGATGCTGGTCACGCCTGCCCGCACGCAACGGGCTCGAAGAATGATTTCATCGCCGTCCTCAAGGAACTTGCGCATCTCTCCGCTGACAAGCACTACCGAGCGCTTGCCGCCCTCGGTAATCACCAGCAGGCTGCCGAACGAGCCAGGATTGGAACCAGATAACGTACCCGACTCAAACAGGTCGCCTGGCTACCGACGAGATAAGACTGGGGGAAGAATCAGCGCAATACATCACCTGCAAATGCGCTTGGATCTCGCGCATACCTTGACAAGAAGCGGTCACAGCCACACTTAGAAAAGTTAAGTTTTGGAGCCTAAACTTGGCTCAAAATCAGCAAAAGCTAACTAAAAGCTTTGCGCTGACACAGGATTGAGAAAAAGAAGATGCTGGGCAGGCTGGAAAACTAGTGGCCATGAGGGCTCGGCTGCAGATCGTAAAACGTGACTAAAATTTAATAGGACAGATACGTTGAACAAAGTGGGCCATTCTACGCCAAGTCGTGGCGTTGCACAGATGGGGTAGATGGCAGGAGGGATACGTTTTCAAGCATCGCGGGGCAAGCCCGCTCCCACAAGTGTCATGTCACCCCTTGTGGGAGCGGGTTTGCCCCGCGATGAAGTAGCGCTGGTCAGACGTGCGCTTGCCTGGCCTTGCCACGCGGCAGGCGGCAACGGTCTGACTGCTCGGCCAGGCGCGCGGCCCAGGCCGACTTGACGCTGAAGCCGCCGCTGCGGGCAGGCTTGTCGGCAGCCTGGGTGGCAGGTTTGCTCACGGCCTTGACTGGCGTGGCGGGCTTGGCCACAGGTTGCGCGGCAACCACGGCGGCAGGCTCGGCAGCGGCCTTGGCCGCCTGGGCCGACTTGCGCAGCTCGGCCAGCGAAGGCGTCTTGTTCGCCGCGGTTGCAGCCGCGTCCGGCTTGGCCAGCGAGCGCTGGCAGGTCTTGCAGGATACGTCCTCGGCCACGGCAGTGCTGACCAGGGTCTGACTGCTGCGCCCACAGGCGGAATCGAGGCCATTGGTGGAATAGTGGGTAACCAAAACCGTACTTCTCCGATGCGTTGACTATTAAAGCGGGCGGCATTCTCGCACAGGATGCAGGGACTTGCCGAACCGACGTGACCAACTGCGAGCCTGCCCGCGATACACGGACTGGCACTTTGCCATGTTTGAAGGCATGCTAGGCGGCTTGGATCGTGCGGCTTATAGTGCCCCCGGCAACATGCCTGGCTGCGGCACGCGCCGTGCATGTACCACTCCCTGCCGCCAGCGAATCGCAGGACCGCCGCTTGACCGACCTCACGCAACCTACATCCCTGCGCCCCGCCACCGCCACGGCCGGCTCACACCTGCGTGGCTCGCTCAAGGGGGCGCTGGCCCTGCTCGCACTGATGCTGCTGGGGCTGCTGCTGTGGCAACTGTTCACCCAGTTCCGCCACACCCAGGCCGACCTGCGCCAGCAGAGCCTGGCGACCAGCGCTCAACTGGCCGATCACCTGGGTTTGAACATGTCGCTCAAGGCGCAACAGGCATTGAACCTGGTGCAGCCTTACGTCAAACCACCGGCGCCCGTAGCCCTGCCAACCCTGCTCGACACCTTGCAATCGCGTCTACCTGCCCTGCGCCACGTGGCCTGGCTGGGTAGCGACGGGCGGATCCTGGCCGACACCCTGGCAAACGGCAACGACCGCCCGCTGATTGACGAACTCCTGCAGTTGAACCAAGGCCGCGCCTACTTTTTCAGCAACGCCACCGACAACCAGACCGTCTACCTGCTGCTGCGCCAACCCAACGAGCAGGGCCGCGGCTACTGGCTGCTGCGCCTGGGCACCGACTACTACAAGGAGCTGGCACAGCACCTGGACGGCCCAAGCCATCCCTTGTGGCTGTTGGAAAACAGCCGCAACGGCGAGGTCATCGAGCGCCACGGCCCGACGACCACCAGCGACGAGCCGTTGCAAAGCGTGATGCTGGCCTTCATCGACAACAGCACCTGGCAACTGCGTGGCCTGTTCGATGCGGGGCTGGCCCGTGACAGGCTGCTCCCCGCGCTGATCGGCAAGTGCGTGCTGGTGCTGTTCTGCGCCCTGTTGCCGGTGCTGGCGCTGATCAACATGCGCCGCCGCCAGCGCGCCCTGCAGGAAGACCGTCGGCGCTACCACGAGATTTTCGAAGGCACCGGTGTCGCCCTGTGCGTGCTCGACCTTTCCAGCCTGCCGGGGCAACTGGACCGCTACCACCTGCGCAATCGCGCCGCGCTCAAACAGAGCCTGGCGCTCGAGCCAAACCTGCGGCGCTCGCTGCTGGGCGAACTGAAGATCACCGAGATCAACCAGGTTGCCCGCCAGTTGCTCAATGTCCAGTGCCACGAGGGTGCCTGGCAGCGCCTGATCGACGGCAGCGGCGATGGCCGTGACAGCGTGGGCATGAAACTGCTCGACGCATTGATCGAGGAGCGCCAGCAGCTGGAGCTGGAGGTGCGCCTGCCGGCTCCACTGGGCGGCGAGCTGCACCTGTGGCTGATGGTACGCCTGCCCCAGCAACGCCGGGACTACCAGGCGGTGATCCTGAGCATCAGCGACATCACCAGCCGCAAGCAGGTGGAACTGTCGCTGCTCGAACGTGAGAGCTTCTGGTCGGATGTGGTGCGCACCGTGCCCGACCAGCTCTATGTGCAGGATGTCCATAGCCAGCGGATGATCTTCAGCAACCGTCACCTTGGCCAGACCCTGGGTTACGAGCGCGCGGAGCTGGCACAGATGGGCGAGCGCTTCTGGGAGTTGCTGCTGCACCCCGAGGACGCCGAGCATTACCAGGACCTGCGCCGGCGACAACTGGACAGCAACCGCGAGCAATCGCTGCATTGCCAGTTGCGCTTCCGCCACCGCGATGGCCGCTGGCGCTGCTACGAGATCCGCGAGCAGGTACTGAGCCGCGACAGCGATGGTGCAATCACCCGCATCATCGGGGTCGGCAAGGACGTCACCGTGCAGATCGAGGCCAGCGAGTCGCTGCGTGACAGCGAACAACGCTACCGCATGCTCGCCGAGAGCATCAGCGATGTGATCTTCTCCACCGACAGCCTGCTGCAGCTCAACTACGTCAGCCCTTCGGTGCAGGCGGTGCTGGGTTACCAGGCCGACTGGATCTTCGCCAACGGCTGGCAGTCGATCGTCGCCAACCCGGCCCAGCTCACGGGCGCCTATGCACTAATCGAACGGGTCAGCAAGGCACTGGGCGACGCGCAGCAACTGGCTCAATTGCGCACCACGCTGAACACGCAACTGTTCCTGTTCGACTGCCTGCGCGCCGATGGCCGCAAGATCCCCATCGAGCTGCGGCTGGTGCTGGTATGGGACGAGCACGAACGCTTCGAGGGCGTACTGGGCGTGGGCCGCGACATCAGCCAGCAGCGCCGGGCCGAGAAAGACCTGCGCATGGCGGCCACGGTATTCGAACACTCCACCTCGGCCATCCTCATCACCGACCCGGCAGGCTATATCGTCCAGGCCAACGAGGCGTTCAGCCGGGTCAGCGGCTACGCGGTCGCCGAAGTGCTGGACCAGCTGCCTGGCATGCTCACCGTCGAGCACCAGCAGGACGCGCACCTGGGCTACGTGCTCAAGCAACTCAACCAGCGTGGCAGCTGGGAGGGCGAGGTGTTCCTCAAGCGCCGCAATGGCGAGCACTACCCGGCCTGGGTAGGGATCACCGCGGTGCTCGACGATGAAGGCGACCTGGCCAGCTATGTGTGTTTCTTCACCGACATCAGCGAACGCAAGGCCAGCGAGCAACGCATCCACCGCCTGGCCTACTACGACGCCCTGACTCACCTGCCCAACCGCACGTTGTTCCAGGACCGGCTGTACACCGCCCTGCAGCAGGCCGAGCGGCAGAAGGCCTGGGTGGTGCTGATGTTCCTCGACCTCGACCGCTTCAAGCCGATCAACGACTCCCTCGGCCATGCCGCAGGCGATCGCATGCTCAAGGACATGGCCGAACGCCTGCTGGCCTGTGTCGACAATGACGATACCGTGGCGCGCATGGGCGGCGACGAATTCACCCTGCTGCTGCAACCCAAGGCCACCCGCGAGCTGGCGCTCAACCGTGCCATCCACGTCGCCGAGAACATCCTCGCCAGCCTGGTGACGCCGTTCGTCCTGGAAAACCGCGAGTTCTTCGTCACCGCCAGTATCGGCATCGCCCTCAGCCCCCAGGACGGCGGCGAGCTGAGCCAGCTGATGAAAAACGCCGACACCGCCATGTACCACGCCAAGGAACGCGGCAAGAACAACTTCCAGTTCTACCAGGCCGACATGAACGCCAGTGCCCTGGAGCGCCTGGAGTTGGAAAGCGACCTGCGCCACGCCCTGGAGCAGAACGAATTCATCCTCTACTACCAGCCGCAGTTCAGCGGTGACGGCAAGCGCCTGACCGGTGCCGAGGCGCTGCTGCGCTGGCGGCACCCAACCCGCGGCCTGGTACCGCCGGGCGACTTCATCCCGGTGATAGAAGAGCTCGGCCTGGTGGTGGATGTCGGCGACTGGGTACTGCGTGAGGCCTGTCGCCAGCTCAAGGCCTGGCACAAGGAAAAGGTGCGGGTGCCCAAAGTGTCGGTGAACATCTCCGCCCGGCAGTTCTCCGACGGCCAGCTGGGCACGCGCATCGCCACCATCCTGGAAGAGACCGGCCTGCCACCGGCCTGCCTGGAGCTGGAGTTGACCGAGAGCATCCTGATGCGCGAGGTCAACGAAGCCATGCAGATCCTCGACAGCCTGAAGAACCTCGGCCTGAGCATCGCGGTCGACGACTTCGGCACCGGCTACTCGTCGCTCAACTACCTCAAGCAGTTCCCCATCGACGTGCTGAAGATCGACCGTACCTTCGTCGATGGCCTGCCCGAGGGCGAGCAGGACGCGCAGATCGCCCGGGCGATCATCGCCATGGCCCATAGCCTCAACCTGGCGGTGATCGCCGAGGGCGTGGAAACCCATGAACAGCTGGAGTTCCTGCGCGAACATGATTGCGACGAGGTGCAGGGCTACCTGTTCGGACGCCCCATGCCGGCCAACCAGTTCGAGGCGCAGTTCAGCAACGAGACGTTGTTCATGTTCCAGTGACTGTGGTGCCACACGGTCCCTGTAGGAGCGGCCTTGCCGGGGCGCCGGATCGGCCGGAAAGGGCTGCGTAGCAGCCCCGGCAATTTATGTTGAAACGCATGAACCTGGGGCCGCTGCGCGCCCCTTTCGCGACACAAGGCCGCTCCTACAGGCCCCTGCAAAATCGGACCCAAAGGTCAACTCCAGCCCAGTCCCCACGCGGGTTGCAACATGAGGGCCATTGGTCCGCGACTTGATGCCACTTCATATGCCAGCGGCGAATCAATCGGTTAGAATGCCCCCCCAATCCAGCCCGATCCTTGAGGACCGCCATGTTCAGCCGTGATTTGACCATTGCCAAGTACGACGCCGAGCTCTTCGAAGCCATGCAGCAAGAAGCCCTGCGCCAGGAAGAGCATATCGAGCTGATCGCTTCGGAAAACTACACTAGCCCCGCCGTCATGGAAGCCCAGGGTTCGGTACTGACCAACAAGTACGCCGAAGGCTACCCGGGCAAGCGCTACTACGGTGGTTGCGAGTATGTCGACGTGGTCGAGCAACTGGCCATCGACCGCGCCAAAGAGCTGTTCGGCGCCGACTACGCCAACGTCCAGCCGCACGCTGGCTCGCAAGCCAACGCCGCTGTCTACCTGGCCCTGCTGTCGGCCGGTGACACCATCCTGGGCATGAGCCTGGCCCACGGTGGCCACCTGACCCATGGTGCCTCGGTCAGCTCGTCGGGCAAGCTGTACAACGCCATCCAGTACGGCATCGACGCCAACGGCCTGATCGACTACGACGAAGTCGAGCGCCTGGCCGTCGAGCACAAGCCGAAGATGATCGTTGCCGGCTTCTCCGCCTACTCGCAGGTCCTGGACTTCCCACGCTTCCGCGAAATCGCCGACAAGGTCGGTGCCTACCTGTTCGTCGACATGGCCCACGTGGCCGGCCTGGTCGCCGCTGGCGTGTACCCGAACCCGGTGCCATTCGCCGACGTGGTCACCACCACCACCCACAAGACCCTGCGCGGTCCACGTGGCGGCCTGATCCTGGCCCGTGCCAACGCCGACATCGAGAAGAAGCTGAACTCCGCCGTCTTCCCAGGCGCCCAGGGCGGCCCGCTGGAGCACGTCATCGCCGCCAAGGCGATCTGCTTCAAGGAAGCCCTGCAGCCCGAGTTCAAGGCTTACCAGCAGCAAGTGGTGAAGAACGCCCAGGCCATGGCCAGCGTGTTCATCGAGCGCGGTTTCGACGTGGTTTCCGGCGGCACCCAGAACCACCTGTTCCTGCTGTCGCTGATCAAGCAGGAAATCTCTGGTAAGGACGCCGACGCCGCCCTGGGCAAGGCCTTCATCACCGTCAACAAGAACTCGGTGCCGAACGACCCACGTTCCCCGTTCGTCACCTCGGGCCTGCGTTTCGGCACTCCAGCCGTGACCACCCGTGGCTTCAAAGAAGCCGAGTGCAAAGAGCTGGCGGGCTGGATCTGCGACATCCTGGCTGACCTGAACAACGAAGCGGTGATCGACGCCGTGCGTGAGAAGGTCAAGGCCATCTGCAAGAAGCTGCCGGTGTACGGCAACTGATTGGCGATTGCCTGATGTGAAAAAGCCCGGCTTGATGCCGGGCTTTTTTGTGGGTGCTGTTACGTCATTGAGCAGGTACGAAATCGGGTACAAGGCGTATTTCCACACGCTGGCCCAAGGCCCTGGCTGCACTGGCCAGTGTTGCCAGGGTCATGCCAGCGTCAGTCTGATCCAAGGCTCGATCTACCGCCGCCCGGCTGGTGTGCATCCGCTCGGCCAAGGCCTTCTTGCTGATCTTTTGCTGCTTCATTGCCTGGGTCAGTTGCCAGGCAATCACCCGTTTGAGCGCAGCGGCCGTGACCTCTTCGAGGATGCCCTCTTCGGCGAGAAAATCATCGAAGTTCGAACCGATATGCGGGTTCATGTGATTGACCTCCGTAAGCTGGCTTTGCGTTGCCTGGCGAGTGCCAGATCTGCCGAGGGCGTTTTCTGGCTTTTCTTGATGAATCCATGGAGCAGGAACATCACTCCATCCATGATCGTGAACAGCACACGGGCAATGACATGCCTCATGTCGATACGGATTTCCCAGAGTCCGTGCTCCAGCTTTCTGACCAAGGGCATGCCAAGCGGCCATCCCAACTGAACGGTCTTGATTTCCATACCAATCAGGTAGCGCTCCTCGCGTGCCAGGCCCTTGAGCCACTCCCTCACGGGCTCATTACCCAATGCACTGCGGAAGAACTGCACATCTACTTTTAGATCCGACGCGGCCAAGTGTACCAAAAAAAGTACTCCCTGCAAGTGGCCACTTCTAATGGCCTGATTGCTGAAACGAGGCCAAAAAAATGCCGCCTTACGGCGGCATCTAACAGTCAGCCAGGTCTCACTCAGGCGTGGTTCAGGGCCTCGAAACCTGCCCGGATCTTCTCCTCCGGCAGCTCATCACCAATAAACACCATCACGCTTTCTCGCCCCTCGTCGTCCTTCCAGTCGGCATCCCAGTCAAAGCCGTACAGCTTGAGCACTCCCTGGAATACCAAACGGCGATCTTCACCGACGATATTCAACACGCCCTTGTAACGCAGCAGCTGTTTACCGTGCTCTTCCAGCAGCGCGTTCATGAAGTCACTGAGACGGTCGATGTCCAGCGGCGTGTCGGTACGCAGCACCAGGGTGGAGATACGGTCCGGCGTTGCCGGCTTGAGTACCGGACGCAGGCTGGGCTTGAGGCTGATGCCCAACTCCGGGTTGAGGTTGAACCCTCGCACATCTAGCAGCTCGGCCAGGTCGATACGGCCATGCTCGACTACGCGGATTACCGCCCGGCCGTTGATGCGGGCCAGGCGCTCGCTCAGTGCATTCACTGCCGCAGGCTCGGCAAGGTCGGTCTTGCTAAGCAGCAGGCGGTCGGCAAAACCGACCTGGGCCTGGGCAATGGCCTGGGTCAGGTGCACATCGGCGTTCACCGCATCGACCAGGGTGATGATGCCATCGAGGATGTAGCGCTCGCGCAGCTCCTCGTCGATGAAGAAGGTCTGCGCCACCGGCGCCGGGTCGGCAAGGCCGGTGCACTCGATCACCAGGCGGTCGAAGGCGATCTCGCCGGCATCCAGGCGCTCCAGCAGCAGGTACAGGGCGCGGGTCAGATCGCCATGGATGCTGCAGCACACGCAGCCGTTGGCCAGGGTCATGACCTGCACCGGTTCGTCGCCCAGCAGCTGGCTGTCGATACCAGCCTCGCTGAACTCGTTTTCGATCACGGCAATCTTCAGGCCGTGCTCGGCCTTGAGCATGTGTTTGAGCAAGGTGGTCTTGCCGGCGCCGAGGAAGCCGGTCAGCACGGTAACGGGAATCGGCGTTTGCACGCGGTTGTCTCCTGGAGCTGAAAACGAAAGTGGGAGCCCGGTTGCCCGGGCTCCCACCGATTCACATGTGTCGCGGGTTCAACAGCACTTGGGCCCGGACTTGCCACCATAACGCGCTTCCTGGCGTTCGCGGAAGAACGCCTCGTAGCTCATCACCGGCTTGTCCGGGTGCTTGGTCTGCATGTGCTCGACATAAGTGTCATAGTCGGGCATGCCGACCATCAGGCGGGCTGCCTGCCCTAGGTACTTACCCAGTCGACTCAAGTCGTTGAACATCACGGCATTCCTCTCAAGCGTCAGGCAGGGCCTGGAACGGGGTTTCCTTGTCGCTGCGCTCCTTGCGACCCCAGGCGGCATAGCCGACCTTGAGGGCGAAGAACAGGATGCTGAACACCACCAGCAGGAACAGGATCGTCAGGCCGGCGTTGGTGTAGGCGTTGAAGATCACGTGCTGCATCTGGCCGATGTCCTTGGCCGGGGCCAACACCTGGCCTGCGTCCAGCGCGGTGCTGTACTTCTTGGCCAGGGCCAGGAAGCCGACCGCCGGGTTCGGGTCGAACAGCTTGATCAGGCCTGCGGCGGTGGTGCAGATCAACAGCCAGACCGCAGGTACCAAGGTGACCCAGATGTAGCGCTGGCGCTTCATCTTGATCAGCACCACGGTGCCGAGCATCAGGGCAATACCGGCCAGCATCTGGTTGGAGATACCGAACAGCGGCCACAAGGTGTTGATGCCACCCAGCGGATCGATCACACCTTGATAGAGCAGGTAACCCCACATCGCCACGCAACCCGCGGTAGCGAGCAGGTTGGCGCCCCACGACTCGGTGCGCTTGAGCGCCGGTACGAAGCTGCCCAGCAGGTCCTGCAGCATGAAGCGCCCGGCACGGGTACCGGCGTCCACCGCGGTGAGGATGAACAGCGCCTCGAACAGGATCGCGAAGTGATACCAGAAGGCCATGGTGTTCTCACCCGGCAGCACCTGGTGAAGGATCTGCGCGATACCGACGGCCAACGTTGGGGCACCACCGGCACGGGCCAGGATGGTGTGCTCGCCAATATCACGGGCGACCGCTTCGAGCTGCTCGGGGGTGATCAGGAAGCCCCAGCTGCTGACCGTCTGCGCCACCGAGGCGACGTCGGCACCGACCACCGCAGCCGGGCTGTTCATGGCGAAGTACACGCCCGGCTCGATCACCGAGGCGGCGACCATGGCCATGATGGCGACGAACGACTCCATCAGCATGCCGCCGTAGCCGATGTAACGGGCGTTGGTTTCGTTGTCCAGCAGCTTGGGCGTGGTCCCCGAGGAGATCAGCGCGTGGAAGCCGGACACCGCGCCGCAGGCGATGGTGATGAACAGGAACGGGAACAGGGTGCCCTTCCATACCGGGCCGGTGCCGTCGGTGAATTGCGTGAGCGCCGGCATTTTCAGCTCGGGCGCGATGATCAGGATGCCAATGGCCAAGCCGACGATGGTGCCGATCTTGAGGAAGGTAGACAGGTAGTCGCGCGGCGCCAGCACCAGCCACACCGGCAGCACGGCGGCGACGAAACCGTAGCCCACCAGCATCCAGGTGATCTGCACGCCAGTGAAGGTGAAGGCCGGGCCCCAGACCGGATCCGCGGCGATCTGGCCCCCCAGCCAGATCGACAGCAGCAACAGCACCACGCCGATCACCGAGATCTCGCCGATGCGGCCTGGGCGGATATAGCGCATGTAGATGCCCATGAACATCGCGATCGGGATGGTCGCCATCACCGTGAACATGCCCCACGGGCTCTCGGCCAGGGCCTTGACCACGATCAGCGCCAGCACCGCGAGGATGATGATCATGATCAGGAAGCAGCCGAACAGGGCGATGGTGCCCGGTATGCGGCCCATTTCCTCACGCACCATGTCGCCCAGCGAGCGGCCGTTGCGGCGGGTGGAGAGGAACAGCACCATGAAGTCCTGCACCGCGCCGGCCAGCACCACACCGGCGATCAGCCACAGGGTGCCGGGCAGGTAACCCATCTGCGCGGCGAGCACCGGGCCCACCAGTGGGCCGGCGCCGGCGATGGCGGCGAAGTGGTGGCCGAAGAGGATGTGCTTGTTGGTCGGTACGTAGTCCAGACCGTCGTTGTTGAGTACCGCGGGCGTGGCCCGGCGGGGGTCGAGTTGCATCACCTTGGTGGCGATGAACAGGCTGTAGTAACGGTAGGCAACCAGGTAGATGGCCACTGCCGCGACCACGATCCACAAGGCATTGATCGCCTCGCCACGACGCAGGGCAACCACACCCAGCGCGCAGGCCCCTATGACTGCCAGCGCCAGCCACGGAACGTGGCGTAGCAGGCTATTATTGTTGTTCATGGTTTACTTCCAGCTGGTGGATTGGAAAAGACCGCCCATCGAGTCTAGGGCGTGTCAAGGCGCATTGCCACACTTGCTTTGGTCTAGAGCCTCTGCGGCCAGATTGCGGTACCTGATACGAGCGCAAAACTAACTATAGTCAGGTTGAACCCCCGAGGGCTTTCCCCATGAGCGATCACGACGAACGCCGCCGCTTCCAACGCATCGCCTTCGATGCCCCCACCGAACTGCGCCAAGGCGAACGCCGCTGGCCGGTCAAGCTCCTCGACCTGTCGCTCAAAGGCCTTCTGATCGAATGCCCCAACCCCTGGGACGCCGATCTGACGCAAGACTTCGAAGCGATCATCCACCTCAACGACATGACCACCAAGGTGCAGATGCAGGTCGAACTGCGCCACGAAGAGCCGACGCGCCTGGGCTTCGTCTGCCTGTATATCGACCTCGATTCGATGAGCCACTTGCACCGTCTGGTGGAACTGAACGTGGCCGACAGCACCGAAATGATGCGTGAGCTGCGGGAATTGATCGAAGATTGAAATCTCTTAGCTAGCTATCAAAATCACCCCATTGTGTTTCCTGTCTACCCAGGCAGCTTTCAGCAAGCTGTTCTGGGTGGTGTACACACCCATCTAACCCGCCATTCCACGACTTGGAACGTATTCTGCATCCAGAAATGGTGAACTCTGGAGGCAGCCCTGCACGCGCTTGGATCAAAATCTTGTATACAATTTTGATGGCAATCGAATCCATGTTTTGTCTACAGTAGTGCCACAAAAATAAAACTGAGAGCCTGCTCCATGACTACGTCCCCTAGCACGTCTCCCACCCAGCGCCCCGAGGACGAAAACCTCGGTATTGGCGCCAACCTGGCCTACGGCCTGCAGCATGTTCTGACCATGTATGGCGGTATCGTTGCCGTACCGCTGATCCTCGGCCAGGCAGCCGGCCTGGCCCCGGCGGAGATCGGCCTGCTGATCGCGGCTTCGTTGTTCGCAGGCGGGCTGGCGACGCTGCTGCAGACCCTCGGCCTACCGTTCTTCGGTTGCCAGTTGCCGCTGGTGCAGGGCGTGTCGTTCGCTGGCGTCGCGACCATGGGGGCGATCCTCGGCAGCCAGGGCGGTGGTGGCCTGCCTGCGGTGCTGGGTGCGGTCATGGCGGCCTCGCTGATCGGTTTCCTGATCACCCCGGTGTTCTCGCGCATCACCAAGTTCTTCCCACCGCTGGTGACCGGCATCGTCATCACCACCATCGGCCTGACCCTGATGCCGGTGGCCGCGCGCTGGGTGATGGGCGGTAACAGCGCTTCGCCGGAGTTCGGCAGCGTGGCCAACATCGGCCTGGCGGCGCTGACCTTCGCCATCGTTTTGCTGCTGAGCAAACTGGGTAACGCGACCATCTCGCGACTGTCGATCCTGCTGGCCATGGTCGCTGGCACACTGATCGCCTGGGCACTGGGCATGACCGACTTCAGCAAGGTCACCGAAGGCCCGATCTTCGCCTTCCCCACCCCCTTCCACTTCGGCATGCCGACCTTCCACATCGCCGCGATCCTGTCGATGTGCATCGTGATCATGGTGACCCTGGTCGAGACCTCGGCCGACATCCTCGCGGTCGGTGAAATCATCGACACCAAGGTCGACTCCAAGCGCCTGGGCAATGGCCTGCGCGCCGACATGGCGTCGAGCATCCTGGCGCCGATCTTCGGCTCGTTCACCCAGAGCGCCTTTGCCCAGAACGTCGGGCTGGTGGCCGTGACCGGGGTCAAAAGCCGCTATGTGGTGGCCACCGGTGGCGTGATCCTGGTGGTGCTCGGCCTGCTGCCGATCATGGGCCGGATCATCGCTGCGGTACCGACCCCAGTATTGGGTGGCGCCGGCATCGTGCTGTTCGGCACCGTAGCGGCCAGCGGTATCCGCACCCTGTCGAAGGTCAACTACAAGAACAACGTCAACCTGATCATCGTCGCCGCGTCGCTCGGCTTTGGCATGATCCCGATCGCCGCGCCGAACTTCTACCACAACTTCCCAAGCTGGTTCGAAACCATCTTCCACTCCGGTATCAGCTCGGCGGCGATCATGGCCATCCTGCTGAACCTGATGTTCAACCACTTCACCACGGGCAACTCGGAAAACCAGTCGGTATTCGCCGCCGCCTACGAGCGCACCATCCAGTACTCGGACATCTCGTGCCTGCGCGATGGCGACTACTTCAAGGATGGCAAGCTGTTCGACGCCGACGGCAATGAAGTGCCGGTGATGGAGGTGGACGAGCATGGCAACCAGGCGCCCAGGCGCAGTGCGGTCGCCGAGCACTGACCGCTGACTGAAGCGGTCACGCAGGGGAGTCGACGCGCATCGTCGGCTCCCCTTTTTGTTTACCCGCGAAAAGGCCCTGGCACAACGCTGATCATTCGAACAAGGCATCCAACGCCTGCTCAAGGCGCGTCACCGCAATCACCTGCAACCCCGCCGGCGCCTCCTTGGGTGCATTGCCCTTGGGCACGATCGCGCGCTTGAAGCCATGCTTGGCCGCTTCCTTCAAACGCTCCTGGCCACTCGGCACCGGGCGCACCTCACCCGACAAGCCAATCTCGCCAAACACCAGCAACCCATGCGCCAACGGCCGGTTGCGCAGGCTCGACATCACCGCGGCCAGCAGCGCCAGGTCGGAGGCGGTCTCCAGCACCTTCACCCCGCCGACCACGTTGAGGAACACATCCTGATCGTGGGTGGGAATGCCGCCGTGGCGATGCAGCACCGCCAGCAGCATGGCCAGCCGGTTCTGGTCCAGGCCCAGGGTGACCCGCCGCGGGTTGGACAGGTGGCTGTCATCGACCAGTGCCTGCACCTCCACCAGCATCGGCCGGGTACCCTCCCAGGTGGCCATCACCACACTGCCGGACACCTCTTCCTGGGTGCGGTTGAGAAAAATCGCCGAGGGGTTGGACACTTCCTTGAGGCCACGGTCGGTCATGCCGAACACGCCCAGCTCGTTGACCGCCCCGAAACGGTTCTTCACCGCCCGCAACAGGCGCAGGCGGCCGTCCGATTCACCCTCGAAATACAGCACGGTATCGACCATGTGCTCCAGCACCCGTGGCCCTGCCAGCGAACCTTCCTTGGTGACGTGGCCAACCAGGAAGATCGCCGTGCCGCTCTGCTTGGCGTAACGCACCAGCAAGGCCGCGCTCTCGCGCACCTGGGCCACGCCACCGGGCGCGGATTGCAGCTGCTCGGTGAAGATGGTCTGGATCGAGTCGATCACCATCACCCGCGGCTTTTCATGGCGGGCGGTGGCGATGATCGCCTCGATGCAGGTTTCGGTCATCACCTTGAGCTGGTCCTGGGGCAGGCCCAGGCGCCGCGAGCGCATGGCCACCTGCTGCTGCGATTCTTCCCCGGTGACATACAGCGCTGGCATGTACGTGGCGATGTTGCACAGGGTTTGCAACAGGATGGTCGACTTGCCGATGCCCGGGTCACCGCCGATCAGCACCACCGAGCCATCCACCAGGCCGCCGCCGAGTACCCGGTCGAGCTCGGTGCTGCTGGTGGTGAAGCGCGGGATTTCCTCGACGCTGACCTCGGCGAGGGTCTTGATCTGCGCCTGCTGCCCGGCCCAGCCGGTGCGCCCGCTGGGCGCCGCCGCGCCACCGCTTTCGATCATGGTCTCGACCAGGGTGTTCCAGGCCCCGCAATCACCACACTGGCCGGCCCATTTGGGGAAGGTCGCGCCGCACTCGGTGCAGCCATACAAACGCTTGGCCTTGGCCATGGGCGGGGTCTCCTGGAAAAAACCGCCATGATAGCCGAAGCAGCACGTGTCTCGAACGCGCCGGGATGCGACAAAACTATTCGATCTAACCGCAGTCTGTAGCCCTGAATGCAACGCATGAAGCGTTTTAGTGGCTTACACTGCGTCTACCTCACCATTTGTTACAAGGAAATCGAACATGGGCATGCTCAGTGAGTTCAAAGCCTTCGCGGTCAAGGGAAATGTCGTGGACATGGCCGTTGGTATCATCATCGGCGCGGCTTTCGGCAAGATCGTCTCGTCGTTCGTCGGCGACGTGATCATGCCACCGATAGGCCTGCTCATCGGGGGTGTGGACTTCAGTGACCTGGCCGTCACCCTCAAGGCCGCCGAAGGTGATGTACCAGCCGTGGTGCTGGCCTACGGCAAGTTCATCCAGACCGTCCTCGATTTCATCATCGTCGCCTTCGCCATCTTCATGGGCGTGAAAGCGATCAACCGCCTCAAGCGCGAAGAAGCCGTGGCACCGAGCGCCCCGCCGGTACCGAGCGCCGAAGAAACCCTGCTGACCGAGATCCGCGACCTGCTCAAGGCGCAGAACCGCCAGCCCTGAGGCTGCACATGAAAACGGCGCCCGATGGGCGCCGTTTCGTTACCAGTAGTTCTCTACCGCCACCTGCCCCGGCCGCTTGCTCAGGCTCAGTTGCAGGTCACGCGCCTTGAGCACTTTGCGCGTCTCGTCGATCATGTCCGGGTTGCCGCACAGCATGATCCGCGAGTGCTCGGTGGACAGCTCCAGCCCCGCCGCCTTCTCCAGCCCACCGTTCTCGATCAGCGTGGTGATCCGCGCATTCAACGCCCCCGGATGCGCCTCGCGAGTGACCACCGGGATGAATTGCAACTTGCCGGCGAATTCGGCCAGGTAGTCGCGCTGCTCCAGCCCGGCGATCTCGTCCACGTAGGCCAACTCCTTGGCTTCGCGCACCGAATACACCAGTTTGATGTTGTCGAATCGCTCCCAAGCCTCGAAGTCCTGGAGGATCGACATGAAGGGCGCGATGCCGGTACCGGTGGCCAACAGCCACAGGTCGCGGCCACCGACAAAGCGGTCGAGGGTCAGGTAGCCAAATGCCTGGCGGTCGATCAATAGGGTATCGCCCTTGCCCAGCCGGCTAAGCTCGCTGGTGAACTCACCGCCCGGCACCACGATGGAGAAAAAATCGAGGTATTCGTCGTGGGGCGCGCTGACCATCGAGTACGCACGCCATACCACGCTCCCATCGGCCTTGGTCACGCCCAGGCGGGCGAACTGCCCGGAGCGAAAACGAAAGCCCGGGTCGCGGGTGACCCGCAGGCTGAACAGGTTCGGCGTCAGCGGCTGGACATCGAGCAGGGTCTGGCGGGTGAACTTGTCGGCGCTGGCGGTCATGACGGGCTCCAAAAAACAGATGCGCCAAGTGTCGCGCAAAGCGATGGAGATAAACACCACCGGTTTGTAGGGCATCGACTTTAACGGACAAGAAACTGCGCAAAAACCCCGGCAGCTATAACAAAAAAACCCAGCACAGAACGAGGACTTTTCCTACACTTCGCCCGTGCAGTCTGCTTATTGGATCCAACGGATTTCAGGGAGCTTCACCGATGTCACAGTGGACCAGCGAACAGCTTCAGCAGATGCTGAGCGAACGTGACCCTCACGCATTGTTTCGCCGGGCGGTCGACTTGGTTCAGCTATTCGAGATGGATTTTCTCGGCATGACGCTGCACCTTCACCTTGCCGGTCACGATCCACAGATCATCCTGCACAGCAATTACCCGCGTGGCTGGATCGAAGCCTACCGGGACTGCAATTTCGTCAGCATCGACCCTGTCATCACCCAGTGTCGTAAATCCACCCTGCCCCTGCTGTGGCACGACGACCTGTACAACGAGGTCCCCTTGCTGCGCGAAGCGGCCTGCGCCCATGGCCTCAAGCATGGATGGACCCAGTCGTTGTATGACATGCGTCACAACGAGTGCCAATTGAGTGTGGCCAGGCCCACGACGCCTGTAAGCAATTTCGAGCTTTACGAGAAAGGCGCGCAGATCATGTGGTTGTGCCAGGTGCTGCATGCCGTGTTCAGCGAACACTACCTGACATGCAATGGCTCGGCCCCACACCTCAGCAAGCGAGAGCTGGAGGTGATCAAGTGGTCCGCGGAAGGCAAGATCGCCGAAGATGTCGCGAAGATACTTTCACTGTCGACCAGCACGGTGAACTTCCACATCCGTAGCGTCATCCAGAAAACCAACACCACCAACAAAGTAGCCGCCATCGTCAACGTGGTCCGCCACGGCCTGCTGTAGCCCCCCAAAGCGCAAAGACCTGTAGAATCCCAGGCCTCAAGTCCGTCGCCCCTCGCGGCGGCCAGATCCGCGCCGAGCCGTATGCCATGCCCTTGTTCGAAACGCCCTTCGCCAACCTCGACCTGATTCGCCAGCCGCCCCAGGCCAATGACCCGCTGCTGGCCTTCGATGCCGCCGACCAATACCTGCTGGAGCACCTGGCCACCCAAGCGCCCCAGGCCAACTGTCGAGTCCTGGTACTCAACGACAGCTTCGGCGCGCTGGCCGCCAGCCTGGCCGGTACATTGGATGTCACCAGCAGCGGCGACTCGCACCTGGCGCGCATGGCCCTGGAGAAGAACCTGGCAGGCAACGGCAAGCCATTCGATGCCGTACCATTCGTGCCCGCCAACGAGCAGTGGCAGGGGCTGTTCGACCGCGTGCTGGTCCGGGTGCCAAAAACCCTGGCGCTGCTCGAAGAACAGCTGATTCGGCTGCAGGGCCAGCTGGCCCCCGGCGCCGAAGTGATTGCCGGGGCCATGATCAAGCACCTGCCACGAGCCGCAGGCGACCTGATGGAGAAGTACATCGGCCCTGTGCAGGCTTCGCTTGCGCAGAAGAAAGCCCGCCTGCTCATCGCCACCGTAGCCGAACGCCCGCTCGCCCGCTCGCCCTATCCCAGCCGCTACCGCTTGGACAAGCCGGCCCTGGAGCTGGTCAACCATGCCAACGTGTTCTGCCGCGAAGGCCTGGACATCGGCACCCGCGCCTTCCTGCCGCATCTGCCTCGCGACCTGGGCCGCGCACGGGTGGCCGACCTGGGTTGCGGTAACGGCGTGCTGGCAATCGCCAGCGCCCTGGCCAATCCGGATGCGCATTTCACCTTGGTGGACGAGTCGTACATGGCGGTGCAGTCGGCACGGGAGAACTGGCAAGCCGCACTGGGTGATCGCAAAGCGGTGATCCAGGCGGCGGATGGCCTGGCGGGGCAGGAAAAGCAGTCGCTGGACGTGGTGCTGTGCAACCCGCCGTTCCACCAGCAGCAGGTGGTCGGCGACTTCCTCGCCTGGCGCATGTTCCAGCAGGCCCGCGAGGCGTTGGAGGTGGGTGGTGCGCTGTACATCGTCGGCAACCGCCACCTGGGCTACCACAGCAAGCTGGCGCGGCTGTTCCGAGGGGTGGAGCAGGTTGCCGCCACACCCAAGTTCGTGGTGCTCAAGGCCCGGAAATGAAGCAGGGCCGCTGTGCGGCCCTTCGCCAGCAAGGCTGGCTCCTACAGGGGCTCACGTAACCTGTAGGAGCCAGCCCCGCTTTCAGCTCAGTGCGTGCTCAACCCCGCCGCGCTCATGAACATGCGCATGCCATAGGCCACCACCCCGAGCGCCGCAACACTCAGTGCCCAGATCAGTACCAGCCAACCCACACGCTGCCACAATGGTTTTTTCTCTTCGCTGCTCATCATCACACCGCTCCTAGTGATAGCCATCGTCGTGGGTCACCTTGCCGCGGAACACGTAGTAGCTCCAGTAGGTGTACCCGAGGATGAACGGCAGGATGAACAGCGTGCCCACCAGCATGAAGCCCTGACTCTGTGGCGGCGCTGCGGCGTCCCAGATGCTGATCGACGGCGGGATGATGTTCGGCCACAGGCTGATGCCCAGGCCGCTGTAGCCGAGGAAGATCAGCACCAGGGTGAGCAGGAACGGCGTGTAGTGCGCATTGCGTGCCACCGCCCGCAGCAAGCCGTAGAAGGTCACCAGCACCAGGATCGGCACCGGCATGAACCACAACAGGTTAGGCATGCTGAACCAACGGTCGGCGATCTGCGGGTAGGCGATCGGCGTCCACAGGCTGACGATACCGATCACCGCCAGTAGCACCAGTGCCAGTGGCCGGGCCATGTCGTGCATTTTCCGTTGCAGCGGCCCTTCGGTCTTCATGATCAGCCAGGTGCAGCCCAGCAGGGTGTAGGCGACGATCAAACCCAAACCAGAGAACAGGGTGAACGGCGTCAGCCAATCCAGGTAGCCGCCGACGAACTTGCGGTCGACCACCTTGAAGCCCTCGATGAAGGCCCCCAGCGCCACACCCTGGAAGAAGGTCGCGACCAGCGAGCCCCAGATGAACGCCTTGTCCCAGATATGCCGCCGGTTGGCCCGGGCCTTGAAGCGGAACTCGAAGGCCACGCCACGGAAGATCAGGCCCACCAGCATCAGGATCAGCGGCAGGTACAAAGCCTCCAGCACCACCGAATAGGCCAGCGGGAAGGCACCGAACAACGCCGCGCCACCCAGCACCAGCCAGGTCTCGTTGCCGTCCCATACCGGGGCCACGGTGTTCATCATCACATCGCGGTCACGCTCATCCTGGACGAACGGGAAGAGCATGCCGATCCCCAGGTCGAAACCATCCATTACCACATACATCATGACGCCGAAGATGATGATCACGGCCCAGATCAGCGGAAGATCGATACCCATCTCAGTTCCCCTTGCTCAGGCGGGTGGAGTCGGCCTCATGGCCTTCATCGGCGGCGGACAACGGCCGTGCCGGCGTGCGTTTCTGGCCAGGGCCACCCGGGGTGTGCTCCTCGCCTTCGCCAGTCTTCGGCCCTTTGCGCACCAGGCGCATCATGTAGCCGATGCCGGTGCCGAACAGCGCGAAGTAGACCACCACGAACATCACCAGGGTGAAGCCGAGCTGGGCATAACTGTGGTTGGACACACCGTCGGCGGTGCGCATCAGCCCGTACACCACCCAGGGCTGGCGACCGATCTCGGTGGTGAACCAGCCGGCAAGGATCGCGATCAATCCCGAGGGCCCCATCCACAGGGTCAGGTAGAGGAACGGCCGCGAGCTGTACAACGTGCCGCGCTTGCGCAGCCACAGGCTCCACAGGCCGACGAAGATCATCAACATGCCCAGGCCGACCATGACCCGGAACGACCAGAACACAATGGTCGAGTTGGGCCGGTCTTCGGGCGGGAACTCCTTCATCGCCGGGACCTGCTTGTCCAGGCTGTGGGTGAGGATCAGGCTGCCCAAGGCCGGGATTTCGATCTTGTAACGGGTGGTCTCGGCCTGCATGTCCGGGATGCCGAACAGGATCAGCGGCGTCGGCTCGCCCGGTTTGTTCTCCCAGTGCCCTTCGATGGCAGCGATCTTCGCCGGCTGGTGCTTGAGGGTGTTGAGGCCGTGGAAGTCACCGATGACCGCCTGGACCGGCGCGACAATCAGCGCCATCCACATGGCCATCGACAGCATCTTGCGCACTGCCGGGTTGTCCCGACCACGCAACAGGTGCCAGGCCGCCGAGGCGCCGACGAAGAACGCGGTGGCAACGAAGGCCGCGGTAGCCATGTGCATCAGGCGGTAAGGGAAGGACGGGTTGAAAATCACCGCAATCCAGTCCACCGGGATCACCTGGCCATTGACGATTTCGTAGCCCTGGGGCGTCTGCATCCAGCTGTTGGAGGCCAGGATCCAGAAGGTCGACATCAGCGTGCCAAGCGCCACCATGCAAGTGGCGAAGAAGTGCAGGCCACGGCCGACACGGTTCCAGCCGAATAGCATGACGCCGAGGAAGCCGGCCTCGAGGAAGAACGCCGTCAGCACCTCGTAGGTGAGCAGCGGGCCGGTGATGGAGCCGGCGAAGTCGGAGAACTGGCTCCAGTTGGTACCGAACTGATAGGCCATCACCAGGCCGGACACGACGCCCATGCCGAAGTTGACGGCGAAGATCTTCGACCAGAAGTGGTAGAGGTCACGGTAGGTGTTGTCGCCGGTCTTCAGCCAGAGGCCTTCGAGCACCGCCAGGTAGCTGGCGAGGCCAATGGTGATGGCCGGGAACAGGATGTGAAAGGACACGGTAAAGGCAAACTGGATTCGGGCGAGCTCTAGGGCTTCTAATCCGAACATGGTGCTTCCTCTTCAGATAATCCGGCGTCCAGGCCTGTGGCCCTTGTCGCCCACTGCCCCCACAGTGATCGAGAGTGGCTCGTTGGAATTGTTCTGTTCGATCGCAGGGATTGCGGCCCGAAGGCCCTATTCGTTGCATCTGGAACGATTGATCCAGATCAACGGATGACTGCAAGCATAGTCCCGAATCACCCGCCCGGATGTGTGGTTGATTGCCGCGTGACCGGTTGTCCCACCCCCTGTTCCCGGGCCTGAAAAAGTGTCCACCTCGACATTCAGCAACTAAATGTTACAAACAGATGTTACGCTTCAGGCCCCTCTAGTTCCGAGGTTGCAGGCCTGCCGATGTCCGATTCCGCCCCGCAATTGCTGCGTCATCACCGCCCCTTCATCGCCTTCTGGCTGGCCCGGGTGTTCACCGCCAGCGGCTTCCAGATGCTCACCGTGGCCATTGGCTGGCACCTCTACCAGTTGACCGGCAATGTGCTCGACCTGGGCCTGGTCGGCTTGGTCGAGTTCGCCCCGCGGGTGCTGTTCATGCTGCACACCGGCCACGTCGCCGACCGCTATGACCGGCGCAAGGTCGCCGCCCTGTGCCAGACCCTGCAGGCACTTATCGCCCTGGCGCTGGTGCTGGGCAGTGCCACCGACAATGTCAGCCGCGAGCTGATTTTCGTATTGGCGTTCCTGCTCGGCGCCACCCGCTCGTTCGAGATGCCGGCGACCCAGGCCCTGCTGCCCAACGTGGTGCCGCCGGGGCTGTTCCCGCGCGCGGTGGCCGCGTCGGCGTCGGCCACCCAGGCGGCGACCATCGTCGCCCCGGCGGTGGGCGGTTTTCTCTATGCCTTCGGCAGCCTCTGGGTGTATGCCCCGACGGTGATCCTCTACACAGTCGCTTGCCTGCTCATGCTCAGCCTGGACGCACGCCAGCAACCACTCCAACAAGGCCGCGCCAGCCTCGACTCGCTGCTGGCGGGTATCCGCTTCATCCGCAGCCGCCCCGACATCCTGGGTGCCATCTCGCTGGACCTGTTCGCCGTGCTGCTGGGTGGCGCCACCGCGCTGCTGCCGGTGTTCGCCAAGGACATCCTGCTCACCGGCGCCTGGGGCCTGGGCCTGCTGCGTTCGGCGCCGGCGGTGGGGGCCTTGCTGATGTCGCTGTGGCTGGCGCGCTTCCCGGTGGAGCGCAAGGTGGGCCTGGTCATGTTCACCGCCGTGGGGGTGTTCGGCGTGGCGACCATCGCCTTCGGCTTGAGCACCTCGTTCTGGTTCTCGCTTGCGGTGCTGGTGGTACTGGGCGCGGCGGACATGATCAGCATGGTCATCCGCGGTGCCTTCGTGCAGTTGGAGACCCCGGATGAGATGCGCGGCCGGGTGAGCGCAGTGAACGGGCTGTTCATCGGTGCCTCGAACCAGCTCGGCGAGTTCGAGTCGGGGCTCACCGCGCACTGGTTTGGCACAGTGCCGGCGGTGGTGCTCGGTGGCGTGGGCACGCTGGTGGTGACCGGGGTGTGGATGAAGCTGTTCCCGACCCTGACCCATCGCGACCGCCTGCATAACGGTTGATCGAGCAGCCGCCCTCATCGCCGGCAAGCCGGCTCCCACAGTTTTTGCGCGGCCTTTGTGGGAGCCGGCTTGCCGGCGATGAGGGCAGAACAGACAGACCTCGTTTGCCCTCCCCAACGGCCATAGGCCCCCGCCCCCCATGCTGGTATGATGCGCGGCTTTTTTGCGCCCCACGCAAAACCACGGCATCCGGTACGGTCTGTGCTTTGCTGATGGGGTCGATACATTCACGGCGCGAGGCGCCCTGGGAGCAGGCATGCTGGAAAGGCTGTTTCAACTAAAAGCACACAACACCAACGTGCGCACCGAGATTCTCGCGGGCGTCACCACCTTCCTGGCCATGGCCTACATCCTGTTCGTCAACCCGAGCATCCTCGGCGAGACCGGCATGGACAAGGGCGCGATCTTCGTCGCCACCTGCCTGGCCGCGGCCATCGGCTCGGTGACCATGGGCATCATCGCCAACTACCCGATCGCCCTGGCGCCGGGCATGGGCCTGAACGCGTTCTTCACCTACACCGTGGTCCTGCACATGGGCCACACCTGGCAGGTGGCGCTGGGTGCGGTGTTCCTCTCCGCCGTGCTGTTCTTCCTGCTGTCGATCTTCCGCATCCGCGAATGGATCGTGAACAGCATCCCGCTGCCACTGCGCTCGGCCATCGCTGCGGGTATCGGCCTGTTCCTGGCACTGATCGCCCTGCATAACGCCGGAATCGTCGTCGATAACCAGGCCACCTTGGTAGGCCTGGGCGACCTCAAGCAGCCGGCGCCGATCCTCGCCACCCTGGGCTTCTTCCTGATCGTTGCGCTCGAGGCGATGAAAGTCCGTGGCGCGGTGCTGATCGGCATCCTCGCCGTGACCGTGGCCTCGATCGCCATGGGCGTCACCCCATTCGGTGGCGTGGTGTCGATGCCGCCGTCGCTGGCGCCGACCTTCCTGCAACTGGACATCAAGGGCGCTCTGGACGTCGGCCTGATCAGCGTGATCTTCGCCTTCCTGTTCGTCGACCTGTTCGACAACTCCGGCACCCTGATCGGCGTAGCCAAACGTGCCGGCCTGATGGGCAAGGACGGCCACATGCCGAAGATGGGCCGCGCGCTGATCGCCGACAGCACCGCCGCCATGGCCGGTTCGCTGCTGGGCACCTCGACCACCACCAGCTACATCGAATCCGCCGCGGGCGTCAGCGCCGGTGGCCGCACCGGCCTGACCGCCATCGTGGTCGCCGCCCTGTTCCTGCTGGCGCTGTTCTTCGCCCCGCTGGCCGGTAGCGTGCCCGCCTTCGCCACTGCGCCTGCGCTGCTGTTCGTCGCCGTGCTGATGGCCTCGGGCCTGGCCGAGATCAACTGGGATGACGTCACCGAGGCCGCACCGGTGGTGGTCACCGCCCTGGCCATGCCGCTGACCTACTCGATCGCCAACGGCATCGCCTTCGGCTTCATCGCCTGGACCGCCATCAAGCTGCTGTCCGGCCGTCGCCAGGACCTGAACCCGGCGCTGGTGATCCTGTCCATTCTGTTTGTCATCAAGCTGGGCTGGTTCAACGCATGAGTGCTGCCTTCGACCCGACGCAATACGACGCGCAGCTGGCGGCCAAGGTCGCCCGCCTGCGCGAGCTGCTGGCGCCATTCGGCGCCCCGGAGCCTGCGGTATTCGACTCGCCGCGCGAGCACTACCGCCTGCGCGCCGAGTTCCGCCTGTGGCGCGAGGACGGCCAGCGCCACTACGCGATGTTCGCCCCGGGCGAAAAGCACAAGGCGATCCTGATCGACGACTTCCCCATCGCCAGCCAGCGCATCAACGAACTGATGCCACGCCTGAAGGCCGCCTGGCAGGGCAATGAGGCGCTGAACAACCGCCTGTTCCAGGTGGAGTTCCTCACCACCCTGGCCGGCGATGCCATGGTCACCCTGTGCTACCACCGCCCGCTGGACGACGCCTGGGAAGCCGCTGCGCAGCAGTTGGCCGCCGAGCTGAAGGTCAGCGTGATCGGCCGCTCCAAAGGCAAGCGCCTGGTGATCGGCCGCGACTACGCGGTAGAGAAGCTGGACATCGCCGGCCGCACCTTCAGCTATCGCCAACCCGAAGGCGCGTTCACCCAGCCCAACGGCGCGGTGAACCAGAAGATGCTCGGCTGGGCCTTCGAGGCCATGGGCGAGCGTGACGACGACCTGCTGGAGCTGTACTGCGGCAACGGCAACTTCACTCTGCCGCTGGCCACCCGTGCCCGCCAGGTGCTGGCCACCGAGATCAGCAAGACCTCGGTCAACGCCGCGCTGCACAACCTCGACGAGAATGGCGTGGACAACGTGCGCCTGGTGCGCCTGTCGGCCGAAGAGCTGACCCAGGCATTGAACGAGGTGCGGCCGTTCCGCCGGCTGGAAGGGATCGACCTGAAAAGCTACGCGTTCGGCACCGTGTTCGTCGACCCGCCACGCGCCGGCATGGACCCGGACACCTGCGAGCTGACCCGACGCTTCGAGCGGATCCTGTACATCTCGTGCAACCCCGAGACCCTGGCGCAGAACATCGCCCAGTTGCAGGACACCCACCGCATCGAGCGTTGTGCGCTGTTCGACCAGTTCCCGTATACCCATCACATGGAAAGCGGCGTGCTGCTGGTTCGGCGCTGACCGCCAGATTGTTGGGGCTGCTCTGCAGCCCATTCGCGGCACAAGGCCGCTCCTACAGGGATTGCGCGGTACCTGTAGGAGCGGCCTTGTGTCGCGATAGGGCCGCAAAGCGGCCCCAGCATTCTCAGAAATCGAAGAACACCGTCTCCCCGTCCCCCTGAATACGGATATCGAACCGATACGCCGTCTTCCCCTCCACTTCGCAACGCTTGGCGATCAACGTCTCACGCCGCTGCGGCTGCTCGATCAGGTTCAGCACCGGGCACTTGGCATTCGCCTCGGCCTCGTCATCGAAATACAACCGCGTGTGCAGGTGGATATTGATGCCCCGGGCAAACAGGCTGATGTTGATGTGCGGCGCCATCGGCACGCCCGCAGCGTTGTTCACCACGCCTGGCTTGACCGTGTGCAGGGTCCACTCGCCGGCGTCGAAAGTGGTGGCGGTGCGGCCAAAGCTGTTGAACACGTTTTCCTGGTTGTAGTCGTCCTGGTACAGGCCCTTGGCATCGGCCTGCCAGACCTCCAGGAACGAGTCGCGCACCAGATGGCCGTTACCGTCGTACACCTGGCCGATCAGCAGGATGTGCTCGCCCGGGGCATCGGCCTTGGCCAGGCGGTTCCAGATTTCCTGGTCGCGGGTCGGGTTGCCGGCCGCTTCCAGGGCCAGGCCGATGTGCACGTAGGGGCCGGCGGTCTGCGAGGGGGTTTCCGGCAGCAGTTCGATAGGCATGACGGTACTCCTCAGCGGTTTTCGAAGTGGGTCTGGCGCTGGCCGCGCAGGACGATGTCGAAGCGGTAGGCCAGGCAATCCATGGGGTTGGCGTGGCTCATGTCGAGCTTGGCGATCAGCCGCTCGACCGCATCCGGGTTGGCGATCGACTTGACGATCGGGCACATCGGGATCAGCGGATCGCCCTCGAAGTACAGCTGGGTGATCAGCTTGGTGGCGATCGACGGGCCGCTGACGGAGAAGTGGATATGCGCCGGGCGCCAGTCGTTGGGGCCGTTGCGCCAGGGGTACGGGCCGGGCTTGATGGTGCGGAAGCTGTAGTAGCCGTCGCGGTCGGTCAGGCAGCGGCCGACACCGCCAAAGTTAGGGTCCAGCGGCGCCAGGTAGCGGTCGTTCTTGTGCCGGTAGCGGCCACCGGCGTTGGCCTGCCACATCTCCACCAGGGTGTTGGGCACCGGTTTGCCGTACTGGTCGACCACTCGGCCGGCAATGATGATGCGCTCGCCGATCGGCAGGCCACCGTTGTTGAAGTTCAGCAGCAGGTCGTGGTCATGCTCGCCGAAGCGCAAGTGGGAAAAGTCCGGGCCAGTGGTCTCGCTGATCGACTGCGGGATGCTCACCAGCGCCTGGCGCGGCGAACGGGCGATGGACGTCTTGTAGTCCGGAGTGAAGGCCTTGGGGTGCCAATTGCGATCACGGATCACGAAGCGGCTGGTGTCCTGGGCGGGCATGCCGGTTTCCTCTCTTGGAATTATCGAAGCGCCTGGGCGTGGCAGGCGGACTTGCAGTTTCCGGCAGGTGCAACGGGATGAATATTGAATTCCACGGTCATAGGCATAACCATTTGGTTATGTATAGGCGACCGCGCCGACGCCCATGACCACGCTGAACTAATCTTTGACTTCTTGTTTCACCAACCGGAGAACACACATGGAATGGCGAAAAGGCCGACGCAGCGACAACGTGGTCGATGCCCGTGGCGAAGGTGGCGGTGGCGGCGGCATGCGTTTCGGCGGCGGCAAGGGCCTGGGGCTCGGCGCCATCCTGCTGATCGTCGGCATTGGCTGGCTTACCGGCCAGGACCCGTTGCAGATCCTCGGCCAACTGGCCGGGCAGATGGACCAGCAGCAACAGACCGCCCCGGCCAATGTCGGCGGCAAGGCGCCACCGGCCAACGACCAGCAGGCCGAATTCGTCGCCTCGATCCTGGGCGACACCGAAGACACCTGGAAGGCCCTGTTCGCCCAGGCTGGCAAGCAATACCGCGACCCGAAGCTGGTGCTGTTCAGCGGCCAGGTCAATTCGGCCTGCGGCTTCGCCTCGGCGGCGGTCGGGCCGTTCTACTGCCCGGCCGACCAGCGCGTGTACCTGGACATGACCTTCTTCCGCGAGATGGAAACCCGCTTCGCCGCCGCCGGCGACTTTGCCCAGGCCTACGTGATCGCCCACGAGATCGGCCACCACGTGCAGACGCTGCTGGGGGTCTCGGCCAAGGTCGACGCCGCCCGCCGCAACGGCCAACGCATGGAGGGCGACAATGGCCTGCTGGTGCGCCAGGAATTGCAGGCCGACTGCCTGGCCGGGGTATGGGCCTACCAGGCACAGAAGCGCCTGAACTGGCTGGAGCCGGGGGACGTGGAGGAAGCGCTGAACGCCGCCAATGCCATCGGTGACGACCGTCTGCAGCAAAAGAGCCAGGGCCGCGTGGTGCCCGACTCGTTCACCCATGGCACCTCGCAGCAGCGGGTGCGCTGGTTCAAGGCCGGGTTCGGCAGTGGCGATGTGAACCAGTGCGATACCTTTTCCAGCCGTAGCCTCTGATGATCGCGGGGCAAGCCCGCTCCCACGCGATGTGGGAACGGGCTTGCCCCGCGCAGCTTTCGCTCAGAACGCAAACGTTTTCAGGCAGTTACAAATCTGCTGAAAAAGCGTTTCAGCTTCCCCCTGCCCTGCCGATAACTCCTGCACGAATCAGCAGGGCTCCCATAACAACAACGCCCAGCGATTGAGATCAAGTGAGCGAAATCATTTTCTGGGAGAGCGTGCATGAACAGCTGGTTCGCCAACATCAGCGTAAACCTCAAACTCGGCCTGGGCTTCGGCCTGGTGCTGGTACTGACCGGCCTGCTGGCCCTGACTGGCTGGAACAGCCTGGGCAGCCTGATCGACCGCAGCAACTGGATGGGCGACATCGCCCAGCTCAACAAGGACCTGACCGACCTGCGCATCGCCCGCCTGCAATACATGATCGCCAACGGCGACGACGCGGCGGCGGCCAACACCCAGGCCAAGCTGGACGCGTTCAGCAAGCAGCAGGAATACCTGGCCCGCACCTTCAAAAGCCCCGAGAACGTCAAGCTGCTCAATGAGCTGGGCCAGACCATCAGTGCGTACAAGATTTCGCTGGCCAAGATGCGCGCCGGCTACAACGCCTCGCTGAGCACCCGCGAAGGCATGACCGCCTCGGCCAACCGCGCCGACGAGGCCATGGACGCCCTGAGCCAGGACGTGATGGCGCGCCCCGAAAGCGACAGCGTGCGCCTGGCCCAGTACCAGCTGATCAGCAAGGCGCGCCAGCAACTGCTGCAAGTGCGCATCGACGTGCGCGGCTACATCGCCGACAACACCGCCGCCAACGAAGCCGCCGCCCTGCGCCAGCTGGACGCCGCGCTGGCCGAAGTCGACGGCCTCAAGCGTCAGCTGCCCAACGAAGCAGCACGCCTGCAACAGTTCGAACAATCGGTGCTGGCCTACCGTGACGGCGTGCGCCGTTTCCGCGATGCCGTGGCCAACATTGCCACCGCCCGCGCCGAAATGACCGTGCAGGGCGCCGACATCGTCAAGCGCAGCGATGCGCTGTACCAGATCCAGCTCGACCGCCGCGACATCGAAAGCACCCAGGCCCGCAGCCTGCAAACCATTGCCACGCTGCTGGCGCTGCTGGTCGGCGTGCTCGCCGCGTTCATCATCACCCGCCAGATCACTCGCCCGCTGCGCGAGACGCTGGACGCCGTGGAGCGCATCGCCGGTGGCGACCTCACCCAGAACCTGCGCGTCACCCGCCGCGACGAACTGGGTGTATTGCAGCAAGGCATCGGCCGCATGGGCACCACCCTGCGCGAGCTGATCACCGGCATTCGCGATGGCGTCACCCAGATCGCCAGCGCCGCCGAAGAGCTGTCGGCGGTGACCGAGCAGACCAGCGCCGGCGCCAACAGCCAGAAGGTCGAGACCGACCAGGTGGCCACCGCCATGCATGAAATGGCCGCCACCGTGCAGGAAGTCGCGCGTAACGCCGAACAGGCTGCCTTCGCCGCGACCAACGCCGACGGCGAAGCGCGCAGCGGCGACAAGGTGGTGGGCGAAGCGATCAGCCAGATCGAGCGCCTGGCCCGCGAAGTGAACCGCTCCACCGAAGCCATGGGCCTGTTGCAGGCCGAAAGCCAGAAGATCGGCAGCGTGATGGATGTGATCAAGTCGGTGGCCGAGCAGACCAACCTGCTGGCGCTTAACGCCGCCATCGAAGCCGCCCGCGCTGGCGAAGCCGGGCGTGGTTTTGCCGTGGTTGCCGACGAAGTGCGCGGGCTGGCCCAGCGTACCCAGCAGTCCACCGAAGAGATCGAAGGGCTGATCGCCAGCCTGCAGAACGGCACGCAACAGGTGGCCGACGTGATGAACAGCAGCCGTGGGCTGACCGACAGCAGTGTGGAGCTGGCGCGCAAGGCCGGTGGTTCGCTGGAGAACATCACCCGCACGGTGTCCAACATCCAGTCGATGAACCAGCAGATCGCCGCCGCCGCCGAGCAGCAGAGCGCCGTGGCCGAAGAGATCAGCCGCAGCATCCTGAATGTGCGTGATGTGTCGGAGCAGACCGCTGCGGCCAGTGATGAGACCGCTGCGTCCAGCGTTGAGTTGGCGCGCCTGGGTGGGCACTTGCAGACACTGGTCAGCCAGTTCCGCGTCTGACCTTGAAAGCATCGCGGGGCAAGCCCGCTCCCACAAGTTGTGGGAGCGGGCTTGCCCCGCGATCATTTCCGGCCGAGGTTACTTGACGATCATCCCCACCCCACGCCCACGCGGATCCGACGCGGTTTCCAGCTTCTCCCCGGTCACCCGGATCGCCTGGATATCGCCCATCTCCCAGCCCTGGTCCTCCAGCACATATCCCATCTTCTTCAGGTCATCGGCCACCTCGCCGGTGAGTGGCGCATAGCTGTCGAAGTAAATGGTGTCCTTGGGCAGCAACTGGTGATGCACCCGCTGCGCCGCCACCGATTTCTCCAGCGGCATGTTGTAGTCGTACAGGTTGTTCATCACCTGGAAGATCGAGGTGAAGATCCGCGAACCGCCCGGAGTGCCCACCACCAGCACCACCTTGCCGTCACGGGTCACCAGGGTCGGGCTCATCGACGAAAGCATGCGCTTGCCCGGGGCGATGGCGTTGGCGTCACCGCCCACCACACCGAAGGCGTTGGCCGCGCCCGGCTTGGCGCTGAAATCGTCCATCTCGTCGTTGAGCAAGAAGCCTGCGCCCTTCACCACCACGCCGCTGCCGTAGTCGAGGTTGAGGGTGTAGGTGTTGCTCACCGCGTTGCCCTGTTTGTCGACGATGGAGAAGTGCGTGGTCTGGTGCGGCTCCAGGCCCGGCTTGACCTTGTCGGTCTCGGAGATCGCATTCGGGTTGACCTGCTCTGCGCGCTTGGCCAGGTAGTCCTTGGCGACCAGCTTGTCCACCGGCACCTGGGTGAACGCCGGGTCACCCAGGTAGTCGGCGCGGTCGGCGAATACCCGTTTTTCGATTTCGGCCAGCAGGTGAATGTACTTCGCCGAGTTGTGCTCGACGCCCTTGAAGTCGGCCGCGCGGTCTTCCTTGATACCCAGCAGCTGGGCCAGGGCCACGCCGCCGGAGCTTGGTGGTGGCGCGGTGTAGACCACGTTGCCGCGCCAGTCGATGGCCATCGGGTTGCGCCACAGCGCTTTATAGTCCTTGAGGTCTTCCTTGGTGATCAGGCCCTTGTCGGCCTGCATCTGCGCCACCAGCAGGTCGGCGGTCTTGCCCTGGTAGAACTCGCTGACGCCCTTGTCGGCGATGCGTTCGAGGGTCTGCGCCAGCTCCGGCTGCTTGAACAGCTCGCCCACCTTCATGCTGCCGAAGTAGTCATTGAAGTTGGTGGCGGTCTTGAACAGGCCCTGGGCGTCGTCGCGGTACTGGTACTGTTTCTGGGCGATCTTGAAGCCATTCTTCGCATAGCCGATGGCCGGGGTGAGCAGCTCGCTCCACTTGAGCTTGCCGAACTTCTGGTGCGCCTCCCACAGGCCCATCACCGTGCCCGGCACGCCCGCGGCGCGCACGCCGACCAGGCTGAGGTTCTCGATCACCTCGCCCTTGTCATCCAGGTACATGGTCTTGGTGGCGGCCTTGGGCGCCACTTCGCGGTAGTCGAGGAAGTACGGCTTGCCGTCGACGAACAGGGTCATGAAGCCACCGCCGCCGATGTTGCCGGCCTCGGGGTAGGTCACGGCGAGGGTGAAGGCGGTGGCCACTGCCGCGTCCACGGCGTTACCGCCCTTCTTGAGGATATCGGCGGCCACCTGTGCGCCATATTGATCAGGCGCGGCCACCGCCCCGCCTTCCAACGTCACCGCAAACGCGGAGGAACAGCTCAGGATCGCGACCCCGAGGGCCAGGGGCTGGAACATGACGAGACGCATGGGCACTTCCTTGGTGTTGTTTTTGTTGATCAGTCATTAAGGCCGAAGCGCTTCGACTAAACAAACACCGTAGGAAGATTCCGACGCAGACGGACAGCAGTTGTCGCGTTCAGGCAACTGCGCAGGCGTATGCCGCGAGCTTCTGCTGGATGAAGTCAAGGAAGCACTGGATACGCAGCGCCAGCTGGGTGTTGCGGTAGTAGACCGCGTGGATCGGCTGGCGATAGCCGTTGTGGTGCTCGGCCAGCACCACCTGCAAGCGGCCGCTGCGAATATCGTCGTGGGTCATGAAGTGCGACAGGCTGACGATGCCTTCGCCAGCGATGGCCAGCTGGCGCAGGGTCTCGCCACTGGACGCGAGCAGCTGCGGGCGGATCGGCCAGCGGTCACCCTGGGCGTGGCGCAGCGGCCACTGGTTGAGCGATTCAGGGGCACTGAAACCGAGCAGGCAGTGTTCGTTGAGGTCCTCGACCTGGCGTGGGGTACCGTGACGGGCCAGATAGCCGGGGCTGGCGAGCACCTGCACCGGGCTGCAGCCCAACGCACGGGCATGCAGGCTGGAGTCGGCCAGCTCGCCGATGCGGATCGCCACATCGGTGCGCTGCTCCAGCAGGTCGATGATCAGATCGTCGGTGTTCAATTCCAGTTCGATGCCGGGGTACTGCTGGCGGAACTCGCCGATCCACGGCAGGATCGCGTGCAGCATGAACGGCCCGGCGGCGTTGATCCGCAGGCGCCCCGACGGGGTCTGGCGGTGCAGCGACAGGCGCTCTTCCATGTCGTCCATCTGCTCGAGAATCAACCGCGAGCGCTCGAGGAAGAACCGCCCTTCTTCGGTCAGGTCCATGCGTCGGGTGGTGCGGTTGACCAGCGTGGTGCCGAGCTTTCCCTCCAGGCGCGACAGCGTGCGACTGACGGCCGACGGGGTCTGGCCCATCAGCTCGGCGGCGGCGGAGATCGAGCCGCAATCGATGACGGCGACGAATACCTGGAGTTCTTCGGAGCGGGTTTTCACGCGGGGCGGCCTTGGTGTGGGAGTGCGGTGATTGATAGCTGTTGGCGGCAGCCCATGCAAGTCGAGACCGCATCGCGGGGCAAGCCCACTCCCACAACGTCAGCGCCAATACGTGGGAGCGGGCTTGCCCCGCGATTCAAACGAGCCTTAATGAGCGCTACCAAACACCTGGTCGAGATGCTGCTCATACGCTGCCAGCACCGCCGGCACATCCGGGCGCTTCATCACATCCACCGCCAGGAAGGTCGGCAAGCCGCTCATGCCGAGGAACTGGTTGGCCTTGTGGAACGGGAAGTACACCGCATCCACACCCTTGCCCTCGAAGAAGTCCGACGGGTCGTCGAATGCCTGCTGGGGTGCATTCCAGGTCAGCGACAGCATGTATTGCTTGCCCTGGACCAGCCCGCCGCTGCCGTACTTCTGCGAGGCATCGGAGCGGGTGCGGCCGTCGTTGGCGTACAGGCTGCCGTGGCCGGCGGTGAACACCTCGTCGAGGTACTTCTTCACCGTCCATGGCGCGCCCATCCACCAGCCGGGCATCTGGTAGATCACCACATCGGCCCAGAGGAATTTCTCGACCTCTTCCTGGATGTCGTAGCCGCCATCGATGAAGGTCTGCTTCACATCGAAACCGGCGCGGTCCAGATGGGCCAGGGCGGCGTCGTGCAGGGTCTGGTTCAGGCGGCCGTCGGAATGGGCGAACTGTTTGCCACCATTGATCAGGAGAATCTTTTTCATGCTGTGCCTCGAAGGTCTTGGGCGGTCCGAGGCGCTGTGCCTGCCGACCGATTCAATTGGATGGCGGCAGATTAGGCAGTCACGGGGGCGGGAAAAAGGCCAGCCTTGGCAAAATACATTTGCCTGTAAATCACGAATTGTTGACCAATTATTGCCTTAGAATTTGCTCACTTTTCATCCATTGGGGCACCACCATGAACCAGCAAGTCGCCTTCATCCTCCAAGCCAAGACCCGCCCGGAAATGGCCGAAGCGTTCGAACAACTGTTCCGTCCCTTCGTCGAGCCCAGCCGCCAGGAGCCAGGGTGCATCGAGTACCACATGCTGCGCGACAAGGCAGACCCAAGCCTGTTCGTGTTCTTCGAGGTGTGGGCAAGCCAGGCGGCACTGGACGTTCACTCGGCACTGCCGCACATGGCTGAATTTTTCGCCAAGCGCATGGAGTACCTGGAACGCGACTTCGACTTCCAGATGATCGAGATGCTCAGCGCGTCTTCCGCTAACCGTTGATCAACAGGTGCCCACCGAGCAGCGCCAGCCCGATGAACAAGCAGCGCTTGAACAGCGCTGCACTGATGCGGCTGCGTAGCCACTGCCCGGCGAGCATGCCCAGCAGTGCCGGGGCGAGCACCACCAATGACGCGCCCAGCGCCTGGCCGCCCAGTGCACCCTGCCCGGCCAGGCCGATGGCCAGCGCCAGGGTCGAGACGGTGAACGCAAGGCCAAGGGCCTGGACCAGCTCGTCACGGTTCAGGCCAAGGCTTTGCAGATAGGGCACGGCAGGCATCACGAACACGCCAGTGGCGGCAGTGACTGCCCCCGTGATCAGGCCACACAGCGGGCCAAGCCAGCGTTCGTTACCCGGTGCCACGCGCAGCTCGGGCCCGATCAGGCCGTAGAGCGCATACACCAGCAATGCCCCTCCCAATGCATGGGCGGCCCACGGGCCACTGTCGATTCCCACCCAGGTGCTGCCCAGCAAGGTGCCGACGAAGATCATCAGCAACATGCCGCCCAGACGCCGCGACAGCGCCAGCAAATGCCCACCTGCGGCGAGCTGCCATAGGTTGGTCAGCGTCGAGGGTACGATCAGCAGCGCCGCAGCCTGTGCCGGGGGTAGAGCCAGACCAAGCAGCCCCATGGCGACGGTCGGCAGCCCCAGGCCGATGACGCCCTTGACCGCCCCGGCCACCAGGAAGGTCAATACCACCAGCAATGTCAGTGCCGGGCCGATGCCTTGATAGAACGCGAGGTAGGTATTCATGACGCCATCCTGGCGTAACGAGGCGGGCCTGAAAATTCGCCATATACTCAGCCAGACTCTTGCCAGGACAGAGGCTGATGCATTTCGACCTGACCGACCTCGCGCTGTTCCAGCACACCCTGGAGCACGGCAACATCACCGCCGGCGCCCGCCACAGCCACTTGTCGCTACCGGCGGCCAGCGCGCGCATCCGCGCCATGGAGGCTTCGCTGGGGATCCCGTTGCTCGAACGCAACCGCCGTGGCGTACAGCCCACACCGGCTGGCCAGGCGCTGCTGCTGCATGCGCGGCTGATCGCCCAGCAGGTCGAGCGTTTGCAATACGACCTGGCGCAATACGCCCAAGGCCAGCAGGGGCAAGTGCGCCTGCTGTGCAACACTGCCGCGCTCACCGAGTATTTGCCCGAGTTGCTGGCGCGCTACCTGGTCGAACACCCTGGGGTGAGTGTCGATGTGCAGGAACAACCAAGCCTGCGTATCGTCCAGGCCATCACCCGAGGCATGGCGGATCTTGGGGTCGTGTCGACCGCGGCACCCAGCGAGCACCTGCAAACCCGGCCGTTTCGCGATGATCCGCTGGTGCTGGTGATGCCGCAGGGGCATGCGCTGGCTGAAGCCGCCGAGCCCGACTTTATGCACAGCCTTGCTTATGGGCATGTGGGTTTGGGCCCGAACAGCGCGCTGGCGTTGCACCTTGAAGAACAGGCGTTGCGACTGGGGCGAAGGATGCAGGTGCGGGTACGCGCCGAGGGTTTCGATGGGGTGCTGCGCATGGTCGCTGGCGGGGCTGGCGTGGGGGTGGTGCCACTGGCCTCGGTGCGGCGTTGGGAGGGGGTGTTGCCATTGCACTGGGTGGCGCTGCGGGAGGATTGGGCGAATCGGCAACTCTTGGTCTGCGCCCGGGATTTCGCCGCGCTGCCGGGGTATGCGGGGGCGTTGGTCGAGCATTTGCTGACGAGCTGAACATCGCGCGGGCTGCTCTCACGGAATAAATCGCAAGTCTCTGATTCGACGAGGTCGCTGTGGGAGCGGCTTTAGCCGCGAACACCGGCAGAGCCGCTGCCATCCACCGCGTCGTCTGCTTCGCGGCTAAAGCCGCTCCCACCCAAAACCTTGCACGGCACCGTGTAGGAGCGGCCTTGTGTCGCGAAAGGGCTGCATCGCAGCCCCGGCAATTTTGAATGCCACAGAGAAACCTGGGGCCGCGTTGCGGCCCTTTCGCGACACAAGGCCGCTCCTACAGAAGCCTGCGCAAGACAGTTGCCCTCACCCTGACCGCGCCATGCTCAAGATTTGCGCTGTACCTGTGGGAGCCGCGGTTGCCGGCGAAGAGGCCGGTACAAACAACGCAAATGCCACCTGTCAGTAGGCGACTGCCAGCTCACGCAGCGCGGCCGTGGCCAGGAAACCGGAGCGCGAGGCGTAACGGTGGTCGCGTTTCACCTTCTCGTCGATCCGCTGCAGCAGGTTTTCCGGTAGCGTGGCGTTGAAACGTACTGCCTTGCCCAGGTACGGGGTGACATCGAAGTCCACCACTGCCCATACACCGCCCGCGTAATCGGGGTTGGCCACATGCACATCCACCTCTTCGGCCTGGGGCAGCGCCTCGCCGTCAGCCACCAGCCCCTCGAAATGCAGGGCCAGGGCTTCCTGCACATTCTCCAGCGCCTGTGACACCGTGGCGCCAGCAGAGAAACAGCCAGGCACATCGGGCACGATCACGCCGTAGTCCGAGTCCTCATCCTTGTGCAGCACAACGGGAAATTTCATCGTCTGTCTCCATTGATCCTGTAGGTCGCCAAGCGCTCCATCCAGCACAACCGGCCTCATTTCAGACCCGCCTGTTTCAGAATGCTGTGCACAGTGCCCCTGGGCAGCTCGCTCTTGGGGTGGGGTACCGTAACCCGCCCTCGTTTGCACGGATGCCTGAATTGATGATGGCTTCCTTTCACTTCGACCTCATACCAGCCGTCAGCCTCGATTAGCTGGATCACGTCCCTGCTGCGCATGCATCCGTCCTTTGGCAGGTGATGTGTAGCGTACACATCAATATGGGTTTGAACAAAACCAAATACACACCATGCACACAGAAGCCGACAAGCGGCACATTTCCCGATTTGGGTGGCTCTGTTCCGGTCCACGAATAGGCGCTTTCAGCTTGCCGTCGTCCTGACGGATTCTTCACAATCGTCGCCATGCCGCACCACGACAGGGAGTTCCACGTGCCATCGATCTACCAGCTCAAACCCCGCTTCCAGGCGCTGCTGCGCCCGTCCGTGCAGCGCCTGTATGACCGCGGCGTCACCGCCAACCAGGTCACCGTCAGTGCCGCCGTGGTGTCCGTGCTGATCGGCCTTTTGTTGGCCTGGCTGCCGCATGTGGCCAGGTTGTTCATCCTGGTGCCGGTGTGGATGTTGCTGCGCATGGCACTGAATGCGGTCGACGGCATGCTCGCCCGGGAATTCGGCCAGCAATCGAAGCTCGGCGCCTACCTCAACGAACTGTGCGACGTGATCGCCGACGCCGCGCTGTACCTGCCCTTCGCCTTGCTGGCCGGCGTGTCACCCACGCTGGTGGTGCTGGTGGTGCTATTCGCCGTCATCAGCGAATACGCCGGGGTGATGGGCCCGCTGGCCGGGGCGTCGCGACGCTACGACGGGCCGATGGGCAAGAGCGACCGGGCCTTCGCCTTCGGTGTGCTGGGCACCGGGGTGGCGACCGGGCTGCTCAATGCCACCTGGATCAATGGCCTGTTGCTGGTCATCCTGCTGCTCTCGCTCTATACCCTGTACAACCGGGTTCGCCAGGGCCTGGCCGAAACCCGCTGAGCCTCCCGCTGCCGGACAAGGATATTCGCCATGCGCCAAGCGCAATCGCTGCATTTCTCTACCCATGACGGCGTCGAGCTGCACTATCGCCACTGGCCCGCCACGCGTAACGAACACCAGCCGCGCCGCGCCGTGGTGATGTTCCACCGTGGCCACGAGCATGGTGGGCGCCTGGCGCACCTGGCCGACGAACTGGACCTGCCCGGCTACGACTTCTTCGCCTGGGACGCCCGCGGCCACGGCCAGTCGCCCGGCGCGCGCGGCGACAGCCCGAGCTTCGCCACCAGCGTGCGCGACGTGCAGACCTTCATCGAGCATATCCAGGCGCAGCACGGTATCGCCGAGCCCGACATGGTGGTGCTGGCGCAGAGTGTCGGCGCAGTGCTGATCGCCACCTGGGCCCACGACTACGCGCCCAAGGTACGCTGTCTGGTGCTCGCCTCGCCGGCGTTCAAGGTCAAGCTCTACGTACCGTTCGCCCGCCCCGGCCTGAGGCTGATGAAAGCCCTGCGCGGCAACTTCTTCGTCAACAGCTACGTCAAGCCGCGCCTGTTGACCCACGACCCGGAGCGAGTGTTGTCCTACGTGGCCGACCCGCTGATCAGCCGGCCGATCTCGGTGACCATGCTGTTGGGCCTGTACGACGCCGCCGATCGTGTGGTGGCCGATGCCCAGGCGATCCAGCTGCCGACGCAATTGCTGGTGTCGGGTTCGGACTTCGTGGTCGAGCGCGCCCCCCAGGAGCGCTTCTTCGAGCGCCTGGGCAGCACACGCAAAGAGATGCACACCCTGCCTGGGTTCTTCCACGACACCCTCGGCGAGCGCGACCGCGCCCACGCCCTGGCGCGGATCAAGCGCTTCGTCGAGCATTGCTTCGACGCCCCCGTGCCCGCACCGTCGCTGCTGGATGCCGACAAGACTGGCGCCAGCTGCGCCGAAGCCGAGAGCCTGGCCGCGCCTCTGCCGCGCAACTCAGCCCGCGATCTTTACTGGCGCGCCAATCGCGCTGGCCTACAGCTGGGCAAAAGCCTCAGTGCCGGCGTGAAGCTAGGTTTCGACACCGGTTTCGATTCCGGCTCGACCCTGGACTACGTGTACCGCAACCAGCCCACCGGCAAGGGCCGGCTGGGCGAGATGATCGACCAGAACTACCTCAATGCCATCGGCTGGCGCGGCATCCGCCAGCGCAAGCTGAACGTCGAGGAACTGCTGCGCCTGGCCATCGCTCAGCTGCGCGAACAACAGCGCCCAGTGCGTATCGTCGATATCGCTGCCGGCCACGGCCGCTACATCCTCGAAGCACTGCAGTGTCTTGAGCATCTGCCCGACTCGATCCTGCTGCGCGACTACAGCGAGCTGAACGTGCAGCAGGGCAACGCACTGATCACTGAAAAAGGCCTGGGTGACATCGCCCGCTTCGTCCAGGGCGACGCCTTCGACCGCCAGAGCCTGGCCAGCCTCGACCCGCGCCCGACCCTCGCCGTGGTCTCGGGCCTGTACGAGCTGTTCCCCAGCAACGAGGCGGTGGGGAACTCGCTGGCGGGGTTGGCCGATGCCGTCGAGGAAGGCGGCTACCTGGTGTATACCGGCCAGCCCTGGCACCCGCAGCTGGAGATGATCGCCCGCGCACTGACCAGCCACCGGGGCGGCCAGGCCTGGGTGATGCGCCGGCGCAGCCAGGCGGAGATGGACCAGTTGGTGGCGGCGGCAGGTTTTCGCAAGATCACCCAGCGCATCGATGAATGGGGCATCTTCAGTGTCAGCCTGGCCCAGCGGGTGCGCTGATGGCCCGTGAAAGGGGGCTGATCCGCCGTGGCGTGTTGTGGCTGTTGCTGCTCGGGCCTTTGTTTTTCCTGAGCTATGGCCTGACCAACAGCTACACCGCGGGCCGCGACGATATCGGCAGCCTGGTGTTCGGCTGGGAACGGCACATGCCGCTGTGGCCATGGACGATCATCCCGTACTGGTCGATCGACCTGTTGTACGGGTTGTCGTTCCTGCTGCCCCTGACACGGCGGGAGATGGATCGGCATGCCCTGGCCCTGCTCACCGCGCAGTTGATCAGCATCAGTTGCTTCCTGCTCTGGCCGCTGCGCTTCACCTTCGAACGGCCTGAGCTGTCCGGGCTGTTCGGCTGGTTGTTCGATGTACTCATGGGCTTCGACAAACCCTACAACCAGGCACCGTCACTGCATATCGCGCTGTTGGTAATCATCTGGGCGATGTTTGCCCGGCATGCGCAGCAGCGCTTCTGGCGTTGGCTGGTGCATGGCTGGATGGGGCTGATCGGGGTGTCGGTGCTGACCACCTGGCAGCATCACTTCATCGACCTGCCGACCGGCGCACTGGCCGGGTTCGTCTGCCTGTGGCTGTGGCCGCAGCAAGGCCCGCTGCCCTGGCAACATGCCCAGCTGGCAAGCGACCCCAAGCGTTGGCGCCTGGCGTTGCGCTACGGGCTCGGCGCGATGCTGCTGGCCGTGCTGGCCGTCAAGCTGGAGCACGTCGGCTTGTGGCTGCTGTGGCCGGCTGTGTCGCTGCTGCTGGTGGCGCTGAACTATGGCGTGCTCGGCGCGGGCGGTTTCCAGAAAGGCGCGGATGGCCGACTGTCGATTGCCTCGAGCGTGTTGCTGGCGCCCTATCTGCTGGCTGCGTGGGCCAATTCACGGTTGTGGACAAGGCAGCATCCGCAGGCGGATGAAGTGTGCGAGGGGATTTACCTGGGCCGGATGCCAGGACGGGGTGAGGCGGCTTCGTTCAGAGCGGTTGTCGACCTGTGTGCAGAGTTGCCCTGCACCGCCATCGCCGGCAAGCCGGCTCTTGTGGGAGCCGGCTTGCCGGCGATGGCGGCCGCGCAGGCGCCAGCGTACTACCAGCACTTCCCCACCCTGGACCTGATCGCCCCGGACAGCCACCTGTTGCAGCAAGCCGCCGCCACCATCGAACACCTGCGCCAACATGGCCCGGTGCTGGTCTGCTGCGCCCTGGGCTATTCGCGCAGCGCCAGCGCGGTCGCCGCCTGGCTGATCATCAGCGGCCGTTGCAGCGACGCCAGCCAGGCCGAAATGCTGATCCGCAAGAGCCGCCCCGGGGTAGTGCTGCACCCGGCCCATCATCGGGTGCTGCGGCAACTGGAGGCCCTGTCATGAACCTGCTCGTGATCGCCTGCCTGCTTGCCCGTGGCCGCCAGCTGGAGCGCCTGTCGGACGGCATCACACTGTTGGCGCTGGCCTGCAGCCTGGCGCCACTGTTCGGCGTGGCGCTGGCTGCGCTCGCCCACGCCTTGTGCCTGATGCTGATCATCATTGGCTTGGCGCACAAGTACTGGGGCGTGCGCGTCGCCCTGGATGCCGAGCTGTTCGCACGCCTGGCTGCCAGCAGTGACCTGGCTGCCGACACCCAGGCACTGGACCGCGCCTTGTTCGCACTGCATCTCAAACCGACCGCCAGCGACCACCGCGACTGGCCAGCCCGCAGCCAGGCCGCCTTGACCCTGCTGCGCCGTCAGGCCCTGTGCCTGGCCGTGCAGGTGCTGCTGGCCCTCACTCTGCCCTTCACCGGATGAACCCGATGCTCGCCAGCCTGACCGCCTTCGTCATCACTTCCGCCGCCCGCCTGATCACCGGTGCCCGCGCCCTGTGGCTGGGTTGCACGCCAAAGCCGGTGCAACGCCTGTACTTCGCCAACCACAGCAGCCACGGCGACTTCGTGCTGCTGTGGGCGGCCCTGCCCGAGCCCCTGCGTCGGCATACCCGACCGGTGGCGGGGGCCGACTACTGGTGCAAGCCGGGCATCCGCGATTTCCTCATCCGCCAGGTGTTCAACGGCGTGCTGATCGATCGCCAGGCCACGGCAACCGAGGGCAACCCGCTGCAACCGGTGCTCGATGCGTTCGCCCAGGGCGATTCGCTGATCTTCTTCCCGGAAGGCACGCGCAACCTCGGTGACGAACCGCTGCTGCCGTTCAAGAGCGGCCTGTTCCACCTGGCCATGGCCAACCCGCAGGTCGAACTGGTGCCGGTGTGGATCGCCAACCTCAACCGGGTAATGCCCAAGGGCCGTGCCCTGCCGCTGCCACTGCTGTGCACCCTGAGCTTCGGCGAGCCACTGCACCTGCAGGCGGACGAGGGTAAGCACGCGTTTCTCGAGCGGGCCCGCCAGGCCCTGCTGAACCTGGCCCCGAAGGAAGCCTGAGATGGATCACAACACCCTTTCACTGTTCGCCGGCATCGGCGCCCTGCTGCTGCTCGCCAGCGTCATCGGCCGCCTGCTCAAGTGGCGCGCCGGCCCCGCCCCGCACGCGGTGATCGACAACCTCAACGCGCGCATCAACGCCTGGTGGGTGATGGTGCTGGTGATCGGCATCGCCTTCCTGTTCGGCAAGTACGGGGTGATCGTGCTGTTCTACGGCGTGTCGTTCTACGCCCTGCGCGAATTCATGACCCTCACCCCGACCCGGCGCAGCGACTACCCGGCGCTGGTGGCGGCGTTCTACGTGGCGCTGCCGGTGCAGTACCTGCTGATCGCCATGGACTGGTACGGGCTGTTCAGCATCTTCATCCCGGTGTACCTGTTCCTGCTGCTGCCGATCCTGGCCAGCTTCGGCGGCGACACCACGCGCTTTCTGGAACGGGCCTCGAAAGTGCAGTGGGGGCTGATGATCGCGGTGTACTGCGTGTCGTCGGTACCGGCGCTGATGACCCTGGACATCCCCGGCTTCGAGGGCCGCAACCTGCTGCTGATCGCCTGGCTGATCCTGGTGGTGCAGATCAGCGACGTGTTGCAGTACGTGTGCGGCAAGCTGTTCGGCAAGCGCAAGGTGGCGCCCAACCTGTCGCCGTCGAAAACCGTCGAAGGCCTGGCCGGCGGCGTGGCCCTGGCCACGCTGGTCGGTGCCATGCTGTGCTGGATCACCCCGTTCACCTTCTGGCAGGCGGCGCTGATGGCGCTGACCGTCAATGCCATGGGCTTCTTCGGCGGGCTGGTGATGTCGGCGATCAAGCGCGACCGTGGGGTGAAGGACTGGGGGCACATGATCGAAGGCCATGGCGGCATGCTCGACCGCATGGATTCGGTGTGCTTCGCGGCGCCGGTGTTCTTCCACTTCGTGCGCTACTGGTGGGCCTGAGTAGATGCTGATACCCACCGACTACATCGTCCACGAGAGCGAACACTGGATCCTCAACCATCACCTGACGTCGCAGCTGCCCGGTTACCTCATGCTGGGATCGCGAGCGCCGGTCAACAGCCTGGCCGACCTGCCTGACCAGGCGCTGGCCGAAATGGGCCTGCTGATGGGCAAGTTGCAGCGGGCCATGGAACAAGCACTGTCGCCAAAGTGGCTGTATATCGGGCGCTTCGGGCACGTACCAGGCTGCCCCCTGCACTTTCACTTCATTCCGGTCTATGACTGGGTCGAGCAACTGTTCTGGCGGGATGAACGCTATCGTGCGCTGCAGCAGTTCGGGTCTATGGAGCACGCGCTGTCGAGGACCGATGGCGCGGAACTGACCCTGTTCGTCTGGCGGGAGTTCGGGGAAGGCCCGACATCGCACGATGTACCGGGTAGCGCCATACCCGACGCGATCACCACGTTGCGTCATCGACTCCAGGCCCAATGGCCGGCTACGCCCCCCACCGGTAACGCATAGCATGATCACCCCTCAACTGCGTGAAGCCCAACAACGGCTGGCCCGACACCTCGGTGATCAGTTGCTGGCCATTCACCTCTATGGTTCGGCGGTGGCGGGTGGCCTGAAACCCGGGAGCGACCTCGATTTGCTGGTGACCGTGGCCCAACCGCTTGAAGACGCGCGACGCCAGGCGCTCATGCGCGCATTGCTGGACGTCTCGGCGCCGCCCGCCAGCGACCCTGACGTACGCGCACTTGAAGTGACCGTGCTGGTTCGCACCGACATTCACCCCTGGCGGTATCCGGCCCGACGCGAGTTGCAATTCGGTGAGTGGCTGCGCGAATCGTTGCTGGCGGGCGACGTCGAGCCGGCCATGACCGATCCCGACCTGGCCATCCTGCTGACCAAGGCGCGCCAGCACAGCCTCACCCTGCTGGGTCCACCGGCCGCCGAATGGTTCGCCCCGGTCCCACCCGCTGACCTGGAGCGGGCCTTGCGCGACACCCTCGCCCAGTGGAATACGCCTGAAGACTGGCAGGGTGACGAGCTCACCGTAGTGCTGGCCCTTGCGCGCATCTGGTACAGCCTGGCGACTGGCGAGATCGCGGCCAAGCATGTGGCCGCCGAATGGTTGCTGCCACGCTTGCCGCCGATTCATCGCCCCCTGCTAGCCGATGCCCGCGCCGCCTACCTGGGCGATACGCGACAGCACCTGGCAGACTGGCCAGAGCGGGTGAATGCTTTTGTCCTTTACTGCAAGGCGCATATCCCGGCATAGCGCGCGCAGACAGCTGGACGTCGAGCACAGGCAACTGGCCGACGGCGCCTGGCCCTATGGTGAGGCGTCCATCACCTTTTGCCTGGAGCCACCTCATGTCCGATTTCATCACCGTCCTGCGTGAAACCTGCCCGACCCCGGTGGTCGACGCGACCAAGTGGAAACGCATCGGCGGCGACCCGCACACCGTCAACCTCAACGCCTACCTGTCCGCCGACGGCAGCAAAATCATGGGCACCTGGATCTGCACCCCGGGCAAGTTCGAGGTCAACTACGAGAAGTGGGAGTTCTGCCACTTCCTCGATGGCTACTGCATCGTCACCCCCGAAGGTGAAGAGCCCAAGCACCTGAAGGCGGGGGATGTGTTCGTGATCGAGCCGGGGATGAAAGGCACCTGGGAAGTGGTGGAGACGGTGCGCAAGTATTTCGTGTTTGCCTGATCGTTCGGTAACGCGGCAAGTTCTGTGAAAACACCTGTCTTGCACAGTTTTCTGTAGGAGCGGCCTTGTGCCGCGAAAGGGCTGCGAAGCAGCCCCGGCGATTAATGTGGTAACGCAAAAACTTGGGGCCGCTTTGCGGCCCTTTCGCGGCACAAGGCCGCTCCTACAAAAAGCTCATGCACGTCATCGGATAATTCGGCGCCAACAGACCAGGCTGTAGCTGGACGGTCGGGCAAAAAAAATCGCGAATCGCATGCCCCTCCCCCAAGGTGCGCAGTTACAAGGGGGAAGGCCATACGGTCCGCGATGAAGTCCCTCTCGCCCGTCAATCCTGCTTGCGATACCCCTCGACGATCGCCGAGAAATCCTTGCCGCCGTCACCGCGCAGGCTCATGGCCTGGTACAGCTGCTGGGCCACGGCACCCAGGATCACCGGCTGGTGCGCCTGGCGTGCGGCCTCGGTGGCCAGGCCCAGGTCCTTGAGCATCAGCTCGGCGCCGAAGCCGCCGGTGTAGCCACGTGAGGCCGGGGCGGTCTCGATGATGCCCGGCCACGGGTTGTAGGTGTCCGAGCTCCAGCAACGCCCGGTGGAGCTGTTGATGATCCCCGCCAGCACCTTGGTGTCGATGCCCAGCGCGTTGCCCAGGGCCATCGCCTCGGACACGCCGATCATCGAGATGCCCAGCAGCAGGTTGTTGCAGATCTTGGCGATCTGCCCGGTACCCACCTCACCGCAGTGCACGATGTTGCGGCCCATCTGCTCCAGCACCGGCTTGAGGGTGGCGAACAGCTCGCTGCTGGCACCGACCATGAAGGTCAGGGTGCCGGCCGCCGCGCCGCCGGTGCCGCCGGACACCGGCGCATCCCCCATGTCGATGCCCTTGGCCGCTGCGGCCTTGGAGACGTCACGGGCGGTCTGCGGGTCGATGGTGCTGCAGTCCACGGTCGGGGTGCCGGGGCGGATGCCGGCCAGCACGCCAGTCTCTTCGTCCAGATAAACGCTGCGCACATGGGCGGCGGCCGGCAGCATGGTGATCACCAGCTCGCTGTTGGCGGCGGCGTCCTTGGGCGAGGCGCTGACCTGCCCGCCCAGTTCGGCGAGTTCCGCCAGCACGGTCTGGTTCAGGTCGAACAGGTTCAATTGATGCCCGGCCTTGATCAGGTTGCGGGCCATGGGCGCGCCCATGTTGCCCAGGCCGATGAATGCGATACGCATGGCGGACTCCTTAGCGCAGGCTGATGGTGGTGTTCACGCCGTCATTGACGCTGTCATCGTCGAACCAGCGGGCGGTGACGGTCTTGGTCTGAGTGTAGAACTGCACCACCTGCTTGCCGTACGGGCCGAGGTCGCCGAGCTTGGAGCCACGCGAGCCGGTGAAGCTGAAGAACGGTACCGGTACCGGGATCGGGATGTTGATGCCGACCTGGCCGATGTCGATCTCGCTCTGGAACTTGCGCGCCGCCGCGCCGCTCTGGGTGAACAGGCCGGTGCCGTTGCCGAACGGGTTGGCGTTGACCAGGGCGATGGCCTCGTCGAGGGTGTCCACCTCCAGCGTGACCAGCACTGGGCCGAAGATTTCCTGGGTGTAGACCTGCATGTCGGTCTTCACCCCGGAGAACAGGGTCGGGCCGACGAAGTTGCCTTGCTCGTAGCCCGGCACCGTCACGTCACGACCGTCCAGCTCCAGCTTGGCGCCTTCCTTGATGCCGCTTTCGATCAGGCCCAGCACGCGCTCCTTGGCACGCTTGGACACCACCGGGCCAACATCGGTACCCGGCTCGTTGCCGGCGTTGACCTTGAGCTTGCTGGCCGCGTCCTTGATATCCGGCAGCCACTCGCGGGCCTTGCCCACCAGCACCGCCACCGAGGTGGCCATGCAGCGCTGGCCGGCCGCACCGAACGCGGCACCGACCAGGGCGTTGATGGTCTGGGTGCGGTTGGCGTCGGGCAGCACCACGGCGTGGTTCTTCGCGCCCATCATCGACTGCACGCGCTTGCCGTGCTGGCTGCCCAGGTTGTAGACGTGGGTGCCCACTTCGGTGGAACCGACGAACGAGATCGCCTTGATGTCCGGGTGGGTGCAGATGCCATCGACCACCTGCTTGCCGCCGTGCACCACGTTGAGCACACCGGCCGGGATCCCGGCTTCCAGCGCCAGCTCCACCAGCATCATGGTCGACAGCGGGTCCTGCTCGGACGGCTTGAGCACGAAGGTGTTGCCGCAGACGATGGCCATCGGGAACATCCACAGCGGAATCATCGCCGGGAAGTTGAACGGGGTGATGCCGGCGCACACGCCGATTGGCTGACGCAGGGTGTAGGTATCGACACCGCCGGCGACGTTCTCGGCGAACTCGCCCATCTGCAGGGTGCCGATGGAGGCGGCGTGCTCGACCACTTCCAGGCCGCGGAAGATATCGCCCTCGGCGTCGGCAATGGTCTTGCCCTGCTCGGCGCTGAGGGTCACCGCGATGCGCTTGCTGTGTTCACGGATCAGCGCCTGCAACTTGAGCATGATGCGCATACGCGCGCCGATCGGGGTGTCGCGCCAGGTCTTGAAGGCGCGCTCGGCGGCGGCCACGGCGGCGTTCACTTCGTCTGCGGTGGCGAACGGCACACGCGCCAACACTTGCTGGGTGGCCGGGTTGACGATGTCGCGCCACTCGGTGGTCTTGGACTCGACCCACTGGCCATCGATCAGCAGCTTGACCTGCTCGACCTTGGTCGGGTTGGGGGTGTGGGGTGCGTTCATCTGCGCTCTCCTTGGAATTATTGTCGGAACGAGATCGCCTACGCCGGGGTGAACACGGGGTGGCGTGTAGGGGCTGAGATCGAGTATAGATGTGCAAACATCCAACAAGAATGCACAAAAAAACCGGATCATCATGCAAAAAGACCTCACCTCCCTGAGCGCGCTGAACTGGGACGACCTCAAGTTCTTTCTTGAGGTAGCGCGCACCCGCAAGGCCAGCAGCGCGGCCAAGCGGCTGGCCGTGGACTACACCACGGTGTCGCGACGCATCGGCTCGCTGGAAGGGGCGCTGGGCACCTTGCTGTTCGAAAAATCCCGCACCAACGGCTTCGTCCTCACCGCCGAAGGCCAGCGCTTGCTGGGCTACGCCGAGTCGATCGAGAGCACCCTGCACATGGCCTGCGAGCAGGTCTCCGGCTCGGGCGTGGCGTTGTCGGGGCATGTGCGCATGGGCTGCACCGAAGGGTTCGGCAGCTTCTTCGTCACCCCGCAACTGAGCCACTTCGTCGATGCCTGGCCGGCGATCTCGGTCGATATCCTGCCGTTGCCGCACTTCATCAGCCTGTCCAAGCGCGAGGCCGACATCGTCATCGCCCTGGAGCGGCCGGAGCATGGGCCGTACGTGTGCTGCAAACTGTGTGACTACCGATTGCGGCTGTATGCCACCCAGGACTACCTGGACAACCACGCGCCGATCCGCGCGGTGAGCGACCTGGCGAATCATCCGTTCATCAGTTATGTCGACGATTTGGCGTTCAGCTCGGAGCTTTTGTACCTGGCGAACCTGATCCCCAACGCCCAGGCGCACCTGCGCAGCACCAGCGTGATCGCCCAGTACACGGCGGCGTTGCAGGGGCGTGGGTTGGCGATCTTGCCGTGCTTTTTGGCGGCGCAGGATCCACGGCTGGTGACGGTGTTGCCGGAGCAGATCGAGGTGACGCGGCAGTTCTGGATGTACTGCCGCGAGGATTTGCGCAAGCTGAAGCGGATTACCCTGTTGTGGGATTACATCCGTGAGGTGACGGAGGCCAATGCGCCGTTGTTGATGGGGGAGACGCGGGAGATGAGGTTCGCTCGAGATTGAGTGGGCCTGTTTTGCAGGCCTTCAGTAGGAGCGGCCTTGTGTCACGAGTGGGCCGCAAAGCGGCCCCGGCAATCTGAGGCGTACTTACAATCCTGGGGCCGCTACGCAGCCCTTTCGCGACACAAGGCCGCTCCTACAGAAGGTGTGCAAACCTTGGAGTGGGAGCCGGCTTGCCGGCGATTGGGTCATGCAGCGGCCCCAGGGAAATCAGTCAGACGCCACCACAATCGACACCCGGCGGTTCTCCATGCGCCCGGCGCTGGTGCGGTTGTCCGCCACCGGCTGGCTGCTGCCCAGGCCGCGGGTGTGGATATTCTGCGGCTGCATGCCGATACCGATCAGCGCCTTGGCCACGCTTTGTGCGCGGCGCTCGGACAGTTGCTGGTTGTAGGCCGCCTTGCCCGAGGCGTCGGCGTGGCCGTCGATGCGCACGCGCTGGATATCCACCGACAGCAGCGCCTTGCCGATGCGCTCGACAATCGATTCGCTCTGGCTGTTGAGGCCATCCAGGTCACTGCCGAACAGCACCTTGCCCGACAGATCGAACGCCCAGCCTTCATCGGTGGGGGCGAAGCCTTCGCGCTTGAGCACGGCGACCTGCTCCGGGGTCAGGCCCTTGGGCACGCTCTGGCAGCCGCCCAGCGCCAGCATGGCCAGCAGCAGGGCGATCAATGGCAAACGTAGGGTTGAAAGACGGTCGATCACGGTTTTGCTCCTGTTTTTTCGCTTCAGTGGCTCAGCGTTCCGTCTGCGCCACTTGCCAATGGCCACGGCGCACGCGCTTGGCCTGGTACATCGCCGCGTCGGCGGCGCTAAGCAGACTGGCCGGGTCGCGGCCGTCGTCGGGGTAGTAGGCAATGCCGACACTCAGCGAGCTGGTGAGGCGGGTGCCGTCCTCCAGCTGGATCGGCAGCTTCATGCTGGCGACGATCTTGTCGGCGATGCGCTGGGCGTCTTCGCGCGTCGGCAACGGCGCCAGCAGCACGGCGAACTCGTCACCGCCCAGGCGCGCCACCAGGTCGTGCTCGCGCAACTGCGCGCGTACCCGGCTGGCGACGCTGACCAGCACTTCATCACCCGCCGCATGGCCAAGGGTGTCGTTGATCTGCTTGAAGTGGTCGCTGTCCAGGAACAGCAGGGCCAGGCGTTCTTCCTGGCGCTCGGCATTGCGCAGGCTACGGCTCAGCCGGCCCTCGAAGAAGGCGCGGTTGGGCAACCCGGTGAGGCTGTCGTGGCTGGCCTGGTGGGCGAGGCTTTCGTTCTCGCTTTGCAAATGGCTGTGCCAGACCTCCAGCTCGTCGAGCAAGGCGTTGAAGTCGTTGCCCAATTCGTTGAGTTCAGCGATCGGGGCTTCCGGTACGCGGCGGTCGAAGCTGCGTTCGCGGCGCGCGGCATGGGCCACGCTGGCCAAGTGGCGTAGCGGCCGGATGATATCGGCGAACAGCCGGCGTGACAGGTACAGGGCGAGCACCGCGCTGAGCACGGTGCACAGCAGGATCCCCACCAGGCCGCTGAGCAGGAAGCGCAGCAGGCTGCCGCCCTGGCCGACCAGTTCGATATGCCCGACCTGGCGGCCCAGGTGTTGCACCGGCAGGTTGATCGGCTGCTCCAGCAGCGTAAGCGCCACCTGGCTCTGCAAGCGGGCCATCACGGTGCGGTCGTCGCGCTGCCAGTGGGCCAGCAATTCACCGTCGTTGTTGAAGACCTTGGCGTCGGCCACCTCTTCGGTGCTGGCGATCAGCGCCAGCGCTTCATTGGCCGCGGCGCTGTCGTCGAACACCACGGCGGCTTCGACGGTGTAGTTGATGGAGCGGGCGATCAGGTGCAGGTTGTGGTTGGCGTACACGCGCAGGGCCGCGACCCCGAGCAGGGTCACCAGCACACCGGCCAGGCCGGCGGCGAGCAATGCCACGCTCAGGTGACCACGCCCGAGCACCGCGCGCAGGGTCGGCCGGGAGAAACGCAGGCTTTGGCGCGTCATGGCTGCGCCGCCCGCCGCCGCGACAGCTGCAGCACGCTGGGGTGGATGCGCACGCCGCTGCGCGCCACCGAATCGAGGTTGACGTCGAAGGCCACCTGCTCATCGCCAACCCGCAGGCAGAACAGGCTGCCCACGGTGCAGGGATCGTCGGCTTCGCTGATGCTCAGCACCGGGTGACCGTTGATCGCCTTGAACAATTGGTCACGCTGGGCCTTGTCGAGCTTGCCGATGTACACCGCCTCGCAACTGCCCGCCAGGCTCGCATCGCTTGCCAGCAAGCGGCGCACGCTCAGTGGCTGCCCGGAGTTCTGCAGGTTGCCCTTGATCAGGTCGTCGGCGTATTCGGTGGGACCGACCAGGCACAGGCGCAGGGGGTTGGGCTCGGCGGGCCAGCGCGCATAGCTGAGGATGCCCAGCACCACCTGGGTCACGGCCTTGGCCCGTTGCTGTACTTGTGCGGTGGAGGCGGCGTTGTCCGCCCAGGCGGCTGAGCCCGTCAGCATCAGCATGGCCATCAGCAGCGAGCGCGCGCAATCCTTCACCCGCCTCAAGGCCGAGACAGCCGCTGTCATGGTGGGAAATCTCTCAAAAAGTTACCAGATAATGCCGCAACGATAGCACAGCAGCGTGGTACGCCCGTATCAGACTTGCTCCAGCATCAAACCCGACACCCGGCGTACCTTGCGCCCTACAGCTTCTTCGAACACTCCGGTGCGCGGCTCGATCAGGCTGAAGCAGTGCTTGGCCCGGGTGATGCCCGTGTACACCAGCTCCTTGGTCAAAACCGGGTTGAGCGCATCGGGCAGCACCAGCGCGGTATGGCTGAACTCCGAGCCCTGGGACTTGTGCACGGTCATGGCGAACACGGTTTCCACCTCGCTCAGGCGGCTGGGCAGGACGAACCGCACGCCACCGCTGCCATCGTTACGCGGGAAGGCCACCCGCAGCAGCGCCTGGCCCTGCTCGTCCGGCAGGCGCAGGGCGATGCCGATATCACCGTTCATCAGGCCCAGGCCGTAGTCGTTGCGGGTGACCAGCACCGGCCGGCCTTCGTACCAGGCCTGCTGGCTGTCGATCAGCCCGGCGTTGTGCAGCACCCGGGCGACGCGCTCGTTCAGCCCTTCGACACCCCAGGCGCCCTTGCGCACCGCGCATAGCAGCTGGAAGTCCTCGAAGCTGCGCAGCACTTCGCCGGCCCAGTGCTCCCAGCGCGGATCGTCGCCCGGGGTGCCGGGCGGCGGGCGCAGGCGGCCGATGTTGCGCAGGTAGTTGCGATAGCCCTGGGGGCCTTCGACACCGCGGTTGAGGCCGTCGAGCAACAGGCGGTCGAAGCGCTTGTCGTGTTCGCCGCCGAGGGTCAGGCAGAACACGTCGTCGGGTTTGCTGTTCAACAGTTCGCGGGCTTCCGGGGCCTGCTGGCGGTTGACCAGCCTTGCCAACTGGCCGATGCCGCTGCCTTCGCCGAAACGCCGCGAATGGCGCAGCATGACGATCTGCTGAGCCAGCGGGTTGCGCTGGCCGTCTCCGGGTTTCAGGCCGGCGTTACTCAGCGATTGGCCGCCTACCTGCTCCAACCAGGCCTGGGTCTGCGGCCAGTAGCAGCCGTCTTCGGCATCGCGGCACAGGTCGCCCAGCACGGCCCCGGCTTCCACCGAGGCCAACTGGTCCTTGTCGCCCAACAAGACCAGCCGCGCGTTGGCAGGCAGCGCGTCGAGCAGGTTGGCCATCATCTCCAGGTCGATCATCGAGGCTTCATCCACCACCAGCACATCCAGCGGCAGCGGGTTGCCAGCGTTGTGGCGGAAATGCCGCGAGCCAGGGCGGCTGCCGAGCAGGCGGTGCACGGTGCTGACGTCGGTGGGGATCTGCGCGCGGATCGTGGCGTCCACCTGCAACCGCTCGACCTGCTGGCCGATGGATTCGGTCAGCCGTGCCGCGGCCTTGCCGGTGGGCGCCGCCAGGCGGATACGCAAGGGCCGGCCCTGCTCTACCGCCGGGCCTTGCAGCAAGGCCAGCAACCGCACGACCGTGGTGGTCTTGCCGGTGCCGGGGCCGCCGGTGATCACGCTGAAGCCGGCACGGGTGGCCAGCGCGCAGGCGAGCTTCTGCCAGTCCACTTCACCTGCTGGGGCACCGCCTTCGAACAGTTGCGCCAGGCGCGCCGGCAGGTCGGCCTGCTGCGCTTGCTGGCGGGCCAGGCGTTCGTGCAGGGCGCTATCGATCCGCCGCTCGTAAGCCCAGTAGCGACGCAGGTACAGGCGTTCGGCGCTCAGCACCAAGGGGCGCGAGCGCTGTTCGGGGCTATCGCCGGCCGCTACCAGAGGGCTTTGGCCAATGCGCTGCAGCCAGGTGTTCAGGTCGAGGCTGGCCAGCAGTTGCGAGGGCAGCAGCAGCGGCCCGGCCAAGGCATCGCCTTCTGGTGGCAGCGACAGGGCGAAGTCCGGCTCGGCGAGGGTCTGGGCCAGGTCGAGGCAGACATGGCCATGGCCCAGCTGGTGGCTGGCCAGCGCCGCCGCCAGCAGCACCAGCGAATCACTGCCGGGGGCGCGCTCTTCGAGGAAGCTGACAAACGCTCGGTCCAGCGCGCGTAGCCAGCCGCGCTCCACCCAGCGGTCGAGCAGGGCCAGCAGGTCGTGGCTGTCACGCAGGGGCGCCAGGGCGCTCAGGTGCTCGGCTTGCAAGGGGGTGGGCAATAGATCGTCAAGGCTGCGGCTCATGGCGCGGCTCCGGCAAACAGGTCCTGCTGCGCGGGGGCGTGCTCACCGCGGAACAGCGCATCGAGCGCTTCGATCAGCGCCCGGGGTGGCCGGGCGTGATACAGGCCGTGGCCCGCCGAGCTGATGCCGCGCAGGAAAATGAACAGGGCACCGCCGACATGGCGGTCGTAATCGTAGTCGGGCAGCCGCGCGCGCAACTGGCGGTGCAGGGCCAGCAGGTAGAGCACGTACTGCAGGTCGTAGCGGTGGTCGAGGATCGCCTGCTCCATGGCCAGTGCGCCATAGGCCTGGGCGTCGGGGCCCAGCCAGTTGGACTTGTAGTCGGCCACGTAGTAGCGCCCGTCCAGCTCGAAAGCCAGGTCGATGAAACCCTTGAACATGCCATTGAGCTGGGTTGGCTGGGCAGCGGGACGCGGCGCGCCGTCATGGGTGTGGCGGACCACCAGCTGGTCGAGGCGCTGGGCGTCGACCTGGTGGCTGGCGAACCAGAACTCCATCTCGATCTGGTACTGGTTCAAGCCGGCCAGGGTGAGGGTGGCATCCTGCAGCGGCATGGGCTGCACCAGCATCTGTTGCAGCCACTGGCTGAGCGTGGGGATCCAGCCGGCCCAGTCGCGACGGTTGCAACGGCGGCCGACCGTGCGCTCGATTTCCTTGGGTTGCTTGCTAATCTCGGCAAAGCCTTCGTGGCCGGCCCATTCGAGCAAGCCGTGAAGGAAGGTCCCGGGGTTGGGCCCGCGCGGGAAGCGGTGGATATCGCCCGCCTGCGCCGGCACTTCGCGCAGCAGCTGGCTGTCCAGCACTTCGTCGTCCAGCAGTTGCTGGGCGAGGGAGCTATCGGCGATCAGCGTCTGGTCACCGACACGCAGGGCGCTGTAGGACGCGATCCACCAGTGCTCGGCGGCAGCGCGACGGGGTTTGCGTGCGGGCAGCAGCTCGCTGTCGCTGGCCGGTGTGCGGTAGCGCTGTTCGTCGGCCTCGGGCAGCGGCCCGCTGACGATGGCCGGGTTGCCTGCGCCAAGCGCTTGCAGCCATTCGCCGAGTTGGCTGGACGCCGCCAGCGGCAAGCCGCCACCCAGCAGGTAACCCAGCGCCGAGCGGTGCAGTTGCGTGTTGCGCTGGGTGCCGCGCTTGAGGTCGGCAACGCCGAGCCAGCAAGCATGCTGGGCGCGGGTCAGGGCGACGTAGAGCAGGCGCAGGTCTTCGGCCAGGCGTTCGTCGTCGGCACGCTCGATCTGCTGCGTATCGGGGGTGAGGGTGAGGTGCGCCAGGCCATCGTCGTCATGCCAGGACAGCGGCAGGCGCGAACCGTCCACGGGTTTGCTGGTGCAGATGAACGGCAGGTAAACCAGCGGGTATTCCAAGCCTTTGGACTTGTGGATAGTCACCACCTTGACCAATTGTTCGTCGCTTTCCAGGCGCAGGATCTGCTCCTCGCCCGCCTGCCCGGCGTTGGCCAGGTGCTCGGCCAGGTGGCGGATCAATGCCTGCTCGCCGTCCAGCTCGCCGGCCGCCTGTTGCAGCAGCTCGGCCAGGTGCAGCAGGTTGGTCAGTACCCGCTCGCCGTCGCTGCGCGCCATCAGGCTGCGCGGCAGCTGGAAGTCGTGCAGCAGGCGCCGCAGCATCGGCAACACGCCCTGGCGCTGCCAGATGTCACGGTAACGGCGAAAGCGCATGACCCAGTCTTCCCAGACCCGCTCGTCCTGGTTCAGCCGCTCCAGGTCGAGCAGTGGCAGGTCGAGGGTCAGGCTGGCCAGGGCGGCCTTGAGCATGCGCTCGGAGTCGGGCTCGGCGCAGGCCTTGAGCCAGGCTAGCAGGTCATGGGCCTCCTGGGCGGCGAACACCGAGTCCTTGTCCGAGAGGTAGACGCTGCGCACCCCGCGCGCGGCCAGTTCGGTGCGCACCAACTGCGCTTCGCGGCCGTCGCGCACGAGGATGGCGATATCGGACGGCAGGCACGGGCGCAGTGCGCCGTTGCCACCGGCGAAGCCACTGACGCCCTGTTGGCCGCCATTGAGCAGCGCCACGATATGGCTGGCGCAACTGGCGGCCAGGCGCTGGCGATACAAGGTGTTGGAGACGGGGTCGTCGCTTTCCAGTTGCCAGCAGTGCAACGCCGCGCTGGGTTGGCCGTCGATCAGCAGCTGTTCGCTACGGCCCTTGGCGCGGACCTCGACGAAGGGCAAGGGGTTGTCGCCATGGCTGCGGAACAGGAAGGCGCCGCGGCCTTCAGCACGCGCTTCGGCCTGGAGGAACACGCGGTTCACCGCCGCGACCATGGCCTGGCTGGAGCGGTAGTTGGTGTCCAGGCTGTGCAGGCGCCCAGCAGTCGCGCGGCGCGCCGCCAGGTAGGTGAAGATGTCGGCGCCGCGGAAGGCGTAGATGGCCTGCTTGGGGTCGCCGATCATGAACAGGCCGGTTTGCGGGTTGTTCTCGGTGATGCGGTAGATGCGTTCGAAGATCCCGTACTGCACAGGGTCGGTGTCCTGGAACTCGTCGATCAGTGCCACCGGGAACTGCTCGCGGATCAGCCCGGCCAGGCGCTCGCCGGATTCGCTGGCCAGGGCATGCTGCAAGCGCAACAGCATGTCGTCGAAGCCCATTTCGGCGCGGCGGCGCTTCTCCACTTCGAAGCGAGCCGAGACCCAGGCGGCGGCATGCTCCAGCACACGCACATCGGGGCTGGCGAGCCCCTGCAATTGTCCGCGCAGGGTTTGCATGGCGCGCAGGGCCGGGTGCTCCGGTGGTTCGCCGACCTTCCACGCCTCGGCCATGCCGGCGGGGGTCAGGCGGGTGAAGCCGGTGCCCAGGTCGAGGTCCATCGCTTGCTCGTCAGCGGCCCAGGTCTTGAGCTTGTCGAACCAGGGTTCGAAATAGCGCGCCTGAAGCTTGCGGCCGTCGGCCTGCTTGGCGGCCACGGCGTCGCGGCAGATCTGCTGCAACTCGTCGGCCCAGGCACCCCACGGCGCCTTGAGCTGGCACAGCTGCTCACTGCGCTGGCGCAGGGTCGCCTCGATGAGCTGTTGCGGGTCTTCGTCGTCCTGCTCGCTGCGCACGCGGCCGAACAAGGGGCGGATGCGGGGCAGCAACTGGTCGGGGCTGCCCCAGTTGCCCCGCACCCAGGCCAGCGACTCGCCGCGCATGCCATAGCAGAAGCGCCGCCAGTAGTCGCGCATGACCTGGCCGAGCAACTCGCTGTGGTCGGTCTCGAGGCTCTGGGTGAACAGGCTGCCACTGTCGAAGGCGTGCTCACGCAGCATGCGCTGGCACCAGCCGTGAATGGTCGAAACCGCGGCCTCGTCCATCCATTGCACGGCGATTTCCAGGCGGCTGGCACAGCGTGGCCAATCTTCCTGTGGATAGTCGTCACGCAGTAGAAGCAGCAGCGGGTCGGCATCTTCCAGCTCGCCACGGAAGAACCGCGCGGCCTCGGCCAGGCGTGCGCGGATGCGTTCGCGCAGCTCCTTGGTGGCAGCGTCGGTGAAGGTCACCACGAGGATCTGTGGCGGCAGCAGCTCGCGGGCAAAGCCCTGCTCGCCGCCGTGGCCGAGGATCAGGCGCAGGTACAGGGCCGAGATGGTGAAGGTCTTGCCGGTGCCGGCGCTGGCCTCGATCAGCTGGCTGCCGTGCAGGGGGAAGCTCAGGGCCAGGGGGCGGGCTTGGGTCATTGGGCGCTCTCCGGGTTACCCAGGGTTTGCCAGGGTGCAGCGAACAGGGGACGGTAGAGGGCTTCGCACCAGCCTTCGAAGGTTTCCTCCATGGCCAGTGCGGCGAAGTCGCGGTACTGGCGGGCCAGGGCCAGGCTTTCGCTGCGCTCGCCGTTGCTGATTTGGCCGTCACCTTCGTAGGCGCGGATGGCAGCGGCGAGTGCCTTGTCCGGATCTTCCTGGGCTAGCCAGGCGAAGGCGGTCTTGGCGGCGACCGGTAGCGGTGCGTTCATACCCGCCTGGCGTGCTACCAGCAGTTCGCCCAGCCGTTCGGCCGCCAGGTCTTGTGGCAACGGTGCCAGGAGCAAGGTGATGTCGCTGGCCACCAGTGCGCTGTGCAACGGGTAGCCCGTGGCGCAGGCGGCCAGGTGCATGACCCAGGCCGGGATCAGCCGGTGCCACTTCAGGCTGTTGCGCCCGGCACTGAGGGTATTGGGCACGGTGGTGATGCTCAGCAGGCTCTGGTCGTCGGCCTGGTGGACGCGGCCCAGCCACCCCTCGAGACGGTGCACGCCGTGCTGGAATTGGATCGGCAGAGCGCCCTCGACCAGCACCGGCCAGCGCTCCAGCAACTGGCGATGGCGCTGCAACAGGTCGGGCAGGGGCTGGATCAGCTCGGCCTGCAACGCCTCGCCAAACCCGGCCAACGGTAACAAGCCACAGGCTTGCAGGCGCCGGGCCTGGGCTTGCAAAGCCTGCTCGGGGTTATCGGGGGCGGCCAGCGCTGCGCCCAGCAAACTCTCGCTCAGGCCGTAACGCTGCAAGGCGTCGAGGGCGAAGGGTTCTTCATCCGGGGTTGGCGCTTCCAGGGCCTCAAAGAACACCTTCAGACGTTGGCTGAAGAAGTGCCTGACCGGGTGGCGCAGGAAGTCCTGCAACTGCACCAGGCTCAATGGCTCATCGCTGCTGTAGGGCAACAACTGGGCGTGCTGAGTGTACTGGTCGGTGGGGGCTTGGTGCAGTACCAGCCACTCATGGGCAAAGCTGAACAGTGGGCTGCCTTTCTGGAAGTAGCGTTGGCTGAACGGTTGCAGCGGGTGCTCCTGGGTCAGCGCATGCAGCAGCTGCTGGCCTGGGTCGTCCTGCTGCGCAGGCTTGGCGCCGGTCAGCTGCCAACCGGCGGCCAGGTGATCGCGCAATTGCCCGATCAGCACCGAGGCCGGGCGCTCGCTATTGTCGCGGATGCTGCGCCCGACCCAGCTGACATACAGCTGGTCACGCGCCGACAGCAGCGCTTCGAGCAACAGGTAGCGGTCGTCCTCACGGCGCGAGCGATCGCCCGGGCGGTAGTCGCTGGCCATCAGGTCGAAGTCCAGCGGCTGCTGGGCACGTGGGTAGTCACCGTCGTTCATGCCCAGCAGGCAGACCACGCGGAACGGGATGGCGCGCATGGGCATCAGGGTGCAGAAGTTCACTGAGCCGGCGAGGAAGCGTTGCGACAACTTGCCCTGGTCCAGGCCCGACAGCCAGGCCTCGCGGACTACGGTGAGCGGCAGCAGGTCCTGCAGGCCGACCGCTTCGCAAGTTTCCAGCCAGGTGTCGCGCAGGTCCTGGAGCTGCACCAGCAGCAGTTCATCGTGCTCGTTTTCAGCGAGGAAGAAGATCTGCAGTAGGGCATGCAGGCGCTCGCCCCATTCGCTGGCGGTGGCCGGTTGTGACAACGCTTGGCAAGCGATGTCGAGGGCATCGAGCAAGGCCACCAAGGGGCCGATCAATGCGGCGTCGAGCCCGCCGATCTCGTCATAGGGTTCGATGCCGTCGCAGCCTTCACCCACGCCCACCGCGTAGCCCAGCAACATGCGACGTAGGCCGAAGCGCCAACTGTTCTGCTCCAAGCCTTCGGGTAAGCCAAGCGTGGCGCGTTGCTCGGCGCTGAGGCCCCAGCGAATGCCGGCGCCTTCGATCCAGCGGTGCAGGGTGGGCAGGTCGCTTTCCTGGATCGCGAAACGGGCACGCACCGCCGGAACATCCAGCAAGTCGAGCACTTCGCTCACGGCGAAACGGCTGTCGGGCAGCTTGAGCAGATGCTCCAGGGCGATCAGCAAAGGGTCGCGACCACGCTGGCCTTGGTCAGTCAGGGTGAAGGGGATGTAGCGTGGGTCGTTGCGCTCGAGCTGGCCGAATACGGCGCGGATGTGCGGGGCGTAGGTGTCGATGGCCGGGAGCATGACGATGATGTCGCGCGGGCGCAGGGTCGGGTCGGCGCTGAAGCGAGCCAGCAGCTGGTCGTGCAGGATCTCCACTTCGCGCTGCGGGCTGTGGGCCACGTGGAAGCGTACGGAGCGGTCCTTTGCAGGGTCCACGGCGGGCCACTGGTCACGGGTTTCGGCCAGGGGGCGCAGCTCGAGGATGTCGTCCTGCAGTTGGTTGAGCAGGGTCTTGGGGTTGCCGTCGCTGAACAGGTCGATGCGGCCTTCGCTGAAGACGGACTGATAGCTGCCGGGGTCATCGTAGCTGTCGAGCAGGTTGATGTAGTCGCGGCCCTGCTTGCCCCAGGCGGCGAGCAGCGGGTGAGCGTGCTGGTGCAGCAGTTCGTCGTCGAGCTGCATCGGCATGCCTTGCTTGCGCTGCTGGCGTTTGTACTGGTGGCGCAACAAATCCTTGTCGGCAACGATGTCGCCCCAGTGGTGGCGGCAGGGGTTGTGCACGCACAGCAGTACCTGGCTGAAACGTGCAAGGCCGGCCATGGCTTCGAGTATCTGGGCGGGCAACGACGAGATGCCGAACACGATCAGGCGTGCGGGCAGACCGGCGGGCGCTTGTTCCAGGCTGTTGATGCGCTCGATGAAACGCTGGTGCACGCCGGCGCGGCTCTGGGCCATGCCCTCCTCGCCTACGTCTTCGAGCAGGATTCGCCACAGTTCGGCTTGCCAGCGGTTGCCGGCAGCGAGCGGCTTGCGCTCGCCACGGGCCGTGTTGAGCACGTGCTCGCCGTTTGCCCAGTCCTTGAGCCAGTCGGCGCGGTAGACCTGGTACTGGTCGAACAGGTCGGCCAGGCGCTCGGCCAGCTGGTAGCGTTTGCGCAGATCGCTGTCATCGGTGAGGAAGCGGCGCAGCGGCTCGAAGTGCGGGCGTTCGATTACTTCTGGCAACAGGCGCATCAGGCGCCAGGTCAGCGGGGCCTTGTCCAGCAGTGACACTTCGGGAATTTCATCGCGGCCCAACACTCGGCGGTACAGCTGCCACATGAAACTACCGGGTAGTTGCACATCGATGGCGGCGGCAATGCCACAACCGCCCTGGTCATCGTCTTGCGGATCTTCGGCCAGTGCCAATTTCAGCCACTGGGCGATGCCGTTGCTTTGCACCAGGGCGATTTCGTTTTCCAGTGGGGCCAAAGGGAAGCGACGCATCACGCTGACCACCAGGTTGCGCAGGTCATCCAGGCGGTTACCCTGGACGATCATGAAACCTGGGTGCAGTGAGGTCGTTTGGGCCATTGGGCGCTCTCTGGAAGGCGGGTGGTTCTGGTGGGGAACCATAACACTGGGTCAACTGGATGGCACCGGCTTTGCCGGTGTTCGCCGGCAAGCCGGCGCCTACGGGAAGGCAGGATTTTTTACCGCACAAAGACAAAACCCCTACCTGCATGTGCAGATAGGGGTTTTGCGAAATGAATCTTGACGATGACCTACTCTCACATGGGGAAACCCCACACTACCATCGGCGATGCATCGTTTCACTGCTGAGTTCGGGATGGGATCAGGTGGTTCCAATGCTCTATGGTCGTCAAGAAATTCGGTTGCCGGTTTGTCTTTGCAGACAACCCAGCCAATTCGGATATGTGANNTTGTGAAGTTGCGAACTTTCGGGTCTTTCGTCTTCACCACCACAATCTGCAGTTGCAAATTGCTTGGGTGTTATATGGTCAAGCCTCACGGGCAATTAGTATTGGTTAGCTCAACGCCTCACAGCGCTTACACACCCAACCTATCAACGTCGTAGTCTTCGACGGCCCTTTAGGGGATTCAAGATCCCAGTGAGATCTCATCTTGAGGCAAGTTTCCCGCTTAGATGCTTTCAGCGGTTATCTCTTCCGAACATAGCTA